>NZ_WQFQ01000004.1:0-393145 GCF_013034245.1 Ruegeria sp. HKCCA4812 | reverse complement strand
AATTCGCGCAAGCGAATGATCAGACGGAAAGGGCGCCCCGCGGGGCGCCCTTTTTCATTTTCGGAAACGCACACCGAGATGTTACCCTTTTCCGTATTGAAACATTGCAATTCGAAAGAGGTCATGAGATGCACGTATCGGCACGTTCACTCTGTCTTGTCGCAGCAATCGCGTTTTCATCAACCTCGGCATCGTCCCAACAAATCGCGGATCGCATTTATCTTGGCGGTCCAATCGTCACAATGAATGACGAAGGCCCCTCTGCCGAAGCGGTTGCAGTCAAAGACGGGCGTATTCTGGCCGTCGGATCGCTGTCTGATCTATCTGCGTATCAAGGTGATGGAACGGAAACCTTCGATCTGAACGGACGCGCGATGCTGCCGGGCTTTGTGGACAGCCACGGGCATGTTGTCATGGGAGGTTTACAGGCACTGTCAGCCAACCTTCTCGCGCCGCCGGATGGAGATGTCGTTGATATCGCAAGCCTGCAATCAACACTGTCCAACTGGGCCGCTGAGAATGCGGAAGCCGTTGAGCAGGTGAAAATGATCGTTGGCTTTGGCTACGACAACGCGCAGCTGAAAGAGCTGCGTCACCCGACACGGCAAGAACTGGATATGGTGTCCCAAGACTTGCCGGTTATCATCATTCATCAATCCGGGCATTTGGGGGTCGCAAATTCAAAAGCTCTGGAGTTGGTAGGTATCTCCGCCACCTCAGAAGCACCTCCGGGCGGTGTGATTCAGCGCGATGAAGCTGGTGAGCCTAACGGCGTTCTGGAAGAATACGCGTTCTTTTCGGTTCTTGTTCCCATGCTTGGAAATCTGGGTGAGAAAGGCTTGGCGGCATTCGCGAAGGCCGGAACAGAGCTTTGGGCTAAGTTTGGATATACAACCGGACAAGAAGGCCGATCGTCCGGTGAGATTGTCGAGGTTCTCAGGAAAGTTGCAGCCGAAGAAGGGCTGCCCATCGATGTGGTCGCGTTTCCAGACGTTTTGGAAGCTCGGAAGTTCATCGGAGAAAACACATCAGCAGACTACGAGAACCGGGTCCGGGTTGGGGGTTGCAAGCTGACAATCGACGGTTCACCGCAGGGTTTCACAGCCTTGCGGGATCGACCCTATTACAATCCGGTTGGAAATTATGCCGCCGGGTATGCCGGATATGCCGCCATAACGATGGAGCAGCTTCAGGACGCGGTGAACTGGTGTTATGAGAACGGCTTCCAGATCCTTGTGCATTCCAACGGCGAAGGAGCATCCGATATGCTGATTGCGGCCCTTGAAGAAGCGC
Organism: Ruegeria sp. HKCCA4812; assembly: GCF_013034245.1. Classification (NCBI taxonomy): domain Bacteria; kingdom Pseudomonadati; phylum Pseudomonadota; class Alphaproteobacteria; order Rhodobacterales; family Roseobacteraceae; genus Ruegeria; species Ruegeria sp. HKCCA4812. The sequence continues at coordinate 391,852 of NZ_WQFQ01000004.1, read as the reverse complement.
AGATCAAGTATGGCGACCCGGGCAACCGCCCCGTTCTGATACACGGCCAGTTTCTGAGGGAGGATCAGGTTGCCAGTTTCAAACGGCTTGGCGTCTTCCCGTCGCTTTTCCCGATGCACACGTTCTATTGGGGCGATTGGCACCGGGATCATACTGTGGGACCGGTCAATGCCGACAACATCTCACCCACGGGATGGCTGCGAGAAAGGGACATGATGTTCGGCACACATCACGATGCCCCGGTCGCGTTTCCCGACAGTATGCGCGTTCTTGCCGCGACGGTCACTCGCCGCACCCGCTCGGGCGACATATTGGGGCCGCATCAAAGGGTGGACGTCTTGACTGCACTTAAGGCCATGACAATTTGGCCTGCGTGGCAGCATTTTGAGGAAAACGAGAAGGGGTCGATTGAAGTTGGAAAAGTTGCAGACTTTGTGATCTTGTCTGACGATCCCACGACGGTCGATCCAGAGACCCTAGCCGAGCTCAAAGTGCTTGTAACCGTCAAAGGTGATGAGGTTGTTTACGAAGCTGAAGAAGGTGTCAGAGAGGGAAAGATGCGTTTTTCTCCATTTTCCAGTGACCCAGTTATTGCGCATCTTTTTCTGCACGCGGTTTACCAAGGAATGAAGGTCGAAAGTCCATGGTTAACCAATGGCGTTTCTGGAGGTGAATAGAAGGTTTTCATTCTGGCATTTGCCTCTTGCAAAAACGCTCAGGTCGCTATAGTACGCGCGAGTTCTCAATAAGAACGTCAAGGCGGGGTGATTCCCGCCTTTTGGGTTCGATGAGGGTTGGCGATGCGCGTCTGTCCTCCTCTCAACTCCAACGCCTGAATAAAAGGCTGTAAATATGCAAAGCCAAAACATCCGTATTCGGCTGAAGGCATTTGACTATCGCGTTCTGGATGCCAGCACGCAAGAGATTGTCAACACTGCCAAGCGGACCGGCGCGAACGTGCGCGGACCGATCCCGCTGCCGAACAAGATCGAGAAGTTCACGGTTCTCCGTGGCCCTCACGTTGACAAGAAATCCCGCGACCAGTTCGAGATCCGCACGCACAAGCGTCTTCTCGACATCGTTGATCCGACCCCCCAGACCGTTGACGCGCTAATGAAGCTCGACCTCGCTGCTGGTGTGGACGTCGAGATCAAGTTGCAGTCGTAATCGGAGGGTATGAGAATGCGCTCTGGTATTATCGCAAAAAAAGTTGGCATGACCCGCCTGTTCATGGAAGACGGCAAGCAGATCCCTGTGACCGTTCTTCACCTGGACAACCTGCAGGTCGTTGCACAGCGGACCGCTGAAAAAGACGGCTACACCGCCGTTCAGCTGGGCGCCGGTGCTGCCAAGGCAAAACGCACCTCGAAAGCCATGCGCGGTCACTATGCCGCTGCCAAGGTCGAGCCCAAGCGTAAGCTGGCCGAGTTCCGCGTCTCCGAAGATGGCCTGATCGAAGTGGGTGCCGAGATTTCGGCAGAACACTTCCTGGAAGGTCAGAAAGTTGACGTTTCGGGTACCTCGATCGGTAAAGGCTTTGCCGGTGCGATGAAGCGCCACAACTTCGGTGGTCTGCGCGCCTCGCACGGTGTTTCGATCAGCCACCGTTCGCACGGTTCGACCGGTCAGTGTCAGGACCCGGGCAAGGTGTTCAAAGGCAAGAAGATGGCCGGTCACATGGGTGCTGCCCGTGTCACCACCCAGAACCTGGAAGTCGTCAAAACCGACGCCGAGCGTGGTCTGGTCTTCATCAAAGGCGCCGTTCCCGGACCGAAATCGGGCTGGGTCACCGTCAAGGACGCCGTGAAGAAGAAAGCACCGGAGGGCCTGCCTTTCCCGGCTGCTGTGAAATCGGCTGCATCTGATGCACCTGCGGAAGAAGCTCCCGCGGAAGGTGGTGAAGCATGAAACTTGATGTAATCAAACTGGACGGCGGCAAAGCCGGCGACATCGAGCTGAACGCCGATCTGTTCGGTCTCGAGCCGCGTGCGGACATCCTGCACCGAGTGGTCCGTTGGCAGCGCAACAACGCGCAGGCCGGCACCCACAAGGTCAAGACCCGCTCGGAAACCAGCTACTCGACCAAGAAGATCTATCGCCAGAAGGGTACCGGTGGCGCACGCCATGGTGACCGCAACGCGCCGATCTTCCGCAAGGGTGGTATCTACAAGGGCCCGACCCCTCGTTCGCACGGCCACGACCTGCCGAAGAAGTTCCGCAAGCTTGGCCTGCGCCACGCTCTGTCGGCAAAAGCCAAAGCAGGTGAACTGGTTGTGATCGAGAGCGCCGAAGCCGAAGGCAAGACCGCTGCTCTGGCCAAACAGGTTGCAAACCTGGGTTGGAAACGCGCTCTGGTCATCGACGGCGCGACTGTGAACGAAGGTTTCCTGAAGGCGTCGCGCAACATCGAAGGTCTGGATATCCTGCCGTCGATGGGTGCAAACGTTTATGACATCCTCAAGCGTGACACCCTGGTGCTCACCAAAGCGGCTGTCGAAGCACTGGAGGCTCGTCTGAAATGAGCGCGAAGGCAGAACACTACGACGTGATCCGCAAGCCGATCATCACCGAAAAGTCGACCATGGCGTCCGAAAACGGCGCAGTTGTCTTTGAAGTGGCGATCGACAGCAACAAGCCGCAGATCAAAGAGGCCGTTGAGGCGCTGTTTGGTGTGAAGGTCAAAGCGGTGAACACCACCGTGACCAAAGGCAAGGTCAAGCGGTTCCGCGGCCAGCTGGGCCGTCGGAAAGACGTCAAAAAAGCATATGTGACCCTGGAAGAGGGTAACACCATCGACGTATCCACCGGTCTCTGATCGAACCCGTCTTTGGAGAGAGATGAAGGCCCCCGCGAAAGCGGGGGCTTTTTTTGTTGAAAATTAGACGCTTGGCGGAACGGCCACATGTTGACAGCATGTTTTACCGGCACAAAGATGGCGGAAGTTAGAATGATATTTATGTAGATATGACAAAATGGCTAATCCTTGGCATGTGAGTTGGTTGAATGAAGGCGTTAAAAGGTGGAACCAGCGCCGGAAGCGTGTCTACTTTGAACCGGATCTATCCGGCCTTAATTTCTTCGACATTCTTCCCCCTGATTTTCGAGATGATCCAAAGACGTCCCGTTACTTTGAAAGAATTGATCTAAGTGACGCTGACCTAGTAGGCGCGAACCTGTCGCGACTAAATTTCCAGAAATCAAAGTTTGATAATGCGAGACTACAGGAAGCTGACCTCACGCGGTCCAACTTTGAGAAAGCTTCCTTCAGCTCTGCCGATCTAACAGGTGTTAGATTTGAGGGTTCAATTCTTGCCGAAGCGGTCTTTGAAAACTCAATTTTAGAAAAAACCTCGTTTCAAAACGCCGATATTGATGGGGTTTTGATTATTGGGACTGAATTAAGCTCTGAGCAACGTGATCATGTGGGCTCACAGTACATTCGAGAATACCCTTCAAGGGCAGTTTATCGAGATGAGTTGCGACAAAGAACTTCACTCATTGCAGAAAAGAAAGGTGAACTAGAACCAAAGGAAGACGCTCGCCCTCGGAAGAACGCCTACGAAGTCTTTTTTGGAACAACGCGTGATCCGATAATCGAACGTGGGGCGGTCATTGGGTACGGGGCAGAGCAATGGCAGCAAATAAATTATGGGATCGCTCAGGTTGTTGTTCCAGAGGACAACAGGCTGGGTGGGCTAGGTAAGACGCTCTGGAGGCGGTTGTTTAACAAGCAGAAAAGTGACCTGCGACTTAAGCAAATCATGACGCTTAATGAAGACCTATTTTTCTCAGTTCTGAGGAAGGTAAACAATTCAGGTGGGCATCTTCAACGCCCCACAATTTTTGTTCATGGTTACAACACCTCTTTTGAAGGTGCAGTCCTTAGAGCCGCGCAGTTTGGTCACGACCTTGGAATAGCCCAAGGTATTGGTTTGTTTAGTTGGCCATCGCTTGGAACAGAGGCAGGTTACTCACCCGATGAGGCTAGCGCCGAACGCAACAGATACGCTCTGTCAGAATTTCTTGAGATGTTTGCTGGAGCATTTTCGGAGCATGGTGTTAGCGTTGTTGCGCACAGTATGGGGTGTAGATGCCTACTCGGGGCAATTGAGGTTCTTGCTTCAAGAAATCCAAGTGCTGCAGCTTCCATACATCAAGTTATTCTGGCCGCTGCCGATGTCGACGCAGCAATAATGCCGTATCAAGGAGTACATGCAGTTTCCTCAGCTGACAGAGCAACTTCATATGTCGGTGACAGGGACCTGGCATTGAAGCTCTCAAGATGGTTGCATGGATATGATCGAGTAGGTCTTGTACCTCCTGCGTTTACAATGCCGGGTTTAGACACTGTACTTGTGAATGACGAAGACTTAGGCCCATTTGCGCATGGCTATATTGGCCAAAGTCGCGCGGTTCTTGGAGATGTTCATTCGTTGCTGACAAAGAATGAGCCACCTTCATCGCGCTTTTCCATGAGAGAATACCTCATCGATGGCGTTCAAGTTTGGAAGCTGGCGGACTGAAGCTAAAAGCTCCTTGCTGGAAACCACGAAAAATCTGGGTTTGGGCTTTTTGTTTGCGGAATACACAAATTGGCCCGGTGAGTGTTCTCATTATCCTATAGACACCCACCCCCAACCCTGTTTCACGCTCCCAATCTTGCGGCCTCGGATTCGTTCCGGGGCCTCTGATATTTGTAACCGGGGACCTTCGGGGCCCTATACCCTTGGCACCTACGGGGGCCTATCACATAGCAGGGAACCCCACTGCACTTGCTAAACGGAAGACAGAAAGCATGGCACTCAAGTCGTATAAGCGCGTTATTTTTTGACCGCCGCAAAGACGGCTGGACGTCAGGTGCAGTTCTGGAAAAGAGCAATGAAATCGATCTGAGCACCGGTTTTTGACCCAACATGAACGGCTGATCACGGCCCGGCGGTTTCATCCGTCGGGGTCGATTTCATTTCAGCCCTGAAATTCTGCGCCGTCTGGCTTTGGGAACAAATGCGCGGTGTCAGCGCCGAGCCCGTTTTCAGGTTGCCGATAAAAAGATGGGGCCGTTTTCCGTTTCTGATAGCCTGAAATAGGACCGTGCCGATGTGGATACGACTTCTTTGATGAAGGGTCGCCATGCGGTCGGAAAGACTGATCCGTCCGGGTTCGCCCAGACCTCTGGCACGTTGTTGGAACACGCAAGGGCAGATCTACGCCTGGGTATCTCCAGGTTTCATGTACCTGCCACGTCCCCTATTGGGCTGCCCGTTACACCGAGAATCGTCCGCAGGGGCATTGCCTGATCAGCCCAACGCTCATGGCCCGTCGGTTCGTGGATCACTGTGACCAGGACTGCGCAGTGCAGAGGATAACGTTGCAGATGACAAACCACCCGATCAACCTGTTCAAGTGTGGAATGCCAATCCGGAAACCGTACGTTTCAAGACGTTTCGGCCCGCGTCATGCGCCAGCAGCTGCCGCAGGCGGCCATTGGGCCCGGTGGTCCCCGGCGCGTCAGCAGAGTGCACACGCAACATGCGGCCTTACGATGTACGGTCGAGTCACGAGCTTTGAGATAGCGCTATAACCCCCGCTCGACATCAAGAAGGGGGCATAGGCCCGATATTAGCGTCATACAGTAGGGGTAGCGTACTTCGGCACTGTGGAGCGCTCAGGCGCTCTATGACCGTTCTGCGGGCTTCTACCGGAAACAGAAAAGGCGCCGTTCGGCGCCTTTGTGTCTTGCACTGGGATATCCGCGATCAAGAGCAGTAAACATGTTTGTGCGCAATATCTGCAATGTCGCAGCGGCGGATGCCGATGTCATCCAGTTCGCGGTTGGTCAGGCTTTGCAGTTCGCGGTATGTGCGCTGATATTCAGCGGCCCGTTTGCGTGCGGTTTTGATCCGTTCGATCATGTCCATGATCCGGGTGCCGAAGTTGAAGCCGGTATTTGTCAGTGTTGCAGTTGTCATTTCTGTGTTCCTTTCTCAAATCAGGGCGAATTCCCTGACGTTACCTTTTGTGTTCCTTGTTTGGACAAGGCTGAGATAGGGTTAATAGTTATCGCTAACAATACAGATTTCGGTCTAGCCGCTATGCGTTTTCGGTATGACAAAGGTTGATCCCAACGCAATTCGGATCGCGCAAGACATTCGGAATATTATGTACTTGCGTCAGAAGCACTCAGAAACTGCTGTAACGGCGCTTCTCCTATTGAACGCAGGCCGTGTGGCAGTGCTAACGCCTTGCGATAAAGCTGTACGAAATGCCCTAAAAACCGACTATTTCCTAATCTTCCCCTCGTATCGCTCTTTTTGTTCATTAACCAGAATCAGTTTGCCGTTGTTCACGACGTAAAGATTAAACCGAGGGTTTTGATATCCAATGCAACGCATCCCGTTGTCATAGAATTTGTATGAGTTTGCTTTCCATGTTTGGCCATCCCTTTTGTAGGAATAGGTTCCGTCGGAAAAATATGTTTCTGTGTCTTTGCCAGTGTAAACGACTTTGCTTCCCGCAAGGTTGTTTTGGAGCCAGGCTGCATTCACTTTCTGGTCGCCGTCTGAGAAATAGCTTTTCGAAAGTTTTGGAGCCTTGTTAGGGCAGGCTGCGTGCGCTGAGACACCAATGGCCGTCGCGCAAAGCGCGGATAGGAACAGTTTCATTTTTTCTCACTCTTTAATCAAAATGGATCAAAACGATACGTCAGACGCAGTTAAACGCAAGAAAAAACGCCCCTGAAAAATATCAGGGGCGTTTCAAACTCTGCGAAGATTTAGCGCTTAGCCGCGCTCTTCGACGATCTCTACCAGATGCGGGATCTTGCGGATCATGCCGCGGACCGAAGGAGTATCTTCCAGCTCACGGGTTTTGTGCATCTTGTTCAGGCCCAGGCCGATCAGGGTTGCGCGCTGTTCGGCGGGGCGGCGGATCGGGGAACCGATCTGCTTGACGACGATGGTTTTTGCCATGGGTCGCTCTCCTTATGCTTCTGCTTCAGCAGCAGCCGGTGCTTCGTCCCGCTTGGGCAGGATGTCGGCAACCTTTTTGCCACGACGCTGTGCAACCGAACGCGGGCTTTGCTCTTTCTGCAGGCCGTTGATGGTGGCACGGATCATGTTGTACGGGTTCTGCGAGCCCAGCGACTTGGACACAACGTCCTTTACGCCCAGCATTTCGAACACGGCACGCATCGGACCACCGGCGATGATACCGGTACCTTCAGGTGCGGTGCGCATAACCACTTTACCGGCGCCGTGACGGCCCTCGATGTCGTGGTGCAGGGTCCGACCTTCGCGCAGTTGCACGCGGATCATCTGACGCTTGGCTTGTTCGGTCGCCTTGCGGATGGCCTCGGGTACTTCTTTCGCTTTACCCTTGCCAAAGCCCACGCGGCCTTTCTGATCGCCGACAACCACCAGAGCGGCGAAGCCAAAGCGCTTACCACCTTTTACGGTTTTCGACACGCGGTTGATCGCAACCAGACGATCTGCAAATTCCGGTGCTTCCTCACGGTCGCGGCCACGGCCCCGACGGTTTTCACGTTCTGCCATTTGGCATCCCTTTTCTCATGTGGCGCATACGGCGCCGTTTCTTCAATCCAAGTGAGCCCCGACTGTTGCCGAGGCCCCCGGATCATCGGGGCGGATCGAAACCCGCCCGCAGGTCTTAGATCTTCAGACCACCTTCACGCGCAGCGTCGGCCAGAGCCTTCACCTTGCCGTGGAACAGGAAGCCGCCACGATCGAAATAGGCCTCTTCGACGCCTGCCTTTTTGGCGCGCTCGGCGATGGCCGCGCCCACTTTGGTGGCCGCTTCGACGTTGTTCTTGCCCACAACACCCAGATCCTTTTCCAGGGTCGAGGCTGCGGCCAGGGTCACGCCACGTACGTCGTCGATCAGCTGAACAGAGATGTTCTTGTTCGAACGGTGTACGGACAGACGCGGACGACCCGCGTTGACCTTGCGAAGTTTGTTCCGAACGCGCAGGCGGCGCTTCAGAAACAGGGTTCTTTTGCTGTTTGCCATTTTTTGCGTCCTTACTTCTTCTTGCCTTCCTTGCGGAAGATAAACTCGCCCTTATAGCGGATACCCTTGCCCTTATACGGCTCGGGACGGCGCCACTCGCGGATTTTGGCCGCAGTTTCGCCCACCAGCTGCTGGTCGATTCCTTCCACAACGACTTCGGTCTGCTTCGGTGCGGTGATGGTGACACCTTCCGGAGCAACGAAATCAACATCGTGGCTGTAGCCCAGGTTCAGCTTCAGGGTGTTGCCCTGCATCTGAGCGCGGTAACCCACACCCTGGATCTCCAGTTCCTTCTTGAAGCCTTCGGTCACACCGGTCACCAGATTGGCAACCATGGTGCGGCTCATGCCCCATTGCTGGCGAGCACGTTTGGACATGCCGCGGGGGTCGATCTTGACCACGTTGTCTTCAACCGACAGCGTTACGTCGTCGGTGGCGGTGAAGCTGCGGGTGCCTTTCGGACCTTTCACTTCGATGGTCTGACCCGACACAGAGGCGGTAACGCCGCTGGGCAGCTCGACCGGTTTTTTACCAATACGAGACATTGCAGACCTCCTTAGAAGACGGTGCAGAGCACTTCGCCGCCAACATTGTTGGAGCGAGCGTTTGCGTCCGACATCACACCTTTCGGAGTGCTGACAATCGACACACCCAGACCTTGACGGACCTGCGGGATGTCATTGACGCCCATGTATACGCGACGGCCGGGCTTCGAGACCCGCTTCAGTTCGCGAATGACAGGGGTGCCTTCGTAGTACTTCAGGCTGATTTCGATGGCCGGATGACCGTTTTCACCGGTCGTCTTTTCATAGCCACGGATGTAGCCTTCGTCCGCCAGCACGTCCAGAACCCAACCGCGCAGCTTGGAAGCCGGGGTGGAAACGGTGGACTTGCCGCGCATTTGCGCGTTGCGGATACGGGTGAGCATATCGCCGATAGGATCATTCATATCTATGTCTCCCTTACCAGCTCGATTTCACCATGCCGGGGATCTGACCAGCAGAACCCAGCTCGCGCAGCGCGATACGGCTGACCTTCAGCTTACGGTAGTAAGCGTGGGGACGACCTGTCAGCTGACAGCGGTTGTGCAGACGAGTGGCCGAGCTGTTGCGCGGCAGCTTCGCCAGTTTCAGACGCGCCTTGAAGCGCTCTTCCATCGGCTTGCTCTCGTCATTCGCGATTTCTTTCAGCTCAGCACGCTTTGCGGCATATTTGGCCACCAGGCGTTCGCGCTTCTTTTCGCGTTCGATCATTGCTTTTTTAGCCATGTCTCAATCCTCCCGGCGCTTATGCGTTGAACGGCATGTTGAACGCTTTCAACAGTGCCTTTGCTTCAGCGTCGGTTTTCGCTGTGGTGGCAATTACGATATCCATGCCCCAGACCTCGTCGACCTTGTCGAAATCGATTTCCGGGAAAACGATGTGCTCTTTCATGCCCATGGCAAAGTTGCCCTGACCATCGAAAGAAGGTTTTACACCGCGGAAGTCACGCACGCGCGGCAGCGCGATGGTGATCAGACGATCCAGGAATTCGTACATCCGGTCACCACGCAGGGTCACTTTCGCGCCCAGCGGCATGTCCTCACGGACGCGGAAGCCCGCGATCGACTTCTTCGCCTTGGTTGCAACGGCCTTTTGGCCGGCAATCGCAGTCAGATCCTCTACCGCAGCTTTCGCTTTCTTCGAGTCTTTGACGGCCTCGGCACCACAGCCGATGTTCAGAACGATCTTCTCCAGCTTGGGCAGCTGCATGTCGTTCTTGTAACCGAACTCTTCTTTCAGAGCGGCACGGATGGTTTCAACGTACTGAGTTTTCAGACGCGGGGTGTAGGTTGCGTTATCAAGCATCGATCACGTCCCCTGTGGTCTTGGCGAAGCGGACCTTCTTGTCACCTTCCATGCGGAAGCCAACGCGGGTCGCTTTACCGTTCTTGTCCAGCAGTGCCAGGTTCGACAGGTCGATCGGGTTTGCCTGAGGCAGACGACCACCTTGCGAGTTCTGCGACTGGCGGGTGTGACGGATGGCGATGTTGATGCCATCAACAACAGCTTTTCCGGCTTTGGGGTCAACCGAGGAAATAGTGCCCTCTTTGCCCTTGTCCTTGCCGGCCAGCACGACGACCTTGTCGCCTTTGCGGAGTTTAGCAGCCATGATTACAGCACCTCCGGAGCCAGCGAGATGATTTTCATGAAGTTCTTGCCGCGCAGTTCGCGAACAACGGGGCCAAAGATACGGGTACCGATCGGCTCGTTGTTATTGTTCAGGATGACGGCGGCGTTGCGATCGAAACGGATCGCGGTGCCGTCTTCGCGACGGACTTCCTTGGCGGTGCGTACGACGACGGCCTTGCGGACGTCCCCTTTCTTCACGCGGCCGCGTGGGATGGCTTCCTTCACCGAGACGACAATGATGTCGCCGACGGAGGCGTATTTACGCTTGGAACCACCCAGGACCTTGATGCACTGAACTCGGCGAGCGCCGGAGTTGTCAGCGACATCCAGATTGGTCTGCATCTGGATCATGTGGTTTCTCCCGACCTGTGGGGGCTGGTCTTGTTAATTCCCCCAGGGTTTCGACAAATGGAAAGGTCTGGGGGCTTACGCCTCCAGAACCTCCCAACGTTTCGTCTTCGATTTCGGCGCGCATTCGATGATGCGTACGGTGTCGCCGACCTTGAAGGCGTTCTTTTCGTCATGAGCCCGGTATTTCTTGGACTTACGAACGGTTTTGTGCAGCAGCGGGTGCTTGAAACGGCGTTCAACCGAAACAGTCACGGTCTGCTCGTTGGCGTCGCTGGTTACTACTCCGGACAGGATACGCTTGGGCATGGGATTACTCCTCCGATGCCGCGGCAGCGGCCTTTTCGTTCAGAATGGTTTTGACGCGGGCAGCATTGCGGCGGGCCGCTTTGATGCCAGCCGTGTTTTCCAGCTGACCGGTTGCCTGTTGAAAGCGCAGATTAAAGCTTTCTTTCTTCAGGTTGGCCAGTTCCTCGCGGAGCTGGTCCGGGGTCTTTTCACGCAGTTCTTGGGCGTTCATCGCCTTTTTCCTTTGCTCAAAACACCAGAAGGCCCCGTACACGGGTCACCTTGGACCTGGTGGATGAATGATAGACATGCGAATCGCCCGACAACGCCGGGCGACACGCAGGATGCCGCCGTATAAGGGTTTAGGGAGTGGGGGGCAAGGGAAAGTTTGACGCCTTCTTGATGGCGAGGGAATTGGATGCTCTCGGTCGCCGAACGGGTTACCAATCACGAAACTTCCGCGAAGTATTCCTCATCCAAACTCAGGCCAAGGTCTGTATTGCCAACGGGCCGCGTTCGGCGCCCAATAGAGAAGGCCCAAAAGCCTGAAGTTCACAGAGGAGGTAAGAAAATGACCAGCCCTTATTCAGGAGGATGTGAACACGTCAAGATAGTCGCGACGGCAGAACCGATAGACAACCATGAATGCCACTGTGATGTCTGTAAGTCCGTGACCGGACAGCACACAACCCATGTTGCGTTCTTCAACTACGCAGATCTGTCAGCAGACCCCGAAGATAAGATGAACCGTCAACCATTCAACGCCAACAATCCCGATGGCCCTTTAGAGCTTTGCACCTGTTCTGAGTGCGGGGCCGCGCTGATGCTGGATGATAGGCAAAAGCGCATACGCGTGGCTGTACCCAACGTGATGGGGTATGATGACAGCAAGTTTCCTGCAGCGACTTACCACGCGTTTTACGATGACAGCAAAGGGTACCCCAAGCCTGATGACGGACGACCGGTATATGAAGCGTTCCGTCCAGAATTTGCTTGGCCGTCACCTGCCGCCTGACAGGGCTTTCGTTCAATCTGGGCGGAGTGCCAACGGTGTTCTCCGGCATTCAAGATGCCGTTATTCGGTGGGAGCGTTCAGTCCCACCGATAGTTAAAACTGACCGATATCCGCTCTTCCTCGGCCATGTTCATCGGGACCTCGTGGCGCAGCCAGCTTTCCCAAAGCAAGACATCCCCCACCTGCGGTTTCATGTAGATGAATGGCTGCAAATCGCGCCGCCCACCTTTCAGACGCGTCGGCGCAGCCATCATGCGACCTGATCGCGGGTCTTCCAGTTTCAGCGCGCTCGCCCCCTCGGGCATCGCCACATAGGTCGTGCCCGAGATCACGCTGTACGGGTGCAGGTGGCTGGAATGCATGCCACCCTCGGGCAGGATGTTGATCCACAGGTCTTCCAGCTTCAACGCGCCTTCGCCCAGATCGAACTCCAGATCTTTGGCGAAGGCCGCCACGTGCTGATCCAGTACCTTCACCAGTTCGGCGAAGATCGGGAAACGCCAGGGCAGATCGGTCAGCGAGGCATAGCTGGTGTAGCCGGGATAGCCGTTATCCTCACACCATTGCTGCCCGGCCTCGTCATCTTCGGCGATGACAAGGCACGAGTTTTCCAACTCTTCCGCATCGATCCTCGGACCGAACTCGGACAAAGCTGCGCGATAAAGACGGGTTACGAAAAGTGATTCAATCTGTGCCATGCGGTGGGCATAACTTAGTAACAAACAAATTGCGAGAGACTGCGCTGTTTCCGACTTTACAATCGGAATTGACCCGTTCTCAAAACAGGCGGATTATCTCCAATATTTTGGGGAAACTAGTTATGACCAATGAGATAGAAGCGAAAATAGCCGAGTTGAACTACAAGACTGCGCTCGCCAACCAAAATGCGGCGAACAAACAACGAGCCAGTGGATTGATGCAGTACGTTGTCGGAGGTGCAATTACTGCGGCACTAGCTGCATGGGCGAGTTATCAGGCTTCGACATACTCATACAATTCGACGCTGCGGGAGCTTGAATTGAAATATGCTAAGGAAAATCGCGAAATCGATCTGGAACTTGCCAAATTAAGCCTTACGATCCTTGCAGGCGATTACCAAGAAGACGTCGAGAACTCTTTGCCAGCTAGGATGTTCGCGTTAAATGCCTTGGAGCGTGGCACCGGCGTACTGATACCTGATGAAGACAAAAAAACTTGGGCTGAGACGGGCTTAACGCCGGTAGATATGTTCGGCTTCGGAGAAATTCAGCTAGAAAACCAGATTGGAATAGCAAATTCGTCTCTTAAACAACTGATGGTTGACGCGTTAACGAAAAAGACACACGGCTGTATCATCCACAAGGAAAATGAACACTGTGGTGAGCTATTTGAGGCTTCGATTGTCGGAAACATGGCTTGCCTCATGTCGGAAAGAACCGAGAAACTCGTTTGCGGCGAGCTAAGGCAATCTGAATAATAAACCCCCGCCGGTTTCCCGACGGGGGTCAATTTTGTCACGAACGGGGAAACCCCGGATCGCTTACCAGTCTTCGCGAACCACGACGCGGGTCTTGATCGGCAGCTTCATCGCGGCCAGGCGCAGGGCCTCGCGGGCGATGTCGTCATTGACGCCGTCGATCTCGAACATCACGCGGCCGGGCTTGACCTTGCAAACCCAGCGGTCCACCGAACCCTTACCTTTACCCATACGAACTTCGATCGGCTTTGCAGTGACCGGAGTGTCGGGGAAGATACGGATCCAGACACGACCCTGACGTTTCATGTGACGGGTCATGGCACGACGTGCAGCTTCGATCTGACGCGCGGTGACGCGCTCGGGCTGCAAGGCTTTCAGACCGTAGGTGCCAAAGTTCAGATCAGAGCCGCCCTTGGCTTCTCCCTTGATCCGGCCTTTGTGCATCTTGCGGAATTTCGTACGCTTTGGTTGAAGCATATCTTTCCCTCCTTAGCGACGACCGCCACCAGCACCACGAGGTGCAGGGCCGTCCTGGAGTTCCTGTGCTTTACGGTCACGTGCCTGCGGATCGTGCTCCATGATCTCACCTTTGAAGATCCAGACCTTGATCCCGATGATCCCGTAAGGAGTCATCGCTTCGGCATGTGCGTAATCGATGTCGGCACGCAGGGTATGCAGAGGCACGCGGCCTTCGCGATACCATTCGGTCCGTGCGATTTCGGCGCCGCCCAGACGGCCAGCGACGTTCACCCGGATACCCAGGGCGCCCATGCGCATGGCGTTCTGAACCGAGCGCTTCATTGCGCGACGGAACGAAACACGACGTTCCAGCTGCTGAGCGATCGACTCGGCAACCAGCTGCGCGTCAAGCTCGGGCTTGCGCACTTCGACGATGTTCAGGTGCAGTTCGCTGTCGGTCATACCAGCAAGCTTTTTGCGCAGAACTTCGATGTCTGCACCTTTCTTGCCGATAATGACACCCGGACGTGCGGTGTGGATCGTTACGCGGCACTTCTTGTGCGGACGTTCGATGATCACACGTGCAACACCGGCCTGCTTGCACTCTTTCTGAATGAACTCACGGATCTTGATGTCTTCCAGCAGAAGATCACCGTAATCCTTGGTGTCAGCGTACCAGCGGCTGTCCCAGGTGCGGTTGACCTGAAGGCGCATGCCGATCGGATTGACTTTATGTCCCATTAGGCTTGCTCCTCAACTTGACGCACCTTGATGGTGATCTCCGAGAACGGCTTCATGATCTTGCCGAAACGGCCACGGGCACGCGGGCGACCGCGCTTCATGACCAGGTTCTTGCCAACCCAAGCTTCGGCGACGATCAGTTCGTCAACGTCCAGGTTGTGGTTGTTTTCGGCATTCGCGATTGCGGACTGCAGGCACTTCTTGACGTCCTGCGCGACACGCTTGTTCGAGAAAGTCAGGTCGGTCAGAGCCTTCTCGACTTTCTTGCCGCGGATCATTTGCGCAACCAGGTTCAGTTTCTGCGGGCTGGTGCGAAGCATGCGAGTTTTCGCCATTGCTTCGTTTTCAGCCACGCGGCGGGGGTTCTTTTCCTTGCCCATGACTTACTTCCGCTTCGCTTTTTTGTCTGCGGCGTGACCATAGTAGGTACGAGTTGGCGAGTATTCACCGAACTTCTGACCAATCATGTCTTCCGTGACGTTTACCGGGATATGCTTCTGGCCATTGTACACACCAAAGGTCAGACCCACGAATTGGGGCAGAATGGTGGAACGACGCGACCAGATCTTGATGACTTCGTTGCGGCCCGACTCGCGCGCTGCTTCGGCTTTTTTCAGCACATAAGCATCGACGAAAGGACCCTTCCAAACAGAGCGAGACATAGATTAACGTCCCTTCTTCTTGGCGTGCCGCGAGCGGATGATCAGCTTCTGGGACGCTTTGTTCTTGTTGCGGGTACGCTTACCCTTGGTGTCCTTACCCCACGGTGTAACCGGTGTACGGCCACCCGAGGTACGACCTTCACCACCACCGTGCGGGTGATCGATCGGGTTCATTGCAACACCACGAACCGACGGACGAACGCCTTTGTGGCGCATACGACCGGCTTTACCGAGGTTCTGGTTCGAGTTGTCGGGGTTGGACACGGCACCAACGGTGGCCATGCATTCCTGACGGACCATGCGCAGCTCGCCCGAGCTCAGACGGATCTGAGCGTAGCCGCCATCGCGACCAACGAACTGAGCGTAAGTACCGGCCGCACGTGCGATCTGACCGCCTTTGCCAGGCTTCATCTCGATATTGTGGACGATGGTACCAATGGGCATGCCCGAGAACGGCATTGCGTTGCCCGGCTTGATGTCGGCCTTGGCAGATGCCACGACTTTGTCACCAACAGCCAGACGCTGCGGAGCCAGGATATAGGCCTGCTCGCCGTCTTCGTATTTTACCAGTGCGATGAATGCGGTCCGGTTCGGGTCATATTCGATCCGCTCGACGGTTGCCGCGACATCAAATTTGTTCCGTTTGAAGTCAACGATCCGGTAGAGACGCTTTGCGCCACCGCCGCGGCGGCGTGAAGTGATCCGTCCGGTGTTGTTCCGGCCGCCCGATTTGGTCAAACCCTCAGTGAGAGACTTGACCGGACGTCCTTTCCAAAGCTCCGAACGGTCGATCAGCACCAGCCCGCGCTGGCCCGGCGTCGTCGGCTTGTACGACTTGAGTGCCATGCTTTCTGTCTTCCGTTTAGCAAGTGCGAGGGGGTTCCCCGCTATGTGAGAGGCCCCCGTAGGTGCCAAGGGTATAGGGCCCCGAAGGTCCCCGGTTCAAAATATCTAAGGCCCCGGAACGAATCCGAGGCCGCAAGATTGGGTGCATCTAGCAGTGTTGGGGCCGGGTGACAAGAGAGAGTGTCAAACTTCTTCTGTGGCCGTGGAAACCACACGTATTCTTGACGTGGTTTTGCCGCTTGTATCTGCATTTGTCGATTTTGTCAGGTATCTTGCGATGGTTTCAGTCGGCGAAGAAGGCCGCCCCGTTGCGTTCACCCAAAGGTTTTCAGCCCTGAGCGTTGCGAGAGATCGGTTGGAAGGTTATCCCTCTTCGCCTTTTAATCTACGAACACCACGCGAATGAATTTCTTCAAACGAAGAACCCAAAACAACATAAATGCAAGCCAGGCTATCGCGAAGATAATGGTGTTTGTTGCTTTCCAATCGATTCTTTTGGTGATGTCCTTGGGGTCAATCTCATACAAGTAACCGGAAAAAACGACCGTTTCCGGTGTATCGCATTTGGTATATGCCGTCTCGACTGGGGGAAAGCCTTGGTCTTCCGGTGGAATAGGCATTCCGTCCAGAAATATTCCCCTTTCTTCCTCGAACCTTGCGATATTTTCGTTGTTGTCCAGAATGAGCAGCGAGTTTTGAGTGCAATTCGACAGAATGGAATAATCATTCTTGTTGATTTGGTCGTAAGACAGTGCGGTTCCGAGTAGGCTTATTCCTGTAATGAAACCAATCTGAAAAACTGCAAATTTGTTTATGCTTTCTTCTCGCAGGGATCGAAACAGAAGATAACCCATGAACACCGCAATATGAAAAACGATAACAAAATAAAGCACGGTGAATATTTCGAAAAATGGTCTGCTTTCGGACTTGAACAAAATGTAGAGAGAAACGAGCCCGCATATTAGACAGAACGACCGAGAGAACTTTAGCTGATGATCCATGTCGACCATGCTGTCATCGGACACCTCGGTCAGGTTTGTCGTCGTGGCCAAGTGCCCGGATGCTTTGGCGTTGTGCCGTACAACTTCGGGTGGGCGGTACAAAAAGGACAGCACGACCGTACAGGCAATCACGCAGTAAATTGGAATATGGTACATCCATCCATATGGGCTCTCAAACAGGTTGTTCTGAGGTAACAGCAAGCACGTCAGAATTGCGACAGATACCAGCACATAGGGTGATTTGTTTGGCCGCAGATAGTCCAGAAATGGCATCAGGGGTGCAGCAAGTGCGGTGATGGGTTCTGCCATAACAATACTCAAACAAAGGAATTGCAATTAGAGTATCAAATTTGCCTGGCTTTGAGAATAACGGTAAAAAAACAGGCCGCTTGGTATTCCAAGAGCGGCCTGTTCTGGTCATCAATTTATTGCTCTGGGGCGTCTACCGCGCAAACTTTTTGTGCTTCAACCGCTTGGGCTCCAGCGCATCCGGTCCCAAACGGCGCTTTTTGTCCTCTTCGTAGTCCTCGAAGTTGCCCTCGAACCATTCCACGTGGGCATCACCTTCAAAGGCCAGAATATGCGTACAGATCCGGTCGAGGAAGAAACGATCGTGCGAGATCACCACGGCGCAGCCGGCGAAATCGACCAGCGCGTCTTCCAGAGCGCGCAGGGTTTCGACGTCCAGATCGTTGGTCGGTTCGTCGAGCAGCAGGACGTTGCCGCCCTCTTTCAGCAGGCGGGCCATGTGGACGCGGTTACGCTCACCCCCTGACAGCAGTGAAACCTTTTTCTGCTGGTCGCCGCCCTTGAAGTTGAAGGACGAGCAATAGGCGCGGGAATTGACCTGCGCGTCGCCCAGCTGAATGATCTCGGCGCCGCCGGTGATCGCCTCCCACACGGTGTCGTTGTCGTTGAGGTCGTCGCGCGATTGATCGACATAGGACAGCTGCACCGTGTCGCCGTATTCGATGGTGCCGGCGTCGGGCTTTTCATGGCCGGTGAGCATTTTGAACAGGGTCGATTTACCGGCGCCGTTGGGGCCGATCACGCCGACGATGCCACCGGGCGGCAGGCTGAACGAGAGATCCTCGATCAGTTGCTTGTCGCCCATGTGCTTGGCCAGCCCATTGACCTCGATCACCTTGCTGCCAAGGCGCGGGCCGTTGGGGATGACGATCTGGGCGCGGGTCAGCTTTTCGCGTTCGGACTGTTCCGCCAGCTCGTTATAGGCGTTGATCCGGGCCTTGGATTTGGCCTGACGCGCCTTTTGACCCTGACGCATCCATTCCAGTTCGCGCTGAAGCGTCTTCTGCTTGGATTTGTCCTCGCGGGCCTCTTGCTCAAGCCGCTTGGCTTTCTGCTCCAGCCACGAGGAATAGTTGCCCTCGTACGGAATGCCACGGCCGCGGTCCAATTCGAGAATCCAGCCGGTGATGTCATCCAGGAAATAACGGTCGTGGGTGACGATCAGGATGGTGCCTTTGTAGTCGATCAGGTGCTGTTGCAGCCAGGCGATGGTTTCCGCGTCCAGGTGGTTGGTCGGTTCGTCCAAGAGCAGCATGTCGGGCGCTTCCAGCAGCAGCTTGCACAGCGCCACGCGGCGTTTTTCACCGCCCGAAAGATTGGCGATGTCGGCGTCGTCCGGCGGGCAGCGCAGCGCCTCCATCGAGACATCGATCTGGCTGTCCAGATCCCACAGGTTTTCCGCGTCGATCGCGTCCTGCAGGGTGGTCATTTCCTCCATCAGCTCGTCCGAGTAGTTCTCGGCGATCTCCATCGCGATCTCGTTGAAGCGGTCGACCTTGGCCTTTTTCCCGGCCACGCCCAGCATGACGTTTTCGCGAACGGTCAGGGATTCATCCAGTTGCGGTTCCTGCGGCAGATAGCCGACCTTGGCGCCCTCGGCGGCCCATGCCTCGCCGGTGAAGTCGGTGTCGAGACCGGCCATGATCTTCATCAGCGTCGATTTACCGGCGCCGTTGACGCCGACGACACCGATTTTCACGCCGGGCAGAAAACTGAGGTGGATGTTTTCAAAGCACTTCTTGCCACCGGGATAGGTCTTGGAGACACCCTGCATGTGGTAAACATATTGATAGGCGGCCATGTCGCGTCCTCTGGGTCGGGAAATTTGGTTGAAACGCTGGATATCCGAGCGGGACGGGCGGGGCAAGCTGGTGGTATTGTGAATTTCGTCTTTGGGTCGGGCGGCATAGTGTGGGTGCGCTGTAAATGGGGGTGTTATGTTGGAACTGGCCGAATTGATTGCGGGTTGGGCGCAGCCCGGTTGCGTGACTTGGATCGGAGCGCGACCACAGCGCCGGGCCGAGATGGTGTCACTGGAGGAATCCGTGATTGCCGAGGCCGGTCTGATCAGTGACCGCGCCCGCGTTGGCAAGCGGGCGGTGACTCTGATCCAGCAGGAGCATCTGGCGGCGATTGGGTCGTACCTGGGGCAGGGGCCGGTTGCGCCTGTGATCCTTCGGCGCAACCTGGTGGTTTCGGGGATAAATCTGACGGCGCTCAAAGGGCGCGAGGTGCAGGCGGGCGAGGCAATTTTGCGCCTCACCGTGATTTGTGCGCCGTGCAGCCGGATGGAAGAAGCGCTGGGCAAGGGTGGCTATTCCTCCGTGCGTGGGCACGGAGGATGGTGCGCCGAAGTCGTGCGACCCAGGCGGGTTCAGCTGGGTGATGTGGTGCAACCTGTTGATTGACAACGCCTCGCAGTTCTGAACATCAGCAGGGTATGGAGCGGTACGGCATACCCTATGCGCGACCTGGACAGGTCGTCGGTCTGTTCGGCGGGTCGTTTGATCCACCGCATCAGGGCCATGTGCACGTCACGCTTGAGGCAATGAAGGCGTTCGGGCTGGATCGGGTTTGGTGGCTGGTATCGCCGGGCAATCCGTTGAAGGAACGCGGGCCCGCGCCCATGGACAGGCGAATGGCGGCAGCGCGGAATGTGATGCAGCATCCGCGTGTCGAGGTGACGGATATCGAGGCGCTGACAGGTACACGCGCGACTGCGGATACTCTGACAGCGTTGCAGCGATTGTATCCACAGGTGCGATTTGTCTGGCTGATGGGGGCGGACAATCTGGCGCAATTTCACCGTTGGAAAGATTGGCGAGGGATCATGGACAGTGTCCCTGTTGGTGTGGTCGCACGGCCCGGCGACCGGATATCTGCCCGGATGTCCAGGGCGGCGCGGGTCTATGCCAAGTACAGAATCGACGGGCAGGCGCGGCATCTTTTGGGGCGGGCGCAAGCTCCGGCCTGGTGTTTCGTGAATGTGCCGATGGTTGATGTCAGTTCCACGGAAATTCGGACGCGCGGCGAATGGCGCGCGGAAGTGTTGCCGGAATAGCCTTGCCCGACGCATAATCGCAGCGAGTGGTTGCGCGCATTTGATCTGTGGGATTTTATTCCAACTATGGCTGGTCGTTTTTCACGTCGTGTGTTTCTGGGAGGATTGGGGGCGTTTCTGATCCCGGCAGCTGGTCTGGCGCAGGCGCCGCTGGTCTCGCTCAGGCCGCGCGCGCGTGCGGCGCTGTTGAGTGGTGCCGAGCGTTTGGTTGCAGCCGCAGGGTTGACGGGCGAAGTTGTTTTCGCCGTCGCGGATGTGGCGACCGGAAAGCCGCTGGAGGTATTTGGTGAAGGTGCGGGCTTGCCCCCGGCCAGTGTCGGCAAGGCGATGACCGCGCTTTACGCGCTGGACGTTCTGGGGCCCGACCACCGGTTCGAAACCCGTTTGATCGCAGATGGGCCAATTGAAAACGGGATTCTGCGTGGCGATCTGATACTGGCAGGCGGGGGTGACCCGCTGTTGGATACGGATGCGCTGGCCACGATGGCGGCCAACCTGCGCGAAGCCGGAATCACCGAGGTTCGAGGAGCCTTCAAGGTCTATGACGGGGCGCTGCCCTTCGTGTTCAGCATTGATCCCGGTCAGCCGGATCATGTGGGGTACAGCCCGGCGGTAAGCGGGATATCGTTGAATTTCAATCGGGTCCATTTCGAGTGGAAGCGTGCTGGTAAGGGTTACGATGTGACCATGGATGCACGCAGCGCACGATATGTGCCGGCAGTGGATGTGGCAGCCATGCGGGTCGAGAACCGCAGCTTGCCTATCTATACCTATCAGCCAAGTGCGCGGCAGGACCGCTGGACCGTGGCCAAGGGCGCGCTGGGCAATGGCGGGGCGCGCTGGCTGCCTGTGCGCAAACCCGCATTGTACGCGGGTGATGTGTTTCGTACTTTGGCCCGATCCAATGGAATCGTTCTGAATCGGGTGCAGGTGACACGAGAGGCGCCAAAAGGTGTCGACCTTGTGGTGCATCGCAGCGATCCATTGGACAGTATTTTGCGCGGGATGCTGAAATACTCAACCAACCTGACGGCCGAGATGGTCGGGCTGGCCGCAACCAAAGCGCGGGGCGTTGACCCGCGCAACCTGGCGGAGTCGGCGGCCGAGATGAACCGTTGGGCGTCTCAGAGCTTTGGCGTGAACGGGATCGCGATGGTCGATCATTCCGGTCTTGGCGATGCCTCGCGTATGGTGCCGGCGGATCTGGTTGCGGCCCTTGTCGCGGCCCGGAAAATGGGCGCATTGCGCCCATTGATGAAGCCTTTTGCCTTGACGGATCGAAATGGGCGGCCGGTCAAGAACCACCCGATCAAGGTCGATGCCAAGACAGGCACATTGAACTTCGTATCCGGGTTGGGCGGTTTCCTGACAACGGCGGATGGGGTCGATCTGGCCTTTGCCATTTTTACGGCGGACGTGGCCCATCGCGCCAAGATTCCTCGCGCACAACGCGAACGGCCTGAAGGCGCGCGCAGCTGGAACCGCAGGTCGCGGAAACTGCAACGGGCCTTGCTGGAACGTTGGGGCGCACTCTACGGAAGCTGAAACCCGTAGATTGCCCGGATCAGACCGTGTGGCGCGCGCGCGCCCCGCGTTCGATTGCGGCGGCATGCAGACGGTCGATATTCAGCTCGTACCGGATTTCTTCCAGCAGGCGCAGTTCCGTTTCGGCCAGCGCACCGTCGGCAGCCGCAACATCGCACGCCAGCGCATAGGCCGTTTCGTTCAGACGCTCGGGGAGGTTTTCGCGGATCAGGCCAAACAGCGCATCCAAACCGTCTTCCTGTTCGAACAGGTCAAAAACAATCTGTGATACATGACGGGTCCGATCGATGTCATACCCGGCAAAGACCGGCAGCATGTTCACGGCAACCTCGATCTTGACCAGCTCGGCGGTTCGGATGTTTTCGTCAGACGCCGAGACTGCAACCATGATCGCCACAAGGCAATCTTGCGGGGACATCGGGTGGGGCACTTGCTCGGTCATGGGATGGTCCTGATTGGGGTCGTTCGAGGACGCACGATATGAGCGCAGCGGGTCAGGTTCAACACCTTGTTTCATCCATCCCGCGCGATCAGGTATTCATGACCATCATTCCCGAAATCAAAAGCGCGGCCCCCAGCCAGTAGCGCAGCCCAAGTGTTTCGCCGAAGAAGACGTGCGAGGCCAGTGGCACAAGAACGAAACTGAGGGCCATAAAAGGGTAGGCCTGGGACAGAGTCAGATACCTCAAGACATACACCCACAGCACTGTAGCCGAGCCATAGATGGCAAAGGCTGTCAAAAGGAAAGGATCGAACAGCGTCTGGATGAGGTCCGCCAATCCGGTGGCTTCGCGCCCATCAATCCGGTTTCCCGCCAGTTTGAACAGAATTTGCCCGGCCGAGATCATAACTGGTGTGAACAGCAAACCAGCCCAGACCAGTGTCGTTGGGGCGGGCGGAGTCATCCTTGGTGCTCCGGTTCCGGTTTTTCCTCGGGGCGGTCTTCGCAATAGTAGATGTCGCGCCCCAGGTCTTCGCAGACATGGATGTCCGGGCTGGGATACACCGCGCGCAGAAAGCTGTGGGTGTAGGGGAAAAAGTTGAAATGCGGATTGAAGGTGTACCTGCATTCGCGTTCACGCGGAACGACGATAATGACGCGTTTTCGCGCGACACGACGCAGTTCAGCGATCGCTTGCCGGTAGTCCAGAAGATGCTCGATCACATGGGTGCAGATTACGGTGTCAAAGCTGTCGTCTTCAAACGGCAGTTCTTCGATCCGAGCTGCGACATAGTCGATATTGTCGATGGCAGCCGCATCATCGACGACGAAATCCACCCCTGTCAGTTGCGTGATGTCGGGCCGGGCGGCCTTTATGCGTTGCAAAAGAACTCCGGTGCCGCAGCCGATATCGCAGATGCTCTGCCCGACGATATCCGTGGCAATCCGCTTGATGCAGGCTTCGGAATTGTCGGTGCCCTGATGCACGCGCGGATGATCGCGGTAGAGCTTTTCGTATTCGTCATCCGTCAGATAGGTTGCGCGTTCACGGAATTCGGCAAGGCGCGTGATATGGTCGCCCCAAACCCTGCATGCCAGCCAATGAAACGCGGCGCTGTCACGCAGGATAGGCGGCACGATATCTTCGAGTACAAAGCGTATACGGTTGGTGGTTTCGCGTCGCATCCCGTTTCCTCTGGTCCGGGGACCTCCCCCGTGTCGCCTTTGTCTAACACTGCCCGGTGAGCGTGCGAAACAACCGGGTCAAGTTTGCGCCCGCGCCCGTGTCTTTTTTGTTTCGGAGGAACAACCGGCCCACCATTGTAGCCTGAGCAAGGCTGGCCGGTGAAAATGCAGCGCAGATATCCCGGGCAGAGTGTTTGCGGGCCAAGGAACGTTTCCCTACCTGCCCGAGGGCGACTGTTTTTTGGCGCAGTGTGTCGCGAATTGCGCCACTGCTTTATTGACTCATGCTGCACTGGCACAATAGGAGGGGCCGGTCCGGTTGCATGGGGTGACCGCGACACTTTCCCCGATGGAGCACATTGAAATGTCTGAACTGCGTGAAACCGCTATGTCGTCCAAGGCCTGGCCTTTTGAAGAGGCGCGCCGGTTGCTCAAACGCTATCAGAAGGGCGCTCCGGAAAAGGGGTATGTGCTGTTCGAAACCGGTTACGGCCCGTCTGGCTTGCCGCATATCGGAACATTCGGCGAGGTCGCGCGGACTACGATGGTCAAGCGCGCGTTCGAGGCGCTTTCGGACATACCGACCAAGCTGATCTGTTTTTCGGACGATCTGGACGGGATGCGCAAAGTGCCCAGCAATGTGCCCAACCCGGAGGCGCTTGAAGAATATTTGCAGCGCCCGTTGACTTCGGTTCCCGATCCATTTGGCGAATACCCCAGCTTCGGCGAGCACAACAACGCGATGTTGCGCCGGTTCCTCGATACTTTCGGATTCGACTATGAGTTCTATTCTGCACGCGATTTCTATCGGTCAGGCCAGTTCGACGAGATCCTGAAGCGCGCGGTCGACAAGTATGATGACGTGATGGCCATCATGCTCAAAAGCCTGCGGGAAGAGCGCCAACAGACCTATTCGATTTTCCTGCCGATCCATCCGGAAACCGGGCGGGTTCTGTATGTGCCGATGAAGAAAGTGTGTGCAGAGACCTATACCGTCACATTCGATGACGAGGACGGCAAGGAATGGACCGTGCCCGTCACTGGCGGCAACGTGAAATTGCAATGGAAGCCTGATTTTGGGGCGCGCTGGGCGGCGCTGGGCGTCGATTTCGAGATGTACGGCAAGGAACATGCTACCAACGAAAAGATCTATGACGCGATCTGCCGTGCATTGGGCGGCCGTGCGCCCGAGCATTTTTCCTATGAACTGTTCCTGGATGAGAATGGCCAGAAGATCTCGAAATCGTCCGGCAATGGCGTGTCGATCGACGAATGGCTGACCTACGCGCCAACCGAAAGCCTGGCATATTTCATGTATCAAAAGCCCAAGACAGCCAAGCGGATGCATTTCGACGTGATCCCGAAGGCTTATGACGAATATCATCAACAGTTGCGCGCCTATCCGGGGCAGGACCTGAAAGCTCAGCTGAACAATCCGGTCTGGCACATTCATAGTGGCGACGTTCCCGAATCGACCCTGATCGTACCGTTTGCGATGTTGCTGAACCTAGCGTCGGTCTCGGGCGCAGAAGACAAGGAGACGCTGTGGGGCTTTATTCGCCGCTATGCGCCGGAAGCAACGGCTGAAAGCCATCCCGATCTGGATCAGGCTGCGGGCTTTGCGGTTCGCTACTTCAACGATTTCGTCAAACCAACGCGCAAACATCGCGCACCCACGGATCAGGAGCGCGAGGCGCTGGAAGCGCTGAAAGCCGCGCTTGAGGCTTATGATGGCCCGACCGAGGACGAGGAGCTGCAATCAGTGGTCTATTCCATCGGGCGTGAGCGGTTCGACCCCATGCGCGGTTGGTTCACGGCGTTGTACGAAGTGCTTCTGGGTGCATCGCAGGGCCCGCGTTTTGGCGGCTTTATCGCGCTGTACGGTGTGCCTGAAACAATTGCCCTGATCGATAAGGCGCTGGCCGGAGAGCTGGTCTGACTTGACCTGATCCCGTATGGGGCTACTCTTTTTTGCAGGAGGTGGCCCCATGCGTCGATTTTTGCTTGCTGTATCCCTGAGTGTTGGGCTGGGGTCGGGCGCATTTGCGCAAAACGCAGAGATCGAAGCAAACATTTCGGCGCAGATACAGGCCTTCAAGTCGGATGATTTTGCCACGGCCTTCACCTTTGCCAGCCCCAGCATCCAGCGCCTTTTTCAGAACCCCGACAATTTCGGAGCAATGGTACGCAATGGGTATCCGATGGTCTGGCGTCCTTCCGAATTTCGTTTTCTGGAGTTGCGTGAAATTGCAGGAGCCTTGTGGCAGAAGGTGATGATCACCGACGAAAACGGGCGTGTGCACATACTGGACTATCAGATGATCCCTCTGGAGGACAGCTGGAAAGTCAACGGCGTCCAATTGTTGGGCAACGCTGACCCTGCGGCCTGAGGCAACACCACCGTCACGGTGATATGAGCCGTGGTTAACTCTCTTTCGGTATTCAGACTGACGCGTTCGGGGCGGACCTGGACACGGGGTTTGGACGCGTCGCCAGATTGGTGCGGCGCGATTTAGAAAGGGTTTTCAATGAACAAGGCAATCACTGACGGCATCGTCTTCATGCCGCCTCAATTCGCGAATGGCCTGACCGTTTGGTCTGCGGGGGACGGAACGCCCGGCTCGCCCACATATGGCGGATCCGGCACGGGGGTTTTCGTGCCTGCGGATGCCGATTTTGGTGGCTGTCTGGAGATCCTGAAAGTCCAAACCACCCAACAGCTTCGGTATATGGGCCAGACGCCGATTTTGCCCGGTTGCTATTTGCAGATCAAAGCGCGGGTCAAGGCGATCAGCGGCCCTTTGCCGTCGGTGCGCATAGCGGCCTGGGCCGGGGGCGCAGGGGACACGCATGTGGCAGGTGTCGTGGAGCAGGGGCCCGCAACACAGTTGTCGGGCTATGGAAGCGTGCACGAAGTAACGGCGATTGTCGGAACCGGCAAACGCCCCGGCGTGGACATGCCTTGGGGGCTGGCCGCCCTGTATGGCCATTTCGGTCTGGATATTGAGGGCGCGAATGGGGCGCTGGTGCGTGTCGACGACCTGGAGATCACGGATGTCACCGGTGTTTTCCTGCGTGAGATGATCAGTGTTGTGGATGTGCGCGACTTTGGGGCCATCGGCGACGGTGTGACGGATGATTCAGCTGCGTTTGAAGCGACCGATCAGGCGGCGGGTGGCCGTCGGGTTTACGTTCCGCAAGGGACTTATCATCTGGCCGAAAACACCAGTATGACCTCCGAAATGGACTTTGAAGGCACAGTTACCATGCCGGATGACAAGATGCTGTTGCTGACAAAGGATTTCCATCTGCCGGCTTACATTTCGGCTTTCGGAGACGAAGAACTGGCGTTCAAAAAAGCGTTTCAGGCCCTTCTGAACAATTCGGATCATGACTCGCTGGATTTGGGTGGTCGCAAGATTTCCGTCACCGCGCCGATCGACATGGCCGCAGCGGTTCCCAACAAGCAGAGTGGTTTTTCAACCCGCCGCGTGATCCGGAATGGTCAGTTTGACGTCAAAAGCAGTTCGGCTTGGGATACGGAAACGTTCACCTCGACTGCGACCTATGATCCGTCGGACAAAACGCGTCTGACCAATGTCGCGAATGTCGCCAACATTCCCGTCGGGTCCTACGTTGCCGGCAGCGGAGTCGGGCGTGAAATCTATGTACGGTCAAAGAACGTCGGTGCGGGTGAGATCACACTGAGCGCGCCCCTTGTGGGGGCGTCGGGGACCCAGTCCTTTTCGTTCTATTCATTCAAGTACCTGCTGGATTTCAGCGGCTTCAGCACGCTTCGAAAATTCGGCATGGAGCAGATCGAATTTCAATGCAACAGCCGATGCAGCGGAATTCGTTTGGCGGCCGCCGGCAGTACATTTTCGTTGAACGACTGTTTTGTCAGCCGCCCGAAAGACCGGGGGATCACGTCGACCGGAACGGGGTGCAAGGGCATGCTGATCGACAATTGCCAGTTCCTGTCAGCAGAAGAAGCCCTTGTCGTTACGGACCGGTATTCCATTGCGTTGAATACCAATTCAAACGATGTGAAGCTGCGCCACAACCGAGCCGTGCGTTTCAGACATTTCGCTGTTCTGGGCGGTGACAACAACATGATTCTGGGCAACCATGTCTTTCAGGGCGATAGCATCCCGCAAGGTGTGCGTACGGCCGGTTTGATCATGATTGGCACCTACAACAGTTCCACTATCGCCGAGAATTATGTCGACAACTGTTTCATCGAATGGACGAATGAACGCGACCCGTCGCCGACATACACGAGTGGTTTTTCGTTCAGTGCGATGAGCATCACGGACAACATCTTTTATTCTAGTCAGGCCCCGTCCTGGTTTAGTTTCATCGTCATTCGCCCCTATGGGCCCGGGCATTTTCTCAATGGCCTGGTCGTGACCGGCAACAAGTTTCGTGCCACGAGCGGTGGGATCTTTCGAGCGGAACGTGTAGATACAACCTTCGCCGACTTGAACAAAGACAGGCACACGAACGTGACTTTCCAGAACAATACGTATCATGGCGTAACCAGGAAATCCGCAAACCCGTTGAGGGTTCGCTATACGCAGCACTCGGTGTCCAATCTTTGGCCTGTTTCGGCAAACGGGCAGTTGCCTTTCGACGGCAAGGCACGAGGCTGCGATGGGGTTGCGACGATCGGTGTGCTTTCAGGGGTGTTCAACAACCATGTCTTCAGTGCGCCTCATGTTGAGGTCGAACAGGGGGCGACAGGCGACATTTTTCTGTTGCGTTGGCCTGAGCATGTGAAAGGTACGGCCTCGGTTCTGATGCGCATGGAACGTTAAAAGGCTGTCTGGCCACCCCGAAAAGGGTGGCTATTTCACTCTGATCTGACCGTAAATGACTGACCCGGTTTGCACGGTCGGCAGGAAATAGGCTACGTTTCATTTTCATGTGTTAGGCTTGGGACAGAAAGTGGAGAATCCCGATGCTGAAAATCGCCAAAAACGCCAGTGTTCAAACAGTTATCACGACCTTTGAAATGACGCCTGGCACCTGCCAGGACCTTCTGGAAGCTCTGACGGATGCCTATGCCGAGTTCATTTCGAAGCAGCCAGGTTTCGTTTCCGCCGGGCTGCACGTCAATGACGCACAAACCCGAATAGCAAACTATTCGCAATGGGAGCGCCGCGAAGATTTCCTTGCCATGCTGCGCACGCCGGAAATGCGCGATCGCAATCGCAAGATCAACGAACTCTGCAAAAGCTTTGAGCCGGTCATGTATGACGTCGCTGAGACATTCGGCAGTTCCTGACCTGAATCAAAGCCTGCAATTCATATCTGTTTCAAAGTTAGCCTGCAAAAATGGAGGCTCACATCATGTATCACAACATTCTGGTCCCCATCTCGTTCGATGCTGAAAGAGATACATCCGGGCCTTTGAAGCTGGCCCAGATTCTGGCCACGCCAGACGCGCAGGTGACATTGTTGCATGTGGTCGAGCATATTCCAAACTATGCAATCTCGTATATGCCGTCCGAATATCTGACAGAGGCGCGTAAGGCGATTCAGACAGAACTGGATGAACTGGCATCGCAGCTGCCGAATGCCAAGGGTTTGGTGATCGAGGGACATTCCGGCCGGACCATTCTGGATTGGGCCGAGGCGAACAAGCCCGATCTGATCATAATTGCGTCCCACCGGCCGGGGATGCAGGACCTGCTTCTGGGCTCTACCGCGTCTCATGTCGTTCGTCATGCGGGATGTGCCGTGCATGTGGTCCGCTGATGGCTAGAAATCCTGTGCGGTAAGGCGATAGGCCTTGCCAAATCCGGCGTTCAAAAGACCGTCCTGAATGGCGAACCGGACCAGTCCGAAATCGGCGAAATCGATATAGAGTTTCGCTTTGGGCCGTCGCGCCAAGTACCGGTCGCGCAAGTCACCATAGCCTGCCATGTCCCGGTGAACCGGCTGAGCGATCACGTGCAATGTCAGGCGCGGATGGGTCAGCGGGTCGCCCTTGTCTGCGGGCTCTCCGATCAGAAGGGCGCAGTTGGGGCAAGTGCTCAGCGCGCGCGTGTGTTCCGCAAGGGTTGAAATCAGAGAGACAGGGCAACCTGCTTCATCTGCGGCCAGCGCGATCCGCGAGACAGACGGCAACCCGGTGTCAGGGTGCAGAAAGGCCAGTGCGGCAAATTTGGCCTGAAAGAGAAGGTCTTGTGCTTGCAAGCGCGCCGCTGCGTCAGGCGTCTGATAGGGATCGGATTGGGTCACGATATCGGTTCGGCAGCAAAAAATCGGGCAAATGACGGTTCCCTGTCACCTTAAGTGCCTGAAATGGATTGCGCCATTTGTTTTACCTCAGCGATATGGGATTGCCTCGGCTTTGCCACAAATCGACGTTACAGATCAGACAATGCTGTTCAAGAAACCCTCGCAGGATACGCCCGATCCGAAGCCGCGGCCGTCCAGACGACACCGGCGCGCAGAGGCGACGCGCAGGCACGCGCTGTCTCCGCTACGCATACTGGTCATGGTTCTGTTGTTGCCGCTGACCACCGTGCTGATCGCCACGGGTGTTTTTCTGCGCCTGTCCGAATTTGAGCGGGAAGAAGCGGTGATCCACCTGATCGCATTAGCAGGTTGTGATGCGACGCAGTCGCTGGGAGTGGGGCCGTTTTACGAGGGGCAGGCGGGTTATCACAAGCGCAATGACCCGGATGGCGACGGGGTCGCCTGTGGCGCCGCCAGCCCGCCCCGGGCAACTGCGCCGCCAGTTCACAACACTCCCGAACCGCAACAGCGGTCTCTTGGAACGGCCAAGTTCGTGCGCCCCTGACGGTTGTAATCGCGAAGTCCGGAAAACCTGCTGGGGCCGGGGCCGGTTGCCTGTGTCATCCAGCTTGACCCAAGCGAACGGGCGTCATGTCACAGAGGGATGGCAATGCAGCGGATCAACCCCATCTCATATGGATGGCAAAACAGGAGATCGTATGATGCAATGCCCGATTGACGGAACTCAACTGGTCATCACGGACAGAAACGGGGTTGAAATCGACTATTGTCCGCAATGCCGAGGTGTCTGGCTGGATCGGGGCGAACTGGACAAGATCATCGATCGGTCGACGGCGTATTCTTCGCCACAACCCGGCTACGATGACCGGGCGGATCACGGCTATCGCAAGAAAAAGAAGCGTGGCGGCTTTCTGGAAGATCTGTTCGATTTCTGACCCGGTCAGGACAGCTGAGCCCCGGCACATTCGCGGAAAATGCGAACCTGGGGCGCTGCACCGTCCAAGGGAAATTCACTCACCCTGTCCTGCGTAAACGCATAAGCGGTTCGGTTGTATTCCAGCCCGTCTAGCACGTTTCCAAATCCGGTATCGGCGACTGTCAGCATCGATGCACCGTCGGACAGAACATGATGCGGAGTGGCGATTTCGATGGGGTTCGGCCCCTCGAACCGCATCGCGAACCATGGGGTGTTGGTCCAACCTTCGGTCTTGCGGGTAACGGACAGGGTATAGAGCGGTTTTGCCGGGTCATAGGTCAGGAATATCTCTGCCGTGTCCGTCATGTGTGACAGGGTGCAGATCTGGCCCACCGTTGCTTCCCACGCGGCGGCGGGTGTGCCGAGGGTCAGTGATAACAGGACAACGCGCATGGGGCGGAGTCTAGCGGCCGAAAGGTCCGGGGCAAGGGCTGCGTCAGCCTTTCATCGCATTCAGCAGTTCCAGCAACCCCTTGCGGTCGTCATCATCGGCATAATCGCCGGCGGCCAACCGTTCGGCGATGCGCAGGCGCAGACGCTCGTGCTGGGTGCGCACCTCTTCGCCTGCGGTTTCGGCCAGGGTCTTCATGATCACCACCACCGCCTGCTGGCGCTTGGTGGTGGGGTTGGCGATATAATCGACAAGGCTTTGCTGCCCGGAATCGAGGATGTTTTCGGCCAGCGCCCGCAACTGATCTCCATTGGGCAGCAACGGGGCGGGGGTGCCTTCGGGCGGCAGGATCTCGGGCGCGCTGCGTGGGGTTTCGGTCAGGGCGTTGGCGCCGTCGACGAATGCCTCGGTGATCATGCGGGTGATCTTGATCGCGCGCGGGTCCTTGAACAGGGTCGAGGCGATGGCCACGCCGTAATCGGTATAAACCCACGGATTGACCCGCCGCCCACCGCGGCCCTTGGGTTTTGAAATCACATTCTGTGATGTCAAATCGGCCACCTCGGCGTCGGTCAGCTGAAAGCGGTAGCCTTCGAACAGGTCCTTGTTGCGCGAGACGGCCTGATTGAAGGCGCTGACGGATTTTCCGTAGAACCGCGCCAGATCCTCGGCCAGCACCACACGGGTGCCGCGCACCCGGTGAATGGCGCTTTGGACCTCATGCGTGCTGGGCAGGGTGTTAGGGTTCGTCATGGCAGCCGTTTGGAATCACAATCTGTGA
Source organism: Ruegeria sp. HKCCA4812 (assembly GCF_013034245.1). Lineage (NCBI taxonomy): Bacteria > Pseudomonadati > Pseudomonadota > Alphaproteobacteria > Rhodobacterales > Roseobacteraceae > Ruegeria > Ruegeria sp. HKCCA4812. Next base: position 359,882 of record NZ_WQFQ01000004.1, on the reverse strand, counting down.
TTTCAAACGTGGAGGAGGGTGGGGCGGGGTGCAAGGGCGGAGTGTATGCTAACACTAAGCAAGAAGGGGCGTGCGGATGGCCATCACGAGGCGTAGAAAAATCTTTCAGAATCTGCTCACTTCTTTCCAAAAAGTCCGTGGGTAACTGCCAAAACTAACCCAATGGCGGAGACGGCCGTACTTCCAACTAGTGTCGTCAGCGTACTTTCGGGAATCGAAAATGAAATGCTTGTCCATAGCAACTCGATGGATGACGAACCGTCAGACGCATTTTTCTCGGTAAACCAATAAGGAAAATGGAATTCTCCAATGGCATTTAAGAAAATCAATCCTGCTACGACAATCGAATAGTAGACTAAGTATCTAAATACCCAAGTGGCATATCGCCACCTAAGCCGCCGATTGGCTTTTAGATCTCGATTGGTCTCGACAATAGTTTGGGTTTCGGCCTTTTGGCGTAATTTCTCAATGGAACCATACTGCCCGCTAGCCAAGGCGGCAGCTTCTTGATCAGCTTTACTATCGACGGCTTCGGTTGGGCGCTCATTCGGGACGCTCCGGAAGTCCCTAAGAGTCGCCAGCCTCGCACGAAGCTCGTTCATTGACTGTTCAAGATCGTTCTTTGAAGGCGACGTCAATTAAATCTGCCTAGGCTTCAGATAATGCGTGGTAGTGTTCTTGCACAATGTCATTTGATATTGGAATATTGCTAATACCTTCGACGTAGACGCGATCCCAAGGAGTGCCGGCCTGATGAGTCAGGTTGGACAGGCCTACTCCAGATATATCCCCGTAAATTTCGTAGACTTCTTGCAAAAGAGTCTCTTCTGCTGGCACCAACTCTTCTTCGACTACGTTGAGAGTTTGGATAACAGGTCCATCTTTGCAGTGCTTAACTGCATGATACAGCTTGGGTATTACAGGCCCAAATTTCCATGCTTCTACTCTATCGCGAATGAGAGGCACGCCGTACAGGCCGAGCATCCAGCCGTGCGCAATGTAGACCAGTTTCAATAGCTGCATAGGCGTCAGGACGTTACCATCTTGACGAGCAAGTTCGATGAACCTGTTTGCTATGTATCGAGCGTCATGCATATTTTTTAGCTAATGTACCCGTTACAACTATTCAATGCACGATTTTTGTGAACATACAATGAACTTTTGACCTTACTACCGCTTCCTTCGCTTCACATTCCTACCCCGCTGCCCCGGCCTGCCGGCCGTTGACCGTCCACGTGATTTCACTGCGTCTTCCGAGGCTTTCTCGACCGCCCATTGGCGCGCCATGGGGTCGTCGGCGACGGCCAAGTCGACCGCTTCCAGACGTTTGATCTCATCCCGGATGTTGGCGGCCTCTTCGAATTCCAGGTTCTCGGCCGCCTTGCGCATCTTCTCGCGCAACCCGTCCAGATGGGCCTCAAGATTGGCGCCGTGCATCGGTTTGTCGATGGTGGCGGTGACGCGGTTCATGTCCACATCGCCTTCGTAGAGACCGGCCAGAACGTCCTCGACATTCTTCTTCACCGTCTCGGGGGTGATGCCGTGTTCCTCGTTATAGGCAATCTGCTTGGCGCGGCGGCGGTTGGTTTCCTCCAGCGCGCGCTCCATGCTGCCGGTGATCTTGTCGGCATACATGATCACGCGGCCTTCGGCGTTCCGCGCGGCGCGGCCGATGGTCTGGATCAGCGAGGTTTCCGAGCGCAGGAAGCCCTCTTTATCCGCATCCAGAATGGCGACCAGCCCGCATTCGGGGATGTCCAACCCTTCGCGCAGCAGGTTGATGCCGACCAGCACGTCGAATGCGCCCAGCCGCAGGTCGCGCAGGATCTCGATCCGTTCCAGCGTGTCGATGTCCGAGTGCATGTAGCGGACTTTTATGCCCTGTTCGTGCAGATATTCGGTCAGGTCCTCGGCCATGCGTTTGGTCAGCGTGGTGACCAGCGTGCGGAAGCCATTGGCCGCGACCTTGCGCACCTCGTCCAGCAGGTCGTCGACCTGCATCTCGACGGGGCGAATTTCGACCTCGGGGTCCAAAAGGCCCGTTGGGCGGATCACCTGTTCGGTGAAGACGCCGCCGGTCTGTTCGATCTCCCACTTCGCGGGGGTGGCCGAGACAAAGACGGATTGCGGGCGCATGGCGTCCCATTCCTCGAACTTCAAAGGTCGGTTGTCCATGCAGGACGGCAGGCGGAACCCGTGTTCGGCCAGGGTGAACTTGCGGCGATAGTCGCCCCGATACATGCCGCCGATCTGCGGAACGCTGACGTGGGATTCGTCGGCGAAGACGATGGCGTTGTCGGGGATGAATTCGAACAGGGTCGGGGGCGGCTCACCCGGCGCGCGGCCGGTGAGGTAGCGCGAGTAGTTCTCGATCCCGTTGCAGACGCCGGTGGCCTCGAGCATCTCGAGATCGAAATTGGTACGCTGTTCCAGCCGCTGCGCCTCGAGCAGCTTGCCCTCGCCCACCAGCTGATCCAGCCGCTGGCGCAGTTCCTTTTTGATGCCGATGATGGCCTGCTGCATCGTCGGTTTCGGCGTGACATAGTGCGAGTTCGCATAGACGCGCACCTGTTCCATTGTCGCGGCGCGCTCGCCGGTCAGCGGATCGAATTCGGTGATGCTTTCCAGTTCCTCACCGAAGAACGAGAATTTCCAGGCGCGATCCTCAAGGTGGGCGGGCCAGATTTCAAGGCTGTCGCCCCGCACCCGGAAGCTGCCGCGCTGGAAGGCTTGATCGTTGCGGCGGTATTGCTGGGCCACCAGATCGGCCATCACTTGCCGCTGGTCGTATTCGTGTCCGACCTTCAGATCCTGTGTCATCGCCCCGTAGGTCTCGACCGAGCCGATACCGTAGATGCACGACACCGAGGCCACGATGATCACGTCATCCCGTTCCAGCAGCGCCCGCGTAGCCGAGTGGCGCATCCGGTCGATCTGTTCGTTGATCTGCGATTCCTTCTCGATATACGTGTCCGACCGCGCGACATAGGCCTCGGGCTGGTAGTAGTCGTAGTAGGAGACGAAATATTCGACCGCGTTTTCCGGGAAGAAGCCTTTGAACTCGCCATATAGCTGCGCCGCCAATGTCTTGTTGGGGGCGAGGATGATGGCCGGGCGCTGGGTTTCCTCGATCACCTTGGCCATGGTGAAGGTTTTGCCCGTACCGGTCGCCCCCAACAGAACCTGATCGCGCTCTCCATCCAGAATGCCGCTTGCAAGTTCCTTGATTGCGGTTGGCTGGTCTCCTGCGGGGGCGAACTCCGTATGCATGACAAACCGTTTGCCGCCTTCCAGTTTCAGGCGGGTCCGAACATCTTCGGTTGTCATTTGGGTCTTGTCGGAATGGGCGTATGGCATGGGCAGGCTCCGGATCAGGCCCTTACATTTGTTCTTATTTTGTCCAACTGCAAGGGCTGATCCGGTACAAATCCCCAAGTTTCAACACTGGGCAGATACGCATCCGGATCGTGATCCGAACCAACCTTGCCGGCCAACGCGGCAAGTTCGCCGTCGAGAGCTTTCGTCATCATCGGTTTGACGGCGATCACGGCATGGGCTTCGGTCGAGGGCATCGCCCGGTTGTTCCCGGGGTTCGCGTCGACGCCCAGAATGCATTCACTATGGATCATCTGCTTGTCCTTCGGCTGATTTGTCGAAGATCATAGTTGGCCCTGATGACAGTTTCTGTCATTGGCTTGCTTCGACGATCCGCGACAATTGTTGTCTTGTCCCGGGCTGCGCTCTGACGCATAAACAGGTCCAGCCAAGTGAGTACGGAGAGGCGACATGCGCGCACGGATTTACCAGCCTGCAAGGAATGCGATGACTTCAGGGATGGCCAAGACCCGCAAATGGGTTCTGGAATATGCCCCCGCTTCGGCACGTGAGGTTGATCCGCTGATGGGCTGGACTTCATCCAACGACACGCAAACCCAGATACGCCTGAAATTCGACACCAAGAAAGAGGCGATGGATTATGCCAGGGACAATGGCATCGATGCGCAGGTCAGCGAGCCGCACAAGCGTAAACCCAACCTGCGCGCGCGCGGTTACGGAGAAAACTTCGCCACTGACCGCCGTGGCCCCTGGACTCACTGAATGATCGAAATTCGCGAGGCCGACCCCACCTCGGACGTTTTGCGCCCGATTGTGGAAGCTCACTTCGCCCACAGCGAATCGGCCGGCCCTGCGGAAAGCAACCATACGATGAGCGCAGAATCACTGGCCGGACCGGGTATTCGATTCTGTGCGATTTACGACGATCAGCAGGCGTTGGGCTGCGGCGCCTTGAAACTGTTGCCCGATGGCACGGCCGAGGTGAAGTCGGTGCATATCCTCGCACAGGCACGGGGGCGCGGACTTGCGCGTGTCATGATGACTCATCTGGCCGATCTGGCGCGCGCAGAAGGCGTCGAAGCTTTGGTTTTGGAAACCGGGGCAGAGCATCTTCCAGAGTATGATGCCGCTCGCAAGCTCTACGAGGCGTTGGGTTATTCCTATTGCAGACCGATCTTTGGGTACAGTGACGATCCGAACAGCGCATTCATGCGCTTGGCTCTTGAACCCCGCTCGCAAAAACCGCAAGAAGGGTGCAGCGGTCCCTTAGCTCAACTGGATAGAGCAGCTGACTTCTAATCAGCAGGTTGAGGGTTCGAGTCCTTCAGGGATCGCCATTCTCGAATTTCGATTTCTGACGTTCGACATCCAAAGTCCGTTTTTGCGACAAAAAACGGTTTTTTGAATTGAACTCGAATCTGCTTTGTTTTTAGCGCAGTTCTTTCAACAACTTGTGCGCCGTGTAGCGGTTCGTTCATTCCGGCCGGGTTCGATGGCGCAACCCAATCAGGATGCGTTGACACGCAGCATGTTAGGTGTTCCCTAATCGTTCCACAGGTTCCGGAACCTTTCACACCCATCAGTCCCGCCCGCCCCGGCGGTGTGGACACCAGCGCGGCAAGCCCTGTCGCGCCACGAAAGGATTCTGCGATGCCCCGTGCCACCACCAAGATTCCATTTCATGCGCTGCGTTTCGAAGACGACCTGCCGACGCTGCACGAGGTCGAGCGGCGTCTGAAGACATTCCTGCGCGCCCTCCGCAGGCAACGCCAGGCGGCGCAGACCGGTGACGATGAAGGCGACCGCGACAAGATGGACCAGTTCTTCGACTATCTGAATGAGGCCGAGCGGCGGAAAATCAGGCGCCGCGCGCACCGGTACGTGCAGCGGCTGGACGCCCTGTCTGGCCTGTCTCATCTGAGCGAGGAGAATCGCGCCAAGCTGACGCCCTTGCGTGGCGGGCTGCCGGTCACCCGCATCACCTCCGAACACGAGGCGGACGAGATCGCGGCTGCGCTGCATGCCGAGATGCCTTGGATGGCGCCCGCCACCGAAGCCGTCTGGCACGGGCTGCGGGCCTCGGCGCGCCAGGGCCTGCCGGGTGTCCGGTTCACGCCGCTGGTCCTGAACGGCCCGCCCGGCATCGGCAAGAGCTTCTGGGCCCGGCGACTGGCGCATTATCTGGAGGTCCCTGCGACCAGGATAGACGCAACGGGCGAGCCTGCGTCCTTCGCGCTCACCGGATCCCAGCGCGGCTGGGGCAGCGCCCATGCGGGCAAGCTGGTCAACACGGTCCTGAACAGCCGGCATGCCGGGCCGCTGGTCATCATTGACGAGATCGAGAAGGCTGACGAGGTCCACTCCAACAAAGGCGCGCGCCATACGCTGACCGATGCCCTGCTGCCGCTGCTGGAGCGGATGACGGCGGCGACTTGGGAATGCCCGTTCTTTCAGGTCAAGATGGACATGTCCTGGGTCAACTGGGTGATGACGGCGAACAGCAGGCAGGGTCTGCCGGAACCATTCCAGAGCCGCTGCGTGGTGCTGGACCTGCCGGACCTGACCACGGGGCAGTTGAGGGACTTCGCCATGAACGAAGCCGCCCGCCGTGGACTTCCCGCGCCCGCTGTCGAGGCACTCGCCGTACTCTTCGAGACCGGTGCCGTCAGGCAGGGCCGCCTGAGCCTGCGCACCGTCGCCCGGATGCTCGACCGCGCCGAGGCGCTGGCGATGCGCCCCTTGCTGCACTGAGGCGACCGCCATGACCCATGTGACCATTCCGTACCAAACCGGTACCCTCGTGGTTCTTGGTGATCTGCATTTCGCCCGCTATCAGCGCCATAGGCTCGATCCGATCAAGATATGGGGGTTCGAGGACATCCTGTGGGAGGCCGATGCGCTCACCTTGGGAAAACGGCTGCTGCGACTGCTTCAACGCACGGTTCCGCGATGAACTGCACAACGGCGAGCTATTCTACGGCCTAAAGGAAGCCAGAATTCTGATCGAGTAATGGCGTGTCCACTACAATACCGTCAGGCCACACAGCTCACTGGGCTACTGTCCGCTCGCGCCAGAATGCATCGTGCCGGTGGACCAGAGGCCAATGATGCACCAACAATCAAACCGTACCACCCGACGGGGGCACGCAAGGCGCCTCAATTAGACAAGCCACAACACAAGGCAACATGCGATTGATCCGAGGGACAGGCTTCCAACAACCAATTGCAAGTGGAAGCGAGATGCCGGTTGGGCGCTGTGCGCTTCCAATCGGGAATACACGCGGCGGGCGTTCATCCACGCTCCCCAATAGATCAGCAGCGAGATCAACACAAAAAGAGTGGCTGCAGCCTTCGCCAGCCACTCGGGTTCGACGGCGGAAAATACGGCCTTGAGGCCAAGGGCAATGGCCACGCATGCCATTCCGGTTCTCATCCAGCCAGCAAACGTACGCTCATTTGCCAATATAGTGCGGTCTTCGGCCCAGTCGGTCCGCTCCTCGGCCAAGTTTTGGCTTTTCGTGTTTTTTTCAGACATTGCCGCCCTTTGGACTAGTCACTAGATCGGAATGTGCAGGCTTGCCGGTTTTTCGGCAAGCCTGCCCAAGACCTTAAACGCGCACAGTTGGGCCGCAAAACGACACACGCGCCCGGTCACTGCGTCAGCTTGATTTCGAGATCGCCCGCAGCATCCAAGCTGCCTGCTCATGAAATGCCGAACGTTCGGTCGCCAGATCTTCGGTCACGACGTCTTTGCGGCTTCCTGCAAGCTCGGTCAGGGCGTGCAGGCGGTGCGCCACCCGCTCGTGATCAGCAGCCAGATCTTCGATCATGTCGGCGGCGGACAGGTCCCCTTCGCGATCCTTGATGGCCGAGAAATCCAGGATGTCGGACATGCGCGAGGGCGCCAGATGTCCCAGCGCGCGGATGCGTTCCGCGATCTCATCAGCGGCGGCGAACATGTTTTCGTACTGTTCTTCGGTCAGCTTGTGGATCGAATAGAACAGCGGGCCTTCCACGTTCCAGTGATACGCATGCGTCTTGAAGGTCAGCCGGTAGGTGTCGGCCAGAACATCAGCCAGACCCTTGGCCAAGGGTGCGGTGTCGCGCACGCCAGTGGAAACGGGGTTTTCGTTCGGGACAACGTTCAATGCGTCGGTCATGACAACTCCTTTTTTCTACTGGGGAAGAAACGCCCAAAGCCTGGCGTTGTTCCACTTTCGACGAAAAAAATCAGGTGACAGTGGGCATCCCGCCATCAGCGGAATAGTCGACCGAAACCCGCAGCAGGGTTGGAACGGCGACGTCGGCCGCAGCCTGCAGCGCAGGAGCAAGTTTGCTGCGGCTTTCGATGTCGTGGTAGACCCAGCCAAAGGATCGGGCCAGCGACTCCCAATCGGGATTGCCGAAGGAAAACTCGCGCGCACCAGGCTGTTTTTCGTCGATCAGACTATAGCCGTTGTCTTCCCAGACCAGAACAGTAACGGGCACGCACAAACGGGCCGCCGTCTCCATCTCCTGAACGTTCATCAGGAAATCCCCATCACCGCAAACGGCGATCACCCGACCCTCGTCCAACAGACGGGCCGCCTCGATCGCTCCGGGCAGCGCAAGGCCCATACCGGCCAGGCCGTTCGGAATGATGATCTGACCCGCTCGGCGTGCTTGAACCTTGCTGGCGACCCAAAGTTTGTGCAGGCCCACGCCAGACAACAGAACGTCGCTTTCGCGAAGCGTTTCGGAAATCGCCTGACAAATGTCCGACGGCGCGATGCAGGCGGCATCGGAAGCTGTTGCTCCACCTTCCAGCGAGGCGTCAATCTTCCGCTGGAGACCTTTGAACCAGCTTTGTGCGGGACGTTCGGCCGAGGCCTTCGCCAGAACGTCGATGCAGTGCGGAAGGTCCCCGGTCAGAGCGGCCTTTACCGGCCAGTCCACATCAACAGTCGAGGCCACATCCGAGATCTCGAGAACCGGCTTCTTACCGCCCATAGAGATGTTCGAGGGTGGATATTCAACCGGGTCAAACCCGATGGCAATGATCAGGTCGCACAGGTCGAAGGCTTCAGACGCCAACTCCTTGCCCGGTTGACCGATCGAATGCAGCGAGAGCGGGTGCCCCGGAGGCAAAACGCCTTTGGCCATGAATGTCGTGACGACCGGGGCAGAAAGGCTGTCTGCAAGTGCCCGAACGTCGCTTGCGGTGCCAGATCGGATGACCCCGTGCCCTGCAAGAATCAAAGGCTTTTTCGCCTCGGCCAGCAGGCGCGCGGAACGGATGACCGCATCGGCCGCCGGTCGCACCTCGGCTGGGGGCGGCGCCACGAAAGGTTCGGCCAGAATCGGGACCTCGGCCAGATCCTCGGGCAGGGAAAGATGGACGGCTCCGGGTTTGTCGAGCTTGCTTAATCGCACGGCCTCGGCCACGACTTGGGGGATTTCATCCGCGACCATCAGCGTTCGGCTCGACTTGGTGACCGGCGCGAAGAGTGCTTCGATATCGATGATCTGATGGCTTTCACGGCCCAGCCTGGACCGCGCACCCTGCCCCGTGACGGCGATCAGCGGCACATGGTCAAGCGTGGCGTCAGCCACACCGGTGACAAGGTTGGTCGCCCCAGGTCCAAGTGTCGAGAGGCATACCGCGGGGTTCCCCGTCAATCGACCATGAACCGATGCCATGAACGCCGCCGACTGCTCGTGCCGGCACAGGACGAAGTCGATGCTCGACTTGTCGATTGCGGCGATCAGATCGGTTGTTTCCTCACCCGGAACACCGAATGCACAGGTCACGCCGTTGGCTTCCAGGCAGGCAACCAGCAATTCGGCGGCGGTTTGGGTATGGACGGCATCTTTCATGGGGCTTTGAACCTCGGGGTACTGTTTCAGGGATTGCGGATGCGCGGGGGCTTACCTACGGATCAGCCGCAAGATCAGCGAACCGATGAACAGGACCAGAAAGATCACGAAAAGGATCTGCGCGATACCGGCCGAGGCCGACGCGATGCCGCCAAACCCGAAGATGCCAGCAACGATAGCAAGTGCGAAAAAGATCAGCGCCCAAGACAACATGGGATTTCCTTTCATTTCTGTGATTGCTGATGGGTCAACGCTTGGAACCCCGGATTGGTTCCGGGTTATTTTGGTGGAACCATTGGCGACCGCCCGCGTTGGGTTGATGAAAGGAGATCTGACATGACACAGAAAACGGCGAAGAAGACCCCTCAGGACACTCCGCATGCAGAGATGGCGGCGCGGATCGACGAAGTGGCCAAGGAGGCCAAATCAGCGTTGGAAGATGGCGTAACCGCAACGCGTGACACGTTGAAGACGGCGCGCGACGAGGCGCAAAAGCAGCTGACGCACACATCCGAGAAGGGCGCCGCATTCGTGCGCGAGAACCCGGGTCTGGCTATGGTCGGAGCGTTGGGCGCGGGTGTCCTGCTGGGCCTCGCGTTGCGCAAAGCGGACCGCGGTTAGAACACGCGATACTTTGCGACCGATATGGGCATCGAGTACGTATTGCCGGCCATGCTCGGCTTGGGTTTGGCCGGTCTACTGATCTGGTTCTTCATCAGGAATCGTTGACAGCGCTATTCGTCACTGCCATGCCAACCAACCCGCCATCCCAAAGACCCAAAGCGCCTCAGCCGCGCTTTGGGTCTTCTTCTATTTCGGGTTTGATCTGGGCATAGGCCAGCATCGTGAAGACAGCGGTTCCTCCGATGATGTTGCCGGCCAGAACGGGCAGGAAAAAGCTGAAAACGGCTGTGCCTACTGGCAACTGCCCCTGAAGCATCAGAACCGCCATTTCCACCGAACCGGCAACGACGTGGGTAAAGTCGCCGGCCGCAATCATCCAAGTGAAGATTACGATGACCAGCACCTCGTTGTTCTGTGCCGAAGGCAGCATCCAAACGATCGCCGCAATCAGGATCCCCGCCGGTATTCCGCGCAGAAAGCCAACCCAGGCGCCCATGCCGGTGGCGTGGTGGCTCAGGTCGTTGATGACCGCGACGAGTTGGGGCGACAACACTGGCGTATAGATCAGGAAGGCAGATATCGCAAACGCCCCCAGCACATTGGCACCCAGAACGATTGCCCACAGCCTCGCGGTTTTGGTGAAGCACGCGACGGACGGATTTATCATGGCTGGAACGACGGTCGTAATCGTGTTCTCGGTGAATAGCTGCATCCGCCCCAGGATGACTAAGACAAAGCCGAGGGAATAACCCAGGTTCTCGATCAGAAAGCGCCCGCTGGTTTCGGGCAGATGTGCCCGCAAGATCGCTTCGCCCAGCACCGAAAAGCTGATCAGCACTCCAGCGGCAATCCCGGACCAGAACAACGCTTTGGTCGGGCGGTCCAGTTCCTCCTCACCGTTTTGGCGGATGGTCTCGAATATCAGGCGCGGAGACAGCCCGGACGCTTCTTCGACCGCTTCGCGCTCACTCTCTTTCTCGACAAGATCGTCTCGCGGCGCGTTGTGTGTATTGGACATTTTGACCCCTTGTATCGACCTTCAAACCCAACGTTCTGCCGGTCGTTTTGGTTCCATCAGGCGCAAAAATCCTCAAGCCTCGTGCGAGAACTGGGATCACACCCAGATCTTTGTCGGGAACTTTTAGCCACCTATCGCGTTGTGTCCTTGTAGGAACAACGACAAGTAATTCGAAAGGAACTTCGGTATGGTGGAAGTATATGGTATTGGCGGTCTGATCGTCCTGGTTTTGTCGATCTGGGCCATTATTTCGATCATCGGCTCGTCTGCGACGACCGGTGCAAAAATTCTGTGGGTCCTTTTCGTTCTGTTGCTTCCGGTCATCGGATTCATCTGCTGGCTGATCTTTGGCCCGAAGGCAGCGCGCAGCGCGATCTGATCAGCGCGGAAATTGTCGGTACAAAAAAAGCGCGGCATCGGCCGCGCTTTTTTGAGTCAATTGTATAGATGGTGAAATGGGCCTTGTGCCAGTTCACCCAGGATCAGCGCCGATCTTCAAGCCGTTCCCACTGAAATCAATGGCTGCGATCTTGCGTGCAAGATCTGCGGCCGTGAAAGGCCGTATCAGTGCCGCGCATTCAAATTGCGCTTGCACCTCGGGGGACGGGTCCAACAGCAACAGTGCACTGCCGCGTTCGACCAACAGCCGCGCGACGGCGTCAAATGACGTCTCACTTCTGCGATAGCTCAGAACGCTCAAGGCCGGGGCGAATTTGGGATCCTGCCAGAAATGCCCGCCCGCGTGCAGCTCGCGGATATGGACAATGCGATCGGTTGGAACTGCGGGGATGGCGTCACTGATGTCCGCTGCTTCGATAAAGTTTTCCGTAACAATCAAAACATCTGCTACGCTGCGGGAAGAGGCTTCCATAAATACCATCCTGAAATCTGTTCGATGCCACCCTAGGGCAGTCCCACAGCGCCGCAATAAACTATGACACAGCAACGAAAAAATTCTCTGATCGCATGTAGGGACTGTCCGCTGAGGCAGATGGACGTCTTCCTGCCGTTCTCGGAAGACGACCTGCGATTCATGCAGGGTTTCAAAACCGGTGAGATGCAGGCCGAACCCGGAACACAACTGTTCATCGAGGGCGCGAAATCCGCGCATCTGTTCACGGTTCTGAGCGGGATGGGCGTTCGTTACAAAACGCTCGAAAACGGTCGCAGGCAGGTCATAGGCTTTGTGCTTCCAGGCGATCTCGTCGGGCTGCAGGCTGGCGTCATGGGCGAGATGCGGCACTCGGTCGAAGCGACAACCGCGATGCGGCTGTGCGTTTTCAATCGCTCGCGGCTGTTCGAGTTATATCAGAACCAGCCCGATCGCGCCTTTGACCTGACATTCCTGGCCGCCGTCGAAGAGCATTTTCTGGGCGACGCCCTGACAACAGTCGGCCAGCGCGGCGCGATCGAGAAGATCGCGTGGAGCCTGCACCGCTTCTACACAAGGTCGCAGGCTGTCGGATTGGCCAAAGGCTTGCAGTGTCCGCTGCCCTACCGGCAGCAGGATCTTGCGGATGCGTTGGGCTTGTCGCTGGTTCACACGAACAAGACCCTGCGCCGGCTGAAGGATCTCGGTCTGGCCGAATGGTCCAACAATGTGCTGCAGATTAACGATCTTGAGGGTCTAGCCGAGCTTGGCTTGGTCGAAATCACCGAAGCCGTTCCGCGCCCGCTGATCTAAACGTGGCGGATGGACAGGAATTAAAGAACCGCCGACCGAAAAATCGGCCGACGGCTTGATCACATGCTTTGCGACTGAGGAGCCGTTTTACGACCCTTCGTAGGCCGGCATATCCTTCAGCATCTCCTTGTCAGCGTGAACGAAGGCATAGGTGTTGTCACCATTGACTTCACGCATCAGCGACACGCGCGAGAAATCGATCAGAACATCCTTTTCCCCCAAGCCGAGGAACCCGCCAACGCCGATCACGGCCCCATCTACCGATCCGTCCATGTCGACGACGACCTCTTCGATCTCGCCGATCCACTCTTGCGAGACGTCATAGACGCGCATGCCGGTCAGATCTTCGGCCGGGATGGTGCCTTGGGCAACGGGGACATAACCCTTGATGTCGATGGTGGTTGGGTCAACCGCATCGGCCATCTGACCGGCTTTTTCGCTGATGTACTCACCGGTTGCTTCGGCTGCTTGGTCGACGTCTTTCGCCGTGTTCTGCGCAGCGTTCTTGATATCCTGCGCGGTATTGGACAGCGCATCACCGGCTGCCTCGGCTGCCTCTTCCAGGTTCTTGCCGACTTCTTCGACATTCGAGCTTTCTGCATAGGCCGATGCCGACATCACCAGAACGATCGAAGTTGTGGTCAGAAAACGTTTCATAGCTCACTCCTTTGGTCTGTTCTGACCGCGTTTCCCGCGGTCTTGTTGAACAAACGAATGACGCCGCGACTTGTTCCCAGAAAAATGCAAAAATATTTGTTTTAAAAAGAAAAAACCGCGCAAATGCGCGGTTTGACAAGTCGTGACCAGACCCTCAGACCGGGTGCAGCGGATCGGAAGATCTGGACAGAACCATGTAGTGTTCGTCGTCGGGAATATTGCGTAACTCAGCGAACGGAAAACTCAGGATATCTGGTCGCCCGTCGATCAAGAGAAACCGCAGAGCCTTGGTGTCAGGGTCGAACTCAATATCCTTGAATCTGCCCAACTCACCAGTCGAGTCAAACGCAGGGTTGCCCTGCAGCTTCGTAAACCATCGGAAGTTGCTAGCAGGTGGCGTGGGTTGGGGGCGTTGGCCGAGAGCGTCATTCAGGACCGCTCCCATCACAACCGGCGCAATCGCGTTGCCGAACGGCCCTACAACCAGGGGCGGTAGGCCCTTGATGTCCACTGCGAGGGGAACCTCGCCTCCTTCCCGTTGTCGAAGATGATTCACTTGGTGTTGGGATAACGCGCACACTACCTCGCTTGCACCAAGTTCGAGCGTATCGGCGGTGAACGCCACCGGGTCATTCCCTCCGGCCACGCTCAGATTGACTAAGACGTACTCCAACTCGGTCTGCCCAGCGCGAATGGCGATATCGGAAACGCGACCAATTGCGTGGTCGGTTCCAGCTGGGACAACGGGCGTGTTGATGAGGTCAGACAGTTTCATGGCGCTCGTGATTACCTGTTGGGGTCGATCTTGGGAGTCTGTGGGGCGCCATTGACTTGATGCCACCCCACGCGATGTGCGCATCCACCTTTGGGCTACATGTCCTTCATCAGGCGATCCACGATTTCCCGAACGTCTTCTTTCGAATCTCCGTATTTCTTTTGGATGATGCCTTCCAGTTGCTCGCGATCGCCGCGGGCTTGCTCGATCTCATCATCGGTCAAATCGCCGAAACGCTCGATCAGCTTGCCTTTGAATTCGGTCCAGCGTCCAAGAATTTGGTTCCAGTTCATCGTAAATTCCTTTCGATTTCTTCGTCGCTGTCAGTGAAACGCGCCAAACGCGAGCTGGTTCCGGGCGGCGGCGTTTTTTCTGCAACTGACACCGTGCAAGGGTGATCTGACGGTATCCGAACTGGGTCCACCGTGGCGTTCGAACTGGTCTTGGGAACAATCTCGCCGGCCATGCGTTGGGTGACCGAGACCTCAACACAGGAGATCGAAGCATGCCACGTCGAACTGAGACCACGGAGAAAGCAAAAGCCCATGCCCAGGATCTGGCCGGCAAGGTCAAGGACACCGTGACCGCCGAGGCCTCGGCCCGGGCCGAATCCCTGAAGGACAGCGCAGCGCAGGAGGTTGAGAGCGCCGCTCATGCAGCCGACGCAGCTGCCGATGCATTTCCCGACCAATCGGTGCAGCATCAGGTCTTGTCGAGGATTGCGGACAACATGGAAGCTGTGGCTGGGCAAGTCCGTTCTGCCGACTTGGCCATTATGAGCCGAAAGGTGTCTGATTTCGCCCGCGAAAACCCGCTGTTGTTCGTCGGATCGGCTGCCTTGGCCGGGTTTGCTGCGGCCCGTTTCCTGAGCGCGCGCAATACGGGCGCGGCCCAATCCGCATCTTTTGGTGCAGATCCTAGGGATATTGATCCGTCGCTGCTGCATGGTACCTCGGTCGATATCTCGGGCCACACCAGCGCGTTGACGCGAATGAATGGTGGCCGCGATGCATAACCCCAACGATCTGCGATCTGCACCGGGGCTTTTGGCAAACGCGCTCAAACATCTGTCGGGTTTGCTTCAGGCTGAGGTAAAGCTTGCCAAGGAGGAGTTGTCCCGAAACCTGACGCGAGCGGGCTTAGGGCTGGCCTGCCTTGGCGTTGCTCTGATCCTTTTGATGATCGCACTGAACCTCATGGCGACATCCCTGGTCGCGTATATCGCCGCCAATGGTTTTTCGGTGGGTATGGCCTCGTTGCTCGTTGGCGCGGGCTTAGCACTGGTTGCTGGGTGCCTGGCGCTTTTTGGCCGGTCCCGCTTGTCCGCCACCGCGCTGGTCCCCGAGCAAGCCATGAAAAACCTGCAGCGCGACATCGAAGCGATGAAGGAGTCGACCCATGTCTGACCTGACACCTCTTGAAACGCAGATCGCATACGAACGCAGCGCTCTTGCACGCTCGCTGAATGCTCTGTCGGATACGCTGGCACCGCCGCGCCTGGCAGACGAGGCGAAATCGACGCTCGAAGCCTATGGCGGGCAGATCGGTGCGCAACTCTGGTCCTCGGCTCAAAAAAACCCGGCCGCCTTTGCTCTGCTCGGTGCAGGAGCAGCCCTTTTGGTTGCGGGTCCAGGGTCTGGCTCAAAAAGCACCCAATCCCCGCGCCAGGCCGTACCTCCGCAGCAGGCCTTCGACGGCTTTGATCGGCGTGTCGCCGACGCCGACAGCCGCATGAAACAGGAGATGACCGGAATGACTGAACACAGCCAATCTGCCAGCGTGCTGTCCGCCGCCTTGGATCGTGGTCTGGACAAGCTCTCACCCCAGGCCCGTGCCCGTGTGATCGAAGCGCGCAAGGCCGCAATCGGTGCGCAGCAAGCGGTCGAGAAGCGTGCGCGGAAGGCGACGAAGGCCTCGCAGACCTTCGTCCATGATCAGCCGCTGGCGGCCGGCGCATTGGCGCTGGGCGTAGGTATTCTGGCTGGTGCTCTGCTGCCCAACACTCGCAAGGAGGACGAGCTGCTGGGCCATCGGCGCGATCAGCTGATGCGACAGGCCCAAAGGGTTTTGAACGAAGAACTGGACAAGCTGCATGCTGCGGCAAGTGTACGGCTGGATGAGGCGGCTGATCGGGCCTCTCACGCTTTGCGCAGTCAGTGAAGCGCGCCCATGCCCACTGCTTTCAGCTCTGCATCAGCCTTGCGTGCGATGATGGCGATCCTGACCGGGATCGCCGTCATCACCGCTTTGTACCTGGCCCGGTCGATCGTCGCGCCGATCACCTTTGCGTTGGTATTGGGGGTCGTGGTCGCCCCGCTTGCCGACAAGCTTGAGAAGGTCGGTTGCCCACGAGTGATATCTGCCTCGGCACTGCTATTCGTGACCAGCACCGTCATCGTCGCGGCGTTCCTTCTGCTTGAACCATTGCTGTCCACGCTGGTCGAACAGTTGCCCGCAATCAAACGCGAGTTGCGCTCTTGGGTCGCCGCGATGTCCGAGTTCATTCGGGGTATCGAAACGCTTGGACGCGAGATCGAAGAAACCGTCGGCGCCGATGGGGCAGCGGAAACGGAGTCCGCCCTTCCGTCGGTGATGGATGCTTTGTGGCTGGCGCCCAATTTTGGATCAAAGATCCTGATTTTCATCGGTACGCTGTTCTTCTTCGTTTTGACCCGAACCGAGCTCTATGCCGCAGCCGGCCCGTTGACGGAGCGGCTGTATCTGGCTGACCGCGCGGTCTATCGCTATTTCGCTGCCGTGACGTTAGTCAATATCGGCCTTGGGACTGTTACGGCTGTGGCCTTGGGGCTGATCGGCATCAATGACGCCGTAATCTGGGGGGTGGCCGCCGGCCTTCTGAATTTTGTGCTGTATCTCGGCCCGCTGATGATCCTGACCGGCCTTCTGATCGCCGGTTTAACCCAGTTCGGTGGAGCCGCGGCCCTGTTGCCCCCCCTGATTTTCCTGGCGATCAATCTTTCTGAAGCACAATTCGTAACACCCGCCTTCGTCGGCCAACGTCTGCAGGTGAACCCGTTGGTCGTGTTCATTGCCATCATCTTTGGGCTTTGGCTGTGGGGGCCGGTCGGCGCCATCGTCGCACTGCCGATCCTGCTGTGGTTCGGCGTATTGATGCACCCCAAGGTCATGAGCCCGGTCGCGACCACCTAAACGATGTTTTCAGTTACCCCCGGAAGCGGTTGCCGCATGTCGCGCGCAACGTCGGCGTCATGCGGAACCAGGAAGCCGCTGCGCGCTTCGGGGCGCCGCACGCCGTTGGCCTGTACCTCTCGCCCCCACCACGCGAACATGGCATCTGGCTCGATCGGTTTGCTCAGATCATCCGAGAACCACCAATGGTCCACTAGGGCCTGCCGCAGAACTGCGATCCGCTGCCGGTCGGTGACCCGAAGGGCGACTTCTGTGTCCCACCGCAAAGACCGTCCGTTCAGGTTGGCGGACCCGACCAAAGCATGATGGTCATCCACCACCAGAACTTTGTTGTGAACGTGAATGATCGGAGACCCGCTCAGAACCTCGACGCTGGCATCGGCCCCGCTGGCGGCAATCGGCTGGACCGGGGTCGAAAGCGATACACGGTCTTGGAACCCCTGCTGGATGATCTCCAGGCATTTGGCTTGAAGGTCCAACCCGAATTGCGCGTCCAATCCGTCATGCCCGCCAAAGGCCACTTCCTCGGGCAAGGCTGGTAAAACAAGTACCAGTTTCAGATCCTGCTTGGAATGGCCCGCCTCAGCCAAGGCCTCGGCTAG
Source organism: Ruegeria sp. HKCCA4812 (assembly GCF_013034245.1). NCBI lineage: Bacteria > Pseudomonadati > Pseudomonadota > Alphaproteobacteria > Rhodobacterales > Roseobacteraceae > Ruegeria > Ruegeria sp. HKCCA4812. The sequence goes on along the minus strand of NZ_WQFQ01000004.1, from coordinate 342,159 downwards.
CCGGGTTGATCTGAAATACTGGGTCTCGATGTGCAGAAGTTGCCGCGCGGCTTGAAAGGCGGCGATGTGCTCATCCTCGATCTCATGCGCGATGGTCTTTGGCGACAGCCGCCAGAATGCAAACCGGCGCGGGCTGGACAGGGTGCGGCGCAGGTGGGTTGCCTGTGGGGCCGGTTGTCCGGTTGCGATTTCATGTTCGAACCGGTCGATATGGCGTGCGGCCTCGGCGGCCTCGGGTCCGCGGACCAGCAATTGAACGTCTGACCAGGTGTTTTTGGCCAGACGATCGTGATCCGGTGTGTCAAAGCGCCTTTCGTTCAAGTCCAATCCGCCGAGGTAGCAGATCTCATTGTCGATCACGGCGACTTTCTGATGGTGCGACACGGTGTGAAGCCGGGGCAGCGTGTCCGACCCCAGCCGTACCGCCTGCCGTTTGCGTCGTTCGCGGGACAGCTCCTGCATTCGCTGCGCCTTTCTACGCAGAACCGCGGGCAACAGCGTGGCCCAAGGCAATGCGCCGGCCTGCGCGGGGTGCATGGACACGCGAACGGTCAAGCGCGAGGCGATTTCTGGACCCAGGATTTCCGCCAGCGCAACCGCCTGCCGTTTCGTGCGCCAGCTCAGCTCGTGCAACTCGGTCGCGAAGATCGGATCGAAATCGCTGATGACCAAATGAAACGTTACACCCTTGCGAATGACATGCTCGATCAGGTCAAACCAGGTTTCCCCAATCTGGCGCGCCTCGTCGCTGCGCAGCCGTGTCATGAAATCGAATATCCGAAAACTTGCCTTGATCTGGTGCCGGGCCTCAAGAACCGCTTTTTCCAAGGCGGGCCAGGCATGCGCGGCCGTAATCAGGACCTCAAAGTCATTCTGCTGCGGCACGGGCATCACCGCCTCTCTCATCCGCAATGGTCTGAGGTTCGCTATCGCCTTCTACTTCGGCGATATCGAACGTTACCTCATACACATAATGCGATGACGTCTCGGTTATGGTTTCGGAACCGTCCAATTGGCGGAGGAAGGCCTGCATCAGCCGTTGACCGATCCCGCCGCTGTGGAACAGATCCGCACCGTCGTCCGACTGCCCGCGCGTGTTGGAGATTTTCAGGTGCAGGGTGCTCTCGTCGGGTCGGGTCAATTCCACCGAAATTGTCGGCGGTCCGTCCTGCGGAACGCCTACGTATTTGACCGCGTTCGTCAGTGCCTCGGCCACCAGCATCGACAGCGTGACGGCCTGATCCTGCCCCAGTTCGACAGGCGCGATCCGGCAGTCAACCTCGACCACCTGACCCAGAATTGGCGGTCGATGCGCCAGTTCGGCGACCAAATGCCCGATCAGAGCCTCGGTGTTGATCGTCGTCATCTGCGAGTTTTGGTTCAGGGTCTGGTGCACCATGGCCAGACCGCGAACCCGCCGCTGCAACTGTTCCAGCAAGCGCCGGGCCTCGGGGGTTTCGGCCTTGCGCAAATGCATGTTCATGATCGAAGCGATCAGTTGCAGGTTGTTTTTGACGCGATGGTGCACCTCGCGCAACAACAGCGTTTTTTCGACAAGATCGCGTTCGTGCTGCGCCTCAGCCTCGCGGATCAACAAGACCATGCGGTTGAATGCAGTCTGGATTTGCTGGAACTCCTGCGGCGCGCCTGCAAGGCTTTCAATCGGGTCGCGCTCGCCCAACGCGAAACGACGCACGGCCGAACGCAAGCTGTCGAGATGCCGGATCACCAATCGATGCAGGCCCCACAAGGCAACTCCCAGACCGGTCACCCACATCAGGATCGGAAAAGCAATGGTCAGGGCAGTGCTGCCTGCACCGACAGAGGCCAGCGCCGCCTCGCGTGGCCAACTGCCAATCACGGCGACTTCGCCCGGAATGATGCTGGCAACTGCAAAAACCCGATCCTCTCCGTCGGCCGTTTTAGCCGAAAATGTTTTGCCGGAACTGGACAGAACCAACAGGTTTTCTTTCGCGGGCGGTAGGAATGGTTTGACCTCATCCAAGCCTACATTTGATGACAGCACTTCTCCGGTCGCGTCGAACAGGGCGATGACCACGTCACTACCAATGTTGCCAACGTCCAAGGGCGTGCGCGCCAGCGCATGAGGTATCGAGATGGAGACGAACCCCATAAGCTCGGTCTTGTTCATGACCGGCTGGGTTACGATGATCACTGATTGCCCTGTCGCCGCCCCGGCACGACTGACAGAAAAAGTAAGCTGCGGATTTTCCGAGATCTGCCCGAAACCGGGTGCGTCCGACAAATCGATGTCTTTCTCGACGGTTGAGCAAGCCATAACACCGTTCGGCTGGATAAACCCGGCAAATACAAACTCGGGCTGGCGTTCGACGAACCGGCGCATAAGGTCCGAGCAAGCGGCTTTGTCCATACCTCCAGCCGAAAGCGCGGCGGTAAGTCCCGAACTGGCACCAACAGCTTTTTGCAGAAGCTCCCGTTCCCGGGTGGCAGCTTCGATCGTGCGCGCCAAAACCGAGGCCCGAGATCTTTCGTCGGCTTCGGTAATCACAGCGCGTGTCTGCAATACCGCAATCAGCCCCAAAGGCAAAAGCGCCAAGGTGACCAGCGCGGCAAGATAGACGGTAAGGCTGCGCGGTTTCGCATCCATCGATCGTCAGGCCGCCGGTTGCGTCTGAACGATCGCCACCGTCACCGCATCGGTCAATTCGATGGGTTCGTCATCTTCCAAATCCATCAGTTCGGCCAGTTGCGCGCGGGCCCGGTTCACCCGGCTTTTGATCGTACCAAGAGCGACGCCGCACATCTCGGCTGCTTCCTCATAGGAAAATCCCTGTGCACCGACCAGCACCAATGCTTCGCGCTGTTCATCCGTCAGTTGGTCAAATGCAACAGCAAAATCCTTCAACGCCAGCCGTCCGTCATGGTCGGGCTTTTGCGACAGGCTTTCGGCCATCGCGCCATCCACATCCTCGACCTCGCGCTTGCGCTTGCGGTGCAGCGAAAAATAGGTGTTCCGGACGATGGTGAACAACCAGGCTCGCATGTTGGTGCCTTCCTGAAACGAGTCGATATTGCTCCATGCCTTTATCAATGCGTCCTGTACGATGTCATCGGCCGTGGCCCCGTTTCGGCACAGGCTGATCGCAAAGGCACGCATCGCGCCAATATGTTCGACAAGCTCTTCTCGGGAATCAACCATCCGAGCCTCCCGTGTCACCGCTTTTGGGGACACTGGTCTGATTGCGAAGTTTTTCAAGAAGATCGACGAACCGATCCGGAACCGGTTCGTTGGCTACCTCATCGAAAGCCCGCTTGAGGTTTTCGTCGATCCTTTGCTCTATTTCTTGCCGATGGCTTCGGCTTGGCTGTGGTTTTGTCATGGCATCATCAAAAATTTTTACTTTTGCTGGAACCATAACGCCCCAGTATGCGTTTGGTTCCCGAGTTTAGAGAAAAAAATGAGGAAAACATAGATGACCGAGCTGACCGGAGTTTCCGTCGCAGATCAAATTGGCCCGCTCTTGCCGTTTCTGCGCCGTTATGCCCGTGCCCTCACCGGCTCACAGGACAGTGGCGACGCCTACGCCGCTGCATCGCTTGAAGCGATCCTTGCAGATCCCGCCCAGTTCGATGCCGATCTCGCGCCGCGGGTCGCGCTGTTTCGTGTGTTTCACAGCATCTGGTCAACATCGGGAATGCCTGTTGACGCTGATGGCGGCAGTTCTGACATCCAATCGCGCGCTCACGCCCAGCTGGCACGCCTGACGCCGAACACGCGCGAGGCCTTGCTGCTGCGCACGGTCGAAGAGTTCTCGGTCAGCGATATCGCCGCAATCATGCAGATAGAACCCGCCGAGGCTCAGAAGCTAATCGATATCGCCTACGAGGAAATGGCCCGCCACACTTCTGGGCGCATTTTGATCATCGAAGACGAAGCAATCATCGCGATGGATCTTGAAACGATGGTGTCCGACCTGGGCCACCGGGTCACCGGGGTCGCACGCACCGAGACGGCCGCCATCGAACTGGCCGAGCGCGAGCCGTTCGACCTGATCCTGTCGGACATCCAACTGGCGGACAAATCCAGTGGAATCGATGCAGTGAACCGCATCATTGCCCAGCACGGCGATTGTCCCGTCATTTTCATTACCGCATTCCCCGAGCGCCTTCTGACGGGCAAAGGGCCCGAACCGGCCTTTTTGATTTCCAAACCCTACACCGAAGAACAGGTCAAATCGGCCGTCAGCCAGGCCATGTTCTTTGCCTCTAGCGCCGTGATCGAGGTCTGACGCGGCAGGGCTGCGCTGCAAGACACGAAAACTCAGGCGATGAGACACGAAGAGGAACACCATGGAAAACGAGATTGCACAAACCGCAGAGACCGTGACGAACACCGTTTGGGTCGAACTGTCGCAAGTTCTGAATACCGAGCTGTATGACGGGAAATCGCTGAGCGACTTGTTGACGCTCGAGGCCCTTCTTGGCCTCGTCGCGAACACGATCGCCGCGCTGATCCTACTGGTTCTCGGGCTTGTGATTTCAAGATATGTCAGCCGGAAGATCCGGGGCGTCGGTAAAAAATCGGAACGCCTGGACGATACGTTGTTCAACTTTCTTGGCAATCTGGCGCGCTATACGATCCTGGCGTTTACCGGGCTGTTCATTCTGAACACGTTCGGGGTGCAGACGACGTCGATCATTGCGCTGATCGGTGCCGCCGGTTTGGCCATTGGTCTTGCGTTGCAAGGCACATTGTCCAACGTTGCAGCCGGCGTGATGATCATCCTGTTCAGGCCGCTCAAGATCGGCGATTTCGTCGACGTGAATGGCGTGCTCGGAACCGTTAAAGACATCACTCTGAACTACACCGAAATTGCAGATATGGGAAACGTCAAGGTTATCGTTCCCAACGCCGAGGTGTGGGGAAACACCATCAAGAACTATTCCGTCTACGAGACCCGTCGTGCCGAGTGGACGTTCGGCGTTGGATACGGCGTCAACTTGGCGGAGGCCGAGCGCGTCATTCGCGAGACGATCATGTCGGACGCCCGTTCGCAGGCAGATCCCGAACCGTTCATCCAGGTGAACAACCTTGGCAGCAGCAGCGTCGATTTTCTTGTCCGCGTTTGGTGCAAGACTTCGGACTACTTCCAGTACCAGGCAGACATGAAGCGCAAAGTCAAAGAGGCGCTGGACGACGCCGATATCAATATTCCGTTTCCAACCCGCACGCTGCTGATCGAAGACGTCGAGAGACGGCAAGAGAAGGCGATCGCGGCAGAGTAACCTTGACTGTTGAACCTGGGGGCTAGACCTGTCACGGTTTGATGCCGCTCCTTCGATAGCATTTATTGCAACAAAGGAGATGAACTATGTGATCGAAACGAACGGACGAATTCCGTGCTGATGCAGTGCGGATCGCGCTGACGAGCGGTCTGACGCGCAGACCGGGCGCATCGGATTTGGGCGTTGGCTTGTCGAGGCTGAACAAATGGGTGACGGCGCATCGCAACACTGATGTGGTGTCGGACAAGGAATTGTATCTTGCCCGTAAGAACGAGCGACCTCTTCGTGAGAACCGCATTCTCAAGGAGGAAAGGGGCATCTTGAAAAAGGCCATGGCCTTCTTCGCGAGCCAAAAGCCATGAGGTTTAGGTTCATCCACTGCCCGGCAGTCGAAACGCAGTTTCGACGAGAGGGAAAAAGCATGGCCGCGATTTCCCGACCAACGTCTTTGCCAGGTCCTGGATGTCAGCGAACGAGGTTTTCGGGCCTATCGCAGCCGCCCGGCCAGTCAAAGGCAGCGAGAATCACAGGTTCTTGGGCCGCGCAGCGAGCGGCGATTGTTTCGCCTGCACCCGTCCGTCCAATCAGTGCAAATCGGCCTGAGCCCTGGAACGCGCCGCCAGAGTGTGATCGGGACACCGAATTCGTTTCCTTCATTCGTTGGGAAAGGACTTGTTTGCCCAGCCCAAACTTTTGCAGTCGGCCACCGGCTTCTCAAAAAAACGCTCCACGTCGGCGCGCAAGAACAGATGCCCGAAGGTTTCGCCGTCAGAAGTGAATGGCTCAACACCCCCGGCCTGTAACTGCGCCACCAGCGTTCTCCAGAAACCATTGTATTCATCAGCCAGGGTTTTTTGCGTGAAGAATCGTTGGTGAAATGCGGCGATATCATCTTCGGTCACGTAGAAACGCTTGGTTCCATTGCGGGAGATCGTTTCATGGCTCGCCGGGGTATGCCCCGCATGCACCAGCCTCTGAAAGGCTTGACCTTCTCTCATTCCCACGGAACGCCCGAACGCCGCGGCGGTGGAGACGACCTCCGTCGGAAGCTTGGAGTGAGCTTCGGTCTGCGCCCCGCTATCCACCGCGAACTGGTCTATCTCAACCTTGGACACGCATAGCGCCCTGTATCCATCAAGACCATGCCATCGAGCGACCCGCAGGCGTCCATCCCGAATTGCGTGGACTATGCGGCCAACGCCCAATCCGGTCCTCGCGTTCGCCTGTTGTACTAACTCCCACTGGTCCTGGTCTTCGACGACACCAATCACCAATGCGTTCAGTTCCCTCATTAGATCGGTACCATCTTGCAGTCGCCAAGGCGATTTTACTTTCGGTATATTTGTTCTGGGAACTAGAACCCGGTCCTCAACCAGTGACCTGAACTGAGACTTGGTCGCCCCCATCGCGTTTCTTATTTCGTCAGAACCAACGAGCGTTGGGATCTCGGCGAGCAAGGACGCATGCTGAAGCGCGTCGAATGTCTTGCGCGCCGCCGGCCTTCCGTCTGCCTTGTCGTAAGCCCCTGCCTCAACGAGGAACTGATCCAAAAGAGGTTCGCCCACACCCGTTTCCTTTGCTGCTGAGGTTAGCGAATGCAGGCGCCGATCAGGAAGAGTGCGGCCCAGGATCTCCTGATCGGCTGCGACTGGCCAGATCAGGATGATCCGTTCCCACAGGATTCGTCTGAAGTCATCAAACGCATCCTCATTGAGGTGAGCGCGTGCAAGGCCTCCAAAAAGCGCGCCAAAAGCCTTGTTGGGCAAATCACCCGCGAGTGGGGCAAGAGCCGCAAGTTTGTCCAATGCGTTGTCGATTGCATCCCTGCCGCCCGTTGCAATTTCAAACCCGACTTTCTGTGCAGCTCTCAGACGGGCGGCAACATGAACATCTGGATACTCAGGAAGCCGCAATAGTTCCGAACCAAGAAGCCGGCAGAAGGTCGTAGCAGCGTAGAGAGTTTGTCCCGCCAACCAAGTGTCATCACGTCCACTTTCAAGTCGCTGATCAAGCCATAGATCGTATGCACTGGGAGATGATCGCCCTTGTTCAAGATTGCCTTTGAGCAGGTCCTCCAGGATTTCCGAAAGCCGGGTGCTGATATCAAAGCGTTCTGTCGGTGTTTGGCGCCTCCAAAGTGGGATCAGCGCATGTTGGTGTCGAACGCAGGCCGATACTTCGCGAAACTGCCAATCCCCCCTTATTGCCATAGCTTCCAGGGGTCTGCTCGGATTTGCATTTGCGTCATCTCGAAGGCAAACTGGGCAGCCTCGGACCAAGGGATTCTTGAGCGCGCGGGATACGAATTTTTCGTCGCGGAAGATCATCCTTACATCGCCGGACTTCTCGCCCGTCCAGCTGACAAGCGCAGCAAGCGCGTGATCGTCCTACGCGGCTATTTCAGCGATGATATGCAAGGCCTCAGGGTCCAAGTTGAGGAGCTTCTTCATGGAAAAACCCATGTCGACGCAGAAGTTCTTCAAATCGACACGGTTCATCGCCGCCATTCGAGATACATACGAAGGCAGGGTTTCTCGGTGAACTGGCGCCGGTTTTAACGAGAGCTGTCGCATTGAATGGGCTTTGTTCTTTTTTGCAGGGCATGTAAAGACTCAACTATTTGGCATGCGATGGCATCTGCGAACAATCAATGAGTAAACCAATTTCGTCCGACGACCGTGATCGTATTCGCTGGTGCCAGTTCCATTTTGCGTTGCCGCCCGAGGGCGTAGCGACGCGGTTCCCTACGAATGACGCCGCAGTGAGTCGAGTTTTGGAGGTCAGATGGCCGTCGGGCGTGATGTGTTTGCGATGTGGATCGGCGGCCATCTTGCATTTTGAGGCGCGAAAAAAATTTCACTGCCAAAAGTGCAGGCTCCAGTTCTCTGCGAAAACCGGAACTATCCTTCATGGAAGCAACCTGCCGATCCGCAAGTGGCTATTGGCGGCTGAGTACATCATCACCTGTCACGCGCGAGGCCGAGCTGCAGATTTGCTCACATCGCATCAGCTGAAAGATCGCATCGGGTTGTCTTACAAGGTCGCTCATGCGCGCCGCAAGGATCTGGTGAACGATCTCACCGCGACCACGCCTGGACTGATATCCAACTGCATTTGCGTCGAGCCAGTCCGACTGCCACCAGATTTGGTGCCGTGGTCACACGAGCACCTGATGTGGTGCCGCCAGCAAATGAAGAAGAAGCCGGTATAGACAGCTGCTTCTCAAAAGGGACATTTTCTTCTCAGAAAAATTCGCCAGGCGGTATAAAGGTGAAATTTTTCCTCCTAGTTGAATTTTAGAAGGAGGAACAAAAACCTCAGAACCATGAAGGAGAACTGACCGAGGGCGGATTTCAAGCCGCTCTTTGAAACCTGAGCGAAAAGAGTTGGCCCCGAGAAATTCGCAGTAAGCAATTGTTATTGCGATATATTTTTTCTGGACTCGATTTGGACGGAGTGTTTACGTTCGTCTCACACAGAAGATCGCCCCTGAATTCCAGAGGTGAAACCGAAAGGATATGAATGGAGACAAGAGAGAAATGAGAAAAGGGGCTGATCGCTGGCACGATCAAACCCCTGCGACTGGAAAACCAGCCTAGTCTGCTTATCGACGGTATCTGAAGTACCTGCTTTAGACAACGGCTTTCCGGCTTCTTACGTGGATGGTTGCGCTTTCCGTGGCGTCTTTCAGGGAAAGCGGGCGCCGCACGCTCTTTCGATATGTGCAGGTTTCCGGACCCCCCAAAAAACCGGCCTACCCCCCTCACAAAAGACAGAAGCGCATTTCCCGTTGAAATGCGAACGGAGAATTTATGTCAAACGATCGCCACGAAGCAGATCACCATGCCTATGCCAACTCGACGTTCGGGCCGCCGCCTCTGGCGGATCCTGACGCCCCGTTTCGCGTTGAAAATTCCCACCTGATGAAGATGGAACTCGGCAAATCCAGCAGTTCGTGCAAGCTGTCGTTTGTGACGCGGCTCAACCGCCGGGCGGTTTTGCAGGAATTTTGGTGCGCGTCTTATGAAGAAGCCGCTGTCTACCAAAACCTCGCTGCGCACAGCGATGTTGTCAACTTCAAGGAACAGCTGACTCGCGTTGATTTTGTCGGTGGTAACGGCAAACCGACCTATACCAAGGTCGATGCCCATCTGCTGCTGAAAGACATGAACGAGGTGTTGTTCTCGGTCAAGTATGACACGAAAGCCCGCCGAAAGTCTTACATCGAAGAGATCGCAAACATCGCAGGTCAGTGCAGCCGTCAGGTTGCCGATCGGTTCAATCTGGGCTCGCGCTACGCGTTTCACCCTGTTTATCGGAAATGTGCCGCGGAAATTCACAAAGCTCGGCGTGGATGGGACCCGGAATCTGACCGCATCGTATTGGAGGCGGCAAACGATCTCGGCGGTGTCTTCAGCTTCGGCGGGTTGATCGATCGCTCAATGTTAGGTGCCAAGGGTTACCGCGCGGCGGTTCGCCTCATCGGTGATGGCGAGATCACAAAAAACATCTTGGATCCGTTTTGCCCAGAAACCCGTTGCCGGAGTGCGGCATGACCCTGTTCAAGAACCTGACTAGTTCTGACCGTGTTACTTTCGAGGGCTCTGATGTCTGGAAGGTAACTCCGAAAGTTGACCCCCAGACGAAAGAGATCACGCACTACGTCCTTGCGGTATACGCGGACTCCGATGCGCAGATCAGGACCTTCTGCCCGGACGAGATCACCTCATTGATCGAAGCTGAACGGCTCGTGATCGACCGCGGATACTATAGTCTGAAGCGTGTTGAAGATCGTCGGATGCAGGGCCGCAAAGAGCTTTATCTGGCTGGAAAAAAGCAACGGGAGGCCATTGGTCGTAAGGTCTTTCTCGCAGAACGCATGGCGCACTATCGTCGGTTAGGCATGACGCTTACGCGCGAGGGTGTCGGTATTTTCACTTCAAAGATCGATGCAGATTATCGGCAATTTCAAGCTCGCGTAAAATATGGAACCGAGAAGGCGAATTCATCTCAGTCGCTGCACCCGCTTCCCTGCAGCGATACATTGCTGGGTTATCTTAGAAAATATGAGAATGCCGACTGCTACCCCAATGTGTTTAATACGAAGCGCGTCTCCGCTCAAAAGCCAGTTTTTGCGAATGATGATTTCAATTTCGTCATGAATATCCTGCGCGACTACGCGCGTGGTGGACCTGGTTCCGAGGATAGCCGCCCGGTTGGCAGGTCTTCAAAACGGGAAATTGCACAGCGTGCCGTCAAAGAAGTGGCTGAGGAAAACGCGCGCCGGGCCAAGCAGGGCCCTCTCAAGCTGATTCCTATGAAAAGCGTGAGAACGTATGAGCGCTACATCGACGAATATCTCGACCCGTTCACAGTTGTTCTGCAGCGAGAGGGCCTCGCAGCAGCTATTCGGAAATTCGGCATGTCTGAGGCTGGCATGTCCATCAGTACGGTTGGTGAGAATGTCCAATTCGATGCTTGGTGTTTCCATGTCGTCACCCTTGATGTGACCCGGGCCGAGTATCAAAGGATGACAGAAGAGGAGCGCGCGAAAGTGAAGCGCGTGCGCCGCTGGGTGGTCGTCGCGATCGACGTCGCGTCGAGGATTATCCTGGGATACTCAATTTGTCGGAGCCCAAACCAGAAGGCGGCACTCGAAGCTCTCCGGTCTTGCTTTATGGACAAGACATACTTGTTTCGGAACGCGGGCATTACAGACTCGGACTGGAACCATGTCTGTCCGATCCAGCTCGTCTCGACGGATTCAGGCTCTGAATTCGGCAAGCATCCTTTCGGCGGCGCTGAGTTTTCTGCGGCGGTAAAGCGGCTCCATAGTTCGTTCATGAACACAACCGCCGGGGTGGCAAACCTGCGTGGTCATATCGAAAGGTGGTTTCGGACCTGTGAATTGAAGTTCGCCAGAACCTTGCCGGGTTGGACTGCGAGCATGCCATCGAAACTGAACGATCGAAAACCGCACGAAGAGGCGTGCGTTACGGATGATGAGCTTGACCTGCTCTTCGTCATCTTTATCGCCGAATACCACAACACGCCGCACCGGGGACTGAATGGGAAAACGCCTGCGACGGCTTGGGAAGAACTGATCCAGGATATCGCTTATGATCCAATGCAGATCCCAGGCCCGCAGGACCTTCGTGAAGCTTGTGGGTTCTCGACCACTGCAAGGGTAACGCACGAAGGCATTCGCTACGCCGGTACGACTTACCTCAACGAATTTATTCGGAACGATCGGAAAACACGGGTAGCAGATCGGGTCGCCGCTCCAGATGGAACGGTGGAAATCATCGTCGATCCGATGGACATGGGTGCCATTTCCGTAGTGGGTCATGGTGATACGATTTCCGTTCCTGCATTGGACAGTTCATTGCGCGGCAAGACCCTTCGGCAGTGGCAGGAAGAACGCCAGCTGAGGCGAGCCGAGGCGGCTCTGGACGGCCAACGTCGCAGTGGCGCTCGTGACGAAGCACAGCGGCTTCGCGCGGGACTCGTCGGCAAGATTATGCGTGGCAACGACATGGGAATGACTGGCTACACCCAAACCGAATTGGATCGTGCGAGCCTCGAGTTGTCTTTCGGAAAGGGCTCGAATGAGGAACCTTTCGTCGGACGGGATGAATATGACGATCCCATTTACGGCGGTTTCGAGATGGATGCCAGTGATGTCGCTGATGAAGCCGAGGTCACGCAGGACGCAGACGTAGAGGACGAACACGGGGTCAACTCGGTGGTTCTCCCGGACGAGCCCGGTAGTCTCGACCGATTCCGGACCAGCAAGAAATTCTCTCGTTAAGCAGATGAAAGAGGAGCTCCTACCATGACGTCGGATGCTATGATCGCGACCTTTGAGAAACAGAAAAAACAGGCTCAGCTAAGCGTTAGCCTAAAGAAACCTTACTTTGAAACTAAGGTTTTCGAGGACTTTAGGGCGCGCGTTTTCAAAGTTCTGTTGGAGCGTGATGAGTTCATCCGCAACGGTATCAGGGAAGTTCAAGGCGCCGCGTTGATTGGCCCGCCCGGCATTGGCAAGACACGAATGGTCGAGCAGATTTCCGCAGACTTTAGGCAATTGGTAGCTAAAACCGGTGGGCTAGAATTCGGCTCGAACTTTTGGAGTGTGACTATTCCGAGCCGGGCAACCGTGAAAGAAATCTGCGAACTGATCTTGCGCCAATTGGGCTATCCCATCTCACCTACATCTAGGCGCAACCCAGATTATCTGATCGGCCTTGTGCGCAGTCGATTGAAAGATCGGGACGTCGCCGCCCTTCACCTCGATGAGGTACAGGACAGCGGTCGGTACACGACCAACAACACCATGAAGCAGATCACGTCGAACTTTCGGAATTTGATGCAGGACGATGATTGGCCAGTTAGCTTGATCGTCACCGGAACCATGGAGGCAAAGGCCATTATCAATGACAACGACACGTTTTTGAGGCGGCTTGAGCCAATCGAAGTTCTGCCCATGGAGTTCAGCGAAGAAGGAGTTGCTCTGAAGACAGCGGGCAAGGAGTTGCTGAAGAAGGCTGGAGTACTCGATGATGGTCTGTTGGATGAGGATGAGTTCATTCGGATTCTGATGCACGCATCCGCACAGCGGTTTGGCATTGCCATCGAAATCTTGATTTCTGCGATCAGCAGCGCCGGGATGTCGAAGCCAAAAACCATTTCCTTCGAACACTTTGCGAAAAGCTATTACGAAAGGATGAACTGCGATGATGCACTTAATCCCTTCCTCAGTCGTGATTGGCGAAGCATTGATACGACGATTGCGATGGACAGGCACATCAAAGAATCAAGGCAGACCCGCAGGAAACCTCGGCAGAGATAACCCGCCAGGATCAAAGATATTCAAGCCGCTCAGAGATGAGCGGCTTTTTTCTTGAGAAAATCGAAGAAAACGAACGGTTTGGGAATGTCGTAAGACGGAATTTAGATGTCGCGGGGCCGGAAAAGGGAATGTCGCGCCGAAGATATTATCGTTTTATTACAATGGGTTGAAATCTTTTAGGAACAGACTTTGGATGTCGAACGTCAGATTTCGATGAACACGTCAGGCCGCAATGCGAGCTGTTTCTTCGCGGTTGTTGGGTGAGGTATGAAGGGCTGGACGAGGGGGTCATGCCAGCCCTTCTAAGGGGTCACAGAGTGGTAGTGTGTGTTCCTTAACCAAACATTAACCTGATTCACCATGTTCCGAAATTGGGGGATTCCCGTAGGACGGCCAATGCGCGGATTTCAGCGTGTGAGTTGCAGCTGGCGGATCGGGATCCGGGGTCATAACGCGAATTCTTCAGGATGATTTGGGGCCTGAGCCGTAAAAGCGCCAAGGTTGTGAAAAAGATATTGCAACCGGTTGCAAATAGAATCATTGTTGCGCGCAACAACAAGATTCGGGAGATCTGTATGTTGAACGTCGGATTGTTGGGTGCCGGGCGCATCGGGCGTGTTCATGCGCAGGCGATTGCATCGCATCGGGGCAGCAAACTCGTTGCTGTTTCCGATGCCTTGCCCGAGGCCGCGGCCAGCCTTGCCAGCGATCATGGGGCCGCGGCGCGCAGTTCCGAAGAGATCATTGCGGATCCGGAAATCGGCGCGGTTCTGATTGCAACTCCAACAGATACGCATTCTGACCTGATTGAAGCAGCGACAGGCGCAGGGAAAGCCGTCCTGTGTGAAAAGCCCGTTGATTTGGACCTGAAGCGCGCCACGGAATGTCTGAATTCGGTCTCGGAACGCGGCAAGCCGGTCATGATAGGGTTCAATCGGCGATTTGATCCCAATTTTGCGACCTTGAAGGCGGGTTTGGATGCGGGTGACATCGGTAAGGCAGAGCTCTTGTCGATCACATCGTTTGACCCGGCGCCGCCACCGGTCAGCTACGTAAAGGTGTCTGGCGGTTTGTTTCGGGACATGATGATTCATGATTTTGACATGGCGAACTTCCTGATGGGGGACGTTCCCGAAACAATCTCGGCGGTTGGGTCTTCGCTTGTGGATGCCGAAATTGGCGCCGCGGGGGATGTGGATACAGCGGCAGTTACAATGACTTACGCGGATGGCCGCATCGCGGTCATCAAGAATTCGCGGCGCGCGGCCTATGGCTATGACCAGCGGGTCGAACTGCTGGGCTCCCAGGGGTTGCTACAGGCTCAGAACATGCTGGAAAACACTGTCGTCAAGTCAACGGCGGACGGTGTCGTGGGTGCCAAGCCGACCTATTTCTTCCTGGAACGCTACATGCCTGCATACCGCGTGGAATGGGCCGCATTTGTCGACGCTGTTGAAAGTGGGTCCGAAGTTCCGGTCACGCTGAAGGACGGTGTTGCAGCGCTGGCGATGGCCGAGGCCGCAACCCTGTCGGCGCGGGCAGGAAAACCGGTACGGATGGAAGAAATTTTGAAACCGGTTGCAAAATGATTGAAATACTTCAAACTAACGGCAGCTCGGCCCAGCGCCGCAGCCACTGAGATTCGGCACAGCCGGATGATCGGGGCTGGTACCCCGACAGAAGATCAGACTGAACCATTGGGAGGAAACTGAAATGAAGAAATTCGTTAAAGGCGCGCTTGCTGCGGGGGCACTGGCCTTGGCCACACCTGCACTTGCGCAGGAAATCGTGGTCGTGTCGCATGGCCAGGCCAATGACGCATTCTGGAACGTTGTGAAGAACGGTGTTGAGCAGGCCGGAAAAGATGTCGGTGTCAACGTGGAATATCGTGCACCTGAGACCTTTGACATGGTTGCCATGTCGCAGCTGATCGACGCAGCCGTGAACCAGGAGCCTGACGGGCTGATCGTCTCGATCCCGGATGCCGATGCGCTTGGCCCCTCGATCGAACGTGCGGTTGCCGCCGGTATCCCGGTGATCTCGATCAACTCGGGTGCGGAAGTGGCCAAGGAACTGGGCGCTCTGCTGCATGTGGGTCAGGACGAATATGATGCGGGAAAGGCGGCTGGTGAAGAGCTGGCCTCGATGGGTGGAACGAATGCGATCTGTGTCAACCACGAGGTTGGCAACGTATCACTTGACCTGCGCTGTGAAGGCTTCACCGAGGGGTTCGGCGGAAAAGTAACCGTTCTGCCGACCTCGAACGATCCGTCCGAGATCGAGTCCAAAGTTGCCGCCGCGCTGGCCGCTGACGAAAGCGTCGATACCGTTATGGCGCTGGGCGCAAGCTCGGCCGGCGAGCCTTCGGTCGCCGCAGCCAAAGCCTCGGGGCGGGATTTGAATGTTGCCTCGTTCGACCTGTCGGCCAACTTCCTCCAGTCAATCGTGGATGGTGACGCGGCCTTTGCCATTGACCAGCAGCAGTATCTTCAGGGCTACCTGTCGGTGAACTTCATGGGTCTGCACGCCAAATACGGCCTGATGCCGGGCGGCGACGTGCCTTCGGGTCCGAACCTGATCACTCAGGACAAGGCCGCACAGGTCATCGAACTGTCCGCGCAGGGTATCCGCTGATTTTGGCGCCATCCGACAAACAACAGGATCGGCGCCAACGCGCCGGTCTCACCGAATTGGGAGGAAACCATGAGTGAATCAGCGCCCGTCCTGTCGGACGAAAGGGTCAAGAAAGAACCATTCTTGACCAAACTGATGAAAAGACCCGAGCTGGGCGCCATTGCAGGTGCGGTTCTGGTATTCGTGTTCTTTGCGATTACCGCAGATGAATCGATGTTCACTCTGGCCGGTGTCATGAACTTCATGACCCCCGCGGCACAGTTGGGTATCCTGGCGATCGGTGCGGCACTACTGATGATCGGTGGAGAGTTCGACCTGTCGATCGGATCGATGGTCGCGTTCTCGGGGCTGTTTTTCGGCGTCTGCGTCGTGACCTGGCAATTGCCGCTGATCTTTGCCATCCCGATGACATTCGTATTTGCGGCCTGTGTCGGTGCGATTAACGGCAATATCGTGATCCGTTCTGGCCTGCCTTCGTTCATTGTAACCCTGGCGTTTCTGTTCATCCTTCGTGGCCTGTCACTGGTGGGTCTTAAAATGGCGACAGGCGGTTCGACCCAGCTGCGCGGCGTGCGCGACGCGGTCGAAAACGACTGGCTGGCCCCCTTCTTTTCGGGCGAAGCATTCGGTAGCCTGTTCGCATGGCTGGCCGCCAACGGCATGATCGATACATTCAAAAGCGGCGCGCCCAAGGTCCCGGGTATTCCGGTCGAAATCCTGTGGTTCATCGTCATTACACTGGCGGCGACCTACGTGCTGCTGCGTACCCCGGTGGGGAACTGGATTTTCGCCTCGGGTGGTGACAGCACGGCTGCATCCAATTCGGGTGTACCGGTGAACCGCGTCAAGGTTTCACTGTTCATGCTGACGGCGTGCTGTGCCGCCCTTGTGGCGATCATTACCGTCATGGACGCAGGCTCGACCGATGCGCGGAGGGGGTTCCAGAAAGAATTCGAGGCGATCATCGCCGCGGTGATCGGCGGCTGTCTGCTGACCGGCGGATACGGCTCGGCCATCGGGGCTTTCTTCGGCTCGATCATCTTTGGAATGGTCGTCATCGGACTGACCTATACCGACTTTGATCAGGATTGGTTCCAGGTCTTCCTGGGTGCCATGCTGTTGATTGCCGTTCTGTTCAACAACGCGATCCGCAAGCGCGTAACCGGGGAGCGCTGATATGACCGAAGACACCAAGTTCCACCATGGCGATGCCGTCGATGACCAGGCGCCCATCGTTCAGATGAAAGACATCGAAAAGCACTTTGGCAATATCATCGCACTTGCTGGCGTCAGCTTTGACGTCAAGCCCGGGGAATGCCATTGCCTGCTGGGCGACAACGGCGCGGGTAAGTCCACCTTCATCAAGACCATGTCCGGGGTACACAAACCCACCAAGGGCGAGATTCTGTTCGAAGGTCAGCCGCTGCATTTCGACACGCCGCGCGACGCGATGGAAGCGGGCATCGCGACCGTGTTTCAGGATCTTGCGATGATCCCGCTGATGAGCGTGACGCGCAATTTCTTCATGGGGCGCGAACCCACCAAGGGCAAAGGGTTGCTCAAGCGGTTCGATGTGGATCATGCAAACGAAGTCTGCATGGAAGAGATGCGCAAGATGGGCATCAATCTGCGCGCACCGGATCAGGCGGTTGGGACGTTGTCCGGCGGCGAACGTCAGACGGTGGCCATCGCGCGGGCGGTGTATTTCGGCGCCAAGATCCTGATCCTCGACGAACCGACCTCGGCGCTTGGTGTGCGTCAGACGTCGAATGTTCTTGCCACGATCGACCGGGTGCGCAGCCAGGGTGTCGGCGTGGTTTTCATCAGCCACAACGTGCGCCATGCGCTGGCGGTGGGTGATCGTTTTACCGTACTGAACCGCGGCAAAACTCTGGGCACTGCCAAACGCGGTGAAATCACACCCGAAGAGTTGCAGGACCTGATGGCCGGCGGTCAGGAAATGGCCGAGCTTGAGGGATCGCTGGGCGGTACTGTCTAAAGCAAAACACTCGGATGCCCCCAAGGGGGCATCCATCGGGCGGTGGCACCTGACGCCACTCTGATTTCAGGCTCTGGCAAAAGGCCTGACACCTTCGCAAATGAGAAAACCCGCGGACCGCCGATGGCGGCTCCGAGTTGAAAGGGATCATGATGAGCAAAACAGTCCGATTGACCGCGGCGCAGGCTCTGGTGCGCTATCTCGGGGCGCAGATGAACGAGGCCGGAGAGCCGTTCATCGCAGGTGTGTGGGCGATCTTCGGCCATGGCAACGTGGCAGGTCTGGGCGAGGCGCTGCATGGGGTGAAAGACAGTCTTCCCACCTATCGCGGTCACAACGAACAGACCATGGCACACAGTGCGATTGCTTATGCCAAGCAGTTGGGCCGGCGGCGCGCCATGGCGGTGACATCGTCGATCGGACCGGGGGCTACCAACATGGTCACGGCCGCTGCTCTGGCCCACGTGAACCGTCTGCCTGTTTTGTTGCTGCCTGGCGATGTATTTGCGACGCGCGGCCCCGATCCGGTTTTGCAGCAACCCGAAGTGTTCTCGGATGGAACCATCAGTGCGAATGATTGTTTCAGACCGGTCAGCCGGTATTTCGACCGCATCACCCGCCCGGAACATCTGCTGACGGCTCTGCCGCGTGCCTTCCGCACGATGACGGACCCGGCGGATTGCGGCCCGGCGACGCTGGCCTTTTGTCAGGATGTGCAGGCCGAAGCATATGACTATCCCGAAAGCTTCTTTGAGCCGCGCGTCTGGTATCAGCGCCGCATTCGCCCGGATGAGGGGGAACTGGCGCGCGCCGTTGCCGCGATCAAGGCCGCCAAGCGTCCCGTTATCGTTGCCGGCGGAGGTGTGCATTATTCGGACGCAACCGCCACGTTGCAGCGTTTTGCCGAGGCACACAATGTCCCCGTGGCCGAGACACAGGCCGGCAAGTCCGCATTGGCCTGGGATCATCCGCTCAACCTTGGTCCTGTTGGTGTGACCGGGGGCGAACCTGCCAACGACATTTGCGCAAGGGCGGATCTTGTGCTGGGCGTCGGCACCCGGTTTCAGGACTTCACCACCGGGTCATGGGGTTTGTTCGCGAACCCCGAGCGCGAGTTGATCAGCTTGAACACTGCCGCCTATGACGCCGAAAAGCACGGAGCGATGCCGTTGCAGGCCGACGCTCGGGTTGGTCTGGATGAGCTCAGAGAAGCGCTGGGCGGCCATCGCGCGCCGGATCTACCTGCGGCATTGAAATCTGATTGGTTTGGCAAAGTTGATGCGCTGACGGATGCCCCGACGGACAGCAATGCGCTGCCAACGGATATGCAGGTGATCGGCGCCGTGCAGCGGGCCGCCAAGGAAAACACTGTTGCGATGTGCGCTGCCGGCACGATGCCGGGTGAGCTGCACAAGCTTTGGAAGGCACCACGCCCCGGTGCCTATCACATGGAATATGGTTTCAGCTGCATGGGGTACGAGATCGCTGGTGCCATGGGCATCAAGATGGCCCAGCCCGACCGCGACGTGATCTGCTTTACCGGTGACGGCACTTATATGATGGCCAACTCGGAAATGGCGACGGCGGCGATGATGGGGATTTCGTTCACTGTTGTCGTCACGGACAACCGCGGGTTTGGGTGCATCAACCGTCTGCAAATGGGGACAAGCGGGGCCGAGTTCAACAACCTTCTCGACCACACTGTGCACGAGACAAAATCAGCCATCGATTTTGCCGCCCATGCGGCAGCGATGGGGGCGACTTCGGTCAAAGTCAGTTCGATTGCCGAACTTGAAGACGCGCTGGCCAAACGCGATGAGGTCAAAGGCCCCTATGTCGTGGTGATCGACACCGATCCCTACCCATCGACCGAATATGGCGGAACCTGGTGGGAAGTGGCGGTGCCCGAGGTCAGCACCCGCCCCGAAGTGAATGAAAAGCGCGCGGCCTATGAAGCAGCCATCAAGGAAAGAAACACGAAATGAGCGTGAAGATCGGCATCTCTCCGATTGCCTGGCAGAATGACGACCTGCCGGACCTGACCGCAGCTTACACGATGGAGCAGGCGCTGAAAGAAGCGCGCGAGATCGGCTATACAGGTGTCGAACGAGGCCAGAGGATGCCCGCCGACACCGAAGGGTTGCGGGCCTATCTGGACGCAAATGACATCGCGCTGTGCGGGGGGTGGTGCTCGGGCAGCACGCTGGTCAACGACCTGCACGCCGAGATCGCCGTGGTGCGTGAACAGGTCGAACAATTCGTTGCGCTGAACAGCCCGTGCATCGTCTATTCCGAATGTTCCAATACCGTCCAGGGACAGATCGGAACGCCTGTCAATGATCGCCCCAAATTGTCGCGGGACGAGGTTCTGGCCTATGCGGGCAGGCTGACCGAACTTGCCAAGTGGATGGCAGATCAGGGCATGCCCATGGCCTATCACCATCACATGGGCACGATCATCGAAAGTGAAGATGAGGTGAACTGGCTGATGGAGGGGTCAGGCCCCGAATTGAGCCTGTGTTTCGATACGGGCCATCTGCTGTTTGGTGGCGGCGATGTGATGGCCACGCTGAACCGTTGGGGCGATCGGGTGCATCATGTGCATTTCAAGAATATCCGCCCTGAAATCGTACAGGACACGCGTGAGAACAATCGCAGTTTTCTGGATGCGGTGATCGCGGGCGCGTTCACCGTGCCGGGTGACGGTTGCATAGACTTTCAGGCCGTGGCCAATGCACTGAAAGCAATGGATTACAACGGCTGGATCGTGGTCGAGGCAGAGCAGGACCCGGTTAAGGCGCCGCCCTATGAGTACTCGAAAATGGGCTATGACCACATCGTCGAGGTCTGCGGCAAGGCCGGGCTGAAGATCACCTCATAGATCACCACCACAACGGGGCAACACCGAAGCCATCAGAGAGGAGCACGTCATGGTACAACAGGACCTTGGATATGTCGGCTATTTCGACCGGGAATCCTGTGATCTGGATGAATTCAAGGTGTTGACCTCTCAGACTCTTTCCGCCGAGACGGTGACTTTTGCCGCCTCGGTCGAAAAGAACGTGCCCGTCTATGATATGCAGGCACTGAGCCCCGGTTTGGAACGGCCTGATACGCGCAGGACCTTGCTGGCGGAATGGGGCCGGGTGCTGGGCAAATCCGCCGGTGTGATCGCCCTGAAAGGGGCGTATCCCGACACGTCGATCATTGATCGGGCGACGGATGTGTTTCGTGAAATCATCGAAGAAGAACGCCAGGGTGGCGCCGGTGAGGGCGATCATTTTGCCGCCTCGGGCGCGAATGACCGGGTGTGGAACGCGCTGCAAAAGCAATGCCTGCGCGACCCCGAGGGCTTTGTGCTCTATTTCGGGAACACGGCGATTGCGGCGGCATGTGAAGCATGGCTTGGCCCGAACTATCAGGTGACCGCTCAGATCAATCAGGTGCGTCCCGGTGGCAAGGCGCAACAGGCGCATCGGGATTATCACCTTGGGTTTCAAAGCGCCGAAAGCGCGGCCAGGTATCCCGCACAGGCTCATCTGGTGACGGCCTCGCTGACCCTGCAAGGGGCGGTTGCGCATTGTGACATGCCGGTGGAAAGCGGGCCGACCAAGTTGTTGCCGTTCTCGCAGCTCTACCCGCCGGGCTATCTGGCGTTCCACGATGAAGCACACCGGGCGCATTTCGAAGACAGCTGTATCCAGTTGCCATTGGAAAAGGGGGACGCGGTGTTCTTCAATCCGGCGCTGTTCCATGCGGCGGGCGCGAACAGCAGCGCCGACATCAATCGCATGGCAAACCTGCTGCAAATCTCATCCGCCTTCGGGCGCGCGATGGAGTCGGTGGATCGGCGGGCGATGTCCGAGGCGGTATTCCCATCTTTGATTGCTCTGAAACAACGGGGCGATCTGACGGTAGCAGAACTGGACGCGGTCATAGCGGCCACGGCAGAGGGCTATCCCTTCCCGACCAATCTGGACACGGACCCCCCGGTCGGGGGCAATGCGCCGGAAAGCCAGGCGGATATTCTGCGTCGCGCGGTTGCGGAAGGATGGACCGAGGCGCAGCTGGCCCAGTCCCTATCGGCCCGGAACCAAAGGCAAGCTGCCTGAATTCAACACAGGCGGGCACTCGGGGGCCGCCCAAGAAGGAGAACAAGAATGGCAGACCTGCTGAAGAAACCGATCGGAACCCACGGCAAGGTACATGACATCACTCCGTCAAGCGCTGGATGGAATTATGTGGGCTTTGGGCTTTATCATCTAAAGGCCGGGGATCGCGCAAACGAAGTGACCGCGGATCGTGAAGTCATTCTGGTGATGGTCGAAGGCAAGGCGCGGATCACCGGGGCCAGGCAGGATTGGGGCGTTCTGGGTGACCGGATGAGTGTATTCGAAAAAACACCGCCGCATTGCCTGTATCTGCCCAACGGAACCGAGTGGGAGGCCGTGGCGGAAACCGACTGCGTTGTGGCCATCTGTTCGGCGCCGGGTAAGGGCGGTCATACGGCGCGTCGGATTGGACCTGATGGCATAACCCTGACCGAACGCGGCAAAGGGGTAAATACGCGATACATCAACAATATCGCCATGGAGAATGAGGACTACGCAGACAGCCTGCTGGTGACCGAGGTGTTCACGCCGAACGGCCACTGGTCCTCCTATCCCAGCCACCGCCACGACGAGGATGACTATCCCCGCATCACCTATCTGGAAGAGACCTACTACCACCGCCTGAACCCGTCGAACGGGTTTGGGATCCAGCGGGTTTACACCGATGACGGCCACTTGGATGAGACGATGGCGGTATCCGATGGCGACGTTGTCACTGTCCCGCGTGGCCATCACCCTTGCGGTGCGCCCTATGGGTTCGAAATGTACTATCTGAACGTTATGGCCGGACCGCTGCGGAAATGGCGGTTCGTGCCGGCCCCCGAGGTCGAATGGATCATGGAGCGTGACGGATGAGCCATACTTTCGCCAATTACCCAAGCCTTGCAGGGAAGACGGTTTTCATCACCGGAGGCGCCGGCGGAATTGGCGCGGAAACCGTTCGGGCTTTTGCCGAACAGGGGGCAAAGGTTGGGTTTTTGGACCTCAACGCCGATGCCGGACTTGCTTTGCTTTCCGAGCTGGACGGAGAGCATGCATTCGCCCAATGCGATCTGCGCAACATTGACGAGATGAACGCCGCAATAGGGCAATTGGTGGAAGAGCTGGGCGACGCGGATGTGCTGGTGAACAACGCGGCCCGGGATGACCGGCACGACTGGCGTGACGTCACGCCCGACTATTGGGATGAGCGCATGGCGACCAATATCCGCCACATGTTCTTTGCCATTCAATCGGTGGCACCCGGAATGATAGCCAAGGGTGCAGGTTCGATCATCAATATCGGGTCGAATTCGTGGTGGGAGGCCGGGGCGGGTTTCCCTGCCTATGCCACCGCCAAATCCGCTGTGCATGGACTGACCCGCACCATGGCGCGCGAGCTGGGCGATCACCGCATCCGCGTCAACACGGTCGTGCCCGGCTGGATCATGACCCAGCGCCAGAAAGACCTGTGGGTCACGCCCGAGGCTCTGGCCAAGCAAGTGGATCGTCAGTGCCTGCCCGACCCGATCGACCCGGTTCATGTGGCGCGGATGGTGCTGTTTCTGGCCTCGGACGATGCAGCCATGTGCAGTGCCGGGAACTTCATGGTCGAAGGCGGGTCGATCTGAGCCCACACGTTCCGAAAGGCGGTTCGATGACTCAACCGTTCGAACTGGTAGCTTGCGCCGAGATGCTGTGGCTGGACAGGCCGATGGATTGGCGTGCCGCCCGGCTGGCCGAGATGGGGTTCGGCGTCGGGCTGTGGAACTGGCCGGAGCTCGATATTCCCAGGCTGGTCGCAACCGGCGCCAGTTTCACCATCATGAACGGCTATCTTCAGGGGCGGCTGGCTGATGATGACGGGGCCGAGATGCTGCTGGCCTCGGCCGCCGAAACAATTCGGGTCGGCAAGCGTCTGGGCGTTGCGCGTCTGAACCTGCACGGCACCGGGTTGGGTGACGGTGGCATACCGATCTGGCAGCATGACGTGGTCACAGGGCCGATGTGGCTGAAGGCCCGCGACACCCTGAACCGGATCTGTGATCTGGCCCAGGCTGAAGATGTGGTGTTCACGCTTGAAAACCTGAACCTGCTGGACCATCCTGGCTGTCCGTTCGGGTCAACGGCGGACGTGCTCGCCTTGGTTTCGTCGGTTGATCGTCCGCAGTTGCGGATCAATCTCGACCTCTACCATACCCAGATCGGCGAGGGGGATCTGATCCGCTGGTGTGAAAAATGCCTGCCCTGGATCGGAGAGGTGCAGGTGGCCGACAATCCCGGTCGGTGCGAGCCCGGAACCGGCGAGATCAACTATGCCGCCGTGGCGCGTGCGCTGAACGATCTGGGCTATCATGGCCCGGTCGGGATGGAAGCCTTCGCCGCAGGCGACCCGGAAGACGCGCTAAACGCCTTCCGGTCGGCATTCACGCTCTGAGCGTCACCGCTGCGGTGGCGCACCAAAGGCGCGGATCACGGTGCGGGCGGCAGCCATGACCGGATCGTGGGTTTCCTTCAGGATCGTCACCCGGTCGAACCGGTCGGGGTCGCGGTTCACGGCCTCGCGCAGCGCGGTGCCGAAGGCCATGCGTAACTCGGTCCCGATGTTGAATTTGCAGATCGCGGTTTCACGCGCCAGCCGCGCGCGCTGTTCGACCGGCACACCCGATCCGCCATGGATCACCAGTGGAACCTCTGTCATGGAGTCGATCTGGCGTATGCGGTTTTCGTCCAGACCACCTTCCTTGTTCTGCTGAAGGTGGACGTTTCCGACCGAGATTGCCATCGCGTCGACGCCGCTGTCGCGGGCAAACTTCGCGGCTTCCTCGGGATCCGTGCCGTTTGAGCCTTCACCGCCGGAATACCCGACGAAGCCGATCTCGCCCTCGCACGAGATCCCGGCGGAATGGGCCATTTCGGCAATCGCGGCGGTTTCATCGATGTTCTGCTGCAAGGGCTTGCGCGACCCGTCGAACATCAGCGAGGTGAACCCGCTGTCCAGCGCGATCTTGCAATCCTCGAAGGTATAGCCGTGATCCAGATGCGCCACCACGGGCACCGAGGCGTTTTCGGCCAGATACCGGAACATCTTGCCCAGGATCGGCAGCGGGGTGTGCTCGCGGCAGCTGGGTCCGGCTTGCAGGATCACCGGGGCGTTCTCGGCCTCGGCGGCGGCGACATAGGCGCGCATGTCCTCCCAGCCCAGCGTCACCAGGCCGCCGACGGCATAGCCCTGTTCATAGGCCGGTTGCAGGACGTCTTTGAGCGTAGCGAGGGTCATTTGAATTTGGCGATCATGTCTTTGATGCCCGGGATCGTTTCGATCTGATAGGCATGGGTGGGTTGGAAATACTGCATTAGCGACCGCTGGGTCAGCCCGCCGAGGATGGTGAAGTAATACATCTCGTATCCCGGCAGCACGCAGCAGGGGTGATACCCTTTGTCGATGCAGATCGTGGAGCCATCGACGATGTGATAGGCATCGCCCGGTTCGTTGTCCTCGCGCTGCAGCATCTGTAGACCCGAGCCCCAGTTGGGTTTGAAGCGGAAATTGTAGGTTTCGTCATGCCGGGTCTCGTCCGGTAGGCGGTTGGTGTCGTGCTTGTGGCTGGGAAAGCCCGACCAGCCGCCTTGACCCACGGTGAACAACTCGCTGACCAGCAGGCGGCCGACCTTGTCATGCTGCTTCTGGCCCAGGATATGCTTGATCTTGCGATGGGTCTTGGTGTCGTCGCTGCCATATTGCACCAGGTCATGCTCGCGCACGTCGAACGGATCCAGCACCTTGTCATACTTTGCGCCTGCCACGAACACCTCGGCCGTCTCTGACACGCAGACCATCTGCGCCCGTGCCCCCGACGGGACATAGGCGCCCTCGGGCTCGCCATCCCAAACATCCTCGCCCCGGTTGCCCAGATGGGCAAAGCGCACGCCCTCGACGTCCACGTCGACGCTGCCGGTGGCGGGCACGATGCAGGTTTCATAACCCGGGACCGTGTATTCGAAGGCCTCGCCCTTTTTCAGTTTGACGATGTTGAAATAGTTCAGCGGAACCGTCGGATCATCGGCGTCTACGATGGGTTTGTTCTGATTGTCATAGGGCGCGATATGCATGGTACTCTCCTATGTGGTCGGGCCGGGATGCGAAGCGAGGAACGCGTCCAGTTCTGGTGTCGTTGGCATGGCGGGTGCGCAACCGGGATGCGACACCACGATCGACGCGCAGGCCGAACCGCGCATGACGGCGTCTTTCAGGTCGTGCCCGGCCGCGATCGAGGCCAGCAGCCCGGCCATGAAACTGTCGCCGGCCCCGTTGGGTTTGACGGCCGTAACCGGGTAAATACCGGTTCGCAGCTCTTGCCCGTCCACAAAGGTGACAGCACCTTTTTCGCCCATCTTGTAGATGACGATCCGACCCGGTTTTTGGGCAAGTTCCTGCGCTTTGGCAAAACCCTTTTCGATGCCGCCGGCCATGAATCCGAACTCTTCGTCGTTGCCGACGATCAGGTTGCTGGCTTCGCCAGCCCGCGACAGAACTTCGGCAGCCACCTCGGCCGAGGGCCAGCTGTATGGGCGGTAATCGATGTCGAAGATGATCGGCAGGCCTGCGCTTCGGGCGTTCTCGAAGGCCCGGAATGTGGCGCTGCGCGACGGTTCGGACGCAAAGACCGTTCCAGCCGAGATGATTGCCGAAAAAGATGAATAATCGACCCTGTTCATATCCTCTTTGGTGACCTGGAAATCAACGGCCCCGTTGCGATAGATCACATTCTGAAAGTCGTCGATCCGGCTTTCGTACACGGCCAGAGACATGCGGTATTCGCCGCCCAGAACGCGGATATAGGATGTGTCCACACCGTAATGCCGCAACCGGTTCAGACAGAACCGCCCAATCGCATCGTCCGAGACGGACGTAATCAGCGACGCCTCGCTGCCCAACTTGACCAGCCCGGCACAAATATTGGCAGAAGAACCACCAAGGTCGGCATGAAACGTGCTGGCATCCTCGCTTTTGACGCCAATTGGGTCAGCGTACAGGTCCATGCCTGCGCGACCCAGAACGGCGAAGCGGTTTCCTTTGATACCATCCATCAAAGCGCTCAAGTTTTGTCCTCCGGCAGAATGGGTCGGCAAAGTTTGGACCTTGCGTTGAATCGATTCACACGATACTGATTTTGCAACCGGTTGCAAATGATATGTTCGGAGCCGTTGCAGATGCCTGAAATCGGAATTGGAATCGTCGGCGGCGGCTATATGGGCAAGGCCCATTCCGTGGCTATGTCAGCGGTCGGTGCGGTGTTCAACACGGCATTGCGACCCCGGCTCGAGGTCATTTGTGCGTCCAGCCCTGAAAGCGCCGAACGTTACAGGACAGCCTATGGGTTTGACAAAGCGACCGATGATTGGCGGGTATTGGTTGAGGATCCCAGGGTTCAGGCAATCGTCATCGCCTCGCCTCAATCGACACATCGTCAGATTGCCGAAGCGGCGTTTGAATTGGGTAAACCGGTCTTGTGTGAAAAACCACTGGGCGCATCCCTTGACGACAGTCTGGCCATGGTTGCTGCTGCCGAAGCGTCTGGCGCGGTCAACATGGTGGGGTTCAACTATGTTCGTACACCTGCGACCCAATACGCCCGCCAGCTTATTGCCAATGGTGAAATCGGGGATGTCACCTGGTTCCGGGGCGAGCACACCGAGGATTTCTATGCCGACCCGCACGCTCCTGCCTCCTGGCGTACGACGGGCATGGCCAATGGCACCATCGGAGATCTGGCACCGCATATGGTCAACGGTGCATTGGCGCTGGTTGGTCCGATCGCACAGGTGATGGCGGATGTTGAAACGGTTCACAAAACCCGACCGGGTGGTGAGGTGACAAATGACGACCATGCCCAGATGATGTGCCGTTTTGAAAATGGCGTTATGGGCAACCTGTATTTCAGTCGCGTCGCGACGGGGCGAAAAATGGGCTATGCTTATGAAATATCGGGAACAAAGGGCGCCATCCGGTTCGACCAGGAGGACCAGAACGCGCTGTGGCTGTATAAGCGGGAAGGGCCCGAAGCGTCCCGTGGGTTCACAAAAATCCTGACCGGCCCGGCGCATCCGGATTACGAGCCCTTCTGCCAGGGTCCGGGCCACGGAACCGGCTATCAGGACCAGATCATTATCGAGGCCAAAGACTTTCTTCAGGCCATCCACACCGGAAAAGCCGCTTGGCCCACCTTTCGCGACGGGCATGAGGTCAACCGAGTGCTTGCCGCCGCCTTGGCATCGTCCGAGCAGCGGCAGTGGAAAGACATCCGCGATTTCTGATCGCTCAAACAAAAAACTTCCAATGAGAGACAATGACCATGGCTAAGTTGAGATGGGGCATGATCGGTGGTGGTGAAGGCAGCCAGATTGGCCCCGCGCACCGCTTGGGGGCACAGGCTGACGGGCTGTTTGAATTTGCCGCTGGTGCGCTGGATCACCGGCCCGAAGCGGGCCGGGAATACGCACAGCGATTGGGCGTTGCCGCCGATCGCGCCTATGGCGACTGGCAAGAAATGCTGGCCGGTGAGAAGGACCGTGAAGACCGGATCGATCTGGTGACAATCGCCACGCCGAATTCGACACATTTCGAGATCGCCAAGGCCTATCTTGAGGCGGGCTTCAATGTCCTGTGTGAAAAGCCGATGACCATGACTGTGGAAGAGGGTGAGGAAATTGTCCGCATCGCCGAAGCATCGGGAAAGATCTGCGCGGTGAACTACTGCTATTCCGCCTATCCCATGGTGCGGCAGGCCCGCGCCATGGTCCGCGCCGGAGAGATTGGCAAGGTGCGCTTGGTCGTCACCAATTTCAGCCACGGCCATCATGGGGATGCCACTAACGCGGACAATCCGCGCGTGCGCTGGCGCTATGACCCTGCGATGGCAGGGGTTTCCGGGCAATTCGCCGATTGCGGCATCCACGCCCTGCATATGGCCAGCTTTATCTGTGATGACGAGGTGAAGACGCTTTCGGCTGATATGGCATCAACGATCGCAAGCCGGGAACTGGAAGACGATGCAATGATCAACTTCCGTATGGAAAGCGGCACGGTCGGGCGTCTTTGGACATCTTCCGTGGCGATCGGGCGCCAGCATGGCTTTGACATACAGGTCTTTGGTGAAACCGGCGGGTTGCGCTGGGCGTCAGAGCAACCCAACCAGTTGATCTACACCCCGGTAGGAGGGCGCACCCAGATCATCGAAAAGGGCGAGGGGGGGCTGCATGATGAAGTGCAACGCCTGTCTCGGGTCGCCATCGCGCACCCCGAAGGCTTCCCGCTGGCCGTTGCCAATATCTATTGCGATCTGGCGGATGCGATCCGCGGTGAAAGCCGGGATGGCCTGCCCAACGCGGCGGATGGCGTGCGATCGATCGCAGCGGTGCACGCGGCCGTTGCGTCGGGCAAGGCAGATGGTGCCTGGCAGGACGCCCGCCCGCCGATGTTCCGCTGATCAGGGGCGGGGCCGCAACGTGCCCCGCTCGACCACCCGGCAGGGGAATATCCGTGCCTCGGGGTAGCGGTCGGGCGTTTTCAGCATCTCTTCGACCAGATCGACCGACGAGGTGATGATCTGCTTGATCGGCTGATGGATGGTCGTCAGGTTGATATATTCCCAGCGCGACATTTCCATGTCGTTCAGGCCGATGATCCCGATATCGGTGCCCGGTTTCAGCCCGTGATCCGCCAGCGCCGACAGCGCCCCGATCGACAGGATGTCGTCGCCGCAGAAATAGGCCTGCGCCGGATCACCGGCCAGCAGGCGCAGCATCTCGGCCCGGCCGGCCTCGAAGGAATAAGCCCCGGCGAAGGAGTGGTTGACGGGAATCTGCGGATGGTTGGCCATTTCTTCGATAAAGCCCCGTTGCCGGTCCAGGGACGAGGTCGCATCCTGCGGCCCGCCCAGATAGCCCACGCTGGCATAACCCCGCGCGACCAGCTCGCGCGCGGCCATGCGCCCGCATTCCACATTGTCGATCCCGACCACATGCACCTCGGGCGAGGTGGCGGACCGGCCGAACGTGTGCACCACCGGCACGCCCGCATCGTGGAACGCCTTGGCAAAGCTGGGCGGCAAGGTCGACGAGGCGACGATCACCGCATCCACCGAATATTGCCGCAGCATGCGTACGGAATTGGCGGGCTCGGTCTCGTCCGTCAGGTTCACGATCAGCGGGCGCAGGCCGCGTTCCTGCAAGGCGCGTGTAAACTGGTCGAAGACTTCCAGAAAGATCGGGTTGTGAAAGTTGTTCGAAATCAACCCGATCAGTTTGGTGCGCCCGGTCGTCAGAGACGAAGCCAGAGCATTGGGGCTGTAGCCCAGCTCACGGGCCGCCTTTTCAACCTTGCTGCGCGTTTTTGCGGAAACCGAGGCACCTTCGGTAAAGGTGCGCGACACGGCAGACCGTGAAACGCCGGCCAAGGCGGCCACGTCTTTCAGGGTTACACTCACGCTGCGGGACTCCGATAACAGCGAGGCAGGAAAGCAGGTAAGTTTGGCATTGCCCGAGCATTATGCATCATCGACCTGAACTTGCAACCGGTTGCAACGCCGCCACGTCGATTCAACCGTGTTTGAGCGTCGAAATTCAGAAGGTAAAAAGGTGGGTGAAGAGACACTCGAACTCCTGACATCTTCAGCATAACCGAAGCGCATTTTCCAATACGCAGATGCGCCCAAGCGCCGTCTTGCACTGCCGCCAAGCGCACAGGTTCCCAGAGATGCCTGGTGTTTTCAGCGATTTGAAGTTGCACAAACTGCGGATCGGTTCAAGGGCATATCCTTTCCTGCCGCTTTCAAGATCACATCCGATCGAGCCGCAACAGGCATGCGTGACGGCGCACGCGTTGCCGAAAGGGTCTTCGGGCAATTGCTTTTTCAACCCTTGGTTTTGATCCATGAACGAGGCGCAAATCATGGCCATCCCTTGGTGGACACACATGAGAGAGGCAGTGGAACGCCAACCCGCCCATTCGCAGCGCAGGTGCTATCCAAGGCGGAATTTGGTTGGCGTCACACCGGTCTGGCTTCGAAAAAACCGAGTGAAGTGGGACTTGTCGGAATAGCCAAGCATGAGGCCGATCTCGGCAACTGTCATTTTGCTTTCTCTGAGGTGCTCCTTGGCGACATCGACCCGCAGACGCCTTACCTCTCGGGGAAGTGTTGTCTGATGTTTCTGAAGTGCTTTCAGGAACCGCTCGGGCTGGATACCCAGCAATCCGGCCACAACCTCCGGCCCCAGCTCTGACTCATCCAGTTTTCCACGCAAGACAGACCGCAAAGCGGCCACTACGGTGACGTCTTCATTGTGTCGAATCGTGGCTGTCGGCGCTTCGGACTCCTCTGCCGCATGGTGTAGAAACAACCATTCCACGGGAAAACTGATCTGCATTCCGGGGTTGGGTCCAAGGCCGACCTCGATGCCTTTGTAACCGCGTGGCAAGCCAAGGATGTATCTGCTTTCCCATCGCACCCGGGACGGATCCCACGCGTTTCCCACCACGCTTTGCAACAGGCGCACATAGATGGCAGCTCCAAACCCGGTAACCTGAACGGGCGGAACGGTTGGTTCCTGTTGCCGCGCGATCCGATAGATCGCTTTGTCTGCTTCCACGACAAGACTGTGCCGGACGGCGTTGGACTCTTGTGGAACAAGCCTTACGAACCGGGCAAAAAACTCGAACAGAGTGTTCGAGGATTGCAGTGACCGGGCGAATGGCGGCCATCCTTGCAGGTCAAATGTCTCTCCTACATTCAGGCCAAGGTATCGATCCCCTGACAACTCTGAGAAGGCATTCAACAGACCATAGACCAGTTCCGAGTGGACATAGACAGATGGGTCGGACAGCAGGTCGGCCTTCAAGCCGACCTGATCCAAGGCCGGTTGCGGATTGATCCTGCGGTCGGTGAGATATTGCAGAAACGGGGCGGCCAGCGCGAGGCGGATAAAGCCTTCGCTATGCGCTTCAGAAGTGGAGCTGAGTGGCACGTCCGTCACCCTTTTTTAAACCAATGGTTTCGTTCAGTGGCCATTTTTGCAGTCACATTCGTACATCCTAATTCAAAAGGGGCAACCGAGCCAATGAATTCCAGACTATAGTTGGCAAAACATGAATATGAAGGGAGTACTTATGTCCGGCTTACGAATGTCTCTTTGCTCGACGGCAATTGTCGCGGCAGTTCTTTCTTTTTCGACGGCCGCGCAGGCTCAGGATCAAGAAGAACCCCAAACGCTGTTTATTAACGTGCATGTCTTCGACGGTGTGAGTGAGCAACGCATTGAGAATGCCAGTGTTCTGGTCGAGGGCAATCTGATCAAGTCCGTCACAACCGATGCCATTGATGCGCCGAGTGCGAAGGTTATCGACGGTGGCGGACGGACTCTGACACCGGGCTTTATCGAGAATCACGCGCATCTGATGCTCATGGGGCCATCGATTGCCGAGATGGAAACCAACTCGACCTGGGAGGATTTCGCCATCCACGGGACACGGATGGCCGAAATGTACCTAATGCAGGGTTTCACGACTGTTCGCGATGCCGGGGGCGCTGGCGGCGGGCTGCGGCGCGCAATAGACGCCGGCCAGATTGTCGGCCCCCGCTTTTACCCTTCCGGGGCATTTCTCGGGACACGTGGTGGTCACGCCGATTTCGCATCCTTCACATCTCCGCCGGGCGGGGTGACCAATTTTGGCACTCTGAATATGGCCCAACAGGTCAACGGTGTTGATGAAATTTACATGTATGGCCGCAACAACTTGCGCATGGGTGCCACGCAGCTGAAGTTCATGCAATCGGGTGGGGTGATTTCGGCATTCGATCCATGGCAGTTGCTCGCCGGTTCGAAGGAAGAGATTGAGGCCGCTGTTCAGGTTGCCAACGAGTACGGCACCTATGTCATGGCACATTCCTACCGTAAAGAAGCGATCATCAATGCCCTGAATGCAGGGGTCAGAACCATTGAACACGGATTTCACTTTGACTGCGAGATTTCTGCTTTGATGAAAGAAAAAGGAGCGTACATCACGACGAACATCACAGCATTTGATCCAGGCCTACTTGATGTTCCGTCCGTGAAAAACAACCCCAACAGTTTGAGGAAGGCCAAATCGGCCTCGGCGACCTTCGAAGCCTACATTCCAAGCATGAAGGAATGCCCGGCGCCGCGAGGGTTCCAAACCGATTGCGTCGGGTCGGTCGAAGCGTGCAACATCCAGATCGCCTACGAGAAACATCTGAATAACCATTTCTTCGGCCCCTATGCGTCGATGGTAACCCTAACTTCGGTAGGTGGCGAGATCGCGGCACTTAGCGGTGATTTCATGAACCCCTACCCGGAAGGCAAACTGGGTGTGATCGAAGAAGGCGCCTATGCTGATATCCTGCTGATCGACGGAAACCCACTTGAAGACTTTTCCGTCGTTGGAACCGGGGATCAATGGTTTGGCGCCGACCCGAGGCCGGAAAGCCCGGAAACGATCCGACTGATTATGAAGGACGGTGTGATATACAAGAACACACTGGACTGACCCAAATAACGGTTGGAGAGATTTGATGTTCTCTTGGTTTCGCGCCGCAGTTTTCGCTGGCTTTGTCCTGAGCGGTCATTCCGCAATGGCAACGCCCCATGCGACGCTTGACTGGTCTGACCTTCCGGACCCGTCGGTGCAGGTGTTCGATGACCCTTATCGTGATCTGAGCCCTGAACAGTTTGACGATGTCCTCTTCGTCGTGCGCTTGCGCGGCAGGTTGCAGCAGGATGTCGGCAGCGTTGAGGAAAGACAGAAATGGCAAGAGCTTCTGACCGAGACTGAAGACGCCTTGGCCGAGGGTGGCGTTGATGTCGACTGGCTGCTCGATCAGCGAGAGGATGTGAAAGAGCGGCGAAGAAAGGCAGCAACAAGGGGAAATCCGCAACTCGATGGCCAGAGTGTTACGCTGACAGGCTTTGCCATTCCCGCGCCGAACGATCCGGATGGGCGAGCGGTGGCATATTTGGTTCCAGAACGCGGGATGTGCAGCCACATGCCCCCGCCTCCGCCCAATCAGATGATCCGGGTGCGGTTGAACGGCGACTGGGCCCCCAGTTACTTCCATGAACCCGTTCGGCTCACAGGTAGGCTGACGATTGAACCCTCGGTTCAGAACATGATGGTCGTGGATGGGCTTGTCCCAATGAATGCGACCTTCAAATTGGAGACGGACAGCGTTGAAACGCTGGAAACAAAGGCCGACGGTCTGGAATGGAGACAGCGTGCAGCCGATCGCGTCCGCGCTGCTGGCAATCGCAAAACTGGCGGCGCAAAGGCGTCGGAATGATAGGGCGCCTTGTTGCCGCATTGAGTATTGCCTGCGCGGGCACGGCGTCTGCCCAGGGGTTGTCCGGGCCTTCTTCGGTCGAGGCCGAGCTGAAACCTGGCGATGGCCTGACCGATCCGCAATACCGTTCCGAATTTCCGCGCAACATTGCGCCGGGTTGGTTTCGGTGGAAAGACCGGCTGGCCGAGGGCGGGTTTCGTTTCAACGTGGATTACCTGGCGTTGGGCCAA
Source organism: Ruegeria sp. HKCCA4812 (assembly GCF_013034245.1). NCBI lineage: Bacteria > Pseudomonadati > Pseudomonadota > Alphaproteobacteria > Rhodobacterales > Roseobacteraceae > Ruegeria > Ruegeria sp. HKCCA4812. The sequence goes on along the minus strand of NZ_WQFQ01000004.1, from coordinate 307,729 downwards.
TCCACGACCGCCGATTTGGGAAGTGGTGAAGCCGCAGGTGGAATCGCTCGTGTCTACGGCAGTTGGCAGGCAACCGAGCGGGGTTCTCTGACATTCAAAATCGAAGATCGGCACGGATACACCGATGTTGCCCCGCAAGTCCTTGGGCTGGACGGAGGCGCATTGTCGATCACCGGGACGGCCTTCAACGACAATGGTTTGTTGCTGACCAACCTGTTCTGGACCCAAAGGGCCGAGAACGGCGCTTGGACGCTGCAAGTCGGCCAGATCGATGTGACGGACTTTGTGGATATCTATGGGTTGGTCAGCCCCTACAGCGGGTTCCAAAACCTGTCGTTCAACACCAACCCGACAATCAACACGCCCAACCAGGGAATTGGTATTGCCGGTGGGATAAAGCTGAACGAAAACTTCTACGCCGTTGCCAGCGTTGCAGACGCAAACGCCGATCCGTCTGATCCAAGTTTTGACGTTTTCAGCGACGGCAATCTGTTCAAATCGTTTGAGGTTGGTTACACGTCCGGCTTTGATCGCATCTATTTCGACAATGTCCATTTGACCCTTTGGCATGCAGATGCGGCCGCCGATGGCAGCCGTGCAGAAGATTATGGTGCCGTGTTTTCCGCGGCTTGGTTTGTCGACAACAAATGGATGCCGTTCGTTCGGGCAGGGGCGTCGAAAGGCACGGCGGCGCTGTATGATCGTTCGGTTTCTGCCGGGCTGGGCTATTACGGTCGAAACACCGATCTGGCCGGTTTGGGTTTGAACTGGGCCGAAGCAAGAAACATCGACGGCGATCAGTTCACGCTGGAAGCATTCTATCGCTTTTCAATCTCACCCGGTCTGCAATTCACGCCGTCACTACAGTTCATCTCCAATCCGCTGCTGAACCCCAATCAGGATAGAATCACGTTGTTCAGCCTGCGAACCCGGATCGTTTTTTGATGCGGCTCGAAAGCAGCAATTCACCCGAAGCCAATTTGGGAGGCTCAGTCATGAAAACCTTGTTGGCCGCAAGCGCCATTGCAATCGTATCCGGTGCCGCGCTGCACGCGAGCGAGGAAAGCAAGACATGGGATGCGTCGGATGAGGCGAAGCAATTTGTGAAGGACACAATCGTGCTTGGCATGTTGGCCAGCCCCTACGGCACCGGCTGGACTGAAGACGAACAGCTGCACACTTACTTCGCGCGCGCTCGGGACAACGGAATAACAGGTCATGAGATGACGCTGGCCGCAGCGGATATGTCTTTTGAGACCTTTCTTGATCAGCACTACCACTTCCGGTCGGCGATGGCGCAACAGCCAGAGAATTACCTGATCGTGAATGAAACCCGCGATATCGAAGCCGCCCATATACAAGGCAAGACGGCGGTCATCTGGAACAGCCAGACGGCGACGATTCTGGATGGCGACCTGAGGAAGATGGCGTTGCTCAAGGATGTGGGGATCAAGAGTATGATCCTGGCCTACAACGATATCTTCCGCACCGGGTCGGGGCAGTTGGCGGCCTATAACGGGCGCGATATCGGTCTGACCCCTTGGGGCAAGTCAGTGATCGATGAAATGGTGCGTTTCGGCATCCTTCTGGACCTGAGCCACACGGGTTCCAAAACGGCCAACGACGCCATGGACTACATGGACGAAAACTTTCCCGGCGTGCCTTATGTCTACACGCATTCGGTTCCTGCCGGGCTTTACGCAAACGAACCCGGTGCGACGCCACGCGGGTGTTATCGGGCCATTCCCGACGACGAGGCCCTGCGTGCGGCCAAATCGGGCGGCTATGTTTCTCCGACATTCACTGAATGGATGATGGACGGCGTTTGGCCTGAAGATATCTCACCCAAGCAAGCCGCCGACATGATCGACTACTATGTTCAACTTGTTGGGGTCGACCACGTTGGGATCGCAACGGATGACATGTTCTCGACTGAATTGGTTGTGCAGTTCGCGACTGCAAACGCAAGCATGTATGATGATGGCGGCTACATGATCGACGCGTTCAACAAAGGGGCGACCGGCAGCGGTGAGCTGGCCAAAATCCTTGCGGCAATCACCGATGATCTCTGGGCAAGGGGGTATTCCGATGAAGACCTCGAAAAGATCTATGGCGGCAACAAGATGCGGGTTTACGCGCAAGTCTGGGAGGGCAAGCCCCCCGAACAATTTCTGAAAGAATACCCCGAGCGTCTGCGTCTCAGACAGGAACTGCGAGAAGGGTTTTATTCGCGATAGACGTTCAGGACCCGCATCAAAGATGTTTGGCCCCGGCCTGGGAAATGATCAGCAATTTTGGGGGAATGATGGTGGGTGATGAGAGATTCGAACTCCCTTCGGATTGTTAATAACGATGCTTTACGGGTGCATTCTAAGGTCAGGACCCATTGATTTCGTTGTCGCCGCCTTGGCTGCGTGCTTCAATCCCCTGAGTTTCAGGGGTGTATCATGAGCAACCTATTCTGGCTGACTGACGAACAGATGGCGCGTTTACGGCCCTACTTTCCGAAAAGCCATGGCAAGCCGCGAGTGGATGACCGGCGTTTGCTGAGCGGGATTATTATTATCAATCGCAATGGGTTGCGGTGGTCTGATGCATTTCGCGAATATGAGCCGCCAAAGACGCTGTACAACCGTTGGAAGCGGTGGAGCGATATGGGTGTGTTCGCTCGGATCATGATGGGGCTCGCTGCGGAGGGAACCGATCACAAGACCCTCATGATCCCCTCCCGGGACATTGCTGCGCATTGCCCTGACGGGCAGTGGACGCAACCTACCTCAAAGCACACCGCATGGCCTCCAGCCTGCGGCTGAAAAGGGGGGCTTGGAAGACTGATCGGTCGCACCAAGGACGGTATGAACACCAAACTGCATGCCATCACTGACAGCGTCGGTCGCCTTCTTCGGTTCTTTATCTCCGCTGGCCAAATCTCCGCTGGCCAAGTGAGCGATTACACGGGCGCCAGGGTTCTAGTGAACAGTCTGCCATCGGCTGACTGGCTGTTGGGAGATCGCGGATACGATGCCGACGGGTTCAGAGAAGCCCAGATAGACAAGGGATTAAAGCCTTGCATGCCAGGCCGCAAATCACGCGGCAAGCCTGCTCGGTAGGACAAGCGCCGCTACAAACGACGAAATAGGATTGAAATCATGTTCGGACGCCTGAAGGACTGGTGCCGTGTCGCCACTCGGTATGACAGACGCCCGAAGATCTCCCTCTCAGCAAGCGCTCTCGCGGCAACCGTTCTGTCTTAGCTGTAAATCGATGAGCCGGGAGCCTAAGAAATTGCGCCTGGGCTTGCGTTCGGCCCAACTTGCGCACCGCCTTCAAACGATTTGCCAGCTTTGACCGAAGCCAGACCAAAGGCTGTTTTGGGCAGGCTGTGTTCTTTACGCCAGACTTGGGTCAGGCGTCAATCGCGTACAAGATGGCCGCCATCCACATCCAGAACGGAGCCGGTTAAAAACCTGTTCGTCATCGCCATGATCACGGCTTGCGCGATGTCCTCGGCCTCTCCAACGCGTCCCACAGGCAGGCTGCCACCAACCTGCGCAAACATGCCTTCACGTGCTTCTTCCGACATTGCGGCATAGGCTTCGGTTGCGATCATGCCGGGGCTGATGCAATTCACCCGCGCCCGTCCGGACAGCTCCAGCGCCAACCCCTTCGCCAACGCCTCGACCGCGGCATTTACGGCGCCGAGGCCCGTGGCCCCGGCGGATGGGCGGCGGCTGAGCACACCGGAAAAGAATGTGATGGAGCCGCCTTTGACTAAGACAGGCAACACTTCGCGCGCAGCCAAATAGGGACCGATAAACTTAGCCTCGAACATGGCGCGCAGATCGTCTGTGGGCAGATCGGCGAACGCACCATGCGTAGCACTTGAGGCTGAGATCACCAGGTGATTCACCGGGCCCAATACTCCAGCCCATGATTTCACGCCGGTCTCATCGGTTGTATCGACCGGTGCGATCTGCACCCCGCCGCCGATCTCGTCTGCCGCCGCATGCAACTTGGCAGCACTGCGGCTTGCAATTGTGATCTTTGCCCCGAGGGCGGTGGCCATCTTTGCTGTTGCCTTCCCCATACCGCTGCTACCGCCGACAATCACAATGTGCTTGCCTTTCAGGGCGGTTTCGAAAACCGTGCTCATTTCTATGGCTCCTTTTTTGTTGGATTGATCAGTCGATACTCAGCACCAGCTTGCTGGTGGTTTCACCGGCTTCCAGTCGGCGGTGCGCCTCGGCGGCTTGGGCGATGGGCAGGGCGGTGACCTGCGGGCGCAGAATTCCCGTCTCAAGCACATCAAACACTGTGGCCATATCCGCGCTAAACTGATCGGGGCGATTGACGAAATAGGTGTATATATCGCTGACACGGACCGAGACGGATTTCTGGAAGTGCTTCGCCAAGTCCTTGGCAAAACTGCCTGCGGGCGGACCGGCAAGAAACCCGAACAGAACGGCGGTACCCAGAGGCGCCAGCACATCGAGATCTGATTTCAGAGACTCTCCGGAAATCGGGTTCAGTGTCAGGTCCACGCCGCACCCGCCGGTGATTTCCATCACCCGCTCGGTGACGTTCTCAGTGCGATAATCAATGACGTGATCGGCACCTTGATCTTTGGCATACCCAACCTTGTCGGTGCTGGTCGAGGCGATCACCGTCATGCCCAGATGCTTCGCGATCTGTAGGGCCATAGTCCCTACGCCCCCGGCTGCCGCGTGAACCAGCACGGATTTGCCTGCCATTGCGCCACCCAAATTGACCAGCATGTGATAGGCGGTCATCCCGTTGACAGGGATAGCGGCCGCGGTTTCGAAGTCCACGGTTTCGGCCAGCCGGGTGACATAGGGCGCTGCGATCACCGAATGGGTCCCGTACCCACCGGCACCAATCGGCCCCATCCACGCCACTCGGTCTCCGACAGAGAAGCCTTCGACCCTCTCACCCAGCACCTCGACCAATCCGGCCCCTTCAACTCCGGGTGTATGAGGCAGATCGGGCATCATTCCCTCGGGCATCTCACCGCGACGGATGATCGTGTCGATAAAGTTGACCGCCCCGGCCTTGTTGCGGATCAGGATTTCTCCGGCATCGGGGGTCGGGGTCGCCTTGTCAGTTTCGCGCAAAACGTCCGGTTTGCCGGTCTGGGTGATTTCAACGGCGAAAGGCATGAGCTGTCTCCTTCTGTTGCGCAGAAGGTAGAGGTCACGTCATCGGAAGATAATAGTTGATATCGGAAGATATAATCCCAAAATTAGAATAATAATCTACAACGACCTTGCCCTGTTTACTGTCGTCGCCAACCATCTCAGCTTTTCCAGGGCTGCGGACCGCCTGGGTATACCCCTCAGCCGGGTCAGCCGAAGGATTGCAGAGTTGGAAGGCCATCTGGGCACCAAACTGTTCGAGCGGACAACCCGCCAGGTTCGCCTGACGGAAGAGGGCCGCCGCCTTCTGGATCGATGCCAGGACCCGATTGAGTCGTTGCAGGGTGTCGCGGGTTTTACCGACGATACCAGACGCCAGAGCATCCGCATCACGGCGCCTCCGTTGGCCGCGCGCACGACCATTGGCCCTCGGCTGTTGGATTTTGCGGAGCAGAATCCGGATGTGGCACTTGAGGTGACCACGACCAACATCATGTTGGATTTCTTTCGCGACAATATCGACCTGGCCTTTCGGGTCGGCCCGTTGACAGATTCCAGCCTTGTCGCGAAACGGCTCTGGTCGGTTCCCTATTGCTTTTGTGCGGGACAGGGCTTCATTCGGGAGCGTGCGTTGGACGGGCCGATATCCAGACCGGACTTTCTTGCCTTGCCCGCCCTGACAGCTGGTCAGCCCTGGGTGCTTGAGAGCGGGGAAACTCTGCAACTGAAGCACACCGCGCACAGTTTAACGGACCTTGATGTCATTGCTCAGGCGGCCCGCCGCAACCTGGGTGTCGCGATGCTGCCTTTGGATATGGTGGACGGAGACCTGCAACGGCTTGAGGTCACGGACACTATCCCTTTGACGCGGGATATGTTCGCAGTCTACCCCAGTCGTCGCCTTTTGCCCGCGCGGGTGAGGAAGCTGATTGATTTTATGGCGCCAGGATAAACCTACCAATCAATCGCAACGCCGTCGCGAAAGAACCCTCCGGTCGGGCCGCCTTTCGGCAAGGTCGCGGCCCAGACAACGCCCTTGGCACCCTCAGAAATCGGACGTCCTCCGCCGCCCATATCTGTTGCGACCCAACCGGGGCACACGGCGTTAACGAGAATGTCCTGAGGTTTCAACGCGGCAGCGGTCTTGAGGGTGAGCGCGTTCAAAGCCGCTTTGGAAACGCCGTAACCGGGTGTGCCGGCGGACATGCTGTTCAGCGACCCCGCGCCAGATGAGACGTTGACGATCCGGGCATCCGTGCCGCGTTGCAACAGTGGCACCGCCGCAATCGTGGTATCCCAAGGGCCGAAAAGGTTCGTATCAAAAGCGCGGCGAACCCGATCCAGATCGGCGAGGTGGACCTGTTGGTCGGTGTCATAGTCCACACCCGCACTGTTCACCAGAACATCGAGACGACCGTAGATAGGTTCAACCATCAAAAAGAAGGCGGCAGCGACAGAGTCCGGACTTGAGACATCCAATTCCAAGGCTTCCGCCCCATATCCGATCTCATCCGCAGCAGCCTTCCCTTTCGCCAGATCGCGCGCACCGATCAGAACCCACATGCCGTGGTCTTGCGCCAATTGGCGGGAAACTTCTTTACCAATGCCGCGATTGGCGCCGGTCACGAGTGCGATGCGCTGGCTGGTCATGGTCGCTCCTTCAGTTCGCCTCGGCCGCGCGCTGGCCGGCAAGAGCCACAAGCCCACGATCTCCGGTTTCCCAAAGTGCTGTCATTGTCATCGATGTGACAACCCAACGGTCGTCTGATTTCTCCAAGATATAGTCATAGCGACCACCCAGCACCCACAAGCCTTTATCAAGGCGATGGGTTGCTGTGAAATCAGCCTGTGCCGTGGCGGATGTATCGGACAGAGAGATGATCGTGTGATTGGTCACCATATGATGCGTCGCGTCGAAACTGGGCAGAAAGGTGGACCATCCCGCCACAAGCTCATCTGCGGGTTGTGTAACCGGGTCTCCGCCCCAGAGGCTGGTGTAATCCGTCGTGACGGTATCGGCAAACGCGTCGCGCACGCGGGCCCAGTCGTGGCGGTCTGCACCTGCCGCGATATCGGTGATTGCGGTCGAGATGCCTGCCTGTGGTTCGGCGAAAGCTGCGGTTCCGATCATGGAGACGGCAGTAAGAGTCGATGTGAGTTTTCTACGCATGGGGATGCTCCGAATAGATGAGGGTGGACGCCGAACGACTGCTCGGTGTCCAGACAGGGCTTAGTTGCTCGAACCGGCGCGGAAGTGGTCAGCGACGGTATCGGCCGCCCGGGTGACATCCTCGGGGTTGTCGTAGAAATCGAACTGCGTGACATCCTCCAGCCATTGCGCGGTCGCATCGCCTGCGAAACCGGCAAGAAAGGTCTGTACGCCTTGTGGGATCGCCGCGCTTTCCGAGTGCACAATGGCCAGTGGCTTATCCAATCGCTGCGGATTGTCGGCGGGGTGATAGGTCAGCCAGCCTTCCCAGCCCGCATTGTTCCACTTGTCGTCATACTCCGGGATCGCGCCACGGTCGGCCTCATAGTAGTACCCGCCGATTGGCATCAGAACGCCCTCGGCACCTTCGGGGCCTGCTGCAGGAATGATCTGACCCCCTGCGGCCTCGGCGGCGTGGGATACCTCGATCAGCCCGGCGACACCGTCTGCGCCGCCATAGACCGCCTCGACGATCTCTTCATTCTGCAACCATGGTGCAACCAAGCCCAGCCGCTGAACCAGCGGGTTGCCGGAGACCGCATCGACCATGTAGCCAGCCGAGGCGCAGATCCCCAGACCGTTGATGTGATCGGCGTCCACTTCGGGAAGGGTCGCGACGAATGCGATGGCAGCTTTGATGTCCGATGTCTTGGCCTCGGGGCTTTCAACAAAGCGCACGTTGTTCGGCAGATCGCCCGATTTGCCCCAACCGCGGAAATCAAAGGTGAAGGCAGCAAAGCCGCGCTCGGCCATCTCGCGGGCATAGTTGGCGGGCATCTGTTCCTGAACCGAGGTCCAGGCCCCGGTCACGACGACCGTCGGCAGCGGTTCAGATCCGCGCTCTTCCGGCAGGTACAGCGTGCCGGACAGGGTGGCGCCTTCGTTCTCGAATGTGACGGTGCGGGTTTCAACCTGCGCGACGGCGGCCGTCGACGCCATAAGTGCTGCGGCGGTGTTCAAAGCGAGGGTGTTCATAGCGATATCTCCCAAAGTCTTTCTGGATGGGCACAAGCCCGATGACACCTGAGATACGCTGTCGACGGCAGGCATACTTGTACCGGACTGCCGCGTTTTTGAAAGATTCTGCTTCAGACAGCATTTGCCGCACGAAATGCGCGGGGGGTCTGCCCTACTACCTGTTTGAAACTGCGCGTGAAATGCGCCTGATCTGAGAACCCACAGGCCATGGCGATATCCCCCAGAGGGCGCGCCGGGTCTTCCATCATCTTCATCGCCTGCTCGACCCGGTAGGCCATGACATATTGCATGGGAGTCGAGCCCAGCGTCTCCTTGAAAACCCGCGCGAAATGCGAGGGGCTCATGCCCGCCTCGGACGCCATCTGATCGACGGTGATCGTCTGATCCAAACGGTCCTGAACGTAGGCCAGCACCCGTTGATAGTGCTGAGAGGTAAAGCGCGCGGACAGCTCGACCTCTTCAGCGCGGCGTTTGCCGTATTTCTGCAGCAGCTTGACCAGAAATACCCGGCTCATGGCTTCGAACATTACCGCAGATGACATATCGTCCGTTGCAAGTGCATCGCGCAAAATGACGCCTGCAGCACATAGGTCAGGGTCGTAAAACTGCGGCTGATCGTGAAACTGCTCCGGCGCCAACAGCATACCGAGTTCCGACTGCGCAAAGCGCTGGACTTTGCCCGGATGCAAGGTGATCACGATCACGTCGGACTGTCCGTACCACCGCCAACCTGACCGCATGCCTGCCGGGGTCACGATGACTTCGTCCTTGCGAAAGGTGAAATCACGCAGTGTCCCATCTCGCCAGTTTTGAACACGATGCCCATTTTCCTGAAGGTTCAGAAGGACATGATGTTCTGCAAAAACTTCCTCGGGCATCCGATCAGGTTCGGCCCGAAAATACCGCACTGACATCAAACCAGCCGCCGAAGGGCGCTGCATCGCATCGCTGTTCAAAAGCGGTTCTGACGGATAGATATCAGCGTATCTCAAAGGCAATGAACGGCTCCGGCTGGCAACATAGATAGATTTGCAGGTATCCGCATCGCGGACAACATTCGATAAGTTGGGCCAACTGGTACAGGATCAAACACCTTGCTGGCGTTATATGTGGTCGTTGAACAGCCTACGCGACATCATTGATCAGCACTGACGGGGGACATACATGAAAAAAACGGGTGTGAGACTCTGGTGGTCGTCAGGAACGGGTTTATGTCTGAAAGCATAACACCGGCGTCTCAGAAGAGCGCTAGCTTTGTTCCGCCAGGCAGCCTTTCGTACTCGTTCCACCGAACGGCCACAACTCAACCATAGATCGCTTGACCCAACATCGGTTTTATCGACGTTGGCGGTTTGTTATGACGCGGAAAATTAGCCGATGGTTGCGAGGCCAGCCGTTCAGAACATAGTCCGGAAACAACCGCAATGCGCAACGAAGCAACAGTTCGCTGCAACCGCAAAGAGTACCCTTTGATATTGAAGAGTTTCGGGCTTCTAAATGCTGGAAACGACTTACAGGGCTATGGGAAGCTCAAGTGTAACGCTTGCTCCTTTTTCGACTTGGTTGATTGCAACCACTCCTCCATGGCGTTTTGCCACCGCTGAGACAATTGACAATCCAAGGCCGCTGCCTTCCGAGTACTCTAGCTGCGAAAACCGACTGAATGCTGCTTCGCTTTGGGCGGGTGAAAGACCAGTTCCGTCATCGGCCACAGTAAGTTTGACATTTCCTCCGTCACAGAAGAGCACAATTGAAATTCGGCTCAACTTAGCGCCACCATGCTTAACTGCATTGTCCAGCAGGTTTTTGATGGCCTCAGTCAAAAATACCCGATCCCCTGTTACCATGATTGCAGACTCCGGCATCGTGACCTCAAAATCGATCCCATTTGCCAGAATGTGTACGCCCATCTCTGCACAAGCTTCTTCCACGACCAAGCGGAAATCAATCTTTTCCATCTGATCCTGATGCGTAGGTTGCCGCAGCCGTTCCAGTGATAACAGCTGTTCCGCCACAGTGGCCGAGTTCTTTGCTGCTGCCACAAGCTCGACAATGCGTTTGTCCCTGTCTTCATCCGTTTTTGCATCTCGCAGCGCCTCGGCCATGGACTGGACTGCGGCTGCTGGATTTCGCAGTTGATGCGCAGCTTCTGAGATAAACACTTGATGGGCGTTAATACTGTCTTCGACCTGCCCAAACAGCCGGTTCAGGGTCTGAACAATGCCACGGACTTCGGTCGGGACCGGGCGTTTTATCTTGCTGAGGTCGTCGGGCGAACGCAGGTCAATGGCGTCCTGCAAATCCAGCAACGGTCGCAGGCCGCGCGCAACGCCGAACCAGACGACAAAGCCAAGGGTGGCCATTAGGATGCCCATCAGTATAGCTGCTCGGATCGACAATTCATTGGCAAACGCGTTGCGATCCGCGATGCGTTGCCATGCGGTGACCGTCGCATCTCCTACAAGGTTATCCAGAGTGACCCGTTCGGTCATTTTCAATACGCGCACCTGCTCGTTACGATAGACCGCTTCGAAAAACTGGGGTTGGTAAACGTCCTGTTTTGTCGGGTTTGCCGAGGCAGGTGGATATGCGTAACCGGTTACGTAGATACCGCCGGGTCCGGTCACGTGGTAAAAAATCTCTCCCCCCGATGCATCGCGGATTAAGCTGCGGGTGGTGGGCGATAAAGCATCGCCGTCTGACACCGCCACATCGCGCGAGATCGCCAGACCAGCAGATAACAGGCTGTCGTCAAAAAGCTCTTGCGCCGTTTCCCGGGCAACCGTGTAGCGCCAATATCCAAGCAGAATCGCGAGCAACACCAAGGGTGTCAGGATCAGAATGAACAGCCTAAGCCGGAGCGAACCATGCCTGATCACTTCTGCACCTCAAGCAGATACCCAAGACCGCGGGCTGTCTTGATCCTAATACCAAGGTTCTGAAGGCGTTTGCGCAATCGCGATACATGAGGTTCAACGGCAGAGTCTTCGACATCCGCACCCACGCCATAGACATAGTCAGTCAGCTGGCCCTTGGGGACAATTCTGCCGCGCCGTTCCAGCAGGCATTCAAGCACAGCCATTTCTCGGCGTGGCACGTCAAGCACCTGTCCCTTTACGCTGACCTGCCGCGCGGTGCGGTCAAATTCCAGTTCTCCGATGGTCTCTTGCGAGCCGTAATCCAGTTGCTTGCGACGAGACAGGGCGCGGATGCGCGCCTCGAGCTCGTCCATCTCGAAAGGTTTGACCAGGTAGTCGTCAGCGCCCATATCCAGACCAGACACTCGGTCACTGGTCTCGGTGCGCGCGGTCAGCAGAATAACCGGGGCGCTGTCACCCCGGTTGCGCAACGACCGCAAGATTTCAAGCCCTGACCGACCCGGAAGGTTGATGTCCAGAACGATCAGGTCCGCGCCTTCCTGCTCTAGATACAGATCGGCTGCATCGCCGTCTGTCAGTACATCAGCAGCATGGCCCCGATCCCGCAGGCGATAGGCAATGGCGTTGGCGAGGGTCTCATTATCCTCGACGATGACGATCCGCATTCGGGCTCCCGCAAGTTTCGCGCAAGGTTGGCGCTCCATGATTGCCAGATAGGAGGGGGAATCAACCCCACAGTTCTATTTGCGATCACGGTGGCGCGGAGGGCGCCGACGTGGTTGTCTGGTCAACAGGGAGGATCCAATGGCCATTTCCAACTTCACCCGTCGCGCCGTCGTGGGGCTGATCGCCGCCGCCGGTATCGCAGCACCCGCCGCAGCCGAGGTCGATTTCTCGGGCAAGACCATTGAATGGGTCATCCCGTTCTCGGAAACCGGCGGGTCTGCCAAATGGGCCAACTTCTTTGCGCCGCTTCTGTCCGAGGCGCTGCCGGGTCAACCGACCGTGGTGGTGAAATTTATGCCGGGCGCGGGTTCGACCAAGGGTGCGAACTGGTTTCAGGAGCAAAGCCATGATGACGGTACGCTGCTGTTCGGCACCTCGGGTTCAACTCAATTCCCGTATCTGCTGAACGATCCGCGCGTGCGTTATGAATATAACGACTGGATTCCGGTTATGGCATCGGGCACCGGTGGCGTCGCCTATCTGAACGCTGAGGATGGCGCAAAGTTTGATGGCTCCGCAAACGCGCTGAAAGACACTAACTTCATCTACGGCTCGCAGGGTGCAACCCGGTTGGATTTGGTGCCGCTGCTGGCTTGGCAGATGTTGGGTATGAATGTTGAGCCTGTCTTTGGCATCAAAGGCCGTGGAGACGGACGCCTGATGTTCGAACGTGGAGAGGCCAACATCGATTATCAAACCTCCTCGGGCTATCTGGGCGGTTCGGCGCCGCTGGTCGAGGCTGGTCAGGCCGTGCCGATGATGACATGGGGTGCCTTGGATGCAGACGGCAACATCGTGCGCGATCCGACTTTCCCGGATATCCCGACTTTCAAAGAGGTCTGCGAGGCCACCGATGGCTGTGAAACCAGCGGTGAAGCATGGGACGCATGGAAAGCCTTCTTCGTGGCGGGCTTCCCGGTTCAGAAACTGGCCTTCCTGCCCGGTGACACGCCACAAGAGGTCGTTGATGCCTACACCGCGGCGTTCCAAGCTGTAACCGAGCGTGGTGACTTTGCAGACATTTCGTCCAAACGCGTAGGCAAGTATCCGGTGTTCGTCGGCGACGGCTCAAAAGCTGCGCTGCAAACCGCGACCAATGTGGATGACAATGCCAAGCAATATGTCCTGAACTGGCTGAAGGAAGCCTATGGTGTCGAGCTGAACTAAGCCGACACGTCGTCGCGCGCCCAACGAAGGGCGCGCGCTTTTCTACATACAAGACAATTTATGAAAGGCGGCCGATATGGAGGTTTTCGCCACCGCTCTACCTGCGCTTGGTGATGCGTGGGGTTTGATCCTGCAACCCATCGTTCTGGGCTATCTCGTGCTCGGCGTCGTTATGGGGCTGGCCGTGGGTGTTTTCCCGGGGCTTGGAGGCATTGCCGGCCTGTCGCTCTTGCTCCCTTTCATGTTCGGCATGGACCCGATCCTGGGTCTGGCCCTGATGATCGGGATGGTGGCGGTGGTTCCGACCTCTGACACTTTCGCATCGGTCCTGATGGGCATCCCCGGCAGTTCGGCATCGCAGGCCACAGTGCTGGATGGCTTCCCCATGGCCAAAAAGGGCGAGGCCGCGCGGGCGCTGTCGGCGGCCTTTTCCTCGTCCCTGTTCGGAGGGCTGGTCGGCGCGACCTTTCTGACCATGTTCATTCTGATCGCGCGCCCAATCGTTCTGGCCTTTGGACTGCCCGAGATGCTGATGATCACCATTCTTGGCCTGTCGATGGTCGCCATTTTGGCAGGACGCATCCCACTGAAAGGCGTCGCTGCCGCTGGATTAGGCCTGATGGTCGGCACTATTGGCGAGGCCGATGCCGGTGGATCGCTTCGGATGGCGACCTATGACATTCCTTATCTGACCGATGGCTTGAAACTTGTCATCGTCGGTTTGGGTATTTTTGCGGTGCCCGAAATCGTCTCGCTGCTGCGGCAGGATCGGTCGATTGCGAAAGGCGCGTCGTTAGGTGCTGGATGGCTGGAAGGCGTCAAAGACTGGTTTGCGAATATCTGGCTGTCGGTCCGCTGTTCGATCATCGGGGTCGTCGTCGGCGTCATTCCGGGCCTCGGCGGTTCGGTCGTTGACTGGATCGCTTATGGCCATTCGGTTCAAACCACCAAGGACAAGAGTAATTTCGGCAAAGGCGAAGTGCGCGGGGTCATCGGCCCGGAAAGCTCGAACAACGCTAAGGAAGGCGGCGGTCTGGTGCCGACGCTTCTGTTCGGAATTCCGGGCTCGGGCTCGATGGCAATCTTCATTGGTGCGGTTGCGTTGCTGGGGTCGGGAGATATCGAAGTCGGTCCGAGCATGCTTCAAGACAATCTCGACATCACCTATTCGATCGTCTGGCTGTTGGCGCTGGCCAACGTGGTGGGCACCATCCTGTGCATCGCGGCCTCGGGCGGGATCGCCAAGCTGACCACGATCCGCTTTACCTATCTGGCGCCGTTCCTGTTCATGTTGATCAGCTTTGCAGCCTTCCAATCCGGTCAGAACTTCGAAGACCTGCTGGCCTTGTTTGTGATTGGTTTGATCGGCATCTTCCTGCGACGGTTCGACTGGTCGCGCCCAGCTTTCCTGATCGGCTTTGTTCTGTCGAACCCGGTTGAAAAGTTCACCAATCAGGCCTTCCAGATTGCATCGTTCCGTTTCCGAAAGAGCTTTGGCGAAGGGATGGAATATGTCTTCAGCCCCATCGTCATTGTCTTGATCGTGGTCACGGTTGCCTCGGTTATTCTGGGCATCCGGCAAGCCAAGATGATCATGGCCGAGGGTGAGGTTCAGGCAGGTACAAAGCGTGCGCCATTGGTCTTTCTACTGGTGATCATGGCCTATCTGATCGTGGCTTTGGTCAATGCTAACATGATCCCTGACTACAACATGACCGACAAAATCATCCCCCTGGTGATCGGCTGCATCTCTTTGTTCTGCTGCGTGATTCTGCTGATCCAGATGATGCGGCGGCCCGAGGGCGACGCGATCTTTGCGGACAAGGAAATTGCGGGTGAGGACGCCAGTGCCCCCCATGGTTTGTGGTCCACGCTGGCGTGGTTCGCCGGTCTCATCGCGGCGACATGGGTGGTGGGGTTCATCCTTGCATTGCTGGGTTTCCTGATCGCGTTTTTCCGTATTCGGGCGGGGGCCAGCTGGCAGATGGCGCTGATCCTGACCGCCTCCGGTATTGGCTTTATGTGCCTGATGGCGGGTGCTCTGAACCGCGATTTCCCACCTGGACTGTTGCAGGACATGGTCAGCTTGCCCTGGCCATTGAAATGAGCAGCCCGATGACATCGCTCGGCCTGGGTACCGGGCCGGGCAGAAGAAACACCACTCAGTCTTGGCCAGGGGGGACCCGATGACCCAAACAGCAATCCCATATGTATTCATGCGGGGCGGAACCTCTCGGGGCCCGTATTTCCGCCGCTCGGATCTGCCCGAGGATCTGGACACTTTGGCCAAAGTGCTGATCGCTGCCCTCGGGGCCGGGCAGTCGCTGAACATTGATGGTATCGGCGGTGGCGCGGCGGTCACGACCAAGGTCGCGATGCTGTCGGTCAGCGAGGATGACTGGGCCGATATCGACTATTTCTTCGCGCAGGTTGCGGTCGAGGATAAGTTGGTCGACTTCAAACCAACTTGCGGCAACATCCTGTCAGGTGTCGCCCCCGCTGCAATCGAAATGGGGTTGTTTGAGCCCCAAGGCGATGAAACCGAAATCCGTATCCGGGCGGTCAACACCGGGGCCCGTGTAGTGGCCCGGATTCAGACACCCGGGGGAAGGCTGACCTATGAGGGTGATACAGGTATTGCCGGGGTGCCCGGCCAGTCTGCACCGGTGCAGCTGAGTTTCATGGGGGTGGTTGGGTCAGCAACCGGTGCTTTCCTGCCCACCGGCAACCTGCGTGACACAGTACAGGGGATCGAACTGACTTGCATGGACGTCGCCATGCCAATGGCCATTGCCTGCGCCGCCGATTTCGGACTGACGGGTTATGAAAGCGCCGAGGATCTCGACGCCAACCGCGCCTTTTTTGACCGGATGGAAGCCGTTCGGATCGAAGCCGGGGAACGGATGGGGATGGGAGATGTGTCCAAATCCGTGACCCCCAAATTCGGCCTTGTAGCTCCTGCCAAAGCGGGCGGAACGCTTGCGGTGCGGTATTTTATGCCGTGGAAGACCCACCCGACCATGGCGGTTACCGGTGCGCAGTGCATGGCGTCCTGCGCTTTGACGCCCGGCACGGTCGCGGACGGTTTGCTGGATCGCCCGACGACAAGCCCGGCTGAAGTCATATTGGAACATGCCTCGGGCACGATCGACGTATTGGTGGATTTCACCACTGAGAATGGGTTCACTGTAAACGCAGCAGGCTTGGTTCGTACCGCGCGCAAGTTGGCAGACGGCCATGTGTACGTTCCACAATCCGTGTGGAAAGGGAGTTGATTGGGTATTTCCAAATTAGTATACTTTTGTATACAAACGAGAGAGGTTACGATGGACGACTACTCGGAATGCCTCGATATCGCGCGTCAGGAGCTCCGGTTGGCGCAAGCTGCCTTGCGGCGGGATATGGCCGAATACCCCACGCCAATCGCGGGATGCGACGAGCAATTTAATCATCTGTTGGACCAAAGCGAACGCGTCCGAAACGCGCTGGCAGCACTTGACGTGCAGCATTTTGTGCCGACACCCAGAAAACTGACCACCGGGCAGAGTATAGAAAGCCGATGAAAGTACACATTCTGGACGATTGGTTCGACACGCTGCGTGGGCTGCCATGTTTTGAGAGACTCAACGCTCATGAAGTGACGGTGTGGACGGATCATGTCGAGGATCTTGACATCTTGGCCAAGCGTTTGCAGGAGGCTCAGGTGCTGGTGCTGTTCCGAGAGCGGACCAAAGTCACGCGCGCCTTGCTGGAAAAGTTGCCGAATTTGCAGCTGATCAGCCAGCGCAGCGTCTATCCCCATGTTGATGTGCCGGCCTGTACAGATCAGGGTGTTTTACTGTGTTCGAATATGCATAGCGGCACGCCGTCTTATGCTGCGGCGGAACTCACATGGGCGCTGATCATGGCTGGGATGCGGGATTTGCCCGCTCAGATGGCCTCGGTCAAGGCAGGGCACTGGCAGGCAGGGGTAGGCAAGACGCTACGCGGTCGTCAATTGGGGCTCTATGGTTACGGCCGTATCGCGCGTGCGGTTGCGGGTTATGCCGAGGCGTTCGGAATGAATGTCGTTTGGTGGTCGTCCGATGAAGGTCGGTCGCGTGCGCAAGCGGATGGCGCTAGGGTCGCGCCGAGCCGCGAGGCGTTTTTTGCCGATAGTGATGTTGTTTCGCTCCATGTGCGCCTGAAACCGGACACGCGTGCGATCATTACCGCATCGGATTTTGCGCAGATGCAGCCCGGGGCGATCTTCGTGAACACTTCACGGGCCGGGCTGATTGCTCCGGGCGCTTTGCTTGAAGCGCTCAACGCCGGTCGCCCCGGCAAAGCCGCGATTGATGTATTCGATTCCGAGCCACTGACTGACGCGACCGATCCTTTGCTGGCACATCCCAACCTGATCGCGACGCCGCATATTGGTTTTGTGACCGAGGATGAGTTCGACCTGCAATTTGCCGATATCTTCGATCAGGTAAATGCTTACGCCGACGGCGCGCCGATCCACATGATCAACCCCGAGGTTTGGACCACCGTAGAATAAGATTGGCGGCGATGGGCGCGCCGATGATCACCAGCACAATCCTTGTCAGATGGTGAGTGATCACAAAGCCCAGGTCCGCGCCTGAAACGATGGCCAGAACTGTCATCTCGGCCTGCCCGCCGGGCGCGAAGGCCAGAAACGCCTCGACCGGCTTGCCAAGCCCTAACGTGGTGACAACAGCAGTGAAGGCCGACGCCAACACGGCCAGGACAACCACATAGGCGCAACCCGCTGCCACGACCTTGCGCAATTCCACCCAGGTGACACCGACAAACTTCACTCCGATTCCGCAACCGATGAAGAATTGCGCGGCCAGGATGGCCTCGCGCGGGGGGCGGGTATGGATGAAGTCCCCAAGTGACAAAGCAGCTGTCAGGATCATCGGTCCCAGGATCGACGCGCCGAAGAGACCGATGCGCTCGCCGCCCTTCCAGCCGATAAAGGCGGCCAACACCATCAGGGCCAGTTCGTGAACGGGCAGGGCGTGTGCGGGTTCACCGATTGGGTTGGTCAGTTCAGCGCCATAGAAAACAGTCAGAAATAGCGGGGCCAACGTCACTATGATCAGCACGCGTGTGCCGTGGATCAGCGACAACGTGCGCGGATTGGCACCCGCCTCGGATCCGAAGATGATCATGTCCTGCAACCCGCCGGGCATGGCAGCATAAAAAGCGGTTGTAGTATCGAAGCCCCAAACCTTGCGGAAGAATGGCACTCCGACCAGTGCGATCAGCAGGATAAAGAACGGAACCAGCGCAATCGACGCGGCCATTTTCGGCAATTCGGCAAACAGGGCCGGAGTGATCGATGCTCCCACGGCAACGCCCAGGATAGTGCGCGCCGCCACCGAGACCTGCCCGAATCCCTCCATCGGCGCATGCGCCAGGGCTGCAATCAGACAGGCGCTCATTGGGCCGAACAGGAAGGGCAGGGGCAAATTCATTAACCAGAATGCTCCGGTGCCCAACACTGCAAGCGCGAAGGTCACGGCACGTTTTTTCGCTGATGAGGGTGCGTTGATCTGGGTGGACAAAATGTAGATTCCGGTGCGGTTGACTTAACTTGTATCCAAATGTATACAAGTGGACGCAATAACACAAGTGAGCGCGTGATGACCCTGCAGGACGACCCGTTACAGCCTGGCCCACAAGGCAATTCCGCCTATCAGCGCCTGCTGGATGAGATTCGCGAAGGTAGCCTGCCGCCCGGCGAACGCCTGCGCGAGATTGAGTTGTCCGAGAGGTTGGGAGTTAGCCGCACGCCTGTGCGCGAAGCGATCCGACAGCTGGAAGCGGATGGCTTGGTAACACATATCCCCCGTCAAGGCGCGACGGTACGCAGCCTGGATTACGCCGAAGTGATGGAGCTCTATGAGATGCGCGCTGTGCTCGAGGGCACTGCGGCCCGTTTGGCGGCAAGGGCGGCGTCCGATGTCGAACTGGATGAGCTGGATGTGCTGAATGACCGGCTGGCCGAGGCAGGCACCGGTCCGGAGGCCGCGCGGATCAATCGGATTTTCCATGCGACGCTTCTGGATGCGGCCAAGAACCGGTTTCTGGCTAAATCCATGTTGTCTTTACAAAAGGCGTTGCTGATCCTGGGTCCGTCGCAATTGCTGGACGGCGACCGAGCCGAGGTCGCAGTAGCCGAGCATCGCCTTATCATGGCCGCCTTGAAAGCCCGGGATGGCGCGGCGGCTGAGAAAGAGATGCGCGCACATATCCACGCAGCACAACGCATGCGCATTCGTGCCTTGCAGGAGCGCGACCGAACAACGGACCAAACTCAATAGGCGGAAACCACATGGCCACCCAAAAGGAAGCCTACGATATCGCTGTGATTGGCGGAGGTAACGCCGCCCTGTGCGCTGCGATGACCGCCGCCGAAGCAGGCGCGCGCGTTCTTATCCTCGAAGCGGCGCCAAAACCCTATCGTGGCGGAAACTCTCGCCACACCCGAAACTTTCGCTGTATGCATTCCAGCCCGTTGGGCCCGCTGGTCGAGGAATACAGCGAAGACGAATACCTGTCAGATCTGCTCAAGGTTACCGGGGGCAAAACCGACAAAGATCTGGCGCGCCTCGCAATTCGCACGTCCGAGGAATGTCTTCCCTGGATGGAGGACCACGGAGTTCGGTTCCAGCCCTCTTTGTCGGGGACGCTATCGCTGGCGCGGACGAATGCGTTCTTTATGGGCGGCGGTAAATCGCTGGTAAATGCCTATTACCGGACAGCAGCGAAGCTGGGCGTCGAAGTCCTGTACGAAGCCGCCGTCACGCATCTCGAATTGAACGGAGACCGGATTGAGTGGGTAGACTTCACCTGCGAAGGCCAATCCCATCGCATAACGCCCAAAGCGGTCATCGTCGCTTCGGGCGGCTTTCAGGCTGACACCGATTGGCTGACGCGTGCGTGGGGACCTGCGGCACGCAACTTCCTGATCCGGGGCACGCCCTATAACCGGGGTGTCGTGCTGGCCGATCTTCTGGATCAAGGCGTCGAGAGCGTTGGAGACCCGACACAATGCCACGCCGTTGCCGTCGACGGGCGTGCTCCGAAATTCGATGGCGGCATCGTCACCCGTCTGGACTGCGTTCCATTCTCAATTGTTGTCAACAAAGATGCCGAGCGGTTCTATGACGAGGGCGAGGACGTCTGGCCAAAGCGTTACGCGATCTGGGGTCGCCTAGTCGCAGCCCAGCCGGATCAGGTGGGCTATGTGATCATTGATGCCAAATCGCTGAACCTGTTCATGCCGTCGGTTTTTCCGCCGTTAAAGGCCGACACGCTCGAGGAACTGGCCAAAGCGATGGGTCTGCCCGCCGATAAACTGACCACGACCGTCGCAGAATTCAACGCCGCCTGCGGTGACACAAGTGGCTTTCATCCAACGGAATTGGACGGAGTTTCAACTACCGGCCTGACCCCACCCAAAACCAATTGGGCGCGCCCGATCACCGAGCCTCCTTACTATGGCTACTCGCTGCGCACCGGTGTGACCTTCACCTATCTGGGGCTCAAGGTGGATGAATCTGCGCAATGTTCATTGTCAAACGGCAAAATCCAGAACCTCTGGGCGGCGGGCGAAACCATGGCTGGGTCGATTTTGGGGCAGGGTTATCTGGCCGGGTTCGGCATGACCATCGGAACCGTCTTCGGACGCATTGCAGGACGAGAGGCCGCTTCTTATGCGAACTGAACTGATACAGGAAGCCCGCCGTCAGGCTGAGATCTGCAATGCCTGCCGGTATTGCGAAGGCTATTGCTCGGTCTTTCCGTCGCTTCACGCTGAACGCGCATTCTCGGACGGCGATATCACGCAATTGGCCAATCTCTGCCATAACTGCAGAGGATGTTACTATGCCTGCCAATACACGGCGCCGCATGAGTTCGACCTCAACCTGCCGAAGGCTCTGGCCGAGGTCCGGCGCGACAGTTGGGAAAGCTTCACCTGGCCGCAACCTCTGGCGCGCTGCTTCCGTAGCCATGGTGGGGCGATCGCTCTGGCTCTGGTCGTTGGCTTCGCGCTTATTTTTTGGGCCATTCGCGCGATCGGCTCGACCGGAGGCGAAGGCTTCTACTCTGTCCTCTCTCACAATGCGATGGTGTTGATTTTTGCTCCGGCATTCCTTCTGCCGTTGTTCAGCATTGGCATCAGCTTGCGGCGCTATTGGCACGCAGTTGGAGGCCAGCCGATCCAACTGGGAGACTTGAAAGCCGCGCTAAGCCGAACGGCCAAAATGCAGGACCTGGCTGCTGGCCACGGGGAGGGTTGCAATTTCGAGGACGAAGACCGTTTTAGCCAGGCTCGCCGCCACGTGCATCATGCGATCATGTACGGGTTTCTGCTGTGTTTTGCTTCGACTTCGGTGGCGACGATCATGCATTACGGGTTCGATCTGCACGCACCTTACGGGTTCTGGTCATTGCCGAAGCTGTTTGGAGTCACAGGGGGCGTTTTGCTCACTGCTGGCTGCTACATGATGGTCCGGCTGAAACAGAAGTCAGACCGCAATCTCGGCGATGTTTCAGCTTGGGGCGGAGAAATCGGATTTATATTACTTCTTGGGTTTGTAGCGTTGAGCGGGCTTGTTCTTTACGCTTTCGGTTCATCCGCAGTAATGCCTGCACTGCTTGCCGTCCATCTGGGGTCGGTTCTCGCGTTCTTCCTTCTTACGCCTTACACAAAAATGGCGCACGGTTTCTATCGGCTTGCTGCCCTTGTCAGGGATGCGCAACGAAAAAGAGATGTGCCGGTGGTCCGCTAGCAGCCCGCATTTCCTGAGTGAGGTAAAGGAAAACGCATTTAAAATCGAAGGACGCTGTGTCGCGGGTGGCAGTCAACGTCCCAAAGGGTTCGCGTGAATATTTCTCAGCAGCACTGAAAGATACCGCCACGAAAAGTGTGGAATTGATGGAAAAGCTTGGAGTCGCGAGTGGTAAAGTCTGTGCGCCGATCGAAAACAGAATGACGAAAAATCTATGAATTAGGTGCCTCTGAACGGCAGAGCCGATGGCAGGTGTCGACAGATTGGCATCTTTGTTCTGAGCGTTAATTCCTTTCTGGAATCATTAACCCCCCCTTCTTCACTAAAAGGTCGACAATTGCGCCGACCCCTTTTTTGTGACGAAGGGACGTGAACAAAAAGGGCCGTCCATTGCGCATTCTGGCTGCATCTCTATCCATGACCTCCAGTGAAGCGCCAACATGCGGCGCCAGATCGGTCTTGTTTATGACCAGGATGTCGGATTTCGTTATTGCCGGTCCGCCTTTTCGCGGGATTTCCTCTCCTGCTGCGACGTCGATCACATAGATTGTAAGGTCTGCGAGTTCTGGACTGAATGTAGCCGACAGGTTGTCGCCGCCACTTTCGATCAGAACGATGTCAAGATCGGGATGCCGGTTTCGCATTTCAGCAACCGCTGCAAGGTTTATCGATGAATCCTCACGGATAGCTGTATGTGGGCAACCCCCCGTTTCGACACCGATGATCCTGTCTCTTGGCAAGACCTGCAAGCGCATCAGCGCCTCGGCGTCTTCCTGAGTGTAAATATCATTGGTGATAACGCCCACTGAACAAACATCGCGCAGGGTTTCAGATAGGGCAGCCGTCAAGGTGGTCTTTCCGGCTCCAACCGGACCACCGATGCCGACGCGAAGAGGGCCGTTCATACTGCTCATGTTCGGAATATCCTTGAATACTGTGTTTCGTGTCTCATCGACGCGATATCCGTCAGGAACGCAGTCGAACTCAATTCGTCCAAGCCTGCCATTTGCGCTTGTTCAGCGATATGAGCACATAGCGGTGTTAAATTACGGATCAGCTTTTGAGCGTCGGTTTGCCCCAGCGGCACAAGGCGCGTTGCGCACGCGACCAAGTTGCTTGCAAACGCTTGTAGATACAGCTGTGTCGTTAACAGTATGGGAAGGCTCTGCAGATGCGCGGCGTAGCCCACAGACACTGGGTAGGAAAGCTGTTGGATGTCTAAATCCCAGACGTCTCCTGTGACGGTCCCGAATGCCTGTCCCAGCAATTCGGTTTCC
The DNA here is from genome assembly GCF_013034245.1 of Ruegeria sp. HKCCA4812. Taxonomy (NCBI): domain Bacteria; kingdom Pseudomonadati; phylum Pseudomonadota; class Alphaproteobacteria; order Rhodobacterales; family Roseobacteraceae; genus Ruegeria; species Ruegeria sp. HKCCA4812. The sequence continues at coordinate 284,533 of NZ_WQFQ01000004.1, read as the reverse complement.
ATTTTTCTTTCCGATGAAGCGCAGATCGCCCGTGCCTTGGTATCAACGCTGATAAGCTCATCATTGTTCTGCGCGTTGTAAGCGGACACTACGAACAGAGCGTCATTCCATCCCGACCCATGTTCCAGCACATCAGAAATCCAGGCTTCGGCGTCTTGTGAACTGGCGATAGCCCCCTCGTCAATTGCGGCTTCCAGCCCATGAGAATATGCAAAGCCTCCCACAGGATATGCCGGAGACAACCACTGGGTCAGCGTCAGGATATCAGCTTCAGTGGGCGTGGCCATGTGTCCTGCCGTGGCCGTAGGCCCCGCCTTCAGGGGTGAACGGTTCGTGCACCTCACGTACTGTGGCCCCGATTTTCAAAAGCATGTCTCGGATCACATGATCGACCTGGATCAACAGACGATCCTTTTCGATCTGGCAGGGCGTGTGGCGATTGCCGATATGCCATGCGATACGTGTCAGATCAGGAGCCGAGACCTCCAGCAAGGCTTCGGGCGCGGCCTGGATTTCAACCGCGCGCCCGTCGTCCAAGATCAGCGCGCCGCCGTGATCCAGTGAGGTTGTCTGAGCCAGGTCGACCAGAATCTGTTCGCCGCTTTCGCATGTTAAAACCTTTCGGCGCAAAAACCGATCGTCATAGGTCAACGACAGACAATCGGCAGTGTCGTCGTGCATGTGATCCGAGTAACGGCGTGCGGTGCAGAGCAAGGCGGTCATACCGTCGCCTCCTCTGGAGCAGAAATGGTCAGAGCCAGATCGAATCCGAAAACACCCGATGCACGATCCGTTCGCGTGATAGGCCGCGTTTTTTCAACTCTTCGTCGCTGAGCGATTGCAGGAATTCGACTTGCCGCACGCGCGATTGAGCTTCGGCCAAACTGATCAGAGCCCCGTAGATTGATGATCCGATGGACGCGATCAGACCGGGCAGCGAAAAGCCTGCGTGTGATTGTGTTGCTGAGTGTGCCATTTGGACCCTCGTAAACGTTGGTCCTCCCTTGAGCATTAATATCTGTCATATCGGCCTCACGTTGAAGTGGGTGTTTGGTCATTTCTGCCTTGCGCACGGTGCAACGCAGCATAATTTTTAGTCAGAACATAAAGTATCGCTGTGCCATCGGCAGCACTTCGGCCGGTTGGCAGGTCAGCAATTCACCGTCTGCTCGGACCTCATAGGTTTCCGGATCAACTTCGACATGCGGCGTCGCGTTGTTGAGCAAAAGATCCTGTTTGCCAATCTCTCGTGTGTTTTGGACAGCGACGGTCTGCTTCGCCAAGCCCAGTGTATCGCCAATCCTGTCGGCCTGTGCGGCCTCAGAGACAAATGTGATTGCCGAATGCTCGACCGAGCGGCCATAGGCCCCGAACATCGGGCGGCTATAGACTGGTTGCGGTGTGGGGATCGACGCGTTTGGGTCACCCATTTGGGCACAAGCAATCGTACCGCCCAGCAAAACCATCTCGGGTTTCACACCAAAAAAGGCAGGGTTCCATAAAACGAGATCGGCACGTTTGCCTTCTTTGATACTGCCAATCTCGTGGCTCAGGCCATGGGCAATGGCCGGGTTGATCGTGTATTTGGCGATATAGCGTCTGACGCGCAGGTTGTCGTTTTCGCCTGTTTCCTCGGGAAGGCGCCCGCGCTGTTTCTTCATTTTGTCGGCGGTTTGCCACGTCCGGATCAACACCTCGCCCACGCGGCCCATAGCCTGACTGTCGGACGCAATGATGCTGAACGCGCCCATGTCGTGCAGGATATCTTCAGCCGCGATGGTCTCACGCCGGATGCGGCTTTCAGCAAAAGCCACGTCCTCGGGGATGGATTTGTCGAGGTGATGGCAGACCATCAGCATGTCCAGATGTTCCTCGACCGTGTTCACCGAAAAAGGCCGCGTGGGGTTTGTAGAGGAGGGCAGGACATGGTCCTCTCCGCAGATTTTGATGATATCTGGTGCGTGGCCGCCGCCCGCGCCTTCAGTGTGGAAAGCGTGGATAGTCCGACCCTTTATCGCGGCAACCGTATTTTCAACAAACCCGGATTCGTTGAGCGTGTCAGTGTGGATCATCACCTGAACGTCCATCGCGTCAGCGACCGAAAGGCAGCAATCGATGGCCGCCGGGGTCGTACCCCAGTCCTCGTGCAGTTTCAGGGCACAAGCCCCGGCTTTGACCTGTTCCTCCAAAGCAGCGGGAAGCGAAGCATTTCCCTTGCCTGCAAAAGCAAGATTCATGGGAAAAGCATCCGCCGCCTGCAACATCCGGCCAATATGCCACGGGCCCGGGGTACATGTGGTCGCCAGAGTGCCATGTGCCGGGCCGGTGCCACCGCCAAGCATGGTCGTCAGGCCAGAATGCAGCGCGTCCTCGATCTGTTGCGGGCAGATGAAGTGAATATGGCTGTCGAACCCGCCAGCCGTCAGGATGCGACCTTCGCCCGCGATGGCTTCTGTGCCGGGACCGATGATGATGTCTACTCCGGGTTGCGTATCTGGATTTCCGGCTTTGCCGATCTTGGCGATGCGCCCGTTCTTCAGACCGACATCCGCCTTGTAGATACCCGAGTGATCCACGATCAGAGCATTGGTGATCACAGTGTCCACGGCCCCCTCGGCTCGCGTGGCCTGTGACTGCCCCATCCCATCGCGAATGACTTTGCCGCCACCGAACTTGACCTCTTCACCATAGACATCTTCGCGGTGGCCGGTTTCACTAAAACGCGCAGTTGTTGCGCGCTCCACGATAAGGTCTTTTTCTACCTCGATGATCAGATCGGTATCTGCCAATCGTACTTTGTCGCCGACCGTGGGGCCGAACATGGAGGCATAGTCACTCCGACTGATCTTGCCCGGCATCTTTCAGAGCCCCCATGATATGCATATTGAAACCGTAAATGTGCCGGCGCCCTTCAAATGGCACCAGTATAACTTCGCGAGTTTGGCCTGGCTCAAATCGCACCGCGGTACCCGCCGGGATGTCCAGCCGCATACCCAAAGCTGCATACCGATCAAAATCCAGGGCCGAGTTTGCTTCGGAAAAATGGTAGTGGCTGCCGACCTGTATGGGTCGATCGCCTGTATTGGCGACAATAACAAGACGGCTGCTGCGTCCCGCGTTCAGTGTCAGTGAGCCTTCGGCAGGTATAATCTCACCCGGAATCATTTCGGCAGCTTCAAAATCACGGTTATGGCGATGACCCCGATCAAAGCCAACCCAACTGCAAGCGCGGTGTAATCGCTGCCATGGGCGTGAATATGGGTATCCGAATGGGCCGTGGCCGGACCAGCCAGAATGAGAGCGGGAAACAGCATGCGGATCATGGGTGACTCCTTTGGAAATTAACGAATGGGGTTGTGGACAGTCACAAGTTTTGTGCCATCCGGGAAAGTGGCTTCGACCTGCACCTCGTGGATCATCTCGGGCACGCCTTCCATGCAGTGTTCCCGAGAGATCACTTCAGCCCCTGCTTGCATCATATCGGCGACCGAACGACCATCGCGCGCGCCTTCGACCACGGCATCGGTAATCAACGCAATGGCCTCGGGGTGATTCAGCTTGACGCCACGCGCCAGCCGTTTGCGAGCGACCTCGGCGGCCATGGCCACCAGTAGTTTGTCTTTTTCACGAGGGGTCAGGTTCATGTCAGAGCATCCAGCATCGGGGCAATGTGTCGTTGTTCAGCCGGCGCAGAACCGGCATCAATGTGCGGCGCAGTGCAAAGCTGTCGCCGGCCAGAATGCGAATGACCAGTAGGTCTTTCCGGATCAGAGTTGCCCCGGCGGCGTCCGGCAGCAATTCCCTGACAGGTTCCAGATGACCTTCGGCGGAACGCGACATTAAGACGATCAGGGCCATCGCCCCTGCGCCGTTTGCAATATGCCGCTTAGCCAAGTGAGTGTGCCAATCACCAGCGAACCTAATCGCATCGAGAAACACCGGCGTTCCTTCGCGCCAAATCTCGATCTGATCGCGCAAGCGGATTTCAGTCAACGTTTCACCCATGGCGACGCGTCCAAAAACAAGCGGTTCCACCATCAGCATGTCGGCATCCGGTGACAGGTCGATCCTGAGGCGCCGGTCCAACGCACTGCCATTGTACAGAATGGTCTCTTGCGGCAACCAGTTCAGCCGGGCTCCAGCCTCTACCGTCAAATGATTTGTAACCTGGCCCCATTCTTTGGGCTGGGCCTTGTAAGCGCGCTCGCAAGCTTGCGTAGTCAAGGTCAGCGCCGTGCCTTTTGCTGCCTTGCAAGAAAACCGAAATGAATCTCCTCCGGTCACTCCGCCTGCCGAGTTTAGCAGAACCGCATCAAGTTCAGGTGTCGTGGTTCTGGGGAATAGGCATTTGAAAGACCCAGATTGGCGAAACTTGTTCAGCACGGTCCTGTTGCGCAATTGCTTGGTGCTTAAGCTGACGGTGCCTGCTGCACGCGGTGGTACTGCGCTGTGCGCGGGTAATATGGTTGCAACTTGTGTAATAGGGCACCTACAGCGCTTCGTTTTGCTGCCACCTGTTTCTCTGTTGAAGTATCGGAACACTAACTTGCAGCGTCAGAATCTGCTTAATTTCACATCATGTGATTAAATTTTAGACAGCAACCATTGGCTTGGATGAAAAAATATGCGCATCTCGCCGATTTCCCAAATTGGGTTAAAGGTAACTTGGGGAGGCTTCGTTTTCCTGAAGGATGGGCGGAAAGCTGAACTCAGCTATCCGCACGATTGCCACAGTGCGTCTTCCCGTTCGCAGGCTTTCATCAGCCTCGAATAGACAAGTGACACAGGCTTCATCGACGCGCCAGCAGAGAGCTCAGAATGAAATCCTCCATGCTTCCAGCGATTTTGCTCATGGGCGTTTCCGACAGAACGCTGCGATACGCGCTTCCTTCCAGAACCTCTATCACCAATTGCGACGCCTGTAGAGGATTCGGAACAGCGCGCAGATCTCCCGCCTCCACGCCGCGTCTCACTACTTCTTCAAGCGCCTCGGTCAGTCTGGCTCGGTTTTCGACGAACAGTCGCGCGATATCCTGTTGACGAACGGCTTCGCTCGAAATCTCCAAGGTGAGGATGACGTTTTCCGGCGCAGCCAGATAGTTGGCGTAGGCTTTGATGAACTTTTTCAACACTTTAGGCACGGGTGAATTTGAGTTCAGGACTTCCAGAAACGGCTCCAGTTCGCGGCGTTCGAGCATTGCGATTTCCACAAGCACATCATGCTTGCCGCGAAAATGGTTGTAGAGGTTTCCAAGGCTGACGCCCGCCCGCGCTGCGATATCGCGGACGCCGGTCTGATGATAGCCGCGCTCGAGAAAACACATGACGGCGGCCTCCAAAATCTGGTTGCGGCGCTTGGCTGAAGCCTTTTCTCGGGCTGACCCTGGTTTTTTGGTGCTTTCGGTCATTTTTTCTTTTTAATATTGAACGAACGATCGTTCATATTATATCACATCCAATCGTGCACCACAAGGCGCAATGGTTCAGGCGGCTCAGGAAAAACAGGACAATGACAGACAAAACCTCAGAAGCTCAGCGAAGACCAGCCCGACGATGGCTCTGGATTGGATTGTCGCTGATGCTGTTTGTGGCGGTCGTCATCCTGTTGTTTGACGCGGAAGATACGGTTGATGTTCAGGCAACAAACATCTCACCTCCGCCACCGACCGTCTCTGTCGTAACTGTTGTTCCGGAAACCGTGCAGGCGCGTGTTTCTGCATTTGCCGAAGTTCGGCCTCGTTGGGATGCCGAGCTGCGATCTGCTGTGTCCGGGCGCATCACCGCAGTCCATGCCGGTGCTTTGGCCGGGACACAGGTGGAAGGGGGCGACCCTTTGTTTTCAATCGAAAATGCCCCTTATCAAAGCGCCGTTGCAGCCGCTGAGATGGAGCTTGAGCGAGCAGAGCTTGCACTGTTGCGCGCGCAGAACAACGTAACCGTCGCGAAACGGCAGTTCGAACGAGACGGTGTGGAACCGCCAAACGAACTGGCCGTGAACCTGCCGCAATTGCGCGTCGCCGAAAAAACCGTTGCAGCGGCGCAGGCACGCCTGAATGCGGCGAGAAATGACCTGAAGGACGCAGAAATTGTTGCCCCGTTTTCAGGCTTTGTCACCCGTCGCTTTGCCAGCCTTGGCCAGGCGGTCAACCCGGGCGATCCCCTGATACACCTGTCGGACAACCGGCAATTCGAACTGGTTGCCGCGTTCAGCCAAGCGGATTGGGCGCTGTTCGATCATCCGATCTCTGGCGTTGCTGTTGACCTGACGCACCGCTCGGGCGAAAGCCTTGGGCAGGCTCGGGTCCGGCGTGGAGGCGGGTTTCTGGATCAGGACACACGACAGGTGCGCGTCTTTTTGGATGTCGCAAACCCCGGTGACGGCATACTCGCCGGAGACTTTCTGAAGGTGCACATTCCAGGACGGCGAATTGCTGACACCGTGACCATGCCGGAAAGCGCCCTGACGCGTGCGGGATACATTTGGCTTGTGGATGAAAACGACCACCTTCAGAGGTTCAGCCCGAACATCCTGTTCCGCAGCGAAGGTGCTGTCACAATAAAGGCCCCCGACGGGAACGGCCCATGGCGCGTGGCCAAGACACCTTTGGCCTCGTTTCTGCCGGGTCAGCGCGTCGCGCCGCTGTCGGATGGGGGTTGAGCCATGCACACGCTGACATCCTGGTTTATCCGCAACCCTGTCGCCGCCAATCTGATGATGGCGCTGATCCTTTTTCTTGGGGTGCAGACGCTGCTGAATATTCGGATCGAGGGCTTCCCTCGCATCCCTGCGGAAAGCGTTACGATTTCGATCGAGTTCCCGGACGCCACTGCCGAACAGGTCGATGAATTGGTGACCCGCAAAGTTGAGCAGGCGCTGGAAGGGTTGGAGGGCGTGCGCAGTGTGACTTCGCAATCCCAAAACGATCTGAGTGTCGTGACCGTCCGCCGCGCGGGTGGCCAGAAACTGCAAGCCGTTCTGGATCGGATCCGCATTCGCATCGATGGGTTGACCGATCTGCCCGATACCGCGCGCCGCCCTGTGATCGAAGCGTCGGGTTTCGATTTTCCGGCGCTCTATCTGAACCTTTTCGGCGAAACGGACCCGGCCACATTGCAGAGCCTGGCGCAGCGCCTGAAGGAAGAGCTGCTGGCGCAACCGGAATTGTCCCGGCTTCAAATCTGGGGTCTGATCCCGCGGGAACTGCGCATCGAAATCGACCCTGCGCTGCTGCGCCACTATGGCCTGACCGTCGCGGATGTGACCCGCGCAATCGAGGAAAACTCGGTGACATTTCAGGCAGGCCGTTTGCGGACCGAGGGCGGCACGATCTATCTGCGGGCCGATGATCGCGCAAAATACGCTCCTGAATACGCGGCCCTGCCGATCATTGAACGTGACGACGGGTCTTTTGTGCCCTTGGGTGATATCGCCAAGATCGAAGACGGGTTTCAGGACGGCGAGTACCTGTTTCGGCTGAACGGCAAACCAACCGTCGGGATGGAGGTTCTGGTCGGACAGAAAGAGAACCTGCTGACGATCAGTGACGTTGTGCGCCGCACGGTGGATGAGTTCAGCCGCCAGTTGCCGTCGCAGGTTCAGGTCGATGTCTGGGGCGACAGCGCCGGCTATATCTCGGACCGGCTGGCGCTGTTGCGGTCCAACGGGGTGCAGGGGCTGATCCTTGTGACCTTGATGCTGTCGGTGTTTCTGAACGTGCGCCTGGCCTTCTGGGTTGCCATGGGCATTCCGGTTTCGGTCATGGGGGCCATAGCCGTTTCGGGTTCAAAATGGGTGGACTATTCGCTCAATGATGTCACTACCTTCGGTCTGATCATCGCCCTGGGCATTCTGGTCGATGATGCCGTTGTGGTCGGAGAAAGCGTTTTCGAGGAACGTCGAAAGGGCAAAGACCCGATTCAGGACACTGAACGCGGCGTGCACCGCGTGGCAGTCGCAACAGTCTTCGGCGTGCTGACGACAATCGCGGCGTTCTTCCCGATGTTGTTGATCGACAACCCGTTGGGCAAGGTACTGGCCGGGTTCGCGGGGATCGTGATCCTGACGCTGATCTTTTCGCTCATCGAAAGCAAGTTCATCCTGCCCGCCCATCTGGCGCAGGTTTCGATGGGGCAAGAGCGCAGGTACCTGCTGTCCCGCCTCTGGGGCCGCGTACAGGATACTGCGCAGGGCGGCCTGGACTGGGTACGGGATCGCATCTATCAGCCCTTGCTTGTCGCAGCGGTGCGGCAGCGCTATGCCGTGCTGATCCTGTTCGTCGCCGCCGCGACGCTGGGGCTTGGCCTTATGTACAAGGGCAAGGTCAGAACGGTGTTCTTTCCCGAAGTGCCCGGCCAGATCATCACGATGAATCTGGAAATGGACGCCCGCGCGCCCTTTGCGCTGACCCGCGTGAACGTGGATCGGATCGAAGCCGAGTTGAACGGTCTGAACGCCGAGCTTGCCGAAGACGCAGGTATGGCCACGCTGCCTATTCAGACCGTGTTCAGCATCATCAACGGCGCTGGAGGCGCGCAAATATACGCCGAGATGATCCCGGTGGCAGAGCGCCCGGACGTTCCGATCCTGACTTTGGTCCGTGAATGGCGCGACCGGGTTGGTGCGGTCGAAGGTGCAACCGAACTGGAGTTCACCGGCTCGGAAACACTCGCCGGAGGATTCCGCATCCGGTTGGCGTCCAAAGACGAAGACCTGCTGCAACAGGCCAGCGCCGAGATGAAAGACTTCCTGTCGAACATCGAGGGCGTGGCGAATGTTCGGGATGGGCTGGCGGGCGGCCAGCCCGAACTGAAACTCCGCCTGCGTCCGGACGCGCGGCACCTTGGCTTCAATGCCGAGGCTTTGGCCAGACAGATTGGCTATGGGTTTGGCGGGGCCGAGGTGACCAAGGTTCGGCGCGACGGGTCCGAAATTCGCGTGGTCGTGCAGAACGCGCGGGAAAACCGCGATACGCTGGCCGATCTGATGCAGACCCAGTTGCGCAGCGCATCCGGTGCCTGGGTGCCGCTTGAGACGGTTGCCGAAATCGAAGGCACCTACGCCTCTGGCACCGTCGATCGCCGCGATGGCAAGCGCATGAACATCGTGGCCGCGTCCATCGACCGTGACCGTGTTGCCCCCGAAGAGGTTGGTCAGGCAGTGTTCGATCAGCTGGTCCCGAAACTCCGCGAAAAGTACCCGAGCGTCACAGTTTTGCCCGCCGGTGAACTGGAAGAGATGGCCGATATCAGCGGTGGCTTGAAACGTGCGCTGCTGCTGGCAGCTGTTCTAATCTATGTGCTGATGGCCGTGCCGTTGAAAAGCTATTGGCAACCTTTCGTCATTCTGGCCATCGTGCCCTTTGGTTTTATCGCGGCTGCGGTCGGGCACCTGATCATGGATGTGTCGCTGTCGCTGTTTTCGTTCTTCGGCATGCTGGCGCTGACCGGCGTGATCGTGAACGACAGTCTGGTCATGATCACCCGATACAATCAGGCGCGCGAGGAAGGTCAGCCCGTGAACCTGGCGCTGAAAAGCGCCGGCATCGGACGTTTCAAGGCGATCTTTCTGACCACCGCAACGACGGTGATCGGCCTGCTGCCCTTGCTGACGGAAACCTCGGAACAGGCGCAGTACCTGATCCCTGCCGCCATTTCTCTGGCTTTTGGCGAACTGTTCGGCACCGCCCTCATGCTGCTGCTGGTGCCCGTTCTGATCGCCATTGCCGAAGATGTCCTTGTCATCTTCAAGCCAGTCCCGCCGCACCCTTCCGGAGAAAGGACACAGTCATGACTCGAAGCATTCTGGCCCCCGCATTCGCCCTGATGGCGCTTGCAACGCCTGCCGCCTCTGATGGTCTGAACGTGATTGTGGAGGGTATCCGCAACGCCAAGGGAAACATTGTGATCCTTGTTTTCGACGACGCGCGCGCCTTTGACGGTTTGGATGTCCAGAGCGCGATTGACTACGCCCAGGTTCCGTCCCGCAAAGGCAGTGTCAGCCATGAGTTTCCCGACCTGACGGCCGGCCCCTATGCGGTGCTGCTGTTTCACGACGAAAACAAGGACGAAGACCTGAACATGACCGAGACGAAGCTTTTGGAGGGGCTGGGTTCAACCGGCGCCCCGAACCCTCAGGACATGCCTGATTTCAAGGCCGCCTCGGTCTGGCCGGGCGATGTCCGCGTTCGTGTCCACTATGATCAGTGATGCCGCATGCTGAGGGACAGAAAACTGACTATCGGCACGTTGCTGAGCGTGTTTCGGTGGCGTGTCGGGATCACATGGTTTCTGATCCTGTCGGAAACAGCATTAACCGTGTTGATCCCGCTGTTTATCGGCTTTGCCATAGATGGATTGCTGAGCGGACAGTTTCAGCCCTTTGTGCATCTGGGCGCTCTTATGGTCGCCCTCACGCTGATCGGCGTGATCCGGCGGATATACGATACGCGCGTCTACGGAACGATCCGCGTCGAACTGGGCAAGGCGCTTGCTGCGCGTTTTTCAAACCTGCCGATTTCTTCGTTGAACGCCCGGATCGGAATGGGGCGCGAACTGGCCGACTTTCTGGAAGAGATCCTGCTTTCGGCAATTTCAGGAATCATGCAGTTCGTCGTCTCAGCAATATTGCTGTTTTACTTCTCGCCGGTGCTGGCTCTGTCAGCCTGCGGGGTGCTTGTGGGAATGATATGCATCTACGCCCTGTTTCATTCGACGTTCTGGCAATGGAACCGGGCCCTGAATGAGCAGATGGAACATCAGGTCAGCATTCTGGAGCAACGCCGCGTCCGCCCGGTGCTTGTCCACCTGACGAAACTGCGTCGTTTCGAAGTGAAGCTCTCGGATACCGAAGCCTACCTGTATGGTGTGATCTTCGTTCTGCTGATAGGTCTGATCCTGTTCAACCTGTGGTTCGCGACGCAAAACCTGGAGGCGACACCCGGAATGATCTTTTCGATTGTCAGCTACTCATGGGAATTTGCTGAAGCCGCGCTTGCTTTGCCGATCACGTTCCAATCCTGGTCCCGGCTGTCCGAAATCACGGTCCGATTGCAGAGAGGATGATCAGATTTTCAAACTGCAAGTTGCGTGGAACAGGTGTTGCAATCAGGTGTTGGTCTTCTCGTGACCGCTGTTGAACCACCCTCCAGCATGCGGCAGGGCAGCTTTTTGTGGCAAATACCCTGTGCGATTGCTCTGCGGCAAAACTGTCAGAGACCTGTATCGCGGGAAAAGCAGGTTTCGAAACAATGGCAGTGTATCTGCGCAGGTCAGAGTCTTGAATGGAATGTCGTACAGGCTGTAGCTTTGCCAAGACAGCGTCGGCGGGATTTTTCCGGCTGGGAAGGATCAGCCAAGTCAGCCCATCTGCAATTGCTTAGGCTCAGGCTGTAAAACGTCTGAGAACGTTATGCGGGATTTGCTGAGTGGTGCGGTCCTTCCACTTGAGACCCGGGAACCAATAGATGGTGCCCGCGCAGAAGAACTCGCCCTTGCCTTCGATCAGCTGCGCCCAACCTGTTTGCGAAACCGTGTCCTAGCGCGATACGATGTATTGCTCGGCCACCGTGGCGCCTATGCTGGGCGATGTGATACGGGCCGCGTTCGGATCAATATCTTTGTTGAAAGCGCTGACCTTGAATTCGATCCCGTCTCCTCGACGGCAGCGGAACTGCGAGGGGTACCTGATCAAAGGTCTTTGGTTCGGACTGTCGGGCCTCAACCTTGGTTGTGACGTTGTTCCAGGCAGCGCCCAGCATCGCGGGCGATGCGGCCACGCTCATGGAGGCTTTCAAAAAGCCGCGGCGGCTAAGGTAGTCAGTAATCAAAGCAGAGGTTTTTTGTGCACGGTGATTAGTTGGGTTGGAATGTGGTTGGCACATCGGTCAAACGATCCGCAAAAAACCACATCGGGTCAAAGCCTAAAAAGCCAGTTGCTACCGGGTTGAACAATATCGGGGCAAACACTGGCGCCGATGCGTTCAAAGATTGCCTTGGAACATTACCTTCCTCGGCATTCCATTGGCTTGGGCCACGCGGAATCTTGTCCAAGCCTTGGGGAGTGGCCCAGTGTTGTCTTGACTGCATAGGTTGTCGTTGGCGCGCGGGCAGGTTCCGCGCGCCATCAAGGCTTCACTCTTGCCAGCTCATGAAAACCTGCCGCGCCTTTTCGCTTTCGGGGCGTAGGTTCTCGATGCCGCCATAGGGGACGTCTTTACCGATTTCCGAGTTCGGATACTTGGCGATCATCTTCTGATGTCGCTTGATCATGTCCTGGAACGATGCGCCGGCCCAGAGGGAGTACCCGACCAGCGGATGCAGTTCGCGCGGGTCGCGATAGATGTTGTACGTTGGCGCGGCGGCTCCGGGCGCGCCCGGCGCAGGCAGGTGCATCTTGAACTCCTGTTTCACGACCGAGCGCAGAACCGGGCCCTCGTACACATAAACGTAGTCGCGGCGTCCATTGCCTTCGCCTTCCAGCAGCAGGGCCGTCTGATCGATCCCATCGATCACCCGATCACGCGGGATATAGTCAGTGGCGCCAGCGATACGCGCCATCGTCGTGTAGATATCCGAGACATGAAAAATGTCACCGGCGGCGCTGTCAGCCTCGATCACACCGGGCCAGCGAATGAATGCATCCGTGCGCACACCCCCTTCGAGATGTTGGGTCTTGCCGCCGCGATAGATCAGTTGGTTCAGCCCGGATGTTCCTTCGTAATGGTACATCAACCCGTTGTCGGCCATGATCATGACGATGGTGTTGCCCGCCTCGCCGGTCTTCTCCAGCGTGTCGAGAATTTCGCCGATCCAACCGTCCAGAAGCTGCAACTTGTCCGCGTGGAAGCCTCCGTTGCGTGACAGCGCCTGATCGGGATAGACAAAGTTCAGCGGATAAAGCGGCCAGTATTGCAGGAAAAACGGCTCATCCAAGGCTGCGACACGCCCGAGCTGTTCAATGGCCTGCGTCTGGTAGCGCTCGTTCATCTCTTCGTATTTGGCTTGGGTCCATTCTTCACCTGCGGCCATGTCAACCTCGCGGGCTTGCCCTCCGGCCTCGGCTTCGACACCTGTAACCAAACCATAGGGCTTGAAACGCTCATCCAGCAGAAGGGCATTGTTCTGTCCCGACGCGTGGTATCCCAACATGTTGTTCGCCTGCATCGCCTCGCGGGTCATCAGGCTCAGCTGCACCTGCTGATGCAGCGGGAAGGCCGCCCAGTCAAAGCCCTGATTGTGCGGATAGGCCTCTTCGATATCGCCCTGATGCCATTTGCCGACATGCGAGGTGTTGTAGCCTGCCTGTTTCAGGATTTCCGGCAGCGTCACTTCGCTGGCAGGAAGCCCTTCCCCCACCAAAGCCACTTTCACCTCTTCCACGCCGGCCCGGATCGGGTGGCGCCCGGTCAGCATGGCCGTTCGAGTGGGCGTGCACGACGGCTCGGTATACATCCGCATCAACGACATGCCTTCGCTGGCAAAGTCATTGATATTCGGGGTTTCAATGCCCATCACATAGTTGAGTTTGCGTTCGCCCATCTGGCCAAAGCTGATGTCATCGATGAGGATGTACAGGAAATTCGGGGGTTTGCCGCCGTTGGCTTCCCGAATTTCAGCCAGCCTCGCATCAATCTCGACGTCCTGCGCATCCCATTGCTCGCCAAATTGGGCGCGCAGGAACGCAAATTCACCGTCATGCACAATCGCGTCTTGTTGTGCGGCCGATTGTGTGGTGCTCAACGCTGCTAGCAAACAGGCTGCGATGCCAGTCCTTTGGACAACATTAGTCATTCTTCGTTCCCCCTTTGGTGCTCCTGAAGCTCATTGCCTGAACAATCAGGTCGCGACACTTTGCTGAAAGAGATTGGTTTGACTGATGCGCCAGCTCAGATAACCGCTGGTGTTCTGGTGGCGTTAGAAACGTCACCACGCGCTCTGATCGGGCATCGGCCTCAGGAAGCCGTGGTCGGCCCATGGTGGCGAGGTTTGGAGTTTTTGCTGACACTTGACTCCCCGCGGTTCGAATTCGCTACATTACCGGTAAAGTGTCAGGCTCTGGGAATGGACCACATCAAGAATTCGCCAAATTCGCAAAAGGGTGTCCCTTCCGTATCGAACGGGGTGGCGCCCGCAGCCGTGCTGAATTTCGAACATCCCAACAAAATCGGGGAAATCACGCCGTGGGAGATAGACTTCCGACAGCTCGATCCCGGTCGATTGTCGACGTCCATAAGGGTGCGCTCAGGGCGATCGGTCTCCGCTCTCAGCATCGCGATGAACCAACGCGTTCATCAACGTGGTGTTTCGCCCAAGGGCTGGATGACGTTCGGGATTCCGTCAAATGGTGCGGTCGACAAATGGCAGGCAAAGGACGTAACCGATAACGCATTCCTGTCCTTCGGTGACAGTGATGGGTTTGACGGTATTTCGACGGCCGGTTTCACGGGAAATGTCATTTCCTTCCAAACCCAAAGATTGGAGAATTTTGCAGAGTCCTGCGGATTTCACCTGGCGCGCGACAACCCGGATGCCCACAGACTGAGGTCCAAAGCAGGTTTGGCCAGCATGGCGAATCTGGAGGGTCGCGTAGCCGGGCTTCTTAACAGTGTTGATGCGCAGTGGTCTGAGGCGGCTGAGCAGGCCCTGATGCTTGAAGCCCTGGTTATCCTGACCGACGACGAAGCGCATTTTGACAGAAGTCAGGCGGGCACCAGGCGGCGTGCCCTGGATCGCGCAACCGATCTTATGGTTGCCAATCTGGAAGACCCGATTTCAATTGAAGAGATTTGTAAAGAAAGCGGGGCGTCTTGGCGAACTCTGGATCGCGCGTTCAAGGAACAGTTCGGACAAAGCCCCAAGTCGTATTATATGCGTCTCAGGTTGAATCGTGTTCGCGAGGACCTTCTAACGGGGTCTTTCAACGGAAGAATAACCGATGCTGCAAACCGGCTCGGATTTTGGCATATGGGCCAGTTCGCGCGCGACTACAGGCTGTTTTTCCGAGAGCTGCCGTCTGAAACAAGGGGCATGCAGAAATAGGGTTCCCATACCAATTCACGCTCTTCAGCACCCGGAAGTACCAGGTGCAGGGGCCAACACCTTCCTGCCCTGAGCTGGCGTCAAGTGCATATCGGCAGGAGGGTTGTTGCCAGTTTCGAGCAGTATGGTGTCGTCCGGTACAGAGTTGAGATGCGCCAAGACCCGCAGGATCACATCTTGCCCAACGAATGGCGGCTACTTGCTGCGTCCAAATTTACAAGGTGCAGTTCTACCTGTTCCGAAGCAAGCCCGGTGGCCAATCTTTGCAGGACCGTCTCATTTTGATCTTTGTCAAGGTTGGATGCGGCCCGACGAGATACAGTCACCAATGTATCAGGAGGTCTTGCATGGAAAGACTGGTCGAAATTGGGCGGACATTTGTTCAGGCGATGCGTGATCGCAATGGCTTGGCAAGTGTTGACGAGATGTACGCGGAAAACGCTCAATCCATAGAGGCGGTTGTGCCTCCGGTGCGGCAATTCCGGATTACAAAGGGTCGCGACGCCATCAAAGCAAAGCGGGAAGACTGGCTGAAAACGCATGAAATCCAAACGCTTACGGCAGATGGTCCTTTTGTTCATCCGCCCAATCGCTTTGGCGTGCGTTTCAATGCCGAGGTCGTGCAGAAAGACACCGGACAACGAATGAACCTTAGCGAGATTGCCATTTATTCCGTTGAAGATGGCAAGATTGTACTGGAAGAGTTCTTTATGTTGCCAAAATAGCGAACGGTGCCTGGCAACACGGGTTCCCAAGCGCTTGCGGCCATTTCAGGAAGCCTCGCCAGGTCCGGCGCTGCTATCAAGTACGTCCAATCAAAATGGGCGGTTGACTGGTCGGTCCGGGGCTTGATGGACAGATGGATTAAGGCTTGCAGCATTTTAGCACTCTGCCCGGATCGGAGAACCTAGATGACCGAACTCTCACCTGACAAGCTGTCTGCCGAGGCCGGGGTTTGTGCGGCAGATACCGACGAGAATGCCCCGCCACACCCCTATGAGAAACTTGACCGCGCAACGCGCGCGGCCCTTGCCCGTGCCACCGCCGGTGTTTCCCCGCATTCGATAATGGCCACCTGGATGGATTGGGCCCTGCATCTGGGTCGTTCCCCCGGACGCCAGCTTGAACTGACAGAGCGCGCGGCACGCGATGCGGCCAAACTCTGGGTCTATGCCAGCGAGATGGCGACCGGTGCGAAGGCTACTCCGCCTTTTCAGCCACGCAAGCAGGATCACCGTTTCAATGCGCCCGGCTGGCACAAGGCGCCATTTTCCCTTTGGCAGCAGGCTTTTCTGAGCGCACAGGATTGGTGGCAGGCCGCAACGGACGAAATGCCCGGCATCGCCCCCCGCGACGCCGAACGCGCGCAATTTCAGATTCGCCAAGCACTTGATCTTGTCTCTCCTTCGAACTTTCCGTGGTCAAACCCGGAAATCATCAATCGCACGTTCCAGACCGGCGGTCGCAATTTGATAGAGGGCGCCGCCCACTTTCTTGAGGATGTTGCCCATACCATAACGCAACAGCACGAACCTGCCCCTCAGGGTTATGAAATCGGTAAAGACATTGCCGCGACCCCCGGCAGGGTCGTTTATCGCAACGCGCTGTTCGAGCTGATTCAATACACTCCACGCACCAAGCGCGTACAGGCCGAACCGATCCTTTTCGTGCCTGCATGGATCATGAAATACTATGTGCTCGACCTTTCGCCGGAAAACTCCATGGTGCGTTATCTGGTCGAGCAGGGCTTTACCGTTTTCATGATCTCTTGGGTCAATCCCACCGCTGATCAGTCGGATCTCAGCCTCGAGGATTATCGTCTGAACGGTGTCATGGCCGCGATCGAGGCCATCGAAAAAATCGTTCCGGGTCAAAAGATCCACGCCAATGGGTATTGCCTTGGCGGCACGCTTTTGGCGATTGCAGCTGCGGTGATGCAACGCGATGGCGATGACCGGCTTGCAAGCGTTACGCTGATGGCGGCGCAGGTTGATTTCGCCGAAGCCGGTGAGCTTTTGCTGTTTATCGATGACAGCCAGGTCGCTTTTGTCGAAGACCTGATGTGGTTGCAGGGCTATCTTGATCGCCCTCAGATGACGCGAACTTTCACGACAATCCGCGCCGAGGATCTGATCTATGCCCGGGCTGTCCGTCGCTATTTTCTGGGTGAAGACGACCTGCCTACGGATCTGACGGTCTGGAACAATGACACGACCCGGATGCCGGCGCGAATGCATTCCGAGTATTTGCGCGGTTTGTTCCTGGAAAACCGGCTGAGCGCTGGGCGCTTTTCTGTCGAAGGTCGGGTTGTTGCGCTCAAGGATATACGCATACCCATGTTTGTGGTCGGAACGGAATCCGACCACATTGCCCCGTGGCAATCAGTGTACAAAATTCGACTGTTTACCGACGGAGACCTCACCTTCGTGCTGACCAACGGTGGTCACAATGGCGGCATCCTGAGCGAGCCGGGGCACAAGCACCGCCACTATCGGTTGGGCCACAGGCCGGCGGACGCGCTGTATACCTCGCCGGATGAGTGGTTTGAGTCGGCCGAAGAAAAGCAAGGTTCCTGGTGGCCTGCGATGGTGGATTGGATCAAAGACCGTTCATCGGGCGAAACTGCGCCGCCGCCGATGGGCGGAAAACGAAGGGGGGCTGAAAACCTGGCCAAAGCGCCGGGCAGCTACATTCATCTGACCTGAAACCGGTGGCGAGGGTCAGACCCGTCAGTGCCCGGTCGATCTCCTTTGGCATCCTGCGCAAGCCCCTCAGGTGCAGTTGAGGTTTTCGTCGCTCGGTCAGATCTGGGACTTTGCGATGGATCAAGCCTTGCTGAGGCGCAGGTGTGCTATCGTTCAGGTCGTCGGAACCCAGTGCCACATTTGCGGTTTTGTCGAAGGCCGAGCCCGAAATTTGCAACGAAAAGAGGCAATAAACAGATGATTTCGGGCGGATGTATCTGGAGAGTTGGACCATGACCCGCGCAATGGTTTTGAACGAGGCCGGCCGCGCGCTGAAACTGGAAGACATCGAACTTCCGGCTCCGGGCCCTCATGACATCGAGATCCAGATCGAGGCCTGTGGTGTTTGCCGAACGGATCTTCACATCGTCGATGGTGACCTCGAACATCCTGAACTTCCACTGGTTCCGGGCCACGAAATCGTTGGGCGGATCGTTCGAAAGGGGGATGCCGTAACAGGGCTGGAAACCGGTCAGCGCGTGGGCGTGCCTTGGCTTGGGTCCACTTGTGGGAAATGTCCGTATTGCCATCGCGCACAGGAAAACCTGTGTGACGCGCCGGTGTTCACGGGATACACGCGAAACGGAGGATTTGCCGAAGCTTGCCTTGCGGATGCACGGTATGTCTTTGCCCTGCCAGAGATTGCCGATCCGGTTGCACTGGCGCCGTTGTTATGTGCCGGGCTTATCGGGTTTCGCTGTCTGCGAATGGCCCAGGATGCCAAGAATATCGGCTTTTATGGCTTCGGAGCTGCCGCGCATATCCTTGCACAACTGGCCGTCTGGCAGGACCGGAATGTATATGCGCTGACCCGGCCCGGCGATATCGAGGCGCAGGATTTTGCGCGTGACCTTGGCGCGGTATGGTCTGATGGGTCCGACGAACGACCACCGGCGGAACTGGATGCTGCAATCATATTCGCACCTGTCGGAGCCCTTGTGCCCAAAGCGCTGCAATCTGTCCGCAAGGGCGGCCGCGTGGTTTGCGGCGGAATTCACATGAGCGATATTCCTTCCTTTCCCTACAGCGATCTTTGGGGGGAACGTCAAATCCTGTCTGTCGCAAACCTGACGCGTCAGGATGGTGAGGAGTTTTTTGCAACGGCCCAAGCCGCAGGCATCCAGACACGAACCCAAAGATATTCACTGAAGGACGCCAACACAGCCCTCGCGGATCTGAGCGCCGGACGATTGCAAGGGGCAGCGGTATTGGTTCCCTGACCAATGGTCTGTCGCGCCCCGCACCGGCTTGACAAGTCACAGCGGACGTCAGCATCCGAAATTAGGGTGGTGGCTTAGGCAAACGGATCCTGATCGTGGAATGGACGGAACACCGGAGCACGAAAGACCGCTCGGCGCACTGGGATGTCGCCCACGCGTGCAGGATATGGTCATACCGGCGGACTCGTGGACGATCATGCGCCAACAATCAAACTGGACCGTCAGATGAGCGAAGAGCTTGTTTCCATTCAGCGTGTTGAAAATGCTGGCTTTGTATTGCAAATCGGCTTTTGGTGCCGCAGAGAACGAATATTGGTGTCATGCCTGACAACCGTGTCGTTGATATTTACATTTAAATATTTGAAAAATATATGTTTAAATGTAAGCAAACGAAAAAGCTTTTCAAGCGATCTTGGTTTTCGTCAAGGCGTTTACAAAATTTTGTTTCAAATCCAGTAATTTGTTGTGAAATTTTCCACCGCCTTTCCATTATTGAAATGCACATAAGTGCGCTTTCGTCTGCTGGAAGAGGAGCCAGACGACGAGAGAAAGGGAAATGGGAGGAATTAATGACCAACAAATCTGTCACACGCCGCGGCGTGTTGAAGTCTGGTGCCGTTGCAGGTACCGGTCTGGCCCTGCCTACGATCTTCACGGCTTCGTCGGCTGCCGCTTACACCAACGAACCAACCGAAGGGTCCGTGACCCTGGGCTTCAATGTTCCCCAGACCGGTCCGTATGCGGAAGAGGGCAATGACGAGCTGCTGGCGCAACAGCTGGCGGTGGAACACCTGAACGGAGAGGGTGACGGCGGTTGCCTGAACACCTTCACGTCCAAGGCGCTGAAGGGCAATGGCATCCTCGGCAAGAAGGTCGAGTTCGTCACAGGTGACACCCAGACCAAGTCAGACGCCGCACGTGCGTCCGCAAAGTCGATGATCGAAAAAGACGGTGCGATCATGATCAACGGCGGGTCGTCCTCGGGCGTGGCCGTTGCGGTTCAGGGCCTGTGTCAGGAAGCGGGTGTGATCTTTATGGCGGGTCTGACCCACGCCAACGACACGACCGGCAAGGACAAGAAGGCCAATGGTTTCCGCCATTTCTTCAACGCCTACATGTCGGGCGCTGCGCTTGCGCCGGTGCTGGCTGCCGAGATGGGCAATGACCGCCGCGCCTATCACCTGACGGCGGACTACAACTGGGGCTGGACCCAGGAAGAGTCCATCGTCGCCTCGACCGAAGCCCTGGGATGGGAAACGGTCAACACCGTCAAGACGCCACTCGCGTCAACAGACTTCTCGTCCTACATCACTCCGGTTCTGAACTCGGGCGCGGACGTTCTGGTTCTGAACCACTATGGCGGCAACATGGTGAACTCGCTGACCAACGCGATTCAGTTCGGCCTGCTCGACAAAGTCGCCAACGGCAAGGACTTCAAGATCGTCGTGCCGCTGTATTCGGAACTGATGGCCGCCGGTGCTGGCGAGAACATCAAGGGCGTGCTGGGTTCGATGAACTGGAACTGGCAGTTGCAGGATGAAGGCACCAAAGCCTTCGTGAAGTCCTTCGGCGAAAAATACGGCAAGCCGCCGTCCAACTCGGCGCAAACCTGCTATGCACAGGTTCTGCTATATGCTGATGCTTGCGAGCGTGCCGGTACGTTCAACCCATGCGGTGTTGTTGAAGCGCTGGAAGACTTCGAGTTCGACGGCCTGGGCAACGGCCCGACCTGGTATCGCGGCGCGGATCACCAGTGCTTCAAGGACGTGCTGGTCGTGCGTGGCAACATGAACCCGACCAACGCCTATGACACGCTGGAGATCGTCGAGATCACCCCACGCGCGCAGGTCGAATACGATCCGGAGCATCCGATGTTTGCCGGTGGCGCACTGGGTGAGTGTAACCCGGGCGCATAAGACCGCGTATCAAAGTCTGGCCGCCAAAATGGTGGCCAGACATCTACAGCAGGGTTGATCCTGTTGTGCCACTCAATTCACACTGACCAACCCTGAGGTGGGCCAATGGACGCCATCCTATTGCAAATTCTGAACGGTCTGGACAAAGGGTCGGCTTATGCGCTGATTGCGCTGGGGCTGACGCTTATTTTTGGGACGCTCGGCGTTGTGAACTTTGCCCACGGGGCCCTGTTCATGATCGGTGCGTTCTGTGCCGTCACTTTGCAAAAGCTCATGAACCTGAGCTTTGTAACCATCGACGAGAGCCAAACTGACTTTCTCGGCAACCCGCTGAAGGTGGAAACACCTTATGTCGAGGCATGGTTCGGCCCGGAGTTCGGGGCGACGATCATAGACTGGTCCGTTCCATTGGCAATCCTGTTTGCGATCCCGATCATGCTGGCGGTTGGCTATGTGATGGAACGCGGGCTTATCAAGCATTTCTACAAACGCCCCCACGCGGACCAGATCCTTGTCACGTTCGGCCTGGCGATCGTGTTGCAGGAAATCGTAAAGTATTTCTTTGGTGCCAACCCCATCCAGACCCCGCCGCCCGACGCGCTGAGTGGCTCTATCGATCTTGGCACCATGATCGGGTTTGATCCCAACGCGATCATCTACCCGATCTGGCGCCTGGTTTATTTCGGCTTTGCAGTTGCCATAATCGGTGCCGTCTTCTCATTCCTGCAATTCACCACCTTCGGCATGGTTGTGCGTGCCGGCATGGCGGATCGCGAAACTGTGGGCTTGCTGGGGATCAACATCGACCGGCGCTTTACGATCATGTTCGGGATCGCTGCCGCGGTGGCCGGTTTGGCGGGCGTCATGTACGGGCCGCTCAACCCACCAAACTATCACATGGGGATGGATTTTCTGGTCCTCAGCTTCGTTGTGGTTGTCGTTGGTGGCATGGGGTCTCTTCCCGGCGCGGTGCTGGCTGGCTTTCTGCTGGGCATTCTCGAAAGCTTCGCCTCTACGACCTGGGCCACAACGACGATCCCGGGCATCAACCAAATCATCATCTACCTTGTTGCCATTATTGTGCTGCTCACACGCCCGCGCGGTTTGATGGGACGCAAAGGCGTGATGGAGGAATAATCGATGTTGGGACTGAACAAAAAAGATACCAGCCTGCTGATCATCGTCGGCATCCTTACGATGCTGGCACCCTTCATCCTGAATCCGTTCCCGGAAGGCAGCGCCATGGCGCAGTTCAACGCGGGCTATCCGGATCTGATGCAGCGCTTTGTCATCTTTGGCATCTTTGCCATCGGCTTCAACATCCTGTTCGGCCTTACCGGATACCTGTCATTCGGACACGCGGCCTTTCTGGGCGTTGGATCCTATTCCGCCGTATGGATGTTCAAGCTGCTGAGTTACAACATCATCCCGGCCATCGCACTCAGCGTTGTGGTCGCCGGGGTATTCTCATTGCTGATCGGGTTCGTCAGCCTGCGCCGGTCGGGCATCTATTTTTCGATCCTCACGCTGGCTTTCGCCCAGATGAGCTTTGCGTTGGCTTATTCGGTGTTGTCCAACCCCAAATTCAACCTGACGAACGGGGAAACGGGATTGCAGGTTTACGCGGATGATCCACAGATTCTGCAAGGGGCGAATTCGCCGGACCTGCCGCATTTGTTCGGGTTGCCGATGCGCGCAACCTACACATTAGACGTGGGTGCGTGGAGTTTTGATTTCAACGCGGGATACTATCTGTGTGCAGTGATTATGATGGTGGTGTTCTATCTGTCCATCCGAATTTTCCGTTCACCTTTCGGGATGATGCTGCGGGCCGTCAAATCAAACCAGCAGCGGATGAACTATACCGGCCTGAACTCGAAACCGTACACGCTGGCGGCATTTGTCATCTCTGGCATGTATGCCGGCCTGGCTGGTGGGCTGATGGCCGCAATGGACCCGCTGGCAGGTGCCGAACGTATGCAGTGGACCGCATCGGGCGAGGTCGTTCTGATGACGATCCTGGGCGGCACCGGCACACTGATCGGGCCGGTGCTGGGTGCGGGCTTCATCAAGTACTTCGAAAATATCTTCTCGAAGATCAACGACAACGTGTTGCACAGCTGGTTTGCATTCCTGCCTGACGGGCTGGAGGACGCGGTGGTTTTCTTGATCCATCCGTTCATCGGCAAGGGCTGGCATCTGACGCTGGGCATTCTTTTCATGCTTGTCGTTATCTACTTGCCGGGTGGTCTTGTCGAAGGTGGTCAGCGTTTGCTGAACCGGCTCAAGCGCAAGAAATCAAAATCCGACGACGCGACGTCGGGCAAAACGGAACCGGCGGAATAAGGGGCGAGCCATGGCAATTCTAAGAGTCAAAGACGTCAGCAAGCGTTTCGGCGGTCTCAAGGCGCTCACGGACGTGAATCTCAGCGTCGAGGAGAATTCGGTTCACGCAATCATCGGGCCCAACGGTGCGGGCAAGTCGACCTTGCTGAATTGTCTGGTCGGCAAGCTCATGCCAGATACCGGGTCCGTATTGTTCGACAACGCATCGGTCTTGGGGCTTGAACCCTTCCAGATCAACCAGATGGGCATAAGCCGCGTGTTTCAGACACCCGAGATTTTTGGTGAATTGACGGTGATGGAGAACATGCTGATTCCGATCTTTGCCATGCGGGATGGCGCGTTCCGGATGCATGCATACGAGACCATCGCCAACGAAAAGGCTGTTGTTGAACAGGCCGAAGCCATGCTGGAAGAGATGAACATGGCCGACAAGCGCGAGATGCACGCGGCCTCGCTGTCGCGCGGCGACAAGCGCCGGCTCGAGATCGGCATGTGCCTCAGCCAGAATCCGAGGCTGTTGCTGCTGGACGAACCGACGGCGGGGATGGCGCGGGCGGATACCAACAACACGATCGACCTGCTGAAACAGATCAAGGAAGAACGCGACATCACCATCGCGATCATCGAGCATGACATGCATGTTGTCTTCAGTCTTGCCGAACGCATCACTGTTCTGGCCCAGGGGACACCCCTGGTTGAAGATACTCCTGAAAACATCCGCGGAAACCCAAAGGTTCGCGAAGCCTATCTGGGCGAGGCTGCGTAAGGACAAGCTATGAACGAGAAACCTGACTTTTCGAAAAACGCCAATATGGCCAGCACCGCCCCTGCGTTTCTTTCCGTTTGGGATATGCACTCCTATTATGGAGAAAGCTATATCGTGCAGGGTGTCAGCTTCAATGTGCATGAAGGCGAGATTCTTGCGCTTCTTGGGCGCAACGGTGCGGGCAAAACCTCGACACTGCGCTCGATTGCAAGGCTTGGAGAACCCGAAGTAAGACATGGCGAAATCTGGTTGGACCACAAACCGCTGCACAACATGACAAGCTATGAAGCAGCAGCGGCTGGCCTTGGTCTTGTACCGGAAGACAGACGCATTATTCCCGGCCTGACAGTTGAAGAAAACCTGCAACTTGCACAGATTGCGCCTCCGATCGGATGGTCCCTTGAACGGCTTTACGAGCTGTTTCCGCGTCTCGGTGAGCGCAGGAAGCAGGAGGGGATTACATTGTCAGGTGGCGAACAGCAGATGCTGTCAATCGCCAGAGCGCTTGCCAGGGACATCAAGGTGCTGCTTTTGGATGAGCCGTATGAAGGTTTGGCGCCTGTTATCGTCGACGAAATCGAAAAAACCCTTATTCATGTCAAACAGCAGGGTATGACCACGATCATCGTTGAACAGAACGCTGTACGCGCTTTGGAACTGGCGGACCGCGCGATCATTCTTGACACCGGTACCATCGTGTTCGACGGAACGGCAAAAGAAGTGCTTGAGGACACCGGTCTTCGTGAGGAGTATCTGGCGATCTGAGCGTTGTTCTGATTGGCAAACAGACCCGAAGGGTATGACCAGTTCGTGGCTCACCATGACCCGCGTTCAGTTCAGATACTGCCCATTCGCGCGATCAAAGGTGTTTCACCCCAAAAATGATGGTCGTTGGCTCAAAGCCGAATGCGGGTTTGCGGCAACAGGTTCTGTCGGGCCTGCGCTGAATGCGCGCCTCGTGGAACGCGCCCCGAAGGACGAGGGGGCAAGTTTGCAATGCTTCGCGACATCCGCCACTGCGCCAACCAGACGATTGCGGCACGGTGTTCCAGGTCGCTGTGCAATGGATAAGAAAGTCAGGCTCTGGCCCTGGGCTGCCAGTGCCTCGCCGCAGGGGCCTGCAAGCCGAACCTTCCCTAAATCATTTCGGGCAGCCGTCTTGATCGTGGGCCCATGGTTTCAATCGGCTTGAAAACGCGCCGACGAAATCTGTGCCCGGAGTGGGGCAGTGGGTCTCGCTTTACTTCCGGCTTGGACTATCCGGCTGGCCCATTTCGGCTTCCGGTTCCCAGCACCTTCACTTCCAGCCAGTGGAACATCAGGGCAATAATACCGGCAACGAGAATGTAGAATACGGCCAACAGGATAAGCGGCTCGTAGATGATGAACGTGTCAGATCGCACCCGGGATGACACGGCATAGATATCCACCACCGTAATCGTGGCGACCAAGGGCGTCGCCTTCAACTGGAGGATGGTTTCACCGCCCAGGGTGGGCAGAACGTTACGGATTGCCTGTGGCAGCCAGATGCGGCGGAACATTGTCAGCCTGGGCATGCCGAACGATTTGGCGGCCTCCAGCTGACCTTTTGCGACGCCTTTGAAGGCTCCGCGCATTACCTCACCTTCATAGCCGGCATAAGAAAGCGTCAAAGCCAGCACCGCATAAGGCCAGGCCTGACGCAGATACGGCCAAAGCTCGGATGATCGTATCCATGGGAATTGAGGGAACAATGAGCCGAGGCCATAATACAGCAACCAAAGCTGCAAAAGCAGGGGTGTGCCCCGAATGATGGTGCAAAACGCCTTGGCGGGGGCCGCAAGGTACCAGGGCCCAACGGCCTGGGCCAACCCGAGTGGTACGGCCAGCAGAAACCCGAGAACGACGGTGACAACAAGCAGCCAGAGCGTGGTCCAGATTCCCTGCAACGCAAGCGGTGTGTATTTTGGCAACCAGTCCCATCGCAAAGACATGGCACACCAGATCACGATCCCGGCAAAGATCAGCATCATCACGATACGATGGGGTTGCATCAAGGACCTGAGATCGATCATCTGCCACCTCCTTTCAGAGAAGGTTGACCGCGACGCGCCCATTTTTCGATCCGCGCGAAGATGGCGCCCGAAAACAGGGTGACCATGAGATAGAGAAAACCCGCCGCAAGAAAGAAGGTGAAATAGGCGCGTGTGCTGCTGGCGGCCTGCCGGGTTTCCAGTGTCAGTTCGTTGAATCCCACGACTGCGAGCAGGGCGGTGTCCTTGGTGGCGATCAGCCACAAGTTGGCCAGACCGGGTACGGCAAAGCTCATCATGGCGGGGATCGTCACGCGGCGCATGGTCATGAAGGCGGGCATCCCATAGGATTTGGCGGCCTCGATCTGTCCGGGTGGAACCGCCTGTATGGCTCCGCGCAGAATCTCGGTTGCATATGCGCCCTGAACAACGCCCAGAACCCAAATGCCCGCAGCGACGCCATTGACCTCTACCCGTCCTCCGCCCATTGCAGCAGAGATTTTGTTGATGATGTCAGATCCCACGTAATACAGGATCAGGATCAGGACCAGTTCCGGCACGGCCCGGATCACGGTCGTGTAGATGGCAAGAAGATCGCGCGTGACCTTCCCGCCGTAAAGCTTGCCATAGGCTCCGAACAATCCGATCACGAGGCCGAGCGCATATGCACCAAAAGCGATCTGCAATGAGTGGGACAATCCGCGCAGCAGATTGCCCCCCCAACCCGGCGGCGACAGCGACAGAAGCTCTGCGCTCTGCGCCAATCCAAGCGATTCCAACAGTCCAGTCACGGCAGCCGCTTAGTAGATGCTGGCCGAGAAATAGTTCGAAGTGATCTTCTCGTGCGTTCCATCGGCAAGAATTGCCGCGATGCCATTGTTCAGCGCTGCAAGCAGGTCATCGTCGCCCTTGCGAACACCCGCACCAACGCCCCGGCCCAGGATGGCCGGATCATCTGCGACGGCGCCTTTGATTTCACAGCATGCCCCGGCATCCGAGTTCACGAAGTCCGCCATGGCGATACTGTCGGCCTGAGTGGCGTCAATACGACCTGCGAACAGGTCCTGGTTGGCCTCATCCTGAGTTTGATAAACCTTCAGTTCGGAATCCTTGAAATATTCCTGCGCATAAGCCTGGTGGATGGTCGACGCCTGAACGCCGACAACCTTACCGGCCAGCGACTCGGGGGTCGCTTCGATATCCATCGATTTGTCCGCGACGATGACGGCAGGTGTGTTGTAGTAAGGATCGCTGAAATCAATGGTTTTCAGCCGCTCTTCGGTGATCGACATAGACGCCATGATGGCGTCGATCTGCTGTCCGGTCAGCGACGGGATGATACCATCCCAGGCTACCGGCGTGATGACACAGTCAAGTTCCGCAGCGGCGCAGACCGCATTGATGACATCGATCTCCCAGCCGACCCAATTACCTGAACTGTCCAGTGATGCGAATGGCGGGTAAGGTTCGGCTGCGATGCCGATCTTGACCTCTTCTGCACTGGCGATACCAGCCGAAAGGACAGCGGCGGCAAGGCCGGACGCGAGCAGTTTCTTGACGTTCATTTTGATACTCCCTTTTGGTTCATTTTGTTTTGTTTTTTAGGTTCAGGCGACCGAGCTGAGGAACTGCTTCAGACGCTCTGATTTTGGGTTTCCGAAGACCTCGGCAGGTGGGCCCTGCTCTTCGATGCGGCCCTCGAAGAGATAGACAACGTGGTCTGCGACTTCGCGTGCGAATTTCATTTCATGGGTGACAAGCAGCATTGTGCGCCCTTCGGCGGCAAGATCGCGGATCACGGTCAGAACTTCGCCAACAAGCTCGGGATCAAGCGCCGACGTCGGTTCATCGAAAAGCATCACCGAAGGATCGACGGCAAGCGCCCGGGCAATGGCGGCGCGCTGTTGCTGACCACCCGAAAGATAGGCCGGATAGGTGTCAGCCTTGTCGCCAAGGCCCACCCGCGTCAGCAGCTCATGCGCCCGCGCGATCGCCTGGGCCTTTGGCACCCTTAGGACATGCACCGGCACTTCGATCACGTTCTCCAGAAGCGTGCGGTGTGTCCACAGATTGAACTGCTGGAAAACCATGGCCAGACGCGTGCGTATACGTTCGATCTGGCGGCGGTTGGACGGGCTGCCATCGGTGTGCATTTCAACCGGTTCCCCGCCGATGGTTATCTTTCCGGAACTCGGCGTTTCCAGAAAGTTGATGCAGCGCAGCATGGTGGATTTTCCAGAGCCTGACCCCCCGATAATGGCAACAACATCCCCCTTGTTTGCGGTCAGGGATACGCCTTTCAAAACCTCCAGCGTGCCAAAGGATTTGTGCAGATCCTCAACCTTGATCGCCTCGTCAGGCGTGGTTGTTTCGGGTGCGGGTGCAACTGCTTTGGCTGTGTCCATATCCAAGAATCTTCTGATTTCAGCTTGCAGTAAGCCCCGAATCTCGCAATTATGCAAGTGTATAATAACTCCGTGCCATGGATGACACTGACGTGCAGGACGACAGCCGCAAATTCAAACGTGAGTCTGCCGAGTTTCGCCGCGAGGCGCTGATTCTGGCGACCTTGGACCTGATCGCCGAGATGGGCGTTCGGGGTGCCACGGTGCGCGAGATCGCAGCCCGCGCGAATGTGACCCAAGGTTTGATCCGGCACTATTTCTCATCTAAGGACGAACTGGTTCAGGCGGCGTATGAGCACCACATGAATACGCTGACGGACCAGACCGCGGCGTCATCAGGAACCGGAAGCGCGGTTTCTCAGTTGACCAACTTCGTCGACGCGTCACTGCGACCGCCGATCGTCGATCCAAGCGCCGTGGCGTTGTGGGCGGGTTTCCTGAACAAAGTGCAGCATGACCCGAAAATGCAGCGCATTCACCAGCGAACCTATGACTATTTCCGGGATCACCTCGAAAAGCTGATCGTCGCGGCATTGCAGGAAACCGGGCGTTCGGTTGACGCGTCAGAGGCAATGCAACTGGCCATCGCATGCAACGCGGTGATCGACGGCCTGTGGCTTGAAGGGGGCGCGCTTCCGGATGCGTTTTGTGAAGGCCAACTGGCGCGGATCGGTTTGGATTCCGTCAGCGCCATCGTCGGGATTCCATTGACCAAAGAGGTGGAGCAGTCATGAAAACCACATCGGTGACAGAACGGTTGGCGGGCTTGGGTGGTGCCAAATGGGGCGTACATCTGAAAGCCCGCGACCTGATCAAGGCCGGAGCGGACATCGTCGAAATGACGATAGGAGAACCGGACGTGCCGGTGCCGGATGCGCTGGTCGAAGCCACCGTTGCCTCATTGCGGGCGCAGCGGACAGGGTACTCCAACGGGCGCGGTGAAGCAGGGCTGCTTGACGCGCTGGCTGCGCGCTATTCTGCCTCTCGCGGGCGGGCTTTCGAGCCCGGGAATTTCCTGTGCTTTCCCGGCACGCAAACCGCCCTGTTCGCAGCCATGGCCGGGGTCGCCGAGGCGGGTGACGAAGTTCTTGTCGGCGATCCGATGTACGCGACCTATGAAGGTGTTGTTCGTGCATCTGGGGCCGAGATGGTGCCCGTACCGCTGCGGCCCGAGAAAGGGTTTCGCATGCAGGCAGCAGATATCGCGGCCCGCATCACTCCGCGCAGCCGCGCCATTCTTCTGACAACGCCGCATAACCCGACGGGCGCGATCCTGACCGCCGCGGACATTGCCGAGATCGGGCAGCTGGCGATTGCGCGTGATTTGTGGATCATCTCGGACGAGGTCTATGAAGAACTGATCTTTGACGGTGCCCGATTTGTTTCACCTTTGGCAGATCCGGAACTTGCGGATCGTGTCATTGGCGTATCATCCATCTCGAAATCTCATGCCGCTCCGGGGTTCCGCAGTGGCTGGTGTGTCGGGCCCGCCGCGTTCTGCGAAGCGCTGCTGCCCTATTCCGAGACCATGCTTTTTGGCAATCAACCGTTCATCGCGGACATGACCGAAAAGGCGATCCGTGACGGGTCTGAGGTTGCCCCCGGTATGGCCGCCCGCTTTTCTGGCCGCGCCACCCTGTTGGCCGATCGTCTTGAAGCTGAAACGGATCTGATTGTTCACCGGCCCGAGGCGGGAATGTTCGCACTCATCAATGTCTCTGCCACCGGGCTGGATGGCGAAGCCTATGCCTGGGATCTGCTACAGGCCGGGGTGGCCGTCATGCCGGGATCCGCCTTTGGTGACGGCCTTAAGGACTGGGTGCGGGTTGCTTTGACGATCAATGACACGGACTTTGGTACCGCGGTTTCCCGTATCATCGAACACGCCAACAGCAAATCACGCGAGGTCGCATGAGCGGTATGACAATTGGCGAAGCTCTGGTTGCCGGGCTGCGCCAGCGGGATGTGACCTGCGTCTTCGGAATTCCGGGCGTTCACACGGTGGAACTGTACCGAGGGCTTGCCGCTTCGGGCATACGACATGTGACGCCCAGACACGAACAGGGGGCGGGTTTCATGGCCGATGGCTATGCCCGTGTGTCGGGCAAGCCGGGTGTTGCCTTTGTGATCACTGGCCCCGGATTGACCAACACGCTGACGCCGATGGCGCAGGCGCGGGCCGACTCAATACCGATGCTGGTGGTGTCCGGCGTCAACAAAACCGGATCGCTTGGCAAGGGTTTGGGGCATCTGCACGAATTGCCAGACCAAATCGGGTTGGCGAAAACGGTTGCGTTGGTGTCCGAACAGGTCACCGGCCCCAGCGCTCTGGCCCCAGTTTTGGACCGCGTTTTTCACGGCCTCAGCAATGGTCGCTGCGGGCCGGCGCATATCGAGATTCCATTGGATATCGCAGCGGCGGACTATCAGGAAACAGCAGTCGAGACGCCTGAACCTGATCCTCCGGTCAGCCCGGCATTGATAAGGCAGGCCGCAGGGCAACTGGCTGAGGCAAAGAAAGTCGTCATTCTGGCGGGCGGCGGCGCGAAACGTACCGAGGCGGGATTGCAGGCACTGGCCGAAGCTCTGGATGCTCCGGTTGTGCAAACCGTCAACGCGCGCGGCCTGATGCACGGACATGCCCTGACCGTTCCGGCCAGTCCCAGCCTGAACGCGGTGCGCGCATTGTTGGAAAGCGCCGATTGCGTTCTGGCCTTGGGAACCGAGCTGGGGCCAACCGATTATGACATGTATGCCACCGGCCAGTTTGCGAAACTGCCAAGCATGATACGGGTTGATCGGTGCAGCGATCAGCTTTCACGGCATGAGGCAGCGATTGCCATTCAAGGTGACGTCGGCTTGGTTGTGCCAGCCCTGTATGAGGCCCTGCCGCAGAGGGCACGGCAAAGTGACGGTGCGGACTGTGCCAGAAAAACGCGCAATGCGGCCTGGCAGGAGATTGGTCCGGATTATCGCCAACAGGTGGAGATACTGAATGCGATGCGCTCGGCGTCTCCGAATGCTCTGATGGTCGGGGATTCCACCCAGCCCATTTATGCCGGCAATCTTTACTATGACCACGACCGGGCTGGTGGCTGGTTCAATGCGGCAACGGGGTATGGTGCGCTTGGCTATGGCATACCCGCAGCCATCGGTGCGTCGATTGCCGATCCAACGGCGCGGGTAATATGCATCGTCGGCGATGGCGGGGCGCAGTTTTCAATGCCGGAAGCAATGGCCGCGGTAGACGAAAACCTGCCGGTCACGTTCGTGATCTGGAACAATCACGGGTACCGGGAAATCGCCACATCGATGCAGGATGCAGGCGTGACGGTCATTGGATGTGATCCCACACCCCCCGATTTTGCAGCAACGGCCAGATCCTTTGGCATTCCACACACCCGGGTTCCCGACAAGCCGCAGGCCGTCGCGCATGCATTACGCGAAATGGCGTCCATGGGCGGGCCCGCGATGATCGAAGTCACCGCCCGAAAATTCGAACCTCAGAGAGATTGAAACATGTCAGACCCAACTTTTGAGTTTTCCCGTGCCATCACTCGCCGCCCGGCACCGACCATCGCTGACGGATTGCGCGCAGAAGATATCGGAAACCCGGATTTCGATGGGATGACGGCCGCGCATGGGGCATACGTGGCAGCACTGAAAAGCACCGGGGCCGAGGTGATCGAGCTTGATCCCCTGGATGCGTTCCCTGACGCGCAGTTTGTGGAAGATACGGCCCTGTGCCTGCCGCAGGGTGCTGTGCTGATGCGGCCGGGCGCGCCTTCGCGAATGGGGGAAGTGGCCGAGATCGCCCCGACACTGCGGGCCTGCTATGAAACGGTCACACAGATCAATGGTCCCGGCCATATCGAGGGCGGAGACATCCTTGTAACCGGCCGCGAAATTCTTGTGGGCCGGTCAGACCGCACTGACGCGGAAGGTGTTGAGGAACTGGCGAAAATCACCTCGGAATGGGGTCACAAACTGCGGGAAGTGTTCACGCCCGAGGGCGTTTTGCACTTCAAAACGGATTGTTCTCTGATGGGTGCCGAGACAATTCTTGCGACCCGGCGATTGGACGCTTCGGGCTGCTTTGAAGGCTACCGGGTGCTGCATGTTGCTGACGGAGAGGAGGCGGCGGCAAACGCGATCCGGTTCAACAATCTAGTGCTGATGGCCGCTGGTTTCCCACGCACCGCAGAGATGCTGGACCGCGAAGGTTATGAGGTCATTGAAATTGACAATACCGATTGTGCAAAGCTTGATGGTGGCATGTCCTGTCTTTCATTAAGGTTCTGAGGGGCAGCTGCAGGGTTCAGACCCCAGTGAATTCGGCAGGTCGCGTGTTGATGGTTCGAAAGACAGGCGGTGAACAAGCTTGATTCCTTACGGTTGACCGGCGCGCAGGTAGCACTGTTTGAACCCTGTTTGCCATAGGCCCAATGGCAAGGCCCCGCGGCAAGGTTCGGCGGGTCCTGGTTGGGATGTCTTTCTTGTTCGCATCGGATCGTGCACCGCCGCTGCCATTGCTGCACATTGTGCGCGCACCGGTGTCTGGCCCGCTCTAATGGCCCGAATTCGGAAGCGCCAGAACACTCGTGAGTGTTGCCGTTGTTGCCAGCACCACCAACACCATCAATGCCTCAACCTCGATAGAGCGGGCGAGGCGTTGCGCTGCCTTGACCTCTCCACCTTGCATGGCCGGAACAAATCGGAGCTTGTTTGCGGCGGCAAGAAACAACAGCAGCGCCACAAAAAACACTTTGAGCAACAACGACTGCCCGTAGCCAGTGAACAGCAGCCCTTGGAGATTGCCGACAAGCAACCAGGCCATCCAAAGGCCCGCCACGATCAATGCCGGCACAAGCCAAGTGGCAGCTTGCCCAAAGACATGACCGAGTTCAGCAGCATCCTTCAGGTGTTCAGGAGCAAGGGCCATATTCCGCAGCGGGCTGAAGATGCCCACCCAGAAAGCTACACATAACAGGTGCAGCAGGAGCAGGAGCTGGATACCAAAGCTCTCCAGTTCCGGCACGTGCCCGATCTGCGCAAACGACCATAAAGCGATCGTGCCACCCGACAGCGCGATCCACTGACCAAAGCGAGGAACGGACAGCCCCACAAGGATCAACGCTGCGCCTGCAAGGCGGTAAACAAGTGTGTCGCCCACGGATGTCTGCCACAGCAGGCCAAGCATCTTCGGATCGACCATGCCGTCAACCCCGCCTGTCAAGGCGGCCCCACGAAGCAAGAAGCCAACTGCTGTCGCGACAAGAGCAAGCCATGCCAAGGCCCTTGCCTGACGCGCCATCGCAAGGTTCACCGGTGCGACAAGGCCGGAATAGAGGCATCCAACAATCACAAGCCCGGCAGAGCCCGCAAAGCCGATGTAGAGCACCAGCTTTGCGAGGATCGCAGCAATCGCCCAGATGTCTGGCATGCTCATTCCACGGTAAAGGAAAACTCGCCCTGCATCGCATGGCCGTCTTCACCCAAACCCCGCCATTCGATGACATAGGTGCCCGTTCCATTGCTCGGCAGTGGGATCGTGAATGCCTGACCAAAACTTGTCTGGTCGCCCAAATCCAAGCTTACTGCCGAGTGTTCTTCATGGGCCATCTCTATCCGTGTCAGCCGGATGTTTTTTGAGAAGTTGAGACCAATTTCAGCGGGCACAGTGGTTATCGTGGCGCCGTTGGCAGGGTTTGTTTCTTCAATTTTGGAATGCGCCAGTGCGCCGTTGGCAAGCGCAACCATAAGCGCGAATGTCATGATCTTCTTCATTGGGTTACCCTCAGTTTATTCCGTTGGCACGCTGGATTTCGCGAATGTAGGCGATCACCATGGCAACGTCACCTCGTGTCAGGCCCTCCACGGGGGGCATGTCGCCAAACTGCCAATGGTGGCTTCTTACACCTTGTGAAACCGCCCTGTGAAAGGCTTCATCAGCGTGGTGGCTGGGTTCGTAAATTTTGTGGATCAGAGGCGGCCCGGCGCCCTCTACGCCGACCGCGTTGGCGCCGTGGCATGACGCGCACGAGACCTCAAAGACACGCTGGCCGATTGCGGCTTTGCCTGCGATGGCCGGCATCCGAATTGCGACCATGGCGTCGCCTTTGCGTGTTTCATGCGATGTGGTCTCTTCAATTGCGCCGGGGCGAAGAGTTACGAAGGCGGCGACGGCAGCGACAGCGCATGCGCCGATTAGCAAGTGACTTTTTTTCATGGATTGGTCCTGACATTTTGGAAGCTGGCAACGCTGCGGCACATCGCGAACAGCCGCACGTGCTGGTCGCTTACATCCGCAGGGATTCGTGCTGCTTCAAAGGTCAGGGGGCCTGTAAAGGACGTCTGGTTCACTCAGCTTGACTTGGGTTCCAACATGGAGCTCCGGGTCAGTATCACGCCGACCCTTGGCAACTTCACTGACTTGGAACGGCAATGCAACGGCTTGGCAGATAAAGGGATTGCACTTTCCGGTTTCGGAACTCTCCGGGTCATGATGATGACCTGAAGCCGAGACGTCTCCGCTCGTTGCCAGTGCTGAGTGTTCGGAAGGTTGCGTATGGTGCTCACAGTGAAAGCCCGCGCAGCCCTTCGACAGCGCGTGCGCAACACCGCCAATGCCGGTCAGGATGACCAGAACGCCAACCAATAGAACAAGTGAATATCGCCGGATGACCATGGTGCCGGACGTTACTGCACGCAAGCGCACGATACAACGCCACACAATTCATCGCCCCGAAACAGGGTCGCTCAATTGTGGTCTGCGATGCAAAAAAAGCAAACCGTGACTGCGATGCGGTTTTGTGCGCTGCATTCTCACCATAGTCTTCATGGCCCAATTCGCAGTATCGGATGGTATCAATCATGCGCTCCCTATGAGACTCACTGAAAGGGCCGAGTTTATCCCGCGCGCCCTTGTCCTTGCCAAAGCACTCTTGAGACCCCGGGCATCATTGTGCATAGTTCATGCCCGACTGTTATTTGTGCTTTATTATTGTGTCGCCGCACACTGCAAGACGCCGTGCCAGAGTACCAGCCTCTTTAGGGCATCGTGTACGCAAAGACATCCGAAGGGTCCTACGTTTGATGTTTGGTAGAGTGTGGGGTTTTGGTCTTGTGTCGGGCAGGGGCCAGCGGAAGTAGTAGATGCCGTGTCGGGACAGTGAGAGATACGCATGCAGCTTCATTTAGTGTCACACCTGTGTGTCACACCGCTCTAATGCTTGCTATCTAGTTGTTCTGTTGGGTTTTGGTGGAGCCTAGGGGAGTCGAACCCCTGACCTCTTGCATGCCATGCAAGCGCTCTCCCAACTGAGCTAAGGCCCCATCTAGGTACCGCTGATGCGGTGGACGGACGTTTAGGAGACAGTGACGACGAGTGCAAGTCCAAAAATGGAATTGAACGCGAATTTCCGCACTAAGCTGTCCGTGGAACGAAAAAGGCGACCCTGTGGTCGCCTTTGACATGATCAGTTTTCGTCTTCCGAAGACATGTCGGTGATATCATCCAGCGAAACGTCATCACTGGTGTCATCATCGTCATCCAGCAGATCATCATCCAGTTCGACGTCGACAGAGTCGTCGTCATCCAGTACCAGCTCCCCATCCGACGCGTTTTCACGCGCTTTGACCGAGGCGGCATCTTCTGCATCCGCCGCGATCATGCGGCTTTTGGATGTTTCAAGCTCCACGATCTCGCCAGTGTAGGGGCTGATGATCGGGTCCTTGTTCAGGTCGTAGAATCGCTTACCGGTGGTCGGGCAAACGCGCTTTACGCCCCATTCTTCCTTGGGCATGTCAAATCCCCTTGATATCAGGTGAGTCGTCTAAATGATTCTGCTCACCTGCCACAGGCAGAGGGCACTGTCAAAGTCTTTGCGCAAGAGAGGTCGCGATATGGGAGAGCACGCATTGCCAGGGACACCGCCGGTGCCTCTGAGGCTGCGCAAATCCGCCCAGGCACGGCGCATAAGTTTGCGAATTTCTCAGCTGGACGGCCGGGTTACGCTGACCTATCCGGTCGGTGTGCCTGAATCCGAGGCGCTGAGTTTCGCGCGTACCAAGGAAGAGTGGATTCGCCAGCATTTGCAGGACAGGCCGGAAACGGCCGTGGTGCAGTTCGGGCAGAAGATACCGATTGAAGGCATTGTCCGACGAATCGTGCCCGCGAAGGGTCGGCGCGTTCAGTTGCTGGCGGACGAGGTCGCAGTGCCGGAAGGGGCCGAGGCGCGCAGATTGGCCCGGTTTCTGAAGGAATTGGCGCGGGACCGTCTGATCGGCGCGTGCGATGATTATGCGGCAATGCTGGGACGCCCATATGCCACGCTTAGCCTGCGCGACACGCGGTCACGCTGGGGATCATGCAGTTCGCACGGTGGATTGATGTTCTCGTGGCGGCTCATTCTCGCGCCGTCCGAGGTGCTGCATTATGTGGCCGCACACGAGGTGGCGCATCTTGCCCAGATGAACCACTCGCCCGCGTTCTGGGAGCAGGTGGAACGCATTTTCGGCCCCTATCAGCAACCCCGTCGCTGGTTGCGCGACAATGGGGCAGAGTTGCATCGATACAGGTTTGACGCAAAGCCGAGTTGACCTTGCGCTGTTTTGTGATCACATAAGCGGATGCTGAGCACACGCCCGTCTGACACCCAAACTGCCACTCATGACCGGGTGTACCGCGCCCTGAGATCTCGAATCATGCATGGCGAGATGGCGCCGGGTCAGGCGCTGACCTTGCGTGGCATCGGCAAGGAATTCGGCGTCTCGATGACCCCGGCGCGAGAGGCCGTGCGCCGTCTGGCCGCCGAGGGGGCTTTGTTTCTGTCCAATTCCGGCCGGGTCTCGACACCTGAATTGACCAACGACCGGATCGAAGAATTGGCGGCGTTGCGCGCGTTGCTGGAAGTCGAGCTGGCCAGCCGGGCTCTGCCCCGGGCGCATATTGCGCTGATCGACCGGTTGCAGACCATCAACATGACCGTTGCCGAGATGGTGACCAAGCGGGACGCGGTTGGGTACATCCGTTCAAATCTGGAGTTTCACCGCACCCTGTACCTGCGGGCTCAGGCGCCCGCGATGCTGGCCATTGCCGAAACGGTCTGGCTGCAACTCGGGCCGACGATGAGGGCGCTTTACGGGCGTCTCAGGCGCACTGAACCACCGCATTATCACAAGCTGATCATTGCTGCTCTCAAGGCAGGGGACGAACCGGGCTTGCGCCTGGCGGTCCGCTCGGACGTGACGCAGGGACTGCGCTTGCTGGTAAGCTGAGCGGCATCCCGCCGACCTTTCTGCGCACAAGATAGAGGGTTTCACTGTTCTGGCCTGTTCAGCCCGACTGGGTTACTCTTGAGGCAAATCACAAACAAGAGCAGACCACAGCCATGATCACTCGCCGGACTTTTTCCATTTGCCTTGGATCTATATTGTTGGCCGCCTGCACGGGTGGCAATGCGCCATCCAGCGCGCCTGCGTCGCGTATGCGGTCCGTTCCCAATGCAGGGTGGGATGCCTGGGTCGCCGGATTCAAGGGCAGGGCGGCATCGCAGGGAATTTCACAATCCACAATTGACCGCGCTTTTCAGGGGGCAGGGTACCTTCCCGATGTGATCGAGCGCGACCGCAATCAGGTAGAGTTCAAGCGTTCGCTCGAGGATTATCTGGCCATTGCCGCCTCGGACGAGCGGATCAGCACCGGCCAGAAGATGCTGCGGCAATATAACGGGACGCTGTCGCAGATCGAGGCGCAGTACGGAGTAGACAAGGAAATCGTCGTTGCAGTGTGGGGGCTGGAAAGCCGCTATGGGGCGCGTCGCGGCGATGTGCCCGTTGTGTCAGCTCTGTCGACACTGGCTTATGATGGGCGGCGTGGTCAGTTCTTTGAAAGCCAGTTGATCGCGGCGCTGAAGATCCTTCAGAATGGCGACACCACGCCTGACAAGATGACCGGCAGCTGGGCCGGTGCGATGGGGCATACGCAGTTCATTCCAACCTCCTACCTGGCCTATGCGGTGGATTTCACCGGCGACGGGCGGCGGGATATCTGGTCGGACGATCCGACGGATTCGCTGGCTTCGACCGCTGCTTACCTGTCGCGCGCAGGCTGGGTGCGGGGGCAGCCCTGGGGGGGCGAGGTCGGAACGGTTTCCGGTACTCCGGTGGCCGTGCTGCAACCGCAGGTGCCCGGACCGCGCATTGCCGTCTTCCGCAATTTTCAGGTCATCAAGCGCTATAACAATTCGGACAGTTACGCGATCGGGGTCGGTCATCTGGCGGACAGAATCGCCGGCGGCGCTCCGTTTCAGGCCTCGTTCGGGCCAGATGCAAACGGTCTGACATTGGACGACCGCAAGGAATTGCAACGTCGGCTGACATCCCAAGGGTATGATACGAAGGGCGCGGACGGGGTGATCGGCAAAAACACGACGTCAGCCATCAGCGCGTATCAAAGCGCCAATGGCCTTGCGGTCACCGGAGAACCCTCGGTTGCCTTGTTGCGCAGGTTGGGTGGCTGACGGTTACGCCGCCAACCCTTTTGAGCCGATATCGAGGAATTTTTGACGGCGGTCCTGAATCAGGGTCGCCGCATCTTTGCCGTCCAGTTCCGCCAACATATCGGTGAGAGCCGCGCGTACAGCTTCGACAGCGGCCGGACGATCGCGATGCGCGCCGCCCTTGGGTTCAGGGATGATCCGGTCGCAAACGCCAAGCTTGTGAAGGTCCTGAGCGGTCAGACGCAGCGCCTCGGCCGCTTCACGCATCTTTTCTGCATCTTTCCACAGGATCGATGCGCAACCTTCCGGCGAGATCACCGAATAGACCGAGTGTTCCAGCATCGCCACGCGGTTGGCGGTGGCAAAGGCCACGGCCCCGCCCGAGCCGCCTTCGCCGATGATGACCGACACCAGGGGCACACCGATCTTCAGGCACATCTGGGTCGAGCGGGCAATCGCTTCGGACTGACCGCGTTCCTCGGCGCCCTTGCCGGGATAGGCGCCGGCAGTATCGATCAGGGTGATCACCGGCAGGCCAAACCGACCGGCCATCTCCATCAGGCGGACCGCCTTGCGATAACCTTCGGGGCGGGCCATGCCGAAATTGCGTTCGATCCGCGATTTGGTGTCGCTGCCTTTTTCATGGCCGATCACCATGACCGGTTGATCGTTGAAACGTGCAAGCCCGCCGATCACGGCCAGATCATCGGCAAAATTGCGATCTCCGGCCAAAGGGGTGAATTCGGTGAACAGGGCATCGACGTAATCGCTGCAATGCGGGCGTTCCGGATGGCGGGCGACCTGGCATTTCCGCCATGGGGTCAGGTCGGCATAAAGCTCATCCAGAAGCTTGGCGGCTTTGGCGTCCAACGCGGCGGCTTCTTCGGTTACGTCCATCTCTTCGTTGGTTCGGGCCAACGCACGCAGCTCTTCAGCCTTGCCTTCAATTTCAGCCAGCGGTTTTTCGAAATCCAGATACTGGGTCATGACGCCTCTCAACGCGAAAGTTCCCTGCTATATGGCCTGACGGTGCTCCGGATGCAACTCGGCAAGATCCGAGTGGTGAAGATGTTCGATTTCAGATGGGCGAATGGAAAAACGGATACTGATGGCCGCCGCCAAGAAAGACCCCGCGCTGCGCGTTCTGGCCTGCACCCACGACAATCTAACGCGGCGTCTGACCCTGTACCCACCCGACACCGCGCCCGAGGATGTGTTGGCCGAAACCTGTCTGGGTCAACTGGGCC
The DNA here is from genome assembly GCF_013034245.1 of Ruegeria sp. HKCCA4812. NCBI lineage: Bacteria > Pseudomonadati > Pseudomonadota > Alphaproteobacteria > Rhodobacterales > Roseobacteraceae > Ruegeria > Ruegeria sp. HKCCA4812. Next base: position 244,339 of record NZ_WQFQ01000004.1, on the reverse strand, counting down.
AGAGAACGGGATAGAGCGAGGCCACAAGCAGCACCGCCATTGTCCAGTTAAACGCAACCAGCCTGCGCGGGTTCGTCAGCACCCGCGACATCTGCTGCCCCAGAAAGGTCCATGTGCTCACCGATGGCAGATTGACCGCCCCGAAAACCAACGCCACAAGCGCAATCGCATGCAGGGTCTGACTGGGCGTGTAAGCTGTTGTGGCGGTCAGGGCCATGGCCCAGGCTTTGGGATTCACCCACTGAAAGGCGGCGGCTTGCAGAAACGTCATGGGTGTCCCCGCTGCCAAATCGCCTGCGGCTGGCGCGGCATGCGCGATCTTCCATGCCAGATAAAGCAGATATATCACCGACACGACCTTCAGCACTGAATAGCTGACCGGGTACCGGTCAAAGACCTGAACCAGCCCTGCACCGACCAGCAGCACCATGAGCGTGAAGCCAAGGCCAATGCCCAGCATATGCGGGATCGAACGCCGAAAGCCGAAATTCGCACCCGATGCCATCAGCATCAGATTGTTCGGCCCGGGCGTAATGGATGTCACGAAGGCAAAAGCGATGAGCGCCAGAAGGATGTCGTAAGTCATGCTGCGAAGTATCGTCTGACCGGCAGCAAATGAAATTGCTTTTTCGTGCGCGTTTCCGCTATTTCTGCAATTTATGATGAAGAATGATCAGATAAATCGCCAGATATTGCAGGAACTGACCCGCGATGGGCGCATCAGCAATCTGGAATTGGCCGAACGGGTCGGGCTGTCTCCGTCCGCCTGCCTGCGCCGCGTTCAAGAGTTGGAAAAGGCCGGCGTGATCACCGGTTATCGTGCGGTTCTGAACCCGGCCGCGATGGGTGTCGGCTTTGTCGCCTATATCGGGGTCGGTCTTGGTGAACACACGAAAGCGGCGCAGGAGGGGTTTGAGCGTGCCCTGCAACAAGCCCCCGAAGTGGTCGAATGCCACAACATCACCGGTACGATCGAATACCTGCTGCGCGTCGAATGCGCCGATCTGCCGTCCTACAAGACCTTCCATACCGAGGTGCTGGGAACGTTGCCTCATGTCACGTCGATCACATCCTATGTGGTCATGGGGTCACCCAAGGATCTGCGTGCGTAGCCACTGGAAATGTGAAGCCACACTCTCTTGCAGCGCAAATTTTCAGGGCCTAGTGTCTTTGTAATGACGCTGCCAGGGGATACGCCCAGCTAAAACGGCACGCAAACAGGGAGATTACGATGAAACTCGTTCGAACAGTGGCGACCGCAGTTGCCATGTCGGTCATTGCCGGGGCCGCTTTGTCTGCCCCGCTGAAACTGCAACCTGCCAATCCACAGCCGTCTCCGAAGGCGGGTTTGAATGTCAAATACTTAGGTACAGGCAATCAACACAAAAAGATCCGGGATCTGAGCCAGGCAAAAAGCATGCTGTCTAAGGCGAAGCCCGGAAAACCGTTGCGCGGGTTGGATTACAGGGACACCAGCAAGGGTGAGGATGTCTTGACCTTCGACCAGGCCTACAACGTTGCCGCCGAGGTCACAGGCTATATGCGCTTTGACTCACCTGGCGTTTACGAGCTGGAAACGTGGTCGAATGACGGGATAGAGGCTTGGGTTGGCGGTCAGCAGATTGGCCGGGTAAATGGCATTCAGGGCTGTGAAGCCAATCAACGCACCGAAGTGGAAGTGCCCAAGGCGGGTTGGTATCCACTGAAGATCGTCTATTTCCAGAAACTGGGAACCTCTTGCCTGATGATGAAGTCAGGAAAGAAGGGGGAACGCTTCACATGGACGCCCAATGACGTTTTTGGCCGTTGAAGAATTCATGAAAGGGCGCTCGATCGAGCGCCCTTTTTTGGGGGCTTAGCTGCCCGCCGCAATCAGTTCGGCCTGCGCCACGATGACTTCGGCCTGCTTGATTGAGGCGATGTCGACAAGGCGGCCTTTATAGACGGTTGCGCCCTCACCGTTGGCTTTGGCCTGTTCCATTGCGGCCAGGATTTCGCGGGCCTCGGAAACGGCCTCATCCGACGGGGTAAAGACCTGATTGGCCAGTGCAATCTGCTTGGGATGGATCGCCCATTTGCCGACCATACCCAGCGTGGCCGAGCGTTTCGCCTGAGCGATGTACCCTTCATCATCGCTGAAATCCCCGAATGGCCCATCCACTGGCAGCACCCCATGGGTGCGGCACGCTGCAACGATGGCGGCTTGGGCCCAGTGCCACGGGTCAGACCAGTGTTTTTCGCCGTCACGCAGCATATAGTAGTTTTCCTGTGTGCCGCCGATGCCCGTGGTCTGCATCCCCATCGAGGCCGCAAAATCTGCAGCCCCAAGGCTCATGGCCTGCAAACGGGGCGAGGAGGCTGCGATCTCTTCCACATGCGCGATACCGGCAGCGGATTCGATAATGACCTCGAAGCTGATAGGTTTGGTCCGGCCCTTGGCGCGTTCAATGGCGGTGACAAGGGCATCCACGGCATAGACATCCGATGCGCAGCCGACTTTGGGAATCATGATCTGGTCCAGACGGTCGCCTGCCTGCTCCAACACGTCGACAACGTCACGATACCAATAGTGGGTATCCAATCCGTTTATGCGAACGGACATGTATTTGCTGCCCCAATCAACAGTGTTCAGGGCTTCGATGACATTGGCGCGGGCGATGTCCTTGTCCGAAGGCGCAACCGAATCCTCGAGATCAAGGTTGATCACATCCGCAGCAGAAGCTGCCATTTTCGGGAACAGTTTGGTATTCGATCCCGGACCAAACAGTTGGCAGCGATTGGGTCGTGCAGGCGCGGCGGGTTGGATGCGAAAGCTCATCTGGACCTCGTGTGGGTAATGAAATTGCGATTTTCTCGCCCAATGAGGTATTAAATTGCGCAACCTGGCGCAAGGGAGATTGTGCATCTGCGGCAATGCGGTTGCAGAATGCTGCGTGCCAGCAGCTGGGAAGTGGTGATTAAAGTTTAATCACTTTGGAAACTTCGAAGAATTTTGCGCCTTTTGCGTCAATGGTGCAAGAAACTCGCGTGCCCGCCGTGTTGGGCGGATAAAAACGCGAAACGCTCGTTTAAACGCTTCTCTAGCTTGGGCCGGAATCAAAGGAGTGACCGCAATGATCGAGACACCGTACCTGCTGTTTTTGGGCGATGCGCCCGACCAATTGGCGGCCAAAGTGGCTGTGGGCATCAAGGATTGGCGCCCGGAAAACGCCGTCGGCCAATATCGTATGGACGGCTGCAAGGCTGATCTGGGCCTGAAGGATATGACCCTGACCGAGGCCAAAGCGGCCGGCGCAAAAACGCTGGTTATTGGTGTCGCCAACCGTGGCGGCGTCATCAGCCAGGAGTGGAAAAAGGTTCTGGTCATGGCGCTTGAGGAAGGGTTTGACTTGGCCTCTGGCCTGCACAACCTGTTGCGCGACGAGCCCGATCTGGTGGCGGTGGCCGAAGCAACGGGGCGAAAGCTGCACGACGTGCGTGTACCCGAGGTTGATTACCCGATCGCCAACGGGATCAAGCGCAGGGGCAAACGTTGTCTGGCCGTCGGCACCGACTGCTCTGTGGGCAAGATGTACACTGCAATGGCGATGGATGCCGAAATGCGCAAGCGTGGTATGAAGTCGACCTTCCGCGCGACCGGCCAGACGGGCATTCTGATCACCGGCGATGGCGTGCCGCTGGACGCCGTTGTTGCGGATTTCATGGCCGGCTCGATCGAATGGTTGACACCGGACAATGATGACGACCACTGGGATCTGATCGAAGGTCAGGGATCGCTGTTCCATGTGTCCTATTCCGGCGTGACCATGGCGTTGATCCACGGCGGCCAGCCGGACGCGCTGATCCTGAGCCATGAACCGACCCGCGCGCACATGCGCGGTCTGCCGACCTATCAGCTGCCGACGCTCGAAACCCTACGCGACACCGCGCTGGCCCTGGCCAAAGTGGCGAACCCCGATTGTCAGGTCGTCGGCGTTTCGGTCAACACGCAGCACATGTCCGAAGAGGACGCGACAGCATATCTGGCCAAGATCGAAGCAGATATGGGGCTGCCGGCGACCGATCCGTTCCGGTTCGGCTCGGGCAAGTTGGTGGACGCGCTGGCCGCGATGTGATCCAACCGGCCCGCCGGCGGCGGGCCGGTTCCGCCTCTGGCGGGAGTATTTGGGAAAAGATGAAGGAGCAGGTGCGTGCAGATAGAAGTCTCTCGCGATGTGTTTCAGTTGGCGCAGGTGTTTACCATTTCGCGCGGGTCACGGACCGAAGCAAAGGTGCTGACGGTGCGGGTGTCGGACGGAACGCATCAGGGCTGGGGCGAATGCGTTCCTTATGCGCGTTATGACGAAACGCTCGAGTCGGTCGAGGCCGAGATCGCCGGTCTGCCTGCTGAGTTCAGCCGCCGGTCGCTGATGGATCTGCTGCCTGCCGGTGCCGCCCGGAACGCCGTGGATTGTGCTTTGTGGGATCTGGAAAGCAAACGCGCGGGTAAGCGCGCCTGGGATTTGGCGGGCCTGCCGGTGCCCGGACCCGAGATCACGGCCTATACTCTGTCGCTGGATACTCCGGAGGCAATGCAGTCTCAGGCGGCCGAGAACGCGCACCGCCCGCTTCTGAAGATCAAGCTGGGCACGCCAGATGACATGCCCCGGCTCGAGGCCGTGCGTGCCGGTGCTCCGAACGCCAGGATCATCGTGGATGCGAACGAAGGCTGGTCGGCCGAGGTTTACGCCGACCTCGCCCCGCATCTGGTGCGTTTGGGCGTAGCGCTGGTCGAGCAGCCATTGCCGGCCGGTGACGACGACGCTTTGATCGGAATGGACCGCCCGGTGCCCGTCTGCGCCGACGAGTCCTGCCATGATCGCGCCAGCCTGCCCGGGCTGAAGGGGAAATACGATGTCATCAACATCAAACTCGACAAGACCGGTGGCCTGACCGAGGCGCTTGAACTGCGCAAAGCCGCAATCGTGGAAGGGTATGACATCATGGTCGGCTGCATGGTTGGCAGTTCGCTTGCCATGGCGCCCGCGACACTGTTGGCGCAGGGTGCGATGGTGACGGACCTTGACGGCCCGCTTCTGTTGGCCGAAGACCGGGACACCCCGCTGATTTTTGACGACGCCGGAGTTCACCCGCCCGAAGCGGCGCTCTGGGGCTGAGGAGACAAACATGACCCGTACCGTTTATGTAAATGGCGAATACCTGCCCGAGACCGAGGCCAAGGTATCCATCTTTGACCGTGGCTTCCTGTTTGCAGACGCGGTTTACGAAGTGACCAGTGTACTGGATGGCAAGCTGATCGATTTCGAGGGCCACGCGGTGCGCCTGAAGCGGTCTCTGGACGAGCTGGAGATGGCCGAGCCCTGCACCAAGGAAGAGCTGCTGGAAATCCACCGCAAGCTGGTTGATCTGAACGGCATCGAAGAGGGCCTGGTCTACCTTCAGGTTTCGCGCGGCAGTGACGGTGACCGGGATTTTGTCTTCCCTTCGGCCGATACCAAACCCAGCCTGGTTCTGTTCACCCAGAACAAGCCCGGGCTGGCTGACAGCCCGGCGGCACGGAAAGGTGCCAAGATCATCTCGATCGAGGACATCCGTTGGGGTCGCCGCGACATCAAAACCGTGCAACTGCTTTACCCTTCCATGGGCAAGATGATGGCCAAGAAAGCGGGGTGCGACGATGCATGGCTGGTCGAGGACGGCTTTGTGACCGAGGGCACCAGCAACAACGCCTATTTCGTCAAGAACGGCAAGATCGTGACCCGCCCGCTGTCCAACGACATCCTGCACGGGATCACTCGCAAGGCCGTGCTGCGCATGGCAGCCGAAGCACAGATGGAAGTTGAAGAGCGGCTGTTTACCATCGACGAAGCCAAAGAGGCTGATGAGGCGTTCACGACCTCGGCCAGTGCTTTCGTGATGCCGGTGGTGGAAATTGACGGAGTCACGTTGGGTGATGGTACACCCGGTCCGATTGCCAAACGCCTTCGTGAAATTTACCTGGATGAAAGCCGAAAGGCCGCGATCTGAAGAACCACCAAGTTGAACGGCGTCGCAGTAAATTGTTGCGGCGCCGTGCCAACATCAGCCGGGTCCCGGTGGCAGTGCAGGGAGTTTCGCTGTAGACCCCGCTGAGCACGAGCAGATCACATGCGACTTTCCACCGGGACACCGGTCTTGTTGTCGGATCAGTTCCTGCGGTGTGACAAGAACATGGTCGAATGCGGGGCTACCCGACCTTGAAAGGGCTCAGGCTTTCCTGAAACTGTTCGATGAATTCCAGCGTTACCAATGACGGTTGCTTCAGAATTGGACGCACCAACGAAAGGGTATGCGTCAAAGACGGCTTGAACGGCCGATAACTCAATCCCCTCGACGTGTATTGGACAGCATCCAGCTCGCTAACGACCGAGACTCCGACACCTTCCAGCGCCAATTCACATGCTGCCGTGAACTGCCTGACCTCGATATGCGAGTTCAATTCGACATTGGCATGTTGAAACACTTTCGAAAGCCGCCCGAAAAAATCGCTGTCGCGTCGGGTGTGGATGATTTTGCTGTGCGCGAGATCCGCCGGAGTAATTTCGGAAAGGCCTTCCAACTCGTGCCCGGTGGGGAACACGCACACCGTGCGAACGTCGATGTCCCTGCTTTCTACCGCCGGATGACCGTGAAAGCTGTCAGTGATTCCGAAATCATACTGCTCGCCGATCATCCATTCCAGAATGCGTTCAGGTCTGTCTGGTTCGATCGTCAGGGTGACACCGGGCCGATCCTTCAGGAAACCGGCGACGACTTTGGGCAAATGGCTGGTGGCAAATCCCGGCAGGCAAGCGACACGGATGTGCCCTGCTTTGCGTTGTGTGATATCCTGACTGACATCCGAAATTTGTCTCATCAATTCGAGAACGCGCTCGACGCTGGGCAAGAGATAGCGAACCTCCTGCGTTGGTACTAATCGGCCTTCCCGACGGTCAAAAAGCTGAAACCCGAGCGACTTTTCAAGATCGGACAGCAATCTGCTGACAGCTGGCTGGGTCACGCCCAGATCAGCCGCCGCGGCCGTGACAGACCCGTTGGTGGTCACGGCCATCAGGGCCTCCAACTGCCGAACTCTCAGAATTTGACTCATTGCTGATCCCGATCTGCCGCGCCATTTCATAACACTATGTTATTTTTTCACCAAGTAGATAGGCCTTGAATTATATTTTTGTAACGTTAACGTCGTGAAATCGTCATGTGTGCCGTTTACGCGTTGCGGTCGGTATTCAACGAAGCATCAACCCTGATGCATGGGAGGAATCATGAAAAAGAATCTGCTTGGCGCGATTGCCATCACCACAGCCTTGTCCCCCTTGGCGGCAATGGCGCAAACCGAAGTCCAGTTCTGGCACGCCTTCACCGGTCGCCTAGGGGAACTTGTCAAAGGACAGGTTGAAGAATTCAACGCCAGTCAGGATGAGTTCGTCGTGGTCGAAAGCCACAAGGGCAACTACTCGGAAACCCTGAATGCCGGGATTGCAGCATTCCGGGCCGGTGAACAGCCACATATCCTGATGGTGTTCGAAGTCGGCACGGCGACAATGATGTCAGCCAAAGGGGCGATCAAGCCGGTCTATGAAGTGATGGCCGAAAGCGGCGCGTCTTTTGATCCCGACGCGTATATTGGCGCCGTCAAAGGCTACTACACAACCACTGACGGAGAGATGCTGTCGCTTCCCTTCAACTCCTCGACGCCGGTCCTGTGGGTCAACCGCGATGCCATGCAAGCAGCAGGCGTTGATCCGGACACGGATCTGTCCACTTGGGAAAAAGTCGGCGAAGTGCTCGAGCAGCTGAAGGCAGGTGGCGAGGATTGCCCGCTGGTGACAGCATGGCAAAGCTGGATTCACCTTGAAAACCTTTCAGCCTATCACGACGTTCCCTTTGCCTCACGGGACAACGGATTTGCCGGTCTGGATACCGAGCTGATGCTGAACGGTCCGGTGCAGGTTGCACATCTGACCGCGATGGGTGACTGGGCCAAGGACGGCAAGTTCATCTATACCGGCCGCAGAAACGAAGGTGGTGCGAACTTCCGGTCAGGCGAGTGCGCATTGTTCACCGAAAGTTCGGCCGGATACGCCGGCATCAAGGCAGAGGCCGAGTTCGATTTCGACGTGCGTCCGCTGCCCTATTGGGAATCCGTCACCAGTGAGCCGCAAAACACCATCATCGGTGGCGCGTCTCTATGGGTGATGGAGGGTCATGAGCCGGAAGAGTATAAGGGCGTCGGAGAGTTCCTGAGCTTCCTGTCATCACCTGATGTACAAGCGGCCTGGCACCAGAACACCGGTTACCTTCCAATCACGACAGAAGCGGGTGAGGTTACGCGTGCCGCAGGTTTTTATGACGAAAACCCGGGTACCGACGTCGCAGTGATCCAGATGACCGCGAAAGAGCCGACCGCAAATTCGAAAGGATTGCGCTTGGGATCGTTCGACCAGATCCGGGGCATCATCGACGAAGAGCTTGAGGCGATCTGGTCCGGTGAGAAGACCGCTCAGGAAGCGATGGACAGCGCGAAGGAACGCGGTGATGCGTTGCTGCGCCGGTTCGAATCCGCCAATCAATAAGTCGTAACGTTATGCGGGCCTTTTCAGGGCCCGCATTTTCTTTCTTCGGTGGGTTTTCAGGATGGAAAAACGCGTCACCTTTCGCGGCTGGCTGTTGCCATTGGCGTTGATCGCCCCTCAGGTCATCATTTCCGCTGTTTTCTTTTTCTACCCCGCTGGTCAGGCCATCTGGCAGTCGCTGTTCATACCTGACCCGTTCGGGCTGTCGTCCCAATTCGTGGGGCTCGGCAACTTTGAATTCCTGCTGAGTGACAAGTTTTATCGCGCCTCTTTCGTGACAACGGCGGTGTTTTCCACGCTGGTCACGTTGTGCTCGATGATCCCTGCCTTGTTTCTTGCGGTCATTGCGGATCGATTGATCAAAGGGTCCGGGGTCTATCGGACTTTGCTGATCTGGCCCTACGCTGTCGCTCCTGCCGTTGCGGGCGTTCTGTGGCTGTTCATGTTCAACACGCGCGTCGGTGTCGTGTCGTGGTACCTCGGCCAGCTTGGGTATGACTGGAACCACGTTCTGAACGGCACCGAAGCCATGGGGCTGGTGGTCGTTGCCTCTGCCTGGGGGCGCATAAGCTATAACTTCCTGTTCTTTTTCGCTGCCCTGCAATCCGTTCCAAGATCCGTGATCGAGGCGGCGGCGATTGACGGCGCGCATTTCTGGCGCCGATTCTTCACGATCGTGCTGCCGCTGCTGTCGCCGACGGCGTTCTTCTTGCTGGTGGTGAACGTCGTTTACGCCTTCTTCGAAACCTTTGGCGTGATCCACACGATCACCGGCGGCGGGCCGCAACAGTCGACGACAATCCTTGTCTACAAGGTATTCTCGGACGGGTTTGTGGGGCAGGACCTCGGCTCGTCTTCGGCGCAATCGGTCATCTTGCTGATCGTCGTGGGCCTGTTGACGGTCATCCAGTTCAAATACGTGGAAAAGAGGGTGCATTACTGATGGCGGCCCAACAACACGGAATGGTCGAAAAACGCGGCGCGGGCATCTGGTTGTCCCATGCCCTCATGATCCTCGGTGTCCTGATCATATTTTTCCCGATATGGCTTGCCTTCGTGGCTTCGACCGTGACCCAGGCCGAGATCGTCTCGCCACCGATGCCTGTCGTGCCCGGCGATCAGTTCTGGGTGAACTACAAGGCGGCGCTTTTCTCGGGGGTAAATGTGCCCGTTGCCACGATGCTGTTCAACAGCCTGGTGATGGCAATCGGAATTGCAGTCGGCAAAATCATCATCTCTCTGCTGTCGGCTTTCGCGATTGTCTATTTCCGCTTTCCCGGACGAACGACGTTCTTCTGGCTGATCTTCCTGACCCTGATGCTGCCGGTCGAAGTCCGCATCGTTCCGACGTTCGAAGTTGTCGCTGGGTTCGGCATGCTCAACAGCTATTACGGGCTGATCTTTCCCCTGATCGCCTCGGCCACAGCAACCTTCCTGTTCCGTCAGTTCTTTCTGACCATCCCCGATGAGCTTGCCGAGGCAGCCCGGGTCGACGGCGCGCGACCGATGCGGTTCTTCATCGATATCGTCGTCCCCATGAGCCGGACCAACATCGCCGCACTGTTCGTGATCCTGTTCATCTATGGGTGGAACCAGTACCTTTGGCCGCTGCTGATCACCACCGATCCCGAAATGAATACCATCGTGATGGGTATCAAGCAGATGTTCCCGTCCGGTGACGACTTTGCGCATTGGCCGACGATCATGGCGACGTCCATTCTGGCGATGATCCCGCCGGTCATCGTGGTGGTGTCGATGCAAAAGCTCTTTGTCCGTGGCCTTGTCGATAGCGAGAAGTAAGAAATGGCAACAGTTACTCTAGAGAATGTCAAAAAGAGCTTTGGCCCGACGGATGTGATCCACGGCGTTGATGTCGATATCGCCGATGGAGAGTTCATCGTGATCGTCGGCCCGTCAGGCTGCGGCAAGTCCACATTGTTGCGGATGGTGGCGGGGCTGGAAACGGTTACGTCCGGGGAGATCCGGATCGGCGGTGAACGCGCCAATGACAAAGAGCCCATGGATCGCGACATCGCCATGGTGTTCCAGAACTACGCGCTCTACCCACATATGTCAGTGCGTCAGAACATGGGGTATGGCCTCAAGATCGCGGGGCTGCCCAAGGCTCAGATCGATCAAAAGGTGACCCAGGCGGCTAAGCTGTTGCAGCTTGAACCTTTGCTGGATCGCAAACCCAGGCAGTTGTCCGGCGGTCAGCGCCAGAGGGTGGCGATGGGCCGGGCCATTGTCCGCGAGCCCGCTGTTTTCCTGTTTGATGAGCCGCTCTCGAACCTGGATGCCAAGCTTCGTGTTCAGATGCGTCTGGAAATACGCGAACTTCAGGAAAAACTTGGGATCACGTCACTTTACGTCACGCATGACCAGGTCGAAGCAATGACGATGGCGGACAGGATGATCGTGATGAACGGCGGCATCGCCGAACAGATCGGCACGCCGCTCGAGGTCTATGAAACTCCACAAACGCTGTTTGCCGCGCAATTCATCGGCAGCCCGGCAATGAACATATTCGAAGCACGGCGCGAAAACGGGGCGGTCAAGATCGGAGAAATCGAAGTCGGCCCCTCTGGGGGTCCGGACTGCGCCGTGAAGCTTGGCATAAGACCAGAGCACCTGTTGTCGGATGACAATGGCCCGCTTGAAGCCGCGATTCAGATGGCTGAACCGCTTGGGGCCAACACGTTGCTGCACGGTCACCTGTCGGGCTCTGAAAGCGCGATCACGGCAAGCCTGCCCGGTGTCCACCCGATCGAAGGACGCCATCCGATTATGCGGTTCTCGGTGGCACCGGAGAACATGCATTTGTTTGACCACGCGACAGGCAAAAGGCTGGAAGGCTGATGGCGTTTCAACAGGTTGAGGCCTTTCGCGGTGGGGAGAACCTGATCCGGGTCGTGGGGCATCGTGGGGCACGGGGCGTGTTGCCTGAAAACAGCATGTTCGGCTTTGACTTTTCACTTTCCATCGGCGTCCCGCTTCTTGAGTTTGACGTTGTCCTGACAGCCGACGAAGTGCCGGTCATTACGCACAATCATCGCCTGCATTCGGCCAGTTTCCGCGATGGCAATGGCCTGTTTCTGGCCGGGGAAGAGCCGAAAGTATCCTCGCTGACTTACGAACAGATCCGACAATTCGATATCGGGCGTCTGGACGGCCATTCCGCCTATGGCCAACGTTTCCCGGATCAGGCGCAAATGGACGATGTTCGTGTTCCAAGGCTGTTGGATCTGCTCGATTTGGTCGATGACCCGAAATACCGTGATGCCCATCTGATGCTCGAGCTGAAGTCGGACCCCGACCTGGCCCATGATGCGCTGTACCGAGAGAACTTTGTCCGCCGAGTACTTCGGGATGTTCGCGGCAAGGGTTTATCTTCGCGCGCGGTGCTTCACAGTTTTGATTGGAACCTGTTGGCGGAGTGTCAGAGGCAAGCTCCGGATATGCCTTCATCCTACCTGACGCAACTTCCGGACAATGCCGACGATGTTGGCGAGGATTCCTCAAAGTCCGTTTGCCCGGACTTTCGTGGCCGTCGCGACGAAATTCCAAACTTGGTAAAGCAGGCTGGCGGTTCGCTTTGGTGCCCGTACTTTGCGGATGTAACGCCCGAAAACGTCACGCGCGCAAAAGAGCTGGGCCTGTGCGTCGTCGTGTGGACAGTCAACGAACACGAAGATATCGGCAGGATGATCGATCTGGGCGTGGACGCAATCGTATCCGACTATCCCGGGCGGGTTCAAAGACAATTGTCGGAGTCAGGCTTCCGTTGGGCCGTAGCGCACCGGTGATCCCGGTACCCCGAGGGTGACATGGATGAATTTCCTGCGCCATTTGAAAATTGACTCAAACAAAGGCCCTTCAGCCCATTGACGCTCAGGACTCGCGTGTTTTGCGGCCTGATTTGATGAGAGCCTTATCTCAGGAAACCGTTCTTGGGCGCGCGGCTGACGGAACTCCGGAACACTGCCCCCGTTGCTCTGAGCGTTGTACCCGCAGTTGTCGGGACAGCGTTCTGCACGTTCTCCGATGAATTGGAATTGATATCTGGCATCGGTTTCGGCCATCGCTGACCACAACCGTCATCGACGGGCCGTCACCCCTGACGGATGGCGCCAAAAATTGAGTCACATTAACAACAATCTTGTGATTGCTGCAGTTCTGTCTCTTTTCCGCCGGAATTTGTGCTGATAAGGATAAAATTAAGTGTTGGGGTGTTGTAAGTGCGAGTGGGCAGATGAGAGCCGGAACAAACGGTCAAATAGCTATTTCCTGGTGTCAGACGGAAATTGACGGGCTTGAAGATGCTCCTCTTTCCTGTTTGGCGATCGGATCGGCATGGTCATGGCGTGGTCAAGCAATCGTCATGAGCGAGGCTGCCGAACAAAGCATCGAAAAAATAGGAAATGTCGGGGGCGTTGCCAGCCAGGTGAACAGCCACTTTCCAATTGTCCGTGACATTCCAGGCCACGTGGCCGGAGCCCTTACCCTTACCAATGGTGCGCAGAAGTTCTCTGCCAAGCTTGTTGCCGATGGCAACGATACGTCGCGGGCTCTCGTGTTCGAAGGCGCTTGCCCGCCACGGGATGAAGAGTTCTGGATTGTCGAAGTGACCGAGCTTGCGATGAACCCAAACCCCGCCGCGAAAAGCGGCGCGACGGTAGTTTCTTTCCCGGCCTCAAACTAGGATTTCAAGGCGCCGCCAGACGGTTTCGGCGCGCTGCCGGGTCCGCTGGCTGTCTGCCCTGATCGTTTTTCTGAACTTTGCGGAATGCTGTGTTGACTCCGCCAGCATTGCGGATATAAGCGCGGCTTCATTGGTGTTGGTGGCCCCCGCAAGGGGATGCCTGTCATGGGGGAGACCTCAAGAGGACAACGCCCTTCATAGTGGCCCGTCAGGGCTTCGACCTAACGAAGGAGATCAGCCGTGACCAAACGCACGTCTGCCAAGTACAAAATCGACCGCCGGATGGGCGAAAACATCTGGGGTCGTCCGAAATCCCCGGTCAACCGTCGCGAATACGGCCCCGGCCAGCATGGCCAGCGCCGCAAGGGCAAACTGTCGGACTTCGGTCTGCAGCTGCGGGCCAAGCAGAAGCTGAAAGGCTATTACGGCGACCTGACCGAGAAGCAGTTCCGCCGCATCTACGCCGAAGCCGAGCGTGTGAAGGGCGACACCGGTGAAAACCTGATCGGTCTGCTGGAGCGCCGCCTGGACGCTGTGGTCTATCGCGCCAAGTTTGTCGCAACTGTTTTTGCCGCACGCCAGTTCGTGAACCACGGCCACGTCAAAGTGAACGGCAAGCGTGTAAACATCCCGTCCTACCGCGTCAAAGAAGGTGACGTGATTGAGGTACGTGACAAATCCAAACAACTGGCAGTTGTCTTGGAAGCCGTTGCGCTGGCCGAGCGTGACGTTCCTGACTACATCGACGCCGACCACTCGAAAATGACCGCGACGTTCGTGCGCGCGCCGGGCCTCAGCGATGTGCCTTACCCGGTCGTCATGGAACCGAACCTGGTCGTCGAATTCTACGCGAAGAACTGATCTTCGCCGCAATCGAATTCTGAAAGGCCGCGCTTTTGGCGCGGTCTTTTTTATGGTTTGCCCATGGCGAAGCCGTCATCGCGACATTGCCCGCGACTCCTTAGGGTGTTTTTGGGCAAATGAAGTGCGTGTCAGATCGGCAGGGGCCTGCCTTCGGCGATCGCTTCCATCGCGAAATACGAGGTCACGCTGTCCAGCTCGACCTTTTCGATCAATCGTTGATAGACCTTGTCATATGACGACATGTCCTGCGTTACGACTTTCAGCTGATAGTCGTAATCCCCTCCGATCCGATGAAAATCCACCACTTCCGGGATTGTCAGAACATGGCTCCGAAACGCCTGAAGCCACTGGGCAGAGTGGTGTCGGGTGCGGAGCATGACGAAGACCACAAGGCTCAACCCCAGTTCTTCTCGTGCGATGCGGGCCGTGGATCCGATCAGCACACCGTTTTCGTTCAGGGCCTTCAAGCGCCGCCAGCAGGCATTCTGGGACAGGCCAACCCGATCCGCCAATTCCCGCTGTGACAGGGTGGCGTCCTTTTGCAGCTCTTTCAGAATGCGTGTATCAATTTGATCTATTTTTGATGTCATAACTGATCATATGACACAAATTTTTTAAAATCCACGCAAAGATATGTGAAGTTTTCTCGGGCCAGAAATATCACATTGGTATGGCAGTAAGGAGCCAATGTCATGACCCTGTCCAAATTTCGTGCGGAACTCTGTTCCACCGCTCACAATTCAAATCTGCGCGATGGGCTGATCGGCGAGAACGTTCTGATCCCGGGTCTGCTTGGAGACGTGCCGCTTGTCTATGCGGATTACGTCGCTTCGGGCCGCGCGTTGCGGCAGGTCGAGGATTTTGTGGCGCAGGACGTATTGCCGTTTTACGCAAACAGTCACACCGAGGCCTCCTACTGTGGGTCCTACATGACACGTCTGCGCCGCGAAGCGCGGGCGGAAATAGCCCGCATTGTTGGCGCGCGGGAAGAGGACGCGGTGATCTTTACCGGGTCCGGCGCCACTGCGGGGCTCAATCGGTTGGTCAGCCTGCTAGGGGTGGCAGAGGCTGACCAGCCGGTTGTCTTGATCGGCCCGTACGAGCATCACTCAAACATTCTGCCGTGGCGCGAAAGCAAGGCACGTGTCATCGAAATCCCCGAGGCCGAGGGCGGTGGTGTGGACCTGCATGCGCTGAAAGCCGCGCTGGAGGCCCATGTGGATGCCGATTTGGTGGTCGGATCCTTTTCTGCCGCGTCCAACGTAACGGGCATTGTCACCGATCCTGATCCGGTCACGCGGATGCTCAAGGCGTATGGTGCCTTGGCCGTTTGGGACTATGCCGGTGGTGGGCCCTACCTGCCGATGGACATGGGGCCGGAAAGGGCCCGAAAGGATGCGATTGTGGTTTCGCCGCACAAGTTTCCCGGTGGCCCGGGCGCGTCAGGCGTTTTGGTTGTGAACCAATCGGCCGTGAAACGGACGTGCCCCAGCTGGCCCGGCGGTGGAACCGTCAGTTTCGTGTCACCGTGGCGGCACGACTACAGCACCGATCTGTCCACCCGGGAAGAGGCCGGGACGCCCAACGTGATCGGAGACATTCGTGCGGCGCTGGCCTTCATCGTCAAGGATGTCGTCGGAACGGACGAAATCGCCCGGCGTGAGGCGCAGTATAATCAAATGGCGCTGGACGGCTGGAAGAACAACCCGAACCTGACCCTGCTTGGGGTCGAGAAAGCGCACCGTCTGCCGATCTTTTCCTTCCTGGTGCGCGACACTGCGGGCCAGCCCGTGCATCAGCAGCTGTTCACGCGGATGCTCAGCGATATCTACGGCATTCAGGCGCGGGGCGGCTGTGCCTGTGCCGGACCCTACGCCCACCGCTTGCTGGGGATCGATCAGGCAACGTCAGAGGCGCTGCACGCTGCCTTGTCCGCCGGGGAAGAAATGAAAAAACCCGGCTGGGTGCGTCTGAATTTCTCATATCTGATGAGCGAAGAGACGGTTCAGTTCATCATCGACAGCGTCAATGACCTGTCGCACCGGACCGAAGAATTCACGCCTTACTACAACGCTGACCCGGCAACAGCGCGCTTCAAGGCCGCATGAGGGAATTGCCGCTTTTCTCAAACCTTTGAGACAGGTATGAGAGGCCCATTCAACGGAGCCTCTCATGACCAAGATCACCCCACAACCCGGCATTATGGACATCGCGCTGTATCAGGGCGGCCAGTCGCATGTGGCGGGAGTGGAGCATGTGATCAAGCTGAGCTCGAACGAGAACCCGTTTGGACCCAGTCCCAAGGCCATAGAGGCGGTGCGCGACAGCGCGGCCACTCTGCATCGTTATCCCAGCACCGACCACGCGAGCCTGCGCGCGGCCATCGGCGCACGCCATGGGCTGGACCCTGCGCGGATCATCTGCGGTGTCGGCAGCGACGAGGTATTGCAATTCGTCGCCCAGGCCTACGCGGGGCCGGGGGACGAGGTGATCTATACCGAGCACGGGTTTTCCATGTACCCGATCATCGCCCGCATGGCCGGCGCGACGCCGGTCATGGTGGCCGAACGTGACCGCAAGGTGGATGTGGATGCCATTCTCGCCGCGGTGACGGGGCAGACGCGGATCGTGTTTGTCACCAACCCCGGGAATCCAACTTCGACCATGATCCCGAACGACGAACTGGAACGTCTGGCGTTGGGTCTGCCCGACGCCTGCCTGATGGTTCTTGATGGCGCTTATGCGGAGTTTGTCGATGGGTTCGATGGCGGGGCGTCGCTGGTTGACGCCCATGAGAATGTAATCATGACGCGCACCTTCTCAAAGGTGTACGGGCTGGGCGGAATGCGTGTCGGATGGGGCTATGCGCACCGCCCGATCATCGACGTGCTGAACCGGGTGCGCCAGCCCTTCAACCTGTCAATGACCGCATTGGCGGCGGCTGAAGCTGCGGTAAACGATGTGGAATTCCTGACCTTCTGTCAGGCCGAAAACGCGCGCCTTCGCGTGTGGCTGGCCGATCAATTGGCCAAGGCAGGCGTGCCGTCGGACCCGTCCTGCACCAACTTCATCCTAGCGCGTTTCGCCGATCGGGCCGAGGCCGAGGCCTGCGATGACTACCTGAAAACGCAGGGTTTGATTGTCCGCCGGGTTGCAGGCTACAACCTGCCGAACGCCTTGCGGATCACCGTGGGCGACGAAGAAGCCTGCCGCCGTGTGGTTGCAGCGATCACTGCATTCAAAGAGGGCGCAGCATGAGCCAGATTTACGACCGCGTTGCGCTGATCGGGCTGGGCCTGATTGCTTCGTCCATGTTCTGGGCGATGAAACGTGCAGGGCTGGCCCGGGAAGTGACGGGTTATGCCCGGTCTGAAAAGTCCCGTGAAACCGCGCGCAGGATCGGATTGTGTGACCGTGTTTGCGACACGGCACGCGAGGCGGTCGAAGGCGCCGATCTTGTCGTGCTCTGCGTGCCTGTGGGGGCTATGGGCGCAGTTGCAGAAGAAATTGCATCCGTGCTGAAACCCGGTGCCACCGTTTCGGATGTGGGTTCGGTCAAGCGGGGCGTCATTCGGGCGGTGCAACCGCATATCCCCGACGGTGTGCATTTCGTCCCCGCGCATCCTTTGGCAGGGACCGAGCATTCCGGCCCTGAATCCGGGTTTGCCGAACTCTTTGACAATCGCTGGTGCCTGTTGGTCCCGGTCGAGGGTTCGGACCCGGATGCCATTGCCCGCCTGCGCGCGCTTTGGGAGGGTATGGGGTCGAATGTCGATGAGATGGATGCGGATCATCACGATCTGGTCCTCGCCGTAACGTCCCATGCGCCGCACCTGATTGCCTACACGATGGTTGGCGTGGCCGACGATCTGCGACGGGTAACCGACAGCGAAGTCATCAAATATTCGGCCGCCGGCTTCCGCGACTTCACCCGGATTGCCGCGTCCGACCCGACCATGTGGCGGGATGTGTTCCTGTCCAACAAGGATGCGACGCTGGAAATCCTGGGCCGGTTCACCGAAGAGCTTTTTGCCCTGCAACGCGCCATACGCACCGGCGACGGCGATCATTTGTTTGACTACTTCACCCGCACCCGTGCTATTCGTCGCGGCATCATCGATGCCGGGCAGGATACGGATGCGCCGGACTTTGGGCGGGGAAAGGCAAGTTCATGAAACTGCGCTGGGGGCATATTCTGATCGGGGTCGTGGCTTTGAGCGCCGCGCCGGTTCAGGCCGCGCCCCTTGACCAGTCTTTGGTGCCCCTCATGCGCCCTTTGACTGTTGAGCAGGCTGTCAGCGCGCCTGCCCCTTCTGACATTGCCAACCTGCGTCCGGTTTCGCGTCCGGTTTCCCCGCAAGTCACCGCTGCGGCGGCGCGCCCGTCGGAACTGCCGCTTCTGGGGCCGGACACGTCCTTGATGCCTTATTTGCGGCCCGAGTCTGTCGAACAGCAGGTGTTGTTCAAAAGGCGCAAGCTGCGCAAAGGGTCTGTTTGCGGGGATATTGCCATTCAAGGCAAACCTGTTGGCCGTGTGGGCAGCAAGAATTCAGCCTGCGGTGTCAAGGATGCGGTGCAGATCACCTCGGTTTCGGGTGTGATGCTCAGCCGCCCCTCGACGATGGATTGTGGCACCGCCATTGCGTTGAACAAGTGGGTCGACAAGACCGTCAAACCCACCTTCAAACGCCGCGGGCCCGTGGTCGAGCTGCAAATCGCCGCCCATTATGCCTGCCGAACCCGCAACAACCGCAAAGGCGCGCGGATATCCGAACATGGCAAGGGTCGTGCGATCGATATCTCAGGTTTCAAAATGGCTGACGGTGAGGTGGTGACCGTCCTGAACGGGTGGCGCAAGAACCCTTCTCAGAAACAGCTCAAGAAGATCTGGCGCGGGGCGTGCGGCCCGTTTGGTACCGTGCTGGGACCGAATTCCGATCGCTATCACAAGGATCATTTCCACCTTGATACGGCCCGCTATCGCAGCGGACCCTACTGCCGTTAACGCAGGATCAGGCGCGGGGCAGGGCCCAAAGGCAGCGGCCCGAGCGCCACGAAACCATCGCGGAAATTCAGTTGCAGATCCAGCGCGTTGGGGTTTCCGCCCAGCCCTGCCAGAAAGTTCAGCCCTCGGGTGACGGGATCTACGGCCTGATCAGGAAGGGCTCCTGCCGCGTTTGCCATTGCGATCATATCCCGCCAGTTTTCGGCTTTGACGGCAATCTCTCCGGTCGGGATACCTTGGGCGTCCACATCCAGATCGCCTGTCGCGAACAGGCGCAGCTCACCCCATTTGATCTCGGCCAGACGCAGATCGATGGCCACGGGCTGCGGACGGCTGTCTTCGAGGGCGGACCGGCTCCAAACCTTGTCGAAAGTGGTGACCATATCCAGTTCCAGCGTCTCAAAGCTCTGCGGTAATGAACTTGCGGAATGCATCAGGGCCCGCAGGTTTTCCCCCGGTGTAAACCCATCCGCGCGGGCGGTGATGGAATAGGCTTCTGAAATTGGCGTTTGTTCCATGATCAGGCTCAGCGTGTCGCCCGAGGCCAGCTTGGTGGAGTTTTCCGTCACCAACCAGGCTCCGGCCGTCAAAGCCATTTTCTCCAGCACGAGCGAGACGCCGGGCTGCAATTGCAGCTCGGCAAGCAATTCGTCGGCCACAATTGTTGATGTCTGGTCGAAATATGACAGGCGTTGCGGTGTGTCCGCGAACCGCAATATCTGACGACCGGGCCAGATGGCGGGGCTTTTGAATTCGATCCAATCCGCGCTCCATGCCGTGCCGTTCACCGGATCCGCCAGCGCCAGATTGTTCAGACGGGTCATGTGGTGGGTCGGATAGCCCGCTGTCGCGACATTCGAGAAATCCGCTTGCCAGCCGCGCGCCTCCTGCTGTTCGAACCAGCCAGTGATCGCAGAGCGCAGGCCATATCCGGCGACGAACCAATAGGCGCTCCATGCCAGGGAAACAAAAATCAACACTCGTATCAGACGCATTCGAAAGGCCCTTTTTCCCGCCTTGGAATTGATGTTTATAGGCCGAAACAGGCAAGGACCAGTGCAATGACGATGTGGGTATTCGGATATGGATCACTGCTGTGGAATCCGGGCTTTCCGGTGGCACGCAGTGAACGCGCGACACTTCATGGTTATTCCCGGTCCTTCTGCATGAGCTCGATCCACCATCGTGGGACCGAAGAAAAACCCGGCCTGGTGCTGGCACTGGACGAACAGGAGAACGCAAGTTGCACCGGTTTGGCCCTTGCGGTCGAGGCGGGTCACGAAGACCGTACGCTGCACGAGCTGCGCGAGCGCGAGCTGATTTCCTCGGCCTATGTTGAACGTATGCTGGATGTGCACCTGGAAAACGGCGAAATCGTCAATGCGGTTACCTATGTGATCGATGCCGACCACGTCCAGTATTGCGGCGGGATGCCGTTGGAGGAACAGGCCCGGATCATCGCCCATGCGGTTGGCGGGCGCGGTCCGAATGACGAATATCTTTACAACACCGTTGAACATCTGGCCGAGATCGGGCTGCGTGACCATGATCTTGAGTGGTTGGCGCAACGGGTGCGCGACATCACCGCATAAACTCTTGGCGTCACGCGCGGAATCCCGCTAGATTCGACACAAAGCAGGCAAATACCGGGAACCACGCGCATGGCGCAGGCACATCAGGGCGCGAGACCCCATTTCTCGCATCCAATTCGACAAATTCTGTTGATGTTGATGGCGATCGGCCTGTCCGGGCTGGGGGTGTTTCTGGCGCTTCCATACGTTTTGCCGGTTTTTTATGCCAATCCGTATCTGAATGGCTTCATCCTGATTGTGTTCTTTGTCGGCGTCTTCGCCTGTTTTTATCAGGTTACGCAGCTGATCGGGTCCGTGCGCTGGATCGAGGCCTTTGTCGGTGGCGTCGTTCGCGAAGATGCGCGCACACCGCAATTGCTGGCGCCTTTGGCTTCGCTGCTGCGCGAGCGAGGCGCGCGCTCACAGATCAGTTCCACCTCAACCCGGTCCATTCTGGACTCCGTGGCCGAGCGTGTCGAAGAAGAACGGGAAATCACGCGTTATATAACCAATGTTCTGATCTATTTGGGTCTGCTGGGTACGTTCTTTGGCCTGGCGACAACCGTTCCAGCCATTGTCGACACCATCCGCAGCCTGAACCCGCAAGAAGGCGAAGAGGGGCTGGCCGTTTTCAATCGCCTGATGACGGGGCTCGAGGCGCAGTTGCAGGGGATGGGTGTTGCGTTCGGGTCGTCTCTGCTGGGCTTGGCGGGATCGCTGATTGTTGGTTTGCTCGAAGTGTTTGCCGGGCACGGGCAGAACCGCTTTTATCGCGAGCTCGAAGAATGGTTGTCCTCGATCACCCGCGTCGGATTTGCCGGTGGTGAGGAGGGCGGGGCAGAGATCGCCGTACTGACACCTGTGCTGGATGCCATGTCCGAACAGATGGATGCGTTGCAGGATCTGTTTGCCGCTCAGGAAAGCGAGCGGGCTGAGGTTTCCGCCAAGCTGGGGCAACTGGTCGATGTGATTGCCGAGATGAACAATCGCCAGGCCAATACCGAAAGCGTCACTTCGGCTCTGGAGCGTGTTGCGCTGGGGCAGGATGCGTTGCTTGACCGCATGCGCGAACACGGTGCAGGCGATGGAATCGACGCCGAAAGCCGGATGCGCCTGCGCTCGATGGACGTGCAGTTGCTGCGCATTCTCGAAGAGATTTCGGCGGGTCGTCAGGAAAGCATGAACGAATTCCGCAAGGATATCGAACTGCTGGTCAAGGCCCTGACCCTGCCCCGAGGCGCGGTGCGCACCACGCCGGAAGGAGAGTAGTCCATGGCGCTGTCCCGCCGCACCGGTCAACGCTTCCAGGGCTCGGTCTGGCCCGGATTCGTGGACGCGATGACCGGGCTGCTGATGGTGCTGACATTCGTTCTGACCATTTTCATGGTGATTCAGTTTGTTCTGCGCGAGACCATTTCGGGGCAGGAAGACGAACTGACGACACTGGCAGACGAAGTTGCTGCGCTTGCGGGCGCGCTGGGTTTGGAAGAGCGTGAAAACAGCCGCTTGCAGGCAAGGCTGGGTGCGTTGAACACGACGCTGTCGCAGGCCGAAGACGATCTGGCGCAAGCGCAGTCGCTGATCGCCTCACTGACCACCGAACGCGACCGTCAGGCCGCCGCGCTGGATCAGGCGCAGACCCGTATCACGAATTTCGAAGCACAGGTTGCGGCGCTGCTTGCCGAGCAGGAACAGGCTTTGGGCGACATCGCAGCGCTTGAGACTGAGCGCGAGCAATTGCTGACGAAACAAGAGGCGCTGAACCTTGCCCTTGCACAAAGTCGCGAGGAAATCGATGCGCAGACGGAAGCGGCCCGATTGGCAGCCGCCCGCCGCGAGGCGCTGGAAGCAATGGTTGCGGATCTGGAGCAAAGTGGCAAGGAACGCGCGGCGGAAATCGCCACCCTTGAACAGCAACTGAGCGATGAAGAAGCCGCCCGCCTGGTCGAAGCCGCTGCTGCCGAGGCATTGCGAAACCGTCTTCAGGATGCGGATGCCGAACTGACGGCCATGACGCTCGCGTTGGAGGCACAACGCAAAGAGGCCGAAGACACGCTGACTCTTCTGGCCGCCGCGCAAGCCGCGCGGGCCGAGCTTGAGCGGCAATTCGGCGACGTGAACCCTGATGAATTGCGCGCCCAGCTTGAAGCCGCCCTGGAGGCGCAAACGCAAGCGCAGGCGGATGCTGATGAGCAACGCACCCTGGCCGAACAAAGGCAGGCCTTGCTGGCTCTGGCCGAATCGACATTGTCGGAAGAGAAAGAAATCTCAGCCGAGGCCCAGCGTGAGGCGGCTCTGCTGAACCAGCAGATTGCCGCCCTGCGCGGGCAGTTGGGGTCGTTGCAGGCCCTGCTGGACGATTTCGAAGAGCGCAACGAGGCCGCCGAAATCCAAATCCAGACTTTGGGTCAGGACCTGAATGCCGCGCTGGCCCGTGCCGCTTCGGAAGAACGCCGGCGCCGCCTGCTGGAAGAAGCCGAACGCCTGCGTCTCGAGGCCGAGGCCGAAGCACTGGCCGGTCAGAATGAGGAACTGGCAGCGCAGGCGGAAGATCTGCAACGTTATCGTTCGGAATTTTTCGGACGTCTTCGGGATGTCCTTGGCGATCAGGAAGGCGTGCGGATTGAAGGCGACCGTTTTGTCTTTTCGTCCGAGGTTTTGTTTCCGACAGGATCAGCCGTGCTGTCCGCGGAAGGGCAGCAGGAGGTTGCGAAAGTTGCCAACATCCTGCGCAGTGTCGCCGCTGAAATTCCGCCCGGTCTGAACTGGGTGATCCGGGTGGACGGCCATACCGACAACGTTCCGCTGGCCGGTTCGGGCCGATACCGGGACAACTGGGAACTCAGCCAGGGTCGCGCGTTGTCTGTTGTGCGCTATATGGTCGACGCGCTGGGCATCCCGCCCAATCGTCTGGCGGCAAACGGGTTTGGTGAGTTCCAGCCGGTCAATCCGGCTGACACGCCCGAGGCGCGGGCGCAGAATCGCCGGATCGAGCTGAAACTCACGGAAAGATAGAAAAACCTTGCCTCTTGCCTGGGTAATCTGCGTGATGGGGTCAAACCGATTACCGTCTGCCAAAGCGAAAGCTTTGATCCGGAGTGCCCATGAAACAACGGGGTACCACGGGGTAATCCTCGGTCAGAAAATACGCATAGGTTCCTGAAGGGTATTCTGCTGAAACGGTGAAGGCGCCGTTGCATTGGTCCAAATTGCCGTGACCCTGAACAAAAACGTAGTCCTCGTTGAAGGTGCCGTCATGCCGCCCGCCCGGCGCAGCGCCACCCGGCCGGTTGCCGGGTTTCAGACGATAGGACGACGTCATTTCGGTCACTTTGCCCCCTACGACGCCAGTGACGGCAAATATCGGGAAACCATCTGCCGCATAGCCGATCAGAGGTGAATGCTCGGACGGTGACCATCCCAGCAGCTTGACCAACCCCGTCGGTACACCGTGATAGTGATACTTTCCGTTCGGCTGTACATGGGCATAATTGGCGTCCAATCCCAAGGAAACAGCGCCACCCAAGGCATTGTAGGACCACCCGGACCTGGGGTCGCCATGCCAGAACTCGGCCGCCAGCGGGTCGAACACAACCCCGTTGAGTGACACGCCAAAGTTCCACCCCATTTGCAGCGGTGTGATTGCACCTTTGGCCGTTGGATTTGCAGGCAATTTCAACCTGACCTTCTGCTGTTCGATCTGGTGCGGATTGCCTTGGTTTGGAAACCGGCCAACCAGATGATCAGGAATACCATTGCCCGTCACTTTGATTTTTCCGCCTTTTTCTTTCACCGAGGCGCTGCTTTTCCCGGGGTTTTCGGTTGCGGGCACCAACCTCAACGGTTCTGCGGTCGTTTCGTCGTGATAGCGAAACCTGTGCTGTGCAGTTGCCACAGCGGCAACGGCGGATAGGGCAAAGGCGGCGCCCCAGAGGATTGAAATTTTGCTCACGTGTCGATCCCTGTCTTGCGTTCATCATTGAAGATGACACGCAGCAGAAGTCTTTTTCCGTCGCATTTTATGCTGCCAGCAGAGAAAAAGCCCGGCGATGGGGATCGCCGGGCTTTAAAGGAATTGTCTGTTTTCCGGTCAGTCTGCCGTCAACAGAGGTGGTTTGTCTCCTGAAATGCGCCGTTGGTCCGGGCCAAGAATTTCAAGATCCAGTTCGCCCTTCTTGACCGAGACACGAACCACGCCGCCTTTGGCCAGCTTGCCGAACAACAGCTCTTCGGCCAGGGGTTTCTTGATGTGCTCCTGGATCACGCGACCCAGCGGGCGTGCACCCATCTTGTCGTCATATCCCTTGTCGGCCAGCCACTCGGCAGCTTTTGGGGTCAGGTCGA
The DNA here is from genome assembly GCF_013034245.1 of Ruegeria sp. HKCCA4812. Lineage (NCBI taxonomy): Bacteria > Pseudomonadati > Pseudomonadota > Alphaproteobacteria > Rhodobacterales > Roseobacteraceae > Ruegeria > Ruegeria sp. HKCCA4812. The sequence continues at coordinate 219,241 of NZ_WQFQ01000004.1, read as the reverse complement.
TGGTCACGCCACGATCCAGCAGTTGTGCCTCAAGCTGTAGGACGAATTTCTCGACTACCTGCAAAATGACCTCTTTCGGCAGCGGTGCGAAGGAGATCACGGCATCCAGACGGTTGCGGAATTCCGGTGTGAACATGCGCTCGATCGCGGCCGTGTCTTCGCCTTCGCGCCGATCGCGACCGAAGCCGATGGCGGCCTTGGCCTGTTCCTGCGCGCCCGCGTTCGAGGTCATGATCAGCACCACGTTGCGGAAATTCACCGTGCGCCCGTTGTGATCGGTCAGCTCGCCGTGGTCCATCACCTGCAACAGGATGTTGAACACGTCCGGGTGGGCCTTTTCGATTTCGTCCAGCAGCAACACGCAATGCGGATGCTGGTCGACACCGTCGGTCAGCAGACCACCCTGATCAAACCCGACATAGCCCGGAGGGGCACCGATCAGGCGGCTGACCGCATGTTTCTCCATGTATTCCGACATGTCGAAACGCAGCAGTTCCACACCCAGGGTATCTGCCAGCTGTTTCGCCACCTCGGTCTTGCCAACCCCCGTCGGACCGGCAAACAGATAGTTGCCGATGGGTTTTTCAGGTTCGCGCAGACCGGCGCGGGCCAGTTTGATCGCACTGGACAGCGCCTCGATTGCCAGATCCTGACCAAACACCACCCGTTTCAGCGATGCTTCGAGGTCTTTCAGCACCAACGCATCATCCTTGGTGACGTTCTTGGGCGGAATACGCGCGATCTTGGCGACAACCGCCTCGATCTCTTTGACGCCAATGGTCTTGCGCCGCTTGCTTTCCGCGACCAGATGCTGCGCCGCGCCGGCCTCGTCGATCACATCGATGGCCTTGTCGGGCAGCTTGCGATCGTTGATGTAACGCGCCGACAGCTCGACCGCCGTCTTGATCGCATCAGCGGTGTATTTGATGTCATGATGTTCTTCGAAATAAGGCTTCAGCCCGCGCAAAATCTTTACGCTGTCTTCCACCGAAGGTTCGTTCACGTCGATCTTCTGGAACCGGCGGCTCAGCGCACGGTCCTTCTCGAAGTGCTGACGGAACTCTTTGTAGGTGGTCGAGCCCATGGTGCGCAGTTTGCCGCCCTGAAGCGCAGGCTTCAGCAGGTTCGAGGCATCCATAGCCCCGCCCGAGGTCGCCCCGGCACCGATCACGGTATGGATTTCGTCGATGAACAACACCGCGTCCGGGTGATCCTCCAGTTCTGTCACAACCGCTTTCAGACGTTCTTCGAAATCACCGCGATAGCGGGTTCCGGCCAGCAGCGCGCCCATGTCCAAGGAATAGATCGTGGTATTGGCCAGCACATCGGGGGCCTCGCCACCGACGATCTTGTGCGCAAGGCCTTCTGCGATGGCGGTCTTGCCTACACCCGGATCCCCCACCAACAGCGGGTTGTTCTTGCGGCGGCGGCACAGCACCTGGATACAGCGTTCCACCTCATCCGAGCGTCCGATCAGCGGATCGACATCGCCAGCTCGAGCCTTGGCGTTCAGATCCACGCAGTATTTTCCCAGCGCGCTTTCTTTCTGTTCGGCTTCGCCGGATGTGGTCTGGGCGTCTTCTTCCACCTGATCCGCACCGGATACCGAGCGGCTTTCGCCGTAGGCAGGATCCTTGGCGACGCCATGCGCGATGAAATTGACCGCGTCGTAACGGGTCATGTCCTGTTCTTGCAGGAAATAGGCGGCATTGCTTTCGCGTTCGGCGAATATGGCGACCAGAACGTTGGCGCCGGTCACTTCGGTCCGGCCCGAGCTTTGAACGTGGATCGCGGCGCGCTGAATGACGCGCTGGAACGCTGCGGTGGGTACGGCTTCGGATCCGTCGATATCCGTGACCAGATTCGAAAGATCCTCGTCGATGAACTCCACCAAAGTGCTGCGCAACTCGTCCAGATCGACACTGCACGCTTTCATGACGCGCACGGCATCGGGTTCTTCCAGAAGGGCCAGCAGCAAATGCTCCAGCGTTGCGAATTCATGGCGCCGTTCATTCGCAGCCGCCAGGGCCGCGTGGATGGCTTGTTCCAATGTGCTCGAGAATGAAGGCACGCGGGTGCTCCTCTGTCTTGGGTCAGAAGGGGGCGGTTTCTTGGCCGGAACCCCATCCCAACCATGTCCTCATACTATTAGAGTTTGGTTGATCGTGGCCCGGCTTCAAGGGTTTTCTTTCACTTGACAGTCACATTTGTTGTGACCGTGGCCCTGAAGAGGAGCAAATAGGCATCAGAACCGGTCTTTTCTAGCCCGAATTTCGGCAAAAACGGCCTCGGGGTCAGCACCCACCATACCCAATTTCGCCTGAATCGCCGGATCGGCGGCCCTCAGGAACGGATTTGTGGCCTTTTCAAGGGCCAGAGTCGAAGGAACAGTGGCTTTTCCGGCCGCACGCGCGCGGTCGATATCCGCAATGCGATCTTTCAAGGCTTGGTTTTCGGGATCGACTGTAATCGCGAATTTGGCGTTGGATTGTGTATATTCGTGCCCTGAACAGACCAAAGTGTCGTCCGGCAGGGCGGCCAGCTTGTTCAAAGAGGCCCACATTTGCGCGGGTGTGCCCTCGAACAGGCGCCCACAACCCAGCGCCATCAGGCTGTCGGCGGTGAACACGGCGGAACTCTGCGGCATGTAGAATGCGATATGGCCATCCGTGTGCCCGGAAACGTCCAGAACCTGAACCGGTTCGCCGCCTATCTCGAAACTGTCCCCCTCGGTGACTTGCTGATCCAGCGGCGGCAGGCGATTTGCGTCAGCGGCGGCCCCGATGACCTTTGCCGGCTGTTTGGCCAAAATTCCCGCAAGCCCGTCCACGTGATCCCAGTGATGATGGGTCAACAGCACATGTGACAGCGTCCACCCCCGGTCATCCAGCGCCTTCAGGACCGGTGCGGCCTCGGGCGCGTCGATCAGCGCGGTCTGGCCAGTGACGGCGTCATGCGCCAGAAAGGCGTAATTGTCGCTCAGGCACGGGATTGTAACGATTTCAAGAGGCATGGCCTTTTGCCCTTTCATTGCTAGACTACGCCCAGCTAAGCCGATTGACCGGATGTCCGCAATGCATCTTGATGTACAGGATCTGAGGAACTTCTATTACCGCAGCACATTGGGGCGTGCGGCGCAGGCGGCCATTCGCGGGCGTCTGATCGAGCTTTGGCCCGAAGCAAAAGGCCAGACAGTGGCGGGATTCGGTTTCGCGGTGCCTTTGCTGCGCCCCTACCTGTCGGATGCGCGCCGGGTCATCGGGTTGATGCCGGGACCGCAGGGCGTGATGCCCTGGCCGGCAGGCATGCCCAACGTTTCGGTCCTGACCGAAGAAACCCTCTGGCCGATCGAGACCGGCCACGTGGACAAGCTTGTGGTGATGCATGGGCTGGAAACGTCGGAACGGCCAAACCAGTTGCTTGACGAATGTTGGCGCGTGCTGGGCCCCGGTGGCCGGGCCGTCTTCATCGTTCCAAACCGGGCGGGTCTGTGGTCACGGTCGGACAAGACCCCGTTCGGGTTCGGGCGCCCGTACTCGGCAACTCAGCTGGAGAACCAGCTTAAAGCGCATCACTTCCTGCCCGAGGTGCATTGCTCGGCCTTGTATATGCCTCCGTCGTTCCGGCGATTCTGGTTGAAATCCGGCAACCTGATCGAAAAGGCCGGCCAGCGGATTCCGACGGTCATGGCCGGTGGGGTGCTGATGGTCGAAGTCAGCAAACATATCCGCCCGCCAAGCGGCAGCGTGACCAAGGATGCGGTCAAAAAACCGATCAAGGCGCTGGACGGCTTGCTGAAGCCCGCCTGAGACCCCGGGCAATTCCATGCGAAAAATTGAGGAAAAAAAGTCACAGGAATCGCAAAAACCTGCATATTCGTAACATTTTTCAACTGGGCCAATGTGTTCAAACCGTCGCACTTGCCGTAAGTTAATGAAAAATAACAATTTGTGGATAAATCTGTTACCGCTATAGCGTATTGCTTGGTTGGTTCGGCTCTGCTACATCCCCGGTGATTTTGATCCCCGACCGTCTGGCCGGGGTTTCTTCACGCCCCCGGGGTAGCTGCCGCACGCGAATTCGGGGCCCAAAATATCGGAAGGGTGGACGTGTCCGAACCAGCTTCGATTTCCACTGGCATCGCCGAGCGCTATGCCACCGCGATCTTCGAGATCGCAAAAGAGAACAACGACCTTGCAGGTCTGGAATCCGGCATCAATGATCTGGCAGCCGCGCTGGACGACAGTGCAGAGCTGCGCGACCTGATCGCATCGCCGCTGGTTTCCCGCGCTGAACAGGAAGGCGCGATCACTGCGATCGCAGACAAGATGGGTCTGAACCCCATCCTGCGCAACACGCTGGGTCTGATGGCGCAGAAGCGCCGCCTGTTCGTCGTGCCGCAACTGCTGAAGGTTCTGCGCGACATGCTGGCCGAAGAGCGCGGCGAAGTGACCGCCGAGGTTGCCTCGGCCAAGGCACTGACCAAGACCCAGATGGAAAAACTGTCCAAGACACTGTCCGAGCGTGTGGGCAAGACGGTGACAATCAATGCGACCGTGGATGATAGCCTCATCGGCGGTCTTGTCGTTAAAGTGGGCTCGAAAATGATCGACAGTTCGATCCGTTCGAAGCTGAACTCCCTACAGAATGCAATGAAAGAGGTCGGATAAATGGGAATCCAAGCTGCAGAGATTTCTGCAATCCTGAAGGACCAGATCAAGAATTTTGGTCAGGAAGCCGAAGTGGCCGAGATCGGTCGCGTGCTGAGCGTCGGTGACGGGATTGCCCGTGTATACGGTCTGGACAATGTGCAAGCCGGTGAGATGGTCGAATTCCCCGGCGGCATCATGGGCATGGCGCTGAACTTGGAAAGCGACAACGTCGGTGTCGTTATCTTCGGTTCCGACCGTGACATCAAAGAAGGTGACACCGTCAAGCGCACCAACTCGATCGTGGACGTTCCGATCGGTGACGAGCTGCTGGGCCGCGTTGTGGACGGTCTGGGCAACCCGCTGGACGGCAAAGGCCCGATCAACGCAACCAAGCGTGGCGTTGCAGACGTAAAAGCGCCCGGCATCATCCCGCGTAAATCGGTTCACGAGCCGATGGCAACCGGCCTGAAATCGGTTGACGCGATGATCCCGATCGGCCGTGGCCAGCGTGAGCTGATCATTGGTGACCGTCAGACCGGCAAAACCGCCGTTGCTCTGGACGCAATCCTGAACCAGAAAACCTACAACGACGCAGCAGGCGACGACGAGTCGAAAAAACTGTACTGCGTTTACGTTGCAATCGGTCAAAAGCGTTCGACCGTTGCACAGCTGGTGAAGAAACTGGAAGAATCCGGTGCGATTGAATATTCGATCGTTGTGGCCGCAACCGCTTCGGACCCGGCTCCGATGCAGTTCCTGGCGCCTTACGCCGCAACTGCGATGGCTGAATACTTCCGCGACAACGGCCGCCACGCGCTGATCATCTATGATGACCTGTCGAAACAGGCTGTGTCTTATCGTCAGATGTCGCTGCTGCTGCGTCGTCCGCCCGGACGTGAAGCCTATCCTGGCGACGTTTTCTACCTCCACTCCCGTCTGCTGGAACGTTCGGCGAAGCTGAACGAAGACTTCGGCGCGGGTTCGCTGACCGCTCTGCCGGTTATCGAAACTCAGGGTGGTGACGTTTCGGCGTTTATTCCGACCAACGTGATCTCGATCACCGATGGCCAGATCTTCTTGGAAACCGAACTGTTCTACCAGGGCATCCGTCCTGCCGTGAACACCGGTCTGTCGGTTTCGCGTGTGGGCTCTTCGGCTCAGACTAACTCGATGAAGTCGGTTGCCGGTCCGGTTAAACTGGAACTGGCTCAGTACCGCGAAATGGCTGCTTTTGCGCAGTTCGGTTCAGACCTCGACGCCGCAACCCAGCAGCTGCTGAACCGTGGTGCGCGTCTGACCGAGCTGATGAAACAGCCGCAGTACTCGCCGCTGACCAACGCTGAAATCGTCTGCGTCATCTTCGCAGGTACCAACGGTTACCTCGACAAGATCGATGTGTCCGACGTTGGCCGTTACGAAGCTGGCCTGCTGGCACACCTGCGTGGCAAGCACGCGGATCTGCTTCAGTGGATCACGGACGAAGACCCCAAGATCAAGGGTGACGCTTCCGACAAGATCAAGGCTGCGCTGGACGAATACGCCGCAACCTTCGCTTAAGGGAGAGGCGGGCATATGCCAAATCTTAAGGACCTTAAAAACAGGATCGAGTCGGTCAAATCGACCCGCAAGATCACCAAGGCCATGCAGATGGTCGCGGCTGCAAAACTGCGCCGCGCCCAAGAATCTGCCGAAGCCTCGCGTCCGTATGCCGAACGGTTCAATGCCGTGATGGCAGGGCTGGCGGCTTCGGTCGGGGGCAGCGACAGCGCCCCCAAGCTGCTCCGTGGTACGGGCAGCGATGATGTCCATCTGCTGGTTGTCATGACAGCTGAACGCGGCCTCTGCGGCGGCTTCAACTCGAACATCGCCAAGCTGGCCCGCCAAAAGGCGGAAGAGCTGCGCCTGAAAGGCAAGACGGTCAAGGTTCTGACTGTCGGCAAGAAGGGCCGCGACGCGCTCAAGCGTGATTTTGGCGATCTGTTCGTTGGACATATTGACCTGAGCGAAGTCAAGCGTCTGGGCTATGCCAACGCGCAGGACATCGCGAAGGACATCCTGTCTCGTTTCGACGGGGGAGAGTTCGACGTGGCCACGATCTTCTACTCGAAGTTCGTCAACGTCGTGACCCAGATCCCAACGGCACAGCAAATCATCCCTGCCTCGTTCGAGGACGAAGCGGCGGGTGACGACAGCGGTGCCATCTTCGACTACGAGCCCAGCGAAGAAGCCATTCTGGCCGACCTGCTGCCCAAGGGGGTTGCGACTGCGATCTTCTCGGCTCTGCTCGAAAACGGGGCGTCTGAACAGGGTGCACGGATGTCCGCGATGGACAACGCGACACGCAACGCGGGTGAGATGATCGACAAACTGACGATCCAGTTCAACCGCTCGCGTCAGGCCGTGATCACCAACGAGCTGATTGAAATTATTTCCGGCGCCGAAGCGCTGTAAGAAAACCGGAGACGAAACATGGCGAATGCAAAAGGCAAAGTCACACAGATCATCGGGGCCGTCGTCGACGTGCACTTCGAAGATCAGCTGCCTGAAATTCTGAACGCGCTGGAAACCACCAACAACGGCAAGCGCCTGGTGTTGGAAGTTGCTCAGCACCTGGGTGAAAACACTGTCCGTACCATCGCGATGGACGCGACCGAAGGTCTGGTCCGCGGTGAGGCCGTGACCGACACCGGCGCACCGATCTCGGTTCCGGTCGGCAACGCCACCCTGGGCCGCATCCTGAACGTGGTTGGCGAACCGATCGACGAAAAGGGCCCGGTCGAAGCCACCGAAACCCGCGCCATCCACCAGCCCGCGCCCGAGTTCGACGAACAGTCGACCGAGTCGGAAATCCTGGTGACCGGCATCAAGGTCGTTGACCTGCTGGCCCCTTACGCCAAAGGCGGCAAGATCGGCCTGTTCGGCGGTGCCGGCGTTGGTAAAACCGTTCTGATCATGGAACTGATCAACAACATCGCAAAAGTGCACTCGGGCTTCTCGGTGTTCGCGGGTGTTGGTGAACGGACCCGTGAAGGCAACGACCTGTACCACGAGATGATCGAATCGAACGTCATCAAACCCGACAACCTGTCGGAAAGCCAAGTGGCCCTGGTTTATGGTCAGATGAACGAGCCTCCGGGTGCGCGTGCACGTGTCGCTCTGACCGGTCTGACCCTGGCGGAACAGTTCCGCGACCAGTCCGGTACCGACGTTCTGTTCTTCGTCGACAACATCTTCCGCTTCACGCAGGCGGGTTCCGAGGTGTCGGCTCTGCTGGGTCGTATTCCTTCGGCGGTGGGCTACCAGCCGACGCTGGCCACCGACATGGGCGCCTTGCAGGAACGCATCACCTCGACCAAGTCGGGATCGATCACCTCGGTTCAGGCGATCTACGTGCCTGCGGACGACCTTACCGACCCCGCGCCGGCAACCTCGTTCGCTCACTTGGACGCGACCACCGTTCTTAACCGTGCGATCTCGGAAAAGGGTATCTACCCTGCGGTTGACCCGCTCGACTCGACCTCGCGTCTGCTCGACCCGGCCATCGTTGGTGAAGAGCACTACAAGGTTGCGACCGACGTTCAGCAGATCCTCCAGCGCTACAAGTCGCTGCAGGACATCATCGCAATCCTCGGCATGGACGAACTGTCGGAAGAGGACAAACTGACCGTGGCACGTGCCCGTAAGATCGAGCGCTTCCTGTCGCAGCCGTTCGACGTGGCCGAAGTCTTTACCGGTTCGCCGGGCGTTCAGGTTCCTCTGGATGTGACCATCGCGTCGTTCAAGGCCGTTGTGGCCGGCGAATACGATCACCTGCCCGAAGCGGCCTTCCTGATGGTTGGCGGCATCGACGAAGTGATCGCCAAAGCGGAGAAGATGGCCGCAGAAGCCGCCTAAGGAGTATCCCTGATGGCAAACACGATGCAATTCGACCTCGTCAGCCCCGAGCGGAGCCTTGCTTCGCTTCAGGCGAGCGCGGTCCAGATTCCCGGCGCGGACGGGGACATGACGGCAATGCCCGATCATGCCCCCACCATCACCACGCTGCGCCCCGGTCTGCTCAAGGTCGAGGCACCCGAAGGGTCCAGCGAATACCTGGTCACCGGCGGGTTTGCCCAGATCAACGGCGACAGCCTGTCGGTTCTGGCCGAAAAGGCCATCCCGGTGGCGGAAGTAACCCGCGCGCATCTGGATGAGCTGATCGCCGAGGCGCGCGCCTCGCACGAGGTGGCGAAGGAAAACGGCGAACAGACCATTGTCGACGATGCAGCCAAGCTGCTGGCCGACATGGAAGCGCTTGGAACGCATATGAGCCTGTAACGGGCCCACTGGTGAAAAATTTGAGCGGCCTCGCAATTGCGGGGCCGTTTTTTTGTCGTGCTTTTGCCGAAATGCCGGGGTAAGTTGCGGGAATTCAAGAATAATGATGATAAGATGAAAAAGTTTCTAACCCATCCCATTGGAATTGAGCAGGGTGAAGATGTCCTGTTCTCGGAGTTTGCTGAAGGCGGCGATATGTGGACCGGGCAGGGGCCGCGTGAACGCCGCACACACATTCGGTTCAAAGAAGCATTTCGGACCCCGCCCGTGGTGCAGATCGGGATCTCGCTGTGGGATGTCGACACGTCCTCGGCGCTGCGCGCAGAGGTTCAGGCCGAACATATCACCGCCGAGGGTTTTGACGCAGTATTCCGGACCTGGTCCGACACTCGGATTGCCCGCATCCGGGCAAGCTGGACCGCGATAGGAGAGGTGGCACACCCGGACGATTGGAATATTTCCTGATCCGGGTTCGCCATGTTTTCAGGCGTTTGAACGATTGATTGGGCTCAGTCGTCCTGCGCTTCGATCATGTCCACGCGCGTGGCGTGGCGGCCGCCTTCGAATTCGGCACCCAGAAACGCGTCAACGATGTCCAGCGCCAGACCTTCGCCGACAACCCGCGCACCAATCGACAGCATGTTGGCGTTGTTGTGCTGGCGGATCATGCGGGCCGAGAATGCGTCTGAACAAACGCCACAGCGAATGCCGGGCACTTTGTTCGCAGCCATCATGATACCCTGCCCAGTGCCGCAAAGGACGATACCCAAGCTGCAATCGCCCGAGGCAACGGCCTGCGCCGCGGCCTTTCCATGCTTGGGGTAATGGGTGCTTTCGGGGGTTGTCGGGCCGATATCAACCACGTCCCAACCTTGCTGCGCGATGTGGTTGGCCACGGACTGGCGCAGCTCGATCGCCGCGTGATCGCTGGAAAGAACAATACGTTTGTTGGCAGTCATGGAGGTGATTCCACTTGTGTCGCCGATCGCGCCCCATGGTCAGATATCCGCGCAATCGGTATTTCAGATATCAGGGGGCGACATGTTCGGCCGCCCCTGTAGCTCAATCCATCTGATACATGGATTCGTAGATCGGGGTCAGTGTCTTGTCTTCGAACAGCGAAGACACACTGGTTCCGTTCCAGATGTTCAGGATCGCCTGGGTGAAGATCGGCGCAGTCGGAACGATGCGGATATTCTTTGCCTTCAAAATCTCTTTGGTCGGCTGGATCGTGTCGGTCAGCACCAGCGACTTCATGACCGAGTTCGTCACTCGCTCGACCGCAGGGCCGCTCATGACGCCATGCGTGATGTACGAATGAACTTCCTTGGCGCCATTGTCCAACAGGACCTGCGCGGCCTTGCAAAGCGTTCCGGCGGTGTCACACATGTCGTCGACGATCAGGCAGATCTTGTCCTTCACATCCCCGATAACGGTCATTTCCGCGACTTCGCCTGCTTTCTCGCGCCGCTTGTCAACGATCGACAAGGGGGCGTTGATGCGCTTGGCCAGTTCACGGGCGCGCGCCACGCCGCCCACGTCGGGTGAAACCACCATGATCTCATCCAGATTGTCCTTGAACTGGTTTTTGACATCCAGCGCAAAGATCGGCGAAGCGTACAGATTGTCGACGGGCATATCGAAAAAGCCCTGAATCTGCGCGGCATGAAGATCCATCGTCAGAATCCGCTCGATCCCTGCACCGGTCAGCATATTGGCCACCAGCTTGGCACTGATGGGCGTGCGGGCCTTGGTGCGGCGATCCTGGCGGGCATAGCCGAAATACGGGATCACGGCCGTGATCCGTTGCGCCGACGAGCGGCGCAGTGCGTCGGCGATGATCAGCAGCTCCATCAGGTTGTCGTTGGCCGGGTTCGAGGTCGGCTGGATGATGAACATATCCTCGCCGCGTACGTTCTCGAACACTTCGACGAAGATCTCGCCGTCATTGAAACGTTCGACGCGCGCATCGACCAATCCCTGGTCGACACCGCGATACAGGCTCATGCGGCGGGCGATGGTTTCGGCAAGTGGAAGGTTGGCGTTCCCAGCGATAAGCTTGGGTTCGTGAAGTGTCGGCATCGGCTGAGGTCCCCGGGCAGCAATGGCAATGTGACAGATTCGTGATGTTGACACCGCTTAGCATGGCCTTACCGTCCCGCAAAGGTAACGCAGCGGAGAAAGTGAACATGACCCGGATTGACTACTTTTTTGCGACAATTTCGCCCTACAGCTATCTTGCGGGGAACCGGCTGGAAGAGATTGCGGCGAAACACGACGCAACGATCAACTACAAGCCGCTGGACATCATGGCCCTGTTCGCACGCACCGGGGGCACGCCGCCGAAGGACCGTCATGTATCGCGCATCGAATACCGCGCTCAGGAGCTGCTGCGCCAATCGAAGAATCTGGGGATGGAGTTCAACCTGCAACCGGCGCACTGGCCGACCAACATGGCGCCGTCTTCCTATGCGATCATCGCCGCGATCAAGGATGGTTCGGGCGACGTAGGCAAGTTGTGTCAGTTGATCCTGCGCGCCTGCTGGGCCGAAGAAAAGGACGTCGCTCAGGATGATGTGATCAGGGACTGCCTGGCAAATGCCGGGTTTGACCCGGAACTGGCCAACAGCGGTCTGCTAGTCGGGGCCGAAACCTATGCCGCCAACTTGGAAGAAGCCGTGGATCGCGGCGTGTTCGGCGCGCCGTTCTACATCACGCCGGATGGTCAAAGGTTCTGGGGGCAGGATCGCCTGGACGATCTGGATCGGCATCTGTCCGAGATGAATGGATGACAGCCCCGACGGCGATGCAGTCCGGCTTCGTGAGACGATTGGGCGACGGAGGGCGCAAATTGCTTGCCCTTCATTGCACCATTGCACATTCCGGCGCGTGGTCCGGCCTGGCCAAGGCATTGGATGGCAGCGTGTGTCTTGTTGCACCGGACATGCTGTCTCATGGGCGCAGTCCGGATTGGGACGGTCAAAGCGATTTCTTTGACGCTGTGACAGGGCTGGCGGCGGTCGAATTGACCGAGCCCACGGATCTGGTCGGCCATTCCTTTGGGGCGATCGTTGCGCTCAGACTGGCCATCGAGCACCCGGACTGTATACGAAGTTTGACCCTGATCGAGCCTGTGTTCTTTGCCGTGGCAAAACAGGACGCGCCCGATTTGTTCGATCAGCACCTGCGAGAGTCCCAGCCGATTGAAGCAGCGTTCCAAGCAGGCGACGAAGCGCTGGCCGCGCGGTTGTTCAACCGGATGTGGAGCACTGACATCAGCCCCAAATGGCCTGACCTGCCAGAGCGGACGCGCGCCAGCATGGTGCGTGGAATTCATGTTGTTCCTGCGTCTTATCCCGTTCTGTACGATGACCGCGCCAGGTTGCTTGACCCCGACGGATGCAAGCGCGTATCGATGCCAACCCTGTTGCTGAGCGGATCAAAGACCCACCCGACGATCCCCGCAATCTGTAAAGGATTGCAGCGCCGTCTGCCGAACGCACGCCATGAGGTCGTTCAAGGTGCGGGGCACATGCTGCCCATTTCGCACCCCGGTGAAACCAGCGTGCTGCTTGAGGATCTCTGGAAAGCTGGCCAAGAGACGGGTGTTACAACAGGCTGAGAAACTGATCGATCTCGGCTGTCCCGATCGACCAGTCGCAGACCAGTCGGCATGCAAGGCTTTCGTCGTCATCATCACCTTCCAGCTCTGCCCCCCAGAGGTGGTAGATCGCCCCGGCCTCATGCAGCTGTTTGTGCTTTGAGCGTGAAAAAGCGGTAAAGATCATATTGGCCTGTGGTTCGTGCAGGAACTCGGCGCCTTTTGCACGCAAGCCATCGGCCAGCCGGGCACAGTTTGCATTGGCCTGACGCGCCAGCTTCAGCCACAGATCATCCTCAAGATAGGCCGCCATCTGAGCGGACAGGTAGCGATGCTTGGAAAACAGATGCGCCCCGCGTTTGCGCCGCAGCTCGAATTCCCAGGCCTTGCTCTCGTCAAAGAACACCACCGCTTCAACGCCCATCAGGCCGTTTTTGGTGCCGCCGAAGCTGACCGCGTCCACCCCAGCTTTCCATGTCATGTCAGCCGGAGAGCAATTCAGGGCCACCAGGGCATTGCTGAACCGGGCCCCATCCAGATGGACCGGCAAGCCATATTCCTTTGCGACCCCGCACAGCGCCTGCAACTCCTCCAGCGAATAGACCGATCCGCGCTCGGTGACCTGGGTGATCGACACCGGCCCGCGTTGCGGCCCGTGAACACCACGGGTTTCTTCGCCCAGGATGGACCCGCGCAGCGCGTCCGGCGCCATCTTGTCGCCGCCGGGAACAAGGGTCAGCTTGGCGCCGGTGAAAAACTCGGGCGCGTTGCACTCGTCTTCGTGAATATGGGCAACCGGAGAGCAGAAGATCGTTTCCCAAGGGTTGGACAATGTGGCAAGGGCCAGCGAATTTGCCGCTGTCCCCGTCGCCACCAGATAGACGGCCGCCCCCGGCGCTTCAAAGATGCTGCGAATGCGGTCACGCACCTCGTTCATCATCGTGTCGGCGCCATAGGCCATCTGGTAGCCCTGATTGGCCTCGGCCAGTTTGGCCATGACCTGCGGGTGAACCGGCCCGGAATTGTCAGATGCGAAATACATCAGCTAGGCTCCTCGATAATGTAGTCTTCCCACTCTTCCATGGGGGTTTCGAACTCGGACACCGTGCGCCCTCGGACCGACACGCCTGCGGCGTGCACGGTTTCCGGCGTACCAGACAACAATGGGTGCCAGTCGTAAAGCGGTTTGCCCTCCCACAGCAGCCGATAGGCGCAGGTTTGCGGCAACCAATAGGCGTGTTCGTCGATATTGTCGGGTGTTATGACGATGCATTCCGGGACAAATTGATGCCGGATGTCATATTGCGTGCAGCGGCAGCTTTCATCGTCCAGCAGTCGGCAGGCGACGCAGGTCAGGGCAACTTCGCCCGAGTCTTCATCTTCCAGCTTGTTGAGGCAGCACTTGCCGCAGCCGTCACACAGGGCCTCCCACTCGCGCTGGTTCATCTTGCGCAGGGGTTTGCGTTCCCAGAACCGGGCGGGCAGGCCGGTGCGTTCAATCGGATCGGCGCTCATAGGGCGGCCAGTATGCCCCGGGCCTGTTCACAATCGGCATTCATCTGCGCGATCAGACCATCCAGCCCCTTAAATGTCATTTCAGGGCGCAGGAAATCGATCAGCCCCACCGACAAGGTCGCCCCGTACAGGTCGCCGGAAAAGTCGAACAGGAAGGTTTCGATATTTGGCACTTCGCCATGGAACATCGGGCGCACCCCAACCGAGGCCGCGCCGTGATAACTGCCCTGATGCGGGCCATCCAGCACGTCGACCAATACCGCGTAGACACCGAATTTCGGCGGATGGAGCCCTTCGATGGACATGTTCGCAGTTGGGAAACCCAGTTCCCGCCCGCGTTGCTCGCCGCCGATCACCTCGCCTTCGATCCTGTGCCAATGGCCCAGCATCGCGGCGGCATCCCTTGGGCGACCCTCGCTCAATGCGGTGCGGATGGCGGTTGACGAGACCACGTTTTCCGACCGCTGCATCAAAGGGGCAATCGTCACGCCAAATCCCATCTCTTGCCCGAAGCGAACCAGATCGTCAGCCGTCCCACTGCGGCCCTTGCCAAAACAGAAATCGGCCCCGACCACGACATGGGACAGACCCAGACCGTCACAAATCACGTTGCGCGCGAATTCATCAGGGGAAAGCCCGGCCAGCGCCGCGTTGAACGGCAGCTCGTACAGTTTCTCCACACCCAGCTTCTCAAGCCGATGCGCCCGCGCATTGCCGCGCATCAGGCGGAACGGAGGAGAGTCCGGCGCAAAGTATTCACGTGGATGCGGCTCGAATGTCATGACCCCCAGTGGCGCATCCGGGGCCGCGTCGCGGGCCAGTTCGATGACCGACTGGTGCCCCAAATGGACGCCATCAAAATTCCCGATCGCAACGCTGGCGCCGCGATCTTCTGGCTCGACAAACTGGAAATCCCGGATGATGTGCATAGGCGATTGCGTAGCGTTGCGTTGCGATTTGTTCAAGCGGCAGTTTGAATTCAAGGCACGGGTCCTGGCGAAACACACCAAAACCATTTGTCAGACCTGATTGCACACAGGGCATCCCCGGAATGCTGTGCGACATTCGGCCAACTGCTTGATCCAAAAAAAATACTGGGTGTAGACTGGGTTTCCGGCCCTCGGACCACGCTGGGGGGGCGGACGATGGCCCGGCCAGGTTCAAATGGACCCAGCACAGGAGGCAGACCATGTATCGATTGCGACTGTTCGCGATTCGCAACGCCCGTGCGTTCGAGTGGATTTACAAATGTGTCGAACGGGGCATGGTCGCGATGGATCCGGTCTTTGCAAGGATCGGCTACAACCGCGTTGAACGCCCCATCGCGCTGGTCGAAAAAGGCGTCAAAAGTCTTTTGTTTGATTGCAAGATGTGCGGACAATGCGTTTTGTCTTCGACGGGTATGTCTTGCCCGATGAACTGCCCCAAGCAACTGCGCAACGGCCCATGCGGCGGCGTACGTTCCGGTGAGTTCTGCGAGGTGAAGCCCGATATGAAATGCGTCTGGGCTTTGGCCTGGGACGGGGCCAGCCGCATGCAACACGGGGGCGACAAGATAAAAGAGGTTCTTCCGCCCGTGGAACACACGTTGAAAGGGTCATCATCCTGGCTGCGGGTCAGCCGCGAGATCGCTGCACAGGAACGCGAGGCCCGGGACGCTGCCCGCGAAACGCTTGCGCAGGCGTTCCCGGAGGCGCGCGAAAACGAACCCTCTGCGGCACCTCTGGCTGCTGAACCCCCCAACGCGGTGAACCGGGAGCTGAAGAAATGAATGATGCCCATCGCAGCGAGGTCGAGCCGATCGGCTATGTGCCTGTTCCCGAAGGCTATGTTTCGCACAGTCGATTGGAAAGAGTTCTGCGTTCGGGCCGCTTTGCGGTGACCGCTGAACTGAACCCGCCAGACAGCGCTGACCCCGAGGATGTTTTTCAGGCGGCGCAGCCGCTGGGTGAAGTGGCGGATGCGATCAATGCAACCGATGCGTCTGGTGCCAACTGCCACATGTCTTCGATAGGGATCTGTGCGTTGTTGACCCGCGCGGGGTATTCTCCGGTCTATCAGATTTCCTGCCGAGACCGGAACCGGATCGCCATTCAGGGGGATGTTCTGGGGGCTGCGGCGCTGGGCGTCAGCAACGTGCTGTGCCTGACGGGCGACGGTGTCGGGGTTGGGGATCAACCGGGGGCAAAACCGGTGTTCGACTTCGATTCCCTGACCTTGCTGCGGACGATCCGAACGATGCGCGATCAGGGAAAGTTTCTCTCAGGCCGCAAGATCACGCGCCCCCCTCAACTGTTTTTGGGTGCGGCGGAAAACCCCTGTATACCGCCCTATGACTGGCGCCCGGAACGTCTTGCAAAGAAGGTCGAGGCGGGCGCCGAGTTTATTCAGACCAACTATATCTACGACATTCCGCTCTTTGAAAGGTTCATGGATCGTGTTCGGGATGCCGGTCTGGACAAAAAAGTATTCATCATCGCCGGTGTGGGGCCCATCGCTTCGGCACGCGCGGCACGCTGGATGCGCAGCAATGTGCCCGGAATTCACATCCCGGATCATGTCATCGAGCGGATGGAAAAGGCCGAAAAGCCCGCGGAAGAGGGCAAGAAGATCTGTATCGAACTGATCCAGCAGATCCGGGACATCGCCGGTGTTTCCGGGGTTCATGTGATGGCCTACAGGCGTGAACACGTGGTGTCGGAAATCATTCTGGAATCAGGTGCGCTGAAAGGGCGAAAACGAACTCGTTCTTCCTGACGACCTTGTGTGCAATTGAGTGCCCAAACAAAAAAGGCGCCGGTCCGGCGCCTTTTGCAAGACTGTGTTTGCCAGTCAATCGAACTTGCGCGACGGGGCAAGCACCATGGCTTCGCCGATCAGGACCTTCTTGCCCTCGACCGAACAATGGCAGTCCAGCTTGACTCGGCGCTTGGCAAAATCGATGTCGATCACCTTCACCTCGGCATAGACCATGTCACCCGGACGCACAGGCGCCAGGAACTTCAGTGACTGACCCATGTAAACGGTGCCATGACCCGGCAGTTGTTCACCAATCACGGCCGAGATCAGACCCGCCGTCAGCATTCCGTGGGCAATACGGCCTTCGAAGATCGTATCGCGGGCATAGTCGTCGTCCAGATGCACCGGATTCCGGTCGGTCGAGACCTGCGCGAACATTTCGATATCTTCATCCGTCACCACTTTGCGCAGGTGGCGGGACATCCCCATTTCGATGTCTTCGATACAGATCGTTCCGCGCGGAAGATTGTCCAACATGTTGCCCTCACTCGAAGTCGGCCGTGAAAGAAAAAACCATCATTTGGCCAAGGTTGGCAACTTTATTACTTCGCAGTTGCAGAAAATCAAGTCTTTTCTTGCTACCTCAAGCGCCCGATCGTGTAGGTTGGATTGATCTTTTCCCTTTCAATATAGGCGGTTAAGGATTCGTGGTGCGGATGATGCGACGTTTTTGTTTCTGCCGCGGCCAATCCGCCCGAGATGAACAGAGAATCAATGCCCTCTCCCATGCCGCCCAGAATGTCCGTGTGGGGGCCGTCGCCGATCACCAGAATGTCGCTGTCGGGGATATCGTGCCCCAGTTCCTGCAACCTGCGACGGGCCAGATCATAGATCGGGGGATGCGGTTTGCCGAAATACAGGCTCTCGCCGCCCATTTCGGTGTACAGCCTGGCCAAAGCACCGGCACACCATTCGCGCACCTCGCCGCGGTCCACGACAATGTCAGGGTTAGCACAAAGCAGTTTCATCCCCATCTGCTTGGCGTACAGGAAATCCGGCCGGTTCACATCCGGGTCGGCCATCGGGTCGAACGGGCCGCAGCAGACAATACCCTCGGCTTCCTTCAGCGGCACACGCTCGATATGAATGGGGTGATCCAGCAGTTTCAGCGGTTCGAAAAAGCCCGCATCGCGCTGCCACTCGCCCATGAAATAAACCTTATGCCCGACAGCACCGCGGAACATCGCAGATCGCGCGGAATCCCCGCTGGTGGCGATGGTGTCATACGCGTCGGCGGGGACGTTGAATTGCACGAGTTGCTCTGCCACCCCGGCGCGGGGTTTGGGAGAGTTCGTGACCAAGACCACCAGTCCACCCTTGGCGCGATAGGCCTTCAGCGCTTCGACGGCCTCGGGGTAGGCCGTGATGCCGTTGTGAACACAGCCCCAAAGGTCGACGAACAATGCCTTGTAACGGTCCGAGATCTCGGAAAGCGAGGAAACGATCTGGGTCATGGGGGCCTCTGGGTCTGATATCGCGCTGGCGACAGCTATGGCAAAGCTTGGGCCCGAACACCATCCCGCATTCCCGTTTGCGCGAAGGAATGGGTGAAACTGCTACTCGTCTTCGGTAATTTCAGTGACGTCCGGGGCCTGCTGAACGTTTTCCGTTCCCAGGATGATCTGGGCCCCGATACGCGGCTGATACCGGATAATGGCCAGGTATCCGGGTCCAAGCTCCTCCTCCAGCACCCCGACCAGAGGGGTCTCACGCAGCTTGGGTGGCAGCAAACCGGCAATGGAAGAAACTTTGAACTGCGCCTCGGCCGGCAGATCGACGACCAGCCAAACCTCGGCCCGCTTGCGCTGAGCGTTGACGTCGATGCGGATGATTTCCACGGAAACCGGATCGGCCCATGCGCGAATGGCATCGGCCAGTTGCGCCTCGGTGCGCGTCTCCAGATAACGGTTGTAGGTGGACTTCCCAAGTTGCAGGACTACGACGACCAGAAACGCGATCGCGACAAAGACGCTGGCGGTAAAGTTCAGCTTGCGCTTTCCCTTGCTGAAAACCACGGACCGCGCGGCATAGACAAGATAAACCGCGCAGGCTGACAGAATGATCGCGCCAAGATTCGTTGCGAAAAGCAGCCCTGCCTCATAGGCCTCGGCGGGTTCGTCAAAATATAAAAGAATGCCCGAGGCCGACAGCGGGGGAACAAGCGAAACGCCGATGGCCGCGCCGGGTAGAAGGCTCAATTCGGATTTGTTGATCTGAACATAGGCCCCGGCCACACCGGCAGCGAGCGCGACGATCAGGTCTTCGGTGCCGGGATCGGTGCGCGCCAGGACCTGATCGGGGATCAAAATGCCACGGGGAACATCTGCGACATAGACCAGAAACCACGCCATCATCACGCAGACAATGGCAGCCAGGCACACCGTAAGCGCCAGCGTCACCGCGCGTTTCAGCCATCCCATGACCATCGCGGCTGCCACCCCGAGGATCGGGGTCATCAGCGGTGCCACAAGCATGGCCGCGATCACGACAGCGCCGGAGTTGCGCAGCAAACCCATGGTGGCAATCACGACCGACAGCGTCAGCAGCATTGCAAAGCGTCGCCAATACGCCGCCTTGTCGGCACCTTCAAAAAGAAGGATGCTGCGGGTGGTGCTTAGTTTTCGTACGACCATTGCATTTACCTGACCTGGGATAGGCTTTTGACCCCCCGGTCAGACTAACAACCGACAACGCGTCCGCAAATGGCTGTCAGCAAAGAAAAAAGGCGCCCGAATTGGACGCCTTCAGATTTGGGTCGCTTGAGGATCAGACCTTCAGGTTCGGAATGATCTGCTTTTTGCGGCTCATGATACCGGGCAGAACGACGGCGTCCCCGTCTACGGTTGCGCCAAAGCTTTTCTCGGCCACGGTTTTGACCAGATCATTGGGGACCAGCAGCGTGGCCTCTTCGTTCAGGATATCAACCACGAACAGCAGCACCTGATCGACGCCGTCTTCCTTGGCAACGTCCACCATCGAGTCCGCCAGGCTGGCCTTGCGGTCCAGAACGACGCCGGGGGCGGTGGTTTCCAGAACCGAGACCCGGAATTTGGTGCCGTCGACCTCGTATTCTTTACTGTCCATGCGGATCAACTCGGCGTCCGAAAAGGACGAGACATCCGATTTCGCCGCGAACATGTCTGCCGCATATGCCGAAATGTCCAGCTCGAGCTCAGCCGCCAGACGTTCTGCAACCTCGCGGTCATGCGCTGTGGTGGTCGGAGAGCGGAATTCCAGAGTATCCGACAGAATGCAGGTAAGCGCGGCGCCCTTGATTGCGTCGGGCATCTTGGCCGCATCTTCGCCCATCAGATCAACCATGATGGTGGCGGTGCAGGCCAGGGGGCGCACGGTGATGTCGATCGGGCCTTTGGTTTCCAGGCCACCGACCAGCTTGTGATGGTCGATGATGGCGCGGATATCCGCGTCGTTGATGTTGGCCGGCAGTTCGGCGGGGTTGTTGGTGTCGACGATAACCACCGGGGTTTCCGCAGGCAGGTCCTCAAGGATCCGCGGCTTGGGCAGGTCCCAGTTTTCCAGCATGAATGTTGCTTCGGTGTTGGGTTCACCCAGCAGCACGGGTTCGGTCTGCTCACCCTTGACCTCGTTCAGGTACCACGACCACAGGATCGGCGAACCTGTGGAATCTGTGTCGGGGGATTTGTGGCCAAATACTAGCGTCGTCATGTCAGTGTCCTGCGGAATGGAAATTTGCGCGCCTTATAGGGCGGCTAAAAGCCGTTGTCACGCCGCTGAGCACTGTCTGCGACGCTTGGTCTGAAAACCGCTGGGTCCGTTCAGAATTCGGCGCGTGTCAGAACGTATCCGGCTTCTTCCAGTTGGTTCAGCAGGCCGTAATCATCGCTCAGGTGTCCCGCGCCGACCGCAATCACAACTGTCTGATCCCTGATGTCCAGAATCTGCGCCATCCAGTTGGCATTTCGCTGCACCAGCAACTGCTGCTCGAAATTTTGCCATTCCGCATCAAAGGCTTCGGGGCTCAGGCCCGACTGCTCAAGCCCCTGTAGGCGGGCAAGCTGTATGATCTCGGCGTGCTTTTCTTCCAGATACGCGTTGGCCATGGTGGCCAACTGGTCCGCATTGCCCTGCATCGCCCCGGACAGGCGCACAAGCGACTCGACCTGTTTCTCGAGCGGATAACTGTCGAACATGGCCATCAGGTCTTCGATGCGTTCCAGCGAGTGCTGCGGGATACCTTTTTCAACGGCCAGATCGTTCAGGCGGGCGTCCATTCCGTAAGTTGAATTCGGGTCCTCGATCATGCAGGGCGGAATGCTCAGCATCATGGTCAGGAACCACGGACGCATTTTCGCAGCCATCCAGCCGGGGATGCCGCGCTGGGCCAGGGCTGCGGACAGCGCATCCCAGTCGTCTTCCGCCATCAGATCGATCAACGTAGGGCCTGAGGTTATCATTACCGCACTCAGGTCGTTGGCCATGGTCTTTTCGAAAGCGTCCATGTCGTGCTGAGTGACTTCGAAATAAAAGGCGTCCGCTTTGCTGAGTTCGGGCGACAGGCGGTCAATCACGTCTTCCATGCGCGGATCGTAACTGTGCAACGTGCCGATGATGTGCAAAACCGTGTCGCCCTTGCGTGCAATCCAGTGATTGCCTTCTGGATAAGCGATCTGGGCCACTGCACTTTGCAATTTGGTCCGGGTTTCCTCAGGCAGTTGCGGGCGCAGGTCCACCCCCTCGCACGCGGCCTGAGCCGAGATCGGAAACAGAAGGAACGCAAGAAAAGTGAGCAAACGCATGGGGCCAGCCTGAATGGTGTCAAGAAGTTGAACCCAGACTTAGCCACGCCACCTACCGATGTTCAAGCCGCCCGTCTGGTATTCCCCGACAATCTGCGTAGCATGGGCACATGAACCGCGAGCAGGATCTTTATCCCCCGGTCAAGGCGCTGCTGGAGCGTCAGGGATACATCGTCAAGGGCGAAGTCGGCGCAGCCGACATCGTTGCGGTGCGCGATGGGGATGCGCCGGTGATTGTCGAACTGAAACTGCGGTTCACGCTGGCCCTGTTTCATCAGGCGATCACCCGGCTGAAACTCACTGATCTGGTTTATGTTGCAGTCTGCAAACCCACGGGTCGAACGGCCCGGCGGGCGCTCAAGGATAATCTGGCACTGTGTCGTAGACTTGGTCTGGGCCTTATCACCGTGCGGGCTGATGGCACGGTCGAGGTTCAGTGCGATCCCGGCCCCTACGCGCCCCGTAAGAACAAAGCCGGGGCCGCACGGTTGCTGCGCGAATTCGACCGGCTGCAAGGCGACCCGAACGCCGGGGGCGCGACGCGCCATGGTATCGTGACGGCGTATCGGCAGGATGCGCTGAAATGTGCGGCCTATCTGGCCGAGAATGGCCCGTCCAAGGGGGCGGACGTCGCCAGATCGGTCGCGGTCCCGGTCGCCACCCGGCTGATGCGGGAAAACCACTACGGGTGGTTCGAGAAGGTTGAAAAAGGCATCTATGGGCTTACGTCAGAGGGCGCAGAAGGGTTGAAGCATTGGGCCTATAGCTGGGAACAGGCTGACTGATCCATTTTGCAAAAAAATCTCTCACAAATTGTTGACTCGGACTTTTAGACTCCCTAGCTATGCGTCGTTATCACTCACACACTCCGAGTGCTAACGCCTCGTCGGAAGGCGGGGGGAGGATAGATAAACTTTGAGCCCAAGGAGCTGCAAAGATGGCATTGAAACCGCTTCATGACCGTGTGCTGGTTCGCCGCGTAGAGAGCGAAGAGAAAACCGCAGGCGGCCTGATCATCCCTGACAGCGCAAAAGAAAAGCCGAGCGAAGGCGAAGTCGTCGCAACCGGCGAAGGTGCGCGCAAGGACAGCGGCGAACTGATCGCAATGGCTGTCAAAGCTGGGGACAAGATCCTGTTCGGCAAATGGTCGGGCACCGAGGTCAACGTCAACGGCGAAGAGCTGCTGATGATGAAAGAAAGCGACATCATGGGGATCATCGAGTAAGCGCGCGCTTTCTCTGATCTTCATTTCAAACTTATTTCTCAAGGAGAAACGACATGGCTGCAAAGGACGTCAAATTCGACACCGATGCCCGCAATCGTATGCTGAAGGGTGTGAACATCCTGGCCGACGCGGTTAAAGTGACCCTGGGCCCCAAAGGCCGCAACGTGGTTCTGGACAAATCTTTCGGCGCACCGCGCATCACCAAGGACGGTGTTTCGGTTGCCAAGGAAATCGAACTGGAAGACAAGTTCGAAAACATGGGCGCGCAGATGGTGAAAGAAGTCGCCAGCCGCACCAATGACGAAGCCGGCGACGGCACCACCACCGCAACCGTTCTGGCACAGGCGATCGTAAAAGAAGGCCTGAAGCAGGTTGCAGCTGGCCTGAACCCGATGGACCTGAAGCGCGGCATAGACCTGGCAACCGCCAAGGTTGTTGAAGGCATCAAAGAAGCCTCGCGCGAAGTCAAAGACTCGGCAGAAGTTGCCCAGGTTGGCACCATCTCGGCCAACGGCGAAGCCGAAATCGGTCAGCAGATCGCAGACGCGATGCAGAAGGTTGGCAACGAAGGTGTCATCACCGTCGAAGAAAACAAAGGTCTGGAAACCGAGACCGACGTTGTCGAAGGTATGCAGTTCGACCGCGGCTACCTGTCGCCTTACTTCGTCACCAACGCAGACAAGATGATTGCAGAACTCGACGACTGCATGATCCTGCTGCACGAGAAGAAACTCTCGTCGCTGCAGCCGATGGTTCCGCTGCTGGAACAAGTGATCCAGTCGCAGAAGCCGCTGCTGATCATCGCGGAAGACGTTGAAGGCGAAGCGCTGGCAACTCTGGTTGTCAACAAACTGCGCGGCGGCCTGAAAATTGCTGCTGTCAAAGCACCTGGCTTCGGCGATCGCCGTAAGGCCATGTTGCAGGACATCGCAATCCTGACCGGCGGTCAGGTTATCAGCGAAGATCTGGGCATGAAGCTCGAGTCCGTAACCATGGACATGCTGGGCACCGCCAAGAAAATCGAAATCACCAAAGACGAAACCACCATCGTCGACGGTGCTGGCGAGAAAGCCGAGATCGAAGCTCGTGTTGCTCAGATCCGCACTCAGATCGAAGAAACCACCAGCGACTACGACCGTGAGAAGCTGCAAGAGCGCGTTGCCAAACTGGCAGGCGGTGTTGCCGTTATTCGCGTCGGCGGCATGACCGAAGTTGAAGTGAAAGAGCGCAAAGACCGTGTGGACGATGCTCTGAACGCAACACGCGCTGCCGTTCAGGAAGGCGTTGTTGTGGGCGGTGGTGTTGCTTTGGTCCAGGCCGGTAAAGCACTGGAAGCTCTGAAAGGTGCAAACGCCGATCAGGACGCAGGTATCAACATCGTTCGCAAGGCAATCGAAGCGCCGCTGCGCCAGATCGCCGAGAACGCAGGTGTCGACGGCGCGGTTGTGGCCGGCAAGGTCCGTGAATCGTCGGACGCAGCATTCGGCTTCAACGCGCAGACCGAAGAATATGGCGACATGTTCTCGTTCGGTGTGATTGACCCGGCCAAAGTGGTTCGGACTGCTCTGGAAGACGCTGCATCGGTTGCTGGCCTGCTGGTTACCACCGAAGCAATGGTTGCCGACAAGCCTGCCAAGGAAGGCGCGGCACCTGCCGGCGGCATGCCCGACATGGGCGGCATGGGCGGCATGATGTAAGCACGCCGAATTCGCCTCTGGCGAATTCTGGCGACCCGACAGGCGCTTGGCGGTATCGCCAAGCTGCCGAGGGGGGAGCATTGGAGCTTGAGAACGGGGTCGCCTTCGGGCGGCCCCGTTTTGTGTTGACAGTTCTGTTTTCAAGGCGTGTTTAGACGCTGCTTTGTCCGGCGCCGGATGTCTGTTCCCACAACCTTCGCGAAAGTGAGTGTGCAAATCCCGCCCGAACGGCTATGCGGATGGCATGAGATTGTTTTTGCTCACCGCCCTGACCATGTGTGCCTTTGCGGCGAACTCCATTCTGAACCGGCTGGCCATCGACAGCGGAGCCAGCGATCCAACCGGATTTGCCATCGTTCGGGTTTTGGCGGGGGCCGTGGTCCTGGCCGCTCTTGTGCTGGCACGCGGAGGGCGCCTTCCGCTGCGCAATCGAAGGCGGATCATTGGCGCGGGGTCGTTGACGCTCTACATGATCGGATTTTCAATCGCCTACCTGACGCTGGATGCAGGCTTGGGTGCATTGATTCTGTTCGGTGTGGTGCAAATTACGATGTTTTCTGTGGGCGCATTGACGGGCGCGACTCCGACCGCCCGGCAGGTGGCGGGGGCAGGGGTTGCGCTTGCAGGTCTTGCCTATGTGCTGTGGCCGACTGGCGCCGTTCAAGTCGACTTGGCTGGCGCGGCTCTGATGGCCGCCGCCGGTATTGGTTGGGCCCTTTACTCGATAGCGGGCCGATCAGAAACAAACCCGCTGGAGGGAACGGCCGCCAATTTCATCGTCGCTTTGCCGGTGACTGCCCTGGCGATGCTTGCCGGCGGCAGCGCCTGGCAGATGAGCGGGGCGGGGTATCTGCTGGCCGTCCTGTCCGGCGCGGTAACATCCGGGCTTGGTTATGCTTTGTGGTACCGTGTTTTGCCTCAACTGGCCCCGTCCGTGGCGGCTGTCGTTCAACTCAGCGTGCCGGTGATCGCAATTCTCGGCGGTGTCGCCTTTCTGGGCGAGATTGCCGGAGTGCGGCTTATCATCGGGGCCACGCTTGTTTTGGGCGGTATCGCGCTGGCCGTGCTGCGACGTCACCGGGGCTAGGGCTTTTATCAAAGGCTGATAGGCTTTATCTGGCGGTTATGAAACTTTTGATTGCCTTGCTCTTCTGCCTCGCTCCTGCCGCAGCCAGTGCGAAATGCGTGATCCTTCTGCACGGCCTTGCGCGCACCGAGGCCTCGTTCACCGTGATGGAGCAGCTGTTCAAGGCGCATGACTATACCGTTGTGCGCCACGGGTATCCATCGACCGAAATCGGTATTCCGGAACTGGCAAGGCAAACCATACCGGACGCGCTTGCGGCATGTGGTGATGACAAAGCCAATGTCGTTGCGCATTCCATGGGCGGTATCCTGTTGCGCTATTGGCTCAAGGACCATCGGCCCGAAAACCTGGGTCGTGTCGTCATGCTCGGCCCGCCCAATCAGGGCAGCCAGTTGGTCGATGAGCTGAGCGCATGGGAAGTGTTCGGGTATCTGAACGGCCCGGCGGGCCTGCAATTGGGCACAGGTCCTGAAGGCATTCCGCGCCGCCTGCCGCCGGTGGATTTTGAGCTGGGGGTGATCGCGGGTGAGAATTCGCTCAACCCGCTGTTTTCATCGCTGATCGACGGGCCGGATGACGGTAAGGTTTCGGTTGAAACCACCAAGGTCGAAGGGATGAAGGATCATCTTGTTCTGCCGGTGACCCACACGTTCATGATGAACAACCCGCGCGTTATGGCACAGGCGCTGCATTTCATCGAATTTGGCCAATTCGATCGGCAGATCACCTGGCTGGACGGCGTGATGGAGATAATCGATGAGATCTGCATCGGGCAGGATTGCTCGGAACCTGACTCGGAGTCCACACGATGACCTCTCTGGATCTGACTTTGACCGGCGCAGAGGTTCTTTTGCCGGGGGATGGTCTGTCGCGCTGCGATCTCTCGATAGCGGAGGGTGTCATTCAGCAAGATCGGACCGGGCGCAGGGTTGACCTGACCGGTTATCTTGTCCTGCCCGGTATCGTCGACCTGCACGGGGACGGGTTCGAACGCCACATCGCCCCGCGCCGGGGCGCAATGAAGCAAATGAGCGAAGGCATTCTGGCAGCCGAAGCCGAACTGGCCGCCAATGGCATCACCACCGCCGTTCTGGCCCAGTTCTACAGCTGGGAAGGTGGCGTGCGTGGCCCCGAGTTTGCCGCGCAGGTGTTTCAGGCCATCGCTGCGGTCAAGAACAGCACCGTCACGGATCTGATCCCGCAATTGCGGTTCGAGACTAACATGCTAGGGGATTACGAGGGTCTGGCCCATCGCATCGCCGAATGGCAGGTGCCCTATGTGGTGTTCAATGATCACCTGCCGCATGATCGTTTGGCGCAGGGCAAAAAGCCGCCGCGCCTGACCGGGCAGGCGTTGAAGGCCGGACGCAATCCGGATGCGCATTTTGAGATGCTGCTCCATATGCATGCCCGTAGGAACGAGGTTCCCGCTGCCGTCGAAGCACTCAGCGCCGAACTTGTCTCAATGGGGGTGCGTTTGGGCAGCCATGATGACGCGACCGCCGAGACTAGGGCATGGTGGCACGACCGGGGCGTGCGCATTGCCGAATTCCCCGAAAAGCTTGAAGCCGCCGAAGCCGCGCGTTCCGCCGGGGATCACGTTATCCTCGGCTCTCCCAACGTTGTGCGGGGCGGATCACACAAGGGGAACGCAAGCGCCGTCGAACTGATCGCCATGGGGCTCTGTGATGCGTTGGCCTCGGATTATCACTATCCCAGCCCGCGCCGCGCAGCGTTGATGCTGGCCAAAACCGGTCTGCTGGATCTGGCCGGTGCCTGGGCGCTGGTCTCGTCCGGCCCCGCGCGGGTGCTGGACATGCAGGACAGGGGCACGCTCGCGCCGGGAAAACGCGCGGATCTGGTCATCCTGGATGCGGACACCCATCGCGTTGCGGCCACCCTGGCCGGTGGGCGCGTCAGTTACATGTCAGGCGACATCGCCGCCCGGTTTCTGGGATAGGCCCCGCAAAACCTTCATCTTTTCCAAAATACTCTCGCCGCGACACCCTCAACGTTTGATGCGGTTGAAATGCCCCATCTTGCGCCCGGCCTTTACCTCGGCCTTGCCATAGAGATGCAGCGCCACATCCCGCTCGCGGGCCAGCTCGGGTACACGGTCCATGTCGTCGCCGATCAGGTTCTCCATCACGACGTCGGAATGGCGCTGCCCGTCCCCCAAAGGCCACCCCGCCACGGCGCGGATATGCTGTTCGAACTGATCGACAGCACAGCCGTTCTGCGTCCAGTGCCCCGAATTGTGAACCCGCGGAGCGATTTCATTCACGATCAGGCCACCGGGCGTCACGAACAGCTCAACGCCCATCACACCAACATATTCGAGAGCGTTCAGGATGTTCGCCGCCAGCAGGATTGCGTCTGTGCGCTGGGCCGGGGACAGGCGGGCAGGGATGGTGGTGGTGCGCAGGATGCCATCGCGGTGCACATTCTCACCCGGATCGAAACAGGCGACCTGACCGTCCAGACCACGGGCCGCGATGATCGACACCTCGTGCGAGAAATCCACGAACCCTTCCAGAATGGCCGGTGCCCCGGACATATCGGCCAGAGCGGCCTCGGCATCCTCGGGCTTGCGCAGCCGGGCCTGCCCCTTGCCGTCATAGCCAAAGCGACGGGTTTTCAGGATGGCGGGTGTCCCGATCTGTTCGATCGCCGCATTCAGGCTGTTCAGGTCGGTGATATCCGCAAACGGGGCCGTCTTCAGGCCCAGCTCTTGCAGAAACGTCTTCTCGGTCAACCTGTCCTGGCTGACCCGCAAGGCCTCGCGCCCGGGGCGGATCGGGCGGTGCGCTTCCAGAATGTCCAGCGCTTCGGTCGGGATGTTTTCGAACTCATAGGTGATGACATCGACCGCATCGGCAAAGGCTTTCAGCGCATCTGCATCGTCATAAGCCGCAGTGGTGACGCGATCCGCAACCTGCCCCGCCGGTGGGTTCGCACCCGGCTCATAGATATGGCTGACAAAACCCAGCCTGGCGGCTGCCACGGACAGCATCCGGCCCAGCTGACCGCCCCCCAGAATCCCGATCACTGCACCTTGGGCGAGCATTTCCGCCATCTTCAACTCTCCAAACGTTTGCCAATTGCCCCAAGCGCGGACCGCAGCGCCTCGTGCGCGCCCCCGTCTTTCAGGGCGTCCGTCATTTGCAGGCTCAGCGTGCCCTCGGTCGCCAGGGCGTCACGCTCCTGCGCCAACCGTCCGGCGGCGCCTTTTTCCATCGAGGCCAGAAAACCCGCCATCAACTGCGTTGTATAGAACTCGGCCCCGTCCGCATCACCGGTTGCGTCACCCAGCCATTCGGCACCGGTGGCCATCAGGTCCAGAATGCCGGGAACCATGGCACAAATGGCGAAATGCGCGTTCAGCGCGGCTTCATCCGCAACCTTGACCACGGGGTTTTCCGGTTCAAACAGATCCGCCAGCAGGCGATCATTGCCAAAAGCCGCCATCGGGCAGCCGCCGGTTTCCAGAAAGCCCAGCGGGATGGTCTGCACGAAATCCGACGCAGGGGCGCAAAGCGCGGCAAGTTGCTCGGCGGGCACCGACGCCATGACCGACACGATCTGCTGATCGGCGCGGAATGTCAGCGGGTCCAGAACCTCGGCCGCGATATGCGGGCGCAGGCACAGGAACACGATGTCCGAGGTGTCAATCACGGCCTGAGGCGCAGCTACGGTTACGCCCAGTTCCGCCTTCAATGCGGCTGAAACCTTGGCGTTGCGCTCGGTCACGCTGATCTGGTGCCCCTTGGCGGCCATCAGCCGCGCAATCGGCGCGGCGATATGGCCGGTTCCGATAAAGCCGATCCGGTTCATCCCTGCGGTTCCTGGGGGATCGAGGCTGACAACGCGTCACGCCAGCTGTCCAGCCTTTCGGCCAAAGCATCATCCTGCAATGCAAGAATGCCCGCCGCCATCAGACCGGCATTGGCCCCGCCGGCGGACCCGATCGCCATGGTCGCCACCGGAAACCCTTTGGGCATCTGCACGATGGAATACAGCGAATCCACGCCCGACAAGGCTCGGGTCTGCACCGGGACGCCAATCACAGGCACCCGCGTTTTCGACGCCATCATGCCCGGAAGGTGCGCAGCCCCACCTGCACCTGCAATGATCACCTGCAACCCACGCGAAACGGCGGTCTTGCCATAATCCCACAGCCGGTCCGGCGTGCGGTGGGCGGATACGATGCGCGCTTCGTAGGCGACGCCCAGTTCGTCCAGAATATCCGCGGCTTCCTTCATCGTGGGCCAGTCCGACTGGCTGCCCATGATGATCCCTACTTTCACATCGCTCATCCGCATACGTCCCCGCGCTCAGAAAGAGCGCGCACTATAGCCAAATCCGGTTGGCTGGCAATGCGGTACAGGGCGTTCAGGCGATGATATCGGGCGTCAGGCGGTCTTCGATCAGGCGGATGATGTCTTTCAGGCGCAGTTTCTCTTTTTTCAGGCGCCGCAAGGTCAGTTGATCGGCCGTTCCCTTGTCATGCAATGCCTGAATCGCCTCGTCCAGATCGCGGTGCTGTCGGCGGAAGACCTCAAGCTCAACACGCAATACTTCATCTGTTTTCATCGAAAGATCGGTAGGCGCGTTCATTGGCGACTCGAGTTGGTTGTGGTGCTTGGCCAACAAGATAGTGTGTCAGACGTTATCGCGCCAGACCTTGTGGACATCCTGGTTTCTTCCCATATTCTATTGCAGGCGGTTGCCAGAACGGGGCCGCACACCACGTCGCTTTTACAAAGAAGGACGAAAATACGTGTCGAAACTTACTCTTGGCTCATACCCGCATCTTTTGGGGTTCGAGCAGTTGGAACGCCTTCTGGAACGGTCTGCAAAGGCCGGAAATGAGGGATACCCGCCCTATAACATCGAACAGACCTCGGATTTTTCCTATCGCATCACTCTTGCGGTGGCCGGGTTTGCCGAAGAGGATCTGTCAATCACGATCGAGGATCGCCAGTTGGTGATCCGGGGCCGTCAGCGCGACGACAGCGAGGGGCGCATCTTCCTGCATCGCGGCATTGCGGCGCGTCAGTTCCAGCGCATGTTCGTGCTGGCCGATGGTGTCGAAGTGGGCGAGGCGATCATGGAAAATGGTCTGCTGCATGTGGATCTAACCCGCGCCGTGCCGGAAACCGTGGTTCAGACGATCAACATACGGAAGGGGTAAGAGCAATGAATACACCGATTGAAATCAACACCCAGGGCAACCGTATTGTCTATGTCAAAACGGTTGAAGTATCTGAATTGCCTCGGGAAGTTCGTGAACAGGCCGGCGATCTGGATCAGCTTTACGCCGTCCACGATTCCGACGGGCAGCAACTGGCGCTGGTCGCCGACCGCAAGCTGGCCTTCGTGCTGGCGCGCGAACATGACCTGTCTCCGGTGGCCGTTCACTAGGCGGCCTGAAACTCTGCTGAAAAGACGTGACATTTTCTGCCTATGCAGTGATCGTGCCACAAATGCTAAAGCAGGAGTGGCATTATGGGCTGGTTTGACTTTGACTGGGTGGACGCCTTCAGTGATCGCGCCTTCGGTGGCAACGGATGTGCCGTCGTCCATGAAGGTGCGCGCCTGACGCAAGAGGTCTGCATGGCCTATGTGCGCGAAACCTCTCTGGTCGAATGCACCTTTACCGGGCCGTCCGACGTGGCCGACATCCGCGTCCGCTACTTTCTGGCCAGCCGCGAAATTCCCTTTGCGGGGCATCCGACTATCGCCACCGTCGCGGCGATGCGATCCCGCGGCATGATCTCGGGCGATCGTCTGACGCTGGAAACCGGTGCCGGCCTGGTGTCGATCCGTTTGCAGGGGGATCAGATCGAAATGACTCAGGTCGCACCGCAATTCGGTACGCGCGTCCCAGCGGAACTGGTGGCGGAAGCGGTCAGCCTGCCACCGGAAGCCATCATTTCTCCGCCTCAAATGGTTTCGACCGGCTTGCCGTTCTGCATCACCGTCCTGCGGGATCATGCGGCCTTACGGGCCGCTCAATTGGTTGAAGGCCCGTTGCGCAAAGTGGCTGAAACTGCGGGGTATTCCGGCTCGGACATGGCCGAGCCGTTTCTTGTCACGCTGCAAGGGGCAACCGATGAGGGGGATACGTTTTCGCGCCTTCTCATGGCACCGCCCAGCCCGCCCGAAGATCCGTTTACCGGGTCTGCCACCGGTGCGATGGCCGCCTATTTGTGGAAACATGGCTTGATGCAAAAGGAAAGCTTCATCGCCCAGCAGGGTCACGATATGGGCCGCCCCGGGAAGGCAATCGTCACGCGTGCCGGCCCGTCTGATGCGATGACGGGCATCAAGGTTTCTGGTCAAGGGCATATCCTGATGCGCGGGCAGGTCGACCTTCCGGAAACGCCGATAAACTAGGCGGGCGTTGACCTAGGGCTGACCGCGAAACCCTGGCCGGATGCGACGGGCTACATCCAGGCCAACCGCAGAATCGGGGCCGTACTTGGTTCGATCCCGTGTCGTTTACACAACCTGTCCAGATATGACCCTGAAACCGGCAGCCCGGCCATCCGGTTGGCCATCAGTTTCTTCTGATGGCCGTAGATGTGTACCGAATGCACGGCTTCGGTTTCGATTTCGTTCGTCGCGATTCGCGGATCGTGGAGCTTCCACAATTCCTCCTGGGCCAGCGGATAAAAGGTTTCGGCAGCCATGGCATGGTGGTCTTCTGCCGTCTGGCGCAGGAAATGGCCAAAGGCTTTGGGCCCCGAACTGGCCCAGGGCAGGGCTTCGATGCCCCAGCGTTCCCCTCTGGCGGTTCGTTCCCGATTGTGGCGCTGCAATCTGCGTCCACGCCAGGGTTGGGACGGGTTAGACGACATGACAAATTTCAGCATCTGTTCCAGGGTCGCCGATCTTGTGGGCAGGCGCAGCACACCAGTTGGGAAGTCACCCCGCCTGGAGCGACCGAACACGAAATCCGTCGAAAATTCAAACGCCCGTACGCAATAGGCATCCAGATCGACCCAGATCATCTCGCCTTGCCGCATCAGGTGCAGCCGGAAAATATCCGAGAAGACGGCAACGCCCTGTCTGTCTTCGGCCTTGACCCAAAAGGCGGCGGCCAGAAAACGTCGCTGGCAGGGCGGGTTTCGACGCCTGCCGGAATGCCTTTTACCTCGTGCGCGACATACAGGACGAAGCGGTGGCCGTGATCCAGAAAGGATTGAAGGCAGAGTTGCTCCAACCAACTCAGATCGGATCCAAACCAGAAACTGGCAATGGTCGGAGACCTGTTCGTCATCTCAGTTTCACACCCGCCTTGAGGTCCTGAAAAGCATCAGGACCAGCGGCATTTGTCAATTGGTGACCAAAAAAGAAACGGCCCCCGGAATGACCGGAGGCCGCCAAACAAAGTCAGATGAAACCGTTATCCGTTTGCTGCGATCAGGCCCATGCTTTCCAGTTTCAGCAGCACCTGATGGGCGCAGTTGTCGACCTCGACATTTTCGGTTTCGACGCGCAGCTCGGGGTTTTCCGGAACATCGTAAGGGTCCGAGATGCCCGTGAACTCCTTGATCTTGCCCTCGCGCGCAAGCTTGTACAGACCCTTGCGATCGCGGCGTTCGCATTCCTCGATGCTGGTGGCCACATGCACCTCGCAGAAGGCTCCGAACTGTTCGATCTCTTCCCGCACGGCACGGCGTGTGGTGGCATAGGGCGCAATCGGGGCGCAGATGGCGATGCCGCCGTTCTTGGTGATCTCGGACGCCACATATCCGATGCGACGGATGTTCAGGTCGCGGTGTTCCTTCGAGAAGCCCAGTTCCGAGCTGAGATTCTTGCGAACGATGTCGCCATCCAGCAGCGTCACCGGGCGGTCGCCCATCTCCATCAGCTTGACCATCAGCGCGTTTGCGATGGTCGACTTGCCCGAGCCCGAAAAGCCAGTGAAGAAGACGGTGAAACCCTGCTTGGAGCGCGGCGGGAAGCGGCGGCGCAGTTCCTCAACCACCTCGGGAAACGAGAACCACTCGGGGATTTCCAGCCCTTCACGCAGGCGGCGGCGCAGTTCGGTACCCGAGATGTTCAGGATCGTGACGTTGTCCTTGTCGAGAATCTCATCATTCGGTTCGTACTGGGCGCGTTCCTGCACATAGACCATGTGCTTGAAGTCCACCATTTCAACGCCGATTTCGTCCTGAAACTGTCGGAACAGATCCTGCGCGTCATAGGGGCCGTAGAAATCCTCACCCTTGCTGTTCTTGCCGGGGCCTGCGTGGTCGCGGCCGACGATGAAGTGGGTGCAGCCGTGGTTGGCGCGGATCAGGCCGTGCCAGACGGCCTCGCGCGGGCCAGCCATGCGCATGGCCAGATTCAACAAGCTCATAGAGGTGGTCGAGGCGGGGTACTTGTCCAGCACCGCCTCGTAACAGCGCACGCGGGTAAAATGATCGACGTCGCCCGGTTTGGTCATGCCCACGACCGGGTGGATCAGCAGGTTGGCCTGTGCCTCTTTGGCGGCGCGGAAGGTCAGCTCCTGATGCGCGCGGTGCAGCGGGTTGCGGGTCTGGAAGGCCACGATGCGGCGCCAGCCCAGCTTGCGGAAATAGGCGCGCAATTCATTCGGCGTGTCGCGACGCCCACGAAAATCGTAATGCACGGGTTGTTGGATTCCGACCACCGGTCCGCCCAGATAGACCTTGCCGGCCACGTTGTGCAGATAGTTCACCGCCGGGTGGGCATCGTCATCGGCGCCAAAGACCTTCTCTGCCTCGCGTGACTTGTCCGGAGTCCAGCGGTCGGTCACGGTCATGGTGCCCAAGATTACGCCTTCCTGATCACGCAGAGCGATATCCTGCCCAAGTTCGATCTGATCCGCGAAGTCTTCGCTGACATCCAATGTGATGGGCATTGGCCAAAGCGTTCCATCGGCCAGGCGCATATTCTCGACCACATTGTCGTAATCCGCTTCGCTCAGAAATCCCTTGAGCGGGTTGAACCCGCCATTCATCAGAAGTTCCAGGTCGCAGATCTGACGCGGGCTCAGATCCCAGCTGGTCAGGTCGGCCGCTTCCACCTTCAGCTTCTGCGCCGAATCGTATGACACATACAG
Source organism: Ruegeria sp. HKCCA4812 (assembly GCF_013034245.1). Lineage (NCBI taxonomy): Bacteria > Pseudomonadati > Pseudomonadota > Alphaproteobacteria > Rhodobacterales > Roseobacteraceae > Ruegeria > Ruegeria sp. HKCCA4812. The sequence continues at coordinate 184,473 of NZ_WQFQ01000004.1, read as the reverse complement.
TTCGGGTATCGGGGCCAGATTGCTTAACATCGTCATTGGAATTCTCTTGTCGCAGTGTTGATTTGCCAGTGGATATCAGGCGGTTTCGAGGCGTTTGCACCGACTGACAGGCGAAGTCCACAGGCGTGAATGTAACAAAGGAGGATATGCGCCGAATATTTTTGAATTGGAAGGAATTTCTAATTCACGGGTCAAATCGATGATCTGATCCTTGCGATCAGAGGTTATTGCTTCATGCAGAGAATTTCTGTTCCTGTTCTGTGGCGTTCTGCTCAAGTGTGGACGCACGGGTGACGGGCAGGGCGGGAATCGGTTCAGACACGCCGCGCAGCTGGAACAATCTGATATCGTTCTGGGGCACGACGACACCTGCGGCCTTCAGCAACTCTTGCGAGACCAGCAGTTCGACCTTCAGCGCCTTGGTTTCGCTTTCCAGACGACTGGCGACATTGACGGCGTCGCCGATTATGGTTTTCGATGCGTGGCCCGCGGCGCCGATCTCACCCACCACCAGATCCCCAAGATGCAGACCCATCCCGATGCGAATGCCGGGGCTTCCTTCGGCCTCGAGCTGTGCGTTGAATTCATCAAGGGCGTGACTGATGTCGATGGCGGCTTGCAATCCGGCACGGGCGGACGCCGCTGCATTCGGCTTTTCAAAAACGGCCAGCAGCCCGTCTCCCATATATTTGTCCACGACACCGCCTTCCTTGGTGATGGCAGGCACGACCGCATCGAAAAACCGGTTCAGCAGGAACACGATGTCATAAGGCAATTGGCCGGTCGTGCGCGCGGTAAAGCTGCGCATGTCCAGAAACAAAACAGCCAACTGACGTTCCTGACCCTGGCTGGCATGTCCGCGTATGCGCCCGCCATCTGGCCTGAAAACCCGAAAAACGGTGGTGGGTTCCGTTGGGCGTATCTGGCAGGCCAGTCGCGTCTGCGGCGAGGCGCCCACAGCGGCAAGGCTGCGTGCTTCGACGTCGCCGGGCGGTGGCAGGGCGTCGCTGCCATCCTCTACGATGACCCGGCATGTGGTGCAGCGCCCCTTTCCACCGCACAAGGCGGCGTGCGGCACGCCGTTCACCTGCGAAATCTCAAGCAAGGTCATGCCTTTTTCCGCGACCACCTCGGGCCCTTTGGCGTAATTCACGCGCACTGAATGCCTGCGCCGCCACAGTTTGCGCCCGATGTAAACCAGACCCGTCGCCCCCAGAGCCAGCCAGAAGATCAAAAGGCCATAATCTTTTACACTGAACAGGGTCTGGAAGGTTTCGGGCGATGGCCAATTGTAGTGCTCGATATATTGCTCGCGCAGGAATTCATCAGCAAAGTCGGCCCATATGCGTCGACCTTCGGTCAGCAATCCGGCCAACGCGAATAATGGCACGAAAACCGCAACGCCGATCAGATAGGGCACGACCCGCGACCACCACCGGGTCAGCCGCAACCACATATGCAAACCGATGCAGCCGTGTATCCAAACGATCAGCAACAAGGCGCTTTGCATCCATACGGCGATACTGGGCCACATCAAAATGATGATATATCCCATCTCGTCATTGACGTCATAGATCTCGTGCGCGACCCGCGTCTGCACGATGTGCGAGATCAGTTGCAGCGGAATCAGCAAGCCCAGAACGACCTGCAACGCCGTGCTGAAGGGCATGCGCAGGGTTCTGCGTTGCGCGATCGATGTCAGGGCCAAACCTGCATGCGTGAACAGGGCAGCATAGAGAAGCACGCTCATGACATCGTGGCGTGTGACGGCCTTCCGACCATCCTGCATCCCGTGCAGGTAATCCGTGTGAAACAGGCCCAAGCCAATATTTATGAAGTGAAAGAACGCGAACACAAACAACACAAGACCACTGACGATCCTGAGTCGGGTTGACCACCCGCCGCGCCAAAGAGCGTTGTTCAAATGTTCACCTGTTTTTCGCTTTTCCCTCGGCAATCCTGATACGCCGCCGGCTGGGGGTCAAGGGATTGGCAGGTGGCATCGGCTGCCGATCAGTGATTGCAGAGCAGCGTATGCTGTGCAGTGTCCCCTTAAACCCCGGGGGCACTGTACTGAAAGGGCTGACGGCCTTCGGATCTGAACTCACCGGGGCAGCCCCGCAACATTCAGAACGCGCGCTATTCGTTTTCCGCCAGGAACCGTTCGGCATCCAGTGCCGCCATGCAGCCCATACCGGCGCTTGTGACCGCCTGACGATAGACGTGATCGGTCAGATCGCCCGCTGCGAACACGCCCGGAACCGAGGTTTCCGTGCTGCCCGGCTTGGTGACGACATAGCCACCCATATGCGTTTCAAGCGTGTCCTTGACCAGCTCGTTCGCAGGCGCGTGGCCGATGGCAACAAACACGCCTTTACAGGGGATTTCTGTGATCTCTCCGGTTTTGACATGTTTGACGCGAACGCCCTCGACGCCCAGCGGCGCGTCGGTGCCGATCACTTCTTCCAACTCGTGGAACCACAGTGGCTCGATTTTGTCGTTCTTCATCAGCCGGTCTTGCAGGATCTTTTCCGCGCGCAGCTCATTGCGGCGATGGATCAGAGTCACCTTGCTGGCGAAATTGGTCAGGAACAGGGCCTCTTCCACGGCCGTATTGCCGCCGCCGATCACCACGATTTCCTGTCCGCGATAGAAGAACCCGTCGCAGGTGGCGCAGGCTGAAACGCCAAAGCCCTTGAACTTTTCTTCCGACGGCAGGCCCAGCCACTTGGCGCGCGCGCCGGTCGCCAGAATGACGGCGTCCGCCGTGTAGGTAGTGCCGCTGTCGCCCTTGGCGGTGAAGGGGCGCTGGCTGAGGTCCAGATCGTTGATGATGTCGCCGATCACTTCGCAACCCATGGCCTTGGCATGATCCTGCATCCGGACCATCAGGTCCGGGCCCTGTACCTCGGTGTCGCCGGGCCAGTTCTCGACCTCGGTCGTTGTCGTCAGCTGGCCGCCGGGCTCGATACCCTGCACCAGGATGGGTTCCAGCATGGCGCGGCTTGCGTAAACGCCCGCAGTGTATCCTGCCGGCCCCGATCCGATGATCAGAACCTTGGTGTGTCGTGTGTCGGCCATGGTAACTCCGCTCGAATTGCCTGAATTGGGCTTTTTGCCCGTCGCCCCGATATAGCGACCGACAGACCCGGCTTAAAGCCCCTTACTGTTCAAGGCCGTTCAAGCCGCCGTGCGCAGTGTGAGGGCGAAATGAGAGAATTGAAAACAAAGAAAATTGCGCATGTACGAAACATTATTGCGCGCGCGTGGGGGGCTGATATAAGAACCGCAATAATCAGGAGCATTTGATGGTCACGACTCGGCTGGATGATATCGACCGCAAGATTCTGGCGGAACTACAGGCAGACGGTCGTATGACCAATGTGGAACTTGCCAAACGGGTCGGAATTTCGGCGCCGCCCTGTCTGCGCCGCGTGCGCACACTGGAAGAATCCGGCTATATCACCGGTTACCACGCCGAGGTGAATTCCCGTGAGTTGGGATTCGAAGTGCAGGTGTTCGCCATGGTCGGTCTTGACAGTCAGGCCGAGACCGAGCTGCGCGCGTTCGAAGAACGCTGCCGCGAATGGCCGCTTGTCCGTGAATGCCACATGCTGAACGGCGAGGTGGACTTCATCCTGAAATGCGTCGCACCCGATCTCAGCAGTTTTCAGCAGTTTCTGACCGGTGAACTGCTGACCACGCCAAACGTGGCCAGCGTCAAGACTTCGCTTGTTATCCGCGGCGCAAAAGACGAACCAGGCGTGCCGTTCGACGTTCTGGAAGAACGAATGAACCGGACGGCGTAACCCCCAGACGTTTTGCAGGTGCGGTGTTCGGTGGCAGCATGGCAGCCACCGCCAAGGATAGAATCCAACTTAGTAACAGCTGCATGATGCCCCCCATAATGCAGTAATCGCTATCGTACTCAGGCTGTCATCGCGTCGATTTCTCCGTCCCCGGCACGCGGCATCAGCAGCGGACCAAAATCGTTGAGCGACTCGATATGCGCAAACAGGTTCAGATAAACCGACCGCAACGAGTGGCTGATCATCCGGACCGCGTTCACACCTGGGTGATACGTTTCGAACTGTAAACCATCTACCCGAATAACGGAATGCCGTTTCAGACAAATGTGAAACAGTTCAACTGGCGTCGGCGGCATTGTTTCAATCACGCCCGTTCCATCCTGAAATTCGGATACAGGTGTCAGAATCGGGTCATTTCCGTACAAATGCCGTAAATGTGTCGGTGTGCCCACGATCCGTGCCGCAGGCCCGGCGATTACACCCGACATCGGTTTTTGCATCCCGAATGTATCTGCCGTGACGCGCGTAAGCGGCCGCGTGCGGCCCCGCGAATCCGGACGTCCCGGGATCAGAGTGACAGATCCCTTCCAAAGCACGGTTTCCGACGCGCCATCCTGCGTCAGGACAGTATCCCCTGGCATCAGGTCTTCGATGGCCATGGGCCCATGTTCCGTTTCAACCAGCGATCCGCGCGTGAAGGCACAAAAAGCGTCTTCGAACATTGGCAGAGCGGGCGCGATGTGTCTGGTCTGAACCACGTTTCCGTTTTTCAACAGGCTGCTGACTTCATACCGGCGCAGCTGAGCCTTTGGTTTCGCAACCGGCCGCGGTGCTTCCCGCAGCATGGCTGTCGTTTCGATCGCATTTCTGGCCGCACGGGCCAGTGAACTAGGAATAGTCATAAATATTCCTTCCCCTCAAATTGTCCGGTCAGGCGCGGCGTATCCCCGTACAGGCCAACCTGGCGAACTGGTTCTTTGTCTTGAAACAAATGGGTGACCCATGGGCGGCGGTCGGTCAGACCCCGCATTGCGACAAAATCTCGCTTTCCAATGGTCAACACATTGACCCCCCAGACAAACTCGTACTTCACGGGCGAAAATTGCCCGCACACACACAACTCCTGAATCCGTCTCGACCCCCTCAGATCGCGACGCACCACACATCGGGCAGGAGCAAGCCCGAAGCGCGTTCACCCAATCGAGACCGGCAGCTTGGCCTCAGGGTGTTTCTGTCTCAGCGTCGTGCCGCGATGCGGCTTGCGACCCTGACAGAATGGCTTGATACCCGCTTCCACGGCATTTCCAGCTTCTGGCTCCGCGTGGCGGCAACCATGGCTTTGAGAAAGCGAGATTTGGTTTTCATTTTCTGGTCCTGCTCTGAACGGGTTTGTTTCCCGCATCCGTTATGAACCTTTTGTGACGCACGTTTGCGGCATGGATAAGGCTTATCCGGGATGTTTTGCAGACAAGAAATTTATACTCGGTCCATCCTTCCACTCAACACGCCAGCGTCCGAAACAAGGACGTCAGAAGACCATCTGATAGCTGGCAAAACTCGTTACGATTCTGAGTCCGATAAACACAACAAATGTGGCGGAAAAGTGGCGCAGCGCCTAAATCTGGGCCAAAATCACAATCTTATGACCGAGATCAACCGCCCGTAATCGGCCTCGTTTGCATGTGTTGTGCGGCGGTAGGAATAGAACCGGTCCGGGTCGGAATATGTGCAGTGCCGGGTCCATTCCGCCTGCCCGACACCGGCCTGCCGCAATCGGTGCAAGCCAAAGGCGGGCAGGTCGAATTGCAGCCGGTCATCCTGTCCGTTTGCAAAGAACCGGGTGTTGTCTGGAGAATCGGCGATAAATGCGTCCAGAAACTCGGGGCCCACTTCGTAGGCGCGTTGCGAAATGCTGGGGCCGATGACGGCGTTGATATTCCGGCGTGTTGCGCCAAGCGCTTCCATGGCGTCCAGCGTCGCCTCCAGCACACCGTCAAGCGCGCCGCGCCAGCCCGCATGGGTTGCTCCGATCACCTTGGCCGCGGGATCGGCAAACAGAACTGGCTGACAATCTGCCGTCAGAATCGTCAGCGCCAGACCGGGTGTCGCCGTCACGACCGCGTCCGCGCGCGGTTTTTCACCTTCCAGGGGCTGTTCAACCGTCAGAACTGTTGGGGAATGAACTTGATGCACGCCGATCATCGCCTCGGGCGCGACGCCTATCGCATCGGCAACCCGTCGGCGGTTCAACGCGACAATTTCGGTTTGATCTGACGATCCATAACCGCAATTCAACCCGTCGAAGATACCAGAGGACGCCCCGCCGCGACGGGTGAAGAACCCGTGCCGAAATGGGGAAAGCAAGTCCGAAGTCAGAATTTCCAGTGTCATGGCTCTAATCCCGGCGGTGGTGCAGCATAGGCCGGATAGAGGCCCATCACCTTGAACAGATTTCCCATTTCGGCCGGATGCGTCAACCGGCGATGCGCGGCAGCCAGGGCATCCAGCTCGGAACCGCTCAGCGACCGGGACAAAGCCTGCGCCCGGGCGGTTATGCCAAGCCGTTCCAGAAACACGCCCTGCGGTGTCAGGCGTGTGTGCCTGGCTCCGCAGGCGCGGGTCGCAATGGCCAGAGGCTCAAAATCCACATGTGCCGTCAGGTCGGCCTGACCGGGTGACGCCAGCGGATCGGCGGGCTCGTGGTTTTGCAGGGCTTGCAGCGTATCACCCAACGAATGCCAGTCGCCATAATCGACAATCAGCGCGGCACCTCCGTGGCTGGCGATCCGACCGGCAATCACGGTCAGAATGGGGATCGCTGCGGCGCATAGCTCGACCAGATCACCATCCTTGGTGTCCGAAAGCCTGTCCGCCAGCGCCACTTGCGGCCCGTTGGGCCCTCGCCCAAACAGCAATTCGCCGTCGCGTTCGCCGACCAAGCGTTCACTCCAGCCGTCACCGTCGCGCAGGAACTGCCGGACGGGCAACGCGTCGAAGAACTCGTTCGCCACCAGCAGCAGTGGCTGGTCCGGCAACTCTGCGACACTGTCGGCCCAGTTCGGTGTGTAATCCTTCAGGGTGTCCGCCTGAACCTGCTTCAGGGCAGGCGAGGCCTCGACCAGCACGATCCGGGCAGCATCGTGAAATCCCTGCACGGCCCGGGTGGCACGCAATATGTCACTCATCAGAGTGCCGCGCCCGGGCCCCAATTCGCACAGGGTGAATGGCGCGGGACGGCCCTGATCCACCCAGCATTGCGCAAGGCACAGCCCGATCAGTTCGCCAAACATCTGGCTGATTTCCGGTGCCGTGGTGAAATCCCCGGCAGCCCCCAACGGATCACGCGTCGTGTAATAGCCCAGCGTGGGATGCAGAAGGCATTCGGCCATGTAGTCGGCCACGCTCATCGGTCCATCCTGTCGGATGCGGGCGATCAGGCGATCGGTCAGGCTCATTTTGCCCGCCCTGCGCGAAAGACAAACCACAGGCCAAGCGCGATCATGGGCAATGACAGGATCTGGCCCATGGTCAGGCCATATCCGCCCACATGCCATGCAAGCCCCAGCGGATTGCCGGGCGACACGAACTGCGCATCCGGCTGGCGGAAAAATTCAACAATAAAGCGCGATGCGCCGTAACCGGCCAGAAACGTGCCCATGATCAGGCCGGGTTTCTGAAAGGCCCCCCGGCGATAGACCAGCCACAGCAACAACGCGCCCAGCAACACGCCTTCCAGCGCCGCTTCGTACAGCTGCGAGGGGTGCCGGGCGCACATTCCCGCAACCACGCCGGGGCAGTCCTGCGCGGCAAAACCGGGAAAAATGACGGCCCAGGGCAGCTCGCTCGGGCGGCCCCACAGCTCGGCATTGACGAAATTGGCAAGCCGCCCCAACAGCAGGCCGGGTGGCACGGTGTAGGCGACCAGATCACCCAGCGACAGGGCCGGAATCCGATGGCGGCGGGCAAACAGGTACGAGGCCAGGATCACGCCCAGCAGACCACCATGAAACGCCATGCCGCCTTGCCAGACCTTTACTATCTCAAGCGGATGCGACAGGTAATAGGCGGGTTGGTAAAACAGCACAAAGCCAAGCCGCCCGCCCAGGATCACGCCCAGAATGATCCAGGTGACCAGATCCTCCAGTTGGTTCGGTTTCATCGGCGGGCCGTCCGTAGGCCACAGGGCAGGGCGGCGCAACGCCATGACTGCCAGCCGCCACGCAATCAGGATGCCCGCGATATAGGCCAGCGCATACCACCTCAACGCGAACTCCATCCCGAACAGCGAGATCGAGAACAATTCGGGCGACAGATCGGGGAAATTCAGAACAGCCTGCATGTGCGTCTCATTGCCCGGGGTTTGCAGGGCAAGTCAACCTTGAGCCTGCGGCATTCTTTCCCCATATAGAGATCAACCGCGATACCGGAGTAGTGATATGCAAACCCGCAACAAGATACTGGACGACATGTCCCAGCTGATGACCAACGCCATGGGTGTCGCGCAGGGCGCGCGGGAAGAGGCCGAGAACGCGATGAAGTCGATGATCGACCGCTGGCTGGCCGACCGTGATTTCGTCACCCGCGAAGAATTCGACGCCGTCCGCGCCATGGCCCAGAAAGCGCGCGAAGAAAACGCCGCACTCGAAGCCCGCATTGCCGCGCTCGAGGCGAAACTGGACAAGTAACGCCCCGGGCGTTCCCTGTTTTCACAATTTTGGACGAACTCTTACGCCGCGCAATCCAGCCGGGATTGTGCGGTGCCGTGCATTTTGAAGCATCGCGGGATTAAATCAAGACAAAGCTGACCCGACATCCAATATTTTGATCCCCGTTGCCTTCTGTCCACAACTTATTGCTGTTATCCCCAACAAATAGGGTTGCCAGAACCTACGCCACATCGCACCATATTTAGTACAGACCTATGGGGGAAGCCCGGTTTGTAGAGCAGGCAACTAGCGCTGGGGCGCTGCCAGCCCCAAAATGCTAGAGATTAGTGAGGTGGCATTATGGCCCTTTCCGAGCAGTATCTCGAAGAAGACATTCATCCGATCGACATTGTTGAACATCTGGCCGAACATCACGACTGGGATTTTGACCGCATTGGGGACGATCAGATCGCCATGGCTGTCGAAGGCCAGTGGCGGACCTATTCAATCACTCTGGCCTGGTCCAACTATGACGAAACGCTGCGGATGGTGTGTTCGTTCGAAATGGAACCACCGGCCGAGCGGGAAATGCAGCTCTATGAGCTTCTCAACAAGATGAATGATCAGTGCTGGGCAGGTGCCTTTACCTATTGGGCGAACCAGAAGCTGATGGTGTACCGGTACGGGTTGGTCCTTGCCGGGGGGCAGACAGCCAGCGCCGAACAGATCGATACGATGATCACCGCTGCCGTCATGAGCGCGGAACGGTACTATCCGGCGATTCAACTGGTCACCTGGGGCAATCGAGAGCCAGAAGAAGCCATGCAAGTGGCCATTGCAGAGGCCTACGGCCGGGCGTAAAGCTTTGCCCCGAACCGACATGTAACGCGGGAGGGGCAAATGGACATGACGCGTGTGGCCGAACAGGGGCTTGTGCTTCTGGGGTGCGGAAAGATGGGGTCCGCAATGCTGGCGGGATGGCTGGAACACGGCCTCCCGCCAGCGTCCGTTTGGGTGATCGATCCGCACCCGTCCGACTGGCTGAAGGCGCAGGGCGTCAACATCAACACACCCTTGCCCGAAGCCCCTGCCGTGGTGTTGGTCGCGGTCAAGCCGCAGATGATGGGCGAGGCCTTGCCTGCCATTCAGGCGCTGGGCGGTGGCAGCACGCTGTTTGTTTCGGTCGCGGCGGGCACCTCGATTGCCACGTTCGAATCCGTTCTGGGCAGCGATACGCCGATCATTCGCGCCATGCCCAACACCCCCGCCGCCATCCGTCAGGGCATCACCGCGCTGATCGGCAACAGCCACGCCTCGGCCGAGGATCTGGCTCTGGCCGAAAATCTGCTGTCGGCGGTGGGTGAGACGGTTCGTCTTGAAGATGAGGCGCAGATGGATGCGGTCACTGGCCTCAGCGGATCCGGTCCTGCCTATGTGTTCCATCTGATTGAAACGCTTGCCAAAGCCGGCGAGGCGCAGGGCTTGCCGCATGACCTTGCGATGAAACTGGCCAAATCGACGGTGGCCGGGGCCGGCGCACTGGCGATGGCCGCTGACGAGGATCCGTCTCAACTGCGGATCAATGTAACATCGCCGAACGGCACGACCCAGGCCGCGCTTGAGGTGCTGATGCATGAAGAACGCGGCTTCCCTGACTTGCTGCACCGCGCCGTCAAGGCCGCAACCGACCGATCCAAGGAGCTGTCACGTGAGTGAGATTTCTTTCGACGATTTTCTCAAGGTCGATATCCGCGTGGGCGAGGTGATACGCGCCGAACCCTATCCCGAAGCCCGCAAACCTGCGATCAAGATGTGGATCGACTTTGGTGATGAGATCGGCGAGCGCAAGACGTCGGCCCAGATCACCGCGCACTATGATCCGTCGACCTTGGTGGGCAAACAGGTCATGGCCGTGGTCAATTTCCCCCCTCGCCAGATCGGCAGATTCATGTCCGAAGTTCTGGTGCTGGGTCTGCCCGATGAAAACGGCGAGATTGTTCTGATCGGTCCCGACGGCCGAGTTCCGACAGGCGGGCGGATGCATTGATGAAACTGTTGATCACACGCCCGATGACGCCGGCAGTCGAGGCCCGCGCCCGCGACGCGTTTGACGTGAAGATTCGAGACAATACGGCGCCCATGTCGCGGCAGGAAATGCTGTCGGCGCTGACGGATTTCGACGTGGTCGTGCCCACGCTGGGTGATCAGTTTTCGGCTCGGATATTTGCGGATGCAGGCGCGCCTCGGTGCAAGCTTCTGGCCAATTTCGGCGTCGGCTACAATCACATCGATGTCGAGGCCGCGCGCGCAGCCTCGGTCGAGGTGACCAACACGCCCGGCGCAGTCACTGACGCCACGGCGGATATCGCCATGACCCTGTTGTTGAGCACGGCCCGACGCGCGGGTGAAGGCGAACGGCTGGTCCGCGCGGGCCAATGGCAAGGCTGGCATCCCACGCAGATGCTGGGTCATCATGTAACGGGCAAACGCGTCGGTATCGTCGGGATGGGCCGTATCGGGCAGGCCATCGCGCGCCGGTGCCATTTCGGTTTCGAAATGCAGGTGGCCTATCAATCCCGCAGCGCCAAGAAACTGGACTTTCCGGCCGAGTTCACACCTGACCTTGAAGCCCTTGCCGCCTCGGTCGATTTCCTTGTGCTCGCCGTTCCCGGCGGTGCCGAAACCCGACACCTGATCGACGCGCAGGTTCTTCAGGCGATGAATCCTTCGGCCATTCTGGTCAATATCGCGCGGGGCGAAGTCGTGGACGAAGCGGCCCTGATCGCGGCGCTGCAATCGGGTCAGATTGCCGGGGCCGGGCTGGATGTCTACGAGTTCGAACCCAAAGTGCCCCGGGCCCTTTGTGAAATGGAAAACGTCACCCTGCTGCCCCATCTGGGCACGGCAACCGAAGAAGTGCGCAGCAGCATGGGGCACATGGCCCTGGATAACGTGGCGGCCTTTGTGGCGGGCGAGGCGTTGCCCAACCCGGTCTAGTCGCCCACCGCCTCGCGCCAGTGTTTGCGGCAAAGCGAAACATAGGTCTCGTTGCCACCGATCTGAACCTGGGCACCTTCGGTGATGGCATTGCCGTTTTCGTCCTGACGTATCACCATCGTGGCCTTGCGTCCGCATTTGCATATGGTGCGGACCTCGCGCATCTCATCAGCCAGGGCCAGCAGCGCGGCTGATCCGGGAAACAGCTTTCCCTGAAAATCCACCCGCAGTCCGTAGGCCAGTACCGGTACGTCCAGATCGTCGACCGCCCGGGCCAGCTGCCAGACCTGAGCTTCGGACAGGAACTGGGCCTCATCGATGAACACGCAGGTTACCGGGCCGTCGTCCAGGCGGTTTCGGATCATCGCGAAGACATCGTCGCCGGGCGTGAAGGTATCGGCCTCCTCCGAGATACCGATGCGCGATGCGATCCGTCCGGCACCCGCCCTTCCGTCAATGGCCGCGGTCATCAGGTATGTCTGCATCCCACGCTCGCGGTAGTTGTGCGAGGCTTGCAGCAACACGGTCGATTTCCCCGCGTTCATGGTTGAATAGTTGAAATACAGTTTTGCCATGACGCGGGTCTAAAACGCTTGGGGAAAAGGAACAAGATATCAATCGTTTTGATGGAGCGACGTCGCCGTTGCGTTCGCAGAGGCCGAGCTACGCTCTAGGGGATGGAACCCCCACATCTGCAACAGCGACGCCGTCGGCCAACATGTGGCCAAAACGCAGCAAGGTTTAACAATATCACCCTGCAATCACTCGTTACCGGCTTGAACTGCCGCCACTCACTCACAAAATCCCCCGCATATCTGAGGGATAGCCAATGTATGACATTTCAATTATGACTTAGTTATGGGAAATTTACCCACGCTTTCCCCCGTTTGGACATCGGGCAGGCGTTTGCAGGTAACAAAGGTAAAACAATGGCAGATATCGGGGCCTATCTGAAAAAACACACAGAAGCGCTGGTCAAGGATGTTGGAATCGAAGCCGCGTGTGAAATTACAGGGAAATCCAAGGCCACTTTAGGACGATACTATTCAGACAATGCTGAACACGAGGATAGGTTCATGCCAGTGGACGCGGTGGCCCGCCTTGAAAACGCGGCGACCTATCCGCATGTGACGTCGGCTTTGGCGGATCTGAAGAACATCACCTTGTCCTATAGCGACCGCAACACCTCTACCCCCCGCACCGGTGGTGTCAATTCGGATGTCATTGCGCTAAGCCAGCGGTTTGCGATGTTGATGACCGAGTATCAGGCCGCAATCGAAGACGGAATCATCACCGTCAACGAAGCAAAACGGTTGCTGAAAGAAACCAGTTTGCTGCAACAGGTTCTGATCGAGATGAAGCTGCATCTGGAAGAAGAAAGCGTCAGCTAGCCGGGGTCGGGAACCTTTGCACCCATGACTGGCCAGTTTTCGCCTGTGCGGCGTACCTCTTTTCATGCTCGAAAAGACAGAAACGCTGACCGTGCCTGTTGCCTCAATTCAGTCACGTCTGTCCTGTAAGGTCCGTCGCGGGCAAGAACGTCAAGGGCAGTGGACCATGCAGAAATCGCAGGGAACATTCAGTATTTTCGCAGACCGGGTGGTTCTGCGATTTTTCGTATGCGCCTATGCGGCACTTCTGGTTTTGATGGCCCTAAGTGGTCATCAGGAAGGCTCTGACGACGTGATGCGCTGGGTGGTCGTGCAGGATCTGTTGCAGGGGCAGGGCTGGTTCGACAGCCATCAGTACCGGCTGGGCCCCGAGGGCGGCACGCTGATGCATTGGTCCCGATTGATCGACGCGCCGATTGCTTTGCTCTACGGAACATTCGGGTTGGTTTTGCCGCCCGATATGGCCCTTCAGGTGACGGCATTTGTCTGGCCCTCACTTTTGGCGGGTCTGACCTTGTGGGCCTTTGCGGTGACTGGCAGTGTTTTGGGCGCGCGGGAAGGCGCCGTTTCGGCGCTGGCTGTGGGGGTGCTTGCGCTCGAACACTCCAGGAAGTTCGACTATTTTTCGTTTGATCACCACAATGCTCAGATTCTTTTGTTCGTCACGGCCCTGATGCTGTTTGCTTTGCGCAGGGACAAACCATATGCCGGATGGCTGCTGGGTGCCTGCCTGGCGCTTTCGGTGTCGATAGGCACCGAATCGATATTGCAGATCGCACTTGTCGCCGTGTTTTTTACCATTGACTGGATCGTAAACGGCGAACCGACCCGTCGCCGGACCATGGCGTTTGGTATCGGGCTGGTCCTGACGCTTGTGCTGACCAGCCTTGCAACAACGGGACACGAGGCCTTTCTGTTTCCAAGCTGTGACGCCCTGACTCTCAGCGTGGCATTGCCGGCGAGCGTTGCCGCGGCAGGGCTTTGCATTGCGGCATGGATCGGGTCTGGCTGGTCACTTTGGGGCCGCATCGGCGCATGTGTTGCAATTGGAGTGGTGACATTGGCCTGCGCTTACGGCTTCGCCCCGCATTGTCTCAGCAACCCGATCGAAGCCCTGCCACAGGACATGCGCGACTATTGGTTGAGCCAGGTGGCGGAAGCCCAGAAAATCAACGTCATTCTGCAACTGCACCGGGGCGAAGCGTTGGCCCTGATCGCGATGTCGATCCTGTGCATGGCAGCCGCCCTGATCTTTGCAGTCAGATCGCCTTTCAGACTGGAATACGCCCTGTTTCTGGCTCTGATCGTGACCGGCCTGGTGGTGTTCCTCTATCAGTCCAGAATGATGACATTCCTGGGTGTTTCGCTGGTGGCTGTCCAGGCGCAGATCCTGCGTGTCCTGTACAGCTCTTATGCAAGCCGTCGCCGCGCGTTGTCAGGGTTTGCGATGGTTGCTTTCATCCTCTGCATCTCGCCGAAAACCGGCGCCAGCATCGATGAGCAGCTGGGGCGTTTTGCCGGGCCGTCCCTTGCCGCATCCGCGAAGCCGGCCCGACAGTCACAGCAAAACTCGGGCGCATCCTGCAAAACGCCCGAAGCCTATGCGGCCCTGCGTGATCTTCCAGCCGGCAGATTCCTTGTTGATTTCGACTTTGCCGCAAACGTGCTGCGCCATACCGACCATTCCGTTCTGGCGGGCAATTATCACCGGAATCAGGCTGGAATTCTGGCGCAGATCGAACTGTTCCGATCGGACGCGGACCAGATCGGATCTCGCCTGACCGAGCTGGACGTGGATTACGTCATGCTCTGTACGTCCGCGCCGCGTGCCGAATTCTGGTCCTGGGCGTCACAGGGTCGTGGTTTGCAGTCGCGATTGATTGCGAGTGAAATCCCGGCCTATCTCAGACGGATACAAGCTGCGGAAGGTGCAGCCTTTCAGATCTTCCAAGTGACTGGGGCAGGCTAGGCCAGACAAGATCGACCGTCAGGCGTGGCGCTTCACGATCACCGACCCGACCGAATACCCGGCGCCGAAAGAACAGATCAGGCCCAGATCACCCTCCTGCAAGTCGTCGGAATACTTCGAAAACGCGATGATCGACCCCGCAGATGACGTGTTGGCATAATCCTGAAGGATGTTGGGTTGCTCGCCCGGCTCGGGTTCGCGGCCCAGAACTTTCTTGCCGATGAAGTCGTTCATCGTCTTGTTGGCCTGATGCAGCCACAGGCGTTTCAGATCAGAGTTTCCGACCCCTTCGGCATCCATGTGGTCGCTAATATGGTTGCTGACCATCGGCAGTACTTCCTTGAATACTTTCCGACCGTTCTGCATGAACTGCATGTCGCGCCGGTCGGTCAGCCCGTCTGGGCGCGAGCGGCGCAGAAAGCCGTTGTTGTTGCGGATATTGTTGGAAAACGCAGTGGCGCAGCGCGTCGACAGAATTTCGAAATGCGGCCCTTGTGCGTCTTCGATCCGTTCGATCAGCGTTGCCGTCGCCACATCGCCAAAGATGAAATGGCAATCGCGGTCGCGCCACTCCAGATGGCCCGAGCAGATTTCGGGGTTCACCACCAACGCCGCCCGCACCGATCCCGACCGCACCATATCCGCCGCGGCCTGAATGCCGAACGTGGCCGACGAACAGGCGACGTTCATGTCAAAGCCGAACCCGTTGATCCCCAGTTCCTGCTGGATTTCGATCGCAATCGCCGGATAGGCGCGCTCGTGGTTCGAAGCCGCGCAGATTACCAGATCAACATCCGCCGCCGTACGCCCCGCCTGTGCCAGCGCCTTGTTGCAGGCATCCACCGCCATTTCGGTCATGATGCCGGGTTCATCATCGCTGCGCTGCCGCAGCAGTGGATGCATCACGTCCGGGTCCAGCACGCCGCTCTTGTCCATCACGTAGCGGTTTTCGATCCCCGATGCCTTGACGATGAACTCTTCCGATGAATGCTGCATCGGCTCCATCCGTCCGGCGGCGATGGCTTCTGCATTCTTGGCGTTCTGCTTGTCGGCATAAGCGTTGAATGCCTCGACAAGCTCGGCATTGGTGATGACGTTCTGAGGCGTGAAGACACCGGTACCGGTGATGGCGGGGGTATACATGGCGAGCCCTGAATGTTTCGGATTTGCCCAAAATGCAGTCACGTTGTGATTTGATCAAGGTATGTTGACCTAAGGGAATGTGCGTAAAGCCGTAGCTTCATATCTTGAATAGTTCAGAAACTGAAGTATATGACCCCTCCAAACGCGCGGAGATCCCCGATGCCCGACGATATCAGCACCAGGCTTGGCCGCCTCAGCCCCGAGATTCAGGCGATCATGGGGGTATATGCCCTGTACTGGAAACTGGAAGAGACATTCGACAGCATCGAAACCGACCTGAGCCACCCCGAATGCCACATGCTGATCAAGCTGGATCAGCCGAAACGCATGGGGGTTCTGGCTGCGGATATGCTGAGTGTACCGTCCACAATCACCGCCACCGCGGATTCGCTGGAAAAAGCCGGCTATCTCACGCGCGAGCGTGACCCCGAAGACCGCCGCGCCTGGTTGCTGGTGCTGACCGAGCGTGGCGAAGAAGCCCGCAACATGCTTGTGGCCGAGGCCGGAGACCTGTTTCACAGGGCCTCGGGCCTGAACGACGAAGAAACAGCCGAATTCGCGCGACTGGCGCGCAAAATCCGTGACAACGTTTTGAAAACGGGAATTCCCGAGGGACTGAAGAAATGAAACTCCTGACCTCTCTGGGCCTTGCACTGGCCGTTTTGGCAACTCCGATTGCCGCTCAAGATACTCCGAAACCGGTCAAGCTGATGCAGGTGCACGAAACAACGCCCGGCTTCACCCGCCAGTTCTTCGGTCGTGTTGCAGCGCGGCAGACGGTCGATCTTGCCTTTCAGGTCGCCGGTCAGATCGTCGAAATGCCGGTCAACGAAGGGTTTGTCATCCCCAAAGGAGGCCTGATTGCGCGACTGGATCAGGAGCCGTTCGAACTGCGGCTCGAACGGGCGCAGCTGCAAAAGGAACAGGCCGACCGAACCGTCGCACGTCTGTCGCGTTTGCGGGGCACCACGGCCAGCCAGGTGGCGGTCGATGACGCAGAGACCGAAGCGCAACTGGCCGCGATCGCACTGCGCGATGCCGAATACGAACTGGAACACGCGACTTTGACCGCACCATTTGACGCGCTGGTCTCCAGCCGCGCGGTCGAGGCTTTTACCACCGTATCGGCAGGCACGCCGATCGTCCGCATCCACGACATGTCCGAACTGCGCATCGAGGTGGATGTGCCCGAGATCCTGTTTCAACGCTCGGGCCAGAACGACGATATCACCATCACCGCCAAATTCCCCGTTAGTGATGAAGTCTTCCCGCTGGAAATCCGTGAATTCGACGCTGAAACCTCAAGCGTCGGGCAGACCTTCCGCATTCAGTTCGGCCTGACTCCGCCCGAGGGGCTTCAAATTCTTCCCGGCTCGTCCGTCACCGTCAACGTAAAGGTCCAGGATGAGCGCACAGGCATCATCGTGCCGGCGACGGCCGTCATCGCGGATGCAACAGGTGAACTGAGCGTCATGGTGTTCTCTCCCGCTGGCGCGGATGAAGGCACGGTCCGCCGCGTTCCGGTGACAATCGAACCCACGCAGTCGGGCGATGTTCGGGTGTTGAAGGGCTTGTCTGACGGTGACGAAGTTGTTGTGGCTGGCGGTGCTGTGCTGACAGACGGTCAGTCCGTGCGCCGGTTCACCGGTTTCGCGAACTGAGGGGCAGACTGATGAACATCGCGCGCGCCTCGATTGATCGACCGCTTTACACATGGCTGATCATCCTCATTGCCCTCTTCGGTGGCATCTGGGGATTCACGTCGCTTGGTCGTTTGGAAGACCCGGCTTTCACCATCAAGAACGCGGTCATCGCCACGCAGTATCCCGGTGCCACGGCGGAACAGGTGGCGCTTGAAGTGTCCGAACCCCTTGAATCCGCGATCCAGCAGATGGGTGAGGTGGATGTCATCACCTCGGTCAACCAACCCGGACAATCGCTGATCGAAGTAGAGATCAAGTCGACCTACGACGGCACCGAACTGCCCGATATCTGGACCCGCCTGCGGGCCAAGGTGCGCGATGCCGCCCGCGGGCTTCCGTCGGGTGTCAGCCAACCCTATGTGAATGACGGGTTCGGTGATGTGTTCGGCCTGTTCTATGCGGTGACCGCCGAAGGGTTTTCGGACGCCGAAAAGCATGAACTGGCAACGTTTCTGCGTCGCGAACTGCTGACCGTGGACGGCGTCGCCGATGTCGAGGTTCAGGGCCTGCCGGACGAGGCGATTTTTGTAGAGCCCGATCTGGCGATCTCGGTGAACCAGAACGTCCCGCTGCAAGCGATCAACGAAGCCATAGCCAATGCGGATTCGGTGAATTCCTCGGGGTCCTTGCGGTCTGAAGATGCCCGTACCACCATTCTGACGGCCGAGGGTTCGGACAGTGTCTCGGCCATTGCGGGCCTGTCTGTCGGCTCGCAAGGGCAGGTGATCAACCTGTTCGACATGTCCGATGTCTATCGCGCCCGTCAGAACGATCCGGACATCATGATCCGCTACAACGGAACCGAAGCCTTTACCCTCGGCATCGCCGGTCTGGCGACGGAAAACATCGTCGAGGTCGGCAAGCGGGCTGACGCCAAATTCGCCGAGCTGGATGCGAATATCCCCTTCGGTGTCGATATTCTGCCGATCTATCAGCAACATGTGGTGGTCGAGCAGGCCTCGAACGACTTTCTGGTGAATCTGGCCATGTCAGTGGCCATCGTGGTCGCCGTGCTGGGAATCTTCATGGGGTGGCGCGCGGCCATCGTCGTCGGTTCGACCCTGTTGCTGACCGTGGTCGGCACGCTTCTTTTCATGTCACTGTTCTCGATCGAGATGGAACGGATTTCCCTAGGCGCGCTGATCATTGCCATGGGTATGCTTGTGGACAATGCCATCGTGGTGGCCGAAGGGATGCAGATCGCGATGTTGCGAGGAAAACCTTCGCGCGATGCGGCTGAAGATGTGGCGTCAAAAACCCAGATTCCCCTGCTTGGAGCCACCGTAATCGGCATCATGGCCTTTGCCGGGATCGGGCTCAGCCCGGATGCGACGGGCGAGTTTCTGTTTTCCCTGTTTGCGGTGATCGGCATTTCGCTGCTGCTCAGCTGGATACTTGCCATCACGGTCACGCCTTTGCTGGGGCACTATTTCTTCAAGCAGGGCAAGGAGGGTGAGATCGACGCCTACGGGGGCATCCTGTTCCGCACATATGGCGCGATCCTGCGGTTTGCGCTCCGTTTCCGGTGGCTGGTTGTTGCGGGTCTCATCGGCGTAACCGTTGCGTGCTATGCCGGGTTCGGGTTGATGAAACAACAGTTCTTCCCCAACTCGAACACGCCTTTGTTCTTTGTGCATTACAAGCTGCCTCAGGGCACGCCGATTGCCCGCACGGCACAGGACATGGCGGTTTTCGAAGATTGGCTGACCCAACGCGATGACGTGGTTTCGGTCACGACATTCGTCGGTCAGGGGGCAACCCGGTTCATGCTGACCTATTCGGCAGAGAAACCGAACCCGAGCTATGGTCACATGATCATCCGTACGGAAAGTCTGGATGACATCCCGGCCTTGCAAGCGGATCTGGAAGCGTTCGGGTCGGTCCAGTTCCCCGAAGGCGAGTTCGGAACCAAGCGCCTGGTGTTTGGCCCCGGCGGCGGCGATCCGATCCAGGCCCGGTTCTCGGGCAGCGATCCGGTGGTACTGCGACAACTTGCGGACGAGGCCGTGCAGCGCATGGCGGCGGCGTCGCCCAACGCCCTGCTCGTTCATCATGACTGGCGCGAACAGGAACTGGCGGTGCAGCCGATCTATGCCACGGAACGGGCCCAGACCGCGGGCGTCACGCGCGAAGATATTGCGGCCACGCTGCAATTTTCGACCGATGGCATCACGGGCGGTGTGCTGCGGGAACGTGACCGCCTGATCCCCATCATCCTGCGTCGTCCGGCGGACGGAGATTATTCCATCGTCGATCAGGTGGTGTATTCGGACCAATCCGGGAAATTTGTACCAATCGAACAGATGGTCGATGGATTCGAGTACAAATCCCTCAATACGCTGGTTCATCGCCGCGATCGTGTACTGACCATCACTGTCGGCGCGGACATCCCGCCCGACCTGACGGCGGCTCAGGTACACGCCGAAGTTCGGGACGCCATCGAGGCCATCGAACTGCCACCGGGCTACAAGATGGAGTGGGGCGGTGAGTTCGAAAACTCGCGCGACGCGCAGGAAAGCCTGGGTAAACAATTGCCGCTGAGCCTGCTGATCATGGTGCTGATCTCGGTCCTGCTGTTCAACGCGATCCGTCAGCCGATCATCATCTGGTTGCTGGTTCCGATGTCGGTCAACGGCGTCGTCATCGGCCTGTTGGGAACTGGGCTGCCCTTCACCTTTACAGCCCTTCTGGGCCTGCTCAGCCTGTCGGGCATGCTGATCAAGAACGGCATCGTGCTGGTGGAAGAGATCGACCTGGTTCGCGCCACGGGCAAACCCCTGCGCGAATCCATCGTCGAAGCCTCCGTCTCGCGTTTGCGCCCTGTGATGCTGGCTGCGATCACGACCATTCTGGGCATGGCGCCGCTGCTGACCGATGCGTTCTTCGTCTCGATGGCGGTGACGATCATGGGCGGGCTGGCTTTTGCGACCGTCCTGACAATGGTCGCCGCGCCGGTGTTCTACCTGCTCTTCTTTGCGCGCGATGAAAAACGCGAGGCGCGGGCAGCCTGAACACTGGCCTCTTGTGGGTCCAGCTGAAAAGCTGGGTCCAATCAGGTTAGATCAAAGGAACAAACGGCACGTCACAGGCGGCCAGTGCAGTGAAGATTACGAGAACCAGAAATGCGCGCCTGTTGACCTGAACTCAACGGGCGCGCATCTTTTCGTTCATTGATGAGCCAATTGTGGCTCAGGCGGGTTATCCCTGAAGGGATTTCACCTCGACATCCCCTTCGGCCTGCGCCTTGATGGCCAGAGCGGCAGCATGGCTTGCGGCGGCAGTGGTGAAATACGGGATCTTGTCATAAAGCGCGATGGACCGGATGGCCTTGCTGTCCTCGACCGCCTGCGCGCCTTCGGTGGTGTTCATCAGCAGTTGAACCTGACCGTCTTTCAGCATGTCGACCACGTCCGGGCGGCCTTCATAGACCTTGTTGACCACGTCGCATGGCACACCTTGTTCCGCCAGCCAGCTTTGCGTGCCGCGGGTGGCGACCAGCGTGAAGCCTTGTTCGACCAGTACCTGGGCGGCCTCGAGCATCGCCGCGCCCTTGTCGGCATCCTTGATCGAAATGAAGGCCCGGCCCGAGGTCGGCAGCACCATGCCCGCGCCCATCTGCGCCTTGAGGAAGGCGCGCGGGAAATCGCGGTCCCAGCCCATGACCTCGCCGGTCGAGCGCATTTCCGGGCCCAGGATGGTATCGACGCCCGGAAAACGGGCGAAGGGCAGGACCGCCTCTTTCACCGAGAACCATGGCATGTCCGGGTCGGCCAGCGTCATCTGATCTGCGATCTTGGTGTCGTCCACGGTCTTGTAGGGCGGACGCTGCGGGAAGCTCGCCAGCTTTTCGCCCGCCATGACGCGCGCGGCGATGGATGCAATCGCGCTGTCGGTGGCCTTTGCCACGAACGGCACGGTGCGCGAAGCGCGCGGGTTGACCTCGATCAGGTAGATCTCGTCATCCTTGATCGCGAACTGCACGTTCATCAGGCCGACAACGTTCAGCGCCTTGGCCAGCTTGAACGCCTGATCCTTGATCTGCGCGATGATCTCTTTCGACAGCGAATAGGGCGGCAGCGAACAGGCGCTATCGCCCGAGTGCACGCCGGCCTCTTCGATATGCTGCATGATGCCTGCCACATGCACATCTGTGCCGTCGCACAGCGCGTCCACGTCCAGCTCGACCGCGCCAGACAGATAGCTGTCCAGCAGAACGGGACTGTCGCCCGAGACCACCACGGCCTCGTTGATATAGCGTTTCAGCTGGTCCATGTCGCGCACGATCTCCATCGCGCGGCCGCCCAGAACGTAGGATGGGCGGATCACCAGCGGAAAGCCGATTTCCTCGGCGATTTCCAACGCCTGCGCGTCGGTCGAGGCGATGCCGTTCTTGGGCTGTTTCAGCCCCAGCTCGTTGACCAGCGCCTGAAAACGCTCGCGGTCTTCGGCCAGGTCGATCGCGTCGGGCGTGGTGCCCAGGATCGGGATGCCCTCGGCCTCAAGCGCGTTGGCCAGTTTCAGCGGTGTCTGTCCACCGAACTGAACAATGACGCCGTGCAGCGTGCCGTTTTCCTGTTCCTTCGTCAGGATTTCCATGACGTGTTCAAAGGTCAGCGGCTCAAAATACAAGCGATCCGAGGTGTCATAATCGGTTGAAACCGTTTCGGGGTTGCAGTTGATCATGATGGTTTCATACCCCGCCTCGGTCAGCGCGAAGCAGGCGTGGCAGCAGCAATAGTCGAACTCGATGCCCTGACCGATGCGGTTTGGGCCGCCGCCAAGAATGACGACCTTTTTGCGGTCGCTCGGGCGCGCCTCGCATTCGACCTCGCCCATCATGGGCGCTTCGTAGGTCGAATACATGTAAGGTGTCTGCGCCTCGAACTCGGCCGCGCAGGTGTCGATGCGTTTGAACACCGCTGAAACGCCCAGATTGCGGCGCGCGCGGCGGACGTTGTCTTCGTCACGGCCCGTCAGCTTGCCCAGACGCGCATCGGTGAAGCCCAGCATTTTCAGCTTGCGGATGCCGTCCTCGGTGACGGGCAGGCCGTCCTTGCGGAGCTGACGCTCGGCCTCGACGATCTCGCGGATGCGGGCCAGGAACCAAGGGTCGAACTTGGTGACGCCGAAAATCTCGTCGTCGCTCAGGCCATGGCGCATCGCTTGCGCGATGGTGCGCAGGCGGTCGGGTGTCTGCTGGCTGATCGCCTTGATCACGGCGGCCTTGTCGTCGGCCTCGTCCCAGAGGTCCACGTTCAGGCCGGGGATTTCGACCTCATCAAAGCCGGTCAGGCCCGATTCCATCGAGGCCAGTGCCTTTTGCATCGATTCGTGGATCGTACGGCCAATCGACATCGCCTCGCCCACCGACTTCATCGCGGTGGTCAGATAGGGTTCGGAACCGGGGAATTTCTCGAAGGCGAATTTCGGAATTTTTGTCACCACATAGTCGATTGTCGGCTCGAACGATGCCGGTGTGACCTTGGTGATGTCGTTGTCCAGCTCGTCCAGCGTGTAACCCACGGCCAGCTTTGCCGCGATCTTCGCGATCGGGAAACCGGTGGCCTTGGATGCCAGCGCCGACGAGCGTGACACGCGCGGGTTCATCTCGATCACGACCATGCGGCCATCTTCGGGGTTGATCGCCCATTGCACGTTCGAACCACCGGTCTCGACGCCGATCTCGCGCAGAACGGCGATCGAGCCGTTGCGCATGATCTGGTATTCCTTGTCGGTCAGCGTCAGCGCCGGGGCCACGGTGATCGAGTCACCGGTATGCACGCCCATCGGGTCCACGTTTTCGATGGAACAGACGATGATGGCGTTGTCGGCGGTGTCGCGCACCACTTCCATCTCGTATTCCTTCCAGCCCAGCAGGCTTTCATCGACGAGGATCTGATTGACCGGCGAGGCATCCATTCCCGAGCGGCAGAAATGGATGTAATCCTCGCGGTTGTAGGCCACGCCCCCACCGGTGCCGCCAAGCGTAAAGGCGGGGCGGATGATGGCCGGCAGGCCGATTTCTTCCAACTCATCAAGCGCCATCTGCACACCGGCATCCAGATCGGCCGTGCCGTCCTCGCGCTTGGGCGCGGTTACGATGGTCGCTTTCGGGTTTTCCAGCCCCAGCCGGTCCATCGCCTCGCGGAACAGGGCGCGGTCTTCGGCCATTTCGATGGCATCGCGCTTGGCGCCGATCATCTCGACGCCGAATTTCTCCAGCACGCCCATTTCTTCCAGTGCCAGCGAGGTGTTCAGGCCGGTCTGTCCGCCCATGGTGGGCAACAGGGCGTCAGGGCGTTCTTTCTCGATGATCTTGGCGACCACTTCGGGTGTGATCGGCTCGATATAGGTGGCGTCGGCCAGACCGGGGTCGGTCATGATCGTCGCCGGGTTCGAGTTCACCAGAATGACCCGGTATCCTTCCTCTCGCAGGGCCTTGCAGGCCTGAGCACCGGAATAGTCGAATTCACAGGCCTGACCGATAACAATGGGGCCCGCCCCAATGATCATGATCGACTGGATGTCGGTTCTTCTCGGCATGGCCTTGTTCCTTCGATTGTCCGCGAGTCAGGGCACCGCCCCAGCGCCCAAATTGTCCTGCGTTATAGGGACCGCGCAAAAAGGTGCAAGAGGTATCGGAAACAGGGGCGAAATTGCCGCTTTCCCCTCTTTCACTTGGCAGAGTATTCTCTATATGGCCCCTCACGGCAAATGAGGATGCAAGTGCGTATTCGTTTCGATCAGGGACCGGCCGGGCGAGGAACCCGGTTTCAGCGTCCGTCTCAGGTGATCCGCGCGGATGTGGCGGAGGACGTGCCCCAGGCTCTGGCGGCGCTGGACGAGGCGCGCGCAGCTGGTGCCTGGCTGGCTGGGTATGCGAGTTACGAACTTGGCTATGCGCTCGAACCCCGGCTCAATGGTCTTTTGCCGGAAGAACGACGCCTGCCTTTGTTGTGCTTTGGGGTGTATGACGCGCCGGATCGGGTCGCCCTTCCGTCGCCTGCGGGCGAAGTGGGCGCATTCCGGCCGCGATGGGATGAAGCGCGATACGGCAAGGCCTTCAGGGCCGTGCATGACGCCATCGGTGCCGGCGACATCTATCAGGCCAACCTGACCTTTCCGATTGATCTGACCGTCTCGGGCAACAGCGAAATGCTCTATGCCGCGCTGACGGCGGGGCAGCCGGTGGGCCACGGAGCACTGGTGCAGCAGGATGGGCTGCCCGATCTGCTCAGCCGCTCGCCGGAGTTGTTTTTCCGCACCGATGAGGGTGGACGGATCGAAACCCGGCCGATGAAGGGCACGCAACCGCGCAGTGAAGACCCGGATGAGGATGCGCGCCGCCGGGCTTTTCTGAGCGCGGACGAAAAGAATCGGGCCGAGAACCTGATGATTGTTGATTTGCTGCGCAACGATATCAGCCGCGTCGCGCTGCCCGGATCCGTTCATGTGCCTGACCTGTTCCGGGTGGAAACCTATGCCACCGTGCATCAGATGGTCTCGCTGGTGCGGGCGCAGCTGCACAAATGCGTGGGGTTGGGTGAAATACTGACGGCACTGTTTCCCTGCGGGTCGATCACCGGAGCCCCCAAGATCCGCGCGATGGAAATTCTGGCGGAACTGGAGCCATGGGCGCGCGACATCTATTGCGGGACGATTGGCTGGGCCGCGCCGGATGGTCGGTCCGAGTTCAACGTGGCCATCCGCACCTTGATGCTTGAGGATGATCAGGCCACTCTGAACGTAGGCGGCGGTGTCGTTTGGGACAGCACCGCCCCGTCAGAGTATGAGGAGGCGTTATGGAAAGCCCGCTTCGCCCGCCAGCTGAACCTGATTTCAGCCTGATTGAAACACTGGCCTTCCGCCCGGATCAGGGCTTTGTCAGGCTGGACCGCCATCTTGCACGAATGGCCCGTACTGCGCGGGTGTTCGAGATTCCTTTCAACCCCGATGAAGCGACCGCCCGACTGAGTGGCGCTGCTTGTGACTCCCCGCTGCGTTGCCGTCTTACGCTGGATGTGTCGGGCTCGTTCGATCTGTCGACCGGCGAACTGGTGGACAATCCCAGAACCTGGCGCGTCGCCCTGTCGGATCAGCGTCTGGCTTCGAATGACCTGTGGTTGCGTCACAAGACCACGCGCCGTGCGCTCTATGATTCCGCGCGCGCAGCGCTGCCCGAAGGGGTGGACGAACTGTTGTTTCTGAATGAACTGGATGAGCTTTGTGAAGGCACCATCACGAACCTGTTTTTGGAAATGCCTGATGGCCGGGTTCTGACGCCCGCTTTGTCCTGTGGGCTCTTGCCGGGGATACTGCGCGAAGAACTGTTGGAAAACAAAGCGGTCACCGAAGCCGTGCTGACCTTGACCGACCTGAAAAATGCGCAAACTGTGCGGATCGGAAATTCACTGCGCGGACTGATCGAGGTGGAGCTGATAGACGGGTGACAAAAAACAGCATGATGATCGGACCGCCGGTTGCATTGCGACGGCTGCGGCTGGAATTTGGCCTGTTCTATATTGGCTTGCCGCTGCTGATCGCTGTTCTTTTCCCTCCGAACTGGATGTTTCCGGCGCTGTTTGCGCTGACCGGGCTTGGTATCGTGCTGTTGCACCGGACGCCCGGGTTTCAATGGGCCGAGCTTCGTTATGGCTGGGCCAACTGGACCCTGCGCGAGGTGGCTTTGTTCTCTGCCATCGTGGCTGCCTTTTGTGTTGGTCTGATTCAGATCACGCGCCCGGATGCCGCGTTCTTCCTTCTTGTGCACCGCCCCGAAATGCTAGCCTTCATCTGGGTCGGCTACCCACTTTTGTCAGCGCTGCCGCAAGAGCTGCTGTTCCGCCCTCTGTTCTTTCGCCGCTATCACGCGATCCTGCCGGATGGGCGTGCGGCCTATCTGCTGAACGCGGCCATATTCTCGTTCGCGCACCTGATGTACTGGAGCTGGATCGTCGCGCTGATGACATTCGCCGGCGGCCTGCTGTTCACATGGGCCTACCGGCAGCGTGGGTCATTTTTCTATGCGGTGTTGCTGCACGCAATTGCGGGCAATATCATTTTTGCGGTGGGGCTGGGCGTATATTTCTACTCGGGCAATGTGCAAAGGCCGTTTTGAAGGGGCAACCCGCCTTGACTTTCCGGGGCTGACAGGGTGTATCGGCGCGACGAATTCTGCGCCCGAAGGGATATTCCATGCACGCCTATCGCAGCCACACCTGCGCCGCCTTGACCGCCGCCAATGTTGGAGAAACCGTTCGCCTGTCCGGTTGGGTGCATCGGGTTCGAGATCATGGGGGCGTGCTGTTCATCGATCTTCGCGACCATTTCGGCGTAACCCAGATCCTGTGCGACGGCGACAGCGCCGCCTTTGCCGAGCTGGAAAAGGTGCGGTCCGAATGGTGCATCCGTATCGACGGCACCGTCAAAGCCCGTGACCCGGACCTGGTGAACCCGAAACTGCCCACCGGCGAGATCGAGGTTTACGTACGCGAACTGGAAGTTCTGGGGGCCGCCGACGAATTGCCGCTGATGGTCTTCGGCGATCAGGAATACCCCGAGGAAACCCGCCTGCGCTATCGCTATCTGGACCTGCGCCGCGAGGCGATGCAACGGAACATGACCCTGCGCTCGGACGTGGTTGCGTCCATGCGCAAACGGATGTGGGATCAGGGCTTTCGCGAGTATCAGACGCCGATCATCACCGCCTCGTCGCCCGAAGGCGCGCGCGACTTCCTGGTGCCTTCGCGCCTGCATCCGGGCAAATTCTATGCGTTGCCGCAAGCCCCGCAGCAGTTCAAGCAGCTGATCATGGTGTCGGGCTTCGACAAGTATTTCCAGATTGCGCCCTGTTTCCGAGATGAAGATCCACGGGCTGACAGGTCGCCCACCGACTTCTACCAATTGGATCTCGAGATGTCCTTTGTTGAACAGCAGGACGTGTTCGACGTCATTCAACCTGTTCTGACCGGCGTGTTCGAAGAATTTGGCGGCGGTCGCAAGGTTGATCAGGACTGGCCGCAAATTTCCTACAAGGACGCGGCGCTGTGGTATGGCACCGACAAGCCGGACCTGCGGAACCCCATCAAGATGCAGGTGGTGTCCGAGCATTTCCGCGGTTCCGGTTTCGCGATCTTCGCCAAGCTGCTTGAACAGGAAGGCACCGAGATCCGCGCGATCCCCGCGCCGGGCGGCGGCAGCCGCAAGTTCTGCGACCGCATGAACGCCTTTGCCCAGAAAGAGGGTCTGCCAGGCATGGGCTATATCTTCTGGCGCGATCAGGGTGAAGGGATGGAGGCTGCGGGACCGCTGGCCAAGAACATCGGCCCCGAACGCACCGAGGCAATCCGTCAGCAACTGGGTCTGGGTGTCGGCGATGCAGCCTTCTTCCTGGGTGGCAAGCCAAAAACCTTTGAAAAGGTTGCCGGCAAGGCGCGTGACGTGATCGGTGAGGAATTGAACCTGACCGAAAAAGACCGTTTTGCTTTTGCCTGGATCGTCGATTTCCCGATCTATGAACAGGACGAGGAAACCGGCGCGATCGATTTCGAACACAACCCGTTCTCGATGCCGCAGGGCGGTATGGAGGCGTTGAAGGGCAACCCGCTGGATGTGCGCGGCTACCAGTATGATCTGGCGTGCAACGGGTACGAGCTGGTTTCAGGCGCGATCCGGAACCACAAGCCGGAAATCATGCTGAAGGCCTTTGAACTGGCAGGCTATGGCGAGGATGAAGTAAAATCCCGCTTTGGTGCCCTGTTCAATGCCTTCCACTACGGCGCCCCGCCACACGGTGGATGCGCGGCTGGTATCGACCGGATCGTGATGCTGCTGGCAGATGAGGCCAATATCCGCGAAGTCATGATGTTCCCGATGAACCAGCGCGCCGAAGATCTGATGATGGACGCACCTTCGGACCCGACCTCGGATCAGTTGATGGAGCTGGGTCTTCGCATTATCCCTCAGGACCAGTAAAAAAACCGCCCGCGTATCGCGGGCGGATTTTTCACGCAGGCAGCGTGTGTCAGTCCAGCGGGTCTTTCAGATCGGTTCGGTTGACGCGGATGGAACGCGCGGCCTGCCGTGTTTGGCGGTACAGCCAGATGCACAAAAGGGTTGCAGTGATGAAATACGCTGTCACCATTTCAAATCGCCTCTCGCTGTTCCAGTCGGTTCTGCACCATCCCGGCAACCTGCGCCGCCTGCGCCATGATCGGCGTCCCGTTCGCGCGTGACAATGCCAGCTTTCGCGCTGCTTCCGCCAAGGGCCTGTCATTTGCCTCGCGCGCGACGCCGTGCAGGAACTGTGCGGCGTAGTCCAATGTGCGGTGATCGTTGGGACCAGCGAGCACATCGGCGATATGGGCCATGTCGTCCTGATAGGCCAGAGGGTCAGGGCGGATGATTTCATCGCGCACGGCATGAAGCCCGCTGGGGCGCCGGTCCTCTGGCAGGCGTTCCAGAATGGATTTTTGAAAATGTGACATTGATTTTAGCGGCTTGGACAAAAACCCATCCGCGCCGGCCGCCAGAGCCATGTCTTCGCTGCCGTCATCGCCCGAAAGGCCCATGATGACACTGATACGGGGCGTGGCCTCGGCCAATTCGGCGATCAGGTCGGCGCCGGGACCGTCCGGCAGGCCCATATCGACCAGGATGACCGAAGGCCGATAGATCTGTAGATGCCTTCGGGCCGATTTCAGGCAATCCGCACGGCGAATGCGCGCGCCGCTGTGTAGGCACATCAGGCGGATGGCATCGCAAGCGTACCGGCTGTCTTCGACAACCAATATGGTCTGACCCAGCAAGGGTCGAGTCGCGGTGGGCGCGGCGGTGGTGGTGGCAAGTAGGCCCGAATCGTCCATGGCAGCTCTCCTATGCAGCAGATGCTTCACGCTAGGAACTTCTGGCTAACACGACGTTAACGCGCGATTTGGCGCACTTGTCCTTTGGCGGATCAGCCCCCATAACCCATGCAACGCAGGACAGCAGGAGTGAGACATGATTGGACGTCTGAACCACGTCGCCATCGCCGTACCGGATCTTGATGCGGCGTCCGAGCAATACCGCAACGCGCTGGGCGCCAAAGTCGGCGCGCCGCAGGACGAGCCGGATCATGGTGTCACGGTCGTGTTCATCGAACTGCCCAACACCAAGATCGAACTTCTGTATCCGCTGGGTGATGACAGCCCGATCAACGGGTTTTTGGAAAAGAACCCGGCCGGCGGCATCCACCATGTGTGTTACGAGGTCGAGGATATCATCGCGGCCCGTGATCATCTGAAAGCGACCGGAGCCCGTGTTCTGGGATCAGGTGAGCCCAAGATCGGTGCGCATGGTAAACCGGTTCTGTTTCTGCACCCCAAGGATTTCAACGGCTGCCTAGTCGAGCTGGAGCAGGTATAACCCCCAGCCCCGGAGGGCCTGAAATGACCATTACTGCCGCGCTGGTGTTGTTTGCCGTCATCTGGTTCATGACGTTGTTGGTGGTGCTGCCCATTCGCATCAAAACCCAGGGCGATCTGGGTGACATCGTTCCCGGCACGCATGCGGGCGCGCCGGAAGTGCATCACATGAAAAGAAAGATGTGGATCACCACCGGTATCTCTGTGATTCTGTGGGCGATCATCGCCGGAATCATCCTGTCGGGCGTGATCTCGGTGCGGGATTTCGACTGGCTGAACCAGTTGGAGCCAAGGTAATCCCCGTCAGGCCTTTTGGCCTGACAAGGCATGATAGATATGGGTGAACGTGGCGGCCCCGATGATCGGGATCACCAGGTTCACCAGCGGCACTGAAAGCGGAATGGCGATCAATGTGCCCGCCACCCAGATCGTCGTTGAATGTTTGGCCCGCAGCTTGCGCGCGCCATCGCGCCCGATCCTTCGCATCGCGGCAAGGGTAAAGTATTCACGCCCCAGCAAAAATCCGTTCATCGCCCAGAAGATGAAAGGCGCAAGCGGGGTGAAAATCGCATAGAGGATCAGCGCCAGCAGGTTTGCCACAATCAGAACGCCAAGGAAGCTGAGACCGTCCATAAGCGCCTCTGAGGCCGGGATGCGCCGTGCGGGCGGCAACGCCGGAAAATGCTTGTCCTCAACCGCCTGTGCCACCTCGTCCAGAAAGATCGAGGTGATGGCCGACGCGACCGGCACCATCAGAAAAACGGGCAGGATCAGGACGAGCACGATACCGGAATAGTTCAGAACGTCGTTAAGCCACGGCACAGCCCCCACAAACGGCAGTGAGATTTCGCTGCCTGACAGCCAGTTGATCAACCAGATCGCACCTGCACAGGCCAGAACCAGCAGCAGAATGGTCAGACCCACGCCGCGCAGCAATACGGCGCGAAACCTGGGGTCTCCGGTCTGGCCAAGTGCGCTGAAAAAGGCGTTCAGGATGATCATTCCGTAACCCACTCTGTCAACGCGGCCACGTCGGGCCGGGGGCGTTCCGGAGGGGTCGCTCCCTCGGTGGCGATATGAATTAAACCGGCCACGCGTTCGTTTTCGGCAAGCCCGAAAGCATCGACACAGAATTCGCGATCATGTGTTTGCCAACCCGACAGCCAATTGGCGCCCCAGCCCGCAGCCAGCGCGGCATTCAGCAGCGCCAGGCAGACCGCGCCAGCAGAGTAGGATTGTTCGATGGCCGGAATCTTTTCGGATTGTTTGCGAACCTCGATGACCGCGACGGCCAGATGCCCCATATCGAACTGGCTGCGCGCCTTGGCGATGTCTTCCGGGCTTTTGTTCAGCCTTTGTCCGCAGGCCTCGGTCAGGGTCGCCAGGCGTGGCATGGCGCCCTTTTCCAGAACAATAAACCGCCAGGGCTCCAGTTTGCCGTGATCGGGGCTGCGGGCTGCGGCCGTCAGCAACGGCAGCAACTCTTCCCGGGTTGGGGCCGGAGCAACCAGTGTCTTGGCCGGCCGGGACCGGCGCGACTGCAAAAACTCCAGAGCGGCAGGGTTTTTCAGGGACATATGTTAACTTCCTTTACATCGGGACTCTGTATCTTGGTCGGTATTCTGCCCGCTTCAAGGGCACGCCAATGGATTGCGTGGATCAATTTCATTACGACGTGCTTCGTGCAAGACTTTGAGAAAAAAAGAGGAGACAATGGCGAAACCCAAACGGCGCGATCTGCCGGATCTCAGCGCGATGGCGCAGGCCGGGGCCGTGTTCAAGCTGAAGGTGACGCCCAAGGCGTCCCGCGATCGGGTGAGCGTCGAAGACGGGCAGATCAAGGTATCCGTTACGGCCCCGCCGGAAAACGGTAAGGCCAACAGGGCCGTGCAGTTGCTGCTTGCAGAATGTCTTGGCGTCGCGCCCTCGACCCTGACGCTGAAGCAGGGGCAAGCCGCACGGATCAAGCTGTTTTCCTATGACCCTTGAGGTCCGGTTTCGCGAATTTGATAAACACCTTCGGGCAGATCCAGCGCGGCCGCCAGATCCCGCACCTGCTCGGGCGACAACGTGATCTTCTGTATTTGATCGGTGCGGGGATCAAGTTGTTCCAGCGTGACGCATTCCGCGAAATTGTTGATCACCACATCTTCCTGCAAAGGTTGTTCACCTTCGTCCACAAGCGTAATGACCGTCGAGTCGAATTCATGCTCAATCGTAAACATGAGGCCAGAGTGCAAGCCGCCGGGGCGCAATGCAAGCCGTTCGTTGAACCGGCGGTGTGGTTTCGCCGGCACGGGCGTACTATGTTGAAATCACGGCCATTCGGTCTCAAAGGATATGACATGCACAGATGGTTTGTTTTTTTGCTGTCCCTGCTGCTTGCGGCATGTGGAGAGGGGGCCTTGCGCGTCCAACCCGCCGAGGAATGGCGGGGGGATGAGCCAGAGGCCGAACCGATGGTGCAAACCTTCCGAGAGGTCAGTCGGGCCGTTGGGGCGGAAGCCCGCAGACAGTGTCTGAAACAGACGACCGGGCAGAATTGCGACTTTCGGATTCTTGTCGACTTGAACCCTCAGGCTTCGGTCAATGCATTCCAGACGCTGGATGAGAACAAGCAGCCGGTGATCATATTTACCCGCTCGATGATCGAGTCTACCCAGAACGCGGATGAACTGGCGTTTGTCATGGGGCATGAAGCAGCCCACCACGTGTTGGGGCATATCGCCAGGCAGAGTGAAATCGCCAGCGCCAGCGCGGCTGAGTTCGGGCGGGTGGCAGAGTTGCGCGGCGGGGACGCCGCCGCCATTGAAGAGGCGCAAAAGCTGGGCGCGCAGGTCGGCGTTCAGGCTTATGTGAAAGACTTTGAGCTGGAGGCAGACCAGCTGGGAACCATCATCACGTATAATGCGGGATACAATCCGTTGGTCGGGGCAAGATTCTTTGATCGCATCCCGGATCCCGGTGACAGGTTTTTGGGAACCCACCCGCCAAATGCACAACGTGTGCAGATTGTGCGGGAAACAGCAGAGCAATTGGGTTTGTCCCAATGACCGAACTTACATGCTTGGGTGTTGTCATGACGGATCGCGGCTCGAAATACGCGGTGTCCGGGGCGCAGGTCACGACGCGGGCTGAAATCGACGCCGTTTTGAACGATTTGAAATCCGACAAGAGCTATGCCAAGGCCACCCACAACACCTGGGCTGCGACTTTGCCGACCGGCGCGTTGAAAGCTGACGACGGGGAAAGCGGCGCGGGCATGGTGATCCTTCGGATGATCGAACGCGCCGGGCTGAAAAATCACTTAATAGTCGTGACGCGCTGGTATGGGGGCAAGAAATTGGGCGGGGACCGCTTTCGCCGTGTTCAGGATGCCACGAGGGCCTATCTGGATCACATCGGCGTCCAATCTTGACCTGAGTCAATGTTTGCCTTCGCGGATGCGCTACCCTTTGGACACAGCGTGAAAGCGAAAGGAAACAGCATGCCCTCACACGAGACCCTTCGGCTGCATGCCGGGGTGGTGGACGATATGGCCAGAATGCTGGACATTGATCTTGAGGAAGCCGCCATTGATGGTTCCGTTTCCGTGGACCAGATCTCTGAT
This sequence comes from Ruegeria sp. HKCCA4812, assembly GCF_013034245.1. Lineage (NCBI taxonomy): Bacteria > Pseudomonadati > Pseudomonadota > Alphaproteobacteria > Rhodobacterales > Roseobacteraceae > Ruegeria > Ruegeria sp. HKCCA4812. The sequence goes on along the minus strand of NZ_WQFQ01000004.1, from coordinate 150,801 downwards.
GCTGTTTTGCGCTGTACCGACTGCCCGAACCCGGATCACTGCAAAAGTTTGCTGAACGATCCCGGATCTGCTCGGCGTACGCCCGAATACTGCCGAAATCAGGAATTGCTTCACAATCTCCTGCCTTGACACAAAGGTCTGCCATGACACATCTGGGCGAAATCATGACCCATCTGCGCTTGGTGTTGCGTATGGGGCAAGCAACCGGAACCGACTTGGCCGCGGCCTATCGGAAAGGTCATCTGAAACAGGAAGAATGGGCTGAAATCGTGCAGCAGTGTCGCGGCTGTTCCTGGGCCAAGGACTGCCCGGAATGGTTGGAACGGCGTGAGCAGGTTGAACAGGCGCCGTCGACATGCCCGAATCGCAAATACTTTGCAGCCCTCAAAACCAAGCAGGTGGAGAACGCTTGATGTCTCAGGTCGCGTTAGGGGAAATCGAAAAGCACTTTTGGCTTACACGCTCGGTTTCACGCTGCATGGGCATTTCAATGACCGAAGCGATGGCCGAAGGACGTCTTTCACCCGAAAAATACGCCGAGCTTGTCACACGGTGCCGCGCTGCCGGATGTGATGTGCAATGCGAGTTTTGGCTTGCCCGGCAGCAGGGAACAGCTGCCACTGCTCCGGATTTTTGCCCCAATGCCGAGATACTGAATGGGTTGAAAACCTGATCAAAGCCCGTTGTGCGTTCCGTCGCACAAAGGCGGTTTCGAACTGTGTTTGCAGCCACAAAAGAAGACCTTTTTGCTGCTTTCCGCAGTATATTTCACAGGCTCTAACCCGGTGCCTTTGTGCGATCCGTCGCAAAACGGCTGGCGGCTGGATTTGCCGCAGGCGCACCAGAAATAGGTTTTCCCTTCGACGACCTCGACCGGAAATGGCGATTTCCGGGCAACAATGGGCGCGTTTGACATATGGCTTCTCCGTCTTTGGCTGAATTTGCTGCAACAGTTTAGGGCGCCGGAGTCAGAAGAATAGGTTTCACGCCTCAAAGAACATCATTGCGCCATTGGATTGGCATGGATTCGCTGTGACTCACGAAGACGTGATCGATTCAGTTGCCAGATTGTCGTTCAGCCCGTATTCTTAACTTGGCCCCGAAAAGCTGGGCAATATCAGAAAAGTAATAAAGGATTGACGGACATGAAACTGAAACTCGCTGCCGTTGGCGCATTTGCACTGATCCTGACTGCCTGTGCGCAGCAGGAAGAACCGACACCTGTTTACGTTCAGCCCAGCTATGACAAAGCCGGCACACCCAGCTGTCCGGGTGGTTATCAATTGGCCACAACCGAGGCTGGCCAGACGGTCTGTGACCCAATCACTCAGTAAGCCATTCGCAGGCGGCCCGGACCCGGACCGCCTGTACGCTTTCGGGAAAAACCGTCACCAGTCGTGGCGGTTTTTTCTTGCCTGCGATTTCTCGGCTATCGGACAGGTTGCGTTCTTCGCGTTGCGTGAACCCTGTTTAGTGCCTTTTGAAGCCGTAGGTATGCTTGAACTTGAATGACTTGAATTTCTGTCGTTTGACCGACCTGTAGGGGATATGCCCGAGGACACGCCGTTTGGGAGCGGTGTATCGATAAACAGGGGCCGGCTTTTTGATATGCGCCTTGGGCCGCTTGACATGTGACTTGGCCTTCGGGGCCACGTAATACCGGTTTATCTTGTGACGGCCGTTTTTGTGAAAGCTTAGATGTTTGCCGCCAACCGTAATGAATCCGGCAGAGCCGACCTGTGTAGGCTGGGCGTACCCGGGAGTGGCCACGAAATGCGCGGCCATCAGGAAAACCACGCAATTCAGGCCAAGCTTGAAGATACGAGACATGAAAACCTCCATGATTGGCTTTCAGTCCAAGATCGGGTCTGACCGCGTGTTCGGCCAATAAACTCGGTTCACGCTTTGCCCATATGCCGTGTGCTCGACGCGGTGTCGGACCTTAGACAGGCTTGCCCCACAAATCGTATTCTCCGGCCTCGTCCACTTCGACCGTGACGATGTCACCGGGCTTGAGGTTTTCGAACCCCTCATCGATGAACAGGTTGCCGTCGATCTCGGGCGCGTCTGCTTTGGTGCGGCAGGTGGCGGCCTCGTGATCGACCTCGTCCACGATCACCTCAAGCGTCTGTCCGACCTTTGCCCGCAACTTGGCCTCCGAGATCGCCTGTGCCTTTTCCATGAAGCGATCCCAGCGTTCCTGCTTGATTTCGGCCGGAACTTGATCGGGCAGGTCATTTGACCGCGCGCCATCGACGTTTTCATACTGAAAACACCCGACCCGATCCAGTTGAGCCTCGTCCATCCAATCCAGCAGGGTCTGGAATTCCGACTCCGTCTCGCCCGGATAGCCGACGATAAAGGTCGATCGCAGGGTGATATCCGGGCAGATCGCGCGCCAGGCCTTGATTTCATCCAACGTTCTGGCCGACGCGGCCGGGCGGGCCATGCGTTTCAGCACATCCGGGTGGGCGTGTTGAAACGGGATATCCAGATAAGGCAGCACGTTGCACCCGGCATCCGCCATCAGCGGAATCAGGTCTCGCACATGCGGATAGGGATACACATAGTGCAGCCGCACCCAGGCATCGAGCTGCCCCAGCTCGCGCGCCAGATCGGTGATATGGCTGCGCACTTCACCATCTTTCCACGGGTTGATGTCGTATTTCCGGTCCAGCCCATAGGCCGAGGTGTCCTGCGAAATCACCAGCAGCTCACGCACGCCGTTTTGCACCAGCTTTTCCGCCTCGCGCAGAACCGCATGCGCCGGGCGGCTGGCCAGTTTTCCGCGCATGTCGGGGATGATGCAGAACTTGCACTTGTGGTTGCAGCCTTCGGAAATTTTCAGATAGCTGTAATGGCGCGGCGTCAACTGCACGCTGCTGGCGGGCAACAGGTCCACGAAAGGATCAGGATCGGGGGGCACGGCGGCATGCACCGCATCCAGCACCTGCTCGTATTGGTGTGGGCCGGTGACAGCCATGATGCGGGGGTGATGTTCGCGAATGTAATCCGGCTCGGCCCCCAGACAGCCGGTCACGATGACTTTGCCGTTTTCCACCAGCGCCTCTCCGATCGCGTCCAGCGATTCCGCTTTGGCGCTGTCGAGGAACCCGCAGGTGTTCACGATGACAGCATCGGCCCCGGCATAATCTGGCGAAATGCCGTATCCTTCGGCACGTAGCCGGGTCAGAATGCGTTCACTGTCGACCAACGCCTTCGGGCAGCCCAACGACACCATGCCGATGGTCGGCTGGTTCGATTGGGGTGTCTCGGTGATCCGGGCAGAAGGTGCCAGGTCGGGGCGGAGGTTCGGCGGGTTTGTCGTCATGCGCGGCATATAGTCGGGAAAGCTTGCCCTTGCAAATGTGATGCGTGATTTGAATGATCACGGCAATGACAAGCCAAAAGGCGGAGAGCAGAATATGAAATGGCTGATGCGCATCCTGTTTATCGTTGTCGCCGTGATCGCGTTGATCATTGGCGCACTGTTACTGATGCCGGGGGAAAAGCTTGCCGCGATTCTGGCCGAGCAGGTCAAGGCCCAGACCGGGCGTGATCTGACGCTGACCGGTGATGTGCGCATTTCCTTCTGGCCGGTGGTCGGGATGGAAACCGGACCGGTGCATTTCGGCAACGCAAGCTGGGCCGGACCGGAGCCGATGCTCAGCGCGGATAGCCTGGCCGTCGGAGTGGACGCTGCCGGGCTGTTGAATGGGGATCTGCGGATAAAACGAGTTTTTGCAGACAATCCCGTGTTGCGGTTGGAACGATCAGATGGGCGCGGCAATTGGGAGTTGAGCGCCCCGACAACCGCGACAACTGCGGTCGCGACCGGGGGGCCCACGCCGGCTGAGCCCTCGGGGCAGGTCACGCTGGATCAGCTGGAGCTGACAAATGCACGGCTGATTTACGTGGAAAATGGTTCGACGCAGATGGATTTCTCGGGCGTGACGCTATCTGCAAGCTGGCCCGAGGTGGCGGCCCCGTTGGTGATGGAGGCCGCCATGCCAGTGCCTGGAGGAGCGGTTCAGGTTGACCTGAAAATCCCGGACTTACCGGCATTTGCCGCCGGGTCAGTGACTGATCTGGAACTGGCTTTGGCGGCCCCGGGCGGAGAGATCGGATTTGACGGGCGCGTCAATCTTGCGGGTGAAATGGATGGAACCACCAAGGTCGTAACGCGGAACACCGAAAGGATGCTTGCCGCCTTCGGTCAGGTTGGCACATCCGTACCGCCCGGATTGGGCAAAATCGCCGACATTTCAGCGCATATGACGTATACGCAGGACGGTCGGATTTCCATGCGGAACATGGTTGCGCAATTGGATGACAACCGGTTTGTGGGCGAGGCGGATATCACCATCTCGGACCCGCCGCGTCTCGTGGCCCGTCTGGATGCCGGTGATCTGGATCTGTCGCGGATTTCCGAAACGGGTTCTGCCCCAAGCGGCACGTCTCAGGCAAACGCTCCTGCACCTGAGGGGTGGTCGAAGGAGTCTATCGACGCGTCCGCTCTGGCCTTGGCGAACGGTAAGATTCGCCTGACGGCCAACTCGATCGCCGTGCCCGGAATGACGTTCGGCAAAAGTGACCTGACCCTGTCGCTGGATCGGTCGCGGGCCGTTCTGGAAATGCACCCGGCCACGCTGTTTGCGGGTCAGTTGCACGGTCAGGTGGTGGCCAACAACCGCAACGGCCTGTCTGTCGGCGGCAACGTGACCGCCACCGGGATCGATCTGAAACAGGCACTGACCACGATGGCCGGGGTCAAACGCCTGTCGGGAACCGCTGCGGGAGCGTTTGAGTTTCTGGGCGTCGGCCAATCCGAGGATCAGATCATGCGGTCCCTCAGCGGCAAGGGAAACTTGGATGTCGGTCCCGGAGTGATTTCCGGGCTCGATCTGGACCGATTGATGGGGCAGGGCACCGGATCAGGCGGAACCACCGTGTTCAACAGCCTGACGGCCAGTTTCACCATCGACCAGGGCGTGTTGACGAACAGCGACCTGCTCATGTCACTGAAGAATTTCCGCGCAGATGGCACCGGTACAGTGGATCTGGGAGCTCGAAACATCGACTATCTGTTCACGCCCGTGGCGCTGCGTGCCAATTCCGGGCAGGGGATATCGGTTCCCGTTCACATCAAAGGCCCCTGGAGCGATCCGGCGATCAAGCCGGACCTGACCAAGGTGATCGAGGCGGCCGCGGATGTGAAGGTCAAGGAACTAGAAGACGACGCCAAACAGAAGGTTTTTGAAAAGGTCGGCAACGAATTGGATACGACGATCACCGACAGTGATCAGATCGAAGACGCCATCAAGAATAAACTTGAAGAAGAGGCAAAAAAAGGTCTGCTCAAATTATTCGGCGGCGACTGAGCAACCATCGTGCTTGGGGCATCGTGATATGCCCCAAGCAGTTGTGTTCAGATGGTTTGGTCGTAATCGCCGACACCGGGCTCGGTTCGGATGACGGCGTCAATGTCCGCGAAGATGGCGCGCATCTCTGCCTCGCTTTCGCTGCTTTCACAGACGACGACCAGATTGGGGGTATTGGACGAAGCCCGCACCAGGCCCCAGCTTCCGTTGTCCAGAATCACGCGTGCGCCGTTCACCGTGACCACTTCTTTGATTGCGCGGCCAGCGAGTGTTTCGCCCGCATCTCCCTTGGCGACCAGCTTGTCGACCAGCCGCTGAAGGATTTCATATTTCTCGGTATCGGCGGCGTGGGGCGACATCGTGGGGGTGGACCAGGTCTTGGGCAGGGCCTTGCGCAGGTCCGACATGCTTTTGCCCGGGTTGCGGTCCATCAGTTTGCAGATTTCGACTGCGACACGCATTCCACAGTCGTATCCACGCCCGATCGGTTCGGCCAGAAAGTAGTGGCCTGATTTTTCGAACCCTGCCAGTGCCCCGATTTCCTTGACGCGGCGCTTCATGTGGCTGTGGCCGGTCTTCCAGTAATCGGCATTGACGCCCAGGGCCTGCAACTCGGGGTCGCTGGCAAACAGACCGGTGGATTTCACATCCGCAACAAAGGTCGATCCGGGGTGAAGCTTGGCCAGATCACGCGCCATGATCACGCCAACCTTGTCGGCAAAGATCTCCTCACCCTCATCATCGACGACGCCGCAGCGGTCTCCGTCACCGTCAAACCCAAGCGCCAGATCGGCACCGCTGGATTTCACCGTGGCGGCCATGTCGTGCAACATCTCCATGGCTTCCGGGTTCGGGTTGTAGTTGGGGAACGTATAGTCCAGCCGGTTATGGCTGGGCACGAGCTCAACCCCGATCCGTTCGAAAATCTCGGGCGCAAAGGCCGAAGCCGTACCATTCCCGGTTGCGCAAACCACTTTCAGCGGGCGGGACATTTTGAAATCGCCGACCAGATCGTCGATATAGGCCTCTTTGACGCCATCGACGAACTCGTACGAGCCGCCTTCGCGCGCGACGCCCTCGCCGTTCAGTACGATGTCCCGCAGTTCCGACATTTCATCCGGGCCATGGGTCAGCGGGCGGTCAAATCCCATTTTGACCCCGGTCCAGCCGTTCGGGTTGTGGCTGGCGGTGACCATGGCCACTGCGGGCACATCCAGATGGAACTGCGCAAAATAGGCCATGGGGCTGAGGGCCGGGCCGATGTCTTTGACACGGATACCAGCCTGCATCAGGCCCAGCATCAGGGCATTCTTGATCGCCAGTGAATAGTCGCGATAGTCGTTGCCGACTGCGATCACAGGCTCGATCCCGCGCCTGTGCATCTGTGTGCCAAGCCCCAGCCCAAGTGCGGTCATGCCGGGCAGGTTGATCTCTTCAGGATATTTCCAACGGGCATCGTATTCACGGAACCCGGTGGGCGTGATCATCGCGTCGCGCAGAAAGTTCCAGCTGTTGGGTGTTACCTCGGTGAGGGGTTTGATCATAACAAGTCTCAATCGTTAAATCTGTATCGGATTCGCTTTAGCAAGCGCATCAAATCGCATCAATGTGTCAACAAGTTGGGGCATCTGGTCGAGCGGGATCATATTTGGCCCGTCCGATGGGGCCGAGTCCGGGTCCTGATGGGTTTCGATGAACACGGCCCCAACACCCAGAGAAACGGCGGCGCGGGCCATTACCGGTGCAAATTCGCGTTGTCCGCCCGAAGACCCGCCCTTGCCTCCGGGTTGCTGCACGGAATGGGTGGCGTCCATCACCACCGGATACCCGGTTTTCGCCATTTGGGGCAGCGCACGCATATCGGCAACCAGCGTGTTGTAGCCAAATGAGGTGCCGCGTTCGGTCAGCAGGATATTCTGATTTCCGGTGCTTTCGATTTTGTCGACGATGTTGGTCATTTCCCAGGGTGCAAGGAATTGCCCCTTTTTCACATTGACCGCTTTGCCGGTGTTCCCGGCCGCCAGCAGCATGTCCGTCTGACGGCACAGGAATGCCGGAATTTGCAGAACGTCCACCGCCTCGGCGGCGATGGCGCATTGCGCTTCGGTATGAACATCGGTCAGAACCGGGATACCCATCGTTTTGCGGATGTCATCCAGTACGTTCAGCCCCGCATCGATGCCCATGCCACGCTTGCCCGACAGGGATGTTCGGTTCGCCTTGTCATAAGACGCCTTGAAGACGTATTGCGCCCCGGCTGCGTCGCAGGCTTCTTTCATCTTGCCCGCAATCATCTGCGCATGGTCTGCCGTTTCAAGCTGACATGGCCCAGCTATGATGGTCAGCGGAAGGTCGTTGCCGACTGTCAGGTCGGAGATTTTAACATGTTTCATGAGTTTTATGAGGATACCTGTTCACGAAGGACCGACGCGGTAAGCGAGATCATCAGGTAGATACCAGCAAACAACAGGAATGCCAAAATCGTATTTTCGAACTTGCGCGGATAACTGGGTTCCTGACTGGGAACGGGGTTGACCGAGACGGTCAGATAGCGCACCTGCCGGTTGGCTTCGGACCGGGTCGCTTCCATTTGCTGCATTGCCGTTTGCAGCATCATGTCACGCGCCGCCAGGTCCGCCTGCGCGATCTGGATACGCACGCTCAGCCGCGCCAGCGAGTTTTCGCCGTCCGAGGCATCCTGCATCTCGGCATTCAGTTCTCTCAGAACTTTTTCCAGGCGGGCGATATCTGCCTTGACGCCATCAACCTTTGCCTTGTTCGGGCGCAGGTTGTCCTGAAGCGCGGCGAGCTCAAGCTCTTTGTCCTGAACCAGTATTTCGATTTCGTTGATGCGGGCACGCAGGCTGGCAATGACGTTTTCGGGGTCAAGAACCGCGCCCTGAAGCTGAAGCTCGATCAACTCTTCCTGAGCCTGCCTGCGCGCTTCCTGCGCCGCTTCGAAACTTTGCAGCGCGTCGCGCATCTGGTCTTCACGTTTTTTTCCGGACAAGGCATTCACCCTGTCTTCGGCATAAGAGATCAGGCGCTCGGAAAATTCGGTCGATGTCTGCGCGTCGGGGGCGGCAACCTCCATCCGAATGACCCCTTCGGTCGGGTCATAGCCGATGGTGATCATGCGTTTGAACAGCTTATAGGCGTCTTCAAGCGAGGCGTCCGGTGCCAGTCTTTGAATAGGGTCGATCCATTCCTGCTTGAAGACATCAGAAAACCCGGCATCGCGGTCCAGCAACAGCAAAGCTTCTTTCGATTCCAGAAAGGACTGAACCGAGATCGAATCCTGCGTGGTGGCGAATTGCGTACCGGCAAGAAGACCGCCGATATTGCCCGGTCCGCCATCCGCTTGCAGGATCAGGAATTCGGAATCGCTGGCATACATCGGCGTGGCGATGCGGTAGAAATAGAAGCCGACAATGAAGGTCGGCAGGAACACAAAGGCCGCCAGACGCGCAAACAGTCCAAACAATTTACGCTTGCGACGACGGGCGATGTCTTTTTGGATTTGGCCAATTTCAAAATTGCGCCGCTCAGCCGGGCTGAGCTCGGGCCCGGGCAGGTTTGTTTTCTCTGCACCCATGGCCTGCGGCAGTTGAACGTTGATCCTGTCCTTGGGTTTGTCACCCTCGTCCGACGGCCTTGCGGCGGCAAGGTCCAGAAGATTGGTGCGCTGGAAGGGGTCGATGCCCTTTTTGCGCAGCAATCGCACCGCGTCATAGTCCGACGTCGCGGCCAGACCATGTTTCTGCGCCAGACGTCGTGCGATACGCAATTGACGGCCCGTCAGGCCTTCGCGCTTGATGTCATCCAGCTGCGTGCCGGGCTGCGCTTCGCCGGCGGCCTCGGGGCCCTGCGTCGCGTTGCGAATACGCGAGATGGCGTCCGATCGCGCCTCGGCCGAACTTTCCGTCTGGCGTCTGCGGCGCCAGTTGTATTTTCTAACCTTGGGTTTCGTAGTCATAAAGCTGCTTTGCCTCTTCCAAGGAGTCAAACATATACAATTGCCCGTCCAGAAGTACGGCCGCTTTCTGGGCGAATTTCTCCAACACGGACGGGCTGTGCGATACGATCACCAAAGTCGTCGTGCGCAACCTTTCCTTCAGGATCGCCCCTGCCTTTTCGTTGAATTCGACATCTGTTGTTGCCGGCATCCCTTCGTCGATGAGATACATGTCAAAGTCCAGCGCCAGCATCAAAGAAAAGGTGAAACGCGCCCTCATCCCAGAGGAGTAAGTGGCAAGGGGCTGGTCGAAATATTCGCCCAGACCGCAGAGCCATTTGCAGTAGGCCTCGATATAGTCGGGGTCCATACCGTAGATCTTGGCGATGTAGCGCGCGTTCTCAAGCGCTGACAGTTTTCCCGACACGCCACCGGTGAACCCCATGGGGAAAGAAACCCGGCATTCGCGACGGACCACGCCTTCGTCGGGTTTCTCCAGGCCGGCCATCATGTTGATCAACGTGGTTTTTCCGGTTCCGTTCGGGGCCAGAACGCCCAGTGAGGTGCCCAGTTCGACCCGAAACGAGACCCGATCCAGAATCACCTTGCGGCGCGTTCCGGTCCAGAAGGATTTGCTGACGTTGTCGAATTCTAGCATTCGGGGTCTGCTGCTCGTTTCGTTCGTGTTGTCGCACTTGCGGGCGGCCAGAAAGGGTATTTTTTACCGTCCCATGTTGGCTACATTATGTCGAATTATGAAACAAATGATCAATGCGGTCCGGTTGCGCGCATGAATGTCTGATTGGGTGCAGCAAAGGTTATCGGTCACTTGGTGCCGCGTCAGGTCGTTATTATCTGTTTTGGCAGCCAACAACAGACCGGATGGGCAGCGGCCTTCAGGATCAGATGAACGCGTTACGTCAGGAAATCCGCGCCTGCCGCTTGTGTGCCGACAGGTTCGCGCAAACAGAAACCGCACACGAGCCGCGCCCGGTGGTCTGGTTCCGCCCCGGAACACCGATCCTTGTCGCGGGGCAGGCACCGGGCGCCCGTGTGCACGAGTCGGGGCGGCCCTTCACCGACCCGTCCGGCGACAGGCTGCGGCACTGGCTGGGGATTGGTGAGTCGGTTTTTTACGATCGCGACCGTGTTTCGATCGTACCGATGGCGTTCTGCTTTCCTGGGTATGATGCGCGCAATGCTGATCTTCCGCCACCTGCGATTTGCCGCAAGACCTGGCACGACCGGGTGATGCAGGACCTGGGGCGTGTGCCGCTGACCGTGTTGGTTGGAGGTCATGCACACAAGTTTCATCTTGGCGCGCGCGGGTCGGTGACGGACACCGTTCGCAACTGGCGGGACCATGCGCCGCGGGTCTTTGCCTTGCCTCACCCGTCCTGGCGCAATACGGCATGGTTGAAGAAAAACCCGTGGTTCGAGGCTGAACTGCTGCCTGTTTTGCGTACACGGGTCCAAGAGGTGCTGAATGACTGAATCCACGGCGTTGGACACTGCGCATGCCGCGATGCAGGCGGACCCGACAAGTGATGCCGCCCGTCTGCGTTTCTTTGAACGGCTTGCCGATAGCGAGCTGTTTCTGATGCTGACCGAAGAAGCGCGGGACGAAAATATCTCGCCCGAATTGTTCGATGTGGCTGACGGGCGCTTTGTTCTGGCCTTTGATCGTGAGGACCGGCTGGCGCAGTTTGCCGGGCGGCCCGTGCCTTATGTGGCGCTGTCGGGGCGGGTGCTTTCGGGGATGCTGTCGGGGCAGGGCATCGGGCTTGGTTTGAACCTGGAGACTGCGCCATCTTCGATGCTGGTCCCTGCAGAAGCCTTGGAATGGTTGGCTGAAACGTTGCAACACAGCCCGCAAGAGGTCGAGGAAGAGCTTGCCGAGTTTTTGCCCCCTGCCGGTCTGCCGCAGAACCTGCTGACCGCACTGGATGCGAAACTGGCGACGGCGGGCGGACTTGCCAGCGCAGCCTATCTGGTTGCCACCAAGTCCAAATCGGGCGCGCAGGGCCATCTGTTGGGATTTGTCGATGCGATTGAAGGGGCCGAGCCCGCTTTGGCCAAGGCCGCGTCCGAGGCGCTGACCTTTTCCGGGATCGAGGCAGGCGCAATGGATGTCGGGTTTTTCACCGCAAGCGAGGCCGCCGCCGCGCTTCTGGCCAAGGTGGGCCTTCGGTTTGATCTGCCCCAGCCGCAAATTGCCGAAGCGGTCCGCGAAGCCCCCGGCAGCAATCCGGACAACCCACCCATTCTGAAATAACCATCCAAACGCAAACACGCGGCGCAAGCTGCACCGCGTGTCGTTGCGCCCGGGATGTGTTTATTCCGCCGCTGCTTCCAACTTGTCCTGCGTGCGGGTTTCGAAATCGCTGGCGTCGTGGCGTTCGTGAAGCTGCGTGTGCGGCTCGCCAAAGGCGCGGTTGACCATGCGGCCGCGCTGAACCGCAGGGCGCGCGTCGATAGCCTTGGCCCATCGCATGACGTTCTTGTAGGATTCCACGTCCAAGAACTCTGCCGCGCTGTAAAGGCGGCCCAGAACCAACTGGCCATACCAGGGCCAAATCGCCATGTCGGCGATGGAATAGTCTTCGCCCGCGATGAAGGTTTTCTCCGCCAGTTCACGATCCAGAACATCCAGTTGGCGCTTGGTCTCCATAGCGAAACGGTTGATCGGGTATTCCCATTTCTCGGGTGCATAGGCGTAGAAATGCCCGAATCCACCGCCCAGATACGGCGCGCTGCCCATCTGCCAGAACACCCAGTTCATCACCTCGGTTCGCTCGGGGCCGGATGCCGGCAGAAACGCGCCGAACTTTTCGGCCAGATGGAACAGGATCGAGGCGCTTTCAAAAACACGAACAGGTTTGTCGCCCGACCGATCCCAAAGCGCGGGGATTTTCGAGTTCGGGTTGGCCTCGACAAAGCCCGAGCTGAATTGATCGCCTTCTCCGATGTTGATCAGCCAGGCGTTGTATTCAGCGCCTTCATGACCAAGTGCCAGCAGCTCTTCCAGCATCACCGTGACTTTCACGCCATTGGGTGTCGCGAGCGAGTACAGCTGAAGAGGATGCTGTCCGACGGGCAAGTCCTTGTCATGGGTCGCTCCGGCGATCGGTCGGTTGATGTTGGCGAATTGTCCGCCACTTTTACTGTCCCAGGTCCAGACCGTTGGAGGGGTATAGGAGGGTTGGTCGCTCATCTCTTGCCTTTCTTGCCTATGTCAGGGCTGCCATACAGCTAATATTGCAAACCGCCGAGTCCAACCCCACTCAACTGGCGTATTCTGTAACAATCCGCCGCCAAACTCTCACGTTTTCTCGTGTCGGGTCACAGCGGCGTTAGGGGGACTACGCAGCGCTTGGGAATCGCATATTGTCCTGTCAGACCTGCCGCAAGGCATCACGGACTTAGTTGACCCGAAAAGGATGAACGACATGAAACGCTTTGCATTGACACTCGCTGCGGCCATAGCGCTGGCGGTTCCGGCTTTGGCCGGCCCTCAATATATCGACGGTACAGGTTTTGCTGTTTCGGGTTATGATGTCGTTGCCTATCGCAGCCTGGATCAGATGCCGGTGGGCCAGTCGCAGCCCGAAGGTGTGCGCGGAAATGCCAACATCACCGCCGAATACAACGGTGCGACCTGGGCTTTTGCGACCGAGGAAAACCGCGACAAATTTCTTGAAAACCCAGCATACTACGCGCCGCAATATGATGGGCACTGCGCTTACGGCGTGTCGCGTGGTGGCAAGGTTCCGGCAAATCCGAACCTGTGGCGGATCGTGGATGACAAGCTGTATCTCAACATCACCGACGTGGTCGTCGGATTTTTCGAGGAAGACATTCCAGGCAATATCAATCTTGCCGAAGGAAACTGGCCCGGTATCGAACCAAGCGACGCTTCTACCAATGTGATCCCGAAATTTACGTCTGAAGGCCCGATCGCAAACTGATCCGGCAACACAAGATCAGGGCCCGGCTGGTTCAGCCGGGCCCAGGCCGTTACCCCGCAAGCCAGAATTGATCCCGAATATCCTGATCGGCATCAAACCTGATCCGCACGCTCTTGGCGCCCGGAAACTTCCGTTCGCGGATCGTATCGGGGATGATGACTTCTCCGGCGCCGGTGTCTTTTGACTGAAAGCTCAGAATTTCAGCCTCGGTGTGGCGCGCGTTGGTCAGGACGGTCGTTGGCAAGGCCACGCGATTTGCCCCATGATGCACGGGCGTGGTGACAAAATAGGTCAGATGCCGCCCGTAACACCCGACCGCGTCGGGAACGTGATCCGAGACACATGCATCAGATCTGTCCTGAACATCCGCTTCATCCGGCATTTGTGGCAACCTCTGGTCGGGATTCAGCATCGCCTTGCAGGCGGCGATATCCTCCAGCGGAAGTTCGATGATGCGCTTTTTCAAGCGGGGTCGGCGTGGTTGCGGAGGGCCGGAACTGGCACCACCTTTTGTAACCAACCCTTCCTTGCGCAGAAAATCATATGCCGCTTTGGCGCGCGAAAAACCGGAACTGTCCCCATCCTTGTGATCGGGATGTGAATGGAAGGCGATCTGCCTCCAGGCGTCCCTGATCTCTTGGGAACCGGCGCAGGGACTCAACCCCAGATCCGCCAACGCATCCGCGCGCGCCCGCACTTTATCGACAGGTTCCATACTCAAAACACTCTTTACAAACTACACAGAACCAGTGTGGTCACAGTCATAGTTTTGTCAAATTTCTGGGATGATTTGCCGGGCTGGGGACAACAATCGCGATGCTGAGATTCAATTGTCCCTCAAAGGCGCCGTTTCAGGGGCGGGGTTGTGAAACAGTGCACATCTTCTGAAACGACAAACGCCCGGGCGTAAACGTAACCCGGGCGAATCATTGGGTTTTTTGAAAGTCAGGCGACGTTTTCCAACTCAACGCTCGGTGTAATGCCCAGTGCAAAGCAGACATCGCGCGTCAGTTCGGGACGGTTCAGTGTATAGAAGTGCAGCTTGTCCACGCCGCCTTCGATCAGGTCTGAACACAGCTCTGTGCAGATTGCCGTGGCCAACAGATCCTCACGCTCGTCGCGCACCGCCTTTTCAAACGCCTGTTCGACCCACAGGGGAATATGCGTGCCACAGCGCTTGGCGAAGTTGCGAGCACCTGCCCAGTTCTCGATCGGCAAGATACCAGGCACGATCGGTTTGTCGATACCGGCCTTGGCGCAAGCATCGCGGAACCGAAAAAAGGTTTCGGCTTCGAAGAAGAACTGTGTCAGCGCTTCGTCTGCGCCTGCGTCCAGCTTGGCCTTCAGCCAGTCCACATCCGCAGCCATGTTTGCAGCCTCGGGATGGGTGTCGGGATAGGCCCCGACACGGATGCTGAACATTTCGGTTTCGGCCAGAGCCTCGATCAGTTCGACTGAACTGGAAAACCCGTCGGGGTGCGGCACAAACTTGTCCTGACCCTTTGGCGGGTCGCCGCGCAGGGCGACGATGTCCTGCACGCCGGCGCGGGCAAAGGTGTCTGCGATCTCCAGCGTTTCCTGCCGCGAAGCATCGACACAGGTCAGATGAGCGGCCACGTTCAGGCCCGATGACTTGTGCAGGGTCGAAACCGCGTCGCGTGTCAGTTCACGCGTCGTGCCACCAGCGCCGTAGGTGACGGAAACAAAGCGGGGATCCAAAGGGGCCAATGTCTGGACCGTGTCCCAAAGGCGGAAAGAGGCTTCCAGAGTTTTGGGCGGAAAGAACTCGAAGGAAATTTCAGGTTTGGACATTGTGGCCTCACTGGATCAACTGAGCCTCTTGTGCCATGGCAAGCATTGTGAAACAAACTCATATTACTCAACAACAACATGAATGCTGTTTGAAATGCATATTGAATTCCGGCACCTGCGCACCATCAAGGCGATCCATGAATGCGGCGGGCTGGCCCGCGCTGCGGATCAGTTGAACATCACCCAGTCCGCATTGAGCCATCAAATCAAAGGGTTGGAGGATCAGGCCGGGGTCGAGCTGTTTCTGCGCCGCTCCAAACCCATGAAACTGTCGGCTGCCGGTTTGCGCCTGTTGCGATTGGCCGAGCAGATCCTGCCGCAGGTCGAAGCCGCCCAGAATGAATTTTCTTCGCTGCGGGACGGGCGCACAGGGCGGATGCACATAGCCATTGAATGCCACGCCTGTTTCGAATGGCTGTTCCCGGTGCTCGAATCCTTCAGGAAATCTTGGGGTGACGTCGATGTCGATATCCGCCCCGGTCTGGCCTTCGACGCGCTTCCGGCCTTGCAGAAGGAAGAGGTCGATCTGGTGGTCTCGTCCGATCCCGAAGACCTGCCGGGCGTCGAATTTGTCGAACTTTTTGATTATAACGCGGTGTTTGTGGCCGCTTCGACCCATCCCCTGGCCAAGAAAGGCTTTGTCGAGGCCGAGGATTTTCGCGGCCAGACCCTGATCACCTATCCGGTGGAACGCACGCGTCTGGATGTGTTCAGCCAGCTGTTGATCCCGGCACGGGTTGAGCCTGCAACGATCCGGCAGGTGGAACTGACCGCCGTCATTCTGCTGCTGGTTGCATCGAACCGGGGCATTTCAGTGCTGCCGGATTGGGTCGTGCGCGAGGTCAAATACAACTCGGACTACGTCACCAGACCCTTGACGAAAGAGGGTATTACACGGCGTCTCTATGCCGCGGTCCGGTCGGAAGATCTGGAGAAACCCTTTGTGCAGGAACTGGTGAAACTGGCCCGGGAAGAAGCGCGCAAGCTGCAATCCCAGTAACGGCGTTTCCTGCGGGTCTGTTATGCGCATCATTCCTCTTGGCAAGGGCGCATTGCGGCAGTATACGCGCGGTTTGACCGGACAGGAGCCTTTTGACAATGGTTGGCAGCGCAAATCTCAACATCATGATCAAGGCCGCGCGCAAGGCGGGGCGTTCTTTGGTTAAGGATTTCCGTGAAGTCGAGAATCTGCAGGTGTCGATGAAAGGCGCTGGTGATTTCGTCTCGAAGGCCGACATCGCCGCCGAAGCCATCCTGAAAGAAGAGCTGCTGGGCGCACGGCCGACCTATGGCTGGCTGGCCGAAGAGGGCGGCTCCATCGATGGCGAGGATCCGACCCGCCGCTGGATCGTCGATCCGCTGGACGGCACCACCAATTTCCTGCACGGCCTGCCGCATTGGGCGATTTCCATAGCACTGGAACACAAGGGCAAGATCGTTGCCGGCGTGATCTATGACGCCGCCAAGGACGAGATGTTCTTTGCTGAAAAGGGTGAGGGCGCCTGGATGAACGACACCCGTATTCGCGTGTCGGGTCGTCATCGCATGATTGAATCGGTCTTCGCGACCGGTTTGCCCTTTGGTGGCCGCTCGGATCTGCCTGCGACTTTGCAGGATCTGGCGCGTCTGATGCCCGCCTGCGCCGGTGTGCGTCGTTGGGGCGCCGCCGCGCTGGATATGGCATACGTGGCCGCAGGCCGATACGAAGGCTTTTGGGAACGCCGCCTGAATGCTTGGGATCTGGCCGCCGGTGTGATCATCGTCAAAGAGGCTGGCGGTTTCGTGCAGGCGCTGAACCCTGAAGGCAACGTGCTGGAAGATGGTGAAGTGATCTGTTCGAACGAACCGATCTTCGATCAGTTCGCCAAGGTGATCCGGGGCTAGGCGCCCTTTGAACCAGCTTTAGCGGCGCGGAACGCGCGGAATGCGGGATTGTGACAGCTTGTACTTCGCCTCCGGGTGGGGCGGGTGTCCATGGGTGCGATCCCAGAACTGAATTCCGCCGCGTCTCAGCCACAGCGGTATGCACAGGAACAGGCCAACGGCAAACCCTCCGGTATGGGCCCAATAGGCGATGCCGCCTTCGTCCGGATTGCTGGTGACGCTGCCAAAGAACTGTATCGCCAGCCAGACGCCCAGCATGATGAAGGCGGGAATGGTAAAGACCCTGAAATAGACGATCAGGATCAGCAGGATATCCACCCGTGCTTTCGGGAACAGCAACAGATACCCGCCCATCACGCCCGCAATCGCGCCCGAGGCCCCAACAGTGGGAACTTGGGACTCGGGCCCGGTGATGACGTGAATCAGGCCCGCGCCGATTCCAGCCGCCATGTAAAACAGCAGGAAGGGCAGATGGCCCATCTCGTCTTCCAGATTGTCACCGAAGATCCAAAGAAACAGCATGTTGCCCGCCAAGTGCATCCACCCCCCGTGCAGGAACATGGATGTCACGAGGGTTTCCAGTCCGAACCCGTCGCTGACCCGCGCCGGGATGATGGCGTAGTCGAAAAACAGCCTGCCGATCCGTGGCCCATCATCCATGATCCCCGCATAGCTGAGGAATATCAGGGTATTGGCCGCCAGCAAGGCATAGACAACATAAGGTGTGCGCCCCGAGGGGTTATGGTCGCGGATCGGAAACATGCCGTGACGCTGGGCTTTTGTGCGTCCAGCGTCAAGGCAAGCTTATGCCGCACCTCCCAACAAAGCTGCGTTTCCGCCCGCCGCGGTCGTGTCCACGCAGACATGGCGTTCACCCAGAACACGCGCGCGGTCGGGCTTGCCGGGTATAAGCGGCAGAATCGGGCCGTCGCGGCGCGCCAGATGCTGTTCGATCAGCCGCGCTGTTTCGTCATCTCCCCACCAAAACACGCCCGAAATGCCGGTCAGGTTTTCCAACCGGTGCAGGTCAAGCATCCCGGTCGCCTGAATGGCGGTGCCACCCAGCGCGAGTACAGCATCGGCCTGCGCACGCGCTGCGGCCTCTCCGGGTCCCAAGCACAGAAGAGGCGGACGGGGATACTCGCTCAGGCGGTTTGATTCACCGGTCGGGCCGGGCAGGGACCGGGTTTTGACCTGCGCAGGTTGACCTTGTGCCGCAGGCAGATCAGCCACGGCGCCCCAGGTATCCGCCGTGCTTTGACGGTCGGGAGCGCAGAACCGGATCATGTAGTTCGGCCCGCCCGCCTTGGGGCCCGTGCCTGACAATCCTTCGCCACCAAAGGGCTGAGACCCGACGATGGCGCCGATCTGATTGCGGTTCACATAGATGTTGCCCGCATGGATCGCCTCGGTCACATGCTGCACACGGTCGTCGATGCGGGTGTGCAGACCAAAGGTCAGGCCGTATCCGGTGGCGTTGATATCGGCGATGATCTTGTCGATCTCTTGCGACTTGAACCGGGCGACGTGCAGCACCGGGCCGAACACCTCGCGTTCCAGCGCGGCGATGCCGGGGATCTCGATCAGTGTCGGAGCAACAAAGATACCTTCGGGCGGCAACGGAAGCTCTTTCAGCACCCGCCCTTCGTGGCGCGCCTTGGTCACATGCTCGGCGATGCCCTGGCGGGCCTGTTCGTCGATCACCGGTCCGCAATCCGTCGACAAAAGCCAGGGGTCGCCGACCGACAGCGCATCCATCGCCCCTTTGAGCATGGTCAGAACGTCATCGGCGATGTCTTCCTGCAAATACAGGCAGCGCAGGGCGGAACAGCGCTGGCCCGCCGACTGAAAGGCGCTTTCGATGATCGACTGCACGGCCTGTTCGGGAAGGGCGGTGCTGTCGACGATCATTGCATTCAGACCGCCGGTTTCCGCAATCAGCGGCGTACCGGGGCGCATGGATCCGGCCATCGCCGCACGGATTTTCAGCGCGGTGGCTGTTGACCCGGTGAAGGCCACGCCCGAGACGCGCGGATCCGACGTCAGCGCCGCACCCACGGCGGGCCCACCTGGCAACAGTTGCAGCACATCGCGTGGTACCCCCGCCTCGTGCATAAGCTGAATGGCACGATGTGCGATCAGGGGCGTCTGGGGCGCAGGCTTGGCCAGAACTGCGTTTCCGGTTGCCAGCGCAGCAGAGATCTGCCCAGAGAAAATCGCCAGCGGGAAGTTCCACGGGCTGATGCAGGTGAAAATCCCCGCGGGTTCGGCATCGGGCATGTTGGCTGCATAGTAACGCAGGAAATCCACCGCCTCGCGCAGTTCGGCCACCGCATCAAGCAGCGACTTCCCGGCCTCACGTGCCAGCAGGGCAAACAACTCGCCATAATGGGCTTCGTAAAGATCGGCTGCGGCATTGAGGATGCGGGCGCGTTCGGCAGCTGGGGCATCCCAGGGGTTGGCCGAGGCCAGTGCCATTTCCACATCCGCCGCGCTGGCTGGGGCCACCGCGCCGGGCCTGTCCTGCGGCCGTGCCGGATTGATCACCGGCTCATCCGCATCGGGTTTGGCCGCGTCGGCCAGCAAGGGTTGCGCATACCAGTGATGGGCGCGGAACTGATCCCGTGCCGCATCAATCTGATCCAGGGTTGGTGTGTGATGCAGGTCAAAACCCCTGGAATTCGGTCTTTCAGGCTGGAACAATTCCGGCCCGGTCGGCAGTGCGGGCGGAGGGGTCCGGATCGCAACAAACGGATCGGCGGCGACCACTTCCGGTGGCACATCCTCGTCCACAATCTGGTTGACGAAGGATGAATTCGCACCGTTCTCCAACAAGCGCCGAACCAGATAAGCCAGCAAGTCGCGATGCGCCCCCACCGGTGCATAGATGCGGCACCGGGTGTTCTGCTTGCCCATCACGATCTGATGCAAGGTCTCGCCCATGCCGTGCAGGCGCTGGAACTCGAACGGTTGATCCTTGGCCATGTGAAGGATGGCGCTGACCGTGTGCGCGTTGTGCGTGGCAAATTGCGGATAGATCCGATCGGTCATGCCCAGCAGTTTGCGTGCATTGGCGATATAGGAGACGTCGGTTGCCGCCTTGTGCGTGAAGACGGGAAAGCCATCCACCCCTTCGACCTGCGCGCGTTTGATTTCGGTATCCCAATAGGCGCCCTTGACCAATCGCACCATAATCTGGCGATCGTGACGTTCGGCCATGCCGTACAGCGTATCCAGTACCAGGCCTGCGCGCGGGCCATAGGCCTGAACCACGATGCCAAACCCGTGCCAGCCGGCAAGGGCCGGGTCGGACATCACCGCCTCTATCACCTGCAACGACAGCGACAGGCGATCCGCCTCTTCTGCATCGACGTTCAGGCCCATTCCGGCCGCCTTTGCCAGCAGGGCCAGCGCCCGCAGCCGCGGCACCAGCTCGTCCATCACACGCTGTTCCTGTGCCAGCTCATAACGGGGGTGCAGAGCGGACAGTTTTACCGAAATGCCCGGGTTGGCGCGGATGTCGTCATGGATGCAGGCCTCGGCAATGGCCGAGATGGCGCGGGAATAGGACAGGTGATAGCGCGCCGCGTCCGCTTCGGTTCGGGCTGCTTCGCCCAGCATGTCGTAGGAATAGGTATAGCCTTTCTCCTCCATCCCGCGTGCGCGGTCCATGGCGGACTGAATGGTTTCCCCCAGAACGAACTGCCGGCCCATCTCTTTCATCGCGTGCGCCACGGCAGTGCGGATCACCGGCTCGCCCAACCGCTTGATCGCACCGCGCAGCGCCCCGACCGGAGACGCCTTGCCCTCGTCCAGAACCTTTCCGGTCAACATCAGTGCCCATGTCGAGGCATTCACCAGCGAGGACGAGGATTGCCCCAGATGCTTGCCCCAATCGGAGGGCGCGATCTTGTCTTCGATCAGCGCGTCAATTGTGTCGGCATCCGGCACGCGCAGCAACGCTTCGGCCAGACACATCAGGGCGATGCCTTCGTCGGTGGATAGGCCATATTCGGCCAGAAACACCTCCATCAACCCCGGAGAAGTGCTGGACCGGATGTCGCGCACAAGCTGCGCAGCCGCGGCGCCGATGGCGCTGCGATCCGTGTCCGTCAGGCTGGCCTGAGAGATCAGTGTCTCAAGAACTGCCGACTGATCGGCATAGGTGGAAGTATCGATGAGGGTGCGCAGGCTGTGTGACATATGTCCTCCGGTCTTTGTGATAATATAATGCGGAAAAATCAGGACAACGGACTGAGTTTGATGTAATTGAAGGAGAATGACCTGAATTTTTGGCATCGGACAGTTCAAATGAGTTTTCCTGATCTTGATCGGTTTGACCGGTCGATTCTAAGGATTCTGGCCGAGGACGGCCGTATCTCGGTGGCCGATCTTGCGCGCGAGATCGGGCTGTCGAAATCTCCGACGCAGGCGCGGCTCAAACGGCTGGAGGCGAGCGGAGTGATCACGGGCTATCGGGCGATGCTGGATCCGATCCGGCTGGGGCTGGATCACGTCGCGTTTGTCGAGGTGCGTTTGACCGATACCCGCGAAAAGGCGCTGGCCGAGTTCAACGCAGCCGTCCGCAAAACCGCCGAGGTCGAGCAGGCCCATATGATCGCGTCCAATTTTGACTATCTTCTGAAAGTGCGCACCGCCACGATGTCGGAATACCGCCGTGTATTGGCCGAGAAGATCTCGTCTCTGCCGCATGTCGCCAATACCTCAACTTTTGTTGCGATGGAGGCCGTGAAGGAAACCGGTATGCTGGGCGGTTTTGAACATCAGCCTTGACGCGGTGGAATTATGGCCCACCCTTGTTTCGTGATGCGAACCTGTGCTGCAACGTTTTTACTGATCGCGTGTTCATGCTTGGCCATGGCCGAGACATGCCCCACGGCTCCGGATCATATCGAAGGTGTGGATTCGCTGATCAAGCAGGTCCAAAAGGCGCAATCGCAAAGCGACGCCCGGGTCATCTCGAATAAAATGTGGGAACTTTGGACAGACGCGCCGGATGCCCGGTCGCAGACCCTGCTGGATCGAGGAATGGCGCGACGAGAGGCGTGGGATTTGTCGGGCGCATTGGACGATTTCAACCAACTTGTCGAATATTGCCCGGATTACGCCGAAGGCTACAATCAGCGTGCTTTCGTAAACTATCTGAGGCAGGATTTTGACGCGGCATTGCGCGACCTGAATGTCACGATCGAAATGTCGCCAAACCATATCGGTGCGCTGAGTGGGCGAGCTTTGTCCCTGATGGGGTTGAGACGCCTGGAAGACGCGCGTGCAGCACTGTCCGAGGCGCTTGAGCTCAACCCGTGGCTGTCCGAGCGGGCCTTGTTGGAGCCAGGCGGCCTTCTGGAGCCGCCCGGAGAAGATATCTGACAGCCGGATCGGGCAAGTTTGGACGCCGGGCGAAATCGCCAAACAGGTGCCGTTCGCGGCCACCTCGGGGACTTTGGCCCCGTAATCAGAAGGGCAAATGGGTGGCAAAGCCGTCAGCGTGACAGTATCCGGCGCTTTTCGGCCATGGCTTCGCGTCGCCGCTGTTCGATCCCGAGTTTGAATGATTCTTCAACAAAGTCGATGTGATCCTTTGCCGCTTTTTCGGCCCGCTTCTCATCCCCTTCGATCACCGCGCGACCAAGTTCGAGATGTTGTTGCAGCAGCTTTTCGCCGGTCCCGTCAATCGTGCGCAAGAAGTCGCGATTGTAGAAAACGCCCTTGCGGGTGAGTTCGTAGATCGACGCCATCATGTGGATCAGGGTCGCGTTCTGGCTGGCATCCACAATCGCGGAATGCAGCGCAAAGTCCGCCTCTTGCGAAGCCTTGGCGTCCTGCTCCTGCCAGGCACGCTCGTTTTCATCAAGGATCTCGGAAATCCGTTCCTTGTCTGCCTTGGTGGCGCGACGTGCGGCAAGCCGGGCCGCGAAACCTTCCTGCTCGCGGCGATACTCCAGATAGTCGAAGAAAGCCGGCTCGTGGCGTTCGTACAAAGCAAGAAGCGCGGGCATCATGGCTTGTCCGGTCAGGGCCGCGACGAATGTTCCCTCACCGTGTTGCGTTGTGACCAGCCCGCGTTCTTCCAGCACCTGAAGGGCCTCGCGCAACTTCGGGCGCGACACGCGCAACATCTCGGCCAGATCGCGCTCGGAAGGCAGTTTTCGGCCCTGCTTCAGGATGCCCGAAGCGATCAGGTCCTCGACCTGTGAAACCACCGCATCAGCCAGCGATTCGTGTCCAACCGGTTCAAAAATCGCCGTGGTGTTCATGAGATATTGCCCCGTGTGACGCTGAAATAACCAGAATAACTGGTAAACAAAGATAACCATATCCGTTCAGATTTCAAGCGCGAGGCTGTTCTTCCCGGACGTGAATTACGTGTCTGTTTCTGAATGATTTTTGGAGAATCTGTTGTTCTTTGAGGCAGTCGTATCGGGATTTTGCAGGGCTTGTAGAAGGCGAGATTCCAGTTTCGGTTAGCGCCAGTGGTAAACAAAGTTATTGACTGGTTTAAGCTGGTAAAGTTAGTTTACCACCGGAGCGGCGCTGGAAGAGCCTGCGCCACTGATCGGAGAAAACCCGACCAACCCTGGAGGAGATTTCATGAAGAAGACCCTGACAAGCCTGGCCGTGGCCGCCAGCCTGCTGGCGGCACCCGCAGTTGCGGCGGACAAGCTGCTGCTGAAAACACCGATTGCCTTTTCGACCGAACTGCCGGGCCTGGGTTCGCCTATTCCACGTGTGGCTGATCAGCTGGAACTGATGTCCGGCGGCACGCTGAAGATGAAGGTGTACGAGCCGGGAAAACTGGTGCCGCCCTTCGAAATTCTGGACGCCGTGTCCACCGGCAAGATCAACTCGGGTTACACTACGGCCGGTTACTGGGCCGGAAAAATCCCGGCTGCGCCGCTGTTCTCGGCCGTGCCGTTCGGCCCCGAGGCGGGCGAATACATGGCTTGGCTGTATTATGGCAACGGCATGACCCTGTATCAGGAGATGTATGATCAGGCCGGTTACAACGTCAAAGTACTGCCCTGCGCCATCATCGCGCCGGAAACCTCGGGCTGGTTCGCGTCCGAAATCAATTCGCCCGAGGACCTGAACGGGCTGAAGATGCGTTTCTTTGGTCTGGGCGGCAAAGTGATGCAAAAACTGGGTGTGGCGACCTCGCTGCTGCCAGGTGGCGAGATCTTCCCCGCATTGGAAAAAGGCGCGATTGACGCGACCGAGTTTTCAATGCCTGCCATCGACGCGCGCCTGGGCTTCCACAAGCTGGTCAAGTTCAACTATTTCCCCGGCTGGCATCAGCAGGCGACCGTGTTTGAACTGCTGATCAACAAGGACGTCTGGAACGAAACCAGCGATCAGCACAAGGCAATCATCGAAAGCGCCTGCAAGGCTTCGATGGCGGACAGCTTTGCCGAAGGCGAAGCCATCCAGCACGCGGCCCTGATCGACAACGTTGAAAACAACGGCGTCACCATCAAGCAGTGGTCGCCCGAGATGCTGGATACCTTCCGCGCGACCTGGGAAGAGGTTGCCGCAGAAGAAGCCGCCAATGATGCCTTCTTTGCCAAGGTTCTGGCCGACATGAACGAATTCCGAGACGGCTATAACCTCTGGAAGACGAACGCCTTCCTCCCACGTCAGTAATCTCTCCCTCACTGACGTTGCTGGGGCGGCCCGATCCGCCGCTCCGGTTCCTGCTTTTCGATCTTCGGACTTTCTAACCTTTCACTACCCGTATTCCGGGTTGCTGAGCGAGGAATGACCATGACCACCCAAAAGAACCTCAACGATCCGGTCGAAGCCTATGAAGGCATCCTGGAACACCCCGATTCCGACCGCCAGAAAATCGCCGTCGCGATCGACGCCGGGGTCAAGGCTGTGGGTCATGTCGTCATGTGGGCCAATGTCCTGCTGATGGGCGCGATCTTCGCACAGGTCTCGCTGCGCTACCTGTTCAGCCAGAACTACCCGAAACTGGATGAGATCCAGTGGCATTTCTATGGAATCGTCACGATGATCGGCATCTCGTATGCCCTGATCACCGACAGCCATGTGCGTGTGGACGTCCTGCATATGCAGCTTTCGCGCCGCGCGCAGCGGATCATCGAGGTGATCGGCATCCTGACCCTGCTGACCCCGTTCATCTATCTGATGGTCGATCAGGGTTATGATTATTTCTACGAAAGCTTCCGCGTCAACGAACGCTCGGACAGCCCAACTGGCCTGCCTGCGCGTTGGGCTTTCAAGGCGGTGATTCCGATCAGCTTTGTCCTGTTGGCGCTGGCCGCGTTGGCACGGTTGATCCATGACGGGCACGCGCTGATCTACGGGCCGGCCTCGGAACGTGAAGGCGCGCCGCTGCGCCGTATTCTGCTGGTTCTGGCCGTGTTCGCCGCTGTTTGCGTGGGCTTGACCTTCCTTGTCGAAACGACCGAGGAAAAGCTGGTCATCGCGATGTTCCTGACCTTCATTGCGCTGCTGTTCACTGGCTATCCGGTGGCATGGGTGCTGGCGGGTGTCGGTGTGGCTTATTGCGGTCTGGCTTACTTGTTCGACAACGATCTTATGCTGTGGACGGGTCTTGAGAGCACCTTTACCGGGCTTGATTACCTGACCCTGGGTGCTGTGGTGAACCGGGTCTACGCGACCATGTCCAACGCGGTTCTGGTTGCGCTCCCGATGTTCATCTTCATGGGGCTGATGCTGGACGAATCCGGAGTGGCCGAGCGTCTGATGTCCTCGATGCAGCGCCTGTTCGGGACGGTGCGCGGAGGACTGGCCATCACCGTGACCCTGATCGGGATCATTCTGGCGGCCTCGACCGGCATCATTGGTGCCTCGGTTGTTCTGCTGGGCGTACTGTCGCTGCCGTCGATGATGCAGCAGAAGTACCAGCCGACGCTGGCGGCGGGCGTGGTTTCGGCCTCGGGGACATTGGGCATTCTGATCCCGCCCTCAATCATGCTGGTGATCATGGCCGACCAGATGGCGCTGTCCGTCGGAGACCTGTTTATGGCCGCGGTTTTCCCGGGCGTGATCATCGGCGGGCTGTACCTGACCTACATCTTCATTCTGGCTCTGGTGAAACGCGACGCGGCCCCCGTGCCCGAAGGCGCCAAAGCCCCCGACTGGGCAGCCGTTAAGGACGTGCTGATCGCCGTCATCCCGACGCTGATGCTGATCCTTGCCGTGCTGGGGTCGATCTTTGCCGGTCTGACCACGCCAACCGAAGCGTCCGGCATCGGTGCCTTGGGTGCGACCCTGCTGGCGCTGGGCTATCGCAAGCTGACCTTTGCCAAGCTGTGGAACGTGTTGGTGTCGACCTTCAACACCACCGCCTATATCTTTGCGATCTTCCTCGGCGCGACCGTGTTCTCATACGTGCTGCGCGAGTTGGGCGGGGATGAGTTGATCGAACATGTGGTGCAATCCACCGGCTTTGGTGCCAACGGGACAATTCTGTTCATCCTGTTCATCGTCTTCCTGCTGGGCTTCGTGCTGGACTGGATCGAGATCACGCTGATCGTGCTGCCCCTGATGCGCCCCATCGTGAACGGTCTGGGCATCGACATCCCAGGCTTTGGCGTTCTGGATGAACCGGCGCTGGTGTGGTTTGTGATCCTGGTTGCGGTGACGCTGCAAACCAGCTTCCTGACGCCGCCTGTTGGCTTTGCCTTGTTCTATCTCAAAGGTGTTTGCCCACCAGAGATCAAGCTGACGCATATCTACAAGGGCATCATCCCATTTGTCCTGCTGCAATTGACCGGATTGGCGCTAGTGTTCCTGTGGCCGACCCTCGCCACCTGGTTGCCGTCGGTCGCCTACTAAGGAGCTTATCGGATGCGCCTGAGCCAATGTCATAACTTCCACGACTTCCGGCGGCTGGCCAAGCAACGACTGCCGGGGCCGATCTTCAATTACATCGACGGTGGCGCGGATGATGAGGTGACGTATCGGGAAAACACCAAGGCGTTCGACCGCTGCG
The DNA here is from genome assembly GCF_013034245.1 of Ruegeria sp. HKCCA4812. Classification (NCBI taxonomy): domain Bacteria; kingdom Pseudomonadati; phylum Pseudomonadota; class Alphaproteobacteria; order Rhodobacterales; family Roseobacteraceae; genus Ruegeria; species Ruegeria sp. HKCCA4812. Next base: position 123,798 of record NZ_WQFQ01000004.1, on the reverse strand, counting down.
ATCTGTTGCCTTCGGTCCTGCGCGGGGTTTCGGACGTGGACATGTCCGTCACGGTGATGGGGCAGAAACTGGACATGCCGGTCTATTGCTCACCCACCGCGTTGCAGCGCCTGTTCCACCATCAGGGCGAGCGCGCCGTCGCGGCGGCGGCCGAGAAATACGGCACCATGTTCGGAGTATCCTCTCTGGGCACCGTCTCGCTGGAGGAGCTGCGCCAAAAACACAAGAACCCGCAGGTCTATCAATTCTACTTCCACAAGGATCGCGGGTTGAACGCCGCCATGATGCAGCGCGCCAAAGAGGCGGGCGTCGAGGTCATGATGCTGACCGTCGACAGCATCACTGGCGGCAACCGCGAGCGTGATCTGCGCACGGGGTTCTCGATCCCGTTCCGCTTGACGCTGGGCGGCATGATACAGTTTGCGATCAAGCCGATGTGGGGCATCAACTATGTCACCCATGAAAAGTTCCGGCTGCCTCAGCTTGAGGAACATGTGGATATGGGCGGTGGGGCCAGTTCCATCGGTGGGTATTTCACCGACATGCTGGATCCGTCGATGAACTGGGATGACGTGGCGCAGATGGTGCGCGACTGGGATGGTCAGTTCTGCTTGAAGGGGATCATGACCGTCGAGGATGCCAAACGCGCGGCTGAGATCGGTTGCACCGGCATCATCCTGTCGAACCACGGTGGCCGCCAACTGGACGGATCGCGCACGCCGTTCGATCAACTGGCCGAGATTGTCGATGCCGTCGGCGACAAGCTGGACGTGATGATGGACAGCGGCATTCAGCGTGGCACCCATGTGCTCAAGGCGCTTTCGATCGGGGCCAAAGCCGTGGGTATCGGGCGGCACTACCTGTATCCTCTGGCTGCTGCGGGGCAGGCTGGGGTCGAACGGGCCCTTGGGCTGATGCGTGCCGAGATCGAGCGCGACATGAAACTGATGGGTGTCACCAGTGTTGGCCAGCTCAGCCGCGAGAATATTCGTTTCCGCAATCCCTAACCCGAAACGGGGGCCGATATGACCAATGACGCGTTGATCAAACATTTCCGCTCTATCGTCGGTACGCGTCACGTGCTGATTGGAGAGCGCGCGACAGAGCGCTTTCGGCGCGGTTTCCGCTCGGGCGAGGGTGAGGCGCTGTGCGTCGTTCAGCCGGGGACCCTGCTGGAGCAATGGAAGATCCTGCAAGCCTGCGTTGCAGCCGACAAGATCGTCATCATGCAGGCGGCCAATACTGGCCTGACCGAAGGGTCTACGCCGTCCGGCACCTATGACCGTGACGTAGTTCTGATCAACACGCGCCGGATGGATACTCTGGTGCCCTTGAACGACGCAGAGCAGATCGTCAGCTTTCCGGGCGCCACGCTTTTTGCGTTGGAAAAACTGTTGGCCCCGTTCGGACGCGAGCCGCATTCGGTGATCGGTTCGTCCTGCATCGGCGCGTCGATCGTGGGTGGAGTATGCAACAATTCCGGCGGTTCTCTGGTAGAGCGCGGTCCGGTTTACACGGAACTTTCCGTCTATGCGCAAATCACCGAACAGGGTGAATTGGAACTGGTCAACCATCTGGGCATCGATCTGGGCAGCACGCCGGAAGAGATCCTTGCAAACCTCGATGCAGGGAAATTTGAACGCAATCCCGGGGCAACCAACAAACGCGCATCGGCCAGCGACTACGCACAGATCGTGCGGGATGTGAATGCGGAAACGCCTGCGCGGTTCAATGCGGACAAGGCCAAGCTTTTCGAATCTTCGGGCTCGGCCGGGAAGCTGGCCGTTTTTGCCGTGCGCCTTGACACCTTTCCCAAGAACGAGGTCGAGAAGGTGTTCTATGTGGGCACCAACAATCCCGACGATCTGGCGGACCTGCGGCGCCACATATTGTCAGAGTTCAAATCGCTGCCGGTTTCGGCCGAATACATGCATCGCGAAGCGTTCGATATTGCAGCACGCTATGGCAAGGACACGGTCGTGATGATCGACAAGCTTGGCACGGACCGTCTGCCGATGTTCTTTGCGATGAAAGGCGCCGTGGATGCCCGCCTGCGGCGCGTTCCGTTTTTGCGAAATTTCACCGATCGTTTCATGCAGGCAGCAATAGCTTTGTGGCCCCGTGTCCTGCCCAAACGGATGACGGATTTTCGCGACAAGTACGAACATCACCTGATCCTGAAAATGAAGGATGAAGGTGTGTCCGAGGCCGCTGAGTGGTTGCCGCGATTTCTGAATGGCCGGGATGGCGGATTTTTCGAATGTGATGCGCGCGAGGCCAGGATCGCAGGCCTTCATCGTTTTGCGGCGGCAGGCGCGGCGGTGCGTTACATGGCGATCCATTCGGACGACGTCGAAGATATCATCGCACTTGACGTCGCACTGCGCCGCAACGACCAGGACTGGCTGGAGAAGCTGCCGCCTGAGATCGAAGACCAGTTGGTTCACAAACTCTATTACGGGCACTTCATGTGCCACGTGATGCATCAGGACTACATAGTCAAAAAAGGGGCTGACCCAAAAGCTCTGAAGGCCGCAATGTTGAAACTGTTTGACGAACGCGGCGCGGAATACCCTGCTGAACATAACGTGGGGCACCTTTATAAGGCCAAGCCCGACCTGGCGGCACATTACAAATGCTGTGACCCGACCAACTCGTTCAATCCCGGTATCGGCAAAATGTCCAAGGCGAAGAATTACCAATAGCCGGTTTTCCTGCGCGGCAGGGTGCTGTGAAAACGGCCGACAGATTCGTCGGGTTCTGATGAAAAGGGTGTTGGTGCCCGACAGCCTGATATCCTGAGCGCAACCCCGCAAGCATCTGCCGCGCAGAAGGCTGCCAGAACCGAATGAACGGAGTGTGCCAGGTATAGGGGAGATTCGGACGGCGCAGTCGGGGTCGTCGAAATCGGCAGAGGATTTCGCGTTGAGACGTGGAATTCAGCCGCGTATGGCACAGATCGTTCGGTTTTGAGTATCACACACACGCATTTGTCAGGCTGTCCGGGATTTGAACCGGCGGGTTTATGCGGTCAATTGACAGAGCATCGTTCTGTTCAGGTAATTTCAGGGTCGCGTGATTTCTGACAGGTTTTCCTAGGGTTACCCTTGGCTTGCAATCGGCTTGCAGATCATCCCTGCGAAGCTGCGGGCCAGAAGCCCGTCTTGCATGCGAAAATTTGCAGGTGACCGAGGCCGGGAAAACGCCATTTATCCCTTATTTTTCGCGTTTTTTGGGGAACTACGGGAAACCCCCAATTTCGCGCCGCGACAAACAGGGGTAAACATAACTTACCGTACTTACCACACAAACACACACGGTATTAACTTTCCCCGATGAGGGGCTGGCCACACCCCCTCGGCCGGCCCCTCTTAACTTTTTGGGGTCATGGCAGTTGGGATCAGTGGCCATGCGGATCGTTACGGGCGTCGAAGGGCGCGATGATCTTTGCGCCCGGCGTCAGCTTTTGATCAATTCGGCGACGAGGGCGGGCAAATCTTGTGATGCGCCATAGGCCACGGTGTGTGGAATTTCGGCGACCGGTGTTTTCCGGTATCCTTCTGTAAACAGCAAAAACGGGATCTTCGCACGCGCAGCCGTTTCCGCGTCAACTTCGCTGTCGCCGACGAACAGGCGCGGGCCGGACGCCTGAAGCGCATCGAAGCTTGCGAACAGATGGTTGGGGTCCGGTTTTCGCGTCGAAAGGCTGTCGCCACCCAGAACCGCGTCGAAATACCGGGACAGGTTCAGTGCTTCCAGCACATGCCGCGCCGGTGTTTCGGGTTTGTTGGTGCAGACGCCCAGAACGCATCCCATTTGCTGCAATTTGGCCAATGCCTCTGGGATGCCGGGGTAGGGAACAGTCGTTTCGCTGGCCGCGGAATTGTAGTGTTTGAGGGTCAGTTGGGTCAGTTCCGCGTGGCGATCCAGCGGCAGCTCGCAATGCCGGATCATGCGTTCGACCAGCTTGGGTAAACCGTTGCCAACGAATCCTTTGATGATATCCGTCGCCAATGGATCATGCCCAACGTCGTTCAGCGTGCGGTTGGCCGCCGCCGCCAGATCGCCCAGGCTGTCCACCAGCGTTCCGTCAAGATCGAATACAACTGCTGCGGTCATGTTTGCTTGCCCTTCATCGCCCGACCCAAGACCTAACCCGCCCTGTACCGGGGGGCAATCGCCTGTTTCAAAACGATGCTTGACAATCCTTACTAAAATAATCAGATTAAGCGACAGGAACAGAAAGCCAGCCCTCTCGGGGTCAGCCAAATCAATTGAAACGCGATAGATATGGCACCATGCCGAAACGCTCTGGAGATGTCCCGATGAACGTACAGAACCCGACCCCAACCCAAGGTTACGCTGTCTCGATGCTTCCCGCGCACAAGGCCGAGGATCTGACCAAGGGCGGCAACCTGGCCCATATAGAACTTGGCGATCAACTCTATACCCTGCGCATCACCCGTGCAGGCAAACTGATCCTGACGAAATGAGCGCGCCTTTAAAGCGCGGCGGCGCAGCGGTTGGCCGCCTTGCCGATCTCGATCCCATCGAAGCGGGTGCCGTGATGTACCTGCGGATGTGGAGCGAAGGCGAGGGCGGTCGTGCCGACGCTGCCAGCGATTTCCAAGTCGCGCTGGGCGCGGATTGCGGGCGTGCGGCAATGCTGACTTTGGATCGCTTGTGCTCGCTATGCGCCACCCATGGCCGTCGCCCCCTGATCCGGCATGGTCTTGGATGTGCATGCCTTGGCGCGGATGAGAATTGCTTTGCACAGATGATCGCGGCAGCGTCCGAAGGGGCGCGTGAAGATGCGATGATGCTGGCGTCTTTGATCGTACGTCCGGATTTTGCCCCCGCGCTGGCATCCCTGTCGGAAGAACTGGGGCTGACTCTCAGACGTATGACCGCAGGTTTCAAAATGCCGACCACCGGCCACCAGACCCCCTCGGCCGTGCTCCACTGACCCTGTGTGTGAAACGGTTGAACCCCGGCGATGCGCCGGGGTTTTTTCGTTCAGCAGCACCCGCATCCGGCATGGTGATGGTCATGATCGCAAACAAGGGCAGGGGTAAAGTCGCCCACCTCGGACAACACATCCCGCAGCGCCCACAGGATCATGTCAACATCCTCGGCCTCGATGGTCAGGGGCGGGCGGATTTTCAGGATGTTGTCCTTGGGCCCTTCGCTGCCGATCAGGATGCGGTGATCGCGCATCCGGTTTTTGACATAGCTGCAAATCTCGGTGCCTTCGCTTCCATCGAGGTTGATCAGTTCCACGCCGAGAAACAGCCCCATACCCCGCACGTCGCCAACGCAACCAAAGTCGGCTTCGATCTGGCGCAGCCCCGCCATCAGACGATCCCCCATCCGGCGGGCATTGTCCTGCAACCCTTCGTCATCGACGATATCCAGCACCTCTTTGCCGATCCGGCAGGACAGGGTTGAACCGCCAAAGGTCGAAAAGAACTCGATCCCGTTGTTGAAGCTGTCCGCGATCTCTGTGGTCGTCACCAGCACGCCCAGCGGGTGCCCGTTGCCGATTGGCTTGCCCATCACCACAATATCCGGAACCGCGCCCTGGTGTTCGAAGCCAAAGTAATACTCACCCAGCCGTCCCAGACCTGTCTGCACCTCATCGGCGATGCAAACACCCCCCGCAGCACGTATTTTTTCGTAAACCGCAGGCAGATAGCCTTTGGGTGGAATGATCTGGCCGCCGACCGACGGGAAGGTTTCCGCGATGAACCCTGCCACGCCCTGCCCTCGATCCCGAAGGGCGGCAATCGCCGGATCGACAAGATCAGCAAATTTCTGTGCCCGGTCCGCATCGTCACGCCTGAATGACCCGCGATAGTCATCGGCAACCTCTACCAGTTCAACCCAGTCGGCTTTCCCAATGCCGCCCGGTTTGTTGAATTTGTAGGCCGAGATCGCCACCGCAGCGTTCGTGTTCCCGTGATAGCCGTGATCCGGCGTCACGATCCCCTTCGCGCCGGTATGGGCGCGGGCCAGCCGCAGGGCCAGTTCGTTTGCCTCGGTTCCCGAATTGACAAAAAAGCAGACCTGTAGGTGATCCGGCATCTTCGACAGGATCTTGTCGGCAAATTCCACCTGTGCCGGATGCAGATAGCGGGTGTTCGAGTTCATCCGCTTCAACTGGTCCGCAGCCACGGCCTGAATGCGCGGATGGGCATGGCCCACATGCGGGACGTTGTTGTAGGCATCCAGATAAGGGCGGCCCCATTCGTCGAACAGGTGATGCTTCCAGCCGCGCACCAGCATGACCGGATCGTCATAGGTCAAGGATAAGTTGCCCCCGAAAAGCGCCCGCCGTTTGTGCAGGATGTCCGCTTTGTCAGTGGGGTGATAGAACACCTTGTCATCCGGTAGGTTCAGCAACGCCGCCGGGTTCGGGCAGACCGCGTGCCACAGCTCCAGTTCGTCCGGGTCTCCGACACCGGGCCAATCCGCTTCCATGCCATCGGTGGTCAGGGCCAGCTGGAAATGCACATGCGGGGCCCATCCGCCATTCTGGCCGGCATCGCCCAACCGCGCAAACGCGGCCCCCTGTGCCACCGGGTCGCCGGGTTTCAGCCGATCACAGCATTCCGAGTCCAGATGGCCATAGAGCGTATAGAACGGGTCGCCTTCGGGCGTTTCGTGATGCAGGATGATCACCCCGCCGTAATCAAGGTGCTGGTCGCGGTTTTCGACCACTTCGACCCGCCCGCTCATCGGTGCATGCAGAACCGTCCCGGCAGGCGCGAACACATCCACGGCCAGATGAACCGTCCGCCTGTCCGAGGCTTTCCAGGGGCCCTTGCGGAACCCCGGCTCGGCATAGATCAGGCGGGGCTCGTTATAGTAACCCAGCCACAGGTCCTGCCCGTATTCCTCGCCAACGCGCGCGGCCTCGGCCAAAGGCATGTGGAATGGGTCTTGGGGCCAGACGCAGTTTTCGACCGAAAGCGAGCCCATGGGCACATCGCCCAGGTCCTGGCCGAACATGTCGGCAAAATGTCCCCGGTGTTCCTGAAGATAGGCGTGGATGCGTTCAGCCCCATCAACCACGGGCAAGCCGCAAGCCGCCCGCAACCGCGCCGACATCAGCCCGCCATTGACTAACATGTTCTCAAGGAACCGCCAAGCGGGCGCTTGAGAGATCGTCACATAGGGATCATCCGGATTCTCGGCCGCCATCAGGGTCGAGTTGACGACCGACACGGCAAGCCGCATCCTCAGCAACGGCCAGATTAGGTCAACTTCTTCCGTCCGCAGCCGGTTGGCCGCGTGATAGCCCTTTACCAACGCAGCCAGTGCCCGTTCCGGTTTGGGGTGATCCAGCACGACATACGCGCCGGCAATCGCCAGATCGCAGATGCGCGGCGCGGCGCACATGTCGCCCAGATCGATCAGGCCCGAGATCCGCCGCCGCTCGCTCAGTTCTCCTTCGACCAGAATGTTGTAGTCATTGGCGTCATTGTGTATGGCCTGTTTCGGCAGGTCCGCAAGGGCGCCTGAGATTTCGGCAAACCCCTCACAGATTTCCGTCAGCAGTGCCCGCCGCGCGGGGTCAGGGATCGCGTTTAACTTGTCAGCAATCCAGCCCGCCTGCATCAGGTCCCATTTGAAACCGGCCCGGTGCAACCCTTCATGCTCAAACCCTTCCAGGGCCCGGTTGGTTGCCCCCAATACGCGGCCCAGTTTCAGGATCAGCTCTTCGGATTTTGGGGCGGCCTTCGCGTAACATTGGCCGGGCAGGCACTCCAACAGCCAAACCAGCCTGCGCTGTCCTTCAGATTCGGCAATCTCGGGCAGCATTTCGCCGGTCAGATCAGGGAATACCTTGGGAAACGGCAACCCCGGTGCCTCAGAAGCGATATGCGCCAGCGCCTTGATTTGCAGATCAACCAGATCCGCATCGCATCCGGTCCGCATGACCTTCAGCACATAATCCTGACCATTGGTGGCGTGCACCAGAAAATTCAGATCATATTCACCATCCAACCGCGTCAAACGGGCGTCCAGCCCCCAGAGCCGCCGCAGCGCGGCCGTCCAAAAAGCACTCAAATCGTCCATTCCCGTCTCCGCTCCGATCGCGCCGGAGCCCTCTTCATCTGGCCAAAAATATCCTCGGGGGGAATCGCGCCTTGGCGCGATGGGGGGCAGACAGCCCCCCCGCGTTACCCCATGGCCCGCAGGCGCTTGATCAAAGACGAGGTGTCCCAGCGGCCACCACCCAGTTTCTGAACATCCTTGTAAAACTGATCGACCAGAGCGGTGACGGGCAGGGACGCACCGGTTTCATTGGCGGTATCCAGACAGATGCCCAGATCCTTGCGCATCCAGTCGACGGCAAAGCCATGTTCGAACTGATCATCCAGCATGGTCTCATACCGGTTTGCCATCTGCCAGCTGCCCGCCGCGCCCTGGCTGATCACCTCGACCACGGCCCTTCCGTCCAACCCGGCCTTCTCGGCGAAGTGCAATGCTTCGCTCAGGCCCTGAACCAACCCTGCGATGGCGATCTGGTTGCACATCTTGGTCATCTGGCCCGCGCCGCTGTCCCCGATCCGGCGGCAGATCTTAGCATAGACCTGCATCACCGGTTCAGCCGCATCATACGCCGCCTGATCTCCGCCGCACATGATTGACAGAACACCGTTTTCGGCGCCTGCCTGGCCGCCCGAGATCGGCGCGTCCACGAAGGCGATACCCTGTGATTGGCCGGCAGCGTACAATTCCCGTGTGACTTTTGCAGAAACCGTGGTGTGGTCGACGAAAACAGCCCCGTTGGACATGCCGCGAAATGCGCCGTCCTCGCCCGTGCAAACCATGCACAGATCGTCGTCATTGCCGACGCAGGCCATCACAAATTCGGCGCCTTCAGCCGCGTCTTTCGGGGTGGCCGCCATCGATCCGCCATGCTGCTTTACCCAGGCTTCGGCCTTGGCAGCTGTGCGGTTGTAGACGGTGACGTCATGACCTGCGGCGTGAAGATGCCCAGCCATGGGATAGCCCATGACGCCCAAGCCAAGGAACGCGACTTTTGCCATTTTGTGATCCTCTCCGCTGTTCGGTCGGCTTCAGCGGTGCGTGCCTGGCCGAAATGTTTGGCGAAGACAAAGCAAAGCTGCGCCCAAAGGGCAACCCCAAGTCAGCCCTTCCCGCCCAGATCCTGCAGGATCGGGCAATCCGGCCTGTCATCCCCGGCGCAGGCGTCGATCAGGTGGCTCAGCGTCTCGCGCATCGCGTTCAGGTCGGCGATCTTGGCTTCGATCTGCGCCAGATGATCCCGCGCGACCTGTTTCACATCTGCACTGGCGCGGGTTTCATCCTCGTAAAGCGCCAGCAATGTCCGGCAATCCCCGATGGTGAATCCCAGAGCCCGGGCCCGGCCCAGAAAGTTCAGCTTGTGCACATCCTGATCGCGAAATCGGCGATAGCCGTTGTCGTCGCGCAGCGGTTTGATCAGGTCGATGTCTTCATAGTACCGGATCGTCTTTGCAGGCAGGCCGGTGCGGGCGGACACATCTCCGATATTCATGCGTGCACCTCCTTGGCGGGCGGGATCGGGGTTTCCGGCACGCTGGCTTGAACGCGACGCAGACGCAGCGCGTTCGAGACGACAAATACGCTCGAAAGCGCCATTGCGCCCGCCGCCAGTGCCGGAGACAACAGATGGCCTCCGAACGGGTACAGCGCACCAGCGGCGACCGGGATCAGCAGGACATTGTAACCGAATGCCCATCCCAGGTTCTGGCGTATGTTCCGCATCGTTCTGCGGCTGATCTCGGTTGCATTTGCAACCCCGCGCAGATCGCCGGACATCAGAACGACATCAGCCGTTTCGATGGCCACATCGGTGCCCGTCCCGATGGCGATGCCGATGTCAGCCGTTGCCAGCGCCGGGGCGTCATTTATGCCGTCGCCGACGAAAGCCAGCGTTCCGAACTGGTCCCGCAAGGCGGTGATCGCATCCACCTTGCCGTCGGGCAGCACTTCGGCGGTGACGTGATCAATCCCCAGCCGATCAGCCAAGGCCTGCGCGGTGCGCGCGTTGTCTCCGGTGACCATGGCCACGGTCAGACCCATTTGGTGGAGCCGCTCCAGCGCCTCTTCCGTGCCGGGTTTGACCGGGTCGGACACAGACAACGTGGCTGCGGCCTGCCCATCCAATGCGACGAACAATGGTGTAGCCCCTTCGGCGGCGCGGGCCTCTGCCTCGCTTGCCAGGGGGCCAAGGTCGATCCCGCGTTGTTGCATAAGCCGGTGCGACCCGATCAACACGTTGCGACCTTCAACCAGCCCCTGCATGCCAAGCCCGGTAAGCGACAGGACGTCCGTCGCCTGTGGCAGCGTCGGAGGCCCGGCCCGGGTGATCGCCGAAGCTATCGGGTGTTCCGACCGCGCCTCGAGGGCGGCGGCCAGCCGCACAACCTCATCCTTGTCAAACCCGTTCGCCGTCAGAACATTGTCCAGTTCTGGACGGCCCAGTGTCAGGGTCCCGGTCTTGTCCAGCGCGATGACGCGTGCCTGCTGAAGCTGCTGCAAGGCATCACCTTTGCGGAACAGAACCCCCAGTTCGGCCGCGCGCCCGGTGCCGACCATGATCGAAGTCGGAGTGGCCAGACCCATGGCGCAGGGGCAGGCTATGATCAGCACGGAAACCCCGGCGACAAGCGCCAGCGGCAGGGCGGGGCTTGGGCCGAAGATCAGCCAGGCCGCGACGGTGATCACGGCGACCAGGATGACCGCCGGGACAAAGCGATATGTGATCCGATCGACCAGGCCCTGGATCGGCAGCTTGGCCCCCTGCGCCTGCTGCACCATGCGAACGACCTGAGCCAGCACCGTGTCGCCCCCCACGCGCGTCGCCCGAACCCGCAAGGCGCCGGTGCCATTTACGGTTCCTCCGACAACAGCCGCGCCGGCTGATTTTCCAACGGGTATCGGCTCGCCCGTGATCATGCTTTCATCGACGTAAGAGGTGCCCTCGAGCACTTCGGCATCCACCGGCACACGTTCGCCCGGGCGGATGTGCAGGATGTCGCCCAACGCAATCTCGGCGATAGGGCGGTCTTCTATCCGGCCATCGATTTCGACCCGCGCGCTTTTGGGCTGAAGGCCCGCCAGTTTACGAATCGCGGCCCCGGTTTTGCCCTTGGCGCGCGCCTCCATCAGCCGGCCCAGAAGGATCAGAACGACAATCACAGCCGCCGCCTCGTAATAGACGTTGGCAGTTCCGACCGGTAACGCGCCGGGGGCAAATGTGGCTACGACCGAATACAGATAGGCCGCACCGGTTCCCAGCGCGACCAGCGCGTTCATATCCGGCGTGCCCCTCAGCAACGACGGGATGCCCTTGCGATAGAACACGCGACCGGGTCCCAGCAGCAGGGCCGTTGTCAGGGCGAACTGAATCAACTGGCTAGTCTGCGTACCGATGGTGGCGTGTACCCAATGGTGGAAGGCGGGGATCATGTGCCCGCCCATCTCAAGTATGAACACCGGCAGGGCAAGAGCGGCCGCCAGCAAAGTGGCCCGGGTCAGCCCTGCTGTTTCAGTGTCTGCGCGGTCTTCGGGTGTCGCAGCGGCTTGAGGCCGCGCCGGGTATCCGGTGTCGGTGACCACCTGTGCCAGCGCCTGTGGCGTCGTTGTCCCAGCAGCGTAAGTCACCGCGGCAGTTTGTGTCGCCAGATTGACCTGCGCTTCGATCACACCGGGGCTGGCCGCCAGCGCGCGCTCGATCTTGGCCACGCACGAGGCGCAGTTCATACCTTCAATGATCAGATCCGCCCGGCTGGTCTCGGCCGGATACCCTGCCGCGTCCAATGCCTTGGTCAGCGCCGAAACCGGCCCGTCAAAAGCCACCTGTGCGGACTTGGTTGCAAAGTTGACCGAGGCCGTTTCAACCCCGGGCACATCACGCAGCGCCTCTTCAACGCGTCCCACGCAGGATGCGCATCCCATGCCCGTGATTTTCAGCTCTGTCAGTGCTTTTTGCGCCATGCGACTCGCCCATGAAGTTTCCTTACTCACCAGATGGGGGTTCCAGTGACAGGAAGGTCAAGGGCCTGGGGCAGTTTTTTAATGCCCCGAGCCGCGCACGTTTCGTTCCATCATGCGCTGATAGAGGCGCGGTGACAGACGGTTGAGCCACCAGGACAGGCGCGCCACGCGGCCAACCGGGATCATGGGCTGCGATTTGTCCAGCCCGCGCAGGATCGTTTCGGCGGCGGCCTCGGGGCTCATCTCGTCCATCCCGTCCTTCGCCGATCCGGGCCGCGCTGTGCCATCCGCCTGCTCTTGTGCGTTGCCGGGGTTGGTGGCCACAAAGGACGGGGCAGCGATCAGAACCTCAACTCCATGAGGGGCTTCTTCCGAGCGCAGCGATTTGAAGAACCCCTCCAGCGCGTGTTTCGAGGCAGCATAGGCCGTCCGATGGTAAAGCGGTGCAAACCCGGCCACCGATGAGATGGCCAGATGTGTCCCCTTTGATGCCCGAACCGGGTGCAAGAACGCGCGGGCCATTTCAACGGCCGCAAAATAGTTGATGTCAAACAGAGTTCGGTGGCTGGCCGCGTCGGATTTTTCAAAGCCCCGGATTTGCGTGACGCCGGCGTTGTAGATGACCAGATCGATACTGTCGCTGGTCGCGATCACCTTTTGAGTTGCCATGGCAAGCTGGTCGGGATCCGTCAGATCGCAGCCAACAGGCAACTGGTTCGGCCCGGTGACCAGACCTGAAACATCGAGATCCAGCAGCACCACTCGCCACCCGCGACTTTGCAGAGCATGGCTGAGGGCCCGCCCCAAACCGCCCGCCCCGCCGGATATGACAGCCGTCTTCATAGCCCCGCCTGCTTTTGCCAGAGCGCGAATACCTGGGCGCTGGTTTTTTCCGGCGTGTAACCGAAGTCGGATTTCAGGGCGGTGTTGTCCAGAACCGGTCGATATTGCAGAAATCGCACCTGTTCCGGCCCATAGCGGGACAGACCCAGCGGACGCGCAGCGGCCAAAGCCGATTTCAGCGCCCAAGCGGGCAGGCGCAGAACCGGTTTCCCCATGGCGCGGGCCAGATCGGTCACGCCCATCGCGCCGTCCCCGGCGACGTTGTAAACGCCAACTGGCCCGTCGGTTGCCGCGCGCTTCAGGATGCGTGCCAGATCATGCGTCCAAATAAACACAAACGGGCTTTCGCTGCCGACCACGGCCAGCAGGCGGGGTTTGTGAAACAGGGCGGTGATCTGGTTTTCGGACCCGGCCCCCAGAACCGTGCCCACGCGCAGCACGACCTGTTCCAGATCGGGGGCGGTTTTGCGAACGTCGGCCAGCATCTCTTCGACCTGCCTTTTGTGATCGGAATACGGGAACTCTGGGTTGCCGCGCAACGGATCACCCTCGCGCAGGGGCACGGGGTTGTCTGGGTGATAGCCGTAGGCCGCACCCGAGGATGTGACCACCAATCTTCGTACTCCGTTGGTAAGGGCCGCGTTCACCACCTTGCGGGTGCCCTCGACATCAACCGCATATGCCGCTGCCCGTTCCATTTTTGGCGGAGGCGTCACGATGGAGGCCAGATGCACTATGACCTCAGGCTTCACGTTGGAGATCACGCGCGCGGGCGCGTCGGTCGTTACATCCAAGGGCAGATAGTGGACGTTTTCCGGCATGCTGTCGGGGAGTTTGATATCCGTTGCAAAAACATCGTGCCCCTTAAGTTCGGGCAACAGTGCCTGCCCGACCATGCCGGCGGCGCCTGTGATCAGGATACGGCTCATCGCGCGGCCTCGGTTCGGGCCATGACCGACGCCAGGGCAATCCCCGAGATCGCGTGCCAGATGCCCCAGAACGCGGCCACGACGGCCATGCCGCCCAGCCCGTGGAAAAAGGCAAAGATCAGCACCAGCCCAAGGCCGGAATTCTGAATGCCGGTTTCGATGGTGATGGCACGGCGATCGAAAGGGGACAGCCGGGTCAGAGTGGCCACAACCCAACCGCCCCCCAGCGCCAGGGCGTTGTGAAGGATCACAAGCCCGGCAACAGCCCCGGCAAAGCTGAGGAAGAACCCCCAGTTCGCGCCCAGGGCAAGTAAGATGAAAGCCGCAAAAATACCCATCGACAGGTATTGCAGCGGCGCACGCAACCGTGCGGTCAGGGCCGGGCGGCGCTGGTTCAGTGCGATGCCCAGGACCAGAGGCAGGATCAACATCAACCCGACAAGGATTGCGATTTGCACCGGGTCAATCTGGGTCTGTTGCAATAACGCGCGTGTCGGCGGATACAACCCGCCCCAAAGCGCAATGTTGAAGGGCGTCATGAAAATCGCGCCGATGGTCGCAAAGGCGGTCATCGACACCGACAGCGCCGCATTGCCACCGGCGCGGTGCGTAATGAAGTTCGAGATATTGCCCCCCGGACAGGCTGCGACAAGGATCAGCCCAAGCGCAATTGACGGTCGCGGGGCCGTCACCCACACAAGCGCAAAAGTCAGCGCCGGCAGGACCAGAAATTGGGATACCAGCCCGACGATCACTGGTTTCGGCGCGCGTCTGAGGCGATCAAAATCCCTTGGTGTCAGATCGATCGCAATCGAGAACATCACGATCGCCAGTATCGCATTCAACAGCGTCAGAGAGGCCGGGCTGAAATTCAGCGTAATTTCGTCGATACCACTCATACGGCGGCTTTCCGCAGCCGTTCGATCCACCCGGTGACAGCCTTTCTGTAAGTGGCCTTGTCCACGTAGTAAGCCATTCGCGGCAGATCGATATAGCTCATGCCTCCGGTGGCGCGCTTATAGTCTTTTTGTTTTTCGGATTTCAGATCGGCCGCCACCGGGCAGCCCTTCTGAAGACCTTTGATATAGCGCGCCACCATTTCGGCCTGCTCGTGCCTGCCCTGCCAGCCCAGACCCGTGGCCTCGACCATGCCCAGCACAAAAAGATCGTCCCGTTCGGGGTGCATCGCGTTCAGGTACAGATGTGGGGCATCGCCCTGCCAGTTCAGCAGGCCCCGGTCGATGAACGGATAGTGCAGCTTGTATCCGGTCGCGGCGAGAATCATGTCATAGTCTGCGCGCGTGCCGTCCTTGAAATGCACGGTTTTGCCTTCCAGGCGGTCGATATCGGGGCGAATGCGCAGGTCGCCATGGCCCGCGTGATACAGGACCAGCGAATTGACCACCGGGTGGCTTTCGTACAGCTGGTAATCGGGCTTGGGAAAGCCGTATTTCTGCGGATCACCGACAAACCAACTGAGGATGAGGCTGTCCAGCTTGCGCTTCAACCACATCGGCAGGCGGATCTTGCCGCCCATCGTGTCGGCCGGTTTGCCGAAAACGTATTTCGGCACGAAGTAATAGCCGCGCCGCATGGACAGATCGCAGCGTTCTGCGTGATGGATTGCGTCAACCGCAATGTCACAGCCGGAATTGCCCGCGCCCACGACCAACACACGCTTGCCGTCGAACTGACTGGGGTACCGATATTGCGAGGCATGGATTAACTCGCCGTCAAACGTGCCGGGAAAGCTGGGCATATTCGGTTCCGACAAGGTGCCGTTTGCAATCAGAACCCCTGCGAATTCGGCCTGATGCTCACCTTCGGCGTCCCGCCAGCCAACCCGCCAACCGTCACCGGATTTGCCCAGCGGAGTGATCTGGGTGACTTCTGCATTGAACCTGTAGCTTTCACGCAGGCCGAAACGATCGGCAAAGGACCGGAAATAGTCGCGCATCGCCCGATGCGAGGGATACTCGGCCACCGCCTCATCCATCGGGAAATCCTCGAATTCGGTCATGCGTTTTGAAGAGATCAAATGCGCCGATTCATACATGGTTGATCTGGGGGCATCGATATCCCACAGACCGCCCACATCCGAATGCAATTCGAACCCCTGAAAGGCGATGCCCTGTTCCTTGAGCACCTTGGCTGCGGCCAAACCCATCGGCCCCGCCCCGATCAGGGCGAATGCGTTGCGTGTCTGTGTCATGAACCCTCCCGAAGTTCGTGATGCTTAACTTGAACGAACGACCAAAATAAGGCAAGATGAAATTCATGAGTCCAAAAAACATAGAAAAACCAAGGCAAAGAGCACCGTCCAAGCGATCGCTTGAAACCAAGGCGCGGATCATGGATGCGGCTGAAACCGTCTTTGCCGAACGGGGATTCGAGGGTGCGTCTATCCGGGATATCGCGGCCTTGGCGGGGGTTCAGATTGGTCTTGTGCACCATCATGGTGGTGGCAAGGAGGAGTTGTTTTACAAAACCGTGGCGCGGCGCGCGGACGCGCTGGCGCAGCTTCGGATCGACGCGTTGAACACGGCCAAGGCCGTCGCTCCGCTGACGCTTCACAGCATTCTGGACAGTTTTATCCGACCCTATGTGGACCTGGCAGAAACGGGTGGGCCCGGGTGGATGGCATATGGGCGGTTGGTGGCCCACGTATCGGTTGACCCCAGGTGGCGCGATATCGCAGCAGAGTGTTTCGACCCTACCGCCCAGCTGTTCATCACCGAGATCGCCACGCTTTACCCGGATGTCGATCCTGCGGTTTTGGCAAGTGGCCAGGTTTATTCGGTCTCGGCGATGCTGGCCCATCTCAACAGTGGATGGCGGGTCAAAGCCCTGTCGCAGGGCGGTGACGTATCAGGCATGGACCGTCTGGTGGACTTTTGCGCCGCCGGTATCGAAGCAATGGTACGATCCGACCGTTGATGAACCATCACGCGGCGCCCGGTTGAGTGTTCAATCGTTCAGATGGCGCCTTGTATCCGAAGTAGCTGTTTCCAAAATTTGGACAATTGGCACAGGCCAGATGATTGTGTCCTTTTTGGCGCTCTTTGGGGCGTCATTCGCCTTGATTGAGGTGAAAACGTGGCGTCAATGTGGCGCGTGAGCTAGAAATATAATTCTGTTGTGCTACTCTGTCACAGAGTGGTTTGTAACGAGTATTAGTACGTAAGGTGGGCACATGACATTCATACGAAACATAGCTGCGATCGCTGTTGCAGGTGTGATGACTGCAAGCGGTGCGTCGGCGCTGACCATTTCCAGCATCTCGCCCTCTTGGCAAAACGTAAATCCAAGTTCCGGCGTTACTGAAAGCACCTCTGGTTCTACGATTTCTCTTCGCTGGGGAAGTGGCAGCAGCTCGAGTGGTTACGATTTCACGCCAACTGGCACGCCAATTTCAGGTCTGATGCCTGGAACTGCTTTTGCTCTGGGTCAGTTCTCGCATCTGAATTTCCCGATCACGGGAACAACCCTAAGCTCCGTCGACCTTCTTGTTGACATATTGATCAGCGGTGGCCCTTTGGTGTCTTCGTCGTTTGCCCTGACGCATAACGAGACATTGAATCGTCCAACGAACTGTCCGGCGGATTCTACCCCTTGTGATGACATCGTGACCATTACCAACAATTTGGGCTCTCAGAACTTTAATTTTCGTGGACAGAATTATGTGTTCTCGGTCCTCGGGTTCTCTCAGGACGGCGGCAGCACCATTTCGAACGGCTTCAGCACAACGGAAAACATGCAAAACGTCGCAACGCTGTATGGGGAATACACGGTAGCCCCCGTGCCGCTGCCCGCAGCTGGCTGGCTGCTTCTTGGCGGCATCAGCGGTCTGTTTGTGATGGGGCGGCGGAAAAAGCGCAGCACGGCCTGATCTGGCTTATTAATGCTCTCATCATTCTTGGTGGTGAGAGCAGACCTGGAACCGGGCCGCTCTTTGGCCAGGTTCTTCAGTCTTTCAGCCTATGCGCCCCGTGGGCCCGAGTTGATGGCATTGGCCTGAAACGACAAGCGCGCTTGCCGGGTTCCTGCCGCAGTGACGCTCGGTCATCATTCTTGCTGCAAATGTTCGAACAAAATCTTGCTGAATACCGATGGCGGCGATGTTCGTACCGCACTGGGTGAAGCGAAAAAACCAAACATGATGATCAGAATGATCAGGGCAGTACCGGCAAGGCAAGCCGCCGAAAGGTGAAAGACCGAGCGAACCATTGCGACACTCCCTTTTCTTGAAATCCGGAAATTCTGTGAGGGCTGAAACGTCAACCTGACTTTGCCAATTGCTGTTTCAGCCTTTGGTTTTCCGCCTGCAACTCTGCCAACTGCTGCCCCAGCCTGTTCAGATGAGGGCGCAACTCTGCTTCGGTGAAGCGCGGCGTGATGTGGCTTGGGCAGTTCCAGTCCAATGCCTCGACGCGGATGATCACGGCCCGTTCGGCCGGTCCCTCGGCCTCTTCCGGGTAAAGGGTGGCGGCCGCTGTTTCGCCTTCCGTGAACTCTACGCGCCCAAGGATCTTGAGGCGGCGTCGGTTGGCGTAATCCATCAGGATCATTGCAATACGATCATTGCCGTCCAGATTCCCGCGCGAGATATACTGTTTATTGCCCGAAAAATCCGCATATCCGATGGTCTGAGGGCCAAGTACCTTCAGAAATCCTGTCGGCCCGCCCCGATACTGCACATAGGGCCAGCCGGTCTCGGACACTGTGGATTGATAGAACCCGTCCCGCGCCTGAATGAACTCTTTCTCGGGGTCTCCGATCAGATGGCCTTGCCGCGGGCCACCTGCAATGAACTTGGCATAGGTTCTGGCCGATCCCATCCTTTCTTGATGGGCGCGGACAGCGGGTGTGAAGGTCAGTTCGGAAAAAGCGCGGGGCATTGGAAAATCCTTTCAAAGACCCAATTCGGACAACCCGGGGTGGTCATGAGGGCGTTCGCCCAAGGGCCAATGGAACAGCCTGTCATCTTCAGCTATCGGAAGATCGTTGAGCGAGGCATGGCGATGTGACATGCGCCCGTCATCGGCGAATTCCCAGTTTTCATTGCCATAGGATCGGAACCACTGACCGCTGTCGTCGCGCCATTCATAGGCATAGCGTACGGCAATGCGATTTCCGGCAAAGGCCCACAGTTCCTTGATCAGACGATAATCCAGTTCCTTCCGCCATTTGCGGGTCAGAAAGGCGTGGATGTCGGCGTGGCCGGACAGGAATTCAGCCCGATTCCGCCATTGACTGTCATCCGTATAGGCGGGCGTCACGCGGTCGGGATCGCGACTGTTCCAGGCATCTTCCGCCGCGCGCACTTTTTGAGCGGCAGTTTCCAACGTGAAGGGGGGCAAGGGGGGTCTGGACATTCCGCAAAGGCTTTCAGGTGAGGGAGGCGGCAAGAAGAGCCATGGTCAGAAGGAAGGGGACGTACTGAGGTGGAAAAATGCTGGCGCGACGTTTCATCGGTCAAATCCTCGGGTGTACAGATCAGTTAACTTACAGGTAAAGTGTACCGATCTGTAAACTTTTTCAAGTGGAAATTTCATGGTGAGACAAGGCGCCTGGTAAAACTATTTCAAAACAATGCTTTGGCCTGAGGTCATTGTACTTCACGCTCCATGGTAATATGTACAGAACGGTACACCATGGAGCCGAATCATGCGCCCAAACAAACGGGATGAGTTGGTCAGCAAGGCCCTGAAGGTCTTTTACCGCGACGGGTTTCACGCAACCGGCATGGACAAGCTGGTTGTGGAAACAGGCGTGTCCAAGACGTCGATGTACAAGCATTTCCGCACCAAGGAAGACCTGATCATCGCCGCGCTGCGCTTGCGGGATGAGAACTTTCGCAACTGGTTCTTTCAGCGCATCGACGAGATGGCGGAGACACCGGCCGATCAGATCATCGTCAGTTTTGATGCCCTGAAAGAGTGGTTCGAAGAGGACGGGTTCCGGGGCTGCATGTTCATCAAGGCCGGGGCCGAGTATCAGGACAAGGATCACCCGATCCATGAACAGGCCGCCGAACACAAACAGCTTTTGCTGGAACACTTCGCGGCCATAGCCCAACAGGCCGGCGCGCATGATCCTCGGAAGCTCGCGAGTCAGATCGTGTTGTTGCAGGAAGGAGCCATCGTTTCCGCCGTCCTGCTCAAGAACTGCGATCCGGCGGAAGACGCCAAGGATGCGGCCAAGCACCTTTTGGCCAAAGCACTGGCTTAACCCCGCCAGTCAAAAGGTATTCTCTGACATCGCAGGCCGAGACGTTGCGTTGTTCCTCAAAGGGACGCGGCGTCACAAGGATTGGCGTGAACCGAACACGGCGCTAGCCTTCTCGGAAAGACCGATTGGAGGGCGTTCAATGTCACTTTTCACTTCGACTGCGGCATGGGTCACTGATGAACACCGCATGTTCGCGGATATGGCGGGTCGGTTCATGGATGACGAACTGTCGCCCAATATCGAAACCTGGGTTGAAAACGGCGTTGTGGATCGCGATTTCTGGCGAAAGGCCGGCGAAACCGGGCTGATGGCGGGTGCGATCCCTGAAGAATATGGCGGCGTCGGCGGCGGCATGGGCTTTGACGCCATCACGGCCTACGAACAGGGCGCGCGGGGTGATGCGGGTTGGGGCTATGGCATTCAGTCGATCGTGACCCACTATCTCACCGCTTATGCTAGCGAAGATCAGAAGAAGAAGTGGTTGCCCAAACTGGCGTCGGGTGAATTGGTCGGCGCGTTGGCAATGACCGAACCCAGTACCGGTTCGGACGTGCAGGCGGTGCGGACGACGGCCGAGAAGGACGGCAACTCCTACCGGTTGAACGGGTCTAAAATCTTCATCACGAACGGACAGACTGCGGATCTGATCATCGTGACCGCCAAGACCGACAAGACCGCTGGTGCACGCGGCGTTTCGTTGATCGTGGTGGAAACCGACGGGTGTGAAGGTTTTCGCCGGGGGCGGAACCTCAAGAAACTGGGCATGAAGGGCAATGACACTGCCGAACTGTTTTTCGAAGATGTCAAAGTGCCGATGACAAACCTGTTGGGACCCGAGGAAGGGCAGGGTTTCTATCAACTGATGAAACAGCTGCCGTGGGAACGGCTGAATATCGCGATCATGGCGCTGGGCGCGATCGATTTCGCCATCGCCGAAACAGTGAAATACGTGCAGGAACGCAAAGCCTTCGGGCAGCGGGTGATGGATTTTCAGAATACCCGGTTCAAACTGGCGGAATGCAAGACCAAGGCCGAGGTTCTGCGCAGTTTCATCAATGATTGTATCGGGAAACTGGAAGCAGGCGAACTGGACGCGGCAACTGCTTCGATGGCCAAATACTGGGGATCCGAGGTGCAGAACGAGATCATGCATGAATGCCTGCAACTGTTCGGCGGCTACGGGTTCATGATGGAATACCCGATTGCGCGTCTTTACGCGGATGCCAGGGTGCAGATGATCTATGGCGGCACCAACGAGGTCATGAAAGAGCTGATCGCGCGATCGCTCGACGTCTGAGCCCACCATGCGGGCTCTCCCGCCCGTCGTCATCATTCCTGACGGAATGACTCCTCCGGTTGGGCCCGGCAGGCCCGGGCAAAGCCCGTTCCTGCCGGGCCTGTTTCGTTGCCGCAGCACGGGTCAAAAGGCCGCTTGCAAAGGGAGGGGCATCGGTATGATGATCCGCCGACAAGACTCAGAGGCCCGACGTGAACGATCCCGAACATGCACTTTGGCAGACCACTTGCACCGAGACAGTCCCCGCACCGCCCCTGACCGCTGACGCAGCGGTTGATCTGGCTGTCTTCGGAGGTGGCTACACCGGTTGTTCAGCGGCTTTGACCGCAGCCCGCGCCGGCGCGTCGGTCTGCCTGCTCGAGGCGCAGGAAATCGGGTTTGGCGGTTCGGGGCGCAATGTCGGTCTGGTCAATGCGGGGCTGTGGCTGCCGCCGGACGACATCCGTGCGCATATCGGTACTGAACCGGGGAACCGTTTGATCGACTTGCTGGCCAAGGCGCCGTCGGATGTGTTTGCCTTGATCGATGAATATGGCATTGCGTGTGAGCCCGTGCGCAACGGAACCCTGCATTGCGCTCATTCCGCGTCGGGTTTGAAGGACCTGCATACGCGTCATGCGCAGTTGAGCGAAGCCGGAGCACGGGTTGAGCTGTTGTCGGCGGACCAGGCGGGTGAACGCACCGGCAGCCAGGCCTTTCAAGGTGCCTTGTTCGATCCACGGGCAGGAACCATTCAGCCTTTGGCCTATGCGGTGGGTTTGGCGCGCGCGGCGTCACAGGCCGGGGCGCGGATACACACGCAAAGCCCCGTGCAGACCATGACATATGAGGGCGGGTACTGGGTTCTGGTGACACCGGGCGGGACGGTTCGGGCAAGATCGGTCATTCAGGCGACGAATGCCTATCATGTTGCGCTGCCGGATACCGCGCCTGCCTATGTGCCGGTCTACTATTTCCAGTACGCCACGGCCCCGCTGACCGACAATTTGCGCGCCAGTATCCTGCCAAGGAAAGAAGGGTGCTGGGATACCGGGCTGATCATGACGTCATTCCGGCTGGATCAGGCGGGTCGGATGATCATTGGCGGCATGGGGGATCTGGGACATGCCGGCCGGGTTGCACATTCCGGTTGGGTCCGGCGCAAGCTGGCCGAGCTCTATCCGCACTTGGCCGACCAGCCGTTGGAACACGGGTGGCACGGGCGGATCGCAATGACATCGGATCATATTCCAAAGATCACGCAGATCGGCCCCAACGCTTTGGCCGCACACGGGTATTCCGGTCGCGGCATCGGCCCGGGCACGGTGTTCGGCCGCATGATGGCCGAAAGCCTTCTGGCCGGTGATCCCTCGCTTCTGCCGGTTCCCGCAGTGTCGGAACACCGCGAAAACTGGACGCGCGTGCGCCGCGCCTTTTTTGAATCCGGCGCGGCGCTGACGCATCTTGTAAAGGCGCGGTTCTAAGCTCAGACAGACCGGGTGATACCGCCGTCCACCCGGATATTCTGTCCGGTGATGTAACCGCCGCCCTCCGAGGCGAGCAGAGCGACGACCGAGGCGATCTCGTCGTAGCTGCGCCCATAACGACCCATCGGAATGCGGCTGCGGAATTCTTCTTTCTCGGGCAGGCTGTCAATGAAGCCCGGAAGAATGTTGTTCATGCGGATATTCGCGGCGGCAAATTTGTCCGAGTACAGCTTGGTGAAGGCGGCCAGCCCGGCGCGGAACACGCCCGAGGTCGGGAAAACCGGATCCGGCTCGAACGCGGCAAAGGTCGAGATGTTGATGATCGAGCCTCCCCCCTGCGCCTGCATGATCGGGGTCACAAGCCGGGTTGGGCGCACCGCGTTCAGGAAATAGACATCCATGCCGGTGTGCCAATCCTCATCCGTCAGTTCAAGGATCGGGGCGCGGGGGCCGTGACCGGCAGAATTGACCAGAACGTCAATTCGCCCCCAATGGGCCATGGCGGCATCGACAAGTTTCTGCAAGTCTTGCGCGGACTGGTTCGAGCCGGTGACGCCGACGCCGCCCAGATCATGGGCCAAAGCTTCGCCTTTGCCCGAGGCCGACAGGATGCCAACTTTGAACCCGTCTGCCGCCAACCTGCGTGCGGAATCCGCACCCATGCCGCTGCCGCCGGCTGTGATAAGAGCTACTTTTTCCATCTGACATCTCCGTTTCCACTTGTTCCCAAGATGGCGATCAAGGCCCCGTTTGACCAATCAGTTCTGCTGGTCCTATGCTGTAGAAAATCTACAAGATCATGCCATGACCGCCCTTCCTCCCCTGAATGCGTTGCGGGCTTTTGAAGCCGCCGCGCGGCATCTGAACTTTCGGCTGGCTGCCGAGGAACTGGGCGTGACACAAGGCGCTGTTGCCCAGCAGGTGCGCGGGCTTGAGGCGCGATTGGATCAGGTCCTGTTCGACCGCCTGCCGCGTGGCTTGCGGTTGACCGAAGCCGGGCGCCGGTTTCACGCGCCTTTACGCCGGGCCTTCAGGCTGATCGAAGAGGCCGTGGAAGACCTTTCTCCGGACCGTCGGATCACATTGTCAGTCACGCCAAGCTTTGCCTCAAAGTGGCTGGTGTCGCGATTGTCGGGGTTCACCGACTTGCATCCGGATATCTCGGTTCAGGTGGATGCGCGCGAACGTTTGGCGGACTTCAACTCGGATGGCGTGGATCTGGCAGTCAGACAGGGCAGAGCGCCTTTTGGGTCTGATCTGGATGCAACGCCATTGTTTTCGACCGAATTCATCCCGGTGTGCAGCCCCGCCATCGCCGCGCAGGTGGACGATCCATCTGACCTTCTGGGGCAGGTGCTGCTGAACGATACCCACGGGCTGTGGCCTTTGTTCCTTGAGAGGGTGGGTGTAAGCGGCAAGCCTAGGATGATGAGCTTCAGCCAGACCAGTCTTGCAATTGACGCTGCCCTCTCGGGGCAGGGGATCGCACTGGCCAATGCCCCACTGGTCGCGCCCGAGGTTGCATCGGGCCGTCTGGTCCAGCCGCTTGAGGATGTCTTGATCGAAGATCTGGGGTTTTATATTGTCGCGCCGCGCAAGCCGCGACAGCCGCAACTGGTCAGGATCATGCGCGACTGGCTGTTGTCTCAGGTCTGAAGAGACGCGGCGATCGCCTCGATCCGGGCCCGCACCCAGCGATGTGCCGGATCATTGGCCGACCTCTGGTGCCAGACCATGTAGATCGACACCGGCGCGCATTCGAAGGGCAGTGGCGCGCAATCCAGCATGGCCAGCGGGCCCTGTTTCATCAGCGCCGTGTCGGTCGAGATCAGGTCGCTGCCCTGTATGAAGGCCGGGATGGCGTTGAAATGCGGCAGGGTCACCACCGCTGGCCTGATCTGGCTTTGATCGACGCCACGCATGACGGCGCGGGCATTGCGGCCATCGGCAAAACGCACCTCGACATGATCGCAGTTGCAATAGGCGTCCCAACTGTCCGGGGGCGTGCGCTGTGTGGCGTCATAGAACAGCATCAGCGGGCTGGTCATCAGGCGTTTTTGAAAGATGTCCGGCCCGTCCGGCGGCAACGGGGTCAGCATCAACTGGCATCTGTCACTGCGCAGCAGCTCGGGGTCGGGAACGCCTGAAGGAATGAATTCCAGCCGCAGACCTGCGTCTTCGGCACGTGTTTCTCTAAGCAGCTGCGGAAAGATCAACTCGCGTGGCATGTCATTGGTGGCGATGCGGATCCTGATCTGTTCAGACTGCGGGTCGAACGGCCGCCCTTCGGTCAGCGCCCGCATTCCGTCCAGCACCTTTCGCGCGGGCTCCTTCAGGGACAAGGCGCGCTCGGTCGGTGTCAGGCCCTGACCGGACCGGACAAACAACGGGTCGCCCAGCACCAGCCGGAGCTTGGCCAGCGTGTGGCTGATGGCCGATTGCGTGACGCCCAGCCGATCCGCAGCTTTCGAAACCGAGCTTTCCTCGAGAATGGTCAGAAAGGTGCGCAGAACCTTGCCGTCGAGATCAGTGAAATCGATTTTCTTCATACCGCTTATGATTATGCATGAATGGTTTCGCTGTCCATGACGGGGTAGGGGATGGATGGCAACAGGAGGCGTACAATGGGAATCCGCTTTTTCTCGGACAAGAACCGGCCCGTTCACATGGGGCGATACCCGTTGGAGCGTTTGACCCGACAAGATACCATGCCGGATTTGTCGCGCGTGCCCACCATGGGCGAACTGAGTTTCCACCGGCCGGAACGGCCCGACAGCATCGTCAACGCCATGGGTGAGTTTCAGGCGATGCTGGACGCGATCCGCGACGGGTTGGTGAACCCGATTGCATCCGAGATCCCCTCAGACCCGCAGGAGCGCGCAAACCATCTGAAGGCATTTGGGTATTTCAACGACGCATCGATGATGGGCTGCGGGCCGTTGCCGTCGGATGCACTGCTGGACGAACCACGTCGCAATCCCGATATCGACCGGCTTGCCCACGCGCTGCGCACGCGCCAGACCAAAACGCTGGCCTCTGGGATCGATCTCATCATGGCCGATCTGAAAGACAGTATGGAGGCCGCGCCCAAGCCGATTGACGACCACCGTCACGCCATCGTCTTTCTTTACGAACACAATCGCGACCCTGACCCTTCCGAACCCGGTGCGGACTGGATCATCGACGCGCAGGATCACCGTGCCTGCCTGCTGGCCGCCGAGAATGCCGTCGTCATCGCCAACTATATCCGACTGCTGGGTTTTGACGCCCGCGCGCACAGCGTGATGTCGACCGAAGTTGATCTGGGCAAGCTGGCCGTGGCTGCCGGTCTGGCCTCGGTCGAGGGCGAACAGCTGGTTGCGCCTTGGCTGGGCACCCGGTTTGGCCTTGCAGCCGTGACGACCGAGATGCCCATCGCGCATGACCGGCCGCTGAGGCCCATGGCGCAACAGCCGAGGTTTCGAACCCAAGGTCCGGCATGGTGGCTGGGCACGGGATTTGCCAAGAACGCCCTCAACCGTGACCCATATGCCAAACGACGCTATGTGGATGGGGCCCATCCCTTCGAAAAGCTCAAACGGGTCGAGGCTCCGACAACCTATATCGACGAAGAGAATGTCGCCCGCGTTCCCAAGCGCGCCGACATGTTCGCCCGCGCCCAGTTCGGCGACATGGGCAAGTCATTGCAGGACGCCGCGAAAGGCGGGTACTACGTGCGCAAGGCCGCGCCCAGCTTTGCCCAGCGTCGCGCGCTGGGTGCATTCGTTCTGTTGCAGGATGGTGAAAGCGCCGAGGTCGCCGGATCCACCGATGCCGAGCGCAATGCGGCGAACATCAAGGCGGCGACCTATTTCCTGGGGGTCGATGCGGTGGGACTCAGCCGCTGCCCGGAATGGGCGTGGTATTCTCATGACGCCACGGGCGAAGAAATCGTGCCGCCTCATGATCAGGCCATCAGCATGATCATCGATCAGGGCTATGAAACGATGGAAGGTGCCAGCGGTGACGACTGGATCAGCGTCGCCCAATCCATGCGCGCCTATCTGCGCTTTTCGCTGCTGGGCGGCGTGATCGCCCAGCAGATCCGCAACCTGGGCTACAAGGCCAAGGCGCATACGGTGATGGATGGCGAGGTGCTGCAACCGCCGCTGTTGCTGCTCTCGGGGTTGGGTGAGGTCAGCCGGATCGGAGAAGTTATCCTTAACCCCTATCTGGGCCCGCGCCTGAAATCAGGCGTGGTGACGACCGACATGCCGATGACGCATGACAAACCCATCGATTTCGGCCTGCAAACCTTTTGCGAGTCCTGCAACAAATGCGCCCGCGAATGTCCCTCGGGCGCGATCACCGCGGGACCGAAGCTGATGTTCAACGGTTATGAAATCTGGAAATCCGACAGCCAGAAATGCGCCACGTACCGTGTGACGACCCCGGGCGGCGCGATGTGCGGGCGCTGCATGAAGACCTGCCCGTGGAACCTCGAAGGTCTCTTCGCTGAACGCCCGTTCCGCTGGGCTGCGATGAACATCCCCGCTGCCGCGCCCGCGCTGGCCAGGCTGGACGATGCGGTCGGCAATGGCGGGCTGAATGACATCAAGAAATGGTGGTGGGATATCGAGTTGCAGCCCGACGGCGCCTATCGCCCCACGACGCACCCGTTGAACCGGCGCGATCTGCAAAAGGATCTGGACCTGAAATACGAGGATCAGACCCTGGCTGTCTATCCCTCTTATCTGGCTCCGCACCCCTGGCCCTATCCCTTTGCAATGGACCGAGAGGCCGGGATTGCAGCCTATGAGGCCATGGTGACGGCCGACGAGTACAAGGCCCGCAAGGCAAGCGGGGACATGTCGATCATCCATCGCTATCAGATCGCCGGTGATGCGCCTGTGATGCGGGTCGCCGTGACCAAGGTTGAAAAGATGACGGCGGATGTCACGAAATACGAATTTGCATCGCTGGACGGTGCGCCCCTGCCGGGATGGACAGCGGGCGCACATCTGGACGTTCTGGTCGCGCCGGAATTTCTGCGGCAATATTCCATGTCGGGCGACCCATCGGATCGTACGACCTATCAGATCGGCGTGCTGCGCGAGGATGACGGGCGTGGCGGGTCCGCGCTGCTGCATCGCATCTTCACCGAGGGCCGAAAGGTTTTCGTGTCCAAACCGATCAACCACTTTGAATTGGATGAAACGGCAACCAGAACATTCCTCATGGGTGGCGGCATCGGAATCACCCCGATGATCGCATTTGCCCATCGCCTGCATGCGATGGGCCGCAAGTTCGAATTGCACTATTCGGCCAGCACACGGGGCGGGGCGGGGTATCTGGATGACCTGGCCGCCATGCCCTGGGCGGATCGCGTTCATTACCATTTCTCGGATGAAGGCACCCGCGCCGACCTGAATGTGATTCTGTCCGGCTACCGGGATGGATGGCATGTCTATACCTGCGGGCCGGATCGTTACATGGACGGCGTGATTCAGGCGGCCGAGCAGCAGGGCTTTCCCGAAGAGGCACGTCATCTGGAATATTTCTCGGTTCCTGAAACGCCTGAATATGAAAACCACGCGTTTGAACTCAAGCTTGCGCGTTCGGGCCGGACACTGCCCGTGCCCGCAGACAAGGACGCGGCGCAAGTTCTGAACGAAGCCGGTTTTCATGTGGATGTGAAATGCGCTGACGGCATCTGCGGCGTCTGTAAATGCGGTGTCATTGCGGGCGAGGTCGAGCATCGGGATTTCGTTTTGTCCCGCAAACAGCGCGAAGGCGCCATGATCCTGTGCCAAAGCCGCGCGGCGGAACCTGATGGGGTGATCGAAATCGATCTCTGAACCCTGTCCAAAAGCGACATTTGGAAGTTGAATTTTGGTCGCTCGGCCCATGGACGCCGGACGAGGGGTGAATTAACGTCGCCGCGAACCCAGATATTCCTGACCAACAGGTACGAGGTAGCTTCATGGATTATCACAGCCCCGCCAGCTTTGCCGAAGCTTCGGCTTTGGCCGCGAACGCGACGGGCATCACACGTTTTCTGGCGGGCGGTACGGATGTACTGGTGCAACTGCGCTCGGAACTGGTGACGCCCGATACGCTCATCGACATCAAGAAAATCAACGGCGTGCGTGCCATCACCCGCAATGCCGACGGCAGTTGGACGATCGGCGTGGCCGTTACCGGCGCCGAGATGAGCGAGCACCCCGAGCTTGGCCGCGACTGGCCCGGTGTGGTCGAGGCGATGGACCTGATCGGTTCAACTCAGGTTCAGGGCCGCGCGACGCTGACGGGCAATCTGTGCAATGGCTCACCTGCGGCTGATTCCGTGCCCGCCATGGTGGCCGCAGGCGTGACCGTCACCGTAACCGGCCCCGATGGCACGCGTGACGTTGCGGTCGAGGACATCCCGACCGGGCCCGGCAAGACCTCGCTGGCGAAGGGCGAGTTGATCTCGGCCGTCAACATCCCTGCCCGAGGCGAGAATGGGGGCGACGCCTATCTGCGTTTCATCCCCCGTACCGAAATGGACATTGCAGTGGTGGGCGTTGGTGTGAACCTCCGTCTGGATGGTGACGTCATCACCGAGGCGCGCGTGTCGCTGGGTGCCGTGGCACCGACCGTTCTGTTGGTTGAAGACTGTGCCAAAGCGATCATCGGCAGTACTTTGGACGATGCCGCACTTGACGCACTGGCCGCGGCCGCGTCGGCCGCCTGCAATCCGATCGATGACAAACGAGGTACGATCGCATTCCGTACCGAAGTCGCTGGCGTTCTGGCCAAGCGTGCCGCAAAGATCGCCTATGCCCGCGCGAAGGGAGAAAACGCATGAGCAAGCTCCACGTATCCACCACCGTGAACGGGGACGCAGTCGAATACCTGTGCGACCCGCGCGAAACCCTGCTGGACTGTCTGCGCGACAAACTGAACCTGACCGGCGCCAAAGAGGGCTGCGGCACTGGTGATTGCGGCGCGTGTTCGGTCACCGTCGATGGCCGCCTTGTGTGCTCGTGCCTGATGCTGGGTGTCGAAGCCGAAGGCAAGCAGATCGAGACCGTCGAAGGGATTGCGGATGGTGACATCCTGCACCCGTTGCAGAAGAAGATGATCGAATATGCCGCGCTTCAATGCGGCATCTGCACCCCGGGCATTCTGGTGGCGGCGAAGTCGCTGTTGGAGAAGAACCCCAATCCGACCGAGGAAGAAACGCGCTATTGGCTGGCGGGCAACCTGTGCCGCTGCACCGGCTATGACAAGATCATTCGCGCCGTGATGGACACGGCCGCTGAGATGCGGGAGGCGTCATAATGGCTCTAGACGATCGCAAAACTGATTTCACCTTCGTTGGCACCCGCCCCGATCGCCCTGACGGTCTGGACAAGGTGACGGGCCGGGCCAAGTTCGGTGCGGATATCTCGGCCCCCGGCATGTTGCACGGCGCGATTCTGCGCTCACCCCATGCCCATGCCCGGATCGTCAGGATTGATACCTCGAAAGCCGAGGCATCGAAGGACGTCAAAGCCGTCGTGACCCGTGCCGATTTCGCCGATGTCCCATTCAAGCCCGGGCTCGAAGGTGAATTCTGGAATGTGCTGGAAAACGTCATAGCGGGGGAAAAGGCGCTCTATGACGGGCACGCGGTTGCTGCGGTGGCGGCCACATCTGCCTTGGCGGCACGTGACGCGCTGAAACTGATCGAGGTCGAATACGAGGTGCTGCCGCACGTCACCGATGTGGACAAAGCGATGGCCCCGGATGCGCCGGTGATCCGGGAAGGTGCTGCGGATTATTCGGTGCCGGAAGGGATGCACCCGAACGTCGTGCGTTATCACGAAAGCGGGCACGGCGATGTCGAGGCTGGGTTTGCCGAGGCCGATCTGGTCATCGAAGACAGCTTTGTGACCGAGGCGACCCATCAGGGGTACATCGAACCGCATGCCTGTCTGGGCATGCTGGGCAATGACGGCAAGGGTGAGCTGTGGTGCACAACTCAGGGCCACTGGATCGCGCAGAAAACCTGTGCGGCGTTGCTGGGGATCGAAACCTCGCAACTGCGCGTGACTGCGTCTGAAATTGGCGGTGGTTTCGGCGGTAAGACCACGGTGTTCATCGAACCCGTTGCTCTGGCGCTCAGCCGCAAGGCAAACCGACCGGTCAAGATCGTGATGACCAGGTCCGAGGTTTTCCGGGCCACCGGGCCGACCTCTTCGGCGTCAATGGACGTGAAGATTGGCATGAAGAAAGACGGCACGATCACGGCGGCGCAGGGTGTCTTCCGCCTGCAAGGCGGGGCCTTCCCCGGCGCCCCGGGCGACATGACGGCCATGTGCGCCTTTGCGCCCTACAACCTGACCAACGTCAAGCAGATCGGTTACGACGTGATGTCGAACCGTCCGAAACAGGCCGCCTACCGCGCGCCGGGTGCACCCATGGGCGCCTTCGCCGTAGAATCCGTCATTGATGAGCTCTGCAACAAGCTGGGCCTCGATCCTATTGATGTGCGTCTGAAAAATGCCGCGCATGAAGGCACGAAGGCCAGCTATGGCCCGACCTACGAACGCATCGGTCTGGTCGAAACCCTTGAGGCTGCCAAAGCGCATCCCCATTACTCGGCACCGCTGAAGCCGGGGCAGGGGCGCGGGGTTTCCTGCGGTTTCTGGTTCAACCACGGGGGCGAGACCAGCGTTTCACTAGCACTGTCCGAGGATGGTTCTGCGCAGTTGATGGTCGGAACACCCGACATCGGCGGGTCGCGCGCATCCATGGCCCTGATGGCGGCCGAGGTTCTGGGCATTCCGTATGAAAACATCCGCGTGACCATCGCGGACACGGCGACGCTGGGTTACAACGACGTGAGCCATGGTTCGCGCGTGACCTACGCGTCGGGCCTCGCGACGATCAAGGCCGCAAGACACGCGGTCGAGAAACTGTGCGAACGTGCGGCGGCCAAGTGGGGCATCCCGGTCGATGCGGTGAAATGGGAAGACGGCTGCGCGGTGCCCTCGGGGCCCAATGCAGGGGATTTCGACCCGATGCCTCTGGCCGACATCACGGCGGATATGGGATCGACCGGAGGCCCGATTTCGGGCCATTTCGAAGCAACCCCCGAAGGCGCGGGCGTATCCTTTGGCACCCATATCGTCGATGCCGAGGTCGATCCGGAAACCGGCAAGACATCGATCACCCGGTACACGGTCATTCAGGACGCCGGCAAGGCGATCCACCCGACCTATGTGGAAGGGCAGTTCCAAGGTGGTGCCGCACAGGGCATCGGCTGGGCACTGAACGAGGAATACATCTATGGCGAAGATGGCCGGTTGCAGAACTCGATCTTCCTTGACTACCGGATTCCCGTTGCCAGTGACCTGCCGATGATTGACACGGTGATCGTCGAAGTGCCCAACCCGGGCCACCCGTTCGGGGTGCGCGGCGTGGGCGAGACGGGCATCGTGCCGCCCCTGGCCGCCATCGCCAATGCGGTGTCCAATGCGGCGGGTGTTCGGATGAAGCAACTGCCGATGTCTCCGCCGCGCATTCTGGCGGCCCTGAAGGAAAATGGTTGAGGTCCACCTCTGGTCCGGCCTCCGGTCACTGACCGGGGGCCAGCAAGTGGTTGAGGTCGAGGCCAAAACCACCGGAGAGCTTTTGCGGGCTCTGGTCCGGGCCCACCCGCAGTTGCAGGCCCCCATTGACGCGGGGGTCTCCATCGCGATCGACGGGCGTGTCATTGCCACAGGGCTTACCGAGCCGATTCCCGAAGGCAGCGAAGTCTATCTGATGCAACGTCTCAGGGGCGGTTAGGCGTCAGATGACCAGGGCTCGCGCCCGACCATCCGGTCAGCTTCTGCCGTGATATCGTTCATGTGCTGCTCCAGGCTCAGGCGCAGGGTTTCGATTTCCTCTTCGCTGGCCTTGCGGGGCACCGTTTCAGTCCATTCCCGGCACAGAAACACGCCTTCATTTCGCCAGGGGCGGGGCATCAGAAGGTGATCCCAGGTTCCCGCTTCGCGACCATGTTTCGTGGAGAAGGTGATACCGAATACGCGCTTGCCCGAGGTGCGCGCCCATACCAGCGGAACCGTCGACAGAACCCGTTCCGGCCCGCGCGGTCCGTCTGCCGCGATCCCGATAGAGATACCCTGCTTCATCTTGCCCAGAACCTGACGTGACAAGGCGACGTGGCGTGTCTTGCTGGCCATGGCGATCGTGTCCATGCCAAACAGCTTTTGTACCCGGCCCACCATGCTGCCCGCCCGGGCAGAGGAGGTGATAGAACAGATGCGCCCCTTGTCCAGCGGGAAGAAATAGGGCGACTGCGCCAACCGTTGGTGCCAAAGCACAACGATGACAGGTTCACCTTGTTCGACCAGCTGATCCAGTTCTTCGTATCCGATGCGCTGCCAGCGTGTGTTTCGGTTGACCAATCGAATGTAAGTGGCAATCCGGCGGGCCACCCAGTTCAGCACGGCTTCGCTGTCTGCGATCTTCTTGCGGAGGTTCACACGGGGTTCCTTTTGCTGACCGGACCTTGTCTTAGCGCACTGCACATTTTGCGCAACTTGTTTGTCGGCTCAGATAGTGGTGTGGAATTCGAAAAAGCCTCTTGAGTCCGCCGCGCGGCTGTCATATCTGGGGCTCACCACAGGGGTATAGCTCAGTTGGTAGAGCGACGGTCTCCAAAACCGTAGGTCGCGGGTTCGAACCCTGCTGCCCCTGCCATCCGCATCAAAACACCAATCGGCAATCGTGCCTGGCGCGATTCCAGCGCGCGCGGCTTTCGACTATGGCAGGGGCGAACCGGCAATCAGGACGCATGCAGGCATAGTGAGCCGCAGTGCAACCAAATCCTATATGCCATCAAAAAATTCCGGCCCAGAGTGTGAACAGCGTCACTGACGGATGTTGGAAAGTCTGGTTGTCTGAGAATGTCAAAGAGTTGGCGTTCAGGTTCTGCACAGAACGCAGGTTTTCAGTTTCTCCCTTGTGACTGGGGCGCGCTTGTGGTCGAGCGCGCCCTTTCCGTTTTTGGTCAGCAACGCATACTGACGATATCAGAACGTGCAGAGATTCTGCCCAAAGCCGGTGCTTGAGCAGAACCCGCAAAATCGGGCTTTGCGCCAGAGAAAGGCGTGCAGCGGCCGGTCAGTCAGGCCAGCAGCGCCAGATCCCCGATATTTGTCTTGTGCCGGGTCGGCATCGTTTTTGCCGGATGGCCGTCGATCGTCAGGGCGAGGTCCTCATAAAACCCGCCGCTGTCGAACCACCAGCGATGCGACTTCATCATCTTGCGCTGTCCTTTGGGGACGTCTCGTTGATATTGGTGGTCACAGAAAATATCCCAGTGACCTTTCGAGGTCAGCTTCGGCATCCCGACACGACCGGCGCGACGCCGACCGCCGTGAACAATCCCGCCGGCCAGGGCCAGCACCTTGTCTTTCCGGCTGTAGTAATTGGTGAATCGCTTGCACCGTTTTTTCAGGACCAGATCGCCCCATGCGCCCTTTTCCAGCCATTCTGAATCGATGTCCGCTGACGCGAACATGACCTGATCCGCCGACCATACCTTGTTGCCGGGCCCGGCCGAATCCCCGAAGTCAGAGAATGCGCGCAGTACCACCAACGCTCCCATGGAATGAGCGATCAGATGCACCTTGGGGCGCGGCGACATTCCCAACAGCGGCAAGATTCCGTCCCCCACCAGATGCGGTGCCACCGCCTTGGCATCGGAGCGGTCCGAGTCATAGGTGTGCACCGATCCGTCGCTGGGCCAGTCAAAGGCAACGACCGCGCCCTGATACCCGTTACCCCTGAGATTGGTTTCTATTTTCCCCAGCCGGTCCAGCATGTCCTTCTGGCTGGTGTTGAAGCCGTGAACATAGATCAGGACGGCCGAATCCCCGCCCTCCTGTCGCACGAGATCCAGCCATTTGGCTTTTTTGACAATACTTCCCTTACGAATTTTTCCACCGGGGCTTTGCTGGGTGATGTGAACATATCTGGTCTTTGCCGCCGGCTTAAACGTGAACTTTTTCTTCTGCGCGTTATAGGTGCGGCGGGAAAAAAACAGTGCCATTATTCAAACTCCATTCTAATCAATCCGTAAAATGTGCCATGAGCCGCCGTTTTCACAAAGCGTAATCTCCCGGCCCTTCTGGTGCCAAAACGGGGATGTGCGATGAAGCCGGTATGCGCCAAGGTTGCATACAGGGGCATCCTGACGTCCAATGCCTGTTTCCTCTGCCGGCTTAATGCCCTAGTGTCCGCTGCAAACGAACACACGCACGAGGCCCCATGTCGCGTTTTGATGGATATTTCCTGCGGCAATTGCTGATTCTGTTTGGCTTTTTCACCTTGGTGCTTGTCGGTGTGTTCTGGATCACCCGGTCTGTCAGCCTGTTTGACAGGGTCATTAGCGGTGGGCAGTCGGCAATGGTCTTTCTGGAATTCACCGCGCTGACTTTGCCGACCTTGATCCGCACGGTCATGCCCATGGCGGTGTTTGCCGCCGCCGTCTATGCCACAAATCGCCTGAGCCGCGAAAGTGAGCTGACGGTTATGCTGGCCACCGGATCCAGCCCTTGGCGGCTTGCCCGGGCTGTGCTGCTGTTCGGTGTGATTACCGGGGTGATGATGGCGATCATCAGCGTGTTCCTGCGCCCGGCCTCGGTGGAACAGCTGGAAATCCGGCAAGCCGAAGTGGCCGGAGATGTGACGGCTCAACTGCTGAACGAAGGCGAGTTTCTGCACCCCGCCGAAGGTGTCACGGTTTACATAGGCAGCATTGATCTGGACGGCACACTCCACGAAGTTTTCGTGTCTGACCGCCGCGATCCTGAAAACGCGGTCAGCTATTCAAGCGTAACCGCCTATCTGGTCAACAATGATGCCGGCATCCACCTTGTGATGGTTGATGGGGTTGCATTGCGCCTGAACAAGGAAGGCAAAGTGTTGTCATCGACCCTGTTCCAGGACGCGTCCTACGACATCTCGGAACTGACGAATACAAATCCGATGGCCCGGCGCAGCCTCGAAGCTATTCCAACGGCGGACCTGATCCGCAACCGGGATGAGGTTTCAGCCACGGAAGGGTTCAGCCAAGGCAAGCTGATCGAAGAGCTGCACCAGCGGTTCTCGTGGATCGCGATATGCATCGCCGTGGCCCTGGCCGGGTATTCCACCCTGATGCTGGGCAGTTTTTCCCGGTTTGGATTGTGGCCGCAGATATTGGGCGCCTTCACCATCCTTGTGCTGCTTGAAGGTGTGCGCGGGTTTGTTTCCCCGGTGGTGATCGATGACCCGGAGCTTTGGTTTCTGCTTTACCTTCCCGCAATCATAGGGGTGCTGATCTCGGGCCTCTTCCTGCTTGTTGCTGGTCGGCCGCTGATGCGAAAACGGCAGCGCGCGCCGCAGATCATGCCGACGCCGGCCTGAGTTCTAGCCGCGAAGATCCACCAAACAGCTGTGAATGTCGTCAAATTCCTCGCGATCACCGCGGGTGACCAGATACATGGGCAGCGGCAAGCTGATACTGTCCTCGACCCGCTCCAGAGCACCCGAGGCCAGATGTTCGGAAATGACGTAATCGGGGAAATAGCCGTTTCCGCCTCGGTGCAGAACATATCGCAGCGCCATCATGCAATTGCCAAGAAACACTGTCTGACCCGACGCCCGTCGCGCAGCCGATCTGACATGGTCCTGATAGACCTCGCCCAGTTCAAGGTTGACGAAGATCATGTCATCGTCCGTGCCGTCAGTCTTTGGCGTCCGGACCAGGGACAAAAGCTCGGGTTCAAGCGCGTACCACGTGACACGCCGGTCCGCCGGCTTTTCATGTGTGATCGCCGCGTCCAGCACATGGGTTGCCACCGCTTCTACCATGTTCAGGTCGTGGTCATAGTTGAGCGTCAAAAGCAATTTGCCAAAGCGCTGTTCAAACCGAACCGCCAGGTCCACCAGCAACGGATCCCAGATGCTGAGCTGGCCCCCCAACCGCAGCGCCGGGCGGTTCTGTGCCTGTACCGGCAGGTCGCGCGATGCAAAGCCCCAAAGGGACAACATCTGTTCCGCATAGGGTTTGAACTGCCGGCCGAACTCGGTCAGCACCGTTCCGCCGGCACCGCGCGTGAACAGCGCCCTGCCGGTTGCCTCCTCGATCAGGCGAATACGCGCGCTGACAGCGGTCTGCGTCACATTCAACTTGCGGGCGGCGGCATGAAAGCCACCGGCTTCGGCCACGCAGAGAAAAGTTTCCAGAGCTTTGAAATGCATGTCGAAAGTATTTTTTGATCATTGTGATAAAATCAATTCATTTTTTTGGAGGCTGGTTTCGAACTACGCTTTCGCTCAGGACACATGCAAAAGGATCAGCCATGCTGGACAAAAGCCACAAACCCACCTGGACCAGTTTCGAGACAGCCACCAAGGCCGACTGGGACGCCGTGATGGAGTACGAAGAGGCGTATAATGCGGCCCTGCCAGATCGCATCCTCGATGCCATCCGCTCGTTGGACGAAGAATGGACGCCCTATCCGGTGAACCGCTACCAGCACAGCCTGCAAGCCGCGACACGTGCTTACGAGGACGGTGCGGATGAAGAACTGGTGGTGGCGGCGCTGATCCACGATACCGGCGATATCCTGTCACCCTACAATCACGGAGAGCTGTCAGCGGCGATGATGAAGCCTTACGTCAGCGAAAAGACATATTGGATTCTCAAGCATCATTGCGTGTTTCAGGGATATTACTACAACCACCATCTGGGCGGCGACCGCAACGCGCGCGACAAATATCGCGACAGTCCTTATTGGGAAGATTGTCGCTATTTCTGCCATGAATACGATCAGAAGGCGTTCGACCCGAATTATCCGACCAAGCCGCTGGAGTTCTTCGAACCCATGTTGCGCCGCGTCCTGAACAGGGGCGAAGGCCATATGGAGCTGAACGAAACCGCCGATGACGGCAAAACCGGCTAGGAACCGGATCGGGCGGGCCAGCCCGGCCCGCCTGCCTGATCAGCAGCTTGCCATCAAGCGATAGACGATTTGCGCCGCGGTGAAATCCCACGCCGCGTTGCCGTCGGGGGCCAGTTCGACCACGTCGAAGCCGACGCAGCGGCGGCCCTTCAGGGCGTGTTCGACGAGGCGAAGCGCCTGATAGTATCCCAGCCCGCCCGGAACGGGCGTGCCGGTCGCGGGCATCTGCGCCGGGTCCAGCCCATCAACGTCAAAGCTGACATAGACCAGTTCGGGGAAATCCTCGGGCAGGTCGACGGCATGGATGTTGCCGGTGACCAACTCTTCGGCATCCACGTGGAAGACGCGGTTCCTCAGGCGGCTTTTTGCTTCCTCGGTGGAAAAGGCGCGCACGCCGAACTGGGCCAGTGGGATACCCTCCTCGGCCAGCAGATGCATCACCGAGGCGTGCGAGTGTTTTTCGCCCTGATAGGCGTTGCGCAGATCGGCATGGGCGTCGATCTGCACGATGCCGAGGGGCTGGCCTAGCGCGCGAGTCACACCCATGACCGCGCCATAGCTGAGCGAGTGTTCACCACCCAGCGTGACCGGCACCTTGCCGGCGCGGATGGCGGCCTCGGTGCGCTGGGCGAGGCGCTCCATAACGTCCGGCAGCGGGCCGTCGCAATCCAGCGGGGGCTCGGTAAAGATGCCTTCGACGCAGGGTTCGGCGTGGCCGGTGATGCGTTCGAGTTCGTTGCTGGCCTCGATGATCGCTTCGGGGCCTTTGGCGGTGCCGGACCCGTAGGATACGGTGCGTTCCAGCGGCACCGGGATCACGCGGAATCGCGCGTCTTCGCTGCGTTCGGTCTCGGTCAGTTCGCTGTCGAGGAAAATGCTCATGAAAGCCTCTCTTTGAAGTCGTCGTAGCCGAATTGCCTGATGATTTTCAGGTCGTCGGTTTCGCTGTTCCACAGGGCGATGGTGGGCAGGGGCACGCCGTTGAACGTGTTGGTCTTGACCATCGAGTAATGCGCCTGATCGAGGAAGGCAAAGCGCTGCCCGATTTTTAGCGGCTCGGCCCAAGTGTAGTCGCCGATCACGTCGCCAGCCAGGCACGAGGGGCCGCCCAGACGATAGGTGTGGCCGGTTTCGGCCTCGTCCATCAGGGCGGGGCGATAGGGGGCCTCGATCACGTCGGGCATGTGGCAGGTGGCCGAGATGTCGGTGATTGCCAGATCCATGCCGTTGTGCGGCAGGTCGAGGATTTCGCCCACCAGGATGCCCGCGTCCAGCGCCACGGCCTCGCCGGGTTCCAGATAGACCTCGACGCCGTATTTGGCGCGGATGCCCTTGATGAAATCCACCAGCCCGTCGCGGTCATAGTCGTTGCGGGTGATATGGTGGCCGCCGCCGAAATTGAGCCATTTCAGGCCGTTCAGGAAGGGCGCGAGTTTCGGTTCGACCGCGGCCCAGGTGCGCGCCAGAGGCTCGAACCCCTGTTCGCAGAGCGTGTGCATGTGCAGGCCATCCACGCCCTCCAGCGCCTTGGCGTCCAGCTGGCTGACCGGGGTGCCGAGGCGTGAACACGGTGCGCAGGGGTCGTATTTCGCGACCTCGCCTTCGGAGTGTTCAGGGTTGATGCGCAGCCCGACCTGCCGTCCGGCGGCCTGTGCCTTGGACAGAAAGCGGTCTTTCTGCCCGGGGCTGTTGAAAATGATGTGATCCGAGAGCGCAAGGATTTCGTCGATGTCGGCGTCCTTGTAGCCCGCGCAGTAGGTCGCGACCTCGCCGCCATATTCCTCGCGGCCCAGCCGGGCCTCGTAGATGCCGCTGGCGCAAGTGCCGCCGAGATACTGTCGCACCAGAGGGGCCAGCGCGAACATCGAGAAAGCCTTGAGCGCCGACAGGACATGTGCGCCGGAACGCTCACCGATATCGGCCAGAACCGCCAGATTTCGCTCCACCGCCTTTTCGTCGACGACGAAGCAGGGTGACGGCACGCGTGTCAGGTCGAAGTAGCGGAAGGCTCCGGCGTCTCCGGCCTGTGTGGTCATCATGTCGGACATGTCGGGCGTCTCCGATTGTGAAAAGGCCGGGGGGGCTTGCCCCCCGGACCCCCCGGGATATTTTCAGCCAGATGAAGCAGGGCGGTCGCGCGGACCGCCCCGAGGGATCAGAACTCGACGGGCCCGTCGAGTTCGTGGACCTGCCACGGCAGGCCGTGTTCGTTCAGCATGTCCATGAAATCGTCCGGGTCGAGCTGTTCCATGTTCCACACGCCCGGTTCGCGCCAGTTGCCTTTCAGCACCTGTGCCGCGCCGATCATGGCGGGGACTCCGGTGGTGTAGCTGACGGCCTGGCTGCCGACCTCGGCATAGCATTCCTCGTGGTCGCAGATGTTGTAGATGTAATAGGTTTTCTCGCCCGAGCCGTCCTTGGCCTGACCCGTGGCGATGTCGCCGATGCAGGCCTTGCCCTTGGTTTCGGCGCCCAGATCGCCGGGATCGGGCAGCAGGGTTTTCAAAAACTGAATCGGGATGATTTCCTTGCCGTCATGCATCACCGGGTCGATGCGGGTCATGCCGACGTTCTCCAGCACCTTAGCGTGAGTGATATAGGCGTCGCCGAAGGTCATCCAGAAGCGGGCGCGCTCGATCTCGGGGAAGTGGGTCGAGAGCGACTCCAGTTCTTCGTGGTACATCAGGTACATGTTCTTGGGGCCGATCGCCGGGAAATCGAACTCGACCTTATGGGTCATGGCCGGGCTGGTTTTCCATTCACCACCTTCCCAATGGCGAACTTCGGCCAGCACTTCGCGCAGGTTGATCTCGGGGTTGAAATTGGTGGCGAACTCCTGATCGTTCGAGCCGCCATTGGCGTCCAGCACGTCGATCTGACGAATAGTGTCCAGCTTGTGCTTTTTCAGCCATTTGGCGAAGACGCTGGTCACGCCCGGATCGAAGCCCGAGCCGAGGATGGCGGTCAGGCCGGCTTCTTTGAACCGTTCCTGATAGGCCCATTGCCAGTGGTATTCGAACTTGGCCACATCCTCGGGTTCATAGTTCGCGGTGTCGAGATAGTGGATACCGGCCTCAAGGCAGGCGTCCATCAGGACCAGGTCCTGATAGGGCAGGGCGAGGTTCACCAGGATTTCTGCACCAGTGTCCTTGATCAGCTTGACCGTGTCCGCGACCTTGTAGGCGTCCAGTTCGGCGGTGGCGATGTCAACGCCCACGCGCTCTTTCACCGATTTGGCGATGGCGTCGCATTTTGACTTGGTCCGGCTGGCCAGTGTGATTTCGGTGAAGATGTCCGAATTCATCGCCATCTTGTGCACGGCGGCGTGGGATACGCCGCCCGCGCCGACAACCAGTGTTTTGCCACTAAGTGAACCCATGGGGGTAATCTCCTCTCACAGGGGGTTATTCGTAATAGGTGTAGCCGTTGATCGAGTCGCGATAGGCGCTCATCAGGGTTTTGCGGTCCTTGGCTTTCAGAGTACCGGTCGAGATCGCCTCGTCCACCATTTTGCGGAAGGCGGCGACGCAGTCGGTGGGGTCGAATTCGACATAGGACAGCACCTGGCTGATCGTATCGCCCTCTTGTTCGTGCAGCAGGTCGAACCCTCCGTCAGCGCGCAGGTCGATGGTGACGACGTTGGTGTCGCCGAACAGGTTATGCAGATCGCCCAGCGTTTCCTGATAGGCGCCGACGAAAAAGACGCCCATGAAATATTCATCATCTTCGGGCAGGGTATGCACCGGCAGACTGGGTGAAACACCGTCGGCCAGGATGAACCGGTCGATCTTGCCGTCGCTGTCGCAGGTGATGTCGGACAGGACTGCGCGGCGGTCGGGTGTCTGGTTCAGGCCCTGCAAGGGCACGATCGGATGCAGTTGGTCAATGGCCCAGACGTCTGGCAAGGACTGGAACAGAGAAAAGTTGCAGTGGTAGATATCGGCCACTTTCTCAAGCTGGTCGTCCACGTCGGTCTCCAGATCGTCACTGGCCGCCAGCGCCTTGAGGCGGGCCATCAGCGACAGGTAGATCCGCTCGGCCCGGGCCATCTGGCGCAGGTCTACATATCCACGGCGGAACAGGGCGCGCAATTCGTTGCGATAGAAGGTGGCGTCGTTCCAGCATTCCTGAAGACGGTCTTTGCTGAGATAGCCGTGCACCGCGGCAAGGTCTGAAACCATGTGGTGATCGTCGGCTTCAACCTCGGGGCCGTTGGGCGCATCATAGAGCGTGCTTTCCAGCACGTTGAACACCAGCATCGACGACGTCGCCACCACCGCGCGGCCGCTTTCGGTGACCAGCGTCGGGTGGTCCATCTCGGCCTCGTCCATGGCATAGGCCACGGTTTCCACCACGTTGGCGCAGTATTCCTCGACAGTGTAGTTGATCGAGTTCTCGGCCGCCTTCTTCTCGCCCGTGTAGTCCACCCCCATACCACCGCCGAGGTCCAGATGGGTCAGCGGCACGCCCTCGCGCGTCAGTTCGGTGTAATAGCGGCAGGCCTCGCCCACCGCGCGGCGCACATCGTTGACGTCCTGCACCTGAGAACCCAGATGCGAATGCTGAAGCTTCAGGCAATGCAGTAGCCCCGCCTCTTTCAGCTTGTCGACTGTAGCGACAAGTTGATCGGTGTTCATGCCAAAGGCCGAGCGGTCGCCCGAGCTTTCCTCCCACTTGCCGCTGATTTGGTTGGTCAGTTTCACCCGCACGCCAATAAGCGGTTCGACCTCCAATTCCTTGTAGACCTCGATCACCGTGTCAGCCTCTTTCGGGCTTTCCAGAACGATCACCGTGTTGAACCCGATCTTGCGGGACAGGATGGCCAGCTGGATGAACTCGGCATCCTTGACGCCGTTGCAGACGATCAGCGCTTCGCTGGCCAGCCGATGTGCCAGCGCGATCACCAGTTCGGGTTTGGACCCGGCCTCGAGCCCATAGTTGTACTTCTTGCCGAATTCGACGATCCGGTCGACGACCTGGGCTTGCTGGTTCACCTTGATCGGGAACACACCGCGATAGCTGCCCCTGTAACCGACGCGGGCGATAGCTTCGCGGAAGCTTTCGTTCAGATGGGCGATCTCGTGTTCCAGATAGGAAGACACGCGCAGAACCATCGGGGCCTTGATGCCGCGGTCGTCCAGATCGCTGAGAATACCGGGCAGGCTGATCGCGCCAACCTCGGGAGCCAAGGGATTGCGCAGACCGATTTCGCCCTGCTCCGTCACCTCGATGAGGCCTTTGCCCCATTTCTCAACTCCGTAGATGGAATGCGGTGCGTCGGGCGTCTGTTTCAATCAAGTCGGTCCTTAACGTAGGGGTGCCAGTTTCGCGCCCGCCAATACGGCAGCTGTTTGATTCTTCCAAGCCTAAACTATGTGACGGAAAAATCCGAGTTTCATGCCGCTGGGGTGATCGGGACCAGATGGTTGTCCCACTGGCACTTCGCGCGGGTCCGGATCACGGGGTGCGCAGTGGCCAACGCGCCGAACACACCGGTTCCGGTGGTGAAAACCAAGCCGTTCGGGCCCGATCCAAGCCCGCAGACATCCTCAAGCTCGAACGCATCGCTGAATGTGCCACTGGCCACGTCGAACCGATGCAGCGCATTGCCGCGCGGACAGGTGATGGCAACGGTTGCACCATCCGCCGAAAACGCGATGCTGCCGGCATAGCCTTGCAGCGTGCTCTGATCCTGCTCAGGCGCTGACAGAAGGTGCGGGGTTTCCCCCTGACGGTGCAGGCCCAGCAAGGGCGGATGTTCGGCCTTGCTGCCCTGCCACTGCATCGCAAAGCCCACCAGCCCGTCGCGACGGACCGCCAGATGGCGGATCGAGTTCTTATGGAGCGCAGGCGCCAGCGACACCTGTTCCTGAACCAGGCCCGACATGGAAAGGTAGGTCAGGTTGGGCTTCATCGTCGGCAGGTTCAGCTTCGTGCGCCCGGTTTCGGGATGGGTTTCGATCCCGCCATTGGCAATCACAAGCGTTTTCCCACCCGGCATCAACCGCATGTCATGCGGCCCGACGCCGCCGGACGGGAATTCACCCGAGCGCGCAAAGGTTTCGGCGTCCCAGACGCCTATGATACCTTCTCCGGCCTCGTAATCGTTTTCGGTGGCAAAGAAAATCGCGCCATCGGCTGAAAAAGTACCGTGACCATAGAAATGCCGGCCTTCCGGCGCCGTCAGCCGCGCGATCGGTGATCCCGTCACGCAATCAATCACCACGGCAAAGGTGCCCGGACGGCGCGCAAAGGCCACGGCCTGTGGTTTGACCGGATGTGCCGCCGCCGCATGACCGCGCGCGGGCAGGGGCACGGAAAACAGCAGCGTTCCCTGTGCATCCAGCCCGGCCAGTCGATACGAACCATCCGGAAACAGCCCTGCGGCCAGAAACTCCGGCCTTCCCACCGAGGCCCATCCATGGATCGGAGGCAGAGAGGTTGCAGCAAGCCCTGCAAGAAAACGGCGGCGCGATGTCATGGTCAGTCCCCGTCCAGAGAATTGAAGCCTGCGCTGATGCCCAGCGTCGGGCCAAGTTCAGTCGACGCAATGGCGCGAATATCGTGGATGGACTGTCGCAGGGCCTCGATACGGAACCGGGCCTGCGGATCCGAAACGCCCGCCAGCGCCGGGTCGTCAATGGCCTGGGCATTCTCGATGGCGCGCGCAAAGGCAGCATCTAGATCCGCGGCGATATCGGGATGATCAAAGGCCAACCGCGATGCAAGATCACGAAGGGCCACCAGTGAAAGTTCGACATGGCGCAAGGATCGCTTCGACCGCCACGCTTCGGCGCGGTTCGGGCGCGGGCGGTCGAACGTGCCCAACGGGCGACCAAGCCGAGTGTCGGCCGTGAATTCAAGACCCGTGGACAAAGCCTTGAACAGTTCCTGCATCGCTTCGTCCTGCGTTCGGTAGCGGCCGTTTTCACCGGGCCGGGTCAGGCCGGGGGCATAGCTTTGCCAGTCATCGGCCATCGCCCGCGCGTTGGCATCAATATCCGCCGCGATCGCCTGAATCAGCGCGCAGCGGTAATCTGCATTGCCCTGCTCTGCAAAGGCGGGATCGAACAGCATCCGTTCGAGCGCAAAGAACCCGCGCCCGGCTATGGATGTCTCGGCATAGG
Source organism: Ruegeria sp. HKCCA4812 (assembly GCF_013034245.1). NCBI lineage: Bacteria > Pseudomonadati > Pseudomonadota > Alphaproteobacteria > Rhodobacterales > Roseobacteraceae > Ruegeria > Ruegeria sp. HKCCA4812. Next base: position 78,921 of record NZ_WQFQ01000004.1, on the reverse strand, counting down.
CTTCCGGGTCTTGCACGGCGTCATCCTCGGTTGCGATATGCTGGGACAGGGCTTTGGTGGTGAACCCTTTCGTGTCGGGCCAGAACGCCATGGCAAACGCACGATCATCAACCTCGGTCGGACCGAACCGCAGGTGATTGGCGGAAATCCAGCTGTCGAAGGCCGCATCATAAGCCGCGCGCAACGCAGGTGAGGTCGGATCGCAATCCACCCGCGAAGCACTGACCAGAGCCCCGGTCGTTTCCGGCAGCTTGTCGAACCTGGGCAAGATATGTGTCTCGGCAACGTCCATCAGGATGGGTGCGCGGTCCTGCGCCTGTGCGGCAAGCGGCATCATCAACGCGGCAACAAAGGTAAGAATACGCATGGGTCAGAGGCTCTCCAGAAAACGGATCAGGGCGTCGCGGTCAGTTTTCGGCATCGACACAACCGCATCGCGCGCGGCCTGGGCTTCGCCGCCGTGCCACAGGATCGCCTCGAGCAGATTGCGCGCCCGCCCGTCATGCAGAAACTGCGTGTGGCCCGAGACGCGTTCGGTCAGACCTATGCCCCACAAAGGCGGCGTCCGCCATTCGCGCCCCGTCGCGCGGGCCTCGGGGCGGTGATCCGCCAGACCTTCGCCCATGTCATGCAGCAGCAGGTCGGTATAGGGCCAGATCAGCTGAAAGCTGTGCTCGGGCCGATCTTCCAGCCGGTGGGTGACATGGGCCGGAGTATGACAGGACGCGCAGCCGATCGTGTGAAACACCTCTTTGCCGCGCAACACCTCGGGGTCGTCGACATCACGGCGGCCGGGCACGCCCAGATTGCGGCTGTAGAAATCCACCAGGTCCATGCCCTGCTGATCGATCTCGAACGCGCGGGTATCGGTGTCGCCATGCGGGGCCTCGACGCAGTTCACCTGCAAATCCGTGCAGTCCCCCTGAGGTGCTGGGTAAAGCGGGCTTGAAATACCGATATCCCCGGCAAAGGCTGCGGCGGATTGCTCCATGACCGTCGGCATACCTGCCTTGTGCCCGAACCGGCCCATCATCGGGGCGCCGTATTCAACAGACCAGACGATGTTTGGACGGCCCGAGATGCCATCCCCATCCACGTCGTCGGGATCAGCCCGGGCCAGCAGGTCTTCGACCGGGATCGCCTCGAGCAGGCCAAGCCCGATCATCTGCGATGCGACCCGCGGGCTCAGCATCGCATCCGGGTGCAACGGGCCATAGCCCAGGTCAGCGGCCCTGTAAGACGGGCGGCGCAGTGACGCGGTCTCGCCGTCAGAAAGTTCAACGGGGACTTCTTCGTAAGAGATATCCAGCCGATATTCCGCCGGATGTCCGGCAAGCGCGAAATCCTGCATCTGCCCGCCATAGTTGGGTTCGGGCCGGGTGGCGATGTAGTCTTCGATCCCGGCATACCCGTCTTCCGGCGCACCGGGGATCGAGACCCGAAGGAACATCGAGACCGCGTTGTCATCAGGGCCGTTGGGTGTGTGCCCCCGCCCATCCTTGATATGGCAACGCTGGCAGGATCGCGCGTTGTACAGCGGCCCCAACCCGTCAGAGGCCAAGGTGGATGATGGTGATGAAACCCAGATTTTCTTGAACAACCCGTTGCCGACCTTGAAATCCAGCTCCTGCTCGAAGCTCAGATTGCCCGAGGGTTGCGAGAACGCATCCGCGTCGTTGCGGACCCGGACAGTCGCCGCCCCGGCAGAGAGCTCTTCGAACGGCTGCGACACGCCATAATCCTGCGGGGGCGCGGTCACGGCCGCAATGCGGGCGCGTTCCTCGTCGGTGCGGGGGGTGAATTTCAGATGCAGGTCCCGCAGCTCGGCTGACAGGGAGGGGGTGGCAGCCAGGGCGACCCCCGACAAGGCAAGAAGGCTATTCGCCTTCGTCCATTTTCGATGCGTTGAGTTGCGCATAATTGGCTTCGCCGATCCTTTCATACAGGTCGAGCTGCGTTTCGAGGAAGTCGATATGTCCCTCTTCATCGGACATCAACTCTTCGAACAGCGACATGGAGACAAAGTCGCCGGCCTCCCGACAATATTCGCGCGCTTCCTTGTAAAGTGCCCTGGCGTCGATCTCGGCCGCCAGGTCGCATTCCAGCGTTTCCTTCGGCGTCTGACCGATCCGCAACGGGTCCAGTTTCTGAAGGTTGGGGTGACCTTCCAAAAAGATGATCCGTTCGATCAGCTTGTCCGCGTGGCCCATCTCTTCGATGCTTTCCTCGCGGCTTTTCTTGGCCATATGGCCAAGGCCCCAGTCTTCTTGCAGGCGGTAATGCAGCCAGTATTGACTGACGGCAGTCAGCTCATGCCGCAGAGACCTGTTCAGATATTCGATGACCTTCGGATCGCCTTTCATCAGCCTTCTCCTGTGTTGCTCCGGCACGCAAAGTGCGGAGTTGCATGGGGACTTCCAGATTACCGCTGGCCCGCATCGTGTCTAGGAACAACGGCATGCACCCGCCACAATCCGCCGATTTGCCAAGGGCATGGTAGATTTTGCCGGGGGTGATGATGGTCCGCGGATCCGCCGTGCGCATCCAGTCGATGGTGGCACGGATGTCGTGATCGGATATGTTGGTGCAGTGGCAGACAATCATTGGTCTTGGCTCGTTTCGCCGCCTTGTCAGACGATCAGTAAGGTTTGCAGGGGCCGGAAAGAAACCCTCTCCGGCCCGCTTGAAGATTAATGGAAGACGGCGTCCGGGTTATCCAGGCTGTCTGACCCTTCAAACGCAACCCCGTCCAGTTCCAGCGCAGTTACGATGCGTTCGATCGTTTTGGTCTGATCGATCAGGCCGTTGACGCCGCCCATGATCAGGGCCTCACCGCCTTCGTTGCCGCGCTCAAGCATCTGGTCATAGGCAAATCCCGCCTCGGCCGTTGTCTTGATCTTGCCCAGGGCCTGCATGGTGGCGGCCAGTTTCGCTTTCATCTCGGTATCCAGCGCCGGATCCGTGGCGATGACCAGATCGGCCAGAGATGCGCCCGAAACCGGGGTGCCATCAATGCGGGTATAGCTGCCCAGATAGACGTTCTGGATGCCCAACCCGTCATAGTAATGGCTGTTGTGGGTGTTGTCAGAAAAGCAGTCATGTTCTTCTTCAGGATCGTTCAGCATCAGGCCAAGGCGCATCCGTTCGCCGGCTTGCTCACCATACGAGAGAGAGCCCATGCCGGTCAGGATCGCGCTGATGCCTGCTGCTTCGTTCTCCATAAGGGCTGCGCGCGCCGCTCCGCCGTCTTTCCACTGATCCGCCATCCAGGCCAGATCGCTGACCAGCAGTTCGGTCGCAGCGCTCAGATATTGCGCGCGACGGTCGCAATGGCCGCCGGTACAGTCCTCGCCCTGCGCATAATCGGTCGCTGGGCGGTTGCCGGCGCCGGCGCCATGGCCGTTCATGTCCTGACCCCACAGAAGGAACTCGATGGCGTGATAGCCGGTTGCCACATTCGCCTCGATACCATCGGCTTCGTGCAAGGTGTCGCTCAGCAGTTCGGGGGTGATTTCGCTGGCATCAATGGTCTCGCCCGACAGTTGGAAGCTGGGGTTGGCGATGACGTTCAGCACGGCAAATTCGTTTTCGTCCGTTGCGCCGCCATAGGCCGCGTCGACATAGTCGATCAGACCTTCGTCCAAGGGCCAGGCGTTCACCTTGCCTTCCCAGTCATCTACGATGGCATTGCCGAAGCGATAGACTTCCGTCTGCTGATAGGGGACACGCGCAGCAACCCAGGCCGCGCGCGCCGCGTTCAACGTTGCGTCCGAGGGATCGGCGATCAGTGCGTTGACCGCATCCTGCAATTTCCTGGCTGAAATCAGGCTGTCCTCAAATTTGGCTTCCGCAATATCGGCATAGGTGTTCAGTACATCTGCCTTGGTGGGGGCATCACCCGAGATTGCGGCGGTTGCCATGCAAAATGTCAGGGCGCTGGCAGTGGTGAATAACTTGGTCATAGGAGTTCGGTGCTTTCCTGTCAGAACTGTCGGATCGCGCGGGGATGCCCCGCGGGTTTCGCGAAGAAATAACTGAGTGATTTAGTCGGCAATGTCAACCTGAGTTTTATTGTCGGATATAGGCAATAGTGGTTGAATCCCACGCTCCTCCCCGAATCTGGCGAGCTCCGATCCGAGGGTTAACGTTGCGTGGCAGGTGATTCGCGGTAAAATCACTGTTGTGATTCTGTTAAAGGCGGTTTTTGGTTAATGAAGTGCTCTGTTCTGGCGTTGTCTCTTTTTCCGGCAGCTCTTGCCGCTCAGGCGACGCAGATCACGCCCACCCATCAACATGGGTCCGGTCAATTGGAAATCGTGTTTACGGACACGGAATTTACGCTGTCCCTTAAGGTTCCAAGCATTGACATAATCGGGTTCGAGACCCCGGTGGCAAGTGATGACGAGCGTACGCGCGTCGCCATCGCGATTTCCGAACTGTCCAAACCACTGGATCTGTTTGTCGTCCCGCCCGACGCCGTGTGCTTTAACGCATCTGCAAACGTGATCCTGACGCATGATATTCCGGGGCAGCAGGACAACGCGGGCGAGGGGGGCGCGTCATCCGTGCCGGGCGAACACTCGGAATTCCAGGCTGACTACGTTGTTCAATGTCAGGATATGGATGCGCTGACCACGATGGAATTTGCGTATTTCCAGCGGTTCAGCGGGACAGAGAAGCTGAACGTTCGCGTCGGATCAGGCGCGGCGACCAGCACCCATGAAATCACGCGCGCCGCGCCCAGTCTCGATATGACGCAATTCCGTTAGAGATGGTGCTTGTACGCCCGTTTGGCGTTTTGAAGCGCGCAACCGAAGCAGTTGAGCCAAGATTGCCTCGTCCATGCCTGGGGCTGCGCAGAAAACGAACACGCTGGATTGAAGGCGGAAAAACTGCTCCTCGGTGCGATCCTTGAATGCAGCAATGAGCGAAACTCACAGATTATTTATTTTTCACAAATGGTTATGGCCTTTCAGGTTGCCGGACTTCGCTGAATCAAAAGTCTCCAATTGAGGCAAAGATTAACGAATAAGGGCACAAGAATCGCATGTATGACAAGTTCTCGCAAAACTTATGCCAATATCCAAATCTATTGGTACATCATCCTGCCGATCTGTTGACTAGTCCGGTTTTAATGAGGGGGTATCTCGGCAGGGTTAGGGGGATGCCCGTTCAGGCCCTTCATGGGCCGACAAAACGCGGCATCCCCTGCCGTATCGTTTTCGACAAGTCCACTAACCGATATTGTCAGTCGATCTTGTTACGTTGCGCGTGCGGGGTGACGCCAAAGCTTGACCGGTAGACGCGCGAAAAATGGCCCGGGTTTTCAAAGCCGCAGGCCACGGCAACCTCGGTGACGGATGCTTCGGTCTGAAGCAACAGTTTCTGGGCGCGCTCCAGCCGCATTTCCATGAAGTATTTCTTGGGCGACGTGTTGAGGTATTTTCCAAACAGCCGCTCAAGCTGCCGGGTTGAAATGCCAAGCTCTTCTGCAATGAACGAGGGGGAAACCGGGGTTTCGATACTGTCCTGCATGATGGTGATCGCCTTGGCGAGGTGCGCATTGCGCATTCCGTTGCGTGATTGCAGGGAAACCCGTTGTTTGGCCGTGGCATTGCGTACCGCGTTGTAGACCATCTGATCCGCCACATCGATGGCGAGTTCTTCACCGTGATCGCGTTCGATCAGGTGCAGCATCAGATCCGCTGTTGCGGTCCCGCCGGATGCGGTAATGTGCTTTTCATCGGCCACGAACACGCTGCGTACCAGGTTGACCTCGGGAAAGGCTTCCATGAACGCGTCGTGATATTCCCAGTGGATCGCTGCCTGCATTCCGTCGAGAAAGCCAGCCTCGGCCAGCACCCATGCCCCCGAGCACAGGGCGCCGATTTTCGTGCCGCGCGCGCGTTCGCGGCGTAGGGTTGCAAGTAGGGGGCGGGTGACGTGGTCACGCATGTGAATGCCCGACAGAACAAACAGCTGATCACATTTGGCCAGGCCCTGAAGGCCGGAATGCACCAGCGTGATGGATCCGTTCGAGCACACGGCCTGCTCGCCATGTTCGGACACAAAGGACCAGCGGTACAGTTCTTCGCCGCTCACAAGATTGGCGATCCGCAAGGGTTCGACCGCGCATGAAAACGCAAGGTGCGAGAACTCCTCGACAAGGATGAAAGTGATGTGCCGCGTCTGAGGCATGAGCAGTACCGTTTGCAAGCTGGGACAAAGTCCGGAACATGAGTCGATTTCGCAGGCACCTATGCTGCACGAATTTTTATTGTATACAAGTTGTATTTTTATGGAATACAAAACCGTGACCGCACGCGATTCGACCGCGTTCGCCGAACAGAAGGATGAGGCCAAAGCATGAAAGACGAAGCCAAGTCTCGTAAAAGCGCGCTGAGAGAGCACCTGAGAGTGTCCATCCTTACGCTGCGCCTGCGCCCGGGCGCGGATCTGGACGAGGCGCATTTGTCAGAGGAATTCGGCTTGTCGCGCACGCCGCTGCGCGAGGTGTTTCGACAGTTGGCTGGCGAAGGCTATCTGGATCTGCGGACAAACCGCAGCGCCCGGGTTTCCGAGATGTCCTATACCACCCTGCGCGACTTCTTCCTTGCTGCGCCGATGGTATACGGAGCGATCCTGCGTTTGGCGGCTTTGAATGCGTCGAACGCCCAGATCAATGATTTGAAAGAGGCCCAGCAGGCGTTCAAGGCGGCCCTTCGGTCCGGGTCCGGCGAGGACCGAGCCTTGGCCAACAACCGCTTTCATGACGTGACCGGCGAAATGTCCGGCAATGTCTACCTGCTGCCGTCGTTCAACCGGTTGCTGATCGATCACGCTCGGATCGGCATGACGTTCTATAGGCCACAGACCGGTGAAATGTCGGAAAACCTGTCGCTGGCCAGCCAACAGCATGATGCGATCATCGCAGCCATCGAGGCGCGCGATGAGGCGACGGCGGCCAGGCTGGCGGAAGATCACTGGAACCTGTCACGCGATCAGATCGAGATGTTCGTGATGCCTGACGCGCTGGATGTCCCGATGGGAATCCCGCCCCTTTCGAAACCTGCATGAGGACGGAATGAACCCGATTTTCAAGTTTGAGGGGATCTATACCCCTGTGGTCACGCCTTATCACGACGATGGCAGCGTGAATTGGGACGCCTTGTCCGACGTGATCGAATACCTGATCGAAAACGGCGTGCATGGCCTGATCTCGGGTGGTTCGACCGGTGAGAACTATGCCCAGACCGTCCACGAACGTGTGGAACTGGCCCGGTTCACGCATGAGCAGTTGAAGGGCCGGTTGCCATTGGTGGTTGGCACAGGCGCGATGCTGACGCCGGATTCGATTGCCCTTGCCGCCGGCGCGCGCGAAATCGGCGCCGATGCGATCCTGCTGGCCAGCCCGCCGTATTCGGTGCCGACTGATCGGGAAAACGCGCTGAATGCGCTGGCCATCGACAAGGCCGCCGATCTGCCTGTTATGCTGTACAACTACCCGCACCGCACCGGTACGATGATGGGCGAAGAGTTCCTTGACCGTGTGGGCCGCAGCCGCAACTTCTGCGGCATCAAGGAAAGCTCGGGCGATATCAACCGGGTGCATTTGCTGGCCCGCGACTATCCGCATATCCAGCTTGGTTGCGGAATGGACGATCAAGCGCTCGAATTCTTTGCCTGGGGTGCGCCGTTCTGGGTGTGCGGCGGGTCGAACTTCCTGCCCGCAGAACATGTGGCTCTGTATGAGGCCTGCGTGGTCGAAGGGAATTTCACCAAAGGCCGCCGGATCATGTCCGCGATGATGCCGCTGATGCGGGTGCTGGAACAGGGTGGCAAGTTCATCCAGACCATCAAGCATGGCGTCACCATGAATGGAATTGATGCCGGCGCTATGCGGCCTCCGCTGAAGTGCCTGAACAAAGACGACAAACGCGCGCTGGAACAGGTCACGCGCGTGCTGAAAAAGACAATCGCCGACATCGTGGCTGAAGGGTAAGAGACATGGATCTGCTGACACAGGACGAATACAAATCCATCGCCGCGGGCCTGACCCTGCCGACCGGGGCGTTCATCGACGGAGCATTCCGCCCGGCGATCTCGGGTGAGACGTTTGCAACCGTGAACCCGGCCACCGGCGACAAGCTTGCCGATATCGCATCCTGCGGTGCGGCGGATGTGGATTTTGCAGTCGAAAAGGCGCGTGAGGCCTTCGACGATGGCCGCTGGTCGAAACTGCACCCGTCCGAGCGCAAGGACGTGCTGATCCGGTTGGCCAAGCTGATGACCCGCAACGCCCGCGAACTGGCTGTGATGGAAAGCCTCGACAGTGGCAAGACCATCTATGACTGCGAAACCGTGGACGTGCCGGAAACCATCCACTGCATGAAATGGCATGCCGAGGCGATCGACAAGATCTACGATCAGGTCTCACCTGCTAGCGACGACCATATCGCCATGGTCCTGCGCGAGCCGATCGGCGTCGTGGGGCTGGTGCTGCCGTGGAACTTCCCCCTGCTGATGCTGGCGTGGAAGATCGGGCCTGCCTTGGCGGCGGGATGTTCAGTGGTTGTGAAACCCGCGGCTGAAACCTCGCTGACCGCGCTGCGTATGGCCGAACTGGCGATGGAGGCTGGCCTTCCCCGCGGCGTGCTGAACATCGTACCGGGTGGTGGTGCCGACGTGGGCGAACCCATCGGGCGGCACATGGATATCGACATGATTTCCTTCACCGGCTCGACGATGACGGGCAAGCGGTTCCTGACCTATTCGGCGGAAAGCAACGCCAAGGAAGTGGTGCTTGAGATGGGCGGCAAGAACCCGGCCATCGTCATGGACGACGCCGAAAACCTCGACCGGGTGGCGGCGCATGTGGTGAACGGTGCGTTCTGGAACATGGGCGAGAACTGCTCGGCCTCGTCGCGCCTGATCGTGCACAAAGACGTGAAAGCCGAACTGCTGGACCGTATCGCGCATCACGCCAAACAGTGGAACATCGGCGACCCGCTGGATCCTGAAACCCGCATGGGCGCGCTGGTCAGCGAAGGGCATTATAACAAGGTCTGCGGATATCTCGATCAGGCCCAGAACGTGGTGATCGGCGGCAAGGCCGATAAAGGCTTTGTCGAGGCTACCGTCGTCGAAGTGCCCGGCAACGACTCGACTTTGGCGCGCGAGGAGATCTTCGGCCCGGTCCTGTCGGTGATCGAAGTGTCGGGCTTTGACGAGGCCATCAAGATCGCCAATGACACCGACTATGGCTTGTGTGCCTCGATCTTCACCGCAAACGCCAAACGGGCCATTCGCGGCGCGCGGGCGATCCGGGCGGGCACCGTGACCGTCAACAGCTTTGGCGAAGGCGACATCACCACGCCGTTTGGCGGCCACAAGCAATCGGGCTTTGGCGGGCGCGACAACTCGATCCATGCGCATGATCAGTACACCCAGCTGAAAACCATCTGGATCGATCTTGCAGACGATGCCGACGAGGCCGTGGATTGACACGATACGAGGCCAAAAGACTGCCGCGGCAAACTGGTCCGGCAGGGTGGAATGCCATCCTGCCGCCCCAGGACCCTCTGCCGGTGCTCGAACAGGACCTGACCGCCGACATCACCATTGTCGGCGGAGGGTTTGCCGGGCTGACGGCGGCGCGGCGATTGCACCAACTGGACCCTTCGCTGAAGATCGCCGTGCTGGAAGCGGGCCGATTTGCGGATGGTTCGGCGGGGCGGAATTCGGGGTTCATGATCGACCTGCCGCATGATCTGGCCTCGGACAATTACGCAGGCGATGGGCTGGAAGCAGATCGCGCCGCCATTGCCCTGAACCGCAAGGCCATCGCTTTCGCGACCGAGGTCGCCGCCGATTGCGACCTGCCGCAGGAAATGTTCGACCCTTGCGGAAAATACAATGCTGCCGCCACACGGGCAGGAGACGCCCATAACCGCGCCTTCGCCGAGCATCTGACCAAACTGGGTGAGCCGTACACGCTGTATGACCAAAAGCAGATGCAAGAGATCACGGGCAGCCCGCATTATGTTTCGGGGCTGTTTGCGCCGGGGACGGTGATGATCCAGCCCGCAGCTTATGTACGGGCGTTGTCGGGCCAAATGGTTGGCCAAATCAACGTATTCGAGAACTCACCAGTTGTCAGCTTTGAAAAGCAGGGCGCAGGCTGGGTGGTCAACACCGCCAAGGCCAAAGTCAGCACCGGGCGGATCGTTCTGGCCAACAATGGCCATCTGGAAAGCTTCGGATTCTACCAACGGCAATTGATGCATATCTGCCTCTACGCCTCGATCACGGCCCCGCTGACCGAGGCGCAGATCAAGACACTGGGCGGGCAACCGTGTTGGTCGGTGACCCCGGCGGATCCGATGGGCACCTCGGTCCGGCGTATTTCGGGCAGCTACGGGGATCGCATTTTGATCCGCACCGGATCCAGTTTTCACCCGACGATCGAAACCAGCCGGATGCGGTTGCGCAATGCCGGCTGGGTGCATGACCGGAAGTTCCGGGAACGCTTTCCGCATCTGTCGGATGTTCGGATGGAGCATCGCTGGGCCGGGATGCTGTGCCTCAGCCGCAACGGATCCGCGGCGTTCGGCGAATTGGAGGATGGCGTGTTCTCGGCCTGCTGTCAGAACGGCCTGGGCATCGCCCGAGGCACCCTGCAAGGCATGGGCATCGCAGAGCTGGCGCTGCAAGGCGGATCAGAGATCGCGGATCACTTTCTGGCGCAGCCGGATCTTCCGCGTTTGCCGCCCGAGCCTTTCGCCTCGCTTGGGGCGAACAGCTATCTGATCTGGAAAGAATGGCGGTCCGGCAAGGAATGACGTGTGGGCGTCAGGGCAAGCTCAGCTTGGCCATGCGCCCACCGTCCACCGTATAGACCTGCCCGGTGATGAAACCCGCATCCCCGGACGCCAGAAACGCGACGAGCGCGGCAACTTCTTCAGACCGCCCTGTTCGGGCCACCGGGTGGATCTTGGCGATGTCGCGACGGAATGCGGACGGGTCGGGCATCGACTCGATGAAATCCTCGTTCAATTCAGTATCGATCCAACCGGGCGCTACGGCGTTGCAGCGGATACCTTCGCCCCCGTGATCCACGGCTACGGCGCGGGTCAGGCCGTGCAACCCTGCCTTTGATGCGCAATAGGCGGCGTGACCGGGATTGCTGCCTAGGCCTTCGATGGATCCGGTGTTGACGATTGCGCCCTTTGTGTCGCGCAGATGCGGCAGCGCGGCTTTGATCATCAGGAACGGGGCGGTCAGGTTCACCGTCAGGTTGAGATGCCAGTCCTTAAGGCTCATTCCCTCGACCGAGGCTTCCTGCATCATGCCGGCGTTGTTGACCAGCACGTCCAGACGCCCGGCTTTCGCGATCACTTCGCCGACCACCTGCGCGGGGCTGTCGGGAAGCGTGAAATCCGCAGCGATGCCGTGAAATTCGGTGTCCTCACCACGTTGGGCGGTAAAGACCCGTGCGCCTTCGTCGTGCAAACGCCGGGTAATGGCCTTGCCGATGCCGCTGCGCCCGCCAGTGATCAGTGCCACCTTTCCGTCGAACCGTTTCATGATACCGGTTTTCCTCCGTTGACCTCGACGAGCGTGCCGCAAACATAGCGCGACGCGTCCGAGACAAGGAACATGATGACATCGGCGATATCCTCGGGCTCGGCGATCCGGCCCAGCGGCACGGTCCGGCCCAGTTCGGCCACGGCTGTATCGGGGTCAAAGCCGCGCTTTTCAAAGCCTGATCGCAGCATCGGGGTATTCACCTCGTTCGGGCAAACGGCGTTGATGCGGATACCCTGATGGGCGTGATCCATGCCCATGCACTGGGTCAGGGACGCGATGGCCGCCTTGGTCATGCAATAGACCGCATGATTGGGGCCGGGGCGCAGCCCCCAGCAGGACGCGGTGTTGACGATGGCCCCGCCGCCAGCGTCCGCCATGATCGGAATTGCCGCACGACAAATGCGGAACGGGGCTTCGACATTGACACCCAATGACAGAGACCAATCCGCATCAGTCGTATCCGTGACCGACCCGCGCGTGATGACGCCCGCATTGTTGATCACGATGTCAAGCCCGCCCAATGCGGACGCGGCTGCGCCGGGCAGCTGGTCTGCATATTCGGGAACAAGCAGATCACCGGGCAGATGTGCCTCGGCCTCGATGGCATCGACAGCCCGGTCGGCGACGGCGACCCGCGCCCCGGCGTTGCGCAGGCGTTGAACGATTGACGCCCCGATGCCGCCAGCCGCGCCAGTGACCAGAGCCGATTTTCCTTTCAGGTTCATAACGTCATCCATTTTTCAGAAAGATGCGACAGGTGTGCCGAGCAGGCTTTCATCAGGAACCACGCCCAGCCCCGGCCCGGTTGGCAGCGCGATATGCCCGCCCTCGATCCGGATGCCGTTTTCAGGATCGTAGTTGCCTTCGATATATGGCGCAGCCAGCCAGACGCCTTCCAGCAGGTCGGGCCGAACGGTTGCACCGATATGGGTACATGCAGCGGCGATGATATCCCCGCCCCAGCTGTCATCGCAGGTATGGGGCAGGTTGCTCGCCTCGCAGATGTCGCGGAAGGCGCGCATCGGATGCAGGCCGCCGATGCGGGTGACCTTCATGCCGAACCCGTCGACCAGACCGGTGCCCGCAGCCGAGATCACGGTGTTCAGGCTGGTGCTGTTTTCATCCATATAGATACCATGCGTGACCTGAGGCCGGATCTTCCTGAGATCTTCGATTGTGTTGCAGGGCTGTTCCATGATGAAGGGGATTTCGGGGCATTCGCGGCTGACCCGCAGGGCGTCTCGTGTTGTCCAGCCCCGGTTGCCGTCGATGGCCAGACGCATACCCGATCCTTTGACCACGTCCCAAACCTTTCGAATGGTTTCGATGTCGATCTCGACCGGGCGGCCTCCGACCTTGATTTGCAGACGCGGGTAGCCTTCGGCCATTTTCTCGGCAGCCAGTTTCGCGATGTCGTCGGGTGCACCGACGCCCGTGGCAAAATAGGACGGCACCTTGTCCGAAACCGCTCCGCCCAGTAAATCGGAAACCGGAACGCCCAAATGTTTGCCAAGCAGGTCGTGCACCGCAATGTCGATGGCGGCCTTGGCATAACCATGACCGTTCAACAGCCCATCCATCCGGCGATGCAAGGCCAGAGGCAGGACCTCTGTTCCGATCAGGCCCGGGGCCATTTCGACCAGAGCGGCGCGCGCCCCGGCGGCGTGCGCCTCGGCATAGGTCGGGCCAACCGGGCAGGTCTCGCCCCAGCCGATCAGACCGTTGTCCGACACGATTTTGACCAGCGTGGTATCCAGCGCCCAGACCTGAGCGTTGGCCATAGTATAGGGTCCGTTTTTGACCGGCAGGTCGTGGCTGTAGATATGCAGTTCGGCGATCTTCATCTTGGCTTACGTGTCTTGACCGGAAAAAAGGGCCCACCCGGATGACGGGTGGGCAAGTACGGGGAGTGTGGATCAGTATGTTTGGTTCAACTCGTCCGCCGCCGGGATTTCCCTTTCGCGGCGGGCGATATAGTCCAGAAGGGCCTCGTTCCTGGCCTCGTCCAGCTTTGGTTCTTCATATTCGGCCAATAGTTTCTGTGCATGTTTCAGGGCGCGTTCGGTGATCTCAACTTCGCCTTCGGCGACCCATTGTTCGATCGAGTTGTTGTCGAACAGCTCCGGCATAAAGAACGCGGTTTGAAAGTTGTCCTGCGTGTGCGGATGACCCAGATAATGCCCGCCGGGCCCCACATCCGGAACCGCTGCCAGGGCCTGATCGAAATCGTGCCACTTTGGACCTTCCGCCATCCGGTAAGCCATCGCGCATTGTTCGGCGTCGACGATGAACTTGGCGACCGAACAATGCATGCCCGCCTCGTTCCAGCCTGCCGAATGCCAGATATAGTTGGCCCCGGCGTGAATGACCGCGCTGAGCGTCGTGGCGGATTCGTACCCGGCCTGTGCATCAAAGGTCTTGGCCCCACCCAGAGTGTTCGAAGTGCGCCACGGTACGTCGTAAAAGCGCGCCATCTGGCCGATCATGAAGTTCATAAGGCTAATCTCGGGCGTGCCCGCCATCGGCGCGCCGGATTTCATCGATACGGTCGACAGGTAATGTCCCCAGATCGCCGGGCAGCCCTTGCGGATCACCTGCGTATAGGCCAGTGCCGAAAGCGCCTCGGCGGTCAGCTGCGCCACGGTCGCGGGCACCGATGCCGGGGTGTTCGCGCCACCCAGAACGAAGGGCGAGCACAGAACCGGCTGATTGCGGCGGCAGAAGGCCCGCATCGCACCCAGCATGGTTTCGTCCCACACCAGAGGGCTGTTGCCGTTACAGTTGCCGGTGGTAACCGGATGATCGTCAATGAACCCTTCGCCGAACAGGATATCGCACATATCCATCACATCCTCGGCATTCCTGGGCGAGGTGGTCATGCCCATGAAGGTCTTGTCCGAGTATTTCATCGACGAATAGGTGATGCGCAGGTGCCGCTGGCTGATCGGGTGGTCGTAGGGCTCGACAATGTGATGGGCCGAGCTGTGCAGCGCCGGCATCATGTGCGACAGCTTGTGGAACATCGCCAGATCATCCAGCGTCGGGTTGCGGCGTACATCGTCCAGATCGCGCAGAAACGGCGCACCGGTCATCGGCACGAAGATCGCGTGCTTGCCCCCCAGCGCCAGGTTCTTTTTCGGATCGCGCGCGTGATAGGTGAACTGCGTCGGAATGGTCGAGATCAGCTCGCGCACCATATTGCGGTCCAGATAGACCAGTTCGCCGTCAACCTTGGCTCCGGCTTTTTTCCAGTCTTCCAGCGCGATGGGGTCGCGGAACTGAACGCCGACATTTTCCAGAATGTCCATCGCCGCATTGTCGATGCGTTCGACCTGGGTTGCGTCCATGACTTCGCAAACGGGAATGCCTCGGGTCAGGCCCGGCAGCATGTCGAAATTTGGAGCGGTGCGTTGAGCTCGGCGGGCAGAACGTCCGCCGGAACGCGTGGCAGTGCGAGTGGTCAAGGGGCAATCCTCCAATTTTGAAACAAACTGACGGATTCGCGGTGCAACCACCTCTCTGATTGCGATATGTGCTTGCAATAAGCGACACGGGTCATTCCAAATAGTTTTGTCCCTGCGTAACGAAAAGACGCCGGGTCATTGTTACCTGTGTGACCTACTTCACAGCCAGGCAAGTGCATACATCTGCAACAGATAAACGCAGGGTTGTTTCAGAAGGCACTCACTCATGCACAACAAAACAGAGATGCTGATCGTCGGCGCCGGGTTTGCCGGACTGACGATGGCGCTTGAGGCACGCAAGCGCGGCATCAAGGATATCGCGATTTTGGAAAAGGCCGATGATATCGGGGGGACATGGCGCGAAAATACCTATCCCGGTGTCGCCTGTGATGTGCCGTCGCATCTGTATTCCATGGCGACCCATCTCAACCCGCATTGGAGCCGCGCCTATGCCGGTGGCGCGGAAATCCAAGCTTATCTGCAAAATGTCGCGCGTCGGGAAGGGTTGTATGACCTGTGCCATTTCCGGCAGGAGCTGAAATCGGCCAGGTGGGATGGAACGCGATGGCAAGTGGAAACGATGGATGGCCAGCACTGGTCGGCGCGGTTTCTGGTCTCGGCCATTGGTGCACTTCATTATCCCAGCATCCCGGATATCCCCGGCGCCGACAGTTTTTCGGGGCCCAGTTTCCACTCGGCCGAATGGAATCACGATGTCGATCTGACCGGCAAGCGCGTGGCGGTCGTTGGAACCGGCGCATCCGCCGTTCAGTTTGTACCCGAGATCGCCAGGATTGCAGGCCATATCACGATCTTTCAGCGCAGTGCGCCTTACGTGATGCCGCGCCCGGACGGCCCGATTGCGCCCTGGGTGCGCAGCCTTTACGCTTGGCTTCCCATATTGCCCCGCATTCGGCGCAAGCTGATATTCATGATCTTCGAATTTCGCCACCGCGTGTTTCGTGGTGAGGAACGCGCGGTGAATTTTGCCTTGAAAATGTGGCGAAAGGCATTGGAGCGCGCCATCACCGATCCGGCCGAACGGCGGATTCTGACCCCCGACTACCGGATCGGCTGCAAACGTATCCTGAGTTCGAACGATTGGTACCCGACCCTGGCCCGCGACAGTGTCAGCGTTGTTCCGAAGGGCGTCGCTCGAATCGAAGGTGACACGGTCATCGCGGCGGATGGCACCCGGACCAAGGCGGATGTCTTGATCTGGGGCACCGGGTTTCACGTAACCGACGTTGTCGAGCGTCTCGACATTACCGGTACGGACAGGCTGACGCTGCGCTCTGCCTGGTCGGATGGCATGTGCGCGCATCTGGGTACCGCAGTTGCGGGTTTTCCAAATTTCTTCCTGCTTCTGGGGCCGCATACCGGGCTGGGGCACAACTCGGTCGTGCTGATGATCGAGGCCCAGGTTGGCCATATCGGCCGGGTCCTGAGCGAGATGCAGCGCGAAGGGCTGTCCGCAATCACTCCTGACGCCGCAAAACAGGCGGCGTTCACGCGGGAAATGCACAGCCGCCACGCGGACGGCGTCTGGCAGGCCGGGGGTTGTACGTCCTGGTACATGGATGCGGAAGGCCGAAACACGACCTTGTGGCCCGGCACCGTTGCCGAGTTTCAGAAACGCATGGCACAATCAGGGTTGGAGCAATACAGACCCGCCGCCCTTGGCAGTGGAGAAAACTGAATGACAACCGTTCTGATCGTAATCGCCGTTTTTGTCGCCTCCCTGTTTGTCATGAACCTGTGGACACGGAAGATTACCCGCCGCGGTCTTGAAACCGTGCCGCAGCTAGGTCAGATCACACCCGTTCGCGGCGGCAGCATCCACTATGTGGAAAAGGGAAACCCCGAGGCGCAGACCATCGTTATGATCCACGGCTTGGCCGGGCAGTTACAGCACTTTACCTATGCGCTGGTGGATCTTCTGGCCGACGATTACCACGTTATCGCGCTGGACCGGCCGGGATGCGGGTATTCAACGCGCGATACGGCCGAGCTGGCGCAATTGCCCCACCAGGCTGGCATGATTGCCGAGTTTCTGGACAAAAAAGGCGTGGACCGCGCCGTTCTGGTCGGCCATTCACTGGGGGGCGCGGTTTCACTGGCGATGGCACTGGACCACCCGGCCCGGATCGCTGGTCTGGCGCTGCTGGCGCCGCTGACGCATAAACTGCCCGAAACCCCGGCGATCTTCAAACCGCTCGAGATCCGCTCCGAATGGATGCGCAGCCTGATCGGCAACACGCTTGCCGTTCCCCTTGCGTCCAAAACCGCGCCGCACACGTTAAGTGCCGCGTTTGACCCGGAAACCCCGCCTGATGACTTTCTGGACCGGGCAGGTGGCGCGCTTGGCCTGCGACCTTCCGCCTTTGTCACGGCCTCTCAGGACGTTGCCGGCGTCGATGCCAGTATAAACGTGCAGGTCGCGCGCTATCCGAATCTGACCGTCCCAGGGAGCATCTTGTATGGCCGCCAGGACGCGATACTGTCGCCGCCGCTGCACGGGCCGACAATGACCGAATTCGGGCTGAGTTACGAAGAGCTGGACGGGTTCGGCCACATGATTCCGATCACAGAGCCCGAAATCTGCGCCGCCTTCATCCGCAGGATGACCGAAGCGACCACATCCCCCCAGACATCCTTGCAGGACAAGCCATCAGAGCAGGCGTGAAAGAAATCTTGAGGTTGGTTGATTTCCCTCTTGACCCTCCCGGGCCCCTCGCTTAAATCGCCTCTCACTCAAGGCGGAGTAGCTCAGTTGGTTAGAGCAGCGGAATCATAATCCGCGTGTCGGGGGTTCAAGTCCCTCCTCCGCTACCAAATCTCTCAAGTCCAACATCTGATTTCAGAAGCAATTCATGTTCTGTCTTTAGGTTGCCCTGCCATCATTACCACCACTTGGGTTTTCAAAACCAATTGGAAGGAAAAATGATTCAAAATGGATCACTTAAGGAATCCAGTAGCGTAGTGCTCGGTGTGGATTATCAAGCTGCTGGTTTGGCGGTAGCGCTGGACAACGCGATTTTCCTCGACAACTGCAAGCTGCAAGACGTACACCTCCAAGCTTTAGAGGCCTCGGACGGCATAGAAAAAGCGTTGTACAGATCCACGGACGTGCTCCTCGACCAGATATGATCTTTCGATCTGGCAATCTATTGGGCAATGACAACTGATGAACGTCCACAACTGGTGAAGAACGGATAGAAGAAAGAGCCCGGACAGAGCCAAGGATAACTCGCGGCGATCTATGAATGAGCACAAGTTTTGTCGGCCCATTATCCGTGCGGCAAGACTTTGTGAAGATTACCATTGCTGAGATTGACGCAGCCGCTGCGAAATTTCACCTTGTCCGCGCTTTCCCTTTTCACCCAGCGGAACTGAACGTCCGAACTGTGCCGTCTGCGACTTGCTGCGCGAGGATGGAAGAAAATGTCGCAAAGGCAGTTAGTGGCTCATCCCGCCTTACACACAGCACTTCGGATGGGTGGGACGCCAACATTGCTTCAGTTTCCTCAACGATGGTGATTGGCCTTCAGTCTTCGCAAGAGCAAGAAGACCGAGTGTTGTCAGCGCAGGAAAACCCGAGGGGAGAAGAACCGTTCACGCGAGTGTCAACCGCTCTCTTCCTCGGAAGCTCTTACTTGTAGTCTTCAGTATCGTAGCAAGGTAATGGTCTGGCAGGGTCTTTGCGCGAAACTAGTCACTTTCGTATTCGAGAAGATCTTCATAAGAGTAAACCGATGAGATTTCCCCTTCCAAACCCGGAACGAAACCAGGGTCTTTTGGCAAACACCCGATATCGCAGATTTGTCTCACTTCCATTCGCTCCGTATCGACGTACCACAAACGTCCACCCGGAGTTGACACAAAGCCGTCGATGCCCTCGTCTTCATCGGCCTCAATGTCTGCAACGCTTGGAACTTCCGAACTATATTCCGGGTCGAACCTCCCGTGCGTGTGGTAAGATAAAACAAGCACCAAACCATTTTCTGCTTGATCCCAAACGCAGCTTTTGTTGTCGCCACGTTGAGCAGGAGTAGCAACAAGTTTCCCGGCTGGGTCATATGCAAGGTAGCCGCAATACTCTGTGTTATTGTTGAAAGAAATACCCTGTAGGCTAGACAGTGTCGCTTTCGCTACGCTGATTTCTTCCTGTGATTGGGCCAGGGTGGTCGCGGGTGGCCAGAGTATCAAGACAACTAAGGTATAGCGAAGGCGGCGTGCGGCTTCACATTTGCCTTCTGCGAGACCAAGTTGATGAGCCGTAAAAAGAAGGCAAAGTCCTGACAACGCAATAATGCTAAACTCGATCATGTTTTGCTCCTTATTATGAACTTATTAAAGCAGCGCTAACGCTGTAGGGATAGCCTGAAGAAAGGTGCCGACTGCGACCAAGGCAATCCATCCATCGCTGTTGCAAACTCCTGGACGTCGTTTTGTGCCTTCCTAGGGTTTTCCAGTCCGCCTTATCGTTCGACACTAATCTATCTGCGTTGTCTTCGGTCGCTTGGGCCGCTGCGTGTACAGCGAATAAGCCGCTCTACCTGCCGCTATCAACGTTACCGTGGAACCAAACAACGTTAACAACGGCGACCTGTTTCAACCATAAATCTCAAGCCGTTTCGCTCCGTTAGTCTTTTCGAAAGAACCGGTGCAGCAGCATAGGCCAACAACACCCAACACAACCAATTGCTCGCAACCTGTGCGTTTCAGGGACAGCCAAACAAAAAACCGCTATGAAGGCGAATGCGAGCAGACAAACAAACGCGGCCACCCAAAAAACATCAAGTAAATCCTGCATCTAAGTTGCTCCAATTCTTTGCAAACGGAAGTACTATGCCGATGATCTGGTCTGTCGTGCTGCGCAAAGTGTTTGCAAGATTGATCCGATCAGCCAGCAGCGGCGTAAACCTGTCACCCCGAACACTTGCCCCGCGCTTGCTCCTATCCCTCAGCAGCGCGGGTTTTTTCTTGCCTGCGGCGCTACGACACGGGGCCGGTTCAGGCCACAACGCTACATCCGTTTTACTACCACCCTTCGGGGGGCCCGCGTTGCTCTTGTCCCCTCTAGCTTGCTTGCAGCGCGGGTCTATTTCAGGCGTGATGTGAACTTGAAGTATTGAGTTGTTTAGACAGCCAGCCTGTCGCTTAGGCCCTCTCCATTAATCACAAAGGTCTCTATCGCCCAAACTCTCTGGGTCCGGTATGCCTCCGGCGTGACCCAGATTTTCTCGATTTCGGTTAAGCAGTCTCCAAATCTCTTGGCCGGTTTTCGGTTCAAAGCGAAAGACCCCAGTTTTGAATAGCAGAATTACGCAGTTCATCCTTTGGCAAACCACCAGCACACAAGGAAATCACATCAAACTCACGGTCGCCAAATACCCGAAGTCAAATCACTCGTCATTGCCTGTGCTGGACCTAGTAAGCAGGCGTTCTCGGATGGTGCGCCAAGAGTCTGGAACAAGAAACGCAGTTCCGTTGGGAGTTAAATTGTAAATCCGGTACATTAACGCCCTGGGATTCGCTACTGATTTACGAGCGACTAAATCGAATGCAGCTGGTTCATTGAGCGCTACGCCCTCGTCACCAACGTGAGGCACAGTCAAGAAGTTGTGCGCAATTTCGTGGGAAACTAAGGTGCCGAACGAATTGTCCATAGGAGGGTCCACATTCAGAGTAACACCCGCGATGCTCCCGTTTGGTCCAGATTGGGCACTTCCGCCAAGCGGCATTTCTCCGGGTTGCTGAGTGCGTATTGTCAGGACATGCTCGGCCCGATCCGGCCTGCCAGCAGCAGACTGCTCCTGGTTGAATTCGGCCAGGCGCTGCGCAACGGGAGTCCGATCAGGCCACGCGAAATCAATTGGTATCGGCTCAATTCGGTAGCGCAGCCCGGCTTCCTGATCCCCATCCAGAGGCGCCAAACCTGATCGAATAGGAAAAATTCGAGACAAGTCCTCCAGAGCCTGAAATAGAATTTCCCATTTCTTTGCTGGAAAGGGAAAGATCTCAACGACAACAAGAATTCGCAGATCCTTCGTCGGATGAAACTGTGGTTGCCCAAGAGACTTTTCGCCGACAAGAGTACCGTTGCGATAAAGCCGTGCAGTAAAACGATACCGTCCAGGCTTTGAGATTTCCCGACCGCGGATATAGAAGTTGATATTGTCGTCTTCGGCGAAACTCTTGGTATCATTTGAGAATACGCCATCACCAATATCACCTGGAATAACTGTTGTCCCAGATGGGCCGGAAATCTCAAGTTCGGCATAATCAATCCGGGCTGGATTGAAGGGCAACGAATGGATTGGAAGGGAATTCAGATCAAATCCGAGGGCTTTAGACGAATAGTCAGAATCCGCGTCATCCAAAAGTTCTGATGCCATAACAACTACGGGTGGGCGGCGACCAACAAATATTCTTGCAAGAGTATCTTTACCCGCGACAAGCTCGTAACCGGGGATACCTTGAGACACCTCAGAACCGAAATCTGACATATCCGCCGGAACTTGCGGCAATGGGGGCTCGCTCTCCTCACACGCCTTAAGAGCCCCCCTTTTTCGCTGAAGCAGTGACAGCGACTGCTTTCTAAATCGAAAAAGCGCAGACTTTTGTATTGGGTCAACAGTGTTTTGAATCTGAATATCGAGAAGTTCAATACTTTGCTCAAGCGTCTCAATATCATCCCGAATACTTTGACAATGCGCAGACATACGGCCACCTGAGGAGGTTAGTGTTGAGTAGAACTTGTTCAGAAAATTACTCTAGCACGAAAACCAAAAAAGAGACGAATCTGGTTGGTCGAGAAATGTACTTGCAGGTATAATTCGTTTGTTTGGCAAGTTTAATGCATTGAAAAATAATCCAAAACGAAAACTGCCCGAAAGACAGGCCTTTGTAGCAGGCACAACGCGTGGAGCGTGACAGGGGTATTTTCTGTACAACCCGGATCCAAACAGCAGGCATCAGAGGCAGGCTTTTGCTGCGGTTTCAAACTGTTTGCAGTTTTTTGAGCCAGAGAAACGAAAATCCGTTTAACTCCAGATTTGAATTTCCTTCAAACACCTAAAAAATGATTGATGAAACCTCCAGTACGCCGCTTGAACAGCTTGGTGGCTTCTGCTGCTGCGAATTCAATCTCCTTCCCGACCGGCTTGCCAGATGCGTTGAGTTCGCGACGTTTTCGATTGCAGGCGCAGATGAACCCATCGATGCAGGTTGGCTTTGACAACTCTTTTCCTCGTTCCCCTGGCAGGGCGCGCCCGATCTTGTCGACGCAAACCTTCCCATTGCTTTTGCAGGAGCCTCTCTCTTCGGTCGTCGAGCAACGGATGGCCGTCACCGTCAGGATCAGTTTGTCCAAGGTCTGATTTGAAACTGCGCGTTTCAGCCGTTCGCTTTCATTTTTAAGCGGTTCCAGTTCCTTCTATTGATCAACACCCATTCCACCCTTCTTGTTACTTCAGCGGTGGTGGGGCTGTTAAGCGCCGACAATCTGCCTGATTGCACCAAGACGGGACATGCCATGCCCCAGATTCCTCAATGCAACCATGGACCAGATCAGTTGGGTAGGCTCAGTCAACTACGACAAACTATTCCAAACAGCGGCCGTTCAGAAAATTACAGATTGGAACAGGTTTGCCCACAAAGTGGCCGGTCGGCGTTTGTGCAGAGTCTCTAAAAACAAGATGTCTTTTCCATGCAACGCGTTATGCGTTACGAATAGACATGAACGGGAACCGCAGACTTTCCGCAGTACTCTCGGCCGATGTAGTAAACTACTCGGGCCAGATAAAGGCGGATGAGAACAGGACTCTCAGCGAACTCCGTGTCCTGCGTCGAGAGTTGTTCGATCCATTGGTAAGTGATCATCGCGGCAATATCGTGAAGAGGATGGGCGATGGATGGCTGGTCGAGTTCAGCGCGGTCTCGGATGCAGTGCGGTGCGCCCTCGATCTTCAAAGCCAAGTGTCAGCCCAGTCCTCGCTTAAACTTCGCGTGGGCGTTCATCTGGGAGATGTCGTATTTGACGAAGATGACATCTTCGGCGATGGGATCAACATAGCCGCGCGGCTACAAGAGGCTTCCAACGACGAGGCTGTGTTAATTTCCGATGTCGTCCATCGCAGCCTTGATGAGAGGCTCGCCGAGCAATTTCACCGCGCTGGTAAGCGGCAGTTCAAGAACGCTGTGTCACCAATTGAAGTATTCCAATGGTCACCACCCGGTTCCGCACCACCGCGAGTGACTCCAGCCAGTCACTCGAAGTCATTGCTGATCGGCGTTCTACCCTTTGACAATCTTTCTTCTGACCCCGATCAGGAATTCTTTGCCGATGGCATTACCGAAGAGATAATTACCACTCTGTCAAAACTCCCGAACTTACTGGTCGTCGCGCGCAACTCTACGTTCGTCTACAAGGGGCGCTCGGTAGACGTAAAACAAGTTGGACTGGAGCAGGGCGTCGATCTTGTTCTCGAGGGAAGTGTCCGCCAAAGCGGTAGCCGTGTGCGAATTACCGCGCAGCTCATCGATGCGAAGTCCGGAATGCACATTTGGGCAGACCGGTTTGATCGCCTGATAGAAGACGTATTCGAGGTTCAGGATGAAATTGCCCTGAGAATTGCGACTGAACTTCAAGTCGAATTACTGGCGGGCGAGATGGCCCGTTTCAGAGGTTCGGGGACTAAACATCTGGATGCCTGGACTGCTCAGCTGCAAGCTGTGGAAGCCTCGCGCAGAATAACTAAGGAAGCACAGGCTGACGCTCGTCGGTTTGCTCGACAGGCAATTTCCCTGGATCCTGGCTACTCCGCGCCATATTGCACTTTGGGGTTCATTTGTACTGTCGAAGCAAGGCACGGTTTTGTAGCAGACCGAAATGCGGCGCTGGCAGAGGCCCGCGACTGCGCACGACGTGCTCTGGAGATAGACAGCTACAACCCAGAGGCTCACGCAATTGCGGGTTTCGCGGATGCAATCGACGGTAAACTGGAATCGGCTATCGGGAAGTTCAACAAGGCACTGCAGCTAAATCCCAACCACGCTGATGTGGCTGCAAGGCTGTCGATTACATTGGCATTCAATGGGCAGGCAAAAGAAGCGATCCGCGTGGCGCGGCAAGCCATTACTCTCAACCCTCACTATCCCGGCTGGTATGCTGGCGTTCTGGGTTTGGCACTTCGGCTCGACGGTCAATACGAGGAAGCCAAGAAGGCATTCACCGAATATGGTCAAAGAGTTGAAGGCTTTGGGCATCTCGACCTCGTAATCGTACATATGGAAACGGATAACGTTGAGGCCGCTCGCGATGAGGCGCGGAATGTACTGAAATACCGCCCTCAGTTTTCCATATCGGACTGGGCAAAAACCCAGCTTTTCTCTGATGCAGAACGATTGGAGAAAGACTGCGCGTCTCTGCGTTTGGCCGGCTTGCCCGAATAAGTGCCGCGCGGATTTCCGGTAAAGCGATTTTTCCTGGAAAGTGACACCCAACGCATCGGCTATAGGTTCGAAGCTAAAGCCTGACAAATATGACCAATCACCCGCTCTGGGGACAAACCTGCAATCCAATGTTTTACGCGATTGCCCGCTTTATGCGCTTTGCGACGGCAGCTAACACAACAACAGGGCAGATAAACTGCTGCACGACGACTTCTTCGCCGAACAAAGTTTGACAAATGATAACCTATGGAATGCGTTCAGAATTATACGCATAAGCATGCTCATCGGTTCCGCTCGTAGATCAGGCTTCAAGCTAGGACCTCCCTAGCTGAAAATGCTGTCGCCTTGCTCATCAATGACCTGTTTCGCCTTTGCTATACTAAAGCTTTCGGCCTGATCCCGAGTGTCGAAGACATCCGCCCTGATCACCGTATGTGTCTTTCGATCTCCGTCGATGGTCTTTTCGATACGGGCCATCAGGCGAAATTTGCTGCCCTCGGCCATCAGGTCGGGGAATATCTCGAACCCTTTGTAAGAAACCGGATCCGGCTTGGACTTCTCAACGCCGCCGAAGAGTTTTGAGAAGAGGGACATCGGGTGGCTCCTTTCAGCGTTGTTCAGGGCAGAGACTAGCGCCGCTTAAGGCCGGAGTGAAGGGCGTTGCACGGTCAGGCCACAGGATCCAGAGTTCGGAAGCCCGCACCGTTCAGAGTCAAAATGCCCCAAAAAAAGCGGCGAAGGATCCGCCCTTGAAAAATAACGGCAAACACCGCGCTTGCGTTTCAACAAACCAGCCTACATGTCAGTTTCCCCGATTTACCGATTTGACCTCTCTCAGATGACATCCGAGCATTAGGAGGCTTGGCCAGAGCAAATAGGTCTGAATCTCAACGTTTTCTCCAAAAGTAAGGAGGATAATGGTAAGCAGTAGTCCCAGCGGAAGCTTGCCACGTTCACACTTTATTGCGTCCAGCGTGACGACCCAGAAATGAACTGACAAAGGCACAAGGAACGCTGTAAATCCGGTCAGCCCTTTGACGAATAACAGCCCATACCAAGTGTGGTGACTGCCGATCGGCATGTATTCAACAAGATGCGCTCCGGGTCTGACTGTGCCATGCCCGAAAACCATTGCATCCGATTGCCACTTTTGGCGAGGCTGTGGGTTCCCACTCAGGGAAGCGCGTAGCCTGAGGGTCTGGGGTGAAATCGCCTTCCGCTCTCTTCAACTGCTGGCTAGCCGCCTGCGTCCAAGACCGGTGAACTTCACGTAGCAATCGCGCACGCGTCGGTTCGTCTATAGCAATACCTTCTTCCACCAGTATCTCGTCAGCGACCACACCGTACCATTTTTCCATACCGCCTTCGACAGCTTCCGCCTGTTGGCTCAGGTACAAAACCTGTTCCCATATCGCAGGTTCACCCGGTTCATTTTCTAGCATTTCCATCAGGTGGAAATACACGCGACCAGACAGAGCAACGATCTTTTTCAAAGGGAGAGGTTCAGGCTTTGCCCTAAAGGACGCCCATCGCTTTTGAATTTTCCTGTATTCAGCCGCAAATCTCTCTTTAGCCTCTGATGGGTCTCTGGTGCGTAGTGACTTTGACACCTCGGCACGGCCAACGATTCCTTTCAGGTCCGCCGGAACGCGCACCCTCACGTAGTAGATTCCGCTTTTTTTGTCTTTGACTGGTGTAGGCATGGCAAGGGTCACTGTGTAGGGCTCCTGTGTAGGAGTCTGCAAGTGCAAGCCGTTGGTTTGGCGTAAGTTTTTGATGAATATGAGGAAATCATGGTGCTGCTGGAGAGAATTGAACTCTCGACCTCTCCCTTACCAAGGGAGTGCTCTACCTCTGAGCTACAGCAGCGCTGTGGGCGGGTGATTAGACTCAAACGAAACGCGGCGCAAGGGTGTCTGGACGGTTTTTTTCACCTCCTGTAGAGAAAGATCATGACGAATAAAAATTCACCCAAAAAACAAGGCAAATCCGGGGATGCGCGCGAAGAGCGGCTGAAAGCGGCGCTGAAGGCCAATATGGCCCGGCGCAAGGCGCAGGCCAAGGCGCGGGCGGCCTCTGGGGACAAGGCCGACAAGGACAAGGGATAAGAGCAGATGGATTCGATTCTGGTAACGGGCAACGGCCCGCTGAATGGTCAGATACCGATTGCGGGGGCCAAGAACGCGTGTCTGACGCTGATGCCCGCAACCTTGCTGAGCGAAGAACCGCTGACGCTGACCAACGCACCACGCCTAAGCGACATCAAGACCATGACCGCTCTGCTGCAATCGCTGGGGGCCGAGGTGTCGTCGCTGCAAGATGGTCAGGTGATCGCGATGTCGAGCCACAGTCTGACCAGCCAAACGGCGGATTATGACATCGTGCGCAAGATGCGTGCCTCGAATCTGGTGCTGGGTCCCTTGCTGGCGCGGTTCGGGCAGGCGGTTGTTTCTCTGCCCGGTGGCTGCGCGATTGGTGCCCGTCCAATGGACTTGCATGTGGAAGGGCTCGAGGCGCTGGGCGCCGAGATCGAGCTGAAGGACGGCTATCTGCACGCCAAGGCTCCGGGCGGCCTGAAAGGGGCGGTGCACGAGATGCGCTTTGCCTCGGTCGGAGCCACCGAAAACATCGTCATGGCGGCGACGCTGGCAAAGGGCACCACGGTGCTCAAGAACGCCGCGCGCGAGCCCGAGATCGTCGATCTGGTCGAATGCCTGCGCAAGATGGGTGCGCAGATTTCGGGCGAGGGCAGCTCAACCATAGAAATTCAGGGTGTCGACCGGCTGCACGGTGCCACCCATCAGGTTGTCACCGACCGGATCGAACTGGGCACCTATATGCTGGCCCCGGCGATTTGCGGCGGCGAGGTCGAACTGCTGGGCGGGCGCATGGCGCTGGTTGAATCCTTCGCGGCCAAGCTTGACGCGGCGGGGGTCAGTGTCACCGAAACCCAAAACGGCTTGAAAGTGGCGCGCAAGAACGGCCGTGTGCAGGCTGTGGATGTGGTGACCGAACCCTTCCCGGGCTTCCCGACCGACCTTCAGGCGCAGATGATGGCGCTGATGTGCACGGCCGAAGGCACCTCGGTTCTGGAAGAGCGTATTTTCGAAAACCGTTTCATGCATGCCCCGGAACTTGTGCGCATGGGTGCGAATATCGAGGTGCACGGCGGCACCGCCACCGTCACGGGTGTCGAAACCCTGAAAGGCGCCCCAGTGATGGCGACGGATCTGCGGGCTTCGGTGTCGCTGATCCTTGCCGGATTGGCGGCAGAAGGTGAGACAACGGTAAGCCGGGTCTATCATTTGGACCGCGGATATGAACATGTAGTGCGCAAGCTGGAAGGCGTGGGCGCAAAAATCGAACGGATCAAGGGCGAATGACGGACGCAAGTTTTGAAGACGGGCGCGAAGCCCCGCTGAATCTGGGGGCTGAGGATGCAGAAGACCTGAAGGTGATCTCGACCCTCGTGCAGGATGCGGTTTTTCCCGTGACCGAGATGAAATGGCAACCGTCGCACCACCGCTTTGGCCTGTTGCTGAACCGCTTTCGCTGGGAAGACAAGGATGCCGCCGCCCGCCGTGACCGCCCCTTTGAACGGGTGCAGTCGGTGCTGGTCTTCGATTCCGTTCTGTCCGTGGCCAGTCAGGGCATAGATCGCAGTGAGAAGGACATGGTCATGTCGCTGCTGTCCGTCGAATTCGAACCCGGTGAGGATGGCGCGGGTCAGGTCTTGCTGACCCTGGCGGGTGACGGCGCGATCCGCCTGAAGGTCGAGGCGTTGGATGCCACGCTAAAGGACGTCACGCGCCCGTATCAGGCCCCATCCGGCCGGGCGCCGCAGCACCCCGAATAGATGCAGAACAAGCGCGGCATTTCTCAGGCGTTTTCAAATGTGTCCGAGGGTGTTGCCCTGCGTCCGGCGACGGTGTTCGATGTGTTCGACATCAGCCGAGTGTTGATCCGGTCGATCACGCAGCTTTGTGTGGCCGATCACAACAATGATCCCGACCATCTGGAACAATGGACCGCGAACAAAGACGCGGCGACCATACGGGGCTGGTTCAAGCCGGGATCACAGATCTGGCTGGCCCAGCGTGAAGGGCAGGTGGCCGCGGTCGGTGGGTTGTTAGAAACCGGCAAGATCACCTTGCTCTATGTTGACCCGGATCACGTCGGCAGTGGGGTGGGGGCCGCGTTGCTAAAGCGGCTGGAACGGCAACTGGCCGCGTGCGGCTGTACCGAGGTGCATCTGGACGGCACGAAGACCGCCCGGGAATTCTATTTGCGCCACGGCTGGAAGGTTACCGGTCAATGCAGTGACCGTCAGGATCTGTCCTGCTTTGCCATGCGCAAATCGCTGCACCCCGAGGGCTGAGGGTTGAGGCCGCGCCCCGTGGGCGATATGTCCCGTGGCGCAACGCCCGGAGTGCCAGATCATGCCCGTTTTCCTCGACGCCACATCGCCCGATTTCGAAGCCGCCTTCCAAACCCTGCTGTCTGCCAAGCGCGAGGACAGCCCGGATGTGGACGCGGTTGTGGCGCAGATCATCGACGATGTCCGCAACCGGGGCGACGCGGCGGTTATTGAACTGACCGCGAAATTCGACCGGCTGGAGCTGACACCCGAAACGCTGGCCTTCAGCGCGCAGGAGATCGCAGACGCGGTGGCGCAAGTCGGGGCCGAAGACCGGGCGGCGCTGGAACTGGCCGCCGCCCGTATCCGGGCCTATCACGAACGTCAGATGCCCAGCGACCAAAGCTGGACGGATGAGGCCGGGGCCACACTGGGCTGGCGCTGGTCGGCGGTCTCGGCCGCCGGGCTTTATGTGCCGGGCGGGTTGGCTTCATACCCGTCTTCGGTTCTGATGAACGCCATCCCGGCCAAGGTGGCGGGGGTCGAACGGCTGGCCATCGTTGTGCCCACGCCGGACGGGCAGGTGAATCCACTGGTTCTGCTGGCCGCGCAACTGTCGGGTGTGGACGAGGTTTATCGCATCGGCGGCGCGCAGGCCGTGGCGGCGCTGGCCTACGGCACCGACACCATCGCGCCGGTCGACAAGATCACGGGCCCGGGCAACGCCTTTGTCGCGGCGGCCAAACGCCGTGTCTTTGGCAAGGTCGGCATCGACATGATTGCGGGCCCCTCGGAAATCCTGGTCATCGCCGACAAGGACAACGATCCCGACTGGATCGCGCTGGACCTGCTCAGCCAGGCCGAACACGACGAAAGCGCGCAGTCGATTCTGATCACGGATGATGCCGCTTTTGGCCAAAGCGTCGCGAAGGCGGTCGAAAAACGCCTCGAAACCTTGCAGCGCCGCGCCATCGCCGGGGCCAGCTGGCGCGACTTCGGCGCCATCATAACCGTCCGTGATCTGAACCAGGCTGCAATCCTGTCGAACCGTATCGCCCCGGAACATCTGGAGCTTTGCGTCGCAGACCCGGTGGCGCTGAGCGAAAAAACCATCCACGCCGGGGCCATCTTTCTGGGCCAGTACACGCCCGAAGCCATCGGCGACTATGTCGGTGGACCCAACCACGTGCTTCCAACGGCCCGGTCCGCGCGGTTCTCGTCCGGGCTCAGCGTGATGGATTTTCTCAAACGCACCACGCTCAGCCAGATGACCCCCGAGGCCCTGAGCGCCATCGGGCCCGCCGCTGAACAACTGGCGCAATCAGAAAGCCTCGAGGCGCACGGCCTTTCTGTCACAGCGCGTCTGAATCGCCTGAATGGCTGAAATGACGCAAAGACTGGACACATATGGCGCTTCTCTGCGTTGCCGACTGGATTCCGTTGATATAGGTCTGTGCTGACAAAAGGATTGTAGCCGTAACGATGACCCGCATTTCGCATATCGAACTGGATGACCGAAACCTGCCGCCGCCGACCCCCGAGATCGAGCAGGAACGCAAGGTTGCCATCTATGATCTGCTGGAAGACAACAGCTTTTCGCTGCCCAATCGGGATGACCGCGTCATTCCTGATGGGCCTTACCACGTGCAACTGTCGATCCGCGACAAACGGCTGGTCTTTGATATCGCGACCGAAGAGAATGAAAAAGCCGCCGAATTTCACCTGTCGCTTGGCCCGTTCCGGCAGGTGGTCAAGGATTACTTCCAGATCTGCGAAAGCTATTTCGACGCGGTCAAGTCGCTGCCTCCCAGCCAGATCGAGACCATAGACATGGCCCGCCGCGGCATCCACAACGAAGGCAGCCGCGTGCTGCAGGAACGGCTGGAGGGAAAGGCAGAAGTGGATACCGATACGGCCCGGCGCCTGTTCACGCTGATCTGCGTGCTGCATTTCGGGGGCTGACGGGTGAAGCCTCTGCCGCAGTCGGTCCTGTTCTGTTGCGACCACAACTCGGTTCGATCTCCGATGGCCGAGGGGCTGATGAAGAAGTTTTACGGCACGGGCACCTATGTGCAGTCCGCTGGCGTGCACAACGATCTGGAAATCGACGGGTTCTGCATCGCGGCCTGCCACGAGGTGGGTGTGGAACTGTCCCGTCACCGCTCGCGGTCCTTTGACGAGATGCAGGAATGGGGCGACGATCTCAGCTCGTTCGATCTGGTGGTGGCGCTTTCGCCCGCCAGTCAGCGCCGGGCGCTGGAACTGACGCGGGTTTTTCACCTCGATGTCGATTATTGGCCAATAATGGACCCTACCGGGTTGGGCGAGACCCGCGAAGAAAAGCTACATCACTACCGACAGACCCGCGATCAGATTATCAAACATCTGAAAGACCGCTGGGGCGAACCTACGGAGTGACCATGAACCAGACCGTCAAAACCTATTTCGAAGCCTTCAATGCCGGTGACGTGGATGCCATGCTGGCCTGCCTGTCCGATGACGTGGCCCATCACGTGAACGAGGGCCAGATCCGCATTGGCAAGGACAAGTTCGCCGCGTTCTGCGCGCATATGAACCGCTGCTACAAAGAAAACCTGACCGACATCGTCGTGTTCGAAGCCGAAGGCGGCACCCGCGCCGCAGCCGAATTCATCGTCAACGGAACCTATCTGGAAACCGATGATGGCCTGCCGGATGCGCATGGCCAGACGTACCGCCTGCCTGCCGGCTCGTTCTTCGACCTGAAGGATGGCAAGATCACCCGCGTCACCACTTTCTACAACCTGGCGGACTGGACCAAACAGGTCTCGAATGGCTGAGGTCACCGCCGTCCGCCCCCTGACCGGAGCGGCACTGGAAGCCGCCCTTGATGACGTTGCCCGGCTGCGGATCAAGGTATTTCACGCCTGGCCGTATCTTTACGATGGCGACCTGGAATATGAACGGAAATACCTGCAATCCTACCGCGACAGCGACAAGGCCATCGTGGTGGGCGCATTCGACAACGACAGCCTGATCGGCGCGTCAACCGGCGCCCCCCTGACCGACCACGCCGAAGACTTCGCGGCGGCCTTCGAGGGCACCGGGCTTGACCTGCATGACATCTTCTATTGCGCCGAATCGGTGCTGTTGCCCGACTATCGCGGGCAGGGTGTCGGCCACAGGTTCTTCGACGCCCGCGAAGCCCATGCCCGCGCGCTGGGTTTCACCAAATGCGCATTCTGCGGCGTACAACGCCCGGCAGATCATCCGATGCGGCCCGACAATTACCGCCCGCTGGATGCCTTCTGGCGCGCGCGGGGGTATGAACCATTGCCCGGTGCGATCGCACAGTTTTCGTGGAAAGATATCGGGCAAGAGGGCGAGACCCAGAAGCCGTTGCAGTTCTGGATCCGGGATCTCTGAACGCCAAACGCAGAAGAAATCCCCGAATCATGTTAGTGTTGGGTTTTCTGTGGGGGAATTGCCATGAAACGCTATGTTATCGAACGCGATCTTCCGGGTGTCGGTTTCATGTCCGGTGACGAACTGTGCGGCGCGTCTGCGAAGTCGAACGAAGCGCTGGCGCAAATACCCGGCGTGCAGTGGGAGCATTCCTATGTTGCTGGTGACAAGACCTTTTGCATCTATCTGGCCGAGAGCGAGGACGCGATCCACAAGCATGCGGAACTCAGCGGGTTCCCGGCCAACACGATCACCGAAGTGACCACGATCATCGATCCGACGACCGCAGGGTAATTGGGCTGTACTCCGGTCTGCGTCCGCGACTAAGGTCATGCGAATTTGACCGCACGGGGACGCTGCCATGAAAGTCGCAACTGCCGCCTATGATCTCGACTGGCTCGACAGCTGGGCGCAATACGAAGACAAGCTGAACCGCTGGGTGTCCCAGGCCGCAGGGCAGGGGGCCGAATTGTTGGTCTTTCCCGAATACGGCGCGATGGAGCTGTCGACCCTGGACGGGGCCGAGGTTGCCGGCGATCTGGAACGTTCGATCCGGGCCGTGTCCGACCGGATGGAGGATGTACAAAACCTGCACACCCGCCTCGCCAAGACGTACAAAACCTACATTCTGGGTGCGTCGGCGCCGGTTGTTGATGGAACCGGGCGACCGGTGAACCGCGCCGCCTTCTACGCGCCGGATGGCAGTTGCGACCATCAGGACAAACAGATCATGACCCGGTTCGAACGCGAGGATTGGGACATCGCCCCCGGTGGTCCGCTCAAGCTTTTCGACACCGCGCTGGGCAAGATCGGTGTGTTGATCTGTTATGACAGCGAGTTTCCGTTGCTGGGCCGCGCGCTGAGCGAAGCAGACTTGATTCTTGTGCCATCCTGTACCGAAGCGCTTTCGGGTTACTGGCGCGTGCGGATTGGCGCAATGTCAAGAGCTTTGGAAAATCAATGCGCTACAGTCATGGCCTCGCTGGTCGGGAACAATGAGTGGTCCGAGGCGGTGGATATGAATACCGGGACCGGAGGCGTCTTTGGCCCGCCCGACAAGGGGTTCCCGGCCACCGGTGTGCTGGCCGAAGGCACTTTGAATCAGCCGGGCTGGACCTATGCGGATGTCGATCTTTCAGCCATCGCTGAGGTTCGCGCAGACGGTCACGTGCTGAACCGAACCCATTGGGAGGAACAGGCCGCCCGAGTCGAATCGGTCACAATATCCGCTCTTTAGGTGATTCCGCCCTTGAAATAAGGCCGAAATAGGCTCATTTAAGCGCACACCCCCGCAGATTCTGCGGGTGCAACGTAATGATGGAGACAACATGGCCAAGGAAGATACGCTCGAATTTCCCGGTGTCGTGAAGGAACTCCTGCCTAATGCGACGTTTCGGGTCGAGCTGGAAAACGGCCATGAGATCATCGCACATACGGCAGGCAAGATGCGCAAGAACCGCATCCGTGTTCTGGCCGGCGACAAAGTTCAGGTCGAGATGACCCCATATGATCTGACCAAGGGTCGGATCAACTACCGCTTCAAGTAACGCCTGCCGCAATGGCGTTCATTCTCGGATCGGGCAGCCCAAGACGGCTGGACCTGTTGGCCCAGCTTGGCGTGCAGCCCGATGCCATCCGCGCCCCCGACATCGACGAAACGCCCCTGAAGGGCGAGCTTCCGGTTCCGTATTGCCACCGAATCACGCGCCAAAAAGTGCAGGCTGTTCAGGCGGATAGAGACGACGTCACCCTCTGCGCAGATACCACCGTGGCCTTGGGGCGTCGGATTCTGGGAAAGCCTGAGGATGCGGGGCAGGCGGCGGAGTTTCTGCATTCCCTGTCTGGTCGTCGTCACCGCGTGATCACCTCGGTTGCGGTCCGGCGCGGAGACCGTGTGCTACAGCGTGATGTCGTCTCACAGGTCAAGGTCAAACGTCTGTCGGATGTCGAGATCAACGCCTATCTGGCGACCGGAGACTGGCGCGGCAAGGCAGGCGCCTATGCGATTCAGGGGCCCGCAGGGGCTTTCATTCCATGGATTTCGGGGTCGTTTACAGGCATCGTCGGCCTGCCCCTGTCCGAGACCGCGGCCTTGCTGCAAGGCATCGGCTATCCACTGTATCGAGAGGCATCATGAAAGGTCGCACCATTGTTCTGGACCACATCCAAGGCCGCGAAGCGGCTGCGCTGATGGTCGACGGCAAGTTGGATGACTTCTTGATTGCCGCAGACGCACCCGCGCCCGGCACGATCTACCGCGCCCGCGCTGACCGCCCGGTCAAGGGGCAGGGCGGGATGTTCCTGACCACGCCAGATGGCCCTGCTTTCCTGCGACAAGTCAAAGGCTTGGGTCCCGGTGCCCTGTTGTTGGTACAGGTCACCGGCTTTGCAGAGCCCGGCAAAGCCATACCGGTGAGCAATCGCATCCTCTTCAAAAGCCGCTATGCGATTGTCACGCCGGACGCTCCGGGCCTGAACATTTCGCGCAGTATCAAGGACGAAGACATACGCGATCAACTGCTTGAAATCGCGCACGAGCAGATGGGTGACAGCGCCTATGGATTGATCCTGCGCTCCTGCTGCGCGGGTGCGGATGCCGAAGAGATCTCGGAAGACATCGCGGCCATGTTGACGCAGGCCGAGCAGGTGATGAATGACGACGGGACCGAGCCTGAACTTCTCAGCGAGGGTGACAGCCCCCATATCCTTGCCTGGCGCGACTGGACCGACCCGGCCGAAGTCGTGACACAGGCGGGCGGGTTCGAAACCCACGGCGTTCTGGATGCGCTGGATACGGTGCGGGGAGCGTCCGAGCCTTTGCCGGGCGGGGGGCATCTTTACATCGAACCCACACGCGCATTGGTCGCCGTGGATGTGAACACCGGAGCGGACACCTCGCTGGCGGCGGGCACCAAGGCCAATTTCGCCTGCGCCAAGATGCTGCCCCGTGCTTTGCGCGTACGTGGGCTGGCTGGTCAGATTACGCTGGACCTCGCGCCCATGCCAAAGAAGGATCGCCGCGGGTTTGAATCCGCTTTACGCGCCGCGTTCAGATCAGACCCGGACGAGACGATTCTTGCAGGCTGGACCCCGCTGGGCCACTTTGAGTTGCAGCGAAAGCGTGGTCGCGTTCCTGTGATGGAGGTCCTGAAATGAACTGCCCGATTTGCGGTGCCGCGACCGAGCAGAAGTTTCGTCCGTTTTGTTCCAGGCGGTGTGCGGACATTGATTTGGCCAAGTGGCTGAACGGGTCCTACTCGGTTCCGTCGCAGCGCGAAGAGGACCTCGAAGCCGAGGATGACACGCAGGACTTCACGCCAAAGCGACCGCATTGAAAAAATGTGAAAAAGCCTCTGGACACCGCTTGTAGCAAGTCATAGAAGGCCCCCACCCAACGACGAACGTCGTTCCCGTGCCCGGGTAGCTCAGGGGTAGAGCAGTGGATTGAAAATCCTCGTGTCGGTGGTTCGATTCCGCCCCCGGGCACCATTTATACTTTCAGCAGCATCCAGAGGCGTCCGAAAATTTCGGTAACGCCATGATTTTGCTGCATTCTGAGTCCAGCGTCGTTCAGGTGATTCCGGGGGCAGCCAGACGATCTGGGGGTATTTCCGGGGGTATTTTCAAAACCACATTAATTCGATTCCTGTTCCCATGCCGTTGACCGATACAGCCATCCGAAATACCGCAAGCCGCGAAAAACCTTACAAAATATTTGATGGGGGCGGTTTGCACCTGCTGATCAATCCCGGGGGGTCCAGGCTCTGGCGGCTCAAGTACCGGTTTGGGGGTAGAGAAAAGCTCCTTTCTCTGGGTCCTTACCCGCTCGTCAGCCTCAAACTTGCACGCGAAAAACGCGATGCGGCGAAGTTGCTTTTGCTGGAAGACAAAGACCCGGGAGAGGAGCGGAAACTGGCACGGATTGAGGCCGAACGGGAACGTGCAGTGACCTTTGGCGTCGTGGCCCGGGAGTATCTATCAAAGCTCGAAAAAGAAGGGCGGGCGCCTGCTACCTTGAAGAAGCTGAACTGGCTAATCAGTCAGACCGAGCCGATGCTGTCAGAGCGCCCTGTTGCGCAGATAGAGACCCCGGATGTTCTGCGCCTGCTGCGGCAGGTTGAGAGCAAAGGAACCTATGAAACAACCAGTCGGCTCAGGAGCACGATCGGATCAGTGTTCCGCTATGCAATTGCGACCGGGCGCGCGCATAAGGATCCTACAGAGGCACTTAAGGGAGCGCTTATCCGTCCGCAGGTGCGTTCCAGATCAGCGATACTTGATCCGAAAGAACTTGGCCTGCTTCTGAACAGGATCGATGCTTTCTCGGGTCAGCCTGCGACAAAACATGCGCTGCATCTGCTTGCCCTTCTGGCCCCGCGCCCCGGAGAGCTCAGACTGGCGACATGGGATGAATTTGAGCGTCAGGAGGCGACATGGCGTGTCCCGGCGGAACGAATGAAAATGCGCCGCCCTCACCGTGTTCCGTTGCCACGGCAGGCGCTGGATCAGCTGAAAGAACTGCACCGGCATACAGGAACAAGTGATTATCTTTTTCCCTCCGCGCGTTCCTGGAAGAAACCCATGTCGGAAAACACTCTGAACGCTGCACTCCGGCGGATGGGGTACTCGTCCGATCAGATAACCGCACACGGCTTCAGGGCAACGTTCAGCACCTTCGCAAACGAAAGCGGTCTGTGGGCTGCAGACGCGGTTGAACGTGCTCTGGCTCATGTTGAGGGCAACGACGTGCGACGCGCCTATGTTCGGGGAGAACACTGGGAGGAACGGGTGAGAATGGCAGATTGGTGGGCTAAAAAACTCGATCAGCTTCGAACTGATGCAGCGGGGCAGTGACGTGGTTCGGATTGCAGATCTGATTACGGCCGATGACTGGATAACAAGTGAGGCTTTTGAGCGCATTCTGGAAAAGACCTGCGAAATCGTCAGGCACCGGCTAAGGTCGCCGAAGAAAGTCTTTCCTGCCTCGTTTGGTGCTGAGGTGTCGGAAAGAGCGCGGCGCGCTCTTAACGAAACTGTTGCGATTTCGATGCAAGGGCACTTCAAACAGGCTTTGGGGCTCAATGAGAAAAAGTTCATTGCAGACGCTGCCGCCGCCCTCAGGTACTTTGACGTAGTCGAAAGGTTGAACAAGCTCGGTTTCGAGTACAGGACTGCTGGCGATGAACTCAGACAGCAACTCGAAGAGACAATCTCAAGGTTTAAGCGTTCGGAAGAGTTGAACGAAAAGCTTCCGCACAAGTGGTGGGAGGCGAACTTTTATCCGGAGATTCTGGGCTTGTATGCGGCTTTGTTTCGTGAAGAACCAACGCCAACATTCAATCCGGGCACAAAAACTGAGCTTAGCGCGGCCGTCATGTTTGTGAGAGAAATTTTATACGAAGTAAAATTGTCCAAGAATGCGGAGACTCTGTTCGTGGTCTCGGAAATTGAGGGGGTTAACATGGAGGACTGGCAGTTCCACTCGATGGTAGCCCTCCGAAAAAAGATAAACGAATGGAAAAAAAGTGTTTCAAGCACTGACGGCAAAAAGCTCTGGGAGGTGAATTGCAGGTTTTATGAGTCCCTGATTTGGCAAGGCTGTCAATAAACACCAAATTTTGAAAACCTTTGAACCCGGTGATTTTTCTTAGTTCGCACGTTCCTGCACAATGATCTCCACAGCTGACCGGCATGCCCCGGTCCTGAACAACAGGAGACAAAGAATGCAGGCTCAATCACCCGAAAGCGATCGAAGCTGGAGCGACGTTGTTCCAGGCGGGCAAATGCTCCGTCCGCAGGAGGTCGTTTCCCGCGTCGGACTTTCCCGAAGTCAGATTTACCAGATGATCTCAGAAGGACGTTTTCCGCCGTTTATCAAACTCAGTGAACGCGCTTCAGCAATGCCAGAAACGTGGTTGGACGCGTTTGTACAGGACCGAGCGAGGGCTTTGTGTGAGAAAGGGCAACTGAAATGATGACCCATCTTCCGGAAATTCCCTCAGAATACTGGGACACTTACGAGATAGCTCGCACAGAGCAGCTGGTCTATTTCGGCTGGAACAGCCGTAAGGCTTTGGAATTCGCGCAGACCGAGGTAGGCGCTCGAAAAAAAATTGAGGAAGAGTGGGGAGCGCAATACGCGATATTTGCCGTGTTGAAACGACCGGAATTCCCACTCGCTGGAAAGGACTCGTTTTTTCTCAGACCTCTGACTGAACGGCCCTTTGATCACGTTGTCGACGACGGTCTCTGATTTACAAAAAAAACAGCCTGCGGTGTTTTCCTTATGAGGAGGACACTGCATCGGGAACCACAAGAAGTTTGCAGACTACACGGATCTGATTTCTACCCCACAGCCAAAAGACGACGTAAGTCACCGGCGGTGAA
Source organism: Ruegeria sp. HKCCA4812 (assembly GCF_013034245.1). Taxonomy (NCBI): domain Bacteria; kingdom Pseudomonadati; phylum Pseudomonadota; class Alphaproteobacteria; order Rhodobacterales; family Roseobacteraceae; genus Ruegeria; species Ruegeria sp. HKCCA4812. Next base: position 40,221 of record NZ_WQFQ01000004.1, on the reverse strand, counting down.
AGAAAGGTGTGCGCGCAACCCTCAAAAAAGGCAAGCCAATGAAGACGCTGAAAAAAGCGGTGGATTACGAGGACTCGATAGTCCGTCAAAACCCTCTCGACATTCCTATACACGTTACGGTGTTTGCCAACCGACGTGCACTCAGAATGAAGGAAGGCACGATGTCTGTCAGGGAGCTGGCGGCGCGGATAGCGAACAATGTGCACCAGTCCAAAGACGGCATGCGTCATATTAAGCTGGCGCGGTTCTCCGGTGAAAAAACGGAGCGCGGATCATACCGGCACAACAGCGCGCTTTTGGCGGTGTCCGGGATTGAGTGCGACTATGATGCCGGTGAGATGTCAGTTGAAGAAGCAGCTGTTGCCCTGGAAGATGCGGGCGTAGCCGCGTTTATCTATACAACCCCGTCTCATCAGCAGGATGAAAACGGTAACCGCTGGCGCATTCTCTGCCCGTTTTCGCAGGAAATTACTCCAGCTGAGCGCGCTCCAATGGTCGCTCGCATTAACGGACTTCTGGGTAATGTGCTGGCACGAGAGTCATTTACTGCCTCTCAGTCATTCGCGTTCGGAGCGGTTGCGGGCAAACCGCCACCTGTGGCCCGAACGGTCAATGGTCGCTTTTTAGATCTCTGTACTGACCTCGATGAATGCGCGATCGGTACAACCAGACTGAAAGAGAACACGCCCGGTGTCGCCATCGATCTATCGGGTGATGCCTGGAAGACCGCACAGGCCGCTCGAATGCTGGATAGCGCCGCCGAACGGCTTTCGAAGACCGAAGCTGCGAGGAATGCAAGTCTTTGTCGGGAGGCCTATCTGGCCGGGGGCCTCCTCGCTAACCGCCTCGTTACACGGGATCAGGTTACAGAGGCTTTCCTGCCGGCCATGGTGGAAAACGGATATCTTCAGGACCACGCTGGCGGAAATGAAGCCGAGGTAGAACGGATCATCGACGCTCAACTTAAGGCAGGCGTAAGGAAGCCATTTGATCCGGCTGCAGGAGATGAAGAATGGGACGATGACACTGCGCCGCTGAGCAGCATGAGCATTGCAGAGCTTCTGGGTGAAGACCCGGTGATCAGTAAAGCGGAGGATCGGGAGGCTGGCTTCCTGGAAGCAGCAAGCATTTTTGAGGGCGTAGTCGTGCCTGCGCGTGAGTGGATGGTTCCGGCTCTTATCCCTCATCGTACGGTGTCGCTGCTAGGCGGTGACGGCGGAACCGGAAAATCACTTCTTGCCTTGCAGCTTGCCGTGGCGGCCGCCACAGGGATCGACTGGATCGGACACACCGTACAGCGCCCTGGTCCAGTGGTCTATATTTCTGCTGAAGACGAACGGGATGAATTGCACCGTCGCATGGCGTCGGTAACGGAAGCTTTCGGTATCTCGTTTTCCGACCTGCCGGATCTCTTGTTCCGATCTTTGGCAGGAGAGGGGGCCATTCTGGCGGACCTGGACCGGCGAAGTGGAAAGATGCGCCGGACCAAGATTTTCAAGAATCTGGAGACAGCCATTTCAATTGCAAGCCCCGGACTTGTCGTCCTCGACACCCTTGCCGATCTGCATAGTGGTGATCAAAATGATCAAAGCCATGCGAGGCAGTTCATCACCTTGTTGAGGGGACTTTGTGTTCGTTACAATTGCACCGTCCTCTTGCTCGCTCACCCCTCTCTATCGGGTATTACATCCGGGACCGGAACCGGCGGATCCATGGCATGGAACAACTCGGTTCGCTCTCGTCTGTATCTTCGCCGGGTTAAAGAAAACGGCTGCGAATCCGACGCTGATGCCCGCATCCTTGAAACGATGAAATCGAACTACGGCAGAATTGGTGGTCAGATTACACTGCGGTGGCGGAACGGCGTGTTCGATGCAGTATCTGAAGACGATGAAGCTGAGTTGCAGGTAAAGGCTGAGATGGCGTTTCTTCGGTTGCTGGATGAAGCTACGGAAGCCGGTCAGAGAGTTTCTCCCTACACCGGTGCCAATTACGCGCCCGCCCTGTTCGAGGCGCAAGCAAAAACGATGGGGATCGGCAAATCGCGCCTCGTGCAAGCCATGAAGGAATTGCTCCAGGACGAGCGGTTGTCAGCTGAGAAGTTTGGGCCGCCTTCGCGACAGACGACACGGCTGGTCAGGAGCCACGGAGGTTTCACAGGTGGCTAGAAACTTCAAAGGAAACTGAAAACAGACCGGAGTTCAAACGTGTTTCAAACCCCCAAATCAGCATTCTGACGCCCTTAATACGGGCTTCGAACACCTCTGATATAGCCGTCATTTAGCCTGCAAACGGGTTCAGGCGGGCCTGTTCAGACACTACCCCCCTACGGGGGGTGACGGGCCCCTTAAGGCGGGGCCGCTGTCCCCGCAGGGGGTGGGAAAACCTGACACCTGAGCTTGAGAAACAGATCTCAGAGTGGTGGGGAACCTGTTCAGGCGTGTGGTTCGGATTGGCTGCAACGGTCGCTGTAAAAACAGACGCAATCAGACTGCGAAGTATAAGGTCCCGACTGTGCAAAACGCGATCAATTGAAACGGGTCCCATCTGGCTACTATTCAATAACGCGGGTGGCGCTGAGCCCGGTGTTCAAGAATTTTTGGAAGCCAGTATGAGACACCCGTTCTTATCGGTTTACGCAGAGCCTTTCTGAGCCGGTACCGTTTACCGATTCGAGCTGAGGAATGAGTTCGGCTCAGACGTGTTGCCGTGAGATGAAATCTGGCCCACCCAGCGGCAAATTCGTATGTTTTGTTGCCGGGTGTTCAGGTGCTGGTTTGATCCAGAGATGCACGGTTTAACGTATTGTCCGCCACCTGGATGCAGTGGTGCAAGATGATATTTGCACCAGATGTACGCACTATGTTCTTGCGAAGCGGGTCGCCTCCCGACATAATGACAGAAAAATACCCAGGGTGTGAGCAGCAATGACAGACTTCGGAATCCTTTTGCAAAAAGCAGGCTATTCGGTCCCGGAAGCTGCTGAATACCTCGAGTATTCTGAAGGTCATATTTATCGGTGGATCAGGGGTGAAGAAAAGCCGCGAGAAAGCGTCACTCGCTTGCTGGAGCTGGAGATTGAAGCCCGACGCCCTGTCAGCGGAGCGGGCGATTTTAGCTTCATTGATCTCTTCGCTGGCATCGGTGGATTGCGAAAGGCAATGGAAGGCGCGGGGGGACGCTGCGTCTTTACGTCTGAGTGGGACAAGTTCGCTCAACAGACCTACCTGGCGAATTTTGCTGATAACAGGCCGATCGCCGGTGATATCCGCGAGGTTGATGCAGCGGCGATCCCGGGCCACGACGTTCTTGTAGCCGGGTTCCCATGCCAGCCCTTCTCAATTGCCGGTGTTTCCAAGAAAAATGCTTTGGGACGCGCCCACGGGTTTGAAGATGAAACACAAGGAACTCTTTTTTTTGATGTGCTTCGGGTTTTGAAGCATCATCGCCCGGCCGCATTTCTGCTGGAGAATGTAAAAAACCTGAGAAGTCACGATAAAGGCAGAACCTTCAAGGTCATCTGCCGCAAGCTGACCGAAGAACTGGGTTATACTCTGCATACGCAGGTCATAGATGCCGCTCATTTTGTCCCGCAGCATCGGCAGAGAATCGTATTGGTTGGATTCCGATCCGAAGTCTCATTCTCTTTCGAAGATCTGTTCCTGCCCCCGCGTGGGCATAAAAGAATGCGTGATATCTTTCACCCGCAGAACGGCACAGAACAACCCGAAGGGCATTTTACTTTCGGCTGTGATGCAGTTGTCAGCGACAAATATACGCTCTCAGACAAGTTGTGGGATTACCTTCAAAGATATGCTGCAAAACATAAGGCCGCAGGGAATGGCTTTGGTTTTGGGTTGGTAGATGGCGACAGCATCTCGAGGACATTGTCCGCTCGTTATTACAAAGACGGTTCGGAAATACTGGTGAGCCGCGGCGAAGGAGAGAACCCGCGCCGGCTCACACCACGCGAATGCGCGAGGCTCATGGGATATAGCGATGAATTCCGAATTCCGGTGTCCGATACTCAGGCTTACAAGCAATTCGGTAACTCAGTCGCCGTACCGGTTTTTGCTGAGGTTGCACGGCTAATGCGCCCGCATATTCTGTCCCAGCTGGAAATAAGGGCAGAGGCTGGACGCAAAGTTGGCTGACGTACATGACAAGGCAACCCGCAGCCGCAATATGGCGGCAATTCGGGGGGTAAACACAAAGCCGGAAATGTTGATCCGCCGTGGGCTTCATGCCTGTGGTTTGCGCTACCGACTGCACGACCAGAAATTGCCCGGGCGACCGGACCTGGTCTTCCCAAAGTTTCGCTGCGTTCTATTTGTCCACGGGTGTTTTTGGCATGGCCACAATTGCCATCTGTTTAAATGGCCGAGAACACGGGAAAAATTTTGGCGTGAAAAGATCGGGACCAATGTTGCACGCGACAAGCGCGTCATAGAGGCTCTGCACAAAGCCGGGTGGCGCATCGGAACCGTCTGGGAATGCGCTTTAAAGGGCCGTCGGCGCCGACCTCTCGGGGAGATACTTGATGCCGTATTGGAATGGCTTGAGGAACACGAAGGTGACCTGAAACTTGAGGCACTGCCTGACGATCATGCTTCGGTGAGGAACTGATGCAGTTCGGCGTACTATCAGATCTGTTTGACGGGGCCGGAGCCAAAGTTCTCACCGCAAATGAACTGGCAAAACAGCACGAGTTTCAGGGTGTAAAGAGTTTCAAAGCATTTCTCGGGGAATCGGACGAAAAACTCGAAATGGCGGCAGATTTCTTTTGGGTTACAGATGAACTGGACAGACCAACTGAACCTGTCCGATCGTTCTGCACCTGGAGTGACGTGAGGCGCGATAATGAAACGCGATCAGCAGAATACCATCTTTACTACGCTGCTGATGCTCGCCCGGTTGTGCGGTCAGCAAAGGCGGGCGATCAACTGATAATCGCACGTCGAAAAGACAGTGGGCTCCTGGTAGTTTTAGCACCTCAGGGATCCACAATCGGCCAGCAACTGCTCTGGCTGTTTGGGCTGGACCTGAATGATGGCCGGTCAGTTGCCAGACGGATTGATCATAACAGCAATATCGAACTTGGGTATCCGGCGCGAAGCGTTCTGTCAGAGCTTGGCATCACTGTGGAAGAACCCGAACCTGATGCGTTCGATTTACTGATCAAAAAGTTTGGACGAGAATTTCCCGGAACCATTCCTTTTTCGGTATTCGCTCGGGAAACGTTACCAGAGATTGATCCTCTGGCGGACCCTGACGGTGCACTGGTCGCCTGGATGGAGCATGAAGAAGCTTTGTTCCGGCATTTGGAACGCGAAATTGTTTCAACCCGCTTGAAATCAGGTTTCATTACTGCTGACGAAGCCGATGTCGATGAATTCTTAAGCTTTTCTCTGAGTGTGCAGAACCGGCGAAAATCGCGAGCTGGCTACGCTTTTGGTCACCATGTCGAAGCGGTTCTCCATGCGCACGGTATAAGCTATACACGTGAGGCCACGACTGAGAAACGTCATGCTGCGGATTTTTTGTTTCCCGGCGAGGAAGAATACGCCGACAACCAGTTTCCCGCAGACCAGTTGGTCATGTTGGCGGTAAAGACCAGTTGTAAAGACAGATGGCGGCAGGTTTTGTCAGAAGCCGACCGGATCAGCACCAAGCATTTGCTTACGCTGGAGCCGGCAATATCCAAAGTTCAAACCAGGGAAATGCAGACACAGGGGTTGCAACTGGTTCTGCCAGCTTATCTGCACCGTACCTATAGCCCAGACCAACGAACCTGGCTGATGAAGATGGCAGACTTTCTGGAGATCGTAAGAGACATGCGTGAGCGGCAGTTGCGGTTGATCTGAAAGTAGTGAGCTGAGTGTTGCGATATGGCACGAAGGTCCCGGGAAATGCGACAACGCAAGCGTGAATTGTGGACAAGACGAAACCCGGAGGATGTAAAAACCTGCTTCGGATTGGCACCCGACTTCAGGTGGTATTTGGTTCAAGGAATTTGTCTCTGGTGGCAAAAAGCCTCGGAAGCTGGCAGAGCAGTTCCAGATTCGTCACCCTGAGCGCCCGCGAAAAATCTGCAGAGCATCAAAATTCATGGTGACCGTCATGAAAAGCATTGGTGGGAGAATATGCAACTAGAGTGGTAGAAGATTCCAGTCGAAGCATTCGAAACGCTTGCCGATTAGAAGTATTATTGGCAGTGGTGACGGGACGTAAATTTTAGTGGGTGACGGTCCTTGTGTTGAACTCACAAATTTGTGATCATATTCTCATTTTGATATAAAGCGAATGGTTGAAGGTGCGAGAAGAATGGGCAGTTTGCTCAGAGATTTTGGTAGAAAAATCTTTGGTCAATTATTTTCAGATCAAAATAGCACCGGCCAAACAAAAACTCACAAGTCGTCGCAATTAGAACATGCTCCCTCGGAAACAATGCCTGCTATGGTGGCAAACTCCGACAGCAATTTCCTCAAAAGCGAGAGGCACAGGGATCCTGAGCTTAGTGAGCTGAGCGCAAACACTGAGCTCAGTGGTATTGGGAGTAAGGGCACCTCAGCTAAAGACAGCCAAATGCAGAGCAATAGTTTTAGTTCTTCTCTGGACAGCGCCCGTATTGTGGAGCCCGAATTCGGGTGGGTTGGAGCAAAGACTGACGCTGCAGAGGTAAACTTCAGGGATCCAGCGGCTGAACAGAATCCAGCAAACGACTTCAACAAGGGTTCTTTAAACTCCTCGCAAGACACTGGACCAGATTTACAGCTGCGCAGAAAGGATGCCAAAGAACCATTGGCCGCTCAAAAGTCCGCTGCAGACGTGTCAGATTCCCTAAATTTCGCAACTGATAGCCTGATAGTTGACGAAGACTACGCTGAGCTTGATTTTGACACGGTTCAAGATGCTGATGAATTTCATTCCGATCTCGATCTGATCGAGTGGTCTGCTGACTTTGAGAGCGTCGACGAAACTATTACTGCTCTGAACGATGACGACGATGATAGTTCGGGCGACTGGGCGACGGGAAATTTTGCCAAGAAGATTGAGGCCGACGACCTGCATGCACCGGGCAATCTTGTTGTTGCGAAGGACCCGGAGAAGACCAGGTTTCGAAGCTTTCTTGAAGTTCATCATGGTCGTAGATCTCATCATTTCGCGGAGGCTCCGTGGTCGGAGCACTATGCGATCGAGGAGTCGATCGTCAGGGACTGGGTCTCGGAAACTGTAGCAAATGGTGGGGCTTATTTTGAGCAAATCAAGGAATTGGTGAGCTTCTGCCGCGGAAGCTTCGAAGTCGATGCTCTGGCCGAAAATGTCCGTCGAGAACTGGAGACATTGGATCTTTTTAGAGATCCATGCGAGCATAGCGATGTACAGCCTTCCTACGAGTTTGGTCCGGATGATGAAGATGAGTTGGTTGAACTGCTCCAGTCAATTTGTAGCGGAAGCAATTTGAGCCCGGGCGTAAAGCGCAGATTCGTTTCCAGACGTGAAGAGAAGCAGGCTTTCTTGAAAATTGAGTCTCTTATTGAAGCCATGTACGGGGCATTGGTTGCAAGCAAGTACTTGTCCAGAGCAGTTGTTTCGGTTGGTCAAAACGTTGTTGACGGTCAGGCTAATCCGTCAGTGCTGACAAGTCTTAGTTTCGACGCCCAAAGGCATTGCGATGTGAGAAACAGGTTTGCAGCCGGTCTTGAGAAGTTCTCCAGTGCAATATTGAGTGAGGAAAGTTCGCTGCGCCAACAGACGTCCTCGTGTGTGCAATGGCTGAAGGCAATGGCCGTAACACCTAAATTCTTACGTTCCTTGTGCGACACGAGTTCTAAGAACGCGGATCAGATAGACGGCGTAGAGGCAGTACTTGCTGCATTGGAGGAGTTTGAACGCGCGGAGCACAGTTTGGTAGAAATCTACCTCAGTGACATGAGGAGAATATCTACGCGGCTCTCCGACTCTCAATTTGAGTCTGACGACGCTTTTCAAGAGGGGTTCTTTGGGCTCAAACGCGCAGTTGAAAAATTCGATTTTCGTTCCGGAAATCGCTTCATGACCTACGCGCAGTATTCAGTCAGGCAGGCCGTAAGCCGTGCCAAACTGGATGGCGGTCAAACGATCAGAATTCCCGTCCACCGGCATGAAGACCTTCGCCGGCTTGACGGAGTTATTGCCGCATTTGAGAAGCGTAATTCAGGTAAGCCAACGCTTGACGAAGTTGCAAAGGATATGGGTGAGCCGATCGCCAAGATAAGAGAATTGCTTGACGTACCGCGCTTTGCTTCAACCTTTCATGCATCGCAGGTGGATGCCTTCGACACAGCGCCAGACGGTGAAGAAGTGTTCTTTAACTTCGTCGAGAGGACTGCAGTTGTATCGGATCTTCTCGCGGAGCTGCCCGAACGACGCCGTGATATTTTGATTAAGCGTTTCGGTTTCTCCGGAGAAGAAATGACACTCGAAGAAGTTGGTCAGATTTATGGCGTTACGCGTGAACGTATCAGGCAGATCGAGGCCAAAGCGTTGGACTGGGCCAGACATCCCGCCCGGCTTAAACAGCTTAGAGAACGTCTTTGAAAATGGTGGGAATGGCGAGGAATAGACCGCCGAAAGCGTCGGCCATGGTCGAGTCTCTGCGGGGGCTGGGTTATTCTACTCCCACTGCGATTGCCGATATTGTGGACAACTCCATTTCGGCTGGAGCCAAGACTATCGAAATCTCGATTGAATGGGCCGGTGAAAACAGCTGGATCAGGATAGTCGATGACGGTCGGGGAATGCCGGATTCTGAGCTTGAAGAAGCCATGCAATTGGGCGCCAAGGATCCTCGAGATGCTCGTGCAAGCAACGATCTTGGTCGTTTCGGCATGGGATTGAAGACAGCAAGTTTTTCCCAGGCGCGCAGCTTAACTGTCGCCAGTAAGACAATTTCGTCGGCGGTTTCCTGTCTCAGATGGGATTTGGATAGTTTCAATGACGCAAAATATGGTGACTGGCCTTTGTTTGAAGGCCCAGCAACTGACTCAGACTATTTGCTCAGCCCATTGGATCAAATGGCGAGCGGAACGGTTGTCGTTTGGCAGTCATTGGATCGTGTCGTTACCAGAGGCTTTGGCCCTGACGATATGCTTGAGTTGGCAGATGGTGTTGATCAGCATCTTGGGATGACATTTCACCGATTGATCGAAGATAAATCAGTGAGCATTCATCTTAACGGCAGGCCCGTTCAGTCTTGGGATCCCTTTATGAAGGGGCACCCCAGCAAGTCCTACGAGACAACCGACTATCTCCTTGGACCTAAGCGAGACGTGGTCGTACAATGCCATGTTCTTCCTCACAAAGACCGGCTGTCCGAGAAAGAATTCTCAGCCGCTGCCGGTCCAAACGGGTGGACATCGCAACAAGGCTTCTACATCTACCGTAATCGTCGCCTGTTGGCATTGGGTGGATGGCTCCGTCTGAGAGATGCGCGGGGCCGGATATTCACACGAGACGAACCGCACAAACTTGCCCGCCTGCGGTTGGATATTCCAAACTCCGCGGATGCAGAGTGGAATATCAATATTATAAAATCCACTGCGACGCCCCCGGTGCATCTCAGAGCTGATCTCCAACGACTGGCTGCTGAAACCAGAGAGCGCGCGCGCAAGGTATTTGCTCATCGAGGCAGGTTGATTGCAGACGCTTCTGAAAATTCGGGAGCGGTGAGAGACGTCTGGTCTGCGTACAAAAAGTCTGACGGCACGACATACCGAATTTCGAGAGAACATGACCTGGTGAGATCTATCCTTGAGCGCTCCGGTCCACTTAAGAAAGACATTGAGGCTCTTATTCGCTTAATTGAAGGCACAGTGCCAGTTCAACGAATTTGGCTGGACACAGCGGAAGACAACGATCCGCCTCAGAGCTCTTTTGATGATACACCTGACGAAGCGGTGCTCGAGACTATGAATGCCCTGTTTGATGCCTTGGTTCATTCAAGCGGGCTAACGAAAGAACAAGCAAGGATGAGAATAGGACGCACTAACCCGTTCGACCGCTACCCGGAACTGGTGGCGCAACTGGGGACTCAGGAGAAAACAACATGAGCCTTATCGAGCAAAAGGCATTCAACGACATCTTAAAGATGGCGCAAACGTTGCTGCGAAGAAGAATCGAGAAATCAGGTGAAGTTTTGACACCCGATCTTATTGATCAGGAACTGCAGAAGCTGGAAATTCTCATGTTCGAGGAGTTCGGTATCGTCAATCGGGAAGAGCTTATTGACGAGTTGATCAGGCGTTCCAGCCACGGCATTGGTAAGAGCGCCACTCTTTCCAGCGGCGAAGACCATGTTCCCTGGCTCGTCGCCGAACGAAAGAGCGACTGGCGATACTGGCGGCGCTATTCAGAGCATCTGGAAACGCAACTTCCCTTGTTGGCTGTTGAGGAATTGGACCGCGCGACTGATGAAGTCTTGGGCAACCTGGAAGACCCTAACCGTGAGGGAGCGTGGGACAGACGGGGGCTGGTAGTTGGGCATGTTCAATCTGGGAAGACTGGCAATTACACAGGGTTAATCTGCAAAGCCGCAGACGCCGGGTACAAAATCATAATCGTGCTCGCGGGCCTTCACAACAATCTGCGATCGCAAACACAAATTCGGCTTGATGAGGGCTTCCTCGGCTATGCGACCCTGGCGAACGTCGATGAATTACCATTGACCGGAGTTGGAGAGCTGGACAATGACCCACATATCCGACCGAACTGTGCAACAAATCGATCCGACAGAGGCGACTTCGATAAAGCGACGGCCAGAAAACTAGCCATCAAGCCGGAAGAGCGACCATGGCTGTTTGTGGTAAAGAAAAACAAAACGGTTCTTGAGAGGCTGCTCTACTGGGTCCAAAATCATGCCTATGACATGAAAGATCCGGAAACCGGGAGACGGTTGGTTTCAAAGTTGCCGCTTTTGATTATTGATGATGAATCCGATCATGGGTCTGTAGATACAGGTGAGAAACCCGTCGACGAATTCGGGCAACCTGACCTCGAACATGAGCCGACGACCATTAATCGCCTGATCAGGCAGTTGCTGCATTCGTTTACAAAGAAAGCATATGTCGGCTACACTGCTACTCCGTTTGCGAATATTTTCATTCATGATCGAGGTGCAACTGACGAGCACGGCCCCGATCTTTTTCCTTCCGCTTTCATAACGAACCTAGCTGCACCGACGAACTATGTGGGGCCTGGTCGTGTGTTTGGTTCATCGTCGAGTGCCGCAGAAGAGCTACCCCTTATCCGCCCGTTGGAAGACGACTACCTAGAATGGATGCCGCAGCGCCACAAAAACGGCCATCTACCAAGAATCTCCGGTGAAGCGCGGTTGCCTGATAGTTTGCAAGAAGCGATCAGAAGCTTCATCTACGCTTGCGCTGTCAGAAAGATACGTGGCCAGGGTAGAAAACACTCTTCTATGCTAATTCACGTTTCTCGCTTCACTTCAGTTCAGTCCGAAATTGTTGCGCAGGTTTCTCAGTACGTTAACAGCTTGAGACGACGGTTCGTGAGAAGGATTGACCTTGCGGAGACCGAAAGCTTGATGCGCTACGAGTTTGAGAATGAATACATGCCTTCCATGCAACGCATTCGTGAAGCGTTTTCGGAAGACGAGGATTGCGATATTCAAAGCTGGGCAGATATTCAGAATGTGCTGCCTGAAGTACTCGAAGACATTGATGTCAAGGAGATCAATGGGTCGGCCAAAGAGGCCTTGGACTATGCAGATAATGATGCCACAGGTTTGAAAGTCATTGCGATTGGTGGCGATAAGCTTGCTCGCGGTTTGACTTTAGAAGGCCTGTGTACGAGTTACTTTCTTCGAACCGCAAAGATGTATGACACATTGATGCAGATGGGACGTTGGTTCGGATATCGTGACAGGTACCTCGACGTGTGTCGTCTCTATACAACGCATGAAATGATTCAATGGTTCGGGCACATTGCTGATGCCGCCGAAGAGCTGCGCCAAGAATTCGATAATATGGTTGCCGCTGGTATGACGCCAAAGGATTTTGGCCTTCGTGTTAAGTCTCACTCCATTCTGACTGTTACCTCGCGCGCCAAAATGAAAAGCGCCAAGCCAATCCGACTTACGTTCTCTGGCGACCTTCTTCAGACAATTACATTTCCTCTCGATAAAGATGAATTGCGAGCGAACCTGCAAGCGGGTGACGTATTTGTTGAAAGCTTGGGGGATCCTATTCCGCTGACCAATCAACTCTATGACCCTGGCTTGCATCGCTGGAACGGCCATCTTTGGCGCAACATTCGATCGTCGAAAGTTATTGAGTTCTTGCGAAACTATCGCACTCATCCTTCGTCATTCCGAGTGGTTTCGCCGTTGATTGCCGAATTCATCGAGGAAATGAACAAAGATGGTGAGTTAACAAATTGGACGGTTGCTCTGGTTGGCACGGGAGGAAAGGATGCACAACGAACTCTTTCCGGCCTTGAAGTAAATATGCTCCAAAGGAAGTCGTCTGCGAAACACGAAGACAGGTTCTCGATCAAGACACTGATTTCTTCCTGGGATCAGTCAATTGATTTATCTGAGGCTCAGTGGCGCGCTGCGTTACAACACAGCCACAAAACGTGGAGAAATGATCGCGACAGAAACGAAGGAGCCAAGGAGCCGGAGGAGCCAAAAGGACCGGCAATCAGGCACATTCTTGGCCCTCACGCTACAGACTATAACTTGTCACCTGCGACCGAACGCGGGTTGTTGCTTCTCTATCTGGTTAACCCGGATCCGGCAAAGAGCGGTGAGGCGCGTTTGAATGGTGCGGATCCGATTCTCGCTTGGGCGATAAGTCTTCCCGGGAGCAGCTCCAGTCGGACAGTGAGCAATGCCGGCTACATGGCCAATTCTGTGTTTTGGGGGGGCTTGAATGATTTCTTGGACTGAGGTTGGCCTGGACAGAATTTGGAGAGCACTTGCAGAGAATAGAGAAGAGGGCTCGCGTATGCATGCCCTGCATGATTTGGGGGCAATTCAATTTGTTGCGGGTAGGGTGTCACCCGGAAATCGTGAAGCAGTAGGTATTCAATTTCCTGCTGATAACATGGTTCCAAATCTTCAGCTTCCCACCGGGCAAGGATTTGAAGTTCAACGCGTCAAAGATGAAAGCGGGCGGTATGACAATAGCCTGATCACACTTGCGAAGTCAGCTGAAGGCTCTCTCGATATTTTTGCGATGATGGCGGTGGACGTTCTCCGCCGCGTGGAGCATGCGGCCCAAAATTCCTCCGCCTCAGCGCTGCCCGCATTTATAAAGCGCGTAGGCGACTGGCAGAAATTTATGGCGGCGGACCGGCGTAAACCTCTCTCACTGGAGAAGCAAGCAGGTCTGATGGGTGAGCTCGTTTTTCTCGAGTCATTGTCGCATGCGGTGGGTGGCCTGGCTCGTGCCATTGGCATGTGGGAAGGTCCTTTTCGAGCAGCACAGGACTTTCAAGTCGGGTTGGGTGCTGTCGAGGTTAAAAGCACTGCTGCCACCGCTGGGTTCAAGGCGAAGATTAATAGCATTGAGCAGTTGGATTGCGACAGGTCACCGTTGTTTTTGGCCACGATTCAGTTTTCAGACAAGGATAGCGGGGAGGCATTACCCAGTTTGGTGTCGAGACTGAAGGAGAGGGCAAGAGCAGGTGGCGCTATACGGTCATTGGAGGCTTGCCTCTTTGCGTCCCGTTATTTTGAAGAACATGAGGCCTTGTATCAACGCTGTCTTGCGGTCGAAGAGATTCGTTGCTTCAACGTTGAGGAGCCGGGCTTCCCGAGGCTCGCGCGCACAAAGCTTCCCAACCAAATCACAAAGGTCGTCTACGATCTGGATGTTGATTCAATAGAAACCGCTGGTTTGTCCCTGGACAAAATGATGGCTCAACTAGGCACAATCGATCAATGAACTTAAGCGAATTTCACGAGGACTTTCGAAATCATGTTCTCAGTGTTGTTGAGGAGCGGGCTAAAAACCCTGACATAGAATACCCGTCGGAAGAGTTGGTTTTTGCTGAGTTAGTAATGGATGACATTGCTGAAGCAGGCATTAGCGAAGTCCCGGAACTTTGTCACTGGACAGGCACGGTCGGAAACTCAAAGCTTCGGATTTCGGGGTATAGCGTATCCGACGATCAGTCGAGGATTGATCTTTTCGTTACGCACTATTTCGGTTCAAACTCATTGGAGAAACTGGCGGATAGCGAAGTCAAAAACACAGCCAAGCAAGCGGTCAATTTTGCAGTTCAAAGTGCACGCGGGAAGTTGCTGCCTCGTCTCGATCCAGTAAGTGAGATTATCCCTTTGGTTGAGTTGTTGCAAAACCATTGGGCGGAACTGGATCAACTAAGAATTTTTGTAATCACAGACGCACAAACCAAGTCTAAGCGCCTAAAGCCGCAAGAGGTAGACGGACGGTTAGTCCAGGTTGAGGCTATGGATATAGAACGTATCTTTCGGCACACCTCCGGAAAACCCAGGGATGAAATCGTTATCAGCTTCGAACAAACTTTGGGCAAACCTCTTCCATGTGTTCACGTTCCGGATCCTGAATTGGACTACGAGTATGCTTTGGCCGCGATTCCAGGTGAAATTGTGAGAAGCCTTTACGAAAGATACAACACAATGCTCCTTGAAGCTAACGTGCGTTCTTTTCTTGGAACCAGAGGAAAAGTGAATAAGGGCATAGCCGAAACGCTGGCAAAAGAGCCTGGGCATTTTATGGCATTCAATAACGGTCTCGTCGTCGTTTGTGATGAAGCGCTCCTAACAAAAAGAGAAGACGGCACCACTGGAATTTCATTGATCCGCGGGCTTCAGATCGTCAACGGAGGCCAAACCACTTCATCAATTTATTTTGCAAAACGGGACAATCGGGAAATTGATGTTTCGCGTGTAATGGTTCCGGCAAAGATCATTATCCTGAAAGGAGAGAACGAACAGGGTCGAGAACATCTGATCTCCAATATCTCCAAGTTTGCGAATAGTCAGAATTCTGTAAAAACGTCGGATCTTTCCGCCAACCGCCCATTTCATATACAGCTCGAGAAACTTTCGAATGACACATGGTGTCCGGATGGGATGGGGCGGTGGTTTTATGAGCGCGCAGCGGGTTCGTATCAGGTGCTGATGCTGCGCGAAGGGCGGACCCCAGCGCAACGGCGTAAAGTTACCGCCATGATACCAACGCGAAGAAAACTAACAAAAAACGATGTGGCAAAGTATCATGAGAGCTGGCGTGGTCTGCCTTCCCAAGTAGCATTAGGTGGAGAAAAGAACTTTGCCGCTTTTATGGCAGCTCTTGATGAGGACCCCACTATCGTACCGGAACCTCTTGATGCAACTTGGTACAAAAGATTGATAGCCAAGGTTATTCTATTCAAGTCGATTGAGAGCTTGATAAAGAAGAAGGAGGCGAAAGCAATATTTCGGCAAGGCTATGTTAATATTGCAAGTTACACGGTTGCTTTGATCGCTGAACAACTTGGTGAACTTATCGACCTCGACCAGGTTTGGCATCGCCAAGGGATCTCTCGCGAACTGGAGGCGATGCTTTGGAATTGCTCAGTAAGCGTCAACGAAGCCTTTAATGAGATTGGTGCAGGTCGTCAGTTTTCGGAAGTGGCTAAAAGGGCTGAGACTTGGGCTCGAGTTAGGCTGATTGAGGTTAAGGTTCCGTCTAGCAGAATTCCAGAGATAAAGAGCTTGGACAAAACTTGATGGATGTTTCTGAAGACTGATAGTAGTGGCTCTTTTTGCTCACCTAGTATTGTGGTCCCCGCGGCGCTTCTGTTTCGATCGATAGGTCATTTCCAACGACCAATCAGCTGCTTTTTGATCCTGAAGAGTGCTGGAACAAGGATGCCGATACCCGCCCACGTCGAGTTGGGTACAAACCGAAGCAAAGACCCCTGAGCAGCCATTGAACACACTGCAGTCTTTCGCTCAAGCAGCAGGCCGCGAACCGCAAATTCCGGACGTTCAAAACCAGATTGCTGATAGCGCGTGAGCAGACGATGCCGACTTTTGCGGCAGCTGTGCCAAAGGCGGCTTTCAAGTAATTGATCCAAAACACTCCTTTAAATCAGAGACAAAAACAATTGGCTATTTCGACGAAAGACCCTGGTTCACTTGCGCCACCCACGGCAAGCAAGTTAGGCGCGCTCTTGCCCTGACGAGTCAGTTACCTTGCTGATGCCAACGTCTTCAGTGTATCTAAACGTTTCGCTAGAACCTTCATTCAGTAGGTGCAGCTCGTTTTGGGGGTAAAGGTACTTGTCAATCCAAGTACCAGTGACCGGATCACCCTCGCGCCGCTTTGCAGAGTCGATTACCTCGCTTTCTGGCCCCCAATAGACGCGATAAAAGCTTAATTCGGAGCCGGAGAGCGAATAGACTTTCGCATACGCAATTGGCTGATCAATCGAAAAAACCTGCCGGAACGTGTCTGTCGAGCCAAGTTGATAAATCCATGGCTCAACTCTCTCTGGGATCAGATTTTCTATGTGGCGAACGCTTGCAAGCAATTGTAATAGTTCTCGCATAGCGCTTACATGACAGAGCGTTATGAAGTTCGAGAGGCTTCTGGCAATGATCTTATCCAGCCCCGACCAGTAGTCCTGCATTCGCTCGACTAGCATTTCCGCGTGTTGGTCGACCCCTGCGCGTATCCGCGCCACATTTTTGGTGACTCTGTACCCACGATCAACGAACTCGCTTATCATTTCCGGGGGCTGACTGTAGAATCTTGAGGTGGTTTTCTCGTGCTCGACAGCTTCTACCAAAAGGCTGGCAACAAGCCTCTCAATTGCTAGCATGTTTTCTGGCCAAACCGTGAGGACACTTGGCAGCGCCCCCTCAACCTCCTTCAGCGCAAGCAGGCATTTTACTTCGTCCGCTCGAACGCCATCTGGGAACCCAATTTCGACCCGACAGTCTTTCCCCACGGATTCAACAATAGAGTGTCTAGGTGGTTCAAAATTGCTGAGGAACTCCACTAAAAGACGGTGTTGGATTGCATCCCGACCCTCGGGTTTGGAGATTGTGAAGTGCGTGGAGTGTGGGACACGGTAAGGGTCAGCAAAGTACCGAGCGGCTGAAAAAGGATCGACGACGGTTCGCATAAAGAAGAGCTTTTTCACAACGAACTTGTCTTCATAAAGCTCTTTGCCGATGACCTTTAGCCGCCGGGCATTTAGCAGTGTCATAAAATCCCGATCCAAATCAAGGAGCCAAGTATTCATGTCCGAGCTTCTCAATATTTCGTTTTGAGCGTGCCGGAGTAAACTGGATGACAAAGGGCTAAGGACTGTGGAGTAATCGGAGCCAAGAGAAGGTGAGGCAATTAGAAATAGACCTATTTCGACATCGGCTTCTAAGAGACTTTGCTCCTCGCGCACTATGTATCGCCGAGTCACTATCCCACCCATACTGTGGCAGATAAAAACAAGGCGTTGGACGGCGAGAACATTGTCTAAACGCAGGTGGTTTGCCAAGGCATCGACCGCATCATTGATACGATAGGTTCCTGAAAAAAGACTGGTCTCATATTCAAAAACATAAAGCCCAACATCGCGAGTGCGAGGGTCTTCGCTAAGCAGGTTCGGCCAATACGTGCCGTTTTCATTCCGCCATGCCTCTGCGTCAGACAATACGCCGTGGACAAAGATAAGAACTGTTCCATTCTGAGGTTGCGCAAGCCAAGTGCCCTTCATGATGGATGATTTCACCTCCAAATCAAACTCAATGCAATTGACGCACACAAGGCTGTTTTTGTCATGCGGAACGAAGCAACCGAAACACCTCGTAAATAATGTGCCACAAGCTCGGGGCAAAAATGACACTGATTTTGCAGGTTATTTGGACATCCCACGAAAAACGATCATTGGTGCGCCTTGCAACATCCGTGACTTGGGTTCGCTGCCGACTCTCTCTGCAGTGAGCCTGAACAACCCATTTGAGCCGATAGCGGACATTGGCCACAAATGATGAAGCTGCTTCGTAGCTCCTCTAATACCGGTGATTTGGCGGGACATTTTTGCCCGCTAATGTGTCATTCTCGAACTACTAGATTTTGTTGGTAAGTACCACAAAGCCAACGTCATGTTGTTGATCAACCGTTGCCTGTTTTCCACCGGGCTTGTCCGAGATTGTAGTACTATCCCGTTACGGCCTGAGAAAATTTGTCCAGTGTCCAAATTTCAAATTCAATTCCCAAAAGAGCTTTAACTTCTGCGCAAAGAACTGGGTGTGCCTCGCCCTCACGACACCAATCAATCTTTCCGTCATTAGTCACCAGTATCAGTCTGGAGGGTGTCACCCCATCTTTCATCATTTTGCTCAGGCCAAAGAGCACATCTACCCAGACATAGAAATCACCATCGCCATCATCGCGAAAACCGGGTGGGGTTTTAACTCTTTTTCGTTGCTCAGCAATTTGATGAAACACTTGACGTGGAGCGTATGGAACAACCGCCTTTTCAGACAAAGTTTCAAGAAAAGTCAGCGTTTTATGAACTGTATCGGGATGGAACAATTCACTATTATCGTCTTTAAAGGCTTCGAGACCTTCGCTGATTTTCAAAAACGCATCACCTTGAGTTTGGTTATATCTTCCGACTTCTGTTTTAAAGGAATCATATTTCTTTTGCATGCCCTTGGAGACAGTGTCTACAGCGGCAAGCTGGTTGTTCCAGTACTCTTGAATGACTTGGCCCGGCAATATTGTTGGACCGGAGTGTTGTGTTGAAAGGTAGTCGACGATGTCTGAGCTTTTGCGATGTTGAGGTATCCTGAGTACTGCATTTGCATCAATTGCGATTGCCGCATTTTCTAAACTTGCTGTAGCAGAAGAGACCCTGAGGGCAGAAACTAGTGCGCCAAGAGCAGGAATTTCAATCTGTCGGTCAAAAACTGCTATCATGCGCTCAACTATTTCATCAGCACATTGTGAGGCACCGTTAATCATACCAGATTTCCCCAGCAACCTCCGCCAAATCTCCTCCAACCGCCTTAACAGCTTCGACATTCCATTCATCATATTCATTCAACACATCTGTCCATTCACCTTCTGCAGCGGTAGGCATCAACGCTTGCTTAAACCCGGCCCAGTTCAATGCCCCCTCCGGTCTCCTACTTTCAGTTGACAGGAAGGTATTGCCAATCCGCGGCGCCCATATTGAACGTTCGTCATCATCAAAACCCGGCCAACCAGTCACCGTTCGAGGGAGGATAAAGTGTAGAGTTTCATATTCACTGGGAACAATCGTATGGCCAATTATCGAGCTTCGCAGGAATGTTAGTGTGCCTTTATTGAAGGAGCGTTTCTTTAGCTGATTTACAAAGTCGTCTTTGCTGGGGTTCAGATCTAAAAAATCGGTCTTCAGGAATTCCCACGTTTTCTCGTCGGAGACTTTCCTAGCGGCATCGGAGAACCGTCTTTCAATGTTGCCAGTACCAAGTGTTCCGACAACCATCCGCCGAACAACCAGTTTCAATACATATTCAAGCCCCTCATGCGGACTCACTAGATCGCTAATTGCCATCATGAGCGGACGGACGGTAATCACGTTCAGCTGATTAAGCGCAAGAAACACTCTTAGTGCAAAGTCATCAGCGGGTCCTGAAAGAGCTGGATCCATCATCTGGAAGTACAGCGGGAAGCGCGCTTCTAATAAATCCAGTAAACCGTTGGCTGTCGGCGGCTCCTTAGAAACCGATTTGCTTCGCCCTGCAAGGAATGCGAATAGGTCACGAGGCAACACATGGCCACTGTTTACAGTAACAGTATGCCGTATGAATTGAACAAAGCTCGTAGTGCCGGAAGCTGGAAAAGCGGTCGAAAGTGATTGCCAACGATTGTAGATCTCAAGTTTATTGACTTCTGAGGTTTGGCTCAGAATGTAGTTCTTCAGCAGATCCGCAGTTGTCAAATCTCTCCCTCTTGTATTGATAACCTCAAACAAGCTATAAACTGTGGCAGGATCGGGGTGTGCAAACACTGCAAAGTATAGCTTGTGCGTTATGAACTCCGTCCATTTACCAAGTCGCTTGAAAGGGTCCGCAGCTAAATCGGTCGCCAGAGCTTTTGAGATCAAATCAAAGGAAGCGCGCATCTGAGCTGAAACTCCTTCCGCATCCTTAGCCTTTTTAGCCTTCGGGCCATTATCGAGGATGTCTTGAAGCGTCTCGTTATCTCTGGGATCGGTTAAGACAACGCGAGGATCTGTTTGATCGGTAGAGTAGTTAATCGAACGCAAAAAGTCCGCTTTGAGGCGATCTGCCAGTGCTTCTCGGCCACGTTTCTGTGCTTCGTGGTAGAGTGCGGCAGCAAGCAAACTCAACGTAACTATCCGCTGTTGCCCATCCACAATTTGTCGACGCGCTTTCTCTTCTGTTATTATGATCAACCCCAAGAAATAGCTCTCTTGGTCAAGGGCGCCCTGAATATCTCCAAAGAACTCTCTGACCTCATCACTTGTCCAAGAATACTCTCGCTGAAACGGTGGTACTTCGAATTCCGAACTCGCGAAGAGCGATCCGGCTGTGCTGGCACTTGCATTTAGTTCAGTCTGCACGGGAACCTCATCGTCTTTCCATTGTCGTACTTTGTGTCAGGCAACAACCTGCAGTAAGCTGTAGAGGTATTCAACGAAATTTGCCAAGCCATTACATTCTTCTCAATACTGATGCTAAACCCTTGTTTTACATCGTCGAAAGACTGCAGGAAAACACTTTTAACAGGAATGCAAGTTTGGATCTTCAAACTGCGGTGCAAGAACTTCTGTCAACCTATGCGGCCACCGTACGTGACTTGCCCTACGCAGCAATCGTCCAGTTTCCACTACACGTAATGATCATTTTGCCTATGCAGCGAATGGCGGCTTGGTGGCCTATCCCTTGTGTTGCCCAACAGAGTGCTGGCGTGTCGAGTGTCGGCAATCCCGCAAAGCAGACTTTGATCGGAAGTCACTGAGCGTCAGCATTGAGCCCAAAAGACGAAAAAGATGATGAGCGCAGCGTTAGCCGCTCAGGGCGGGTACCGGAAGTTCATTGCTTTCGCAAGAGAACAACGAGCTGGGGAACAAGCGAACTTTGAACAACAGGCCTTTCTGAAACCTGCCAGCTCCGGTCTCACAAAGAGGTGCCGAGTGATGTTGTCGACCGGCCGTTGGTTCCGGATGGTAAGATCTGCAAACCCGAAGAAAAAAACTGGCCGCACCTCGCATGGCATCGGGACAACATATTTTGTCAAATGGCCGCAGAAGGTTCCGCTCCTTGGGAATAATTATTAGCCTGCGAATATGAAGAACTTAATTTCCCGCGGTATATCAAAGGCCCTTGGCCGTGGCAAACAACAGCCACCTGAAAACCCCCAGGCAATTCCGCCAAGAATTAAGAGTACTCAAATGCCGCGGGAACAATCCAAAATCTTGTCGCGCTGTCTATCGATTGATCTGGAAGTCGATCCCAAGATAGCCCAGGTTTTCGCCTTTGCTGCCGTCCCCGAAGGCGATGGAGATGGGATTGTTCATCGGAAAGGTGACCCAAAGGCCGCGCTTGAAAAACTCGACTTGTTTTGCGCCGGTTTCGCACATGTCATTGGACACAATATTCTGCGCCACGACCTGCCGCATCTCATGGCGGTCTCGCGGCGCTTCGCAAAGCTCGCGGACGGACCGATTGATACGCTGTGGCTCAACCCCTTGGCGTTCCCGCGCAATCCCTACCATCATCTGGTCAAGCACTATCGCGATGGGCGGCTTCAAAGTGGTCACGTCAACGATCCCGAGCTCGACGCGCGTCTGGTTTTCGAGGTTCTTCGCAACCAGATCGACGCCTTCGTATCGCTGAACAAGTTGTCGCCAGAAACGATGATGGCCTATCACTGGCTGTGCTGCCGAGGTCCCGGTAGCGACGGATTTGATCGGTTGTTCAGCGACGTGCGCGGGGCGCCCTTACCGACGGAAGCGGAAGCGCACGAGGCCATTCAGACGCTTCTAAAAGACGTGGCATGCGGCGCCCAGGTGGACGCTCTGCTCGAGCGGCTCTCGGACACTGGGCTGGGTTGGCCGATGGCATATGCCCTTGCCTGGATTTCCGTCGCTGGTGGGGATTCTGTCATGCCACCTTGGGTGAGGGCGCAGTTCCGTGACGCAGCACGGCTCGTCAAAGACCTGAGGGATACGAACTGTCGTGATCCCCACTGTGCCTATTGCGCAGAGCACAATAATCCCACCCGTGCACTTGAACGTTGGTTCGGCTTTCCCAGTTTCCGCCCGGAGCCAGTCGACGAGGACGGACGCCCGCTTCAAGAAAAGATCGTGGCGACCGCTATGGAAGGCGACAATTTGTTGGGCATCCTGCCGACGGGCACGGGTAAATCAATCTGCTATCAGATCCCCGCGCTGTCTCGGTTCGATAAGACCGGGGCCTTGACCGTCGTAATATCGCCGCTTGTGGCGCTGATGGCGGACCAGGTTCAGGGCTTGGTACGGGCCGGAATTTCCTCAGCGGTTACGATTAACGGGTTATTGTCTTTACCCGAGCGCCAAGACGCGCTCGATAAGGTGCGGCTTGGGGATGCTGCGATCCTTTTGATTTCGCCCGAACAACTGCGCAGCACTACAGTTCGGTCCGCTCTGGCACAGCGCGAGGTGGGACTGTGGGTGCTGGACGAGGCGCACTGCGTGTCTAAATGGGGACACGATTTCCGACCCGACTATCGCTACGTTTCGCGGTTTATCAAGGAAAACTCAGGCGACGAGCCGGCTGCGGTGCTTTGCTTGACCGCGACAGCGAAGCCAGACGTCGTGGAGGACATCCGCAGTCATTTCAAAGAGCGGTTGGGGTCCGAACTGGCGTTGATTGACGGTGGCGCATCGCGATCGAACCTGAGGTTCCAGGTGCTGCCAACGCAGCGGGCCACCAAGATGGCTGATATCCTCGACACGATCGAGGCTCAACTTCCGCGCGAGGGCGTGTCGGGGGCTGTCGTCTATTGCGCAACCCGAAACGCTACCGAGCGCGTTGCAGAGTTCTTAAAACAACAGGGCATCTCCGCTGAACGGTATCATGCGGGCCTCAGCCCCGATGAAAAGCGTGAGATCCAAGAGGACTTCCGCGTCGGCAATCTCCGCGTGATCGCAGCCACCAACGCCTTTGGGATGGGGGTCGACAAGCCGGACATCCGTCTGGTGGTTCACGGGGACGTGCCGGGGTCGTTGGAAAACTACCTGCAAGAGGCGGGTCGCGCCGGGAGGGACCGCGAGCCTGCAAACTGCGTCCTGTTGTTCAATACCGAAGATGTTGATCGTCAGTTCAGCCTCAGCGCGCGTTCTCGACTCGCGCGGCACGAAATCGGCGCGATCCTGAAGGCGCTTCGACGTCTTGATGCTCGGACCGGAAAAGGCGGTGAAATAGTCGCTACACCCGGTGAGATCGTTCATGAGGAGAAAGAACGAGATTTCCAGCGGGACAGCAATACCGACGATACGCGGGTGAAGACGGCCGTCGCCTGGCTGGAAGAAGCACACCTTCTGAACCGCGAAGAAAACCGGGTGCAGGTGTTCCCAGCCTCGCTCCGAGTAAGGAGCATGAAAGAGGTCCGCGAAATCCTTGCATCCGCTGAGATCACCGAGCGGCGGCGCGAGGATCTGGCCGTCATCGTGCAGCATATCATCAACGCGCCGCAGGAAGAGGGCATCACCACGGACGAGCTCTGCGGGGTTAGTGGGCTGACGATGTCGGGCGTTCGCAAAGCTTTGGCGGATCTCGAGGCCTTGGGGATTGCAAAGGATGATACAAACATCACCATCTTCGTGCATGTGCGCGTCGAAAATGCCTCGCCCAAACGATTCCAAGCGGCGTCTAAGTTGGAAGCTGACCTAATTGCGATCCTTAGAGAGCACTCGCCAGACGCGGACATCAATGAGGCTTTGCCCTGCCATCTGACCTCAGTGGCGCAGGCGCTGCGGGAGCTGGGACACGCCTCCGTGCGGCCCGATATTGTCGAGGGGTTGCTCCGTGGGATTGCGCAGGATGGCCGCGACATGGATGGCGGCAAAGGCAATATTGGCCTGCGCAAGGTGTCCAAAGGCAGTGTCATGGTGCGAATGCAAAGATCATGGGGGACAATCGAACAGACTGCTCAGCTTCGCAGGCAGGCCGCAGAGCGATTGGTTTCATACTTGATCAACAAGGTTCAGGCCGGCCTGCGTGGTAAAGATGTTCCCGTCGAGACCACGCTTGGCGACCTTCTTGCAGCAATCAACAGCGATGCGCTTTTGCGGACGTCTGTCAATGACCCTGCAAAGCTGATGGACCGGGCGCTTCTGTGGTTGCACGAACAGCAGGTGGTGACTCTGGGCAAGGGTTTGTCCGTGTTCCGCTCGGCCATGACGTTGCACATCAATCAGAAGGGCGGCGCTTTTACCACCCAGCATTTCGCGCCGCTCGAAGACCACTACACCGAACAAACCATCCAGACCCACGTGATGGCGGCATATGCGGGCAAAGGCATCGACGATATCGATCAGGCCCAGCGGCTCGCGCATGACTATTTCGCAATGGATCAGTCCGACTTCATGAAAGCTTGGATGCCAGGGAAAATTTCGGAGTTTAGACGGCAGGCAACGCCTCAGTCTTACGCCGAGATCGTCGACAATCTGGGGAATTCGACACAAGAGCAGATCGTGCGTGACGACCGCGAACAAACCAATGTGCTTGTCCTCGCGGGGCCGGGATCGGGCAAGACACGCGTGCTGGTCCATCGCGTCGCTTATCTGGTCCGGATCAAGCGCGAAGATCCAAACGGTATACTGGTGCTCGCCTACAATCGTCACGCGGCCGCCGAGATCCGGGAACGCTTGCGTCTTCTGATTGGCGAAGATGCTCGCTTTGTGACCGTCTTGACCATCCATGCCTTAGCCATGCGGTTGGTTGGCGCGAGCTTCGCCGGACGGGAAACGGCCGATGAACCTGATTTCGAGACGCTTCTGATCGATGCGGCACGTCTCTTGCGTGGCGACGGGCTGGACAAAATCGAGGCCGAAGCCTTGCGAGAAACCTTGATCCAAGGGTTCCGATGGATTCTCGTGGACGAATATCAGGACGTTGGGCCCGAGGAATACGCCTTGATCGCAGCGGTGGCCGGTCGCAGTATCGACGACCCCGATCAACGGATCAGCCTGTTCGCGGTCGGCGATGATGACCAGAATATCTATGCGTTTGCCGGCGCATCTGTGCGCCATATCCGGCAATTCGAACAGGATTATTCAGCCAAGCCAGTCTTTCTGACCGACAATTACCGCTCGTCGAAGAACGTAATTAGTGCGGCGAACGCCGTGATCGACGGGTCACGGGAACGTATGAAAACAGGCCATGGGATAACCGTCGACCAATCGCGGCAAAAGGACTCGGCTGGGGGTATCATGGAAAGTCTCGACCCTGTCGCACAGGGGCGGGTCCAAATCCTTGGCTGTCCGGCTGGAAATGACGCTCAGGCCCTTGCGGCAGTCAACGAGATGATCCGCCTGTCAAAACTGATACCGGATTGGAGCTGGAAAGGGGCGGCAATCATTTCTCGTGATTGGCGCAAGCTTCTGCCGGTCCGTGATTTTGCCGAGGCGCATGGAATTCCCGTCGAAATGGCGAACGAAAACTTACCAAGTGTTTGGCGCACCCGTGAGATGCGGAGGTTCATCGACGGCCTACGCGAGAGGCACACAGCCTTAGTTAGCTTGGGCGACCTTACCGAAACCCTGAACACGATACCCTCAAGCCGTTGGACTGACCGGATCGGCGAGGGAATTGGCCAACTTGCGCGTGAAGTTGATGGCAAAGCGCTTCCGAGCCCTGACGTGATCGAATGGTTTGCTGAATGGTCGAAAGACTCATGGGGCGAGCAGCGTGGCCTCAAGTTGTTGACGGCGCATCGCGCGAAAGGCCTCGAATTCGACGATGTCGTGATCCTGGATGGTGGTTGGGAGCGGCCCTCGCGAAACGAAGATCAGGACGCGCCGAGGCGCTTGTTCTATGTCGCCATGACACGTGCGCGGCGCAATTTGATCGTCATGAGTAACGACAATCACGAATACCTTCCCACTGAGTCGCCTTCAGTCGTCAAGCGGCACGTAGTGCCCGACTTGGCGACAGTCCCTGGCCCGCGCCGGTTCTTTCAATCGCCAGAAATGAAGATGGTCGACTTGTCGTTCGCAGGGCGCCAAGGTGATCGGCACATTGTTCATGACGCGATCGCTGAAGCGCAGGTCGGCGCGCCAATCAAGCTCGCCAGTGTTGGAGATCGCTGGCACATCGAGGATCTTCAAGGGCGGGTCCTCGGGCGGATGGCAAAAGCATTTACGCCCCCGATTGGAACGAAATTTGTCACTGGCGAGATCGCGGCCATCATACGCTGGCGTAAGGAAGATGCCGATGAGCGTTTTCATCACCTGATGAAACGCGCCAATTGGGAAGTTGTTCTGCCTGAACTTGTATTCGAAGAGGCCAAGGTAGCTGAAAGGGTTTTAGGGAAGGATCAGAACGGAAAGTAGGGCGGTCAAGCGGTCATTCGCTGCACTTAAGATAAAGGACCGCTCAGGGCCGTTTGTTTACGTTGAAGCTTGCGGCCCGACTGTCTTGTTCGTCCGCAAAGCGGTTGTTCGAGGAGCTGGAACTTTATGGCAGCTTTGATCTCCAACCTACGATTGGGTCAGCGGCTCTTAGGCGGCTGAAGCACAAACGGGTTAACCATAAGGCTGGGCGCATTCTCGAAAGAGATTTAAGCTTACTGGACGACGTTTAACGGTTGGACTAGCCTGCATTGAACGGGACAATAATAGACGCAGAGGGACAATTGGTGCGATTCCAAAACGCGGAATCACATAAATAAATCAAGTACTTGAAATGATATGAGAATTCCCTTGGGGGTATTTAAAGGGGTATTGAAGGCAATTTGATATGACTTTCGTGTTTAATTTTAGATGCTTACCGTATTTTTCCGATTCCGCCCCCGGGAATCGAACGGAGCCTCAGGGAGTCACTGAGAGGCTCTCACAGCAGCCGTAGACCATTCCGTAGACCATATGGTGCCTGTTGACAGCGACACAGCCCGTCGCATACCCCTTGTTTTGCTGGAGAGACCGGCTGAAGAAGTGCCTGTAACGGGAATAGAACACCGCCCCCGGGCACCACTTCCTCAGGTAAACCCTTGGTTTAAATCGAGCTTAAACAGCAGGTTGGAGCCGTGGACCATGTCAGAGACCCTTTCACCCAAGTACAAGTTCGTAAAAGATGGTGTGTTTTACTATAGTGCCGCGTTCCCAAAGAGTATTGCCGCTACTATTCGTCTTCTCGAATTGCATTTTTTTTGCGTACTCATTTGGCGAACATCGTGGCGGCGAAGGCAAGAAAGGCTGCTGATCAACTGGAGGAGTATTGGTTTCATCTGAGGTCGCAGGACACGAAATTGCTCAGTAAGCACATATTGGTGCTTGGAGCACAGGACGACGCCATCCTTCCACCGAATTGCCCGAACCGTTGAATCACGCTCAACCAGGTTTTGGGTCTCGAGTGGACGGAAACCGCTCCTACCTTGATAACCAAACAAAACCGACCTCTGTCCAACTCCAAAACCCGGGTCTATCCTAACTGTTCTTGCGAGAAACTCTTCGGTGTATTGCGGTTCAACTTCGAATGCTCCGCGACCAATTCAGCCAACTCTGGTCGGCATGAACCGCAGTTTGTTCCAGCTTGAAGGGCATCTCCGATATTGTTCACATCAATCAAACGTTTGTCGCGAATGGCGTCGATGATGGTTTTTAGTCCGACCCCGAAACACGAACAGACAATTGGTCCACAGTCTTCAGAAGCAGCAGTTGACCGGCCAGACAGTATCTGAATGAGCGAAACCTCAGGCAAACTTGCCAAATAGTCTCGCATCAGAATGATAGGTTGGCGGGAGACGAAAAGCGCTGCCAAGAGGCGCTGTCCGTCTGACAGCGCGATCCTATGCGAGCCGCGATTGGGGTCTTCGATTGAAGTCACCATGGCATCAGGTAGTCCAAACCACTCGCGGGCTTTGTGTTCCCAATCGTCGATGTCCTGCTTCCCTGCCAACTCCATCCTGTAGCCTTTGTCCGTTTTGCTCCTTGCCCAGTATTCTGCCGTAGGCGAGGCCGCATCGACGGAAATGGCGTAGCCGTACCAGGAAGCATTCAGACGCCGCACAGAAACAGCCGTCGCCTTGCTTTCAGGCTGTCCAGATATCGGATCAGTCACACTTGGAACAAGCGCATCCACACGGGCTGAAGGTGCCGTTTCGCCCGTCCAGTGAATTGGTGCGAACACTTGCCCGGGTGCGACAGCTTCCGAGATTCGAAGGCGAAAGACACCGCTTCCAACTGAGCTGTCGAGTTGGACCAAATCTGCGGCGCTAAGGCCCAACCGATCAACGTCCGTTGGATTCATGTCAACATAAGGTTCGGAAAGGTGGGCTGATAAACGAGGCGACAAACCTGACCGTGTCATGGTATGCCACTGATCCCGGTTTCGCCCTGTGTTTAAAAGAAACGGGAATTGTGCACAGGTTTTCACTTTGGGCGGCTTGTGAGAAACCGGAACAATACGCGCTTTGCCATCAGGATGAAAAAACTGTCCATCGCCAAAGAACCGCTTGTCGGTCGCACCAAGTGTCGTTGGCCATTGTGTGGGGCTCAGCGCATCATAGTCTTCATCCCCAATGTCGGACAACTCGGTAATATTGAAGTCCTTGCCAAAAGACGCCGCAAGTGAGGTCATGCTCGCGTATTCTCTGAAAATCTGCGCCGGAGACTCATAGTTAAATGCCTCTTCCCAACCCATCCTACGGCCGACCTCGGCCAAGATATCCCAGTCCGAGCGGGCTTGCCCCGGAGGGCTCAAAACGGCACGTTGTCTGCTTATCGTGCGATCTGAATTGGTTACAGTCCCCGATTTTTCTGCCCATCCCGCCGCTGGCAGCAGCACGTCTGCGATACGCGCGGTATCTGTCCGCGCGGTAAGGTCGCTGACAACTGTAAATGGGCAGTTTTCGATAGCTGCGCTCACTCTGTCCGCGTCCGGCATGGTAGCCGCAGGGTTGGTGTGGATGATCCAGAGCGCCTTGATCTGACCGTCTTCGATGGATCGGAATAGATCGACCGCTCTTAATCCTTGCCTCCGAGGGATGTTGGGCGAATTCCAAAAGTGTTTAACCGCCTGACGATGGTCCTCGTTTTCAATGTCCAGATGGCAAGCGAGCGTATTGGCCAGACCACCCACCTCTCGACCGCCCATGGCGTTAGGCTGACCTGTGACCGAGAACGGCCCCATCCCTTCGCGACCAATTCGACCGGTGGCCAGATGGCAATTCAAGATCGCATTGACCTTGTCGGTACCGCTGGAAGACTGGTTTACACCCTGACTAAAGACCGTAACGACCCGCTCAGTACCGATCCACAAATCGCAAAACGCCTCAATCTCAGATGGGCTGAGCCCCGTCTCGTCAGGATCGTCAAGCTGCGCCAGTTCGAGGGCTTCAGAGAACCCAATGCTTCGTTCCAGGAATTCGGCGGATACATGGCCGGTTTGGTGAATTCTGCAAAGCAATCGGTTGAAAAGCGCTACGTCGCTGCCTGGCTGAAGCGCTAGATGAAGGTCCGCCTGATCACAACTCGCTGTGCGGCGTGGGTCAATGACCACTATCTTCGTGCCACGCGCCTGACGCGCCGCCATGATCCGCTGATAGAGAACGGGATGACACCAGGCAAGGTTTGAACCAACCAGCACAACCAAGTCAGCGTGATCCAGATCTTCATAAGTTCCGGGCACTGTATCGGTTCCGAAGGCGCGTTTATGCCCGGCTACAGTTGACGCCATACACAACCGCGAATTGGTGTCGATATTGGCTGAGCCGATGAAGCCTTTCATCAACTTGTTGGCAACATAGTAGTCTTCGGTCAGCAATTGGCCCGAGACGTAAAAAGCTACGCTGTCCGGTCCGAACTCTCTGATCGTGTTCGAAAAGCGATCGGCAACCAACTGCAGCGCATCATCCCAACTGGTGTCCTGGCCGAACGCGCATGGGGCCAACAACCGGTGGTCTAGACCCACGGTTTCGTCCAAAGCCAACCCTTTCGAGCATAGACGCCCGTAGTTCGCCGGGTGGTCCGGGTCGCCTCGCACGGTAAGACCACCGGCACCATCGGGGCGCAAAAGAACACCGCAGCCGACGCCGCAATAGGCACATGTTGACCGGACCTCTGGCAGGCCAGTTCCGTCCATCAGGCCGCACTCCGCCGGGTGACGGCGCTGTCGTCAAGCAGGATGCGCCCATCTTCCAACCGTACGGGGTAGGTGGTGATGCGACCATCATCTGCGCCCTGGGCCTCGCCCGTATTCAAGTCGAAAACCCAGTTGTGCAGGGGGCAGGTGACCGACTGGCCGTGGACGATGCCTTCAGACAACGGGCCACCCTTATGGGGGCAGCTATTGGTTGCGGCGTACACTTCAACCTCAGCAGTACGGAATACGGCGATGCAGCCGATATGGGTTTTCACCAACCGCGCCCCGCGTAAGGGAACCTCGTCGATATGTCCGATGTCGATCCAGCTCATTCCGCTGCCTCCAATGTGAAATCTGCAATCGGCGCGTAGGTCTGCGCTTTTTCTTTGACGTGTTCGGCCCACGGGTCTTTACGGTAGATGCTTTGCGACAGCTCGAACCTGGCGACCAAGGCGGTGCGGTTTTCAAGGTCGTCCACGACCTGAGCTTTGACCCAGTCCATGCCGACCTTGCCTAGCCATTTATACAATCGATCCAGATATTTGCCGCCTTCGCGATAGGCTTGCGCGACGGCCATCACCACCTCAATCGCTTCGCCCTCGGTCTGGACCTGACACAGCAATTCGGTCTCTTTCACGTCCATACCGGCGGCCCCTCCGATACTGATCTGATAGCCTGAGTCCACGCAGACAACGCCGATATCCTTGCAAGTCGCCTCAGCGCAGTTGCGAGGGCAGCCCGACACGGCCAGCTTCAGCTTATGCGGAGTCCAAGACCCCCACAGGATTTTCTCAAGCTTGATGCCGAGGCCGGTGCTGTCCTGCGTGCCGAACCGGCAATGATCGGTTCCGACGCAGGTTTTGACTGTCCGCAGGCCCTTGGAATAGGCGTGGCCCGAGACCAGACCGGCCCTGTTCAGATCCGACCAGATCGCAGGCAGGTCTTCACCCTTCACGCCCAGCAGATCGATGCGTTGGCCGCCGGTGACCTTTACGGTTGGCACGTCGTACTTGTCGGCGGCGTCGGCAATGGCACGCAGTTCTTCGGGGGTGGTGATCCCGCCCCACATGCGCGGCACTACGCTGAACGTACCGTCTTTCTGAATATTCGCGTGTTTGCGTTCGTTAACGAAGCGGCTTTGTGGATCATCCTGATATTCCAGTGGCCAATCCGCCAGAAGGTAATAGTTGATCGCCGGGCGGCAGACATGACAGCCGTTGGGCGTATTCCAGCCGAGTTCCTGCCAGACTGCGGCCTGGCTTTTCAGTTCCTGCCCTTTGATCAGACGGCGTACATCTTCATGCGTCAGGTCGGTGCAACCACAGATCGGTTGTGCGGCTGGCATCTGGAACGCATCGCCCAAAGTGACCTGCAGGACCTGTTCGACCAGACCCGAACATGTTCCGCAGGAAGCGCTGGCCTTGGTACTTGCCCGCACCGCGCCCAGATCGCCAGCCCCTGAATGGATCGCCTCGACAATGTCGCCTTTGCATATGCCGTTGCAGCCGCAAATCTCCGCCTCAGGCGGCAATGCTGCAACGGCTGAGAGAGGGTCCGCGGTGTCGCCCCCCTGGTAGGCCGGGCCAAAGATCAGCGTCTCACGCATGTCTTCGATGCTGGTGCCATCCTTGATCAGGCCTAAAAACCAGCCGCTGTCGGCCGTGTCACCGTACATGACAGCGCCGATCAGACGGTCCTGTTCGATCACGAGACGCTTGTAGACGCCCCGCGATGGGTCGCGGAACACGATATCCTCACGCCCCGGTCCATCTGCGAAATCGCCAGCGCTGAACAGATCGCAGCCGGTGACTTTCAACTTCGTTGAAAGAGTTTTTTGCTCAAACGCGGCCTCTTTATCCAACAAGGCATGCGCCGCCACTTTCGCCTGATCGTAGAGCGGCGCGACAAGACCAAAGACCTCTCCGTTATACTCGACGCACTCACCCACAGCATAAATTTCCGGATCCGAGGTCAACATTTGGTCATCCACATGAATGCCACGCCCGGTGGCCAGACCGGCCTCCTGCGCCAGCGCTGTATTGGGACGGATGCCAACGGCCATGACCAGCAGATCACAGGGCAGCTCGGTCCCGTCGTCCAGCAAAAGTGCGCGGACCTTGCCATCTTGCCCAAGGATTTCCTTGGAGTTCGCCTGTAGGCAGATCTTGATTCCTTTGTCTTCCAGCGACTTCTTCAGCAGGTAGCCTGCGGCTTCATCCAACTGACGCTCCATCAGGTGGCCCATGATATGCACCACGGTGACGTCAACACCGTGCGCGGCCATGCCCGCCGCAGCTTCAAGCCCCAGCAAGCCGCCACCGATCACGACGACCTTGTTGTCGGTGCCCATGTCCATCATCTGCTGGGTGTCTTCCAGGTCGCGATAGGCGATGACACCGTCCAGATCATGACCGGGCAGGGGGATGATGAACGGGTTTGACCCGGTTGCGATCACCAGCTTGTCGTAGGGAAGGTGTCCGTGCACGCCCTCGACAACCTTCATCTCGCGGTCGATCTTTGCAACTTTCTCACCGAACCGGCAAGCAATCCCCCGCTCGGCGTACCAGGCGTCATCATGTGTGACGATCTCTTCATAAATCTTCTCACCCGACAGAACCGGGCTCAGCATGATGCGGTTGTAGTTCCCGCGGGGCTCGGCGTTGAACAGGGTGATGTCGAACGCATCCGGCGCGGCGTCGGTCAGGTGTTCTAGCACCCGGCCCGAGGCCATGCCTGCGCCGATGACAACAAGTCTTTGTTTCATGGTTTCACTCCGCTGCAATCGCCTTGGGGGCGGGCGTTTTTGGCTTGGCGCCGTGTTCGTATTCTTCGAGGAAATCGAGGACCTCCTGCCGGTAGGCGTAGTAGTCCGGATGCTCCAACAGCGCTTTGCGGGTGCGCGGGCGCGGCAGGTCGACCTTGGTAATCTTGCCTATGGTCGCTTGTGGGCCATTGGTCATCATCACCACGCGATCGGCCAGCAGGATCGCCTCATCCACGTCATGGGTCACACAGATTGCGGTGACCTTGGTGCGGGACCAGACCTCCATCAACACTTCCTGCAATTCCCAGCGGGTCAGACTGTCGAGCATCCCGAAGGGCTCATCCAACAGCAGCAGCTTGGGCGATAGGGCAAAGGCGCGTGCGATGCCGACGCGTTGTTTCATGCCGTTCGACAGGTCGCTCGCGGATTTGTCCATCGCATCGGCCAGACCGACGCGTTCCAGATAGTATTCAACGACATCCTGACGCTCGGCGATGCTGGCCTTGGGATAGACTTTGTCGACCCCGATCGCGACGTTTTCCTTGGCAGTTAGCCATGGGAACAGGTTGGGGGATTGGAACACTACGGCGCGTTCTGGATCAGCCCCCTCGACATGACGACCATCCAGCTTGATCGCGCCCTTCGATATATCGTTCAGCCCCGCAGCCATGGTCAGAACCGTAGATTTTCCGCAACCTGAATGGCCGATCAGCGAGATGAACTCGCCCTTATCGATCTTCAGATCGAAATCCTCAACAACGGTCAGGGGGCCCTTGGGCGTCGGGTAGACTTTATGAAGCTGTGAAAAGTCGAGGAAACGGCTCTCGATCATCCCTTTTTGTGCCTCGGCCACCGCCGTTGGCACTCCATGGATCGGTGTAACATCGGGCAGGATGCGCGAGCCTTCGACCTTGGCTTCGATCCCCACATCCATCAGGTATTTGGTGACGTCGGCGCGTAGGCGCTTGAACGTCTCGTCGTTGTTCATAGCGCCGCGTTCGCGAGGGCGCGGGATCGATACGCGGAATTCCTGGCCCAACGTACCATCGGGGTTCAGAGCGATGATCCGGTCGGCCAGAATGATCGCCTCGTCCACGTCATTGGTGATCAGAACGCAGGTCTTTTTGTCGGCCTCCCAGATATGTTCGATCTCATCCGCCAGATTGGCACGGGTGAGCGCGTCGAGCGCCGACAGAGGCTCATCCAACAACAAAACCTCGGGGTTCATCGACAAGGCACGCGCCACGTTGACCCGCTGACGCATCCCACCCGACAGTTCCGCCGGGCGGCGCGTGGCAGCATGGCTGAGACCCACCATCCGCACATAATGCGCGACCTTCTCGGCCTTCTCAGTCTTGCCGAGCCCCGGAAAGACCGTATCGACCGCCAGCCCCACATTGCCGCTGACCGTCAGCCAAGGCATCAGTGAATAGTTCTGAAATACTACGCCACGTTCCGGGCCCGGCCCCTTGATCGGAGTTCCTTTGAACGTGACCTCTCCGCTAGTTGGAGTATCCAGACCGGCCATGAGGTTAATCAGGGTCGTTTTTCCGGTGCCGGAAAAGCCGAGGATCACCAGAAACTCGCCCTTCTGCACGTCCAGATCGATGCCTTTCAGCACATCCGTGCGCGCGGCGCCTTCACCGAAGGATTTCGTGACGTTTTTGAAGCTCAGTATGCTCATCGCGCTCACCGGTTGTTCGTGAATGTGAAGAGGGATTGCAGTGCGTACATCACCCGGTCCAACAGGAAACCGATGATGCCGATGGTGAAGACCGCAACCATGATCTTGGCAAGCGAGCTGGACGAACCGTTCTGGAACTCATCCCAGACAAATTTACCCAAACCGGGGTTCTGCGCCAGCATTTCAGCCGCGATCAAAACCATCCAGCCGACGCCCAGCGACAGGCGCAAACCTGTGAAAATCAGCGGCAACGCCGAAGGCAGCACCAGCTTAGTGACTTTGGTATAGGTGTTCATTTTCAGAACCTTGGAGACGTTCACCAAGTCCTTGTCGATGGTCGCCACACCCAGCGCGGTGTTGATCAGAGTCGGCCAAAGCGAACACAGGGTCACGGTGATGGCCGAGATCAGGAAGGACTTGGCGAACCAACCGTCGTTGGTGACGTAGACGGCCGAGACGATCATGGTCACGATCGGCAGCCATGCCAGAGGCGAGACCGGTTTGAAGATCTGGATCAGCGGGTTCAGCGCCGCATTGGCGGTAGGCGACAGTCCGGCAGCGATCCCAAGGGGAACGGCCACAACGGTCGCGATCAGAAACCCGAAGAACACGGTTTTGATAGAGGTCCAGATTTGCTGGTAGTAAGACGGCGCGCCGGTGTAGGCGACTTGTTTGACCTCGTCCGCGCGGCCCGTATCGATCAGCTTCTGGTTCCGTTTCTCAACCATTGCCTCGAACTTGGCGCGCTTGGCGGCCTTGGCCTGTGCGTCCTCGTTGAGGTTGACCATTTCTGCCCAGACCTGAGCTGGGCCTGGTACGGCGCCCAGGGAAGTTTGCACTTTCGGGGCGAGCGTCCCCCAAAGCAGCAGGAAGGCGCAGATCGACAGCAGGGGGACGACCAGAAGACGCCAGATTTCGGTCATCTGAGCGCGGGGGTTGTCTCCGGCGGCAGCTTTCAGGACCGGGGTGGCCCAGCTTAGGCCAAGAATCTGGAACCATTTGTCGGCGGCGTTGATGCGGGTGAACAGGCGGGTGCGACGCGCCTCTTTGGCGGCGTCTGCGTTGAATTCGGGATCGACCGTTGTCATCTGATGTGTCCTTGCGATGGCGGGGCACTTTGGGGTGTGCGCCCGACTGATACCGGGCGCGACGCATGGGATTAGCCTTGCACGTCCGAGCCGACGATCTTCTGATCGCCCTTCAGACCAATGGACAGGCTTTCGAGATAGGCGTTGGGGGTGCGGCCGTCATAGGTGATGCCGTCGATTATATCCTCGGCCGGGGTGGGCGCTTTGTAACCATCACTGTCCCAGGGGAAGTCGGCCTCATTCGCCAGGCCTTCATCGACTAGCAGGCGCGCGGCTTCCAGATAGATCTCGGGTTTGTAGACAGATTTGGCAACCTCGTCATACCAGCTGTCGGGCTTGGATTCAGGGATCTGACCCCAGCGGCGCATCTGTGTCAGATACCAGATCGCGTCCGAATAGAACGGGTATGTCGCGTTGTAGCGGAAGAACACGTTGAAATCAGGAACTTCGCGCTTGTCGCCTTTTTCGTATTCAAATGTGCCGGTCATCGAGTTGGCGATCACGTCATAATCTGCGCCCACATATTCCGCGCGGCTGAGGATCTCGACCGCCTCGGGGCGGTTGGCGTTGTCGTTCTCATCCAGCCACATCGCGGCGCGGATCAGGGCCTTGGTCACGGCCAGCGTGGTGTTGGGATACTCTTCTGCGAACTCGGCAGTGATGCCAAAGACCTTCTCAGGGTTGTTCTTCCACAGCTCATAGTCCGTGATGACCGGCACGCCGATACCCTTGAACACAGCCTGTTGGTTCCAAGGCTCGCCCACGCAGTAGCCGTATATCGTGCCGGCCTCCAACGTGGCAGGCATCTGCGGCGGTGGCGTTACTGACAGGAACACATCTGCGCCGATCTGGCCGGTTACGTTGTCAGGGCTGTAGTAGCCGGGGTGCAGTCCACCGGCGGCAAGCCAATAGCGCAGTTCGTAATTATGGGTCGAAACGGGGAAGACCATGCCCATGTTAAAGGGCTTGCCTTCGGACTTGTATTTCTCGACGACCGGAGCAAGCGCCTCAGCGCTGATAGGGTGTTGGGGACGACCATCCTCCATCACCGGGATATTCGGCTTCATCTCTTCCCAAATCTCGTTCGAGACGGTGATGCCGTTGCCGTTCAAGTCCATCGAAAATGGTGTGATGATATGCGCCTCGGTGCCGTATCCGATGGTCGCGGCCAAAGGCTGCCCGGCCAGCATGTGCGCGCCATCCAGCTGCCCGTCGATCACGCCATCCAGCAGCACTTTCCAGTTGGCTTGTGCTTCCAGCGTCACGAACAGGCCTTCGTCAAGAAAGTACCCATTCTCATAGGCGACAGCCAGCGGCGCCATGTCAGTCAGTTTGATAAAGCCAAACGTTAGCTCGTCTTTTTCCAGTTCCAGTTCGGCCAGTGCCGGTGACACAAGCGCCGTCGTCGCAGCAAGGCCTAAAAGAAGCTTTTTCATCTCGTTCCCTTTCGGTTCAGCCCAACCCGTTGGGCAAACAAAAAAGCCGCCGACACAGTCCGCCGGGAGGAGGTGGCGGATGGTCGAGCGGCTTTGCTCTTGTGAGGTGCCCTGGACTATGGGCGAATTCCGTCGGTGGGCGTCGTTGCCTTCCGATGTTCCGATTTAGCCAGTCACGCAGCGGCGCGTCATCAATTTTCAGCGTTTTCACCTCGAAAATTCTGCGTCGCAGCAATAACAGATGCTGCACTGCAAAAATTTTGTGCAGACTTACCCCGCTGGCTCGAAAATGCGTCGGTCGAAAAAGACGTTCCGAGACAGAATCAGGCTGCCATTGGTCGAGGCAACCGCCGTCGACTCGGGTAACGCCCCTTCAAGTTTCTCGGACGCGCCGGGTGTTTCCACACCAAGCCCTTGCAATTCGCGACGATAGAGATCACTGCGAAAGACCTTTGCGGATTGTCGTTCCGCAGTTCCGGCGTCCAGCCCGTTTCGTTTCGCCAATTGATGCGCAACCCATTTCGCCTGACTTCGCCATGGGAAGGTGGCAGCGCCGTCAAAAAACTCGACAAACCCATCGACATGGCGCTGCTCGCCGCGGGCCGATATAGTGAATTCGCCCATCAGCGCTCGGTCAATCAGCTCGGGTGAGACGTTGAGATAGGTTTTACGCGATAGCATCTCGGATGCAGTTGTACGGCTGTCCGTGTTCGAAAGCCAGCGTCCTGCGCGCCAAACGGCCCGCATAAGGCTACCCAGCAAATGTGGTTCGGTTTCGGCCCAGTCGTTTCTGACCGCCAGCACCTTTTCAGGTGCACAGGACCAGATCGCCTTGCCGGGCAACAGTAGTGCACCGACATTGTCGTCTACAGCGAATGAGCCCCAGGGCTCACCCACACAGAAGGCATCGATCTCGCCACCTGCGAGCGCCTGCGCCATGAGTGGAGGCGGGACGGTTCGGATTTCGACCTGTTTCGAGGCCAGTTCGGTTCCAGCGACCCAATAACGCAACAATTCAACATGCATCGAAAACGGAAAAGGTACACCGAACACCAAAACGTCGCCGGCGGCCTGTGCCAGTGCAGCCCCAGCTGCAGCAGCATCGGAGAAATCGAAGCCGTAGCCCTGGTCGGCCAACCGCCCAGCCAATTGAGTTCCAACACCTATGACATTGCCATTGAGCGACAGGACAGACACGGCGGACAACGGTGTCGCAATGCCTCCAAGACCCAAAGCCATCGCAACGGGGACGGGTGACAGCAGATGTGCCGCGTCCACGTGCCCAAAGGCCAGCATATCACGCAGAGACGACCAAGATGGAGCCGGTCGCAGGTCCAACGAGATGCCTTCGGCGTGGTCAAACCCCATCTCGCGTGCCACGATCAGTGGAGCGGCATCAACCAAAGGCATATAGGCGACAGGCAGGGTTACCGTTCTCATGACAACAAACCTGATGCTGTGACCAAGGCTTCGGACACCTCGGCAACCCGGCGATTCTGATTCATCGCGGTTTTACGGAGCAGGGCATAGGCTTCATCTTCCGAAACACCCTTGGCCTTCATTAACAAGCCCTTAGCTCGGTCAATCACTCTGCGCTCTTCCAGCGCACGGCGGGTTTCGGCCAGTTCGGTCCGTATCTGACGTAACACCTGAAACCGGGCAATAGCGGTATCGATCACAGGTTTAATGCGCTCGGCTTGCAAACCGTCGACGACATAGGCCGACACCCCGGCCTCAACTGCGGCTTTGGCCAACCCGCCCGCGGCGCTCGAGACAAACATCGCCACGGGACGTTCCAATGGGCCCGAAGCAACGGTGAGCTCTTCCAGCATATCCCGCGATGGATTGTCGATGTCGATCAGGACAATGTCTGGGCTATGCGTTGCAATTTTACGTGCCAGCCCGGAGACATTGCCGATTACATAAACGTCTACGTCTCCAGCCTCTTTTAGGGCATCTACGATCGCAAAAGCACGCTCTTGGTTCTGTTCGACTACAACGACGGTAAGATGTTGATTCATGGAGTCTCAACTGAGCCCAAGATTCATTGATCGCAATTCCAAGGCCAATAATCTGTTCACCAGGCTGCCGGTTCGCCCATTATTTCAGCGTATTTCCACATTTAGCGGAATGCCTGCACAGTTTTTCTACATGGCATCAAAGAAGTCTGCGGTGAGCGCTGCAGCGGCGTCTCGCATCGCACCTTGTGTTTTTCACTTGCTCTAACGGTCGTAGGATTTTTCAACAACTCTGATCTGTCCGATCGCATCAAGACGGGGCATACCTTGCCCCATCAGAAGTTCAAACTGCCGCAACTTCGAATCTACCTCTTCTGGCTTCGGTCGCTTGTTTGCCATTCTCAGTCCTCCGTTTCCTAAACATAACGGTGGACCAGTTCAGTTGGGGAGGCTCAAAGCTGCCCATCCTGCTTTGTTCTGCCAGGACCCCTACCAGTTCCGCTGGGAGATCTTCAGTCAGCAGGGCTCAGGTCTTGAGAGGCGTGGGCATACACGATTTCTTTCTCCATTCGCTCATAGATCGTGAGAAGCTTGGCGGCTCGTTTCACGGCGTCGAGCGGGAGGTCGGTACGCAGGGAAAGGTACAGAGATGAGTTTGATTGAAAGCTTGATAGCGCCCTGGGAAGGCGTTTGCGGCAATGGAATGCCCGACCCATTCGCATGAGGTAAGGGCCGGCGCAGTGTTTTGGCTTCTGATGGGACGAGCTAGAGCGCTTGCGCGCATAGTTCGCAAAGGATTGTGTTACACCCTCTGTCACAGTTTCGGGCGACTGAGACACATTGTCTAAGATGAGCTTGGAAAAGCTCTTATTTTCTCGACTTTTCATGGAAATTGGCTGGGGTGGTAGGAAACCTTGCCCACCGATGAAACCTATCAACTTTTCCCAC
>NZ_WQFQ01000003.1:0-439468 GCF_013034245.1 Ruegeria sp. HKCCA4812 | reverse complement strand
GGTTCAAATCCTGCTCCCGCAACCAATAATTCCAGCCATATATCAAACACTTAGCGCCCAAAGGGGCGCTTTTTGCGTTCGACGTGTTGGGGTGTGGTGCTACAGCGGTGCTACGCCGTAGAGCAAAACACAGCATCTTACGTGCTGAGACGCTGACACTCCCCAAAGTCCGAATCTCTAATATGAAAACCGACACGGCTTCACTGTCAGTGCTGTCAGCACCGTCAGCCAAAAAGCGGCCGTTCGGTTCGAGCCCAAACCCACAGGATGCTGCACACTTTTCTAATGACAGTGAGCGCAGATAGCGGACTTTACAGACCTTGTCCTAAAATGGTGCCTGATGACATGCTTAGAATATACAGCCGACTTGTAACCAACGAGACACGAGTCAAAAGATGCAACAAATTGCCAAACCTTCTGTTCAGTCTTTGTTTCTGCAAATGCGATTCAATGGTCAACCGCTCTCCACTGGAACTGGATTTGTGTCGCTTTCCGCAAAAGGTCCAGTCTTAATTACCAACCGACATAACCTCACTGGAAGACGTCAGGACAACGATAAGCCTATTTCCCCAACAGGGGGTATTCCAAATGAGGTTTTAGTCTTTCAAAATCTCAAAGGACAACTTGGATCATGGCAGGGTAAGATTGAACCCTTGTATTCGGATCCTGAGTATGAAGAGAAACGCTGGGTGGAACATCCTGTTTTAGGTGCAAAAGCGGATTTTGTGGCCTTGCCGCTCACACAACTTGATGACGTGGAATTGTACCCGTACGACCCTGGAAAACCAGGTGAAGACATGCTGATTGGTCCCGCTGAATCAGTCAGCGTAATTGGCTTTCCATTTGGAATATCCGCTGGCGGCCTATTTCCTGTCTGGGCGACCGGATTTATCGCATCTGAACCGATAGTGGATTTCGATGATTTACCAATCCAACTGATTGACTGCCGTTCTCGCCAAGGCCAATCAGGATCACCTGTACTCGCCTATCGTTCTGGAGGCATGGTTGCCATGGCAGACGGAAGTTCTGCTGCTTTCGCTCGCCCAGTTTCGAAGTTAATTGGGATATATAGTGGACGTATCAATGCCGAGTCAGACATTGGCATCGTATGGAAAACGAGTGCAATTTTTGACTTGGTAAACAGCATTCAATTGTGACTCTTTTTGTTTGTACCTACCCACTAAGTTGAGCACCGCGATTGATCTGAACTTGGTCTTCGTGTCAAGGAATGAGTGAGCGCTACTGCAACTATCACGAATATCCTGAAAGGGCTGAAAACGGTCCCTTGAACAGCTTTGGCAAACGGCAACCTTTGTCTGCATAGCAGACGAAGGTTAAACCCGACATACGCGACGGCAAGCATAAACAAAAAACGCCCGACCTGTGCGGTCGAGCGTTTTGGCACAAATAATTCTGTGGTTTCTTACGGGTTGCTCAATTCAATTACCCGCATTCCTGCTTTTCCTTCCCGACTGAACGCGATGTTAACCCCCTGACGCCGCAACACCGGCTGTACCCTGCGCAGCGCTGCACCAAACCTTGCCTCAGACCGGGGAAAGCTCTGGCTGTCCTCTGTCAGCGCAGGAAAGCGATCCCGCAAGGTTTGCTTCAACTCGGTTGCAGTGCCGCTCCAACGCTGACGCCCATCCATCAATGACAGAATTGCCAGTGCAACCGGGTTGGCCTCAACAGCGGCTTGGTCACTGCGCGCGCGATTGGCCGCGTAGGAGTCCAGAAACGCGCCCTGAGCCCATCCAAGGGAATCTTCGGCGGCAACCGCCCATTTAGCAAAATCCGCCATCCTAGGGGCTTCTGAGAGGCTCACAGAGTCAATTCGACCCAGCGCGCAGGATACCGCATCCAAAAGCGCGCCCAGAATGTAGGGCTTGGCCTTGGCAAAATCGCGATTGAACGCGCCCAAGGTTTTGCGCTTGCCGGGAGGGATCACCGGCAGATGAACACCAATCGCGCGATCCGCCAGATCAGGCCGCGCCGCCAGATCGGGAATCCCGTTCAACAGGCAAGGCCGGGTGGCATTGAACAGAACCTCGTCGCTGTCGGTGTGCAACTTGCGGGTGCCAAACCCGCCGTCGGTGGCGATCCGACAGAAGGCGTCCGCCATCATCGGGCGGATGGTTGAAAGATTATCAAAGCTTAAGACGTGGTTGTGCATCGCGGCAATTACCAAATCCTGTTCGGAATTGGGCGTGCTGCGGGTGCTGGGCTGGGCCGGGTCGATCAGGTCGCGCAGCGTTTGTGCAGTGGTGCTTTTAGCGCTGCCCTGTTCGCCTGACAGGATCAGGATAGGGTAGGGGCCTTTGGGGTGGAAACATCCCAGAACCCATGCCACCAACATGCGGAAATCATCTTCGCTTTCCACATTCAGAAATTCGCGCAGCAACTCGATGCCATTCTCATGCCGTTCCGGTACTGGAAGCGCCTGCATGGCTGGTGAGCGCCGAAACCGTGCGGGCGGGTGGCTGACCACCTGCCAGCCCTCGGAGGTGATCGCCACAGCCTGCCAGTCGGTGTCGCCAAGATCGAGATAGACCGTGCGCCCGATGGAGGCGATGCGGCTGGACACAGGGTAGGTCTCGCCTTCGAACCGCGCCACCCCTTCCAGCATCCGGCGTTTGTCATCCAGCGCGGCATTGGAGGGGGCTTTGCCCTCGGCCTTGTAATGGGCATAGGCCAGATAGTTGCGGAAGGTCGCGGAACCTACAGGCCAGTGCTCAAAGTGACCCTTGGCCCGTAACGTTACATAGGGCTCACCCTGCGGCGTGTTCCAAAGCTCAAGCCCATCCACCAGCGCCGCATTGTCATCGTTACGTATAGGTGCAGGTTCATCCCTATGTATAGGTAACGTATACGGGTCGGGGTTTTCCTTATGATACATAGGGGGATGCGGGTCATTGGCGGCAGGCCGAACCTTACTTGTAAGGTAGGCGGCAGTTACATCCGGCAAATCACACGCAACGCTGTTTATTAGGGCGTCAATCTCGCCTAGCCCCCAACCTGCGGCAATGGCATCGGCCACGTCCCAGCCCCTATGTATTGGTTTAGGGATCAGACTCGATGAATCATGCGCTTGAATCAGTGCGTCACTGATCGGCAGGATCAGAGGTGTCGCCCTATGTAATGTAACGAGCTCTTCGGCCAGTTTGGCGGCATAGCTCTGTCCCGGCTCATCATGGTCAGGCCAGATAATGACAGTACGGCCTGCCAACGGTGACAGGTCAGTTTTTGCCAGCGCCTTGCTGCCGCCAAAGCTGGTAGAGGCCAGATACCCCAAGCCTGTCAGAACATCGGCACACTTCTCCCCTTCAACCCAGATCACCGGCTGATCCGGGTTCGCCTGGGCGATCCGGTCCAGATGATAGACCGGGCGCAACTGGGGTGCTTTCCATGCGTCCTTGGTCACGTCGTAGGGCAGAAAGAACTTGCCCTTGCCGTGGCCCTCATAGCGATTGGCGACGAGCACAGGCGCTCCCGTTCTGCTGCGATAAACATGCTGGGTATCAGCGACACCGGCTGTCGGGTGGCGAAGGTCGGGTAGCGCGCTCATGCCTGCACCCCCAGACGCTGGGCCAGCGCACGTGCGGCCTGACCTTGCTGCACCCCGTTCAGATAGGCAAAGAGGCTGATGGCATCCCCGCCTTTGTCATCCGTCGCGAAGTCTGCCCACAGTCCGCTGTCGAGATTGATCCGAAACGAACCCCGCGACCGATCTGCGCGGGTGGGGTTCAGCGCCACCCATTCGCGCCCAATGATCCGGCCATCTGGCAACCATTCGGCCAGTAGAGTTTGCAGATTGATCCGGGCCATTTCAGCAATGGCCGCAAATTCGATAGGTTTCCAATTACCAGTCATTTGCAACCACCTCCTGAAGACGCGCGATCTCGAACGCTTCCACATCTCCGGCGCGATAGCGGACCAAGCGGCCAACTTTGACATAGGCCAGCGGGTAGCGCTTGGTGCAGCGCCATGTGGCAAGTGTGGTTGTGGACACGCCGAGGCGTTCCGCGACTTGCTCGGGTTTAAGCAGGGTGTTTGCCTGTTTTGCGATCATGATAACCTCCATCAATTTAGATCGATGAAGAGAAACCTAGAGAGCGATTGGGCAGGCCGAAACGCGTGAAGCAGGTAAGAAAAACTACTTCCTACATAGGAAAACATGCCGGTTAACTGCCACATAATGTGGCGAAAATATGTCTATATCACCCGCATTACCGTGACCACACGCGCGCGCGTCAGGTCCGGAT
Source organism: Ruegeria sp. HKCCA4812 (assembly GCF_013034245.1). NCBI lineage: Bacteria > Pseudomonadati > Pseudomonadota > Alphaproteobacteria > Rhodobacterales > Roseobacteraceae > Ruegeria > Ruegeria sp. HKCCA4812. Next base: position 435,206 of record NZ_WQFQ01000003.1, on the reverse strand, counting down.
CAAGTTTTTGGCCGATCAAATGAATCACATCTACAGCCGTTGCTTTGTTTTGCTTTGTGGCCGGATCGTAGCGGCCCGCATTAAAGGGGCGCATGGCATTGCGCTCCCAATAGGGGCGGAAGGCGCGGGCTAACGCCGCAATCGGCTGGCTTTCGGTTTTCTTTGGTCTCTGAGACCAGCGGTCAAGATCAGCCCTGTAGTAGCTGCTTGGGGTGTCATTCTCGCCCAGAGCAACCGTTTGCGCAGCGGCTTTTTGCAACAGGTCGAGAAACGCCGCAATGTGGCCAACGGGATCGCCGGGACCAAACGCGCCTTCAATCAAGTTTGCAATTCCAGCGGCGCTTGGGTCGGCTGATCGGGCTTGCATTTCCAGCGCGTCGGCCAGTTTCCCGGAACAGTTTGGCGAATCTTGCACACGGGCAAGGTCCACTAAAACCGGCTCAAGCTTGGCAGACAATGCGGACAGGCGGCGGTATTCCATTGCCCCCGGTTTGCGTCGGCGCATTTTGCGGCGCTCGCGGATGTAGGCTCGTGCCGCTGCCTCAACCCCTTTGCGCAGTTCGTCAACATTGGCTTTGGGTCCCATCAGCATCTCAAGTTCATACATGAACCGGGTATCATAGAGGCGGTGAAGTTCCGTCAAGAAACCGCGGCCTGCCATTAAACGTTGCCATGGGGCGGTCGGTTCCGTTGCGGTGTCGGGGAGGGTATTGACTGCCTGTTCCATGATGCCGCTTGTTCAGGAAAAGCCAGCAAAACGCCAGAGGCTGACAGTGCTGACAGTACAGACGGTGAAACTCGGTTGGACTGGCCGGAGACCATTCTAATGATAGTAGGGATTTGGGAATAACTTACCTCCCAGCCTTAGTTGGTTCCAGAGGGAAGGTCACCAAGCAGACTTTCGCTGCTAGCGCAGGACTGGGCCTCAGCGTCGGCGACAATGCACAGGAAGCGGGCTTTGAATCAAAGATGTAGTGATTTGGAGCCGTGGACAGCGCCTATGCGGACAAAGCCGCCTACCGCCGCAGCTAGATCAAGGTCGGCTTTCTATGCGTAGGAGGTAGTCTTCTACGGTCTCTTCCCAAAGCAATGGCCACCACAGAACCCAGTGACCTCTATTAAACTCGGGCACTGTTACAACGTGTAATTCGCTCTCGACACTTACCTCTTCAATTTGTGCGAGGTTCGCTCTGGAATGATCAATGCTGTAGAACGTGTCGTCTTCGCCGTAGATTGACAAGACGGTGCCTTCGTAGCCTTCGACGCGTCGAAAGAGCGTTGGGTTAATATCAGGATCACCCCGGCTCTCTGTCGTCCAACCGCCGACGAAGTTTATCACACCTGCCGTATCTTCTGGCTGATCCCCTGCCTGCATGAGCGCCACCACGCCACCACGCGATACGCCGGAGAAGAGCACCGGGCCATCGCTTACGTCCGGGCGTTCTCGAAGCGCCGCCAGGGCGGCATTCGCATCGATCAGCGCTCGCTCGGCTCCGGGCAAGGAAAGACGCGCCTCAGTCGAATAGCCTTGAGATCGATCCTCAGCGAAACCCTCATCATAAAGCCCATCAGACCCGCCGCGACCCCGACGCTGAGGGAAAGCGACAATCCATCCGTGGGCATTTAGGACGTCGGCAAACCAATCGTTTGTGAAGAACCACTCAAAGTCGCGTTCATTTGTCCCGGAACCCGTTGATCCATGGTGAAAAAGCGCCAGAGGGAATGGGCCATCGCCACTGGGAACATAAATCGCGACAGCAAGTTCGATTGTTTCGCCACCTTCCGTGATGTCTGTCACCAGAAACTCGCGGTCGCCAATCTGAAACCAGTCGTCGGACGGTGACGCGAGGACTGCAGATAGGTCTTGGCGCTCCAAGACCGCGAAGCGATCCCCAGTCGGGAATACTCCACGCAACCGCCCTGTGTCCGAGAGTGTATAGCTTGCGGCAAAGCCCTCATCGGAGAAAACTAAATTACCATTCTCCTCACGAGCCTTATCGCGAAGCCAATTGCCACCACCGTATTGGCTACGGCCCACAGAATAGACAACGTCAAACAACCCCTCTTCATCGACCCCTTCGACAACTAGGATATGGCTTCGCCAAGAATCCCATGTGCCCGTCCAGACGCCAATGAAAGGCGAGTTCTCCGCTTCTCTAATCTCGATGCCGACTGGTAGAGGTGCGTCGCCAATCAATATCGTTTCGTCCGCGCGAGCTTGACCTGTCAGGCAAATGGCAAGGGCAAAAGCGAAGAGAGGGCGCATGAACAACTCCCATCTGTGCTAGGTTGGTCTTAATTGACTGCATTACAACACAGATTGCGTCCGTTCGCGACAAAGGCCATTCAAGGCACCACCGAACCGGTCATTCGCTGCCTAGCAGAAAACCTGAGGTAGGGGCTCTTTCCGCCCTAGGTAGACTTTGAAAACATCAACTCTGTCGCCTTGTCCACACTCTCCCTGACCGGGTCTAGGTTTAACCTTGCGTAGATTGCTGTGGATTGTTGGGACCGATGCCCGAGAGACTTACCAATAATGTATCCATTGGCCCCCGTTGCCGCCTGATAGCTGCCCAAGGTGCGACGCAGGTCATGAATGCGCAGGTCTTTAATCCCTGCCTCTTTCAGGATTCGTCTCCAAGCTTTCTTAGGATCGGCAAGGTGGCCGCTTTTGCCCGAGCCTTCAAAAACGTAGGGGCTGTCTGACTTGAGCTTTCGTTCGATTAGCAACTCAACTGCCTGTTGGGGGAGATGAACCGTCAACGGGTCTGCATTCTTGGTTTCTTCGATCCGCCATGTGGCCGATGTGAAGTTGATATCTTTCCACATCATCGCCAGCGTATTGGACTTCCGCGCCCCTGTGAGAAGGGAAATCATGAAGAAGTCCCGTGCGACTTCGTTGGGTTCATTTGCCAGTGCCTCGAAGAACCGGGGCAGCTCGTCAGGCTGCAAGAATCTGTCGCGGCTTTGTTCCCGAAACTTTTTGATGCCGACAGCGGGGTTCACACCCTTCCACCCCCATTCAATGGCCTTGTTGAATATGGAGCGAATACGTTCAAGCAAACGATTGGCCTGATACAAGCCGTTGTCCTTGCCGATCTTTGCATGAAGCCTTTCTACCTCAGACCGATCAATGCTGGATATCTTTCGGCGGAACCAATGCGACAGATATTTGTTTACTTCCCGCTCGTCGTATTTCCACGACTTCTTATGCACCTTGGAATACTTGTCCATATATTCGGCAAAAAGAGCCCCAAAAGTCATTTCATCTCGAACGGCCTTTTTCTCTTTCTGAGGGTTCGCTCCAGACGCAATGCCACCCTTGGCCTTTGCTGCCGCCTTGCGGGCCTGTTCCACGGTCATGTCAGGAAACTTGCCAAGCAACAGGCGTTCGGGTCGCCCTTCGATCCGTTTGTATAGATAAAAGCTCTTTGATCCTGCTGCCGTCACAGCCAGTATCAACCCCGCTTCCCGTTCGTCATAGTAATAGTCCCGCGATCCTTTCTTGGCGGCGGGGGCTTTCGAAAGGGCTGCTTTGGTGAAGTTCAAACGGTGACTGGCCACGGTGTATCCTTTAGGCGTTTCGGTGCTACCGAAAGTTGATGGTGCTACACTGGTGCTACATCGGAGAGCAAAATTGGACAATCTGTAGTCATTGTAAGATTGAACGCTCTTCGATTAAGGTATTGAAAAATAAGCAAAGAAATATGTTCAGCAAACTACATCAATTATTCGCCTATGAGGCTCATAACCTGAAGGTCGCAGGTTCAAATCCTGCTCCCGCAACCAATAATTCCAGCAGACCGTTCGATCTACAAACAGTCCACTGGACTGTTCGCTAAACGATCAAACCTCGTCAGGCTCACAATCTGAAGGTCAGAGGTTCAAATCCTGCTCCCGCAACCACCTTGGTCGAACAAAGTGCCGAACAAGCCGCCTTAGGGCGGCTTTGTTCATTTTGGGCCAACCCAATCATTGCTGCCAAGGCACCCTCCAGTTCGATCTGAACGCCCTCGTTGGGGTGCTCGACCGTGACACGTTCGATAAGGCCCCGGATGATCTCCAAGGCCCCGGTGCGGATCGACGGATCCGATAGAACCTGCGCCAGATCTGCGACTTTGGAGCGATAGAGTTGGGACAGATTCGGCTGCAGTCGCACCGATGAGGGCTTAGGTTCGAAGAGCTTTGCGTCAAGCTCGGCTATCTGCGCTTCGAGTTCTTCGAGCCGCGTTTGAAGCCCGGGGGTGCGAATGCCCTCAGCGATTGCGTCATAAAACCCATTCAGTTTGCGTGCAGCTTTGTCCCGTTCGGATTGTAGACGGGTCCGGGCTGCCTCCTCTGTACCAGCTTCTGCGTTGGCGGCTTCGTTGAAGGATTTGATAAAAGCAGCCACTGCGTCGGGCTGCATCAGACGCTGACGAAGTAAATCCAGAACGGCGTCTTCCAGGACATTGCGGCGAATGGATTGCCTGTGCGTGCAGGTGCCGAGTTTGCGGGCGGCTGAACAGGCGAGGTAATCGCGCCCGACAGTGGCGAGTGGCCCACCGCAGTTGCTGCAGAATACTAGACCTGTCAGAAGGTGCTTTTTGCGACGCTTCTCCCAAAACTTGGTTTGCTTGATGGCTTTGACGCGGGGATCAGCCTCGATCTCGCCTTGCCGCTGCTTGACCGCCTCCCAAAGTTCATCCCCGACGATCCGCAGCTCAGGGACCTCCGCGATGATCCATTTGGACGGATCGTTGAGACGGGAAACACGTCTGCCGGTCTCCGGGTCCTTGATGTAGCGCAGCCGGTTCCAAACAAGGCGGCCGATGTAGAGCTCATTGTTGAGAAGGCCCGTCCCACGCACTCGGTGCCCCCGGATGGCGGTGTCACGCCATAACTTGCCACGGGGACCGGGAATACCTTCGGCGTTCAGGCGGCGCGCAATGGCTTTCGGGGAGTGCCCTTCGGTGAAGTCATGTAACACCCGCCGGACGATCTCAGCTTCTGCTGCGTTGATCACTCGTTCTCCCGTAACGGGTTGGCCGTCCGGCCCGAGACGCCGGACGACGTCATAGCCGTAGCTGTTGCCGCCACCGGAGCGTCCAAGCTCGACACGCCCGCGCAAACCACGCCGGGTTTTGTCGGCCAAGTCTTTGAGGAACAGTTGGTTCATGGTGCCTTTGAGACCTACGTGCAATTCGCTGATCTCGCCCTCAGCCAGCGTCACGATGCAAACCCCTGCAAAGTTCAGCCGTTTGAAGATCGCAGCGATGTCTGCCTGGTCCCGGCTCAACCGATCCAGCGCCTCTGCCAAGATCAGATCAACCCGTCCTTCCTGGGTTGCATTGAAGAGCGCTTGTAGCCCGGGACGCAACATGGACGCACCAGAGACCGCCCGATCCGAATAGGCGTCGACAACAGTCCAGCCTTCCCGCTCTGCACGTTCCCGGCACAAACGCATCTGGTCATCGATAGATGCGTCTCTCTGCATCTGGCTGGAGAAGCGGGCATAGATTGCAACTCGGGTCATCGTCTGGTCTTTCTCTTTAAGTCGATCAAAGCCGCGTAGTCGCGGCCCGCTTCAATGGTTTGGGCGTGGATGTAGTGGCGCTCAGCCGTTCCGAAGCTCGCATGAGCCAATATTGGTCGGATCAGCTTCGCGTGTTCCGGAGAGGAGCGCGCCAATGTCGTTGCGGCGGCATCCCGGAAGAAATGCGGTGGAATGCGGCGACCCGTCAGCTTCAGGGTCTGCTCCGCGATCCGGGGGCTCAGCGCATCTTGCTTTAATGGTGCGCCTGTCCTGCCGACCCACAAGACATCGTGTTGTTGTTGGCCACGCTCCATTAAAAAGGGACGGGCTTCATTGACATAACGACGCAAGAGCGGCTCAACGCTCTGGGGAACATCAGCCTCCCATGGCTGCCCTGATTTGGTCAGATCCCCTGGGAGCGCGACGGTCATGGTGTTTGTTGTTACATGCAAGGATATGCCTATCCGAAGGCCCGCAAAGGCGCGTCGCCGCATCGGCATCAAAGCCATCATGGCTATCATGCTGCCATCCCGCAGGCATATCATACGGCGCAGCGGTGTTGGCTCCGCTTCTGCATGACCCGTCGCTAGAGACATTCCCGCCTTGAATAGAACCTCGCTGGACAACACACGCCCAAGTTTGCGATCCCGATCACCCCGTCCTGCGGTGCGCTTCAATCCCGCTTTCAATCTCCGCTGAGCGGACCAGTCCTGTGTCTGGTCAGCCGCGGAGAGGATACGCAACACACCGTCAATGAACATAAACCGGGTCATCGGCCGGGTGTGTGAGAGGTCCCTAAGCCAAGCGGAAAGGCGCGGCAGAGTCGCGCGTCGAGCCGGAGGCAGTGTGATCGCCTTCGCATTGCTGTTAATCAGCCATTGCAGCCATCGGGCATAGCGCAGTTCTAACGTCTTCAACGAGGTCGCACGCAGGTGTGAGAGCGCGCCGCAATCGTCGAGTGGGCCACCTTCTATCTGAAGGTTGAGCCACATCTCCCGGTCTTGCACGGGCCAAGCAGACAGAGGCAGAACAAGGCTCATCAGCGACGCCCTTTCTTAGCTTCTATCAGGTCAGCAAAGGCGCGTGTTGCCGAACGTGCCTCAAGACCGGAATACATGTTGATCGTGTGGCTGACCTCCGAATGTCCGAGCAACCGGCGCGCGACCTCATAGCCGCCGGGATTGGCGTCGAGCCAGTTCATCACCGCAAAATGCCGAAACAGGTGGGCATTCATCTCCAACCCCGTTTCCTTCCGGATCCGTTTGGAGACGCGCGCAGACAGAACGCCAGGATCAACCGAATGCTGACCATCCCTCCGGGGAAACAGCCAAGGCGTTCCCGCGGGGCAGAGTTCCGGACAGCGAGATTTGAGATGCACGTCGATCATGCGCAATACATCACGCGGGATCTCGAACTCGACAGGTCGCTCATTTTTGGTCTCGCCGTCTTCCAGAACCAGGTAGGCTCGGCCATCACCAGGACGGTGCAGGTGGCGTTCCAGGTGGATGCCAGCCAGGTTCTTCACGCGAACCGGGCAGACCAGCAAGATGGCGATGGCGAGTGCATCTTCGCGCGCCAGAGCCCAGCCATACGGTTTGGATGTGCCGCGTGGTCGCGTGAAAATCCGTTCAGGCAGGAGCAGCAGGCGCTGTTGATGCCGATCCTCTTGCAACACCCGCAGCCGGCTTCGGTTCTTTTGGGTCATGCCATTCTGAGGTTTGACCGCCAGGCGCGCGGCAAGCCCGGTCAGTGCATCGCGAGCGTCATCGGGTGCATTAAGTATCCGGGCCAGGTTGCGGAGCAGCGCGGCGATCTCACTGATCATCTTTGTGGTCTGGTTGTTGGTGCGCGATAACATCTGGCGCAAACCCTGTTCAGCCATCACCGGATTGATCAGGACGTCCAATCCGCCAATCTCCGCGATCGGGATACCAGAGTGAACGAGTTCGGAGGCAAATCGAACCAACTGTCTTTGGTATTGGGACAGGGTCGCGGGTCGGAGTACCCTGTTCTGACCGTCATCTGCCAGCGGGTCCGGAGTTGCAAGACGGTGCATCAATTTTGCAAGCTCGCTTTGGAACGGCGTAGGAAATGCTGTCACGGGAAAGGTGATGACCTTCTGGCGCGTTTCCAGAGGCAGGATGGCCTTGGGCCATTCAGAAATACGTCGGACCGCCAGGTTCCAGCCGTTGACCGCAGCCCGATACGCGACATCCGGTAATTTGCTGATCTCGTTATGCGCAAGGGCTTCTCGATAGGCCGCGGCATGCTCTTTGCGCACAGTGGCGGGTTTGACGCCTTGCCGGTTCAGAAAATGCACGAAGCGGCAGAGTGCGGGTTGCAATGTCTTGTCGCCGGACGCCAATACATTCGCCCAGAGCGCTTGCCAATCGGGAGACAGATCATCGATCCGGTTGAAGCGCCGTTCCACCAGCCCGAAATGCGCGAGGGCGGCACGCGCATCACTCACCGCGTTTTGCCAACTCTTCGGTGTAAGACCGAGTGCTGCCGGTGTGACTTTGGACAGACGGGGCTGCAACCAGCGACTGTCGCAGGGCACATCCTCTGGCGGCAGCCCAAGGGCTTTGGCCACGCGGCGTAGACCGGAGATCATGTCGCGGCGGCGTCCGTCCGACAGAGAGCTATCGGAGCGCAGTTGGTCGATGAGCTCGGCGAACATCGGTGTGTCGGCTTTGACGAAGGCCAATCTCAATGGAACGGGGCTCTGGCTAGTCATCGGGTTTACGTTCCTTTGGACATGTCGGGTCTCGGGCGGACGGGTGTGGACAGGAGGTCCGATTCGGGAAAAGCGTAGCACAGAAAGTTAGAAACTTACGGGCAATCCCTCTTCCCGAAGATGCCATAACCTATTGACATTAATGTACATTAATGGTCTCGATTACCTACCAGCACTGTGCCTGCCTGTAGGCGGCATGAGCTGCCGGATCAATGCGGATGAGGCGTCCGCCAGGGCCCACCCGAATAACCTCAAGCAGGCCAGCCGCAATCGCACGGCGCACCGTCTTCTCGGAGCAATTGTCCAGTTCAGCGACGTCCTTCACCGTCAGCAGCTTGCGGGGTCGGTTCTTCTTGGCATTGATCTGTGGCATCCTGATGCGCCTCCTTTTGGTCAGAGGCGTCCCGGCCCAGTTCCTGTACTACCTGGGCAGCCAGCAATCGGACCAACTGGTCAATCGCTGTCTCAACCTGCTTGTGCGCGTGGTCGTCAGAAGGGGATATGGCAGGAACGCGTGTCATGCCATGACCATGACAACGCGGGCTTGCTCATTCTAAGTGTATTGATTGCCCAATTCCGGCGGCGCCCAACGCTCTTGCTCTTCGCGCTCAAGCTTGTCGCGAAAACCGTCAATGTCCACGCGGATCGTCTCACCGCTCAGGATTTGCCCCGGCTCGGTGATCATCTTCACGACAGCCTGGATAAAGTTGACGAGCGGACCTTGCCGTTGTCCTCCGGGGCGACCGTCTGAGTATGTCGTATAGGTTAGGGGGCGACCGGCATCCTTCCAGATGTAACAGCAGCTCTCGACAATGTACTGACGGCGTTTGTCGCGCGAGAACCGCTTGTCCCGGGGCGACATCTCTGCAATCGCACCAGGTGTCCCATGGATGCGTCGAATGTCATTGATGACATCCTGAGTAAGTGCCGTTGCGGTCTCGAGCTTGTCGAGCACTTGGGGAAGAAGGTCTGCGTCTTCTGGCGTCGAAGCGAAATAAGTCGAAAGCGAGCCCAATGCGTTCCGGAGCTCTTGGGGACCAATGGAACTCTGTTTGGCTTTCCGCAAAAGTTGCTTGAGGTACTTTTGACCTCGTTCAATCGCTTGCGAGCGTCGGACCTCAGTCAGGTTGATTGCGATGTCGTCGTCGTTATTGAGGCAGTTCCCAAGAAGCACAGAGAGTTCGCGTACGAGCTTAAATGGCAGGTCAAACCGTTCGGCCAAGCTCTCGATCATGTCATCAGAGAGAGCACCGCGTTCGCCATAACTGCCGAGCTTCCATGACATCGAGCATTTGATCCCATCCATGTGCGGGTAGACCGAATAGTCACCTTCATCATCTTCAACGTCGCCTTGATCGTTCAGGCCAGCGTCCAAGTCAGCGCTCATCTTATTCTCCGCTTTGTACACTCTGCATTCGAGCCACACGTCCAAAAGCCAATGTGCATCACAGCAACTCTGCTTGCCGAAAAATCGGGCTGGATGACACAAGGCGATCCATTCAAACGTTGCACACAAACAAAAGAACAGGAAAAGAACAATTTGGTACCAGGTTCTGACTTGAAGCGCTGACCCAAAACCCCCGCGCTTTTGATAGGCTACAGCGCTTCGAGACAGCTGCGGCTTTTTAAGTTGGCGGACGAGCGAAACACAAGGAACAAAAAAACAGATCAATACACTTAGTCAGCAAGAACGAAAAATCGGACGTTCCGGGCCGGGACGGGTCTCCTCGTCTCCGTTGCGCCCGGTTTATGCTTGCTGCTTTCCCTCGCAAACGATCAAAAAAAGCGGTGACCACGGTACGTTCACGACCGGCCTCCAATAGTGAACTATGGTTCGGGGACTACCCCATCCCGCACCGACGCGGCTCCTTCTGGCCCGGTGCAGAAACGCGACTACGGAACCCACCGGCCGACGGGCGTCTTTAGACACTCGTCGGACCGGGGACCGCCGAGACCGTGCGCGGTCAAAGCGGGGCAGGTGAGAAGCCTGCGGGGAAGCGGCTGGCCTCCGACAAAAGGCATCGCGCGGATACGAACCTGAAAACGAAGGGCCTTCTCCCGCATGACGGGGGGAAGGAGCGGGGGCCGGATATTGTCTGGACAGTTGGAGGTCTCCGAACTGAAAGGCTCTGCAGCCCTCTGCACATTTAGGGATGCTTGTGCCCTGCAACCTTTGTGAAATTTCCATTTGGTCGCGATATCTGTGAGACTCGTTTTTTCCAACACCATTTGAACTTTTGCACTTCGCTGGTTTGGTTGAGAAAATCAGCGTTTCTCTCTGTGCCTGTGACCTTTTGATTGTCTTGCGACCAAGTCATCTCACACAAAGTGAGGCGAAGAAAATTTATTTGACATGCAGACATTATGTTTCATGCTTTGATTAGTCTTTTCTTCGGGTTGGGAGTGCGAATGATGAAGTGGATGATGATAGCAGTCGGTCTATTGACCTCTTTCGCCACAAACTCTGTAGCCCAAACCGCTGATACCGTCTTATTGAATGGCAACATCTACACTATGGATGCATCACGGCCTGAGGCTGAAGCAGTTGCTATTATGGGAACGCAAATCTTCTACGTTGGTTCCGATGATGGAGTCCAATCCCTGATTGGAGAAGAAACAACGGTCATCGATCTTCAAGGACAAACGGTTCTGCCGGGCTTTGTCAGCGGCCACGAACACCTTGTCGCATCCGGGTGGACGCAATTGGGTGTCCAATTGGGCTCTGGTCAATCCAAAGAGGACTATCTCAAGTTAATTAAAGAGTATGCGGACGCCAATCCCGACGAGGAGTTTATCCGTGGCATTGGATGGAATGCGACTCTGATGGGCGGTGAGTTCACGGCTGCCGATTTGGATACAATCGTTCCTGACAGACCCGTGTTCCTGCAAGATTATACCATTCATGACGCATGGCTGAACACCAAAGCTATGGAAATGGGAGGCGTGAACAAAGACACCCCCGACCCAGTTCCGGGTTTGATCTATTTTGTAAGAGATGGCGAGGGTAACCCAACGGGCTACGCGAAAGAATTTGCGTGGATGGGGGCCTATGTGGAATCTGGTGCATGGCAGCCAGATACGATGATCCCAGAGAGCCAAACAGAGCTTTATGATTTGGCCGCGAAATTTGGCTACACCACCTACATCAACCAAGGATTGGTTACACCAAATATCAAGTCTCAGGCGAAACACTACGATGACACCCGAGTGGCGCTGGACATCCTGCAAGCGCAAGCTGACGAAGGCACACTCAAGCTTCGTACCTTGATGATGACCCTTGTCAAAGGCGACGATTTCGATGCGGACGACGCGGTTGCCAATACTTTGGAGCTGAAGTCTTCATTCGACAACGATGACGTTCGCGTGCTTGGAATTAAGATACACCCGGAAGGGGTTCACACAAGCCATGCATCGGTCATGCTTGAGCCGTGGCTGGACCTGCCTGAAAAAACGGCAGTGCGAGGTGTCTCGGCTGCCCTCACCGATGAAATTGTCCTCAAAGCAAACGCAGCCGGACTTGACGTCTCTGTGCATGTTGATGGCTCAAAAACCGTTCGCGAAACTGTTGACTCATATGTCAACGCTCAGAAAGCTGGATACACCGAAGCCCGCAATTCGCTTCAACACTTAGCTTTTGCGCATCCAGATGATATTGAACGCATCATACAGCACAATATCCTGTCCAATATCACCCCGATTTGGGGCACGACTTGGGGCGGTGGGCTTGACGGTGCCATGGAAATCATGGGCCTCGAAAGGACCGTTTCCGAATTTCAACGCATCCGTACTTTGATGGACGCAGGCGCACCCGTCAGTATAGGCGCAGACGTTCCCAGCACCGATCCTAGCCTCATGGGTGTACTAACCTTATGCGAAGCAGCCGTTACACGGCGCGATCCGTCTAATCCGGACGATGATCGTATCTTCCCACCAGTATATCAGGCTCTCACGCTCGACCAATGTATATACGCCGCAACGCTTGGTGGTGCGTATGAAGCGAGGATGGAGGACAAGATCGGTAGCTTGGAGTTTGGCAAGTATGCTGACCTGGTTATTCTAGAAGACGACCTTTTCGCGGTGCTTCCTTCCGACATCGCGGATGTGAAGATAGTAGCCACGATGAAGGGCGGAGTATTCACACATGAAGATGGTCTTTGAAACGCGGTAATGAACGTACCTTCGCAAAGTAAACCAGTGCGATGAACTAGGCAGCAATGCTACTAAAATAGGAAAATTTAGAGCTCTGTAATGACAAGCAACTTGATCGCTTTGGTCGCTTTTGTTTTCGCGTTCGCGGATGTGACTGCTGCTCAGGCGGAGGTTGCCCAAGGTTCACCAGAACCTGCTGCCCAAACGTCTCCTTCAGGGGCGAAGCGTTTTGATATGTCTCGGCGCGCGCATGATTTTACCTATGCTTCAAACTCCACTGTGCTGGATGGATTTATTCAGAAACAAGTGGCGGATAGCTGGCTTGACTTGAAGCCAACCCTGAAGTCTCTGGAAGCCCCATTTGAAACCTTACCGGATCCGTTGTTGAACGCAATGAGAACACAAGTTCGTTGGCGAACGTCCGGAAGCTCTACGCGCTCTGATCCTGATTTTATCAAAGAATACAATGCAGCCACAGGTGTTCTGGCGGCGAATGAAGTCGACGTAGAAAAGCTGATGCTCGAACGCCGAAAGATCATTGCGCAAAACAGCTCAATCGGGCGCGGTCCAAACTTAGAAAAGCTGGGTACGACGATCAAGCTGCCTGGGTACATAGTACCGCTTGCACTCAGTGGACGAGTTGTCACTGAGTTCCTATTTGTCCCGGTCGCTGGATCATGCGTTCACACACCTTCGCAGCCGCCGAACCAGATCATTCATGTTGATTACCCCGGTGGCGTTGAATTCAAGTCGATTTTCGAAGCGTTTTGGATCGAAGGGGAACTTTTAGCTGAAAGCAGGGTTAGCGACGTTGTATTCTACGACGGCCAGTCAAACGTGGAATCCGCTTACAAACTAAACGCGAATTTAGTTGAAGTGTTCGCGCCCTGATCTTTAGGCCCCAGTGACCCATAACTTTCGGTCTTCTGTACGCGTAGACACTAATACCGGTAGACCGTCGCATACAGACCAAGCCGAAAGTGTTGAATAGAATACGGCCCGACCCCTAATCTGGTGGGCTCTTGCGACTGCGGTCCCTTCGAAGATTTCTTCTAGGGGGTTCTCAATTTCCAAGAGCAGACCTTGATTTAACTTTGTCCAACGTTCGCTCTGCGGGATAAATTAGCCTAAGTCGCAGTGCGAAACTAACACGCAAAAAAAACTTTCTTATGCGATACGTCTCATGGATTGGTAGGGGCGATTACATACAGAGCTTTCAATGCTTCGCTGGGCTCAATCCCCGGCAAGGCAATACGGAAAATCTCCTCCATTGAACCTTGAGCATACATCTCTGACAAAATACGATCTACAAGCAATCGAAAATCATAGTCTCCTTTCGGTATCGCTAATCCTTGCTTTTCTATCGTCAATATTTCTTGGGATAACTTGAATTTACCCTTTAGCCCGGCAGCAATGTAGTTGACTAATAAAATCGACTGATCTGCAAAATACGCATCGATTTCGCCGTCTCGCAGAGCCTTGATGCCGTCTGGGTGTGAGGCGAACCTTACCATATTTGCATCGATACTTGCCGCTTCGAAGGAATTGAGAACGGATGCCTCTGTTGTTGTGTTGCTTCTCATGCCAACCCTCTTACCCGCTAGCGCACTCATGGTGCCCTCAGCCTCGATTGGCAACAATATGGACGTGCCGTCGACATAAATTGGAATCGAAAAATCAACAACTTCGCGACGGGAAAGTGTTATGGTCGCAGCCCCACAAAGCACATCGACCTCTCCGGAGGCAATTTTGTCGAAACGATCCTTGGCGTCGACAGGAATGAACTGGACGTTTAATTCCTTTAATTCAAGTTTCTTCGCAAGCCTCTGCGCGACCTGATCGCAGATCAACGGTGACAAGCCAAACGGTCGACCTTGGTCGTTGAGGTAAGATAGTGGCGCAGCGTCTGCTCGAAAACCAAACCGGATTTCGTTGTTTTTTGTTATCCTTTCGATTGTCTGAGCAACCGCTCCGGTTGAGAAAAGAGCCGTTGCAATAAGTACAGATAGCAAGCGCATGGGTTTTCCTTCATTGTCCGGTTTCTAAAAAAGGTGACTTAAAATCTTTGGCCAACATAAAAATACAGAAAATCATCGCCGTCGTCGTTAACTGCCGCGTCTATGGAAAAATCCAGTTTGTGTTTTTTTGTTACTCGGTAGCGCAAACCAACACCGCCTGCGTAGCGGAAGCCACTATCGACGGAAATACTGTTCCTTTGCACTTCGCCGCCACCAGCAAATGCGACGTATCCAAATCGCTTAGATAGTCGTCCTCGGTATTCAGCTTGCGCGGTAAGCATTGAATTTCCATAAACATCAAACAATGGGAAACCCCTTATTTCAGAACCTAGAAGGCAACTGTCAAAGAAAGGAGTGCGGTCGCTTTTTTCGCAAGCAGATGCTCTGAAGGCGATAACAGATTCATCGCTAACGGGCCAAAACCTGTCGTAGCTTAGCTTCAGTCCGTAATAGGACAGATCCCCGTTTTGAACATCGTTTGAGTAGGTCAGTGCCAGATCCACTTTGCTCCCGCTAACCGGGTAAAACGTATCGTCGCGAGTATCCCATTTCGCGACAAGGCCTACGGTTGCTATCCCAGTGTCTGAGAGTTCGGCAACTTCAGGAGGCAACGCGAAACCGTCTACACCTGAAACAACGGTGTTCAGATACTGCAACGATGCACCCGCGGAAAAAGTATCCGTAAAGCTGTAGCGATACGCGCCTTGGAACGCGATACCCTGCTGGCCGACGTTAATCGAGTCATTAATCAGGAACAGGTCGTATTTTAGATCCCCGTATGCGAGTATGAACTCAACGTTGTGGCGATTGTTGTCGAGAGACAAACCGCCGCCAAGCCCGATTGCGTAGCTTTCCTTGTTTGTCCCTGCAAGGGCTGCACCTAAAGACGAGGTTTTTGATCCTTCGTCGCTTTGAAAAAGATATCCGACACCCAAAACGAGCCCGGCGCCGAAAGTCGGGTCGTTAATCGGGATGGGAACACCGACGAAAGAACCATTTTTGAATCCCAGTTCACTTTTGTCCTGGTCCGCATTGTCATCAGTGCCCTCCGCGCTCGCTACAAACGCAGTGCAGAACATCGCAACTGCGCAAAAACCGGTCAAAGAAGTGCGAAGTTTACTCATTGAATAGGTTTCGTGAAAAGTTTGACACTTAGTAGATACTCAGTCTTGTAAGCTAGTCTGGACGTTTTTTACTTTCACCAGAATAAGAGTAGCAAGCAGCCGACAGACCTGTCCAGCTTATCGGTTGGGAACGCTCAAAGCACGTTCAATGACTCGCCAATATTCCTCTAAGCTGGATTGTGGCGCGTATAAATCAGGCTGATCATGACAGCGTACTGAGCTGAATTGAGAGCAAGGTGGACATTCTGCCGAACGGCGGGAGCAGCTTTTCAGAAATTCAGTCCACGATAAAATGGAACATCTGAATAGTGAAAGCCCATTGGTGAACGTACGGATTGGCATCAAACCAAACCGGAACCAGTGAGAAAATACTTTATTGCGTCAGCGATGAAAGCCAAGCCCAAGACACCAAACAGCAGTGGGATGGACCATGATGCGGTACTGCCTATGAACGTGATGAACGCTTCCAGTTTGGCTACAATGGACTGCCCCACGACAGCATATGCAAATGGAATCAGCACATATGGTAGCGCATACAAAAGGTTGTAGATCAGTAAACCTAGAGCCTTAGATTCAACATTGAAGCTGAACAACTCATTGATGAAGCCGAAATACGGTACAGAAAACGGCATACTCAAAACGCAAATTGTTACTCCCATCATGAAAGAAGGAAACAAACCTTCTTTCTGCTCGCTGACTTCAGATCTTGTAGATTGCTTTTCAATTTGGGCACTTGTGCTCATCCTCACAGCGAAGCCGAGCAAAACCAGCCCCAGAACAAAGCCGATGACGAAGTTGATGCGCGTTGGGTCCACGAAACCTTTGACGACGAAGTCCACCACCGGAGCGAAAAGTTCCGCAAGTCCGTTGGCGATTAAACTGCCCATCACAAAGTAGACAAATCCGTAAACGATTAAAATGCCCATCAGAAAGTAGGCAAGTGTATGGCCCAAGATTAGGGCGTAGCTTTTTGCAATCGGACGGCTCCTTGTGAGAGCATATGCAATTGCGACGAGTAGGACGGGGTTTGCTACATCAACCAATAAAATAGGTATTCCTACGGCCCAAATACTACTCATTCCGGGCTCCGAACACGCAAGTTTTTAGGTTTCTTAGACATCCTCTCATGTCCTCACCTTAGCTTTCAGAGGAGCCTAGTGCGAAGGGTGATCTAATGCCCTGCGGCCCTCTATCGATTTCGGCGTGTAGCGAGGCAGCCCAATACTTGCAGCGTTCCAATAGTCTCTCGTACAATAAACTCATCTAACGGTTCCCATCCAATTGTTACAAAAATTGGGGTTTGAGCGTGGCTGTCGACCCCCAAAGATCCGGGTCGAAGTTTCACCAGATCGAGAATGTGAAATTACCAAGATTTCGTTTTCTTCCATCGCGTCGAAAGTGAGGTCGTGCCGCCAACCTGAAACCAAGCTGTTCACTGTCGTGGTAACGTCGTTATCCGAAATCGTATTGCGCACGGCTTTTTTTGCTCCAAATTGTTCTCTTTTTTTGTTTAGAAGAAAAAAGAGATGCCAAATTTGAACTGTCTGTTTGGTCCGCCTGTCGGAGACTGGTTAACGTCGTAGTAACCAGCGCTCAGGTCCAGTGCCGTACCCTTCTCCTCGTTGGTTATGATAGTTTTGCCGACCGTTAGGCCCAATGGCACTAACCAGGCGTCATCACTGCTAGAGGCATTCCAATTATATGATATCACATTGTTATATCCGAAATACCAACCCCCACCAAGGCCGTAGATCAGGATCGGCTGTAGTATAGTCGTGCTGAAGTCGCTTTCTCCCCACATATGAGCAAGAACACCACCCCAGGACAAATCTCCTGCCTGGCCAAATATCACGAAGGCCGGACCCGCGCCCCAACCCGCGCCCTGAAGCGCGTCGTCGGTGTGGGTCGGTAAAGATACTTGTAGCCCATAGCCGAGAGAAATATTGCCCGAAGGTGTCGGTGCGTAAAACGCTTGAACCGTTGAATCACCTATTCCCCATTCGAGATCGGAGTTTTGGGTAGGTTCACCTATACCGGGCGGTAGAACTGCACCCGGCGCAACACCCTGAATTGGGATAATGCCCCTTAGCACCAGGTTGGCGCCGTCAAGTGGAACTGCGTAGACTGGTTGAATCTGGAAGTTATAACTGTCTTCCTCATCCGTGCCCGTTCTGAATGCTACCGTGTTGTCAGTCATGATCGCGCGAATGTCAGCGAGGGGGTTGGCGGCTTTTCGGGCAGCTTCGCATGCTGCATCGCATCCGGCGTCTTGTGCTTGCGCAATCGTAGGCAGAAAGCTGTATGCCAGCGCACCAATAACGAGATGTGACAACTTCTTTTTCATCTTCAATTCCCCGTCCCTAGAACACTGATTTACCACAAGTCATCTGTCTCAAGGCTGCAATGCGATCCGCCAGCGCACAAGTCCTCTATCAGGTATTAACATTCATTTTCGTTTAACTATGCCGTGTCGCATTCAAGATATCGAACGGTTTGGATACGCAAATTGTGCAATTCTCGCTCAATTTGCTCTTCCAGTTTTGACCGTGGTTTTGGGCGAGTAAGGGGGTGGAGAACCCAGGACGGAATAGCCGTCCAATAACTTACTGCTTTCTCAGTGTATCGCTCGGCAACTCGCCATATTGTCGTTTGTAATACTCAGAGAAACGCCCAAAATCGCGAAACCCATGTTTGCTTGCCACTTGCTTGATCAAAGTGCTCTGACTGTTGCCCATCGCCAATTCGAACCGGGCGTTTTGAAGCCTTCGAAAGCGTATAAATTTTGCCGGGGAAATTCCAAGCTCTTGTCGGAAAGACAGGTATAAAAGTCTAGGGCTAACGCAAATCGCATCCGCAAGCTGTCGAGAGCTAAAAAACTGCTGGGAACTACTTATGGCTTCCAAGGCTCGTGCAACAGTCTTCCAAGTGGCGGCGCTTTTCAGGTCTGCGAAATCCTTTGACTTCTCGCTGTTTTTGCAAAGCATGTCACCTAGCGAAAACATGATGTGATCTTGGAGATCATCGGGTGAAAATTGATCCCAAAGATGCGGTTGGTCAAATAAACTGAACAGCAACTTCCGTAAACGCCGTCCAGTCGTCCCAAGCTTTGCAATTCCGTTTGTCGTATTCTGCGCCGTGTCAATTCGACAAAGTTCTTGGACCCCGTAGCGGTCTAGCAGGTTGGTCTCGAAGGTCACAAAAATCGAACTAAGGCCAGCTGGTGTCAGGCTTGCATGGTCGCGACCGGAGGACGTAATCAAAACATCATCCGCTTTTACAGGTAGGCCACACCAAATCTCGTTTTCGCTATTCGGGCGATAGAACGCAAAGCTTGTTGTTTCGCCGTCATGGGTCCAGTTTACGTGGCAAGGATGAGATTCTTCATTTAGCATGACTTGAAGGTCCGCTACGCGAACGATCTGCAACTTGGAGTGTGTTATTCCGGGTTTGAGTTGGACGGCCTCAATGTTCCAACCACTCATTGCTGCATCAGTTTCCTGAAGAAAAGAAAACTCCTGATCTACGAGCAAGTTTTTTGTTCTCATCCGCTAGGCACCTCAAAATCAAACATGGACACGAACCCGCCTCTTCCATAGCCGACGTTGCAGGTCAGAATGTCTAGATTTGCAAGACCGGTTCCGTCACGGGGCAATCTGCCCTCTGCATTCGTACTGTTGCGAAGAAAAAAGTCGACGCGTAGCCTCCTAACTAACTTCGCCGCAGCGTTTCAGCCGGGTTCTCACAAAAGAAGTCCCGGTACTCAGCTGCGAACCTGCCTGTATGGCGAAAGCCATTGTCGAGAGCGATCTGCAACACACTACTCTCGACTTGAGAACGCGCAAGCAAGTCTCGACGCGCGGCGGCCAATCGCAACACGCGCGAATAGCGCGCAGGTCCAATGCCCGGCCAAATTCGAAAAGCGCGATACAAGCTGCGGCGGTTCACACCGATGACGCGCGCCACCTCGTCCACGTTATCGAACTCCTCCGGCCCAAGTCCGGAGATATGACGACGGGCATGGGCCACGATCTTAAAAACATCCGAAGCGTCATCGTCTGGTGAGCGTTTGCTATCCTTGAAAAGCTGCGCGCCAAAAGCTTGCTCTAACGCGTTCAGGAACGCGAAGGCGATGTGCGGCCGCCTCAACATTGTGCTTTGGGCGAGTTTGTCGCTCAGGGCTTTCAAGGCGTTGAAGCCGTCAGCAGAGGCTTTCATGAAACGGGCAGGCGACATAGACCAGCCGCGCTGTTCGGCGGTTTCTTTTGAGACCATAACCACGAACCCGGAAAAATTCTCAGGCATTACATATTCGTAGTCAAAGCGATCTCCAGGACGCCAGATAATTGTATCCCCGCGCTCCAATGGGTGGCCCAAAAACCGGGGGCTGCCTTCGCCTTCTGTGACAATTCCGAACGATAAAAAGGGTACATTGTGTATGTCGCGCACCTGAACCGAGGCTGCGCATTGGATGTATTCCACTATGACTTGTCCGAGATCGACTGTGCTGTAGCGGTGCAACAACGGCCCTGAGGAAAGCTGAAGCATGTCAACGCTCCAGTCTTCGCCGAACTGCAACTCCTCAATCTGATAGGAGATATGTGTCTTCAGTTTCATTCCTCCTGATCTGATGCCTGCACCAAAAAGGTCAATCATTCGCAGTTTAAATAGCTCGTGGCACAAAGTGGATCGACAGGGTGCAAACAGTGGACTTAGACTTTTGAGAGAACCGCAGCACAAGGCTATACGCAAATGACTTTTTTTTCCAAGACGTTGATCCTTTCCAGCACAATGTTCTTGGCTGTGTCGAACATGGTCCAAGCGCAGAGCGCTGATACGATTTTTCTGAGCGAGAACATTGTCACGTCCAACGTCGAAATGCCGCTTGCGAAATCGGTCGCGGTAGAGGGTGATACCATCATTTGCGTGCGCACAGACGATAGTTGCCGAGAGCTTGCAGGCCCAGATGCCCAAATCGTGGACGCGGGCACAAACACCATCATGGCTGGTATCATCGACACGCATTTGCACACGCGCATCTTCGGACAAACGCATTTCGTCATGCTCAACCTGTTCAAATACAACGATGCAACACGCGAAGAGGTGGTCGAAGTCATCCGGGAATATGCATCGACACTTGGGCCGGATGAATGGGTTATCGGGGGCGGTTGGTCAGATGCGCATTTCCAGAACCCAAATAAGGAGGAACTGGACGAAATCGTGGGGGGGCGTCCTGCATTGATCTCGGACAATACTCAACATAACGGCTGGTATTCGACGAAAGCCCTGGAATACCTTGGGATCACTGCCGATTGGGAGCCACCGAAAGGCGGCTACATGCCGCTTAACGAAGCAGGTGATGAACCCTCTGGTCTTTTGCAGGAGAAAGCGCATCTTTCGACTGGATTCGTCGAGCAGCATAAACTCTATTCCTTCGAGAAACAGGAAGCAGCGATCCGTGGCGCCGCCCGCGTTCTCAACGCGGTTGGGGTTACAGGAGCGACGGAGGCTGCTGCCGGGTCCAAGGAGGGTGCGGATGACGTCTACGTCCGTCTGGCGCAAAAAGGTGAATTAACACTCAGGCACGAGTTGGCAATGGTGTTCTGGGGCACCGGCACGCCTGAGGGTGATACCGCAATGATCGAACAATTGGAGATGCGGCGGGCCGCCGTCGAGGATGCAGGCGTTGACTCCAGCATTCTCCATGCGAACACTGTCAAATTCGCCATCGATGGAACGCCGGGGCGCTTCGCCTACATGGAAGGCCCGTATTTGGACGGCACAAGGCCAGATATGAACTTCCATCCAGACAATCTTGCAGAGATTTTTGACGCTCTGACAGAGCGCAATTTTACCCTGATGCTCCATGTTGAAGGGAATGCAGGGATCCGCCGCTCGCTCGACGCGCTGGAATTTGCACATGAAACTGGCGAACCCGTGCGCGACGACATCCCCCAAATTTTCACCCATGTCGACCATTTGTCGATCGACAACGCGCGGCGCATGTCCCGGCTTGGAGTTTCCGGACAGCTTCAACTTCACTGGGCTGATCCGACCGAGGAATACTTCCTCAATGTTACCAGCCAGAACCTGCCGAAAGAGGTTTTGGAGCGCATGTACCAGTTCAAGCTCGTGACCGAGTTCATGGAGTACGGATTTGGGCCTGACGCACCAACCTCGCCGGTGTTTTCACCGTGGGAAGGTATGGAGATCGGCATGACACGGCAGGCGATGGGAACACCCGGCGGTCTTGTAATGCCCGGAGAGCCATTGACCTTTGATGAGGTTATCCATGGCTCAACACTGGGCAGTGCGCGCCTTCAGGATCGCGGCGATGTGTTAGGTAGTCTTGAGGAAGGCAAGCTTGCGGATATCATTGTGCTTGACCGCGACATCCGGAAGCAGGCCTTAGAGAATATCTTCGATTTTCATAAGATCGAAGTGCTGCAGACCTATATGGGCGGTGAGTTGGTCTACGACATTGATCGTGACGGCGAACCGGACAAAGAGCTGACAGAGCCGGTCTGGGAAGAAGGTGACGACGAAAAACTACGCCGTGGCGTGGCGGTCACCAGCGTAAGGGTGTCTGAGGGATGATGAAAGTCGCGTATGCGCTGGCGATGGTCGCGCTGTTCGGCCTTATAACTTTTCCAGTATCGGCGCAAAGCGTCGAGAAGGCGCGGCAGCGCGCGATTGCAGGTCAACAAAACTTTGGCGTTCCCTTAGATCCGCTTGCTGCGCCGCCTATTTTAACGAGAGCACCGATCAGTGCTCCGCCGCATAGCATGTCGGCGGGGGGGCGTGTTATCGGTTGGCGAGATCTGCAACCGCCGCATGTTTTGAGCGAAACACCCTTTGCTGACCTGCCTCCTTTCTTGCTCGATGCAATGCGTACCCATGTCGAATGGCGTACTTCATCGCCGCGCGAGCGCGAAAACTCGGCATTCATAAAACGCCACGAAGCTGCCCTGAAACTCCTCTCCATGCATAACGTCGATGTTGAAGGTCTGATGAAAAAACGCCGTAAGATTATTAGGCAGAATGGCCGTGCAGGACGCGGCCCTAATCCGGAAATTCTCGGAAAATTTATCCGCCTCCCGGGTTATGTCGTCCCGCTTGCTTTTGATGAGACAAAAGTTACCGAATTTCTCTTCGTGCCTGTCGCAGGGGCCTGCGTTCACACACCTACCCCGCCGGCAAACCAGATTGTACATGTGAACTATCCGCAGGGCCTCGCTTTTAGCTCAATCTTCGACGCTTTCTGGATTGAGGGAGAGTTGGTAGCTGAAGATAGCAAAAGCAACGTTGTGTTTTACGACGGTGCTTCGAACATCGAGGCGCATTATAGCCTCAATGCCAAAGCCGTGGAGCTCTACACCGCGTGGTGAATGCGATCGTAAGGCCCTATATATGCTCGAACTCTTCCGAAATGCCCAACCAATTGCGGCTGCCGGTGAGTAAGATCTTCCGCCCTGAGACCAGTTACCTCTATGGACTTGTTGCAAAACTTGATCCGGTTTCATAACCGCTAGTTATAACGGTCACAGCGGTCATTTGCGGAAAACAGTCTGTTCATAATGAAGCAAAAGACCGCTCCGATGGGCTTCTCTAGAAAAGGAGTTTCGTTGACGTTCGGCAAAGGTCAAATCCTGCTCCCGCAACCTGCGTCGCAATTCCCAAAACAAACCCTCAAACCAAAATCAATCCAACTGATCCAATGGATCAATGGCTTCTCCGCGACAGCCTCGCAAAACGAAACTCACAGACACAAAAGACGCATAAAACGATTCCTAAGGGGCAAATCTTATCTATTAGATTTGGATAAATGCTCTTAATCCATGATTTAACACCATACTGAGTGATATTAACGTTAAAGACGCTCGCGTACCGATTTCCATTGCCTTTTTGGTTTGGAGCCGACAACAAGCATGTCGACACTGCGGATAGATCGGCGCTTGCGACGGTATTGCTGAGGATGACAACTCTTTGCTTCTTTTAAATGTGACCCGCTCAAACGGCGAAGTCATTTACGACCCGCTCGCCGCATGAACACCAATTGAACTATCGAGAAGACATCGCAACAAAAAATTGCTCACTCAGCCAACGTGGTTATCGCTTTAGTGCACCTAAATCCATCATCCCAATGGATTACAGGCCGATGATGCACTAACAATCAACTTGGACCAGTCTGATGAGGATGCTCAAGATGACTTGGAACCTTGGGAGAGAAGCGTGAGATACGTTGCCAAAGGTGTTTTCATTTGTTGCGCTGTTGCGCTTGTTTCTGTCTTTGCGGCCGGGCTATTCCTGTCCTCCGCGTTGTTTTCTTCGGTCAGGGCCACTTTTGTCGAGAACCTGATCAGTAAGAAACTTGGTCAGGATGTCAGAATAGAAGATGAAGTGCGTCTCGGTCTGGGTCGGCAGTTGCAGATATCAGCGGCGGGGTTGGTACTACCCGGGGCGCCGGAAGCAGATGCGAAGCTGGCGGCAATCGACAAACTTGAATTCGAGGTTTCCGCGCGTGACCTCTGGAACAATAAGCTTTCTCTAAGTGGCCTCTCTGTCTCGGGTCTTCACCTGAACCTGATCACTGACAAGGATGGCGTTGGAAATTGGCACTCTGTTTCTCAACCGAATGCAGCAGCTTCGCAAACCGCAAAACCTCCGACGCTACCGGTCGCCGGAATTCTGTCGGACCGCACAGTTGACCTGACCGACATCACCATTTTTTATCAGAATGAATTGAATGGGCTTGAACTGAATCTGCAGCTTCCTGAACTGCTTTTGAAGCGTGACGATCAAACCAACACGGCCTCTGCTGCTGGGGAAGGTTCGCTGAACGGCGAGAGGTTTGAGCTCAGCGGAGCGTTTCCAGCGGAAGACCCGTTTCGGATAACAGCGGTTTTTGAACAAGTCTCTATTCTTGCCGAAGAAGTCCCTACGGAAGCCGGGCTTGAGGTGAGGACGACGATAGAGATTGTGGAACTTGGTCAGCTTCTCGATATCCTGAAACTTGATCGAGTATTGGAAGGCTCTGGGCGTATCGGCGCAACGTTCCAAACGGCTAACGGCACTTCCCGGATCGATGATCTGGCCGTGCTGGCGGAGTTGGATGGTGGTCAAAGCCTCTCGCTGAACGGGCAAATCGGGGAATTGGGAAACCCCGAAGATGTATCGCTGACAACACGTATTCGGTTGTACCCGGAAAATGCTGAACCAGCCCCCGCCGCATCACGATATGATCTTAAACTTGTTGCAGTTGATATGGTAATGGACAGTGTTCCTGGGCAGGTTCCTCAGCGACAAATGGTTATCAAAACCAACGGGTTCACATTGGACACCTCGGGCGAAGGCCCGCCTCCAATCAAGTTTTCCGAGCTATCCAGAACACCCGAAGGCGCCTTGCGTGTTGGAAGCATCAACCTAAGAATTGGGAACCCCGCTGATCCGTTTGTCATTTTGAACGGCTCGGTCGATGATGCGCTGAGGTTGCAAGGCATATCAGCTGAAGGTCTGATGGATATTCCGGCAAGCAGTCTGATCTCTCCAGAGTTGTTAGGGCCGGACGACCAGCTTGGCAGGTTTTCCGGCAACTTTCATTTGAACGGCGGCATAAATCAGCTGTCTTTAACGAATCTGGATGGCCGGACAAGCGAAACGGAAGTCTGGAATCTCGAGGTGCATGGCAAGGTCAAGAACGTGCTCAAATTCGAGGATCTGGATCTGGCAATTGATGTCGATGTCCCATCCGGGGCGGATCTGTTGGAGGCGCTGTCACTTGAACGTGTCGAAACCGGTCCTGCGCGGTTTGAAATCGGGCTTGTCAGCCAGGGCACTGATTGGAACGCAAATGCTGCTGTCGAGGTAGCCGACTCTGCCCTGCAAATCGTGGCCGACCTTGATGATGCAACAAGTGACCCTGTATTGCGGGGTACTATTGAAAGTGAGCTGATCAAGGTAGATCAGATTCGTACCATCATTCAGGCCGTCGCACAGTTGAGGAAGTTAGGCGGTTCAGAGGCGGACGAGGAAGATGCCGATCAAGAAGACAGTGCCGCCGGTCCACTGAGAGATGTGACGCTTGAACCTATCGGCCGTTCAATTCTCTTGTCCGGTATGGATATGGATGTTGATATTGATCTTCGGCATATCGAAGGCGCCAGAGGCATAAGCAGTTTGCAGAGTGATCTGACTCTCAACGAAGAAGAGCTTAAGGCCGGGCCGTTGAAGTTTGAATACGGAGGCGCCCATTTCGACGTCAGCGGGCAAATGGATCTGTCGAATGACGCGCATCTGCTTACTTTGACCGGCAAGGCGGGCGGCTGGCAGCTGGATGACATCCTCCACAATCTGAACTTCGAAAAGGGCGCCAGCGGTACGATCTATGCTGATTTTTCGGTGACCGGCGGAACTGATTCACCAAAACACTTTGCCAACACCATGAATGGCAGCGCCACAGTTTCAATGCGGGATGGCTCTATCGAAACGCAGCTTCTGGATCTGGCGGGGCTTGGGGTCTTACCTTGGGTATTTACAAAAGAAAAACAAAAGGTTGCTCCAATCGTATGCTTGCGCGCGCCGATCAGTATTTCAAATGGAAACTTTTCGACAAAACAAACGACCCTGGAAACAGATCATGTCCAGGTTGTTGTCTTTGGCGATGTTAATGTGGCGGGAAAATCTCTGGATTTGAATCTGCAACCCCGAAAGATTGGCGAACCCCTTTCAAAAAGCCCCTGGCCAGTGACTTTGAAGGGTCCATTGTCCAAGCCGAACGTCAAGGTCAAGGATGGGCCGAAAAGGCTGAAACGATCTGATGGTGCGGATAAAATGCCGGCCAAACGAAAACTCTGCGTTCCGGATATTTTGCAGCTCCAATAGTGGGCGAGCGGCTCGGTACCTGACCGAACCCAGAGTTCGTGAAGGATCGTAATGTGACTGCTAAAGATGTCTGTTTTGGGCAAGGAGCGTGGATTGAAGGCCAAACCACGCTAGGTGTCCAACGTCTTGTGGCCACCCGGAACCCCCGTGTTTGCGGCAATGGCTGGATCTTCAGTCACAGGCTTCCACAGCTTCCAAAACAGGTCCAGGCACTCCGTGCATGCCTAAAGCTAGCCAACAGTTTGCGCACTCTGACACCGTGTAACGCGGCAATTGACTGCAATACTCGGGGATAACACCAACTACTCCATGCCGCCTTGCGACATGCAAAAGGTTGCTTGTTTGCGAAAGCCCGGAGCCCAGCTAGGATGCAAGATACTGATTTTCGAGAGGTTGAAATGAAAAACCTGTTTCCGTCCATGCCCGAAGACGCGAATCTGGGCCACGTCTATCGCGCTTTCCCGGAGAAACTTGGACCTCTGGCAGAGTACCAAAATCGTGTCATGCGGGGCGACAGTGAACTCAGCATCGCGGAACGAGAGATCATTGCAGCCTATGTCTCCGGATTGAACGC
The DNA here is from genome assembly GCF_013034245.1 of Ruegeria sp. HKCCA4812. NCBI lineage: Bacteria > Pseudomonadati > Pseudomonadota > Alphaproteobacteria > Rhodobacterales > Roseobacteraceae > Ruegeria > Ruegeria sp. HKCCA4812. Next base: position 408,211 of record NZ_WQFQ01000003.1, on the reverse strand, counting down.
CTGCGCTTTTTGTCATGGCGCGCACACCGTGCATGCCAAGGCTTTCGGCATTGATGTCAGCACCATCGAGGATTTGATGGATGATCTTGAAAGCGCGGATATCGACGACAGTCTAAAACCCATTCTGGCTTATTCCGGGAAATTAACAACCAGCCCCTCCCGCATGACTGAAGCCGATGCAAAAGCAGTCTACGATGCCGGCTGGTCCGAGAATGCGCTGTTTGACGCTATACAAGTTTGCGGTTTGTTCAACTTGATGAATCGTATGTTAGAGGGCACCGGAATTACCGAGTATCATTCAGATACTAATTCCGCCGGTGAAGACGTGCTCGACAACCTGCGTAGCAAAAGGTGCTACCTTGATTTTGGCAAGGCAAACGGGCTTTTCGCATGACTTCTGATCTGTCGGTCTGGGCCAGGGGCCTCGAATAAGCGTATGGCGGGCGTGGCACAACAGCTTGAAACGGTAATCCAAATCAACAGGCCCGCCGGATCGGCGGGCCTTTTTGAGCTCTGCGTTGTCAGTCTTTCGTGCCGACGTTTTCTTCGAACGCAACCTTGAAGGCGGCCTGTTTCTCGGGGCTGGCCTCGGTTTGATATTTCGATTTCCATTCATCCATCGTCATGCCGTAGAAAATCTCGCGGGCTCCATCCTTGCCCAGTTCGATTCCCTTTTCGTTTGCCGCTTCCTGGTACCAGCGCGACAGGCAGTTGCGACAAAACCCGGCGAGGTTCATCATGTCGATGTTCTGAACGTCCGTGCGGTCTTCCATCAGGTGTTTTTGCAACCGGCGAAATGCGGCAGCCTGAAGTTCAATTTCGGTTTGCTTGTCCATGATCTGGCTCCGGATGGCGAATGAGTTGCTTCTGACCTAACAATCCAGTGGACCCGTTACAAGAAACGGACGGGCCGAAGCGCCTTTTCACATCAATTTCAATGCTAGCCAAGGCACGATGCAGAAAACCAGCGTCAGGATTTTGTAGTTCGCAAGATACCTGAAATAGGCGCGTTTCACATCCGGGCGTTCCATCCGAAACATCCTGCCGTGAATGTCGGCAATCCAATCCTGCAAAAGCAGAACCATCAGGGTGGTAAACAGAAGCACCGCGATATTGAGCACGGCCATCCAACCAAAAAACGTCGTCAAAAACTCTTGTGTCATGATGACCCCCTTTCCCAGTTGATATGGGACATGAAGGCCGTGCTCACAACAGCGTGATGAGCGGAAAAGCACGCGCAGGACTTGCGGTCAAAGGTCGCTGGCTTCCAATGCATCTTGCAGGATCACCGCCAATCGCTCGGCCAATTCCCTTTGCCCCGCATGGTCTGCGATCAAGTCGTTGCGCAGCTCGATCAGTGCGTTGGGGCGTCCAAACGCGGTACAGTGTTTGTCGATCGCATCCCCCGGCAGAACTCCGGTATACGGCTGGTTGACGCCAACGCACAGATCTTCCTCGGCCTGAAGCCTTTCGATCAGCGGGCCAGAGAACCGCTCGTCCGAGGTGTGCAGCACGCCAATGTGCCACGGGCGCGCCTCACGACCGCGCAGCTGGCGGGTGAAGGAATGCATCGAAACGATCACAGCATGGGGCAGGGCCGCCATTTGTGCCAGTGCCTCGTGGTAGGGGCGGTAGCACATATTCAGGCGACGTTCGCGCTCGTCATCATCTGCATGGCGATTTCCGGGTATGATTGACCCATCATAGAGCTTCATCAACAGCGTGGGATCGTCCTCACCCCGGTTCGGATCGATGACCAGCCGCGAGAAGTTGGCGGCAATCACAGGCGCGTTCAGGATATCGCCCAAGTGTTTCGACACCTCATACGCGCCGACATCATAGGCGATATGGCGTTCCATATCTTCGCGCGGCAGACCGAGATCGCCGCCATTTACGTCAGGGGGAACAGTATTGGTTGCATGGTCGCATGTAATCAGCCAGCGAGACGGGCGATCCGCACCGTGGACGAAAAATGGAGTGTATGTCATGAGCCTGTCATCTTGTTTGCCGCTGGTGTAGGGCAGTTGCTTTGAAAAGGGAATTGCGCAATAAGCATCGAGATGATGTTTGCGGTAACATTTTGCGTAAGCTGATCTGCAAACTTGAGATGACGTAAGGAGGTCTATGCCAATGCGACGCCTAAGAAATGTGAAAATCGTGGCGACGCTGGGGCCAGCGTCAAATGACTATGACACGATTCGTGCCCTGCACGAGGCTGGCGCGGATGTCTTTCGTTTGAACATGAGCCATGGCAGCCATGATGAGATCCGCGAACGGCACAAGATTATTCGGCAGGTGGAAAAAGATCTGGACAGCCCGATTGCCATTCTGGCCGACCTTCAGGGGCCCAAGCTGCGCGTTGGTGTCTTTGCCAATGAGGCAGAGGAGCTGGAAGAAGGTGCGTCCTTCCGGCTCGACCTCGACCCTGCTGCGGGCGACATCAACCGGGTCTGCCTGCCGCATCCCGAGATTTTCGCGGCGCTTGAGCCGGGCGCGCGCCTGCTGGTGAATGACGGCAAGATCCGACTGATCGTTCAGGACTGCGGGCAGGATTTTGCAAATTGCACGGTCGAGGTGGGTGGCACGATCTCGAACCGCAAGGGCGTCAACGTTCCTGATGTGGTGCTGCCGCTGGCGGCTTTGTCGGCCAAGGACCGAGAGGATCTGGAGTTTGTCTGCCAACTGGGTGTCGACTGGTTGGCGCTGAGCTTCGTGCAGCGCGCCAAAGACGTTTTCGAGGCTCGCGCGCTTGCGGATGGCCGCGCAGCGATCCTGTCCAAGATTGAAAAACCTGCGGCAGTTGAGGCGTTTGACGATATTCTTGATGCGTCGGACGGGATCATGGTGGCACGCGGCGACCTGGGCGTGGAACTGCCTGTTTCTGCCGTGCCTCCGATCCAGAAACGACTGGTCCGTAAATGCCGCGGGGCAGCCAAGCCCGTCATCGTCGCCACACAGATGCTGGAAAGCATGATCGAAAGCCCGATGCCGACCCGTGCCGAAGTGTCGGACGTTGCGACGGCGATCTACGAAGGCACCGATGCCATCATGCTCAGCGCGGAATCGGCAGCCGGTGCGTATCCGATCGAAGCGGTGCAGACGATGAACAAGGTTGCCATCGAAGTTGAAGCCGACCCGACGTATACGCAGATCATCGCGGCCTCGCGTACCGCCAAGGGCACCACCGTTGCGGACGGGATTGTTGCCGCCGCGCGTGAAATAGCCGAGAAAACCGATATCAAGGCGATCTGCTGCTTTACGCAAAGTGGCACGACAGCCGCATTGACCGCGCGCGAACGTCCCGGTGTTCCGATTATCGCGATGACGTCGCTGATGGGAACGGCGCGCAGACTCTGCCTGAGCTGGGGTTGCAACTGCGTCATGACGCCCGAGCTCGAGCGGTTCAAAAGCGCGGTTGTAAACGCAGCGCGCGCCGCAAGGGCAGGGGGCTTTGCAACTGAAACCGACCAGATCGTTGTCACCGCCGGGGTGCCGTTCAACGTACCGGGCACCACCAACATTCTGCGCGTGGCGCCCTGTGACGAGCGACTGATCTACAGCACGGATCCCGAATAACCGGAACGGGTATCAAGGCCCGGACACCCGTTGGCCAACCGGCTCTTTCACGGCCTCCATGACCGTGAAAGAGCTGGTTTGGTGAATCCCGGGCAGCTTGTTGATTTTCTCACCCAGTATCATCCGGAAATGCGCGATATCGCGGGTGCGGACAGTCAGAAGATAATCGAACGACCCTGCCACCATCAGGCAACTTTCGATTTCCGGCACATCGCGAACGGCCTCGTTGAATTTTTCCAGGGATTGCTCGGCCGTTGCGGTCAACGAAACCTGTACGACGGTCAGAAGGGCCAGCCCCATTCTCTCTTTGTCGACGATGGCGCTGTAGCCCTTGATATAGCCGTTCTTTTCCAGTCGTTTCACACGCTCGGAACAGGGCGTGTTTGTAAGGTTTACGCGCGCCGCAAGCTCAACTATTGAGAGCCGGCCATTGGCCTCAAGCTCGTGCAGGATGCGTTGATCGATATTGTCCAATTCTCTACTAATCAGTAAAACTTCCTGTTATTTTAGTGTAAAACGACAATTTCCACTGAATATAGACCAAAAAAATCCCCAATTCCTAGTGAAAATTCCTGATACTTACCAAAGGGCGGTCTTATTGAAAGTTCCAAGTTCCGGCTGCCCTGCCGGGGGCACGGGCCTCGGCCAAATGAAAAATAATGGAGGAACGACATGACAACAAAGATTGTCATAGGACTCGACGGGACAGAGACCGGTGAGCGCGTGATTACCTTTGCCAAGGATTTGGCAAAGTTGATCGGGTCGTGTGAACTGGTGGTCGCTTATGTGATTGAATGGTCCCCTTACACCTTTCAGACACCGGAAGAAAACGCGCAGCGTCACAAGCGACGGGAAGAAGAGGTTGATCTGGCAACGTCGCGGGTCGTGACACCTGCCGTTGAGGCCCTCAGAGAGGCTGGTTTTGAAGCGCAGGGTGTTGTTCGCCACGGCGACGTGGCCGAGACCTTGAACGCCATTACAATGGAAATGGGCGGCTCGCAGATCGTTGTCGGCCGGTCTTCGGCGGACGGGATCAAGAAACGTATCTTCGGCAGCTCGACCCAGAACCTTGTGATGCATGCCGATGTTCCGGTCACGGTTGTGAACTGAAGGGAGGGACAAAATGAGAATGCTTAAACAACTCGGCGCCTCAATGGCAGCCGCTATTGTCGCCAGCCCTGCCTTTGCGCAAGAAGCTCCGGGGCTTGATGAAAAAATCAACCAGACTTTCGCTAATCTGACCGGTCCATTCGTCAGCTTCATCTTCGCGCCATTCCCCGGGACCAGTTTCCCATGGATCGTGATGTGGCTGGTGATCGCTGCGACGGTTTTCACGCTGTATTTTGCTTTTGTGCAGATGCGGTTTTTTGGCCACGCAATCAGTCTTGTCAAAGGTGACTATTCCGACCCCAATGATGCGGGCGAGGTCAGCCATTTTCAGGCTCTGGCTACGGCGCTTTCCGGTACGGTCGGTCTGGGGAATATCGCGGGTGTTGCTGTTGCCGTCGGCATCGGCGGACCGGGCGCAACCTTCTGGATGATCCTGGCGGGTCTTCTGGGGATGGCGTCGAAATTCACCGAATGTACGCTGGGCGTGAAGTACCGCAACGAGTACGAAGACGGCACCGTTTCGGGTGGCCCGATGTACTATATGTCCAAAGGGTTCAACGAACTGGGCTTGCCGGGTGGCAAGATCCTGGCGGTTTTGTTCTCGATCTTCTGTATCCTTGGCGCGCTGGGTGGGGGCAACATGTTCCAGGCCAATCAGGCGCATCAGCAGATCGCGGGAATCGTAGGTGACTATCCGGGCTGGATTACCGGGCTGGTCTTCGCAGCGGTTGTTTTCATGGTCATCGTCGGCGGCCTGAAGTCTATCGCACGGGTGACCGAGAAGGTGGTGCCATTCATGGGCATTCTCTATGTTCTGACCGCTTTGGTCATCATCTTGATGAATGCGGATATGATCGGCTGGGCCTTTGGTCAGATCTTCGCCGGCGCCTTCACCGGTCTGGGTGTTGCAGGCGGCATGGTCGGGGCGCTGATCCAGGGCTTCAAACGTGCGGCGTTTTCGAACGAAGCGGGTGTTGGCTCGGCAGCGATTGCGCACTCGGCTGTTCGGACCAAGGAACCGATCACCGAAGGCTTCGTTTCATTGCTGGAGCCGTTCATCGACACCGTGGTGATCTGCACGATGACCGCTCTGGTTATCATCATCACCCAGCAATTGATCATCGATCCCGAAACCGGCAACTATATGCTGAATGAGGCCGGCACGGCGATTGCCACTGTTGACGGCAACTCGGGTGTCAGCCTGACCTCTGCCGCCTTCGGCAGCGCGTTCGGTTTCTTCCCGTATATCCTGGCGGTTGCGGTGATCCTGTTTGCCTTCTCGACCATGATCAGCTGGTCCTACTATGGCCTCAAGGCCTGGACTTACCTGTTCGGTGAGGGCCACACCAAAGAGCTGGTGTTCAAGATCATCTTCTGCATCTTCGTCGTCATCGGTGCCGCAGCCAACCTTGGCCCGGTCATCGACTTCTCGGATGCGGCGATCTTTGCGATGGCGGTGGTCAACGTCTTTGCGCTCTACTTCCTGATGAAAGTGGTGCGTCAGGAGCTGGCCTCGTATTCCGAGCGCCTGAAAACCGGTGAAATCCGGAAATTCGAACACTAAACCCAATCACTGGGGCGGCCTTTGTCGCCCCAGTGCCCGATCAGCCGGCAAAAAGCGCAGAATCTGATCCAAACCCCCTTGCCAGTATGACCGAACTTGCGTAAACGGCGCTTCTGATCGCGTGACCGGCCGAGATGGCATGCCGAGTCGCGTCTGGAACCGAACCCGAAAAAGGAGACGGAAATGCCTAAGATGAAGACCAAGTCGAGCGCCAAAAAGCGCTTCAAGGTGACTGCGACCGGTAAGGTCCTTGCTGGCCAGGCCGGCAAACGGCACGGCATGATCAAGCGGACCAAGAAATTCATCCGCGATGCCCGTGGCAACACCACCCTGTCCGCCCCCGACGCCAAGATCGTCAAGGGCTACATGCCCTACGACCGCTAAGAGGAGATTAAGAGATGTCCCGCGTTAAAGGTGGAACCGTAACTCACGCCCGTCACAAGAAGGTCATCAAGGCCGCCAAAGGTTACTATGGCCGCCGCAAGAGCACCTTCAAGGTTGCGCGTCAGGCCGTCGACAAGGCCAACCAGTATGCAACCCGCGACCGCAAGAACCGCAAGCGCAACTTCCGCGCGCTATGGATCCAGCGTATCAACGCTGCTGTCCGTTCGCATGACGAAGCACTGACATATTCCCGCTTCATCAACGGCCTGAACCTGGCCGGTATCGAGGTGGACCGCAAAGTTCTGGCCGACCTGGCCGTGCACGAACCGGAAGCGTTCGGCGCGATCGTCGCCAAAGCTCAGGCAGCTCTGACCGCCTGATTCTCTTTCGAGAGACAGTGAAGGAAAGGCCGTCCCATTTGGGGCGGCTTTTTTGTTTTCCATAGATTGGACGTCGGTGTTAAGCACACTCTGGACATCGTCCAGCAGTCGTGCGCACCTTAAACTATGTCGCTGGTACAAGACTTTGAGCAAGTTTTAGAAACTGCCTTGCCACGCGATCCCAGCTTTCGGCGGATCGAACAGACGGCGATAGACAGTTGCATTAGTGATGCCCGAAGATACGCTTCAGAAGGTCTGAAAGAGGCCTTTCTGTTTTCAACAATGCGCCTACTGGCGCTTCCCGACAACGGGCACACGCGGCTGATTCCGAATGATGCCATCTCGGTGCTCCCGCTGAGATTCGTGAGCATCGGAACTGCCATCCAGTTAGTTGGTACGGCACCAGAAACAACTGCGCCCAGAGGAAAGCTGGTTGCAGTCAACGGCACACCGTTAAGCCAAATCGAAGCCGCCTCAGAAACATTTCTGGCAGGAACGCGCCAAAGGAAACGGGTAATCGGATCGATTATACTCGTGTGGCCCTATGCTTTGGCTCGTCTCGGTTTTTCCTCAAAAGACGAAACGACCGAGTATCGCGTGCAAGACGAGAACGGTCAGATATCCGAATTCAAAGTGGAAAACGGTCATACGGTTCCTGCATCAACGCTCTACCCGAGAAACGAGCATGGCCGGGCCGATCCGGCTTGGACACCCGAGAGACTTGTGGAGACTAAGGGCTGGCGGGGACTTGGGCTTTCGATACTGTTGCCCAGTTTTTTCGATTCAGGAGAAGGTGCGCTGCCGAAAGCCATCTCAGGTGCAGCAGAACAAGTAAGCGTTTGCTCGGAAAAAACGCTCTTGATTGACATTCGTGGAAACACTGGTGGCGACTTTCTCAAAACGATGCCCTTGATCGACGCCATCTCTGAAAACGCAAGCAGGCAGGTTGTTGTGCTTGTCGATAAATTCACGTTTTCGGCTGCGATAGTTTTTGTCGCCATCCTCAAACATCGATTGGGACCTAGGCTCAAGCTCATAGGGGAAGAAATGGGTGACGGGTTGACGTTTTTTGCCGAGGGAGGTTCGCTCGATTTGCCAACCAGCGGGGCGGTCGTTCGATACTCATCGGCTTTTCATGATTGGGAGAACGGAACCAGCGATGAAACCACACCAGCCGAGATCGCGCGGCAACTAGTTCCGGCTGGAACACTGGATTTGGATTGGGAATTGATCACCGAACCTACCGCTGAAGATGCACACGGCGCGTTCTATCAACGAATTCTCAGAAGTCTGAGAAATTAGACGAATGGCAGGAAAGCCCGCGTAGATGCCACGCGAACGCAAAAAAAACCGGCGCATTCAGCGCCGGTTTTCGTAAATTCATTGAGGGAACTCACCCGAACACACGCCCCAGCGCGCCATCGACCGCGTCGGTTATCTGGTCGATGTCATCTGTCGTGGCGATCAGGGCAGGCGAGAAGCACAGCGTGTTGTTGCGGCTTGGGATCGAGCGGTTTGTGACACCGATGATCACGCCCTGGTTCATACAGTCGGCCACAACCGCCTGTGCCAGTTTCTCGTCCACAGGCTCTTTGCTGGTACGGTCTGCGACCAGCTCGGCACCCAAGAACAGGCCCTTGCCGCGCACGTCGCCAATGACCTTGTGTTTTTCCATCAGCGCCTGAAGGTTGCCCATCATGCGGTCACCCATGGCCGCGCAATTGCCCAGCAGGTTTTCATCCTCGATGATGCGCATGTTTTCGATCGCAGCCGCCGGACCGGCAGTGCAGCCACCAAAGGTCGAGATGTCGCGGAAATAGCTCATCGGGTCCGAAGCATCATCCTTGAACATGTCAAAGACTTCCTCGGTGGTGACCATGCAGGCAATCGCGGCATAGCCCGAGGCGACGCCCTTGGCCATGGTCACGAAATCCGGCTTGATGCCGTATTGCTGATAACCGAACCATGTGCCGGTGCGGCCCACGCCGCAGACAACCTCGTCGATATGCAGCAGCACGTCGTATTTCTTGCAGATCTCCTGCACGCGCTGCCAGTATCCTTCGGGCGCTTCGATCACGCCGCCACCTGCGGTCACCGGCTCGAGGCACAGTGCGCCGACGGTGTCGGGGCCTTCGCGCAGGATGACCTGTTCGATCTGATCTGCGGCCCATTCGCCAAAGTTCTCTTCGGGGGCGCCGTCCAGCTCGTGCTTGCGGTATTCCATGCAGTGGGGCACGCGCACGAAATCAGGCGCAAAGGGGCCGTATTGTGCGGTGCGCTCGTCCTGACCGCCTGCCGACATGGTCGCCAGAGTCGAGCCGTGATAATCGCGGTCACGATACAGGATCTTGGTCTTCTTGCCGCCGTACTTCTTGTGCGCGATCTGGCGCACCATCTTGAACGCCTTCTCGTTCGCTTCAGAGCCCGAGTTGGTGTAATACACGCGGCTCATGCCGGGCATCTTGTCGATCAGTTGCTCGGCAAAGATCGCGCCGGGGATAGAGCCGGCCGAATTGGCGAAATAGCACAGCTTCATCAGCTGGTCATAAACGGCCTTGCAGATCGATTCGCGGCCATAGCCGACGTTGACAGTCCAGACGCCGCCGGAAACCGCATCCAGATGCTCTTTGCCTTTCTGGTCCCAGACGCGCATGCCCTTGCCTTCGACAATGATGCGGGGGTCATTGGTTTCAAAGGGTTTGTGCTGGATCAGATGATGCCAGATATGGGCGCGGTCGGCTTCGACCACGCGGGAAAGATCGTTTTCGTTGAACGTGCCGTCCATGACAAGTCCTTTCAGTGAGGTGCGGTGCACGGGGTGCGGAAATGGCGTGCCCCGGCATATGTTTAAGATGCTTCAGATCACCGCGAATGGTCGGATCTAAGTAGGGCCAGATCGCACCATCCCGTATTGCCAGTCAATAAGGGTATCGTAATACTACGGATTTGTCAGAGCACCAAGTTTGTGCTCAAGTCGCGCAAACCGAGTGCAGGGAGGATCAGCAGTTGGCAGCGACGAATATCTATGAGCGTCATTTGGACAAATGCCGGGCGAATTACACACCCTTGTCGCCCCTCTCGTTCATTGAGCGCACGGCGCAGGTTTATCCCGATTACCCGTCGGTCGTTTATGGTGAGCGGCGGTATACTTGGGCTGAAACCTATGCCCGGTGCCGCCGGCTGGCGGGGGCCCTAAATGCGCGGGGTATCGGAAAGGGTGATACCGTTTCAATTATCGCCGCAAACATCCCCGAGATGTACGAAGCGCATTTTGGTGTGCCCATGGCGGGTGCCGTTTTGAACGCCATCAACACGCGTCTGGATGCTCCGATAGTCGCTTTCATCCTGAACCACGCCGAAGCCAAGGCCTTGTTGGTTGAACCCGAGTTTTCCGGCGTCGTGAAAGAGGCGCTGGAGCAGGTTGATCATGATATTCTGGTAATCGACATCGAGGATCCCAGCTTTGAAGGCGGTGAAAGGCTTGGCAGCCTGACCTATGACGCCCTGATATCAGAGGGAGACCCCGAATTTGACTGGTCACTGCCCGAGGATGAATGGGACGCGATCACGCTGAACTATACGTCCGGCACAACGGGCAATCCCAAGGGCGTGGTTTATCACCACCGCGGCGCCACGCTGAATGCACAATCGGATTTGCTGGACTGGGATATGCCCAAGCATTCGATCTATCTGTGGACCTTGCCGATGTTTCACTGCAACGGATGGTGCTTCCCCTGGGCCATGGCCGCCAATGCGGGCGTGTCCGTCTGTCTGCGCGCCGTGCGTGCCGAGCCGATCTATGCGGCATTCCGTGATGAGAAGGTCACCCATTTCTGCGGTGCTCCCATCGTTTTGAACATGCTGGCCCACGCGCCGGATGAACTGAAAGACTTTGACCATCAGATCAAGGTGATGACCGCGGGCGCTCCGCCGCCGGCCGCCGTGATTGAAGCGATGGAGGCGATGGGGGTCGAGGTCACGCACGTTTATGGCCTGACCGAGACTTACGGGCCCTCGGTCGTTTGTGCCTGGAAGGATGAATGGAACGACAAGGGACCCGAAGACCGTGCTGCCCTGAAAGTACGGCAGGGCGTGCGGTATACGGCGCTGTCTGGCCTGATGGTGGCCGATCCCGATACGATGGAGCCCGTGCCTGCGGATGGTGAAACCATGGGCGAGATCTTTATGCAGGGCAACGTGGTGATGAAAGGGTATCTCAAGAACCCTGATGCCACCGATGGGGCCTTCAAGGGTGGCTGGTTCGCATCCGGCGATTTGGGCGTCATGCATCCGGATGGCTATATCGCGCTCAAAGACCGGTCCAAGGACATCATCATTTCAGGCGGCGAGAACATCTCCTCCGTCGAGGTCGAGGGCATTCTCTACAAACACCCGGCAGTCATGGAAGCGGCGGTTGTGGCCCGGCCAGACGAGAAATGGGGCGAAACCCCCTGTGCCTTTGTCGAGCTGAAGCCTGGTACAATCGCGACCGAGGCAGAGCTGATTGCCTTTTGCCGGGACAACATGGCCCATTTCAAAGCGCCCAAGACCGTGGTGTTTGGCACCCTGCCGAAGACTTCAACCGGAAAGGTGCAGAAATTCGTTCTGCGGGATCAGGCGCGGGCGCTGGGCTGAAGCGTGTCAAAGATCGACAGGTCCAGATCCAGCATTTCACCCATCCAAATCGCGCGATCGCGGTGATCGGCCAGATGGTCGCCGGTTTCCGGGTGGGTGAAAACGGTAAGGCCCCGCCGGTTCAGCATCAACCACGGAGTGACCTGATCGAAGGCATCAGCCGCAAAGCTCAATTGGCAGCTCCAGCGCGGGTGGGGGCCGACATTGCGGCTATGCATGCGTCCCATCCGGACGGGGAACAGACGCGCGGCCTCTTCGCAGACCTGTTGCGCCGTGTGCTGCGTGTCGGCGTCGAAATAGACATGGGCGTGGTATCCGGTGATCTCGGGCATCAGAACCTCTTTTGCTTTGATGAAACAAAGCTAAGTCCGATTGCGACGAACGCCTAGGCACACCGGCACACAGGACCTGTGCAAGCTTATTGGGGTGCGTGCCTGTCAGGATGCGCCGCAACAAATGCGGGATGATCGGCGCAGGCCTTTTCGACACCCAGCAGACGGGGCATGTCCGACAGGTCGACCTTCCACCGGCGTGCATTGTAGATCTGCGGGATCAGGCAGATGTCGGCGAGGCCGGGCTGTGAACCGACACAATAGGGGGTTTGTTCAAACTCACCCAACATGGTCTCGAAGGCCTGCAACCCCGGCCGGATGAAGTGCCGCATCCACTCTCCGGGCATGTCGGTCGGATCTTTGCTGAGGGTGGTCGCATGGCGAGCAACTGAAAGGTTGCAAACAGGGTGAATGTCCACCGCAATCGCATAGGCCAGCGCCTGCACGCGCGCGCGCCCTGCTGCATCGTCGGGCAGAAGGTTCAATTCACGTGTCTTGTCCAGATAGTCGAGAATGGCCAGAGACTGTGTCAGCCGCTGCCCGTCAATATCCAGCACCGGAACCAACCCTTGTGGATTTCGCGCAATATGGGCATCGCCCTTGTGTTCGCCGCCCACCAGGTCGACGACAACCGCGCGATAGTCGATCCCGGCCAGATTCAGGGCGATCCGCACCCGATAGCTGGCCGAGGACCGCCAATAGTCATAAAGGACGGTTTTGCTCACATTCGAATCCGTCACTTGTCGGCCAGGGTGGCGGCGCGAATAGCGTCAGACAATACCGCCTTGTCGCCGATGTGATTGGCCAGTACCAGAACCAGTCGGGCGTTCAGCGCGTCACTGCCGGCTTTTTCAAGCCCTTCATGCGCGGCCAGCAGCTCGGCATAGAAGTCGTCAGCATCGTCGATATTCGGGGATAGGATCAGGTCTGACATCGCGCTCACTCCTTGCCACAGGCTCTGCGGATTGCATGGCGGAAACTGTTTTCTTCATAACTGTCCCGGCGCGCCGCCACGTGCTGATCAGGACGGATCAGATAAACCGCGCTGGTTGCGTCGCCCAGATAGCGACGTTTCAGCGCCAGGGTCTGGTCATCCTTGACCGACAGCGCCAACCGCGTGACCTCGACCCCGTCTTCTTCCAGCACTTCTGGGGCATCCGCATCAATCGTCAAAAGGGTGAATTTGCCTGCCAGTTTGGGCAACAGGAACGCATCACCCAGCGGCGCATCCGGGCAGGCCGAGCCGGGGCGCGTTTCGGCTGGGCCATTCAGCGCGTCGGCAGAATTCAGGGTCGAGCCGTCATAGGTGCAAGGTTGACTCAGGCGTCCTGAATTCACCAACGGACGCGCAAATTCGTACTTCTCGCTGAGGTCCAGAACCGCATCCCGCAGAACCCGCGACATTTCGGATTTCGGCGTGATGAAATCGGTGGAGCGGCTGGATTTCTGGATGTTCTCATCAGCCCCGTGCACGCGTTCCGCGTTGTAGCTGTCCAGCAGGCTTTCTGGGGCTTTCCCATCCAGTACCAGTTTCAGTTTCCAGCACAGGTTGTCAGTGTCTTGCAGGCCGGAATTGGCACCGCGCGCGCCAAAGGGGCTGACTTGGTGCGCGCTGTCGCCGGCGAATAGGACACGCCCTTTGCGGAAGCTCTCCATGCGGCGGCACTGGAACGTATAGATTGAGACCCACTCCAGCTGAAACTCGACGTCATCGCCCAGCATCGCCTTGAGGCGCGGGATCACATTCTCGGGGCGCTTTTCGCGTTCCTTGTCGATGTCCCAACCCAGTTGCAGGTCAATACGCCAGACATTGTCGGGTTGTTTGTGCAAAAGCGCGGATTGCCCGCGATTGAACGGCGGGTCAAACCAGAACCAGCGTTCCGAAGGGAAATCGGCATCCATGATCACGTCCGCGATCAGGAAATTGTCTTCGAAAACACGCCCTTCGAAATCGATGCCCAGCATGCGCCGGGTGGGCGACGCGGCACCATCGCAGGCGATCAGCCATTCGGCCTCGAGTGTATAGGGGCCTTCGGGGGTTTCGACCTCCAGCCGAACATGATCTTCGTGCGTACCGATTGCGTCAACCTTGTTGCGCCCGCGAATTTCAATCGGTGCGCCTTTTGCCTGCAACTCGCGCACGCGTTCCACAAAGAAGTTTTCAAAATGGTATTGCTGCAAGTTGATGAAGGCCGGGTTGGCATAACCTTCGTCCGGCTGAAGGTTGAAATCATAGACCTGACGGTCGTCGAAAAAGACCTTGCCCCGGTCCCACAGCACGCCTTTGTCGACCAATCGCTGGCCGCAACCCAGCCGGTCTGCGATTTCCAACGTACGCTGAGAAAAACAGATGGCGCGGCTGCCGAAGCTGACTTTGTCATTCTCGTCCAGAACCACAACTTCGACCCCTTGCTGGGCCAGATCGATGGCGGCGGCCAGACCAACCGGCCCCGCACCGATCACGATGACCTTGTGCCTGACGGGCGTCGGGCTGTCCTGATCCGGGCTGCGTTCATATCCGTAAAGCGGCGTTTCAAAGATCTTGTTCATGGGCTCCCCCCCGAAACAGATGCACCGATGTGCTGCATGTCCTGTCCCCCGGCGACGGGCGCCGGAGGTCTTAGTTTATGGTTCCATCGAATCCCGCCGCAAAAAACGATCTGGATCAAACTCGACCGTTTTTCGTCAGCCTTGCAGCGCTTCCCACATCTCGAGGTCGCGCTGGGCGGTCCAGATGCGGGGCGTGTCAATGCCGCGCGCCTCGTCATAGGCGCGGGCCACGTTGAACGGCAGGCAGTGTTCGTAGATTGCGTAGTCGGCGAACTTCGGATCGCATTCAGCGCGGACTGCGTCCCAGGCCTCTTTCAGGGACCCTCCGCGCGCCGCGACCTTCGCCGCCGGCCGGTATGTGCTTTCGACAAAATCGCGGGTGTTCTCGATGGCCGCATTCACCATGTCCTTGCCAACCAGCGCATCGCCGCGCCCCGGTGCGATGGCGTCGACGTCGAACCACTTGATCTCGTCCAACGTGTCGCCCCAATCGCTGAAATGACCGTCACCGCAATAGCAGGCCGAGTGATATTCGACGATATCGCCGGTGAACATCACGTTCTGATCCGGCACATGGATGACGATATCGCCTGCCGTATGCGCGCGGCCCAGATGCATCAGGTCGATCCGGCGGTTGCCCAGATACACCGTCATCGTATCGCTGAAGGTGGTGGTGGGCCATGTCAGGCCGGGGATGCTTTCATGCCCTTCAAAGAGGCGCGGGAAGCGCTGGAATTCGCTGTCCCAGTCTTCCTGACCCCGCTCGACGACCATGGCGCGGGCCATGTCCGACATCAGGATCTGCTGCGCGCCGAACGCGCTTGCGCCCAGAACACGCACTGCGTGGTAGTGGGTCAGGGCCACATGCGTGATCGGTTTGTCGGTGACGGAACGCACGCATTCGATAACCTTATTTGCCAGACGCGGAGTCGCCTGCGCCTCGACGATCATCACGCTGTCGTCACCGATGATCACACCCGAATTCGGATCGCCTTCAGCAGTAAAGGCATAGAGCCCTTCTCCGACTTCAGTAAAGCTGATCTTTTTTTCCGACATGTCCCCCTGGGACGCGAATGCCTTGGCCATGGTGGGTTCCTTATCGTGAATATGGGTTTTCAAGAGCGGGCAAAACGGTGCCGACACATTCACCGAAGCCGATCGTGTAGCCGTCGCCCTGGGCTGCGCCGGTAAGGGTCAACGTGTCGCCATCCTCGATGAAGCTGCGGGTTTCACCGCTGTCCAATGTCAGAGGTTCCTTGCCGCCCCAGCTAAGCTCCAGCAACGAGCCACGTTCAGGTTTGGTTGGCCCGGAAATGGTTCCCGATCCCAGCAGGTCGCCCGTGTTCATGGGGCATCCTGATGTGGTGTGATGCGCCAATTGCTGCGCAGCGGAATAGTACATCTGGTTGTAATTGGTCCGGGCAATCGTCGTGGCGGGTTGTCCGGCAGGTGCCATGGTGATCGCCAGATCGATGTCATAGAGCATCGGCCCGCAATCCTTGAGGTTATCCAGCAACTCGAACTCGCGGGGTGGCGTGTCACAGCGGAATGGCTCGAGCGCCGCCTTGGTCACGATCCACGGGCTGATCGAGGTTGCCGTGGCCTTTGCCTGAAACGGGCCCAGCGGCTGATATTCCCATGCCTGAATGTCGCGCGCAGACCAGTCATTCAGAAGCACGTAACCGAAGATATTGTCATCCGCTTCCTGCACGGTGATCGGACCATCCGAGGGCGTTCCGACAATCGCGCCCATCTCAAGCTCGATGTCAAAACGGCGACTGGGCAGGAAGGCGGGCAAGTCCTGATCGGGGGCTTTCAACTGACCCCAGGGGCGGCGAATATCCGTGCCCGAGACCACGACCGAAGATGCGCGGCCGTTGTAACCAATGGGAATGTGCAGCCAGTTCGGCGGCAGGGCGTTTTCCGGCCCCCGGAACATGGTGCCCACGTTGAAGGCATGGTTTCGGCCTGCGTAGAAATCGGTGTATTCGCTGACCGCAAAGGGCAGATGCATTTCCGCATCTTCTTGTTTGACAAGCAGCGGTTCGACCTTGGCTTGTTCATCTGAACCCTCGGCCAGCAGGCTGATCAGCCGCTCACGCAGGGCCGCCCAGACGGCTGGGCCTTCCTCCATGAGAGGGTTCCAGAACGGCATGTCGAACAGCGGCTCATCGCTCAGGGTGATCAACCCCTCGGCTTCGGCGGCGGTGACGTCAAGGATCATGTCACCGATGGCCACGCCGCAACGCGGATCATCACCTTCGGTCGAGAAGACACCATAAGGCAGGTTGTTCAGTGGGAACGGATGTGTCGCGTCATTGGCCGACGCCACCCATGAAGTCATCAAAGGCATGTCTTGCCCCTATTTTGTTATGTTCTCAGAGGTTCGGAAGGATTCTGGCTTTGGAACGGAGATAGCAATAGCACGAAGCCGCCGCGGTTGTGGCATGTCATATGCACGAGGCGTCACTGCACACCGGTTGCCGAGGCACGTTGGCTCGGCAACCGGTTCAACTCCGGCATGTTCAGCGCGGGCAGGACGACGGCAATGAAACTGAACCGATGGGTGGCTCATTTCTTGCCCGGCGTTCCGTCGAACTTCTTCTCAAGCGATGTCCAGCAATCGATATAGTCATCCTGCAACGGCGCTTCGGTGGCGGCAAACGAGGTCAGGTGCTGCGGGAAGCGGGTTTCGAACATGAACGACATTGTCTGGTCCAGCTTGTCCGGCCCCAGGTTTGAGTATGACGCCTTGTCGAAGGCCTCCCTGTCGGGGCCGTGTGGGATCATCATGTTGTGTAGGCTTGTGCCGCCGGGAACAAAGCCCTGCGGTTTCGCGTCGTACTGGCCGTAGATGTTGCCCATCAGCTCGGACATGATGTTCTTGTGGTACCACGGCGGGCGGAACGTGTCTTCCATCACCATCCAGCGTTCACGGAACAGGACAAAGTCGATATTGGCCGTACCGGGCTGGCCGGACGGAGCCGTCAGAACTGTAAAGATCGACGGGTCGGGGTGGTCAAACAGGATCGCGCCGACGGGGCAATAGTTGCGCAGGTCGTATTTATAGGGCGCATAGTTGCCGTGCCATGCCACGACATCCAGTGGGCTGTGGCCGATCTTGGTTGTGTGGAATTGCCCGCACCATTTGATTGTCACGGTAGAAGGGGTTTCACGATCCTCATAAGCGGCCACCGGTGCCTTGAAGTCGCGCGGGTTGGCCATGCAGTTGGCACCGATTGGTCCGCGCCCCGGCAGTTCAAACTTCTGACCGTAATTCTCGCAGACAAAGCCGCGCGCAGGGCCTTCCAGAACCTCGACCCGGTACAGCAAACCGCGTGGAATGATCGCGATTTCCTTGGGTTCCAAGTCGATGATTCCCAGTTCTGTCGCAAATCGCAGGCGCCCTTCCTGTGGCACAACCAGCAATTCGGAATCAGCCGAGAAGAAATAGTCATCCACCATGGATTCCGTGACCAGATAGATGTGGCTTGCCATGCCGACCTGCGTGTTCACGTCACCTGCGGTCGTCATGGTCCGCATACCCGTCATCCAGTTCAGACCTTCGTCGGAATGCGGGATGGGATCCCAGCGGTACTGGCCAAGGCTGATCACATCCGGATCAATGCAGGGGGCCGATTTCCAGTAGGGCAGGTCAATTTTTTCATAACGATGTGAATGCTTTACGGATGGGCGAATACGATAGCACCAGGTGCGCTCGGGTGGGTTGGCGGTAAAGGCCGTGCCACTCAGCTGCTCTCCGTAAAGACCATAGTTGCACCGTTGCGGGCTGTTCATCCCTTGCGGCAGGGCCTCGGGCAGGGCCTCGGTTTCAAAGTCGTTCCCAAAGCCTGGCATATAGCCTGCATGAGTTCCGACAGGCGTCGCAGCCTGTGTCAGCGTATGCGGATCAGTCGGACGATTCATTGCGTTTTCCTCCGTTTGCTGCTTGTCGGTTAATAGTTGATTTTGTAACTAACAAGCATGACACACGATGAATCCGAAAAAAATGATGACTTTTATCTGCAAAATTTTCTGCCCTTCCTGCTGAATCAGGCGGCCGAACGGGCTTCGCTTGAGTTTCAGGCAGTTTACAAGGGCCGTTATGGGATGCTCAGAACCGAATGGCGGGTATTGTTCCATCTGGGTTTGTTTGGCGAGATGACCGCCAAGGAAATCGGTGAGCGCGCCAGAATGCACAAAACCAAAATCAGCCGTGCGGTCGCCAAGCTGGAACAGCGTCGATACCTGAAACGCACACGGGACGAAGCGGATCGGCGGGCGGAATGGTTGACACTAACACCAGCAGGGCAATCTGTGTATCGTGACCTGCGCGGCGTTGCTGCCAATTACGATGCGAAACTGTCAGGCCTGTTCAAACCGGAAGAGGCCGCGTTGTTGCGACAAATGCTGCAAAGGTTGGCTGGTTTGGACTGACCTATGGCAATTGACGCGGCCTGCCCCCAAATGGGGATCATACTTGATACGGACAACAAAATGACATTGCCAGATTCCGCTTCAGTTTTCTCACATTCCCTGATTGATTGGCTGGTCAACAAGGGGCTAGAGGGCGCCGGGCAAGAAGAGCTGTTGGAAGGGTTTTGTGCCCGATTGGTGGAAATGGGTATTCCGTTGATGCGCTTTCATGCGGCGCAGTCGACCCTGCATCCGGTTTACGGTGGTACCGGTTACAGCTGGTACAACGGCGCGGGCGGTGAATCTGAGAAGTTTGAATACACGGAAACGCCCAGCGAAGTTTGGCAGCAAAGCCCACTCTATGTGCTGCTGAACGATGATCTGGATGAAATCCGGGTCAAACTGGTCGACCATAATGAACCCAGCCGCTTTCCTTTGTTGAATGATCTGCGTGAAATCGGAGCGACAGACTATTATGCCACCGGCTTGTCATATGAAGGGGCCAGTCAACTGCGCCCCGACGGCACGAAGAAGGTCAGCGATGGTGTTCTGATGTCCTGGACCAGCGACGCACCGAACGGATTCGAAGACAGCGATCTGAACAAAATACAAACTGTACTGCCGCATCTGGGGCTGGCGCTCAAATCCGCCAAGAACCAGGATCTGGCCAAGGATTTGATGCGGGTTTATCTGGGGCGGGATGCCGGTCGCCGGGTTCTGTCGGGTGAAATTCGGCGCGGGTCTTTGCAGCAAATCGATGCTGTGATCTGGAATTTCGACCTCGAAGGCTTCACCACGCTGTCCGAAGACCTGCCAGGGCATGAGATCATCGACATGCTGAACGACTATCTGGCTGTCGCCGTGGGTGTGGTGCATGACAAGGGCGGCAACATCCTGAAATTCATGGGTGACGGCCTGATGGCAATGTTCGATGTCGGAGAGATCGACGAAGACGCCCGTGCCGCGCTTGATGCTGTGCCTTTGTTGCAGTCCCGCATGGATGAACTGAACGCAAGGCGCCGCGCGCAAGGTCTGCCGGTGGCCAATTATACGCTGGCCCTACATTCGGGCGAGATTCTCTATGGTAATATCGGGTCCGAGACCCGGCTGGACTTCACTGTGATCGGCCCGGCTGTCAACCAGGCCGCCCGCATTGCGGGAATGCACCGGTCTTTGGGTCAAAGGATCCTTATCTCGGACGATGTCGCCCGCGCTGCACAGCCCTGCGCGCAGGAGCTTGTCTCGGTCGGCCGCTACATGCTGCGCGGCGTGAATGAGCCGAAAGAGTTGTTTACGGTATACAGTCCCGGCGGGCCATCAGAATCCGATTGAATTTGCGGCTATTCCTTCCAGCGGTTCCGAAACTGAAAGGCTTGATGGAACGCCTTTAACCCGCCGGGATTGAGCGGCGGTTTGGACCGGATGTTCGACTATAGTGTGAATATGAACATTAAGCTGGTTAGAGCCCAAAGCTGTCGATGACTCATCTCACAGCAGTCCTGCCCAACGAGCAATAAACGCTGAGACAGACTCTGGTCCTTGCTTGCAATGGCTGTGCAGGAATTGTTTCTGCCGGATGTACCTCTGCTAGGTACAGGCAAAGATTGAATTAAGAAATCCGCTGCGGCATTGTCCGGCCCATGGAATTTCTGGACTTCGGACATAACCCTTGGTTGGTGGTTACATCGTTCGTTGTGGCGCTAGTTGCTGGGGCCACGGGATTGTCTTTGACGAGGGATTTGTCCGAAAAGTCGCTTTCACAACGCAGGTTGGCCATCGCGTTGGGTGCCGTTGCTTTGGGTGGAGGGATCTGGTCAATGCACTTCGTGGCTATGCTTGGCCTAAGGTTGCCCATCCTGTTTTACTATGATGCCGCAATCACGCTCGCGTCTGCGCTTATTGCGATCCTTATGGTCGCCTTGGCGCTTGTCCTTTTGCATTTCACTGAGCGCTCCAGGGGGGTCATCATTGCTGCCGGAGCAATCGTAGGCGCGGGCATCTTGGCGATGCACTATGTGGGAATGGCTGGCATGCAGCTTTGCAAACCCGTTTATACCCTTCAAGGGGTGCTCGGGTCGTCGGTATTGGCTATTGTCCTGTGCATTCTGGCGATCGGCATTGCCTATAATGAGCGTTCCAACAGGACCATCGCGATCGGCACGCTATGTTTTGGCGTAGCTGTCTTTTCAGTGCATTTCCTGGCCATGGCAGGAACCAATTTTGTAGCCTTGAAAGATATCCGAGAGTTTGGGCCCGTCATCAGCAACGAAGTGATGGCCGTTGGGGTGATCCTGTCGAGCTTTGTTATCTTCGGCGCATTTTTGTGGGTCGGCACAACTTATCTTGTGCCTATGCAAGCCACAGAGATCCCGATGACAGGCGTGGCCCAAGACGAGCCTTCACCAGATCAGACCCCACCCATTCGCATCCCCTGTGAAAGAGACGGAGGCAAGGTCTTTATTGCCGCGCCTGACGTTGCATTTGTCAGGGCGGATGGTCACTACACGCAGGTCTACACCCGCACAGAAAAATACTTTTGCGTCTGGCCGATCACTGAAGCGGTCAAACGGCTGGAGCCAACTGGCTTTTTGCGCGTGCATCGCAGCTATATCGTGAACCCCAAAAAAGTCGCGCGGTTTGAACGGACCAAAGACAAGGGACAATGCACCTTTGGTGAGGCCGATCTTCCCCCGGTGCCGGTCAGCCGATCAAACCTGAAAGCAGCACTGACCGCCTTTGGGTAACGCGTGGTAATTCAGGCAGCGCAACTCGTGCGTCCTGAAGCGCATTTCGTGCAAAATTAGCGAAAACAAAGTGTTTTCCCGGGTCAACAACCCGACGTCGCGCGAGCTTCTCTAACAGCCAGAACAGTTGCTGCAGGGAGGAGAGGCAATGATTCCAGCTGCCTTTGAATATTATAGACCTAAGGATTTGGCGGGCGCCCTGTCCGTACTTGTGGAGCACGGAGATGACGCACGGGTCCTCGCAGGGGGGCACAGTCTGATACCCATGATGAAGCTCCGCATGGCCGAAGTGCCACATCTGATCGACTTGCAGGATGTGGAGGGTTTGAGCGGCATCTCCATTGAGGGGGATAGCATCCGCATCGGCGCGATGACGACGCAACATGACATCATCGACAACGCTCAATTGGCGTTGGCTGCTCCGATCATGCGCGAGGCTTCTTTGCAGATCGCAGACCCGCAAGTGCGTTACATGGGCACGGTTGGCGGCAACGTTGCAAACGGCGACCCGGGTAATGACATGCCGGGCTTGATGCAGTGCCTGGACGCGACTTTCACTTTGGTCGGGCCGGATGGCCAACGCAAAGTCGCGGCCCGTGATTTCTACGAAGCGGCTTATATGACTGACCGTGAGGATGAAGAGATCCTGACAGCGGTGGAGTTCAATGCACCAAAGGGCGGGTACGCCTACGAAAAGCAAAAGCGCAAAATCGGCGACTACGCCACTGCGGCTGCTGCGGTCCTTTTAACTAAAGAAAATGGGACTTGCACCTCGGCTTCCATCGCGATGACCAATCTGAGCGATACACCGGTTCATTCTGAAAAAGCTGGCGCTGCGCTTGTCGGCACGTCCCTGGATGATGCGGCAATCAAAGCGGCGGTGGACGCGATGTTGGGCGACATTGACCCCACACAGGACAACCGCGGTCCCATTGAATTCAAACGTCACGCAGCGGCGATTATCTTGCGCCGTGCGATCGAAAACGCCTGGGCCAGAGCCTGAGGAGAGAGATCATGTCAAAGAAGAAACACTTCACTCTAACAGTGAATGGCGAGGAGCAAGAGTTCTTGGCTGAACCGCGCGAACTGCTGATCCACACCCTGCGCGAACGACTGCGCAAGACCGGTCCGCACATTGGTTGCGAGACCTCGCATTGCGGCGCTTGCACTGTGACCATGAACGGCAAATCGGTGAAGTCCTGTACCGTGTTCGTAGCACAGGCTGACGGTGCCGAAATCACCACGATCGAAGGGCTTGGTAACCCGGACAGCCTGCACGTGCTGCAGGAAGCTTTTAAAGAACACCACGGTCTTCAATGCGGCTTCTGCACACCGGGTATGATCACCCGCGCATCCAAGCTTTTGGAAGAAAACCCGAACCCAACCGAGGAAGAGGTGCGCTTTGGCATGGCGGGTAACCTCTGCCGCTGTACCGGGTATCAGAACATCGTCAAATCTATCCTCGCCGCCGCGGCCGAGATGAACTCTGCGAAGGAGGCGGCACAATGAACAAGGAACTGACCCGCGAAGAACGCGCCGACGCACTGGGAGGAATGGGTTGCAAACGCAAGCGCGTTGAAGATGCCAGGTTTACCCAAGGCAAAGGCAATTACGTTGACGACATCAAACTGCCCGGCATGCTGCATGGTGATTTCGTGCGTTCGCCCTATGCCCACGCCAAGATCGTGTCGATCAATGCCGAGGCCGCTTTGGCGCTGGACGGTGTGATTGCCGTACTGACCGCCGAAGACCTCGCCCCTCTTGGTCTGCACTGGATGCCGACGCTGGCTGGCGACAAACAGATGGTTCTGGCTGACGGCAAGGTGCTCTTCCAAGGTCAGGAAGTGGCATTTGTTGTGGCAAAGGACCGTTATATTGCAGCCGATGCAGTCGAGCTGGTCGAAGTGGAGTATGAAGAACTCCCCGTTTTGACCGATCCCCACGCGGCATTGGAATCCGACGTGGTTCTTCGCGAAGACCTGATGGGCGAAGGTGGAGCGATTCCAGATGGGGCCCACGGCCCACGCAAACACCCTAACCACATCTTTACCTGGGAGGTTGGCGAGAAGGATGCGACCGAGCAGGTAATGGGGGAGGCTGACGTGGTCGCTGAAGAGATGGTGTATTACCATCGCACGCACCCATGTCCGCTCGAAACTTGTGGCTGCGTGGCTTCGATGGACAAGGTCAACGGCAAGCTCACGCTGCACGGCACGTTCCAGGCGCCTCACGCTATCCGCACAGTGGTTAGCCTGATCTCGGGGATTGAAGAGCACAATATCCGCGTGATCTCGCCCGACATCGGTGGCGGCTTTGGCAACAAGGTTGGGGCTTACCCCGGCTATGTGTGCTCGGTCGTGGCCTCGATTGTCACCGGTGTTCCGGTGAAATGGGTCGAGGACCGTATGGAAAACCTGATGACCACCGCTTTTGCCCGTGACTACTGGATGAAAGGTAAGATCAGCGCCACCAAAGAGGGTAAAATCACCGGTCTCTGGTGCCACACGACCGCAGACCACGGCGGCTTTGACGCCTGTGCCGACCCGACCAAGTTCCCGGCTGGGTTTATGAACATCTGTACCGGGTCTTACGACATTCCGACTGCGTATTTGGCAGTGGACGGCGTTTACACCAACAAGGCGCCGGGCGGGGTCAGTTATCGCTGCTCCTTCCGTGTAACCGAAGCCGCTTACTTCATTGAACGCATGATCGAGGTTCTGGCGATAGAGTTGAACATGGACGCGGCCGAGCTGCGCCGGATCAACTTCATCAAGAAAGAGCAGTTTCCCTATCAGTCCGCGCTTGGGTGGGAGTATGATTCCGGCGACTATCACACTGCTTGGGATAAGGCGCTAAATGCCGTCGATTACGAAGGGCTGCGTGCAGAACAAGCTCAACGGATCGAGGATTTCAAGGCGGGCAAAACCCGAAAGCTTATGGGCATCGGCCTGACGCATTTCACCGAAATTGTCGGTGCTGGACCCGTCAAGAATTGCGATATCCTTGGTCTTGGCATGTTCGACAGCTGTGAAATCCGCATTCACCCGACCGGCTCAGCGATCGCACGCCTTGGCACCATCTCGCAAGGCCAGGGCCATGCCACGACCTTTGCACAGATCCTCGCAACCGAGATCGGCCTGCCGGCAGATAGTATTACCATCGAAGAGGGTGATACGGATACCGCGCCCTACGGTCTTGGAACATACGGCTCGCGCTCGACGCCTGTAGCGGGTGCCGCGACCGCGATGGCAGGGCGCAAGATCCGCGCCAAGGCACAGATGATCGCGGCCTACCTGCTGGAAGTGCATGACGATGATGTCGAATTCGACGTGGATCGTTTCGTGGTCAAGGGCGCGCCTGAAAAGTTCAAGACGATGAAGGAAATCGCCTTTGCCGCCTACAATCAGGCCATTCCGGGCATCGAGCCGGGTCTGGAGGCGGTCAGCTACTATGACCCGCCGAACATGACCTATCCCTTTGGCGCCTACGTCTGCGTGATGGACATCGATGTGGACACCGGTGTGACCGACATTCGCCGCTTCTATGCGCTGGATGACTGCGGCACGCGCATAAACCCGATGATCATCGAGGGCCAGGTGCACGGTGGTTTGACCGAGGCGCTGGCTGTCGCTCTGGGGCAAGAGATCGCCTATGACGAGATGGGCAACGTCAAGACCGGCACATTGATGGATTTCTTCCTGCCGACCGCATGGGAAGTGCCGAATTACGAAACCGATCACACCGTTACCCCCAGCCCGCACCACCCAATAGGTGCCAAGGGTGTCGGCGAAAGCCCTCATGTGGGCGGCGTGCCCTGTTTCTCCAACGCGGTGAATGATGCCTTCCGTGCCTTTGGCCTGCGTCACACCCATATGCCGCACGATCACTGGCGGATCTGGAAGACAGCAAACGAACTGGGCCTTCACGGCTAAGCTTCCGGCGCGTGCGGCAGGGATGGCTGCGCGCGCCTCATAAACCACTTGAGGCTCTGATGACCTGGACCGATCTCCAATCTGCACTTGTAGAACAGAACTACGTCGCCTCAGACGATCTGGCGGTGTCGCTGCATTTGGCTTTGTCATTGCGCCGCCCTCTACTGCTGGAAGGCGCGGCGGGCGTAGGAAAAACCGAAGTTGCCCGAGTACTGGCTGCGGCCCAGAACACGCAGTTGATCCGCCTGCAATGCTATGAAGGTCTGGACGCCTCTCAGGCGATCTACGAGTGGAATTACCAACGACAACTACTGGCGATCCGTGCGTCCTCTGAAGCAGGCGAGACCGGCAAGGCGGTCGAGGATCGGATATTCTCGCGTGAGTATTTGTTGGAGCGCCCCTTGCTGTCGGCGATCACGCAAGACGTTTCTCCGGTTTTATTGATCGATGAAATCGACCGCGCAGACGAAGAGTTCGAAGCTTTCCTGCTCGAGATCCTCGCTGATTACCAAATCACCGTTCCGGAGCTTGGCACCATCAAAGCCACCGCCGTGCCAACAGTTATACTGACCTCGAATGGCACCCGCGACTTGTCGGACGCGCTGAGGCGTCGCTGCCTTTTCAGTTACGTCGATTATCCCGACCGGAAAACGGAACTCGCGATCCTAAAAGCCCGGTGTGCTGGGATTGAAGCGCAGCTGGCCGATCAGGTGATCGGGTTCGTCCAGACGCTGCGCAAGGAAGAGCTTGAGAAGGTGCCCGGAATCGCGGAGACACTGGATTTTGCCGCCGCGCTCATGGGGTTAGGGATTGCTGATCTGACGGAAAACCCGGCAGCCCTCCAAGCCACACTTACGACACTTCTAAAAACGCAGAGCGATCGCGCACATATAACCAGCGAAGTGGCACAACGCATCGCGGGGAAGGCCGCATGACCCGCGTGACCCGCTTTGCTGGCCGCGATCCCGGCGCCACGGCGCGCATGGCAGGGTTCATGGCCCATTTGCGGGAGAATGGCCTGCGCCTTGGCGTGCAGGAAACCGAAGCAGCTCTGACGGCGTTGACCTGTGTTGAGGCAGCCAACCCTGAAGAGGCGCGTTGCGCACTCAAGGCCGTCTGCACGGGATGCAAGGACGATGCGCAGAGGTTTGATTTGTTGTTTGACAGTTTCTGGATGGATGCCGGTCGCGTGCGAACAAAGGTCATGCCGAAAATGTCGACCCATCCCAAGGGCGACGACAGCGTACGTTCGTCACGAGATGCCAAAGGAGAAGACGTTGGAGGCGCTGGCGATGCGACAGCGCCAGACGGAGGTGACGGTGATGCCGAAAGTGATGGCGACGGTAAGCTGATCGCCACCGAAATGCGCAACCTGTCCCGGCGCGATCTACGTGATCTGGTACGGGCAGAAGAGATTGCCGAGGCCGAAGAAGTTGCTCGCCGCCTCGGACAAGCGCTACGCGACCGCCGCTCCCGCCGCCGCATCGCTGCCCGCAAGGGCGATCGACTGCATTTCCGCAAAACAATCCGGCGCAGCCTGGCGACAGGGGGCGAACCGATCCGACTCATCAAGCGCAAACGCCCTGATCGTAGCCGCAAAATCGTAGCACTATGCGATGTTTCCGGCTCTATGACCGTCTATGCGCAAGTATTCCTGGCCTTTTTGGCCGGCCTGATGCGCGGTGATCCAACCGCCGACGCATACCTGTTTCACACACGCCTCGTGCGGATAACCGAGGCTTTACGCGATAAGGACACGATGCGCGCCATCGGTCGGATGTCCTTGATGGCGGATGGGTTCGGCGGAGGTTCCAAAATCGGGGAAAGCCTGGATCGATTTGCATCTACCTACGCGCGCCGTTTTGTCGATGGGCGTTCAGTCGTGATGATCCTCTCGGATGGCTATGACACCTCTTCCCCTGACCACATTGACGCGGCGCTGACCAAGCTGCGCAAACGCGGCTGCCGCATTCTTTGGCTGAACCCGCTCAAAGGCTGGCGCGACTATGCGCCCGTCGCAGCGGGCATGACGGCAGCCTTGCCTCATTTGGACCTCTTTTCCGCCGCCAACACACTGGCGGACCTCGCCGCGCTGGAGAAGGAGTTGGTATCGCTATGACCCCCGCTGAGTTGTTTTCATCTGACCTGGCAGAGACAGCCCAATACCTGCGCGCCAAGGAACAACCTTTTGCCTTTGCAACAATCGTGCGCACTGCCGGAACCACCGCGGCAAAACCCGGCGCAAAGGCAATCATTGGTGCGGATGGCACCATATTGCACGGGTTTCTTGGTGGCGGCTGCACCCGTGGCGCTGTGAGGCGAGCCACCTTGGAAGCCCTCGAAACCGGCGCACCCAAGCTTGTGTCGGTCGCGCCGGAAGACTTTTTGAACGATATCGGCGTCAGTGCCGGAGCAATGGTGGAGGGCGTATTCTATGCGCGCAACGGTTGTCCCTCTCGTGGCACCATCGACATTTTTATTGAGCCCTGTCTTCCGATGCCAGAGTTGACAATACTCGGAAACTCGCCGGTCGCAGAGGCTTTGGCACAAATCGCACCGCATTTTCACTGGTCAATCTCACGTGCCGTGGATGAGGAGAATGCACTTGGAAAGATGAGTGCGATCGTCGTGGCGACGCAAGGGCAGGGTGATCTTGACGCCTTGCGCGACGCGCTTGCTTGTGAAGCAAACTATGTCGCCTTTGTGGGCAGTAAGAAGAAATTCGCGGCCCTGTCTGAAAAGCTCTCCGAAGCTGGTGTGCCCGAGGTCACACTCGCGATGGTTTCAGCCCCAGCTGGTTTGGACATTGGTGCTGTCACACCTGAAGAAATTGCGCTTTCCATCCTGGCGGAACTGATCACCGTGCGCAGGAATTCCGTAGAAAGGAACCCAAATGCGTAAGCTTTTCAAAATCTTAACTCGTGGTTTCAAGCCATCTACAGAGCAGGCTGAGGTGCTTGCCACGATTAAATACCCCTGTTGCTGAACAAAGAAAGGAACCGCCATGGAACTGGCCGACGAAATTATCATCGATGCCCCTAGGGATGTGGTTTACGCAGCTTTGAACGACCCCGAGATACTTAAACGTTGTATTCCCGGGTGCGAAGAACTGATCAAGAAATCCGACACCGAACTTGAAGCCAAAGTTGTACTCAAAGTTGGCCCCGTGAAAGCGAAATTCAGCGGAGATGTGGTGCTCAAAACCGATGGCGCGCCAGAGACGTTTTCGCTGGATGGCCAAGGCAATGGTGGCCCGGCTGGACATGCAAAAGGCGGAGCCGACGTCACACTGACTGAAAATGGGTCTCAGACCATTCTGCGCTACGAAGCCAAGGCCGTGATCGGCGGCAAGCTGGCGCAACTTGGGAGCCGTCTCATCCAGAGTACAGCAAAGAAACTCGCCGCCAAATTCTTCAAATCCTTTGCAGAAGTCATGTCGGAAGAACCCGTTTCTTGATCCACACGTCCTGAACACCGGGTTGATGTCCTTGGCCATGCAGTTGACCAGCTAAACGTTGGTAAGCTGTTTGTTCTGATCACATCGATCAGTATCAAGGGCTGAACGGCGCGCGAAGTAGGTTCGCGCGCCGTTGTCTCTTCAAGCGGGAGGATGGTCGGCTATATGTCCAATGGCTGCATTGACCGGGACATCCGACTACAGGTGGTCTCGGTGCTTGAAACCGGCGGCACGGCCAAAACGATCCGAAACGTTGCAGGGTCTTCTTTCTTTGCTCTCAAGCTTCCATGCGGGAAGTCTTTGCAGCTGTTTCTGAATGTAAGTCCAGAACCAAAGAACATTCATACTGCCTAAAAAAGTCCGCATAGCGGCCGCCGGGACAGCTGATCAGAAGTCAATCTCCACACCCGGCAGATTCAGCTCTTTCATCATGTCACGCAGTTCCTGCCGGGCTGCGATGTTCGAGATGTTCAGCTGTTTGACCCCGATATCCTTGAGGTCCAACAGTGTCAGGCCACGCGGGAACAGCTCGCGGAAGATAACCCGCTCGGAAAAGCCCGAGGCGACGCGGAAGCCGATGCGCTGGGACAGCATTTCGATCGCGCGCTGCATCTTTTCCTTGTTGACCATGCGCTGCGTACCGACCCGGTTGCGGACAACGACCCAGTCGATCGGCTTCAGCCCCGCCTGTGCCCGCAGTTGACGAGCGTTCCAGACCATTTCGGAATAGACGGACGGGCCAAGGATCTTCTCTCCCTTCGAGTCGATCCGCGCCAAAAGGTCGAAGTCAATGAAACTGTCGTTCAACGGGGTGATCAGCGTGTCGGCCAGCGAATGCGCCACCTGACTCAGACGGGTGTGAGACCCCGGGCAGTCGATCAGAATAAAGTCGCTGTCGCTTTCCAGCTGGGATACGGCAGCAGACAGGCGATGGTCATAGATGTTCTCGCCCGGTTTCAACGTTGCGGCATCGATCTCGGGCAGGTCGTGATGGCGCGGGCTGGGCAGAGTCAGGTCCGAGCTTTTGAGGAAATTGTTGCGGTTCTCGAAGTATCGTCCCAGACTGCGCTGACGCAGGTCCAGATCCAACGTGCTGACCTTGTGTCCCAATCGGGCCAGCGCGGTCGCCACATGCATCGACACGGTCGATTTGCCTGCGCCACCCTTTTCGTTCCCGACCACAATGATATGTGCCATGCTTGTATTCCCAAGTCCCGCCGTGCTTCACTACACGTTGTTGTCAGCCACTATATGTTGTGTCGGCGGCGAAGGAAAGAACCTCAAGCGGCGCTTTCGGGCAATATCAGACTCTATTCGGGAAAACCCAACGCTGCGCACGGGTTACACAGAGCGCTTGCCATTGCAATGGCACTGATTCACTGTCGACAAACGGTTTCGGCAAGGAGATTTTTGCTTGGAGCACCTGTTCCTGAACGTTTTGAACGTGGTTCTGCCTGTCCTGATCTGCGCTGGAATTGGCTATGTTCTTGCCGTGATTCAGGCGCCTTTCGACAACAAGGTCGTTGGTGGGATCGTCTCAAAAGTCGGCTATCCGACATTGATCATTTCTCATCTGTCGAACACCAAACTGGCCGTGGGCACGTTTCTTGACATGATGACGGCCGCTGCCCTTGCGGTGGCCGGTTTCGGGGTGTTGGGGTATGTCGTGCTAAAGGTTCTTCGCTTGCCGGTGAGGGCATTTCTGACGCCGTTGATGCACGGCAATGTCGGCAACATCGGCCTGCCAATCACTTTGCTGGCGCTGGGCGATGCAGGTATGGCCTATACCATGGCGTTCGTGGTGGTTGTGCTGATCAGCATCTTTACCGTCGGCATGTGGATCCCGGCCGGAGAATTCTCGCCCAGGAAACTGGCGACGTCCCCGATTATCTATGCCGTGGGCCTCGCCCTGATCCTGATGGCAACGGGGCAAAGCCTGCCGCAACCGGTCGCAAAGTCCTTTGACATCTTGGGTGGATTGTCGATCCCGCTCATGCTGCTGACCCTGGGGCATACGCTCGCGACGCTGCGTGTGAAAAGCCTGGGTCGCGCGGTTCTGCTGACGGCCCTGCATCTGGCGATGGCGGTTGCAATTGCCAGTGTTCTGATCTGGTTGTTTGGTTTCACGGGAACCGAGCGGGGTGCGCTGATCCTGTGTTGCCTGATGCCTTCATCCGTGGCGACTTATCTGTTTATCGACCAGCATGTTCCGGAATACGGGCCGGATGTGGCGGGGTTCATTCTTGTCTCGACGCTCAGCACTTTGCTGGTGCTGCCCGTTGCGCTGTCATACTGGATCTGATGCAACCCTATGCGCAGGGCCAGAAATCGTTAAACTGATGATGTTTGTATTCAAACTTCTTGGTCAGTGGGTGTTTTATGGGCGATGAGAGCTCGGTCAGTGTATCTCCGCAGTCCCGCGCCCGTGTGGTGCTGGCCATGACGGCCATCTGCATGATGGTCGTGGGGTTCAACACAACTGCTGTGACCACCATATTGCCCAATCTCAGGGCCGAATTCGATTTGACCCCGTCAGGTTTGCAATGGGTGATGGCCACGTATTCCGTGACCAGCGCCACGCTTGTCTGCATCGTCAGCCGGCTGGGTGACATTACCGGCAAGATGGGCGTGTTCTTTTTCGGCATGATCGT
Organism: Ruegeria sp. HKCCA4812; assembly: GCF_013034245.1. Lineage (NCBI taxonomy): Bacteria > Pseudomonadati > Pseudomonadota > Alphaproteobacteria > Rhodobacterales > Roseobacteraceae > Ruegeria > Ruegeria sp. HKCCA4812. Next base: position 376,480 of record NZ_WQFQ01000003.1, on the reverse strand, counting down.
CTTTGCAATCGGGTCTTCCTTTGCGCTGTTGGCGCAGGACGGGGCGATGCTGCTTATCGGGCGCGGCGCGCAAGGCGCGGGCGCCGCTGCTTTGTTCGGCACGTCCCTGTCATTGTTGACGGCGGCCACGCCCGAAGAGCAGCGCGCCAGCGTTACCGGCATCTGGGGGGCGATTGTCGGTCTGGCGATCGGTGTCGGGCCCATCGTCGGTGGCGCTTTCGGCCATTATGTCAGCTGGCGCGCCGTCTTTGCAGCCGACCTGGTTCTGTTGGCTGTGGCCTTTGCCATCGGGCTGCATGTCAGCAAACGGAAATACGTTCCCGATACCCGTCTTGCCGGGGCAAAGTTCGATTATGCGGGGGCCGTTGCCATTCTGTTTTTCCTCGGGCCATTGTCCTTTGCGCTCAGCAACGGGGAAAGCGGCGGGTGGGCTTCGCCTTTGACACTGGTGCCGCTGGTCGTGGCGGCTGTGTCGACAATTGCCCTTGTCATCGTATCCCGCCGCAGCGACGACCCTTTGATCGAGCTGCGATACTTTCGCCATCCGCGTTATCTGATGGCTGCGGCGGGGATGTTCTTTACTGGCTTCACGCTGTTCTGCTTCTTCGTCTATTTCAATACATTCGTCCAATCGCCCGATGCCTTTGGGTATTCGTCCATCGATGCGGGTCTGGCGATCATGCCGCTCAGCCTCAGCATGTTTGTGATCTCGGTCACCGCACCCCGCTTTCTTGCCCCCTACAGCTTTCAATGGCCGATCGCCATTGGCCTGGGGGCGATGGCCTGCGGGTTCCTGCTGCTGATGACAACAACGAACACAACGCAGTTTTCCGAAATCTGGTGGAAGCTGCTGATCGTCGGTGTCGGATTGGGCATCTGCTTTTCGCTGTTGCCACGTCTGGGCCTGCGCCTGCTGCCCGAGCAGCATGTGGGGCAGGGTTCGGGGGTCATCAACGCCTGTCTCTATTTCGGAGCAACCCTTGGTGCCGTGGTGGGCGGTCTGGCTGAAGCGATCACCAGACGCCGAGGTCTGTCCGAGGTGATCGACGCGTTGCCTGCCGGGTCAACCCAGCGCGAGGATCTGGCCCATGCGCTGGCACATGGAACGCCGAACCAGATACAGCAATTGATCTCGGGGATGGATTCGTCTGCGGGAGATACATTGGCGAAGGCCCTGCGGGATGTGCAGGACAACGCTTTTGACAATGCCATGTTGGTTGCCGCGATTGCGGCGCTGGCCGGAATGACGCTGGCGCTGATGTTGTTGCGCGGGCCGGTTCCCCCTGTACACAGTGCGGCGGAATTGACCCGCAATCCGCGACGACCAAGCCCCTAACCGCCGAGGTAGACCCCTTTCTGAGGGCGAAAAAAGACCTTCTGATCGTGTAGCTTGCCCAGAAGTTCGTGAATACGCCGCAACGTGTCTTCCCGGTCGGTCCTGCTATTCTCTGGTTCATCCGAAGCAGCATGTGACAACGAAGCGATCGAGTCGCGCAACGCCGTTTCAATCAGATCCATATCATCGACTGAAAGCTCGATCATGTCGTTGTACTGGGGCATGTCCGGGTCTCCGTGGAAGCTGAGGGTTTTTCATACGGAGTGTAACATCACTGGGTCTTTGCAAAAACGCACCTTGTCCGGTTTCGCGTCCATAAGACACATGGAAGCTTCCAGAAAAAAGGCCGCCCCCATGGGACGGCCTTTCGAAATCGAAACAAGTCAGACTTAGAAGCCCAGACCTTCGTATTTCTTTTTGAACTTCGACACGCGGCCGCCGGCGTCCATCAGGCGCGACGAACCACCAGTCCATGCAGGGTGCACGGAGGGGTCGATTTCCAGAGCCAGCTGGTCGCCTTCGGCGCCCCAGGTGGATTTCATCTGAACCACTGTGCCATCGGTCATTTTGACGTCGATGACGTGATAATCGGGATGGATGTCTTTTTTCATCTTTCCGTTCCTTACGCTTCGGCGCCAGCCTTGGGCTTGTAGTTCGTGACCTCTGCGATACGTGCGGATTTACCGCGGCGGGTGCGCAGATAGTACAGTTTGGCGCGACGAACGCGGCCACGGCGGACAACGGTGATGCTGTCGATGTTGGTCGAATACAGCGGGAACACACGCTCCACGCCTTCGCCGAACGAAATCTTGCGAACGGTGAACGAACCGGCAATGCCATTGCCGTTGTTGCGCGCGATGCAGACGCCTTCGTAGTTCTGCACACGGGTGCGCGACCCTTCGGTCACCTTATAGCCGACACGAATGGTGTCACCGGCCTTGAAGTCGGGGATGTCTTTCCCCAGGGCGGCAATCTGTTCCGCCTCAAGCTGTGCGATAAGATCCATCGCAGGTACTCCTATATGCTCGTGGTTGGCCCACGAAGTTTGGGCACGGCCTGAGAGCTCTTGGTCTTCACCGGGTCCTGCATGCAGCCCGCCAGAGGTCAGATCGAATGTTCCTTTGGTCTGGTTTGATCCGACACATCCCCGCCGAAGAAAGCCGGGCTTTAAGCCGAAAATCAAACCAAAACACCGGAGTCGCAGAATGCGGCACCGGATTGCGGTCGTTTAAGGGTATTGAGTGCCGGGATCAAGAACAAATCGTATGGCGAAGCAGTGGGAATCCGCCTTTCGAAAATCCCACCGTTGCCACAGCGGTCAGATCAGGCATTCTGAAGGAAATTGAAAGAGCAGAAATTTCAGACAGGACCCCATGATGCGAATTGTACTTATGCTGACGATTGCAGCCGCTTTGCTTATGTCGTGCGGGCGCGGCGGCCCGAAACCGCAGGTCGTGGAACCCACGCCGGGTGTGGACAGGACAGCGCCGTCCGTAATCTATCCTGATTTTGGGGACGCCGATCCGCATGAGTGGGAAGGCCGTCACCCCGGATTGTATCCGATCCACGGGCTTGACGTCTCGCGCTGGCAGGGACCGATAGACTGGCGCACAGCCAAAGCTTCGGGCGTAAGCTTTGCGTTTCTGAAAGCAACCGAAGGCGGCGATGTGGCGGATCCATTATTCGACGACCACAGGCGCGGTGCTCAGGCAGCGGGCGTGCCGTGGGGGGCTTATCATTACTATTATTTCTGCCGATCGGCCCGGGAACAGGCGCGTTGGTTCATTCAGAACGTCCCGAAAGGGGCAGATCTGCCGCATGTTCTTGACATGGAGTGGACGCCGTATTCCAAGACCTGCACGTTGCGGCCCGATGGCAGAACCGTCCGCGCCGAAGCGCAGCGCTTTCTGGACATTCTCGAACGGCATTATGGCCGGCGCCCCATCGTTTATACGACAGTGGATTTCTTTGCGGATACGGATATCGGGCGTTTGCCCAAAACCGAGTTCTGGTTGCGATCCGTCGCAGGCCATCCGCGTCAGGTCTATCCCCGCACGGTCTGGCGGTTTTGGCAATACACCGGCACCGGGCTGGTGCCGGGGGTTCAGGGCAGGGTGGACATCAACACGTTCAACGGCACCCCAGAAACTTGGGCCAGCTGGAAAGCGCGCCGCTAGTTTTGTGACGTTCCGTAGGTTTCGATAGTGCCGCCCCCGACCAAGTGGTCCAGCCGCCGTTCGCGTTCATCACCAAAGGCGTTTCGCACCCAGAACGATTCACCCGCGGTCAGTTCGCGCCGCTCGAAACCGCGTGCGCGCAGGCAGCGATCAACCTGATCGATTTCGCCCTGATGGCGCAGCTCGTCCTGAAATGGCGCGGTGACCGCAGGCCCGATGATGATGCCCCAAAGCAGGATATTGGTTGCATAACCGCCGATTACGGCGCTGTTGCCGCCCTCGTCAGCTTCCTGAGAGCAGGAATCAACGGCAACCTTCGCAGAGTGCAGATTGTGACCGGCTTGCGTCGGAACCGACATCCCAAGCGGTTTGGTGGTACAGGCGGAGGCAACCAGTAACGTGCCAAGCAATAGCGTTTTCATAATGCCTTCTATTTCACTTCTTATTACCCAAAAACTAATGGGGCATGGAAGTGAATAAGTTCAGGTGCGTTCAACTTCAAATGGCATTCTGACAAACATCGAAACTGAGGCATCCCGGCCACAACGAGCGGGTCTAGCCCTAGGATTCTGATCTGGCTTTGACGTATTCTGCCCAGATATCAGGACGCCGTAAGCGCGTGATGTCTTGTGCCATTTTTTGCCGCCATTCCGCGATCCGGCCATGATGGCCCGACATCAGTACCTCGGGGATCGGGCGCCCTTTCCAATCTGCGGGGCGGGTATACTGGGGGTGCTCCAGCAAACCCGAGGCAAAACTTTCTTCTTCGGTCGAAGCCTGATTTCCAAGCACTCCGGGAATCAGCCGTACCGTGGCATCGATCAGGGCTTGTGCCGCGATTTCGCCGCCGGTCATGACGAAATCACCCAACGACACCTCTTGTACGCCATAATGTTCCAAAACGCGCTCGTCCACGCCTTCAAAACGACCGCACAGAAGGGTCATGCCGTCACAACGAGCAAGATTCTGCATCATGCGCTGGTCCATGCGACGCCCGCGCGGGCTGAGGTAGATCAGCGGCCAGTTCCCTTGAACGCCTGCCATCGCATGTTCGATCGCGTCACCCAGAACATCGGCCCGCAGAACCATGCCCGCGCCACCCCCGGCCGGGGTGTCATCAACGTTGCGATGTTTGCCTAAACCGAACTGTCGCAGATCCACTGTTTCCAGTTGCCAAAGCCCTTCCTGTAAGGCTTTGCCTGTCAGGCTTTCGCCCAGAACACCGGGGAAGGCGGACGGGAACAAAGTGATGATCTTGGCTTTCCAGACCCCGTGCAGATCAGGGCTCGGCGTCATCAGCTCGCGTGGTTTCAGGGAAGGACGGATCGCCTTGCGGCCATGGGATCTGCTGGGTTTCTCTGTCATGTCTGGCGGGCCAGTTCGTTCTGTGCGGATTGAATCAGTGCTTTCTTCTGGGTGATCATGGCGGCGTCGTCCAGCGAGGATCGGTTCAGCGCCAGGATTTCCTGTAGCACATCGTCTGAAAATGCTGGCGTGCCATGTGCAGGCCCGACAAGCCGTGACGAAAGCTCGGGTGGCAGGTTCAGAAATTCGGCCAAGGGCGCACCTGCACCAAGGCGGTGGTTCTGCAACGCCTCCATCCACTCTGTTCTGACCGTGACGGATGGCAGCCGATTCCGGACGGCATCAGCGGTTTCCTGAAGCGATGGCAAATGGGCAAGGTCGGAGGAAAAGGCGTCCAAGTCCTGCACCGTGCGTGATTTCTGCAAGTCGTGTGCCCACAGGCTCCGCAGCCATTGATCGCGGGCGCGCAAGGATATGTAGATCGTGATGTCGGTTTCATGACCCAGGAACCGACGCCGCACGACGCTGACCAGAGTTTCCGCCAATTCCGGTGCGGCACCGTAACCTTCACGCTTGTTTCTGCTGGGGCGCAAGCCTGCGAAATTCTCTTCGCTCAGGATCAGCCCCCGGCGTGCGCCGAAATCCAGATCGTCCAGAAACGCGTGCAGGTGGCTTCCAAAACCCGCCAATGTGGAATCCAGCCGGTAAAGCGAGTGACGCGTGGCGCTCTCGCTCAAGCCGCTGTTGCGCGTCTTGTAGGGCAGAACCAATGCGAAGCGGGGCCAGATCAGTTTCCGGTTTTCATGGAGGAAGGACTGTGCTGCGGTCATGCCTGTTTTGTGCAGGCCCAGATGCAGCAGGACCCGCCGCATCAGATCAGGCCTTCGGGCGGGTCGGCCACGATACGGCCTTGTTCCAGATCCACCGTGGGTACAACTTGCATCGTGAAAGGCAGCAAAACCGTGGTTTTCAGGCCCGGCCCGTGCAATTCCAACAAGTCCGCGGCGCCGTGGTTCTGCACCGATTTGACCTTGCCCAGCAGGGTGCCTCCGGTGTCATAGACATCCAGCCCGATCAGATCGTTGTGGTAGAATTCATCATCGGGCAGCGACGGCAGCTGATCGCGCCTTGCGTAAAGGCGCAACCCATTCAGGGCATCCGCCTGTTCCTTGGTTTCAACGCCACCAAGGCGGGCCGCGAATCCGTTCTTGATGGTGCGCGTCAATACCACCGGATAACGCTCTTTGCCCGCTTCATCGGTCAGCGGCGAATAGGTCTCGATATCTTCGGGAACGGCGCAAAAGCTTTTCAGCCTCACCTCGCCTCGCACACCGTAAGCCCCCGCGATGCTGCCGACGCAGATCAGATCACTCATTGGCTGCCCCAGTCGTCAAACATATCCCGTTTCTCCATTCGCCAAGCCCGTTGCAGGCTTCGCGCTGGTTGTTGCGCTCGAAGAACACGCCCACAATAAAGGCGATCAACAGCAGAATGGGAAGTCGTATCAATCCGAACATAAGGCCTTACCGTGTTTCGATCGTCAGGCCCTGTGCCCGGGTTTCCCAGCCGACCTGTTCCAGTTCAGGTGTATCCGACATCTGTTCCGGCCGGCCGACACAGAAATAGCCGATCAGGCGCCAGGTTTCAGGAACACTCAGATCGCGCTTCATCTGGTCGGGGTCCAGAATGGAAACCCAGCCCAGCCCCAGCCCTTCCACCCGAAGTGCAAGCCAGAACAAAGTGATCGCGGACACGACAGAGTAGCGCCGCATCTCGGGCATCGTGCCGGCGCCCAGCCCCAGCCCTTTTTCGGTGCTGTCGTCGCAGAAGACGGCCAGTTGCACAGGCGCTTCCTGCATCCCGGAAAGCTTCAGCCTGCTGTATAGCTGCGCCTTGTCCCCCGAGTAGCCCGTCAAAGCGTGGTCATTGGCGGTGCGAAAATTCTTCAGCGCTGCGGCCCTTGCCGCTTCGCTTTCGACGCGGAGCACGCGCCAGGGTTCGCTGAGCCCCACCGAAGGGGCCAGTCGAAATGCGTCGAGGCAGCGCGCCAGCACTGCCTCGTCAATCGCATCGGTGCGGAACCGGCGCACATCCCGCCGGAGCCGCAACAACAGGTCGAACTGCGTGCGAAAATCGTCTGTAAAGGGGTGATCCCGCACGCGTACGCCTGCTTATTCTTCTGCCGGAGCAGCAGCGGCTTCGGCTGCTTCAGCGGCCTTGGCGGCTTTCTCTTCGGCGCGCTCCTGGGCTTTCTTGCCCGGAGTTCCCTTGTTGGGGTTGTTGCGCTCGGCCTTGTCACGGGCACCGGCCGCTTCCAGCATACGTGCGATACGGTCGGTGGGCTGTGCGCCCTGATCCAGCCAGTACTGGATGCGCTCCATGTTCATTTTCACGCGCTCTTCGCTGTCTTTCGGCAGCAGCGGGTTGTAGGTGCCCAGTTTCTCGATGAAACGGCCATCGCGCGGCATACGGCTGTCAGCCGCAACGATGCGATAGAAAGGACGTTTTTTCGAGCCGCCGCGGGCGAGACGAATTTTCATTGCCATGGTGGTATCTCCTTTGAATGGCGTATCCGGCGTGGGTGCCGGTTAGTTCTGGTGTTTGTTGAACCGGAGTTTCACTCTTGATGCTTCCGGTGGTGTCGGATGACTTCCTGAATGATGAAATTCAGGAAAGCCTTGGCGAAATCGGGGTCCAGATCGGCCTCATTCGCCAGGTCTTCTAACCGTGCGATCTGCGCAGCTTCGCGCGAGGGATCGGACGGGGGAAGGTCGTGTTCGGCCTTGAGCTTGCCAACGGCCTGCGTGTGCTTGAACCGCTCGCCGAGCGTATAGACAAGGATCGCGTCCAGCCTGTCGATGCTTTCGCGATGCTCTTTCAACAGCGTGGCAGCCTGTGTCACGGGGTTGGTCATTGGCCGGTCCTTTCGGTGGTCAAGTCAATCTGCGGATGGCGCCAGATCTGAGCGTGTTTGCCCAGAAGTTCGGCATTCTCAAGCTCCAGCGTTGCCCCAAGCCGTTCAGCCAAAGCGCGCGAACGATCATTTGCATGGGCGATGTACGAGATCACGCCGTTCAGGCCCTGATGCCGGGCGGCATGATCACGCGCAGCCGATGCAGCTTCAAAGGCCAGCCCCTTGCCTTCGGCTTCTTCCATCAGGGTCCAACCCAGTTCCGGTTCGGCCCAGCCCGGCACGTAGATCATTCCGGCCCAGCCAACGAATGTGCCGCGGGCCTTTTCGGTCAGGTGCCACAGGCCATAACCCCGCAGCGCCCAATGACCCAGCCGGTTCGACAATGAGCTCCAGCATTCGCGCGCATCCCTGGGACCGCCCACCATATGGCTGCGCTCGGTCGCGAAGAATGCGGTCATCGCGGGCAGGTCATCCAGATGCGGCGCGCGCAGGATCAGGCGTTCGGTTTCAATTGTGGGAATGGTGAAAGAGGTCATGCGTATGCCTCCATTCCGCCATTCACCAGATCCGAGGGCGCCGGGTGCCGCCAGATTTCGGATTTTCCGAACTTGGGGTGGTCATAGTGATACTCGAACTGCGCGCCCAGACGCTTGGCCACGGCCTTGCTGGCGTGATTGTCCAGGTCGATCAGTGAGATCGCGGTTTCCCAGCCCAATACATCATAGGCGTAGGCGCGTGCAGTCAGCGCGGCCTCGGTCGCATAGCCCTTGCCGGTGGCGTGGTTCAACAGGGTCCAGCCAACTTCGGGTTCCGGCCAGCCTTCGGGAAACCAAAGCCCGATCCGCCCGACATAGGTGCCGGTGTCTTTTTCATCGACGCTCCAATACCCATAGCCGCGCAAGGCCCAGTGCCCCAGCAGCGAGGCGACCACCCGCCAAACCTCATCCCTGCGCAGAGGGCCGCCGACGAACTTGGCCGCATCGCTTGCAAAGAAGGCAGTGTCCGCGTTGACATCAGCCTCGGACGGTGCGCGCAGGATCAGGCGTTCGGTCTCCAGCGTCGGGATCGGCATCGCGAATGTCATGCCTGCACCTCGCGGTAGCGCCAGACATGCTGGGTTGGCCCAAAGGCGCTTTCTGCATCGGCATCGCGCGCTGCGCCCAGTCGTTGGGCAAGCGCGTTCGAACGGGTGTTGGATTGCGAAACATAGCTTACGAACTGCCCCGATCCCAGCAGGTCAAATCCGAAATCACGCACGGCGGCGCAAGCTTCGGTGGCATAGCCCTGCATCCGGTGTTCAGCGCCGAACATATAGCCAAGTTCCGGTTCGTGATCGTCCCATTCCAAACCCAGAACGACGAAGCCAATTGCCCGATCATCACCCTTGAGCGTGACCGTGAACAGGCCGTGACCATGCAGAAGCCAGCCCGCGGTATAATAGGAAAACTCGGTCCACGCGGCTTGCGCTGTGTCACCAAAGCTGTCCTTGCAGATCGACGTCCACACCGGCAGGTCTTCCAGTGTGGGCACGCGCAGGACCAGCCGCCGGGTCTGAATGACCGGCAGGGCTGCGCGATATTGCGCTGCTGCCATCGCCGCCTTTCCGGACGGGGGCTGGGTGCAGCGTGCGGGGGTCACTTTTTCTTTCCGAACCCGCTCAGGCCCGGTGGCAGACCCATGCCGCCGCCCAGACCGGGCATCTTGCCGCCCATGGCCTTGGCTGCCTGTTCCAGCGCCTTGGGATCCATGCCTGCGGCCATCTCCTCGGGGCTGGGGCCGCCTTTGCCGAACATGCCTTTCATGGCCTGTTTCAGCATCTTGCCTTTGCCCATCTTGCCCATCTTCTTCATCATGTCCGACATCTGCCGGTGCATCTTGAGCAGCTTGTTGAGGTCGCTGACCTCCATCCCGGACCCCGCCGCGATGCGTTTCTTGCGGCTGGCCTGAAGGATCTGCGGGTTGGCGCGTTCGCGCTTGGTCATCGACTGGATCATGGCGATCTGCTGGCGCAGGATCCTGTCGTCCAGACCGGCCTGATCCATCTGCTTGGCCATCTTGCCCATGCCCGGCATCATGCCCATCATGCCCTGCATGCCGCCCATCTGGATCATCTGTTCCAGCTGCATTTTCAGGTCGTTCATGTTGAACTGACCCTTGACCATGCGCTTCATCATGCGCTCGGTCTGTTCCATCTCCATCGTTTCCTGGGCCTTTTCGACCAGGGCAACGATGTCGCCCATGCCCAGAATACGACCGGCGATCCGGTCCGGCTCGAATGTTTCGAGCGCATCCATCTTCTCGCCCAGACCGACAAAGCGGATCGGCTTGCCGGTCACGGCGCGCATCGACAGGGCCGCACCACCGCGCCCGTCGCCGTCCATCCGGGTCAGGACCACGCCCGAGATGCCGACCTTGGCGTCGAACTCCTCGGCCACCTCGACGGCGACCTGACCGGTCAGGCCGTCGACCACCAGCAGCGTCTCGCGCGGGTCAACGGCGTTGCGGACCTGTTCGACCTCGTCCATCAGGACTTCGTCGATGTGCAGACGACCCGCGGTGTCGAGCATGTACACGTCGTAACCACCCAGCGTCGCCTGCTGTTTGGCGCGCTTGGCAATATCGACAGGTTTCTGGCCGGGAACGATCGGCAGGGTGTCCACCCCGATCTGGGTGCCCAGAACCGCCAGCTGATCCATCGCCGCCGGGCGGTAGACGTCCAGCGAGGCCATCAGGACCTTCTTGCCCTCTTTCTCTTTCAGACGTTTCGCCAGCTTGCCGGTGGTCGTCGTCTTACCCGAACCCTGCAAGCCGACCATCAGGATCGGCGCGGGCGGGTTGTCGATCTTCAGCGCACCGGGGTCTTCCTCGCCACGCAGGGTGTCAACCAAAGCGTCATGCACGATCTTAACGACCTGCTGGCCGGGGGTGATCGACTTGGTGACTGCCTGACCGGTGGCCTGGCTTTGAACTTTCTTGACGAATTCCCTTGCAACCGGCAGCGAGACGTCGGCCTCAAGCAGGGCAACGCGGACCTCACGCAGGGCGGTTTTGACGTCTTCTTCGGACAGGGCACCCTGTTTGGTCAACCGGTCGAAGACGCCAGAGAGGCGTTCGGATAGATTTTCAAACATGCCTGCGGCCTCCTTAGCCGGTTCTGGTTTGGCGCCCCTTAGATAAGGGCAGACGGGTCAATGCACAAACGCCCCCACGGGCGAAACTCGCTGGTGGAGGGCGATCCCTGAACGACTCAAGGGACCGGAAGATCGAAAGGCTTCCGGATGTTGGGGCGTCATCTACGCCTCTGGGCCGTGTGAGTCAAGATAAGCTATGTGAGTGTCACATTGCGGGCTATTCTGCGTGATTGAAGCTGAGGGAGGGGGCGATGAAGAATGGTCTGCCGCGAAAGACGACCGACTATGTCGGCGAAGTGACCAACACCGATATATGGTCCGGATTCGAGATCCGGCCCAGCGACGTCTTTGTGTGCACACCGCCCAAATGCGGCACCACTTGGACGCAAACACTGGTGCGCATGCTCATCACCGAAACGGCCGACCCCAGTGTGTACGACAACAGGGTCTCACCGTGGCTTGATTGCAGTTTTCGCGATCGGGTCGCGCAGGCGGATGAACTGAGCGCGCAAAGACATCGGCGCTGTATCAAGACACATACCCCGCTTGATGGCATCGTGTTCTCGCCAAATGCGCAATATCTGGTTGTTCACCGCCATCCGGTTGACGTGCATTTTTCAATGCGCCGCCATGTCGAGAATATGAAACATGACTGGCTTGATTACCTGTTCCCCGACGATCTGTCGGAAGCTTTCGACATGTTTTTGAACCGGCCCGCGTCATCCAAGGGCACAGATGACCTGACCCTCAGATCGATCATTCATCACTTCCACTCCTTTTGGATGTATCGCGACCTGCCCAACATCCATTTTCTGCACTATGCCGAGCTCAGCCGGGATCTTCCGGGACAGGTCGCACGGCTTGCACGGATCATGGACATCGAAATTGACCCGGACCTGGTCAAAGACATAGCCGAGGCCGGCAGTTTCGGATCAATGAAAAACAACGCCATACGTCTGGAGCAAACCCCCGGATTCACCAGTGGGTTTCACGACTTTGCGCAGTTCTTCTCTTCGGGCACAAGCAACAAGTGGGAAGGCAAACTGACCGAGCAGGACATGGCGCGATATGACGCCTGCATGTCCCGGCTGGTCTCAGCCGAAGAGCGCTTGTGGCTGGAACGCGGCCTGGCGTCTTAGTTTGTCCCGACTGCGCGACGGTCTTGGCCTGGTTTCGATGGAAGCCAGTCATTCACCGCCTCTGCCAACCGGTGAGAGCCGGAGCCGCTGGAAAACGCTTCGACAATGGGATGGCGACCCGCGCTCATGCCTTTCTCAAGAACAAGGACCGGGCGATACAGCGTCGAGGTGCCGTTTTTGCCACGGGATGTCGTGCTTTCGATTTCTGCGTGGGACAGGTTGGACAGTGTGTGTTCGACCGCTTCATAACCAAAAACCGATTGGCGGCGGATCAGGATACTGTCTTTGTGCCGATCCAGAATGATCTGAACCCGTCTTACGAAAACACAAAACGCACCAAACCCAAGACCGCCTCCGCCGAGGGCGAAGATCAGGCCGAACCAGATGCCTTCGCCGCCCGTGCTCATCAGAAAGATACCGGGGCCGACAAAGGCCAGAATGAAAATGACCAGCGTGATACCGATGAACCAGGGCGTATTGGCGATGATCAGTTGGTTTGGGGTGTCTCGGGTCACTTTCATGGCGGTACGCTAGCACCGTTCCAACACCCTGTTCCAGTTTGTTTCATCACGGTCTTTCGTGAAATCAGGCTGAAACGCGCAGGGCCAGCGCAGCACCGTCCTTGATCTCGGGCAGTGTGGTTGGCGGGGTCAAGGCCAGGTTCGGCACGCCAGACGCTGACTGCGCCTGTGATGCGCGCGATTTTCATTCGGGCGGGTATCACCCACGCAATTGTATGTCTCGCGCTTGAATTCCAAGCTTTGTTGCGCGATGAGCAATCCCCAAAAAGCGAGGGCTTCATGGACGCTTCATCCACCCATCAGGACACTTTGCCGCTGAGTTCGGACGCATTGCTTGCGCAGATGGAAGATTGGGAGCTGACCTATCGCCTGCATACCCATGTGCCATTGCGTACGGTCGAGGATGCAAAGGCGGTCGAAGACCAGTTCATGACACCCGGAGAGAACGCGCTGCGGGTCAAGAACCTGTATCTGCGCGACAAGAAAAAGCGCAACTATCTGGTGACCTTGGAACAAAGTCGCGAGATTGATCTCAAGGCTTTGGGGGCCGAGTTGGGCATAGGCAACCTGTCCTTCGGCTCGGCGGACCGGCTGTTTCAGAATCTCGGCATACGTCCCGGCGCCGTCAGTCCGCTGGCGATGATCAACGGTGTTCAGAATGATGTCAGGTTCTTCATGGATGCGGCGGCGCAGCAGGCTGAGGTGATTTACATGCACCCCCTTGTCAACGACCGCACCGTGGCCCTGACGCGGGCCGACATGATGGCCTTTTTCGATCGCATCGGCTGCGCGGTCACGTGGTTGCCCTGATTACGTCAGCGCCTCTTTCAATGCGGCGGCGACATGCGCGGCTGACGGGTTGACGAACAGATGCCCGTCAGCTTCGAACACCGGATCGTCCAGGTGGTTAGGAAAAGCCAGTGGAAGCTCGGTACAGGCCAGCAGGATCGCGGTTCCGGGGCTGGCGTGCTTGTCGCAAAACGCCAGCAGTCTGGCGCGGGCGATGTCAGACGCACCACCGTAGAAATCACTGTCGATCATGGCCTGCATCTGGGAAACCTCGGGTTCGGGCAACCGTTCATTCGCGGCAATGCCTTCGGCGGCCAGTCGATCCGCATAGTCGGTGGCCTGCATCGTCACGGTTGTTCCAAGGACCAGAGCCCGCGATGCGCCGGTACCTGCCGTCGCCTCGGCGGTTGCGTCAAAGATGCTGAGGATCGGCATCGAGACACCCTGCCGTATCGCGTGAAGCCGCGCATGGGGGGTGTTGGACGCGATAATGCCAAAATCGCACCCGGCGCGTTCGAGAGTCAGCAGGGCGTCGCGGAACACCGCGTCAAAATCCGCCCAGCTTGCCTCATCACCGGCGACACCGCGCAGGGCGCGCGTTCTGGCCTGCGTAACGGATTCGATGGTCATTGGTGGGATCGGCAAAGGCGAACCATGGCCGCGTTCCGCGTGATAACGCCCGGCCCCTTCGGCAATCGCCCGGTAGTAATCGACGGTCGAGGCCCAGCCCACACCGCCCAGAATGCCGATTTTCTTCATGTGGCCCATCCAGTCTGCCTGTTTGCTCGCATGCAGACTGGACGTTTCCACGCTCGTTGGCCAGAGGCGATCAGGCCGCAAGCTCCGCAACCGCCTTGTGGGCACTTTCCAGCGCCGCATCCGGGTTCACGGCCATCTGATCCGCGGCGATGACGTCGACGTCATGAATGCCGATGAAACCCAGAACGTAGCGCGCGTAATTGGTGGCGAAATCAGCTTCGGATCCGACAGGAACACCGCCTGATGCGATGGCCAGAATGGCACGTTTTCCTTCCAGCAGGCCTTTGGGTCCGTTTTCCGTGTAGGAAAAGGTCAGGCCCGCGCGCGCCACGAGGTCGACCCAGGCCTTGAATGCGGCAGGCACCGAAAAGTTGTAGATCGGCAGGCCGATGACGATGGTGTCGGCCTCTTGCAGTTCGGAAACCAGTTCGTCCGACAGGGCCAGCCGGTCGCGCTGTAGATCGTCGCGCTGCTCGGCGGGGGTGAAATTGGCGGCGATCCAGTCTTCTGTCAGCAGGGGCAGGGGGGTGGCCAGATCGCGGCGGATGATGCGGTCTGCACCCAGTTGCTTGACCACACGGTCAGACAGATCGCGCGTGGTCGAGTTCACGCGGCGGGCGGATGAGTCGATGTGAAGGATCGTTTTGGTCATTGTTTTGCTCCTTTTGGTCAGGGGAATCTTGTCCTGCGCCCAATATGATTGTTGCGTTGATGAACAAAACTCGGATACATCAACAGTTATTGTTGGAAATTGCACAGTGACGACATTGCCATGGATAATTGGGATGAAGTAAGAACCGCCTATCAGGTGGCACGTATGGGGACGGTCAGCGGCGCGGCAGAGGTTCTGGGCGTTCACCACGCCACCGTGATCCGTCACATTGATGCGATCGAGGCGCGATTGGGTGTCAAACTGTTCCAGCGCCATGCCCGCGGGTACACGCCGACCGAAGCAGGCGACGATCTGTTGCGCGTGGCACAGGCGACCGAAGATCAGTTCAACCAGCTTGTCGGCCGGATGAAGGGACGCGGAGACGATGTCTCGGGTGAATTGGTCGTGACATCCCTGGGGTCTCTTGCCCCGTTGGTGGTGCCGACGCTCACCGCGTTTCAAAAGATGCATCCGGACTTGATCGTGCGATACCTGACGGGCGACCGGCTGTTCCGGTTGGAATACGGTGAGGCGCATGTGGCGATCCGCGCCGGATCGGCCCCCGATCAACCCGACAATGTCGTCCAGCCTTTCCGACAAGAGGAAGTTGGTCTTTATGCCAGCGCCTCGTACATCGAACGGTTCGGCAAGCCATCCGGAATCGAAGATTTTGCACGCCATCACTTCGTAAGTTCCGATGATGAGACCAGCCGCGCGCCGTTCACCCGCTGGCTGCGCGCGACAGTACCCGCCGATCGCATCACCTTCCGCTGTACCAACAACTTCTGCATGCGCGAGGCCGTTCTGGCCGGTGCCGGCATCGGCTTCATGGCCCGTTGGGAGGCTGCCCGCCACGACAATCTGGTCGAGGTGATTGATCCGCTGCCGGAATGGTTCGGCAATCTGTGGCTGGTGACCCACGTGGACTTGCACCGCACCACCAAGGTACAGGCGTTCCTGAGCTTTTTGAAAGAAGAAGCCAAAGGCTGGCAGCCATGAGCCCGCAGATGCGTGGCCATCTGGCCATGCTTGCCTTTTCAGCCCTTGTGGCAGGCAGCTTTTCGCTGGGGTCCATGATCGCCAACGAAATCGCGCCAGCCGCCCTGAATGCGGTTCGCTTTGCGATTGCCGCTGCCGTGATTGGTTTGGCCGCCCTGGCGACAACCGGCCTGCCGCGCAGCGCCGCGCAGGCCCCTTGGCGCTATCTGGTGCTCGGGGCTTTGTTCGCCACCTATTTCGTCCTGATGTTCTATGGGTTGCAAACCGCCCCACCTGTCAGTGCGGCAGCGGTGTTCACCCTGACACCAGTTGTCTCTGCCATGGCGGGGTGGGTCTTGTTGCGCCAAATCACGACTCCGCGCATGGCGCTGGCCCTGACCATTGGCGCCGTGGGGGCGCTTTGGGTGATTTTTCGGGCCGATTGGCAGATGTTCCGCGCCTTTGAAATCGGGGGCGGCGAAATCATCTATTTCTGGGGCTGCGTCGCCCATGCGATCTATACGCCCATGATACGCAAGCTGAACCGAGGAGAGCCCGCCGTGGTGTTCACCTTCGGTACGCTGGTCGCCGGGTGTCTGTTGTTGGTCGTGTTCGGCTGGTCAGACCTGATGGCAACCGATTGGGCCGGGCTTCCGGCTATTGTCTGGATCGGCCTGTTCTATATTTCGTTCTTTGCAACGGCAGCCAGCTTCGTGCTGGTGCAATTTTCTTCCTTGCGGCTGCCGTCGGCCAAGGTCATGGCCTATACCTACCTGGTTCCCAGCTGGGTCATTCTGTGGGAGATTGCACTGGGCAAAGGCGTGCCAACCGGTTTGATCCTGGGTGGTGTGGCGCTGACAATCATCGCCCTGCTGATGTTGTTGAAAGAGGAAGTTCCGCCCTCGGTGCCAGTGCGCCGCGCCATGGAATAAGCCACTTCTTCGCTGGAAAAACCCGGCAGATCCAAGATGTATTCCAGCGGTGGAATTTGTTGAGCCAGATCAAGGCACCCCTGTGGGCCCTTCCATAACCTCTTTGGCAGGCAAATGGAGGAGATCATGTTCAAACATATCATGTTGCCGGTTGACCGGCATCTACCGCCCGAAGTTCGCAAAGCAGCCGATGTTGCCGGGCAGGTTGCAAAGTGGCAGGGCGCCAAAATCACTCTGGTCAGCGTCACCGGGGCCCATATGGGTGAATCCTCGGAAACCGAGGCCGAGATCGACAAGGAATTGGCGGGGTTCACCGAACAGTTGGCCGCAGAAAGTGGATCAGACGTTTCGATGCGCAAAATCCACTCGGTCGACGTTGCCGCTGAGGTGGACAGCGATCTGACCCGCGCGGCCGAGGAGATCGGCGCAGATCTGGTCATTGTCGGCACCCACGCGCCCCGGATCACCGACTATATTTTTTCCAGCCACGCCGGTTATCTGGCGAAACACGCCAGCATGTCTGTTTTTGTGGTGCGCTAGGCCTCGCCCGACTTTGGCAGTTCAGCTTCCAGAAACCGTTCGAACGCGTCCAGATTGACGGGCTCGAATTGTCCGAACCCCTGCATCCAGACCGAAGCGGCGCGCAAGGCGTCGGGTTCCAGCTTGCACCATTTTACCCGCCCGCGTTTTTCCTGACTGATCAGACCGGCCTTGGTCAGTATGACCAGGTGTTTGGAGATCGCCGCCAACGACATCTCGAACGGTTCGGCCACATCCGTCACCGCCATGTCATCCTCCAGCAGCAGCGCCAGAATGGCGCGGCGGGTGGGGTCGGCGAGGGCTGCAAAGACGGTGTCGAGATCGTTGGACATGCGTCCGCTCAACCATAGCTGCCGGGATTGGTCAACCATTTGGTTGAATATGCGGATTCTGGGCTTTGGCGGCACAACGGTGGCCCTCGAAACCAATGACACGCCCTGTGACTTCTGAAAATCATAAAATTTTCAAAGGTTTAGGCTGCGTCAATGAGGGCGTTCAAGGTCGTTGACTCTGCGCGCTTCGCGCCTTAGCACCATGCCCAAGATTGTACGAGGGAAACGCCCGTGACCGATGATGACCAAAAGCAGCGTATGGCGCAGCTTGAGGCCAAGATCGAAGCGGCGAAAAAGGCCAAAGCGCCAAAACCTCGTGCGGACGCTGACGTGTCCGGGGGCGAGCTTGCCTGGCGGATGGTCATCGAAATGGTATCCGGTCTGGGGATCGGATTTGGCATCGGATACGGGCTGGACAGCCTGCTCGGGACGATCCCGATCTTTCTGGTGCTGTTCACACTGCTGGGCCTTGTCGCGGGCGTGAAGGTTATGCTCCGCAGCGCGAAAGAGGTTCAAGAGAAACAAACGGCGGCAACGGCTGCCGAGAAGGACGAGAGGGACTGAACGTGGCAACCGAGACCACCGCAGCAGAAGGCAGCAGCCTGGTATTCCACCCGATGGATCAGTTCATCGTCAAGCCGCTGTTCGGCGACGGTGCAGTAGGCATGTTCACCGTCACCAACGTGACCCTGTGGTTGTTCTTTGCGGTGCTGGCCATAATCGCTCTGCTGGTACTGCCCACTTCGAAACGCGCCATCGTTCCGACCCGTATGCAGTCGGTGGCCGAGCTGGCTTATGGTTTCATCTACAAGATGCTGGAAGACATCTGCGGCAAGGAAGGCGTGAAATACTTCCCCTATGTCATGACCCTGTTCATGTTCATCGTCTGCGCAAACTTCCTGGGGCTGATCCCGACCTCGTTCACCACCACGTCGCATTTCGCCGTGACCATCCCGCTGGCGCTGGCCGTGTTCCTGACCGTGACCGTGCTGGGTTTCGTGAAGAACGGCGCCGCATTCCTGGGTCTGTTCTGGGTCTCCAGCGCGCCTCTGGCACTGCGCCCAATCCTGGCGATCATCGAGCTGATCTCGTACTTCGTACGCCCGGTCAGCCACTCCATTCGTCTTGCCGGCAACGTCATGGCGGGCCACGCGGTTATCAAGGTTTTCGCAGGCTTCGCCGCGATTGCTGTGATCTCGCCCGTGTCGGTTCTGGCGATCACCGCTATGTATGGTCTTGAGGTCCTGGTGGCCTTCATTCAGGCCTACGTATTCACCATTCTGACCTGTGTTTATCTGAAAGATGCGCTGCATCCTTCGCACTAAGGTCCGATACCCCAACATCGAAACTTCCAATTCGTAAGGAGATACATCATGGAAGGCGATCTCGCACACATCGGCGCAGGCCTGGCAGCAATCGGTTCCGGCGCAGCCGCAATCGGGGTGGGCAACGTAGCAGGCAACTTCCTGGCCGGCGCCCTTCGCAACCCTTCGGCGGCTGCTTCGCAGACCGCAACCCTCTTCATCGGTATCGCATTCGCAGAAGCCCTGGGGATCTTCGCATTCCTGGTCTCGCTGCTGCTGATGTTCGCCGTATAATCTGCGGAACCTGATCCTTACGCGCAGGTGGGTCCAAGCCATAGCGGCCCACCTGTTGTAAAGACAAGTTTCCGACGGAGGATATCATGGCGACTGAACCCCTTACAAAAGAGGTAGCCGGCTCGTGCGTCGACTCCTATGGCTCTGCCATCGGGATGCCACAGCTCTGCTTCGATTGGTTCCCCAACCAGATTTTCTGGCTGGTCATTACGCTGGTCGTCATCTTTCTGGTCCTGTCCCGCGTGGCTTTGCCGCGCATCGCGGCAATCCTGGCTGAACGTCAGGGGACCATTACAAATGACCTGGCTGCGGCCGAAGATCTGAAGGCCAAGGCGGTCGAGGCCGAAGAGGCCTATAACAAGGCGCTGGCCGATGCCCGTGCCGAAGCGCAGCGTATCGCTGCCGAAGCACGCGCTGAAATTCAGGCTGGACTGGATGACGCGATTGCCAAGGCGGATGCGGAAATCGCTGCCAAGGCGGCTGAATCGGAAAAGGCAATCGCCGAAATCCGTGCCGGTGCGCTGGAAAGCATTCAAGTGGTTGCCAAGGATACGGCGGCTGAACTGGTCACCGCACTGGGCGGCGAGGCAGATGCCAAAGCCATCGACAGTGCAGTAGACGCACAGACGAAAGGATAAGTGACATGCGGAACACTCTTGCCCTTATCCTGACCGTTGGTGCCGCCAGCCCCGCGCTGGCTGCAAGCGGCCCGTTCTTTTCGCTTGGCAATACCGACTTTGTTGTCCTTCTGGGCTTCATCGTCTTCATCGCGGTCCTGTTCTACTTCAAGGTCCCCGGTATGATCGGTGGCGCGCTGGACAACCGTGCCGAAGGCATCAAGTCCGAACTGGACGAAGCCCGTGCTCTGCATGAAGAAGCCCGCAGTTTGCTGGCCTCGTACGAGCGCAAGCAGCGTGAAGTTCAGGGGCAGGCCGATGCGATTGTCGCGGCAGCGAAGGAAGACGCGGCCTTGGCGGCAGAACAGGCGAAAGCTGACTTGGAAAAGTCGATCGAGCGTCGTCTGGCCGCAGCTCAGGACCAGATCGCTTCGGCCGAAGCGTCTGCACTGAAGGAAGTGCGTGATCAGGCCGTATCGGTTGCGGTTTCGGCGGCCAGCTCGGTTCTGGCAAAGCAAATGACCGCCGCGCAGGCCAACAAGCTGATCGATGCATCGATTGCAGATGTGGATGCCAAGCTGCACTGACGGGTGACCCCGACAGACACGTGATACAGACGACCCGAGAGCTTTTGGCTGTCGGGTCTTTTGTTTTTGCCATGCTTCTGTTTCTGTTGTTTCAAACACTCCGAATCCTACGACCTGCCGGGGATCAGGTTGATAGGAGCGCCCTGATGGGGGCGTGAAAACAACAGGGAAAGACAGGCGGTGTCAGGCAACGCAGTTTCGATGAATATTGTCGGCGTCGTCCGAAATGGCGGGTCGGCGTTGATCGACACGATCAACAGGATCGAAAACCTGTCTGCGCAGTTGCACCGGTTCACCGTCACCATTGCCACGAACGACAACACGGACGGTACGGATCAGGTGTTGTCCGACTATGCGGGTCAAAAAAGGCATGTCGATATCCTGCGACTGGATGGTCTTGCGTCAGAATTGCCAAACCGGGTCGAGCGTATCACGGCGGCCAGAAATGCAGTTCTCAAAAAACTCGAGGATCAGGACAAGGACCTTGAGTTGACGCTGGTGTTGGATCTAGATGGGCCGAATACCTGCCTGGATGCTCAGGCGGTTCTGACAGCAGCGCAGCGGGTCGCCCCGTTGTGGGAGGGTGTTTTCGCCAACCCAAAACCAGCATATGACGATATCTACGCTTTGCGTTGTTCGGGTTGGTGTGATGAAGACGTGTGGCAACGCATTCAAAGCACGCGCCGGCCGCTGTTCGGGCGTCGCAATTGGCGCCGGTCTGTCATGAAGTCCGCTGTTTTTGACCGCCAGTTTCACATTCCTGCCGATACGCCCCTGATCCCGGTCGACAGCGCATTCGGCGGTGCCGGGTTGTATAAATCCCGCGCGCTGCGAGGGTTGCGCTATACTTGCCGGGACGAAAAAGGCCAACAGGTGTGCGAACATGTAATGCTGCACAAACGTCTGAGAGATCGCGGCGCAAGGCTGTTCATCGACCCGGCGCTGACGACACTGGCCGCGGAGAACCGTCTGGGAGAAGGCAGCGGCGCGCCGTTCCCCCGACATCTGCTGCCAGCCGCGTCAGGCGCTGCCTAGTCCCGGCCTTGCCCTGCCAAGTCTGCAAAATCCGGACCGCGCTCAGCCCCGCCCGGTTTCGTGTTGCAGCCTTTGTTGCGCAATAGCTTCGTTCCGATCGGCCCTTTGCTGGTCCGCCATGCAGCGTTCCACAAAATCCAAATGGCGTTCGATTGCATTTCGGGCGGCCAGAGGATCACGCTCTTGCAGCGTCGCATTGATGGCGCGGTGCTGATCCAGGATGGCCTCGCGGGTGGCGCGCTGACGGAACATGGTCTGACGGTTGTAGAACACCCCCTGCACCAGAAGGTCATACATCGACCGCATCATGTGCAGCATCACCACATTGTGGCTGGCTTCGATGATGGCCATGTGGAACTCGGCGTCCAGCTGCGCCTCGTCATTCGCAGCGTTTCGGTTATGGGCCGCCTGCATCTTGTCAAAGATCGCCTGAACGACCTTCAGGTCGCTGTCTGACCCCAGGCGCGCGGCCCGTTCCGCCGCCAACCCTTCCATGTCACGGCGAAAGGACAGGTAATCGAATACGGCTTCTTCATGGCTGCCGAACAGACGGATCAGTGCCGGGGAAAAGGCAGAGCCCAGAACCTCGGCCACATAGATCCCGGATCCGGCCTTCGCGGTCAAAAGCCCCTGTTCCTGAAGGTCGGAAATCGCATCTCGCAGGGACGGGCGCGAAACGCCCATGCGCTCTGCCAACTCCCGCTCGGATGGCAGGCGCTCGCCGGGGCGTAGGATGCCCCGCAGGATCAAAAGCTCGATCTGGCGAACGACTGCGAGCGACAGCTTTTCCGTCTGAACTTTGTGAAATGGCATCTCATCTTCCGAAATTGGTCAATTCATTTGACCATGGACGCCGGTGCTGTTCAAGAATCCCCGGTCGCATCCATTGAATAATTAGGTCAGCAATATTGACTTTAATAGTGGAGAGCTTAGGCTGCACCGAATTGAGATCGGAGGAGCCTCATGTCCCAACACCCTTTGTTTGCCACCCGGGCCTCGCGAATGAAAGCGTCAGAGATTCGCGAATTGCTGAAGCTGCTTGACCAACCCGGCATCATTTCCTTTGCCGGTGGGATTCCTGATCCCGCACTGTTTCCCGCCGATGCGTTTGCACAGGCGTTTCAGCAGGCCCTGGGGCCGGATTTGCAAGCGCAGGCGCTGCAATATTCGGTCAGCGAAGGCTATGTCCCATTGCGGCAGTGGCTGGCGCAGCACATGCGCGAAATCGGAGTGGCCTGTGACATCGACAACATCCTGATCACCTCGGGGTCACAGCAGGCGCTGGACTATCTGGGCAAGCTGTTCCTGTCCCCCGGTGACACGGCCCTGGTCGGGTGGCCCACTTATCTGGGCGCGCTGGCTGCATTCAACGCCTACGAGCCACGCTTTGACCGGCCCAATGGCAATCAGGGGGCCAAGGAATACAAGGCCGCAGCGGGCGCAGGCGCAGTGAAATTTGCCTATCTGTCGGCGGATTTTGCGAACCCGACAGGAGAAACCGTGGACTTGCAGGGCAGAGAGGCTCTGCTGGATCTGGCCGAGGAACTGGATTGCGCGTTGATAGAGGACGGAGCCTATCAGGCTCTGCGCTATGACGGGGATCCGATCCCCCCCATACTGTCATTGGAGCAGGCCCGCAAAGGGTCAATCGAGGACTGTCGGACGATCTATTGCGGCAGTTTCTCGAAAACGCTGTCGCCGGGTTTGCGTATGGGATGGGTCGTTGCGTCCAAGCCAGTCATTTCCCAGATGGTGCTGTTGAAACAGGCAGCCGACCTTCATTCCGCGACCATCAACCAGATGGCTGTGCATCAGGTGGCGCAGGCCTGTTTCGACACCCATATTCCGAAAGTACGAAATGTCTATCGCGCCCGTCGTGATGTGATGCTGAACGCCATGGACCAGCATATGCCTGACGGGGTGGATTGGACACGTCCCGAAGGGGGGATGTTCATCTGGGTCACGTTGCCCGAGGGGACGGTTGGCTCTGACCTGCTGGCGCGTGCGCTGGACACCGTCAAAGTAGCTTTTGTTCCGGGGCAGGCGTTTTTCCCGGATGGCAGCGGGGCAAACACGATCCGTCTCAGTTTTTCGAATTCTGACGAGGCGACAATACGCGAAGGCATTCGCCGACTGGGAGAGGTGCTGCGGGCCTGACGTCCGGAAAGGTTCTGTTAACCAAAATGCTGCAACTCTGCGGCATGATCCGGTTTCTCGCACCTCTGTTGCTGGCCGCCTGCGCCGCCGGTACTCCGCATTTCCGTGACGTTCCCGCCACGCGCGTGGCTGTGAATGGCAGTGTCTTCGATGTACGTGTGCGCGGCGACCTGGCCGAGGCTGTGCGGATCAACGCGCAATACGCCCCTCGGCTGGGCCCGGTCCGGGATCGCGCCGCTTTGGCGATGGCGCAGGTTTCGGGATGTCCGATTCTGGACGTGCTGGGGGACGCAGCCGTGACCGTTGGGGTTTTGGGGTGTGACCGTGATGTGGGTGAGCGGCTTTTGCTGACGGCCGTCTCGACCCCCCATTACGAATGCATCGACTTTGGTCTTTATGAAAACGTCGGTGGGGAAAACGGGTATCAGGTCTTTGAATGCACGCCGTATTGAGATGCGCGCGTTCTTGCGTATTTTGGCAAGATGTTGTGGATAACTTGGGGTGATATCCCATATCCTGCGCAACTCCGTTGACTCAGACCCCATCCCTTGCGCAGACTTCCAATGCACAGGAATCATGGGGCACGCAGCCATTGCGTTTCAGCAAGCTCAAACTGACCGGCTTCAAAAGCTTTGTTGATCCGACCGATTTGATCATCGCGGACGGGTTGACCGGTGTGGTGGGCCCGAATGGTTGCGGCAAATCCAACCTTCTGGAAGCTTTGCGTTGGGTGATGGGCGAAAACCGCCCCAAATCCATGCGCGGTGGCGCGATGGAAGACGTGATCTTTGCCGGGGCCGCCACGCGGCCCGCGCGCAACTTTGCCGAAGTTGTCCTGACCATGGACAACTCGGAACGTCTGGCGCCGTCGGGGTTCAACGACAGCGATCAACTGGAAATCGTTCGCCGCATCACCCGCGATGTGGGCAGCGCCTACAAGACGAACGGCAAAGACGTTCGTGCGCGTGATGTGCAGATGTTGTTTGCCGATGCTTCGACCGGTGCGCATTCGCCCGCGTTGGTCGGACAGAACCGCATTGCCGAGTTGATCAACGCCAAGCCGCGCGCCCGGCGCCGCATTCTGGAAGAGGCCGCCGGGATCTCGGGCCTGTATCAGCGTCGCCATGAGGCCGAGCTCAAGCTGAAAGGCACCGAAGCCAACCTGACCCGCGTCGATGACGTGCTGGAGCAGTTGGGCGGACAACTGGCCCAGCTTGCGCGTCAGGCCCGTCAGGCGGCCCGCTATCGTGAAATTGGCGAACAGCTGCGTCAGGCCGAGGGGATGCTGCTGTATCGACGCTGGAAAGAGGCCGACATGGCCCGCCAGCAGGCCGAAGAAAAACTGCGTGAGCGGATCACCGAAGCCTCCCGTGCCGAGGCTGAAGCCCGCGCTGCCGCCGCAAAACGTGCCGAGATCGAGGAAACCCTGCCGCCGCTGCGCGAGGAGGAGGCCATTGCCGCCGCCGTGCTGCAACGCCAGCAGGTGCAGCGCGACCAATTGTCCGATCAGGAAACCCGCGCCCGTCAAACGATTGAGACGCTGACCAACCGAATCCAGCAGCTGGCCAACGATATCGAACGCGAAGCCGGATTGAACCGCGATGCGGGACAAATGATTGAACGGCTGGAATGGGAAGCGCGCGAACTGGCCAAGGCGGCAGAAGGTCACGATGAGAAAGTGGCCGAAGCGGCGGAAATCGCCCGCGAGGCAGCCTCGATCCTACAGGAACGCGAAGACTACCTGTCGCAGCAAACCGAAGATATGGCCCGTCTTGTCGCCCGGCACCAGTCCGCCCAGCGTCTGGTCGAAGACAGCCGCAAGACGCTGGCCCGATCCGAGGGTGAAGAGGAAAAAGCCCGGCAGGCCGTGGACGAGGCGAAAACCGCCCTGATCCGCGCCAGCGAGGCGTTTGAAGACGCCCAATCGGGCGAAGAAGAAGCCCGAGAAGCAGTCGAAGCCGCCGAAGAGGCGCTTGCCGCGGCGGATGAACTGCGCAACGAAACACAAGGGCGCGAAGCCGAAGCCCGGGCGCGACGTTCCGAAGCGGAA
Organism: Ruegeria sp. HKCCA4812; assembly: GCF_013034245.1. NCBI lineage: Bacteria > Pseudomonadati > Pseudomonadota > Alphaproteobacteria > Rhodobacterales > Roseobacteraceae > Ruegeria > Ruegeria sp. HKCCA4812. The sequence goes on along the minus strand of NZ_WQFQ01000003.1, from coordinate 350,931 downwards.
GGCGAGCTGGGGGCGATCCGGGCCGAAACCACCGCGCTGGCCAAGCTGGTGGAACGCGACACGGCGGAAGGCGGTCAGGTGCTGGACCTGCTGCGCGTCGAACCCGGTTATGAAAAGGCTTTGGGCGCTGCTCTGGCCGACGATCTTCGCGCGCCGCTGGTCGAGGGTGACGGGCCATCCGGCTGGGTGCAGATGGCTGGATATGACAGCGACCAGCCATTGCCTGAAGGGGCCGAGCCTCTGGCGCTTCATGTATCGGGCCCCGATCGTCTCAGCCGACGCATTGCGCAAATCGGGTTGGTGGATGCGGATCAGGGCGCACGGTTGCAGGCATCGCTGAAACCCGGCCAGCGTCTGGTGTCCCGCTCGGGCGACCTTTGGCGCTGGGACGGGTTCCGTGCCTGGGCCGAAGACGCGCCAAGTGCTGCTGCTCTGCGGTTGGAGCAGCTCAACAGGCTGGAAGCACTGAAACAGGACCTTGCCCGTGCCGAAGCACAGGCTGACGGCGCCCGTGCCGCGCATGAGGCGCTGTCTCAGCAATTGGCGGACGTGACCGAGGCCGACCGGCGCGCGCGTGAGGCCCGCCGTGCTGCTGATCAGCGCATGGCCGAAACCGCGCGCGGACTGTCGCGGGCCGAGGCCGACCGCAATCTGGCCCAGGGCAAGCTGGAAACTCTGACCCTCGCCGTTGACCGCCACAAGGACGACGCCACGGCCGCCCGCGCGCAACTGCGCGAGGCCGAAGCGGCTTTGGCGGGTCTGGGTGATCTCGACAGTGCTCGCGCACAGGTCGAAGACATCAAGCAGACGGTCGAGGCGGCGCGGATCACCATGCTGACCCACCGTTCGACCCATGACGAGCTGCGCCGCGAGGGGGACGCCCGAACGCGTCGCAGCCAGGAGGTCGCGAAAGATCTCAGCGGGTGGCGCCACCGTTTGGAAACGGCTGAAAAGCGGATTTCCGAACTTGCCGAGCGCAAGGAAAGCTCGGAAGAAGAGCTGACCGAGGCCATGGCCGTGCCCGGCGAAATCGCCGAGGCGCGTGAGGAGCTGAACGAACAGATCGAAGCCGCCGAAGCACGGCGCGCCGAAGCCGCCGACAAATTGGCCGAAGCCGAGGCTATGCACCGTGAAATCGTTCTGGCCGAACGGGAAGCCGAGCGTCTGGCATCAGAAGCGCGCGAAAGCCGTGCCGCGGCCGAGGCGCGCTGTGACGCGGCCAAGGAAAGTGTTGTCGCGGCGGCCGAACGGATTGCCGAAGATCAGCAGCTGACCCCGAACCAGTTACTGAATCAGTTGGATGTAAACCCCGACCAGATGCCTGCTGCGGATGTTCTGGAATCCGAAGTGAACCGCCACAAACGCCAACGCGACGCAATGGGTGCGGTGAACCTGCGCGCCGAAGAGGACAGCAAGGAGGTTCAAGAAGAGTTCGACACGCTCAGCGGTGAAAAAGCCGATCTGGAAGAGGCAATCAAGGCGCTGCGCAGCGGGATCGCCAGCCTCAACCGCGAAGGGCGCGAGCGGTTGCTGACCGCGTTTGAACAGGTGAATTCGAACTTTGCCATGTTGTTCAAGCATCTCTTTGGGGGCGGCGAGGCCAATCTTGTGATGGTCGAAAGTGACGACCCGCTGGATGCGGGCCTTGAGATCATGTGCCAGCCGCCTGGCAAGAAACTGTCGACTCTCAGCCTGCTGTCGGGCGGAGAACAGACCCTGACGGCGACCGCGCTGATTTTCGGCGTCTTCCTTGCCAATCCAGCTCCGATCTGCGTGCTGGACGAGGTTGATGCGCCTTTGGATGATGCAAACGTGACGCGTTTCTGTGATCTGCTGGACGAGATGTGCCGCCAGACTGACACGCGGTTCCTGATCATCACCCACCATGCGGTGACGATGGCGCGCATGGATCGCCTTTTCGGTGTCACAATGCAGGAACAGGGAGTCAGCCAACTGGTTTCGGTCGATCTGAAGAAGGCCGAACAGATGGTCGCCTGACCGCTCACTGGAAGTTTATGACGGTTGCGGCTTTATCGCGCTAACGTGAGCGCATGACGCACTTCCTGATCCCCGCCCTCATCGCCGCCGGCCCTGTATTTGCAGCCGACTGGCCCGTCAAAACCGGGGATACGCCCCTTACAGCCGCAGAGCTTGATGCTTTGGCGGGGCAGACACTGACCTTTTACGACGACGGACAGGCCAAATTCTCGGCCGGGGGCGCCTATTCCTACACATACGCAAGCGGAGAATCTGCCTTTGGAACTTACGCGATTGCCGATGATGGCAGCGTGTGCATCGCGTACCGCAATGGGTTCAGCCGCTGTGATCTGTACGTGCGTAGCGGGGGGCGACTGATCCTGATAGACGAGAAGGGCGACCGCTATCCGGTGCGGCCGGAGTAGTGCGTACCATGATTAGTGTTCTTTCTTCGCCGCGAGAGGACGGACAAGTTCGGAAACGGCACTTTGAACGATAAGTATGTTCCGCCGCCAAGCTTTAATATTCTTAGGATCAACGTCAGGCCAATCATAGACTGAGCCATGATGATTGATGGTTACAAGTCTGATCTCTGCGAATATATCGTCAGAAACGTATAGAAGTAAGTCGCAGCCTTTTCCACCTAACTCAGCGGCCAGCGGGTTCAGCGATTCACGACATAGCAAAGCTTTATCGTCGTCTTCTTGGCCGATAAAATCTACTTGTGAATAAAGACGAGACACGGTTTGCGGGTTTTTGAGTGGGGAGTAGTTTGGATTCAATATGGCTCGCAATGATATGCCAAGCGTCCCTTCGGGCACATGAATTTCTAGTGCTTCTAGATCTTGGTGTCGCCAATAGACTGAGGTTGCATCCTCGGATAGCCAGGCAATCTTATCGTCTGACCAAGCGGGGGAGACCACAAAGCACACAGCTGTCTCTCTTGAAATCAATGGTAAATAGCCTTCTCCACAAACTGTCTCAGTTGAGGGCCTGTCAGAGTTGCCTTGTTCTGGTTTGTCGATCTTGCGCAATGGCAAGATGAAAGGGACAATAAGAAGCAATACAATTGAAATCACGGTAGCGCGTCGAAATTTTGAGCGATTGCTGGAGAGCTTTGGCATCATGACCGCAAGTTGAAGACTTCTGCTAAATGCAAGACTTAGTAAGACACTATAATTGTCCTAGCAACTCCACCGTCGGCCATGCATCCGCAGGCAATCCCAATCTCACCTGTTCGGCCCGCACTGCGGCGCGGGTACCGGCACCCAGAATCCCGTCGATCTTGCCCACATCATATCCTTTGGCTTGCAGCTTGGTTTGCAATTGCTTCATCTGCGCGCCGCTCAGGCCCGGCGTGGGGTTGCCAGCATCATAAATTTGTGCCCCTTCCAGACGTGTCCCGAAATAGGCGGCAGTCAATACATAGACAAAGCTCTGGTTCCATTCGAAATAGACGTCGAAATTCGGATAGGCCAGAAAGGCCGGGCCCTTGTGCCCCTGGGGCAGGATCAGCGAGGCAGGCAGGTTTGCCAGCGACCCGCTGCGTGCCTGAACGCCCATGGCCTGCCAATCGGCCACCGACCGGGGCTTGCCGGGGCCGGACAGAGACCAGTCCATCTGCGCGGGCACCGCGACCTCTTGCAGCCACGGTTCGCCTGCGCGCCAGCCCAGATGCGACAGCATCTTGGCCCCGGACATCAGCGCATCGGGGGCCGAGGTTTTCAGGCGGACATGCCCGTCGCCGTCACCATCGACACCGTTTTCCAGAATGTCCCGCGGCAGCATCTGGACCATACCGATTTCCCCGGCCCACGCGCCCGTTGTGCGGGCCGGGTCGAAATCACCATTCTGATAAAGTTCGATGGCCGCGAAGATTTGAGGGCGGAACAGGTCGGGGCGACGGCAGTCATGGGCCAAAGTCACCAGTGCATTGCGGGTGTTGAAGTCGCCCTGAAAGGATCCGTAGTCGGTCTCGAACGCCCAGAAGGCCAGCAACACCCCGCGTGAGATGCCGTATTGCTTTTCGATCCGGTCAAACACCGCGTCATATTTGCGCGACATCGCCTGCCCGCGTTCGATCCGATTGGCCGAGATCAGCCGCTGGGAAAACTCGATAAAGGGTTTCTGAAACACCCCCTGCGCCCGATCGGCCTTCAGCACGGCGCTGTCCTGCTGCACGCCTTTGAAAAATGCGTTCACGGTGGATTTGTCAAAGCCTTGCTGCACGGCCTCGGCCTTTAGCCCTTTGACAAAGGAATTGAAGCCACCACCACATTGGGCCAGGGCAGGTTGGGCAAACAAGGTGGCGGCGATCAGGCCGGAAAGAAAACGCATGACAAATGTCCGTCAGTAAATCAGGTCGATCCCAACCGACACCGACACGAGCCCAAGCGCAAGCCCCCAAACACGCCACAACATGCGACATGCGCGGAAAATGTCCAAAGCTCCGATCTCGCGCTGAGCGTTGCCATTGACCCATGCCAGATCCCGCACCTTGCCGTCATAGCTGCGCGGCCCGGCTAGGGCGACGTTCAGCGCGCGGGCCATGGCGGCCTCGGGCCAGCCCGCATTGGGCGAGATGTGACGGTGCGCATCTGCCAAGATTTCGCGCCAGCGCGACCACTGGCCCGACAGCGCCACGATCATCACGCAGGTCAGGCGGGCTGGGATCAGGTTCAGCAGGTCGTCGAACCGTGCCGAAGCCCAGCCAAACGCGCGGTACGTTTCGTTGCGATATCCGATCATGCTGTCGGCCGTGTTCACCGCCTTATAGACCAGCAGCCCCGGCAACCCGGCAATCAGAAACCAGAAAGCAGGCGCGATGACGCCGTCGCTGAGGTTCTCAGCGGCGCTTTCGATGGCCGAGCGTGCCACTTGTGCCTCGGTCATGTCCCGTGTATCGCGCGAGACGATCATGGCCACCCGTGCCCGCCCCTCTGACAGCGAGGCCATCAGCCCTTCGCCCACGGCGCGCACATGGGTGACCAACGATTTTTGCGCCAACAGGATCGCGCAGACTAGGATTTCAATCACCGGCCCCAACAGGGACAAACCCCAGCCAAGCGCCCCTGCGCCGCAAACCAGCAGGACAAGCACACCTACCCCTTTTGAACGGCGCTGGGCCCCGTGGTTCAGGCGTGTATCCAGCCAGCCGATCAGGTTGCCGATGATCACCGCCGGATGCCTGACGCGCGACCAGAGCCAGTCGGGTTCCCCCAGTGCTGCGTCCAGACACATGGCACAGACCAGCATCAGGCCAGGGCTCACAGGGCGGCCTCCAACCTGTTCCATCCATCCTTGGGCGGGAGCCCAAGGCGCAGATAGGTTTCAGAATAGGGGAAGATGCGGCTCCAGATGTGGGACCGTGCCAGACGACCTTGCCAATGGGCGGCGTTGTCGACCTGATAGAGTCGGAACAAGCTGGTGCCGCCGATCACCTTGGCCCCTTTTCTCGTGACCAGCGCATCCAGCCTGGAGGCCTCGTCAGCCAAACGCGCACACGTGGCGTCCGCCCAGCGGTTGTCCATCAAAGCCTGTGTGCCGACCCGCAAGGCCGGGCCTGATACCGACCAAGGGCCGGTCAGATCGTTCAACCGACTGATCATATCCGGCCGTCCGATGGCAAACCCCAGCCTTACCCCGGCCAGCCCCCAGAATTTGCCAAAACTCTTCAGCACGATCACGCCGGGGCGGTCTGCCAGATGGATCAAGGACTTGTCCGGCATGACGTCGCAAAAGCTTTCGTCAATCACGGTAAGTGGTGCCGATACGTCGCTTTCCTGCCAGATACGCCCGTCCGGGTTGTTCGGATGTACGATCACGCGGGCGTCGCTGGGCGCGTCTTGCCGTATCTTCCACCCCTGCGCCGAAAAGGCGGCGGCGTGTTCGTTATAGGTGGGTGGCGTGATCTGTACCGTACCCATTGCAGTCAGCGCCGGCAGACGCGCGATGATCGCCGACGCTCCGGGCGCGGGTAGGATCGCGGCACGCTGCGGCACGTTCCAGAACCGGCGCGCGGCATCGCTGAGCCGTTCGAACGCCCCGTGATCCGGCAATTCGGCCCAATCCCCGGCCGTCAGGCCGGACACGGGGTAGGCATGAGGATTGATGCCAGTGGACAGATCGATCCAGTCGGTGCGTTGCCCGCCATATTTGACAATCGCCTTGTCCAACCCGCCGCCATGGTCACGAACCGCGCGTGGATCCAGATCTTCGTCCAAAGTGTTCATCTGCTCTCTCTGCGAGAAATTACCGCTTTTGGCCCGCTTCAAGCGGATTTTCGCCTCTTACACAAGCAAATCCGCCTGTTCACGGGCCTGTGGGGCTGCTGTTAACACTTTGTTAAGGAAATAACGAGATCACGGACCACGGGGGTCGGCACCACTCACCATACCAAGTGCCGAGGTTGTTGCAAATGAAAGTTCTGATTGTTGAGAGTAATCCCGACCTTGGTCGGGTCTGGAAAAGGCATCTGGAACGGCAGGGCGCCGAGGTCACGCTGGTCGAGACGCAGGAAGCCGCCATTCTGGCGCTGTACGGCACGGATTTCGAAATCATCGTGCTGGATCTGGTCCTGGAAACCGGAAGTGCATTGGCCGTGGCCGATTTTGCAAGCTATCGCCGCCCCCAGGCGCGGGTGATCTTTGTGACCAACACCACTTTCTTCTCGGATGGATCGATATTTGCCCACAGCCCGAACGCCTGTGCTTATGTGCAAAGCGAAACACCGCCAGAGGATCTGGCGGCGATGGTCGAGCATTACGCAGCAGGGCGCTGATCGCGGCGGTGCGGTTCTGTGTAATCCAGCACCGGGTTCACCGGAATGATCCGGTGCGGATTGATGCCGTCATGGCTGTAGTGGTAGTGGCGCACGATATGGTTCATGTTCACGGTGGGCGCCACGCCGGGCCATTGGTACAGTTCACGCGTATAGGCCCATAGGTTCGGGTAATCGATCAGGCGCCGCTTGTTGCATTTGAAGTGCAGATGATAGACCGGATCAAAGCGGATCAGCGTCGTAAACAGCCGCCAGTCAGCCTCGGTGATCCGATCCCCCATCAGGTAACGGTTCCGGGCCAGACGATCTTCTAGCCAGTCCAGCGTGTCGAACAACGGGCCCACGGCGGCGTCATAGGCCGCTTGCGAGGTGGCAAAGCCGGACTTGTAGACGCCGTTGTTGACGTCTGAATAGATGCGCGCGTTGACCTCTTCGATTTCAGCGCGCATCGCTTCGGGCCAGTGATCATCGGTATTGCCGGTGACCCCGTCGAAGGCCGAATTGAACATGCGGATGATTTCCGAGCTTTCGTTCGACACGATGGTTTCCTGCCGCTTGTCCCACAGGATCGGCACGGTCACGCGACCCGAATAGGCTGGATCGGCTTTGGTATAGATCTGGTGCGCAAAACCCAGCCCATAAAGGTCGTCTCCTGTCGCGCCGTGAGCGTCTGTTTCAAAGGTCCAACCCTGATCCAGCATGTCCGGATGCACGACCGACACCGAGATCAGATCGCTCAGCCCTTTCAACTCGCGAAAAATCAGCGTGCGATGGGCCCAGGGGCAGGCATAGCTGACGTACAGGTGATAGCGCCCGGGTTCTGCTTTGAACCCGCCTTTGCCTGATGGCCCCGCCTTGCCGTCAGCGGTCAACCAATTGCGAAACTGCGCTGCGCTGCGCTTGAATGCACCACCCGTGGATTTGGTATCATACCAGGTATCTTGCCATTTTCCGTCGACCAGCAGGCCCATGTCTTTTCCTCCGCATGTGCGTTTCGAAAAACATAGGGCCAAGGCTTGCATCTTCCTATGCGAGCGCCCGCGCAAATGCTCTGCATCCGCGCACAGTCGAGTTCGGGATTTCTGTGCAACAAACCTCGGCCGGATCGTGTTTCTGTGACGTGGTTCACTGGATTTTTACAACTTATCCCGCACAATAGAAGTCATTCACGGGGGAACGGATTAATGAGTACCTATGTTTCAAAGGAAATACGCGCCGAGTTGGACGCGGCCCGAATCGCCACATTGAAAAAAACCAGCCGTTTACGGGTGGAGATGGGCGACAATACCTACAAAATACTCAAATTGTGGAAAGACGGTTTTACGGTTGAAGCGGAAACCACGCCGCGCTTGCGCGGGCTTGTTGATATCTTTGACGGGGCCAACCACCTCTATCAATGCCTCATCGTCGCGGATGAGGATGAAGGCGGTGAGATGCGGTATGAATTCAAACGCAGCACGGCCGCCCATGACAGCGCGCCGCTTGACTTTTACCGCGCGCCCGATGCGCCGATCGCCCTGCTGGGGCGTGACGACTAGGGGCGAATTTCAACTGGTACTCCCATTTGGCCCAGGGTTTGGTCGATGCCAAAGGCCAGCGGTGCCAGCCTAATGGCAGGCACGCGCGGCCCAAAGCGGCCTCAACCAAGGCAACCGGCACCTGTGAAAAGAGGGCAGGGTTTGCAAGCCCCGGCCGGCACGTACTTATTGCAGATCCCCGAAAGCACGTTTCAGCCGCAGGCAAGCATCCTCGACCCGCGCCCGTTGCGTGGCGAGGTTGAACCGTTCAAACGTTTCTCCTCCAGTGCCGAAACCCGGACCTGACGATGTCGCGATCCGCGCGTCCTCGCGCAACCGGCGGACAAATTCAGCGTGATCCATGCCGGTGCCCGAGAAATCGACCCAGGCCAGATAGGTCGCCTGCAAGGGCATCGACCAGAGCCCCGGAATCTCGGTGATGGTCTGATCGAACAGACGCCTGTTTCCATCCAGATGCGCGATCTGGGCATCTACCCATTCGGCCCCTTCGGGGCTGTACGCGGCGGTGATCATCGCCACGCCCAACGCGCCGGGATCGTAGTCCAATGTTTGCAGCCGTTGCTTCATGGCCGCGCGCAGTTTGGGATCGGGAATGATCATGTTGCCGGTCCGCTGCCCGGCGATGTTGAAGGTCTTCGACGCCGCAGTCAGCGTCACGGTCCACGGACGTGCATCCGGGGCTGCCACGTCCATCGGCACAAATTTGGCGCCGGGATAGACCAGATCGTGGTGAATCTCGTCCGACACCAGTATTAAACCGTTCCGTTCGGCAAACGCAGCCACGGCCTGCAACTCGTCGGGCGTCCAGACACGACCCGACGGGTTTTGCGGCGAACACCACAGGAGCATCTTCTCGGATCCGTCCAACCGGGACTGGGCGTCGTCCAGATCAAGGCCGTAACTTTCCCCGTCCCGCACCAAAGGGCACTCCACGACCCGGCGGCCCGATTTGTTCACCTTGTGGGCAAACTCATGGTAAACGGGGGTGAAGATCACGATGCCATCACCGGGATCGGTCCAGACATCCAGCGACAGGGCGATTGCATTGCCCAAGCCCTGGGTCGTCAAGATCCAATCCGTGTCGATTTCCCAATCATGGCGGGTTTTCATCCACCATTGAACCGAGGCCAGATAGTCCGGGTGCATCCATGAATAGCCGAACACGCCGTGATCTGCGGCCTTGCGCACGGCCTCGATCACGCAGGGTGCCGTCTGGTAATCGGAATCGGCCGTCCACATGGCCAGGCCGTCCTCGGGCGAGACGCCATACAGCATCTCCATCTTGTCCCATTTTGAACTGTTGGTGCCCCGGCGGTCGATCAGGTCGTTGAAAGTCATGTCTGCTCCATTTTCTCGACCGAAAGCTAACCGCAAATCGGGCGGGTGCAAGGGGGGCGTTGCGGCGCGGGGCGGGATGGCCTAAATCAGCCTCATGAAACGCACTATCCTGATCCATCCCGATCCCCGCCTGAAAAAGGTCTGCGCGCCCGTATCCGACCTGACGGACGAGCTGCGCACGCTGGCTGACGACATGCTGGAAACCATGTATGACGCGCCCGGGATTGGCCTTGCCGCGCCGCAGATCGGTGTGCTGGAACGGTTGATCGTGCTGGATTGCATCAAGGAAGAAGGCGAGACCCCGCGCCCGCTGATCATGTTCAACCCCGAGGTCATCGCCTCTTCCGAGGAAATCAATGTTTACGAGGAAGGGTGCCTGTCGATCCCGGAGCAATATGCCGAAGTGACCCGCCCCAAGGTGGTCGATGTCACCTGGATGGACGAGAAGGGAAACCTGCGACAGGAGACGTTCGACGGGCTTTGGGCCACTTGCGTGCAGCATGAAATCGACCATCTGAACGGCAAGCTGTTCATTGATTACCTAAAACCGCTGAAACGGCAGATGATTACCCGCAAGATGCAAAAGCTCAAACGTGAACGGGCGCGCGCATGACCGTCCGCACCTGTCTGCCCTGGCCCGACAAACGCTTGCGCACAAAGGCGGATGAGGTGACTGAAATCACCGATGACATTCGCCGGATTTGGCAGGACATGATCGACACGATGGAGGCCATGCCCGGTGTCGGTCTGGCCGCGCCGCAGATCGGAGTGATGTTGCGTCTGGCCGTGGTCGATGGGTCGGCCGAGCGGGGCAAGGCCGTGTGTCTGGCGAACCCGGAAATCCTGCACAGCTCGATCGAACTGCGTGAACATGAAGAGGCCAGTCCGAACCTGCCGGGCGTGTCGGCCAAGGTAAAACGCCCGCGCGCGGTGACTGTCAAATTCCTGAACGAGCAGGGCGTGGTGGACCGTCGCGATTTTGTCGGCATCGAGGCCACCAGTGTCCAGCATCAGATCGACCATCTGAATGGCCGGATGTATTTTGACCGGCTCAGCAAGGTCAAACGCGACATGCTGCTGCGCAAAGCCAAGAAACAGGGGTAAAGATGCGCGTTGTTTTCATGGGAACCCCGGACTTCTCGGTGCCGGTTCTGGATGCGCTGGTCGAGGCCGGGCATGAGATCGCCGCCGTCTATTGCCAGCCCCCGCGCCCGGCGGGGCGGGGCAAGAAGGATCGCCCGACACCGGTTCACGCGCGTGCCCAGGCGCTGGGTCTGGACGTGCGTCACCCAACCTCGCTGAAACCGGCCGAGGAGCAGGACAGTTTTGCGGCACTGAATGCGGATGTGGCGGTGGTTGTGGCTTATGGGCTGATCCTGCCCCAGCCCATCCTCGGTGCGCCGGCTCATGGCTGCCTGAACATTCATGCCAGCCTCTTGCCGCGCTGGCGCGGGGCGGCTCCGATCCACCGCGCGATCATGGCGGGCGATGCGCAAACCGGCGTCTGTATCATGCAAATGGAGGCGGGCCTTGATACCGGCCCCGTTCTGTTGCGACAGGCCACCGATATCGGGCCCGAGGAAACCACTGCGGAACTGCATGACCGGCTCTCGGCGATGGGCGCGGCTTTGATTGTCGAGGCGTTGGCAAAGCTGCCCGGCCTGACCCCTGATCCGCAGCCCGAGATTGGTGTCACCTATGCCGCCAAGATCGACAAGTCCGAGGCCCGCGTGGACTGGTCGCTCCCCGCGGTCGAGGTCGATCGGCAGATCCGCGGCCTGTCGCCCTTTCCCGGGGCCTGGACCGAGATCGACGGCAACCGGGTAAAACTCCTCGCTTCGCGTCTGGCCGAAGGGCAGGGCGCGCCGGGCGAAGTTCTGAATGACGATCTGTATGTAGCTTGCGGGCAGGGCGCCATAGAGCTGCTGCGCTTGCAAAGGGCGGGCAAAGGCGCGCAGGATAAGGAAACGTTCCTGCGGGGCTGGCCAATCCCGATCGGCACCCGGATGTCTTCGGAGTAAAGCCATATGTTCATGGTGATGATGGGCACTGTCGTGATTGCCGGGATCGTCGGGTATCTGTCCGAACAGACCGGTTTCACCCATAACGGCTATTTGCAATCCATCATCATCTGTGTGGGCGGGGCGTTCCTGTTCTATTTCGTCCGCATCATGTTCGGCATCAGCTTTGGTCCTCCGGGGCTGGATGCGGTGATTTCCTCCGTTGGTGCCTTGATCATCGTGCCGACCCACTGGAGGAAGTGACATGCCAATCGTCGCCCTGATCATCATCGGTGCAGCGGCAGGGTTTCTGGCCACCCGCCTGATGCGGATCGAGGCGGATATCCCGACGACCATGCTGATCGGTATCGCAGGCGCCCTGATCGGAGGGATGCTGCTGCGGTTTCTTGTAACCGTTATGGGGTGGCTGTCTGGTTTTGTCGGGGCGGTTCTGGGTGCGTTGCTGGTGATTTGGATCTGGCAGACCTACCTGCGCCGTTAACCCCTTGACCCGGCGTCTTTCCTCCGTCCAGATCGCCTTCATCGAAAAGGGGAATGATGATGCCGCATGATTTGAAGCCGGGTGATGTTGCCCTGATGGGCGTTCCTTTGGATCTGCATTCCTCGTTCCTGCAAGGGCCGGCCTTCGCCCCCGGACGCATCCGCGAGGCGCTGCATTCCGGTGCCGCCAACCTGACGGCCGAGGATGGCACCGATCTGGGTGCAAGCGCCAAATTCAGGGATACCGGCGATCTGGATGTGTTCGAAATGCGCGGGCAGGAACCGATTGACCAGATCGAGGCTGAAGCGGCGAAACGGATCGCAACCGGCGCGCGCCTGTTGTCTCTGGGCGGCGACCATTCGGTGGCCTATCCGCTGATCAAGGCCCATGCGGATCGGTACGAAGGGCTGAACATCCTGCATATCGACAGCCACCCTGATCTGTACGACACGCAGGATATCGGACCGCTCGGCCATGGCTGCCCCTTTGCCCGGGTGATGGAGACCTGCCCGGTCAAGCGTCTGGTGCAGGTTGGCATCCGCACCATGAACGCCCATCAGCGCGAACAGGCCGATAAGTTCGGCGTCGAGGTGATTGACATGCGCAACTGGCGCCCCGACTTGCAAATTTCATTCGATGGCCCGGTCTACCTGTCCCTTGATCTGGATGCGCTGGACCCGGCCTTTGCGCCGGGCGTCTCGCACCATGAACCCGGTGGGCTGAGCACGCGCGAGGTTATCGACCTGATCCACCGGTTCAAAGGTCAGCTGGTCGGAGCGGATATCGTCGAGCTCAACCCGCATCGCGACCCCTATGGCATGACGGCGATGGTGGCCGCGAAATTCGTCAAGGAAATCGGCGCGCGCTTGCTGAACGGCTGACTTACCGTTCGTCGCACACCGTAGCAGACCCAAGTGCCGGAGCACCCCTGGTGGTCAAATCGAACCGGTTCGCCTCGGCAGTGGTCATCCAGTGCATACTGTCGGCCGGGGCTGCGAACAGGGTGTACCAGTAAAACTCCTCGTCCACGCCGATATCCTTGAAATAGTCCAGGTATCGGTCATGTTCTGGATCGTCCTCGGGCAAGTCGGTCGCCACCAGACCCGACCCGGCCCAGCTGTGGACACCGACACAGGCCCCCGGTTGCAGCACGCGGCGGTTTCCGGCCAGGAACAAGTCGGTGCCACCGCTGGCCACCAGCCCGTTCGATGGAACAACGGTATCGAACCCGGCCCTGTGCACTTCGCGGGCGAAGATGACATTGGCGTCATCATCAACCGATCCTTCAATGTATTGCAGAACCAGAGTGCGGGCTTCGGGGTTTTGGGCTGTCACTTCCTCAAAGGCAGACAGCGTTGTCTCGTCAATCGTGCCCGAGGCGATGATCTGGTCGCCCTGCGCAACAAAACTGACAGGGGTGTAATACGCGCCGCATGAGGCGAGCAGGGCCAGGCAGGCTGTGATGGATGCAAGTCTATGTGTCACGTTGGCCTCCGGGCTGTGCTTTCAAAAGGGGTAACAGCATGCCGCTTTGGCGTCCACTGTCAGGCTCAGTTGCGCGGCGGCCGGCTTTTGTAGACCGGCAATTGCCAGCCAAACATCAACGACCCGGCGCGCAACGCCCAGCACACCAAGGCGCAGAGCGCCAGAGAAAACGCAGGCTCTGCCCCCAATCTGGCAGCCAGAACTGCAGTCAGGGCACCTGTAAAGGCGCAGGACACATAGAGCTCACCTTGTTTCAGCACCAGCGGCACTTCGTTGCAGACCACATCGCGCATCAACCCGCCCAGGCATCCGGTTGTCACACCCATCAAAACGACAATGACCCCGGACTGATCCAGCGACAACGCCGCGCCGGTTCCGGCCGCGACAGCCACTGACAGTGCAAAACTGTCCAGCCAGACCAACCAGTTATAGCGGCTTTCCACCAGATGTGCGGTAAAGAACACCAGGACCGACGCCGCGACTGCGATCAGGATGTAATCCGGCTGCCCGACCCAAAAGATCGGGTGACGGTCCAGCAAAAGGTCTCGTACAGTGCCGCCACCTACGGCCGTCAGGCAGGCCATGAAGGCAAATCCCACCAGATCCAGCTGGGCACGGCTGGCCACCAGTGCCCCCGTCAACGCGAAGATCAGAACCGAGGCATAGTCCAGCAGCGTCAGCGCGGTCACGCCTGTGCCTTTTTCGGTTTGAACGGCGCCATTCCGGCCCGGGCCAGCTCATCAGCTTTTTCATTCTCGGGGTGGCCTGCGTGGCCCTTGACCCATTCCCATGTCACATCATGCCGTTCCTGCGCCTCATCCAGACGCTGCCAAAGATCGACATTCTTGACCGGTTTCTTGTTCGAGGTTTTCCAGCCGTTGCGTTTCCAACCGAAAATCCAGCCGGTGACGCCGTTCTTCACATAGGCGCTGTCGGTGACGACGGTAATCTTCGACGGTCGCTCCAGCGCTTCAAGCGCGCTGATGGCGGCCAGCAATTCCATCCGGTTGTTGGTCGTCTCGGCCTCGCCCCCGTTCAGCTCACGCTCTTTCAGAACCCTGTCCCCGTCCATCGCGCGCAGCAGCACGCCCCAGCCTCCGGGGCCGGGGTTTCCGGAACAGGCACCATCCGTATAAGCAAACAGTTCAGGCATGAGCGAACACCAGGATATATCCATCATACGATCCGGCCAGGCCTTTGCCCATGCCATGGATTGCGCGGTCAATCGTGAACCCGGCCTTGTTCAAGGCCTCCTCGATCTCGGCCTCTGTGTAATAGGAATAGTAACGATCCAGATCATCCCGATGTTCACCAGTGCCCAGCTTCATCCCCAGAAACAGCTGTCCACCGGGTTTCAGAGCCCTGTGGATCGCAGTCAGATGTCGCTGGAAATCGGCGCGCGGCGCGTGCAGCAGGGAAAAGCTGGCGTAAACGCCGTCATATTCGGCCGTCTCAGTGACGTCATCGAACGTACCCAGATAAGCATCCACACCGTTTTCCCGCGCATGTTCGACAAAGGCTGGCGTGGCATCCAGCGCGCGAACCTTCAGCCCTTGACGCATCAGGAACCCGCTGTCTGACCCCGGCCCGGACCCCAAATCCAGTACATAGCCGCCTGCGCCGACCGCATCGGCAAAAGCCTGACGGGCCTCAAGCTGCTCGTGCGGCAGAGGGATCTTCAGATATTCGGCCACCTTGGTTGTATAGGCGTTGATCGTGCGTTCATCGGTCACAGGTACACTCCGACTGCAAGACTGGCCAATACGACCGCGGTCAGCAGGATGCGCAACCGCATCCACCAGACCGGTGTCAGGCGCCAGTAGGAAAACAGGGCATCCAGCAACAACAAACCAGCGAACCCATACATCAGATTGGTGCCCGCATTGACCGGCCCGCCGCCTGTCATGGCAAAGGCCCAAAGCGCGGGCAGAACCGACAACAGATAACACAGGGCCGCTTTGCTGCCCGATGTCTTGGTGGCAAAACCCCAGAGAACACCGGACATGAAGCTGAGGATGACCGATCCATAGAACAGTTGCACATAAGGCCCCACGAAACGTGGGCCAAAGGTTTGCGCGCCCCAGGCATTCAGGTCGCTGTTCAGATAGGTCAGGGCGCCCCAGACAAACGGGATCAGTCCCGCCAGCCCCAGATAGAGAGGCGCTTTCGGCACTCCGTTCACGCCGGTTGCCTCAACACGCGGGGGACTTTGAACTCGACGTTTTCAACGGCGGTTTCGACCGGCTCGACGGTGACATCATAATGCGCGCTGAACGCTTCGATCACCTCGTTTACCAGAACCTCCGGGGCCGACGCGCCTGCGGTGACAGCCACGGTCGAGATCCCCTCGAGCGCGCGCCAGTCAATCTCGGTTGCGCGCTGGACCAGCTGCGCGTACTGGCACCCCTCGCGCGAGGCAACCTCGACAAGGCGGCGCGAGTTCGATGAGTTCGGCGCGCCCACAACCAGCAAGGCATCCGCCTTGGGGGCCACGGCTTTCACCGCTTCCTGCCGGTTGGTGGTGGCATAACAGATATCTTCCTTGTGCGGTCCGACAATGGCCGGGAATCGGGCTTGAAGGGCGGCGATGATATCCTTGGTGTCATCGACCGAAAGGGTGGTTTGGGTGACAAAGGCCAGCTTATCCGGGTCACGCACCTGCACCGTGGCCACGTCGTCCACGGTCTCGACCAGCAGCACATCGCCCTCGGGCAACTGCCCCATGGTGCCCACGGTTTCGGGATGGCCTTTGTGGCCGATCATGATCATCTGCAACCCCGCGTCCGCGTGGCGCTGCGCCTCGACATGCACCTTGGAAACCAGAGGACAGGTGGCGTCCACATAGATCATCTCGCGCTGGGCAGCCTCGGCGGGAACGGATTTCGGCACCCCGTGGGCGGAAAAGATCACCGGGCGGTCATCGGGGCATTCCTGCAATTCCTCGACGAAAACGGCCCCTTTGGCGCGAAGGCCGTCGACCACGAATTTGTTGTGCACGATCTCGTGGCGCACATAGACCGGTGGGCCCCATTTCTGCAAAGCCATCTCAACGATTTTGATGGCACGGTCCACACCGGCGCAGAACCCGCGCGGGGCGGCAAGGTAAAGTGTCAGTGGCGGCTTTTTCATCAGGCTGTCTCCTTGAGGCACAGGTAAGTCTTTTCCCGGCCTTGGTCCAGACAGGACATCGTCATTCATCTGACACGAATCGTTGCTAATCGGGTGATGTTTAAGCACCTGTACCTTGTTAAAGAAGCGCGGCCAGGACCGATGTCCTGACCGCGCGATTTTTCCCCATCATGACAGGCCTGTCGTCTTGTCAGCTGTTGCTGGCAACAGCGACGCTGCGATGCTCCGTCGGCATTTCACGCGGCGGGCGACCGATGACATCGCGCAAATCCTCCAGCTCGATGAAATTGTCGGCCTGGCGGCGCAGTTCATCCGAGATCATCGGCGGTTGGCTGCGAATGGTCGAAACCACCGATACGCGCACGCCCTGCCGTTGCAGGCTGGCGATCAACGGGCGGAAATCCCCATCACCCGAGAACAGCACGATATGATCGACGCGCGGCGCCAGTTCCATGGCATCGACGGTAAGTTCGATATCCATATTTCCTTTGACTTTCCGACGCCCCATGCTGTCGGTGTATTCCTTGGCCGGTTTCGTGACCATGGTGAAGCCGTTGTAATGCAGCCAGTCAACCAATGGACGGATCGGCGAATACTCGTCGTTTTCCAGCAGCGCTGTATAGTAGAAGGCCCGAAGAAGCTTGCCGCGGCGCATGAATTCCTGCCGCAGAAGTTTGTAGTCAATGTCGAAACCGAGTGCTTTTGCCGCAGCATAAAGATTCGAGCCGTCGATGAACAGCGCTAGCCGTTCGTCTTTATAAAACATAAATATTCCCTTCCGGTATAATCCAGTGCGTGCCGCGTTACGTGAGTGAGTGAGTGATAAAATGACGCGCTCTGGTACGCCTATAATTAGAACTTCTGTCGATTATCGCAAGTATGCAATGGGTCGAATGTAGGGTATCACATGAGCAAATCCATGCCAAATGCCGTTGTTGCGCTGGGCGCAAATCTCGATTTGAGAGGAAATGGTCCCGCTGTAACACTTCAGAACGCGCTTGACGCGTTATCGCGTCACGATGTGGTGATTCGCTCCGTCAGTCGTTTTTTTGCAACGCCGTGCTTTCCCGCCGGGGCCGGCCCGGACTATGTGAATGCCGCGGCGCTGATTGCAACCGAGAGGTCTCCTTCACAGCTGTTGCAGGTGCTGCACGAGGTGGAGCAGGAATTCGGGCGCGAACGGGTGCAGCGCTGGGGGATGCGGACGCTGGATCTGGATCTGGTCTGTTTCGAAGATCAGGTCCTGCCGGATCGCGCCACGTTTGATCGCTGGCTGACCCTGCCGACCGACGCGCAAAGGCAAGAGGCACCGGATCAGTTGATCTTGCCGCATCCGCGCCTTCAGGATCGCGCCTTTGTCCTCGTGCCGATGGCCGATATCGTGCCCGACTGGCGCCATCCGGTTCTGGGTCGCACGGTCTGCGAGATGATCCAGACCCTTCCCGCGGCAGAGGTTGCGGCGGTCACGGCGTTGTGATCCGTGCAAATGCAGCATTTCCTGCTTGTCAAGGCGCGGATTCGCGCTTAGATAAACCCCTTCCTGACATGGATTCAGAAACGGAGAGCGCCCAATGGCCCGCGTGACGGTTGAAGATTGCGTAGACAAGGTTCCAAACCGGTTCGAGCTGGTGATGCTCGCCGCCCATCGGGCGCGTGAGATTTCCGCCGGTGCAGCGATTACCGTTGACCGCGACAACGACAAAAACCCTGTCGTGTCTCTGCGTGAGATCGCCGACGAAACCCAAAGCGCGGACGAATTGCGCGAGCGCCTGATTGAGGCCAACCAGACCCAGATCGAGGTTGACGAGCCCGAAGAAGATCAGATGGCGCTGCTGATGGGTGCCGAAACGGACAAACCCGCCATGGACGACATGTCGGAAGAGAAGCTCCTGCGCGCTCTGATGGAGGCTCAAGGGCAGGGGTAAGCCCTGAAGACGAAGGTGCGGACCGGATGATTTCTGCTGACGATCTGATTGCGCTGGTCCGCAACTACAATCCCAAGACGAATGCTGACCGCATTGCGCTGGCCTATGAATTTGGCCAGCAGATGCACGAAGGGCAGTTCCGCCATTCCGGCGAGCCCTATTTCACCCATCCCGTTGCCGTTGCCGCCATCCTGACCGAACAGCGTCTGGATGATGCGACCATCATCACGGCGCTGCTTCACGACACGATCGAAGACACCAAGGCCAACTATGGCAAAGTGGCTGAACTTTTTGGGGATGAAGTCGCCAAACTGGTCGACGGCGTCACCAAGCTGACCAATCTGCAACTGTCCAGCCGCGAGACCAAGCAGGCCGAGAACTTCCGCAAGCTGTTCATGGCCATGTCCAAGGACCTGCGCGTGATTCTGGTCAAGCTGGCCGACCGTTTGCACAACATGCGCACGATCAAGGCGATGCGTCCCGAAAAACAGATCGTCAAGGCCCGCGAGACGATGGATATCTACGCACCGCTTGCGGGCCGGATGGGTATGCAGTGGATGCGTGAGGAACTTGAAGACCTGGCTTTCCGTGTCCTCAACCCTGAAGGCCGCCAGTCGATCATCCGCCGCTTTATTACCCTGCAACGCGAGACCGGCGACGTGATCCATCGCATCACCGGCGACATGCGGCACGAGTTGGAAAAGGCCGGGATCGAGGCCGAGGTGTTCGGCCGCGCCAAGAAACCCTATTCGATCTGGCGCAAGATGCAGGAAAAGGATCAGGGCTTCTCGCGCCTGTCAGACATCTATGGGTTCCGCATCATCACGCAGACCGAAGAAGACTGCTATCGAACCCTGGGGGCCATCCACCAGCGCTGGCGCGCGGTGCCGGGGCGCTTCAAGGACTATATCAGCCAGCCCAAATCGAACGGTTACCGCTCGATCCACACCACGGTGTCGGGCCGGGACGGTAAACGGGTCGAGGTCCAGATCCGCACCCGCCAGATGCACGACGTGGCCGAAACCGGGGTCGCGGCGCATTGGTCCTATCGCGACGGTGTGCGCACCGAGAACCCGTTCGCCGTCGACCCGGCCAAATGGATTTCCAATCTGACCGAGCAGTTCGACAACGAGGAAGATCACGAAGACTTCCTCGAGGCCGTCAAGCTCGAGATGTATTCGGACCAGGTGTTCTGTTTCACCCCCAAGGGCGACGTGGTGAAGCTGCCGCGTGGCGCGACGCCGATCGATTTTGCCTATGCCATTCACACCCGGATCGGTCATGCCTGTGTCGGGGCCAAGGTTGATGGTATCCGCGTTCCGCTCTGGACGCGGCTCAAAAATGGCCAGTCCGTGGACATCATTACCGCCGATGGTCAGACGCCACAGGTCACGTGGCTGGAGATTGCAGTCACCGGCAAGGCCCGTACCGCCATTCGCCGCGCCCTGCGCGAGGTGGATCGGGAACGATTCATCAAGCTGGGCAAAGAACTGGCCCGTTCCGGGTTCGAGCATGTGGGCCGCAAGGCGACCGACAAAGCACTCGATACCGCGGCAAAACACCTGCGCCTGAAAGATCGGCACGAGCTGCTGGCCCGCCTTGGCAGTGCCGAACTGACTGCGCATGAGGTGGTTCAGGCCGTCTATCCCGAACTTGCCAAGGACGACGGCGACGCCATTCCGCTGCGCCGTGCGGTGATTGGCCTAGAGCCGGGGCAGAAGTTCGACCGGGCCCCCTGCTGTCAGCCGCTGCCGGGGGAACGTATCGTCGGTATCACCTATCGGGGCAAGGGCGTGGTCGTGCATGCCATCGATTGCGATCGGCTCAGCGAGTTCGAAGGCGAACCTGACCGGTGGGTCGATCTGCACTGGCATTCGGGCACGCACCCGGCCGTCTATGGCGCGACGCTGGATCTGACCATTGGCAACGATGCCGGGGTTCTGGGGCGTATTTGCACATTGATCGGCGAGAAAAAGGCCAATATCTCGAACCTCGAGTTTGTTGACCGCAAACCGGATTTTTACCGCCTTCTGATCAATGTCGAACTGCGCGACCTTGAACAGCTTCATTCACTCATGCTGATGCTGGAGGCGGAAAGCGATGTTGCTGCGGTCGAACGGTATCGGGATCAGGTCAAAACTTCGGTTGCGGCTGGCTGAGAAGGGGTGATCACGGGTGGTATTCAAGCGCCGAGACCGACGCTCTCCAGTCCAGATCGCATCGGATTTCGTCTATCCGCGTGGCGGATGGACCCGCGCCTTCCATTACGTGAAACACCGCGTCCGGCGCTTGCCGGATACCCCTGACCGGATCGCGCGCGGCATCGGGGCAGGGGTGTTTGCCGCCTTTACGCCGTTTTACGGGTTGCATTTTCTTGTCGCCGCCATCGGTGCCCGGCTGATCAAGGGAAACATTCTGGCCGCGCTCAGCGGCACGTTTTTCGGCAACCCGCTCACTTATGTTCCGATCGGGGTGATCTGCCTTCAGACCGGGCATTTCCTGCTGGGCACCGAATACGAAGAAGGCGACACACAAGGGCTGATGGGCAAATTCGCCAGCGCCATGGGGGATCTCAAGAACAATTTTCTGGCGTTGTTTACGGATCGCGTGGCCGACTGGCACGGGCTGTCGCAGTTCTACGATGACGTCTTCTATCCCTACATGATCGGTGGGATCATTCCGGGCGTCGTTGCGGGGGTGATCTGCTATTACCTCAGCCTGCCGCTGATCTTGACGTATCAGCAGCGCCGCCGCGCCAAGATCAAGGCGAAGTTCGAGGAAATCAAGCGTTTGGCCGAAGATTCGGCTGCCGTTTCTTCGGCAGAGCCTCTAGGCTCGGGCAAGAACATGCAAAAGGAATCGAGTGATGTCTGAGAACCATCTGCGTCTGGGTGTGAACATCGATCACGTGGCCACGGTGCGCAATGCGCGGGGCGGGGACTATCCGGATCCGCTGCGCGCTGCCAAACTGGCGGAAGAAGCGGGCGCGGATGGCATCACCGCGCATCTGCGCGAAGATCGACGCCATATCTCGGACGCCGATATCGACGGGCTGATGGAAGTTCTGTCGGTGCCGCTGAACTTTGAGATGGCCGCGACGCCCGAGATGCAGCAGATCGCCTTGCGCCACAAACCGCACGCGGTCTGCATCGTTCCCGAAAAGCGCGAGGAGCGCACCACCGAGGGCGGTCTTGAAGTCGCGCGCGAGGAAAACAAGCTGGCGCATTTCATCGCCCCTCTGCGTGATGTCGGCTGTCGCGTTTCGATCTTCATCGCCGCCGATCAGCGTCAGATCGAGGCCGCGCATCGCATCGGTGCCGAAGTGATTGAGCTGCACACCGGCGCCTATTGCGATGCCCATGCCGAAGGCCGCATGGAAGATGCCGAACGCGAGCTTGAATCGCTGCGCCAGATGTCCTCTTTCGCCCATTCGCTGGGGCTTGAGGTTCATGCGGGCCATGGCCTGACCTATGACACCGTAAAACCGGTTGCCGCCTTCCCAGAAGTCAAAGAGCTGAATATCGGTCATTTCCTGATTGGCGAGGCGATTTTTCTGGGCCTGACCCCGGCCATTCATGAAATGCGTCGCCTGATGGACGAGGCGCGCGCGTGATCACGCCCGGCTTTGTCGCCATCTGGCTGGCCTGGCTGATGGCTGGGGGCTCTCCGGGGCCTGCCACGATGGGCATTGCAGGAACCGCCATGAACGAAGGCCGCCGTGCCGGTCTGGTCTTTGCGCTGGGCATCTGTGCCGGGTCCGCCGCCTGGGGCATTGCCGCAGCGCTTGGCTTGTCGGCGATCATGCTGGCCAATGTCTGGGTGTTCGAGGTGATCCGTTATGTCGGTGTGGCCTATCTGGGTTGGCTGGCGCTGAAGGCCTTGCGCCGCGCGATGACCTCGGACGAGGTCGCTTTGGGCAAACCGGTCACGGGCGCGCTGCCGACCATCTTTGCCAAAGGCGCGGCCATTCACCTGACCAACCCCAAGGCGATCCTCAGCTGGGGCTCGATCTATGCCATCGTCGCGCCCAATGATGCCAGCCTGTCGATGCTGCTGGGCTATTTCGCCATGCTCTATGCGGGATCGTTGATGATCTTTATCGGCTATGCCTTCCTGTTTTCATCCGAACGCATGGTCCGAACCTACCGCCGCGCCCGCCGCTGGTTCGATTTCGCCTTTGCCGGGTTCTTCGGGGTGGCGAGTTACAAGATCCTCACGGTGCGGTTGGGGTGATGAAACTTTGGACACCCGAACAGAAAACCTTGTTTTTTAACCGGGTTGGATACGTGGCGTTGTTCATGATTTTTCTTGTGTCGTCGGGAGGCTCAGGCTTTGCCGAAGAAAAACTGGGCCTGAAAGGTGTTTTTTTCTTTCCTCTCGATGCCTTGGTATTCCCCGTTATTATGGCATCGTTGGTCCAAACTCTTCCATGGTCTAAGCGGCTTACTCAAGCGACTCCAAACGCTACGCTGTGGTACAACGCCACTTACATGGTTGGTCTGTCATTGTCGGTTTTATGGGCTGCTCAAATCTCAGTATTGGTTTACGGATTTGGGCATTGGCATAGAATTGACTTCTGGGACCTGATCCTGAGAAACGTCTTTTTACTTTTCTGGGCAGGGGTTGCCACAGCTATTTGTCGTGCTGTGTTGGGGCAAGCTATACAAATAAAGCAAACGCTTATTGGCGAAAAAAGAAACTGAGAAAATGATCCTCGGCATCGGCACAGACCTCGCAAACATCGACCGCATCCAGGGCACGCTCGACCGGTTCGGCGACCGCTTCCGCAATCGTGTCTTCACCGACACCGAACAGCGCAAGGCCGAACGCCGCGCCGATACGGCCGGAACCTATGCCAAGCGCTGGGCCGCGAAAGAGGCCTGCTCCAAGGCGCTGGGCACCGGTCTGCGCATGGGCATCGCGTGGAAGGATATGGCCGTCACCAATCTGCGCACCGGCCAACCGGTGATGCACGTGACCGGCTGGGCCGCCGAGCGCCTCAAGGAAATGACCCCCGACGGGCACGAGGCGATCATCCACGTCACCCTGACCGATGATCACCCCTGGGCGCAGGCTTTTGTGGTGATCGAGGCGCGTCCGGTTCAAGATCAGGCCGCGCAGCCTTGACTTGCCCCCATCCCCCCCGCATGTAGCAGCGAAGCCAAGCAAAGAACTGGAGCGAGCAGAATGGCCGAGGACGCCAAAACCGGAAATCCCGTCTGGGAGACGATCAAGACCATCGTCTACGCGCTGCTGATTGCCGGCGTGTTCCGCACCCTCTTCTTTCAACCGTTCTGGATCCCCTCGGGCTCGATGAAGCAGACGCTGCTGATCGGCGATTTCCTCTTCGTCAACAAGATGGCCTATGGCTATTCCTACGCATCCTGCCCCAGCCTGATCATCCCAAGCGTCGGCCTGAACGTGGATGCCGAAGACATCTGTGGCTGGATGCAGGGCGAAGACAATACCCGTATCTGGGGCGGTGATCCCGAACGTGGCGATGTCATTGTCTTTCGCCATCCGGTCACCGGACGTGATTATATCAAGCGCCTGATTGGGTTGCCGGGCGACCGGATCCAGGTCCGCAATGGCCAGATCATCCTCAATGGCACTCCGGTTCTTCAGCAGCCCGACGGCGTGTTTACCGAAATTGCCGAACCGCAAGGCCCGCAGCGCCTGCGCCCCCGCTGTGAAAACGGCCCTGTTGGAATAGGCGGCACCTGTGAAAAGTCGCGCCTGATCGAAACCCTGCCCAACGGTGTGTCCTATGACGTGTTGAACATCGGCAACCAGGCATCGGACAATACCGGCATCTATACCGTGCCCGAGGGCCATTATTTCTTCATGGGTGACAACCGTGACAATTCCAGCGACAGCCGTCTGCCGCAATCTGCCGGTGGTGTCGGATACGTGCCTTACGAAAACCTGATCGGTCGTGCCGACCGGATCATGTTCTCGTCCGCAGGTCGTTCGATGCTGTTCTTCTGGACATGGCGCAGTGATCGGTTCTTCAAGGCGGTCAATTGAAGCTCTCGGCTGAAATAAAGGCGTTCCAGCGGCGATTGGGGTATGAGTTCAAAAACCCCGAACTGCTGGTGCGCGCGCTGACCCATGGCTCGGTGTCTTCGTCCACCCGACCCGACAATCAGCGGCTGGAGTTTCTGGGAGACCGCGTTCTGGGCCTGGTCATGGCCACTGCGCTGCTTGAGGCCGACAAAAAGGCGTCCGAGGGTCAGTTGGCCCCACGGTTCAATGCACTGGTCCGCAAAGAGGCCTGCGCTGATGTAGCCCGTCAGATTGATCTGGGCGCGGTGTTGAAACTCGGCCGGTCCGAGATGCTGTCCGGTGGCCGTCGCAAGCAAGCGCTGCTGGGCGACGCGATGGAGGCCGTGATCGCCGCCATCTATCGGGATGCCGGGTTCGAGGCTGCCCGCGATGTCATCCTGGCGCTTTGGGGGGACCGCATCCACAAGGTCGAGGCAGATGCGCGTGACGCCAAGACCTCTTTGCAGGAATGGGCGCAGGCGCGTGGGCAAAAGCCGCCCTCATACGTCGAAGTTAAACGCAGTGGCCCAGACCACGCCCCGATATTCACCATTGCGGCCCGTCTTCAGGACGGCACCGAGGCGCAAGCCACCGCAGGATCCAAACGTCAGGCCGAACAGGCTGCGGCAAAAGCTCTGCTGGAACAGCTCAGCCCGGCCGGGTCTTCCTAGGTACATGCGGCTCAGACCAGCCCGGGAATCGGACGCCGCCAGCCTGGCGGCGCTGTCGATCGAAGTCTGGATCAGCACCTATCTGCGCCATGGCGTGAGCGCCTTCTTCGCCGAGTTTGCACTGTCCGAGTTCACCACTGCACGGTTCGAAGCGCTGCTTGAAGAAGGCAAGGACCTTCTGATTGTTTCGGAAAACCGCGATGGCATAGATGGGTACATTCGGTTGGCAGAGGGCCGTCCCGCCCCGATCGACGGGCTGTCCGATCTTGAGATCGTGACCTTTTACGTGCAGCCGCGTCACCACGGAAAGGGCATCGGGTCAGCTTTGTTGCAGGTGGCCATTGACCATTGCCGCAACAAAGGCCGCACCGAAATTTGGCTGACGACCAATTCCGAAAACGCTCCGGCCATCGATTTCTACCTGTCCAAAGGCTTCCGTCAGGTCGGCGTCACGGATTTCCGTATCGCGGACCAAACCTATCCGAACCACGTTCTGGCGTTGAACCTGCCACCACTGGGCTAGTGTCAAATCACCCGGATGAACCCGGTCAGCCCGGTTTTCTGGTGTTCGATCACGTGGCAATGAAACGCCCAGTCGCCGGGATTGTCCGCGACCAGCGCGATGTCGACGGTCTCGTCTTTGAACAAAAGCATGGTATCGGACAGCAACGGTGGCAGTTTGCGCAGGTTCGACGTCAGCGGAACGAAGGCCAGCCCGTGCAGGTGGATCGGGTGTAGATTGGGCGATTCATTGCGCAGTCGCAGAACATAGCTCTTGCCCCGTTGCAGAACGGCCAGCGGTCCGGTTCCCTGCGCCGCATCGCCCGGCCAGGGCGTGCGGTTGATCGACCAGAAACTATAGCCCAAAGACCCGCAGAACCCGTCATTCGGGGCGCCGCCTTCCGGGGTCCAGCCGAACACGAACTCATGCAACTCGGCCTGATCAAGATCAGGGCGCGGGACAGGGTTTGCCTGCAATGGGCGCAGCTCTCGCAGATCACGCGCGATGGAGTGTCCCGTGGCCCGCAACCGGACCATGGCACGGTGCTTCTGTCCGGGAAACTTTGCCAACAGCAGGGCTGATTGCCCTTCGTCGTCCGGCATCCGAACGGCCAAATCCACCCTTTGACCCGGGGCCAGCAAGAGCGGCTGGGCTGCTGTGGGCCGTGTTACGTCTGTTTCTACCGGATGTCCGTCCCATGCGATGATACGGGTCTCGGCCCCTTCGGGATGCAAGTTGTAGATACGGGTCGTGTCCGTGTTGACCACCCGTACGCGCACCAGGCTGCCCGCGGCGTGGTCATATACTGCCTCGCTCCGCCAATTGGCGGTCTGCACGTTGCCGAACGTGCCGGCCCGCGCCGCGCCGCGGGCAGTATAGGCCGGCAGAAACGCGTCGTCTTCGTCCAACCGGAAATCCCGTAGATTGATCACCTGTTCGCTGTCGAATCCCGGGTCTTCCGGTTCGGCAATCACCATCACACCGGTCAGCCCATGGGCCATCTGGTCCATCGTCATGCAATGGGGATGATACCAATACGTGCCTGCATCCGGCGGCGT
Source organism: Ruegeria sp. HKCCA4812 (assembly GCF_013034245.1). Classification (NCBI taxonomy): domain Bacteria; kingdom Pseudomonadati; phylum Pseudomonadota; class Alphaproteobacteria; order Rhodobacterales; family Roseobacteraceae; genus Ruegeria; species Ruegeria sp. HKCCA4812. Next base: position 323,981 of record NZ_WQFQ01000003.1, on the reverse strand, counting down.
GAGTTCATAGGAAAAGCTTTCGTTCTCGCCGATGGGCATCTGGGTCAGATAGGGCACACCGTCCATTTCGTTTCGGATACGCAGCCCGTGCCAATGCATCGCAGTATAATCGGGCAGGGTATTGCGCACCGTCAGACGCAGTGTTTCGCCCTGGCGCCCGTAAAGAACCGGCGGCGGCGCATCCGGTGACAGGCTGACCATCCCCGTGGTCAGCTGACCGCGCAACCGATAGCTGGCAGGTTGCACCACCAGTTCCCGAACGGGATCGCTGGCCGCCAGAGACAACCCTCCCAAACCCAGAGCACCGGCGGCGGCGCTGCTTCCAAGAAGAAACTCGCGACGTTTCATGAGAACCTCACTGAACGGATCTGATGCCGGGCTGGGATTGGCTGGGCGTCCGCGTCCATCTGACACCTCAAGCGCAAGGCTGCAATGCGACAAATCCCTCTGGTCCGCCGGACCTTTCTGCTATAGGGGTGCGCACCTGCAAACAGGATCGCCAGACTCATGACCACACGCGCCGGATTTATTGCCCTGATCGGAGAGCCCAATGCGGGCAAGTCCACCCTGCTGAACCACATGGTCGGGGCCAAGGTGTCGATCGTGACGCATAAGGTGCAGACCACCCGCGCGCGTATCCGTGGCGTGGCGATGGAGGGCGACGCGCAGCTGGTTTTCGTCGACACGCCGGGGCTGTTCAAACCCCGCCGCCGCTTGGATCGCGCCATGGTCGCCGCCGCATGGGGCGGGGCCGCGGATGCCGACATCGTTGTGCTTATGGTCGAGGCGCATCGTGGCATTACTGAAGGCGTCGAGCGCATCCTCGAAGGTCTCGAAGAGATCGGGCAAGGCCGCACGATCGCGTTGGCCATCAACAAGATCGACAAGGTGCCGTCCGAGAAGCTGCTGGCGCTGACCAGTGACCTGAACGCACGCTACCCGTTTGCCGAAACCTTCATGATCTCTGCTGAAAAGGGACACGGCGTCGAGGACCTGCGCAAGTGGCTGGCCTCTGAACTGCCTGAAGGCCCGTGGTTGTATCCCGAAGACCAGATCGCCGATCTGCCCCTGCGCATGATCGCCGCCGAAATGACGCGCGAGAAGCTGACCCTGCGCCTGCATCAGGAATTGCCCTATCAACTGACCGTCGAGACCGAAAACTGGGAAGAGCGCAAAGACGGCTCTGCCAAGATTGATCAGGTCATCTATGTCATGCGTGACGGCCACAAAGGCATCGTGCTTGGCAAAAAGGGTGAGACGATCAAAGCCGTCAGCCAGGCCGCGCGCGCCGAGCTGGAAGAGTTCCTCGACCGCAGGATTCACCTGTTCCTGCAAGTGAAGGTCCGGCCCAATTGGCTGGAAGAATCCGAGCGGTATTCGGAAATGGGGCTGGATTTCAAAGACGGAAACGCATGACGCGGCTGACGGCGGAATTCTGGGTTCACGCCTATTTGGCGCGGCTGCGATTTCAGGATATCCCGGCCTATGTGGTGGCCCATGGCGATGACACCGCAGGCGCAGTTCTGGTCAAGCTGAACACACTGGACGGGCAGGCCGTTGCCTTCCAACGCAGCTTTGATCTGATGAGTGGCGAACGGAAATGGGTCGAACTCTCGTCCGGTCTTGAAGGTGACGTGGACCAAGCCATCCAGCGCCAACGCAGCTTTGACCCCGACCTCTGGGTGATCGAGGTCGAAGACCGGCAGGGGCGGCACCTGCTGGGCGAAGAAGGGCTTGAGTGACCAGTACTGAAGGGTCTTTGACGCAGAGACCAAAATGACTATTTTACCCCGGCAATTACACTGGCAGGGCTGGCTTGCCCTGTGGACAGGCGCAACCAAGAGGTGCTTTCGTGGCTGAAACGCTTGCTGAGAAACTGGAAAAATCGGAACTCGGCCACTGGATGCAGCGGTTCGAAAGCTTCATGGTCTTTGTCGGGGTTGTTGGTCCTTTTGCCACGCTTCCGCAACTGGTCAAGCTCTACTTTACCCATTCAGAACACGCTACTGGTCAGTCGCTTCTGTCCTGGTCGCTTTATGCCGGGCTGTCCTTCCTGTGGTTTGCGTATGGTCTGGTGGTGGGCAAGTTGCCCATCTATGTGGGCAACGGTATCTCGATGGTGCTGAACCTGCTGATGGTCATAGGAATTCTGGTTCATGCGGGTGTGACGTTCTGAACTTTACGCTGGCTTGGGTCTTTCTTGTTCGCGGTCGCAGACGATGCGTGGGGCCATCAATCCGCGTCGCCAAAATAGACAAAGCTCATCTTGTTCCCGTCAGGGTCGCGTGCGTAGGCACCAAAAAAGTTTGGGCCATATTGGGGGCGGTCCCCCGGATCACCTTCGTTTGTTCCGCCATTTGCAAGCGCGGCCGCGTGCGCATCACGCACTTCTTCTGTGCTTTGGCACAGCAGGCCAACCATGTTTCCGTTGCCGATTGTCGCGTCTTTTTTGTCGAAGGGTGTCGCGCCCCATATGCATCCGCCACCGCGCAGCTCATAGCATACAGCATGCGGCATATACTCGGCGACGACCTTTCCGCCGATCCGGGGCATAACCGCGTCGTAATAGCTGCGTGCCTTGGCAACGTCGTGGAACCGATCATGACGTAATTAAGAGACATTTTGGGAATCCCGCTGTAGAACATAAGAAGAACATTATGGCCTGAACGGGATTAAAGCAACGCATTCTTTTGCCCGCAGTTGGCGACACCCCGGACGACAGACGGGGTTTCCATCGGCCAAGGGGCAGCAGGCGCGTTCTGGCGGGGCACATTGGTGATCTGAAGAATGGCGGCGGGTTCATGTTGAGGCACAACGGAATCCACCGTGGTCAGGTCTGGTCGCTATATCGTGCCGGACCGTTGCAATGAAAAGCCGATGCTCTGCCCTTCAGTCTATGCATGTCTTGGGATCACGCGCCATGTCCGCCGTTCCACCCGTCTTCGTACTCGCCCAACACCCTGGACAGGTGCAGGAGAGACGCAGAAAAGCGTGCGTAGACATCCCTCGACAACATCGGCTTGTTGTCATCCAGCACCTGCACAAGTTCGACGACGGTCGACGCAAACGTCTCATAGACCTGCATGTCTGCCGCCGTTGGGTCCGGTGTCCAGATTTCGCGTTCGTCGTAGTATGTGGCGGGTTTCGGTTCGTCATCGATCATGGTGCGGCCCCTTCTGTTGAAGCGCAGTTGGGGGTCGTAAAAACGCGTACAAGCCGGGTGGCGCGAAGTCACAAAACTATGGCGGCTTCGGAAAAGAACGCGCGCTGAAAAGGGGTTGAAGCACTTCCGCTCTTGCGTGCAAACGTCGCTTGGGATTTTCTGCGAACCAACCAAACCAGCAACAGGGTCAGGTTTTGGACTGGCGCGATCACGGAATACTCCTGACATTACGCCGCCATGGTGAAACAGCGGCGATCATCGAGGTCTTTACCGAAGGCCACGGGCGCCACGCCGGTGTGGTGCGCGGCGGGACCAGCCGCAAGATCGCGCCGATCCTGCAACCTGGGGCGCAACTGGACGTGCTGTGGCGCGCGCGGCTGGAAGAACATATCGGCACCTTTCAGGTCGAACCCCTGCGGTCCCGCGCGGCAGCCGCGTTTTCAGGGCGGCTGGCACTGTCCGGGCTGAACGCGGTCGTTTCGCTGTTGTCCTTTTGTCTGCCCGAACGGGAACCACACCCCGCGCTTTATTCCCGGACGGAACAGTTGATGGATCTGTTGGGGCAGGATGAAGTCTGGCCTCTGGCCTATCTGCGATGGGAGCTCGCGTTGCTTGATGAACTTGGCTTTGGCCTTGATCTGACAGCCTGCGCCGTGACCGGTGTGACCGAAGGATTGATCTATGTATCCCCCAAAACAGGCCGTTCCGTCAGCGCCAATGGCGCCGGGGAATGGGCGGACAAGCTGTTGCCCCTGCCGCCTTGTCTGCGAGGTGAAGGCGCTGCGCCCGATGTCGAGGTCGCAGAGGCCCTGCGCACGACCGGATATTTTCTGGAGCACCGCGTTGCTCCGTCTTTAGGGCATAATCCGCTGCCCGAAGCGCGGGCTCGGTTCGTGGATCAGGTCACTCGGCGGCTGTGAACACCATCTCGTGCCCGTCCTCATTGCGCAGGATCAGCACATTGCCTGACACCTCGGATTGGGTCATGGCCATGAGGGCGGCAAAGTAGAACCCTTCCGCTTCGAGCCCCGCGCAGGCGGCGCGCGTCGCGTTGAGGTTCTGAACCTCAAACCACGGGTAGGGCGCGTTGAGTGTTCCGTCATAGCTGTTGCACGGAGCGTTCCCGGTAATCCTGCCTTCTTCGGGAAACCGCAGCAGAGCGCTCGCCTCATAGGGCTGACCATCGATCTCCCTCAGAACCCAGGTCTGGTCCGCCGCACCATAGGCGGCGACGGTTTCGTCCTTCTCGCATTGGAACAGTGCCATCAAGGGCAGGGTCAGGATCAGGCGAGTCATGGCTGGGTCTTAGCGCATAGGGGATGTCGTTGGAACCGGATCAGTAGGGAAGAGACCCGTTCAGCAGTAGTGCACGCACTTCCTGCCGGGGTTTCCAGTTATAGCGCGTATCTTCACGCACCGGCGCCCAGAACAACGCGCCACTGTTGCGCCAGGGGTCAAGGATGATGCCGTCATACATCGAATCCCCCTTGGCGCTGATCAATGCCGAATGGTGGATGATGCGAAAAGATGTCGGCGGCGACGTGGCCCAGTGCAGATCCAATGTTCGGAAGTTTTCCTGCCGCAGCCGCTTGGTCATGGCTTCTGCCCAATCGTTGCACAGCCCCTTTTCGCGGAACCCGTTGATGACCTTGGCGTTGTGGATGATGGCGGGGTCGGTGACATTCCAATCCCGCGCCAACTGCTGCGAGTAGGAATAGGCGATGGCGGCCGCCCTCTGAGCCTCGACCGGATCGACATCCGGCCCGAGCATTCGGATCGACTGGGCAAGCGCTTCGACATCGCTCTGATCGGCCGTTGGCGCAGGGGTGGTGCAGCCCGCAAGAACGAGCACCGCCAGAGTGGCGCAAAGTGCAAAGAAGGATCGGGTCATGCGATGTACCAGGTGCTGATCGGGTTTCGGTCGGGTCAATCTGACGCTCTAACGGCGAATGGGCCGGGATCAAAGGGGAAGTTTGGATTGCTGCGGACACGGTTCGCCGTTGCCCTGCCGGTCAGAGATGCAAAAATGGTCCGTACAAAACGGAAGGTCCGTGGGTAGGAGGCGTACAAAACCTCAAAAACCAAGAAAAAGACCCGGCGCAATGGCCGGGTCAGTTGGGGAAACGGGCGCCGGTTCCGGTCACCCGAGCAGACGTCGTGCGATGACCTGTGCCTGAATCTCGGCCGCCCCTTCAAAAATGTTGAGAATGCGCGCGTCGCACAGAACGCGGCTGATCTTGTATTCCAGTGCAAAGCCGTTCCCGCCGTGGATTTGCAGCCCGTTATCGGCGGCTGCCCAGGCCACACGGGCGCCCAGCAGCTTGGCCATGCCCGCCTCAAGATCACAGCGTTGGCCGTGGTCTTTTTCCCACGCGCTGAAATAGGTCAGCTGGCGCGCGATCATGATCTCGACCGCCATCATTGCCAGCTTGCCCGAGACACGCGGGAAGTTGATCAGCGATTTGCCGAATTGCTTGCGGTCGATGGCATATTGCATGGCGATATCCAGCGCGCTTTGCGCCACGCCGATGGCGCGCGCGGCGGTCTGGATGCGGGCACTTTCAAAGGTTTCCATCAGCTGTTTGAAACCCTTGCCTTCTTCACCGCCCAGCAGGTTTTCACCCTTGACGTGGAAGCCGTCAAAGCCCAGCTCGTATTCCTTCATGCCGCGATAGCCCAGAACCTCGATCTCACCCCCGGTCATGCCGGGGGTGGGGAAGGGATTGTCGTCCGTGCCCGGTGTCTTTTCCGCCAGGAACATGGACAGGCCGCGGTGATCTGTGCTGTCGGGATCGGTCCGCGCCAGCAAGGTCATGACATGGGTCCGCGCGGCGTGGGTGATCCAGGTTTTGTTGCCGGTGATCTGGTAATCACCGTTCTCGTCCTTCACGGCACGGGTACGCAGGCTGCCAAGATCCGAACCGGTGTTGGGTTCAGTGAAGACAGCGGTCGGCAGAATTTCGGCGCTGGCCAGTTTTGGCAGCCAGTTGGCCTTTTGCTCGTCCGTGCCGCCGGCGATGATCAACTCGGCCGCGATTTCCGAACGGGTGCCCAGCGAGCCCACGCCGATATAGCCACGCGACAGTTCTTCGGACACAACACACATAGAGGCTTTTGACAGGCCGAAACCGCCAAACTCTTCCGGGATGGTCAGCCCGAAAACGCCCATTTCCGCCAGTTCTTCGATGATTTCCAGCGGGATCAGCTCATCCTTGAGGTGCCATTCATGGGCGTACGGTTCGACCTTTTCCTGCGCATAGCGGCGGAACTGGTCGCGGATCATTTCCAGTTCTTCGTCCAGGCCCGACGCGCCGAACATGGTGGCGCCGGCCTGATCCTGCATCAGCTCGACCAAACGGCTGCGTGCGGCTTGTGAATTTGCCTGCGCCATCAAGGTCTGTACTTCGGACGATTGAAAGCCCGACAGCGCATCCCAGCCGAGGCCCATATCCTGAAGGCGCACGACCTCGCCCTGGTTCATCGGGATGCCACCAGCGACCTGATGCAGGTACTCGCCAAAGGCGATCTGGTGCAGCAACTGCTCCAGTTCGCCGAACTTGCCTTCGGCCTGAAGTGCTTCGGCCCAGCGCTGCATCTGTTGCAGCGACTGGTTGTACGTGGCCAGCCATGCCAATCCATGCGCGGCGGTCTGGTTTGCCTCGATCAAAGCACCAGAGATACGGCCATCCGCCGAGACCATGCCGCGCACCGATTCACGGGCTTTTTCAAAAACGGCTGCTACCGCAGGTACGGCAGCCCGGGTTAAGTTCAGAAGATCGGGCAAAACTGCAGCAGTTGTCATCTCGGTCATATCCTGTCCGTCGTGGGCCATGAATCGCGTCCTTTCCTCGGTCGTCTGGTCATATCATGCTGCACGTGCAGCGCAACAAAAATACTTATTACGCTACGAAAAAGTTCAAATATTACCCCAACATTTTTGCAATGCAGAAGAAAATCCAGATGATATCTAGGGGACATGACCCTGTTTTCCATTCTTTCCCCGCAGGAACTGCTGTTGGCTATGGCAATCGCGTTTGCCTCTGGATGGGTCAAAGGCATGGTTGGTTTCGCGATGCCCATGATTTTGGTGTCGGGGTTGAATTCATTTCTGCCGCCGGATCTGACCCTGGCGGGACTTATTCTGCCGACGCTGGTGACCAATGGGCTGCAGGCCCTACGCGGTGGCCGTGTCGCCGCGATCGCCTCGATTCGGCGCTTTCGGGTTTTCCTTGTTGTTGGCGGTCTTCTTCTGCTGCTCAGCGCACAGTTGGTCGCATTGATCCCGGGGTCTGTCTTTCTGGTTCTGATGGGCGGCTTTGTGTCAGTTTTTGCGCTGTTACAAGTTCTGGGGTTCAGAATGGCGCTGAACCAACCCTCGACCGCAGTCGAGGCTGTGGTAGGTGGCGTGGCGGGGTTTGTCGGCGGCATGTCAGGAGTTTGGGGGCCTCCGACAGTTGCCTATCTGACGGCGCTGAACACCCCCAAGACCGAACAGATTCGAATTCAGGGCGTAATCTACGGTTTGGGGGCGGTTTTGTTGCTGGTCGCACATCTTGGATCAGGCATTCTGTACGCAGAAACACTTGAGTTTTCGGCAGCCCTGATCGTTCCGGCCCTGGCCGGGATGTGGATAGGCATGAAGCTGCAGGACCGTATTGATCAGGCAAGTTTTCGCAAAGCGACCTTGTTCGTTTTGCTGATTGCGGGCCTGAACCTGCTTCGACGCGGTTTGGTGGGGTAACGCGTCAGCCCGAGCGCTTGTCGGCAAACCGGAAAGCAAAATACAGGCCTAGCATTAGGAAGAACAGACCCGAGATATCGCCGATCAGGAATGCGATATATTCCACCGTCGCGCTGCCAAAAGCCAGGTTGGTCAACCCGGAGACAAGGAAGGACGTTACGATTCCGACGCCCATCACACATATCCAACAGGGTTTGCGATCCGGACGGGGAAACAGATCCCACCCGATTGCCTTCAGAAGATAAAACACGGTCGGGACCGTCAGAACCGCAATCGCCATGGCCATCAGGCGGCTGGGCAGGAACACATCCGTTCCACCCAAATAGGCAAAAACGATGAACACGCCGGGCAATAATGCGAAAACGGCGCGCCACCCCAACAGCCAGGCTGTCAGAACCCGCACGCCATGCGGCAGAAACAACAGGCTCGCGCGGCTTGGGTATTCCGGGAAAAACACGTTCTGCAACGGCATCAGGACGGCGAATGTAAGGAACGACGCCAGCACATAGGCCAAAGAGGCCAAAAGCGTTTCAGTAGCCCACCCGCGCAAAGTTATCACGGCTTCTTGCGCGGGTGGATCGCATCATTTGGGTGCATGAACGATGTACCGTCCCCGGTTGGCGCTGCCGCTTTGAGAAAGATAGCCTTTTTCGACCAGCGATTTCAGCGCGCGAAAGAATGTTGGGCGCGAAACACTTTGAACCAACGTGTGCTCGATCAAACCGAATGTGCGCACTTCCTGATCGGACTTGGAAAGCTCTTCGGCGGCATAGTAGATGTCGCGTTCAACCGGAGATAGTTTCTCCAAGCCTAATGTACGCTCCATGCTTTGCATCAGCTTGCGCAGTTCGGTGAGTTTCGAGATCTCAGTCATAATGTTACCTATCGTTTGCCGTGCCATTTGCCGCCTAATTGCGACTGTTTGAGCCATGCTGAATGACGCGCAAGTCAGCAAGTCTCGTATTGACACTCATCCCCTCTCGCTTAGACTAGGTGACTGATTAGGTTGCTCAATCCAGCGTTGTGAGTGTGCGCATATGAGCGACCCCCAATCTAATTTCAGTCAGTGCCCGGCGCAGAAGTGCCGGGTTTTTTCGTCTTAGCGACTATCAGGGCTAGCGCAAATTGCATTTTGAAACAACGCAATTGTATGTGCTTTTTGCGACAAACAACCTTAGCAAGAAGTACAGTGGGCGAAATAAAAAAGGGGCGCTGTGGCCCCTCTTCCTGTCTTATCCAATTGCGACGGCTTTGATGTCGTCGTCGATGAAGGGCAGATATTGTTCAAAGTTCTCGGCAAACATCTGCACCAGTTTTTCGGCCTGTTTGTCGAAGGCTGCCTGATCGTCCCAGGTACGGCGCGGGTCCAGCAGAACTTCGGCAACCCCCGGCACCGAGACCGGAACGTCAAAGCCGAAATTTGCATCCTTGCGGAACTCGGCGTCGCGCAGAGACCCTTCCAGAGCGGCGGTCAGCAAGGCGCGTGTCGCGCGGATCGGCATCCGGCTGCCCACGCCATAGGCGCCGCCGGTCCAGCCGGTGTTCACAAGCCAGCAGGTCGCGCCGTGCTGGGCGATCTTGTCCCGCAACAGGTTGCCGTATTCCTCAGGGCGACGGGGCATGAACGGCGCGCCGAAACAGGTCGAGAATGTCGGCTGCGGCTCGGTGATGCCGCGTTCGGTCCCGGCCACTTTTGACGTGAAACCCGACAGGAAGTGATACATGGCCTGGGCCGGCGTCAGCCGCGCGATCGGTGGCAGAACGCCAAATGCATCGCAGGTCAGCATGATGATATTCTTCGGGTGACCACCCAATGCGCTTTTGGATGCGTTCGAGATATACTCGAGCGGATAGGCGCAGCGCATGTTGGCGGTCAGAGAGTCATCGTCGAAATCCAGTTCCTTGGTTTCGGGGTCGAAGACCATGTTTTCGATCACGGTTCCGAACTTCGAAGTGGTGGCATAGATTTCCGGCTCTGCCTCGGCATTCAGGTTGATGGTCTTGGCATAGCAACCGCCTTCGAAGTTGAAGGTGCCGCGATCGGACCAGCCGTGCTCGTCATCCCCGATCAGTATGCGCGAAGGATCGGCGGACAAGGTGGTCTTTCCGGTGCCGGACAGGCCAAAGAACACGGCCGTATCGACCGGGTTGCCAACAGCATGGTTGGCCGAACAATGCATCGGCATCACGCCTTTTTCAGGAAGCATGTAGTTCAGCAGGGTGAAAACGGACTTCTTGTTTTCACCGGCATATTCAGTGCCGCCGATCAGGATCAGTTTGCGGTCGAAATTCATTGCAATCACGGTCTCGCTGCGGCAACCGTGCTTTGCCGGGTCGGCCTGAAAGCTGGGGCAGTTGATGACGGTGAAATCGGCCGTGAACTCATCCAGGTCTTCGCGGTCCGGGCGACGCAGCAGGTGGCGGATGAACAAGTTGTGCCATGCCAGTTCGGTAATCATTCGTACATTGATTGCGTAAGCCGGGTCCGCGCCACCGACGAGGTCCTGCACAAAATAATCGCGGCCCTTCATGTGGGCCAGCATGTCTTCGTACAGTGCGTCAAAGCCCTCCGGGCTCATTTCGGCATTGTTTTCCCACCAGATGGTTTCGGCAACGCTGTCGGTCTTGACCACGTGTTTGTCCTTGGGCGACCGGCCGGTGAACTTTCCTGTGGTAACTAGGAACGCTCCACCATTGCCAAGTGTGCCTTCGCCGCGCTTTAGCGCCTCTTCGATCAGCGCCGGTTCCATGAAGTTGTAATAGACATTGCCCAGACCCTCGATGCCCTGATCTTCGAGGCGGAATTGCGGGTTAACCCGTCCAGATGTCATGTGTGTCTTCTCCTGTGGCGGCGCGAAGGTCGTTGGCCGTTGCGCCTTTGGGGCAGTGAGCCGGGAAAACCGGCGGCTGAGCGCGTCTTATCACGGTCGTTCATGGCATGAACAGGCGGGTTTGACGCAGTTAGCGCAACCAAGTTCGGGTTTAGCGCCATCAGAAATTCAATGTCGGAAAAGCGGGCAGATTTTTGCGGGCATCAAGGCAAATTTGCCGCAGACCTGCCGCAACAAAGGCATGATTCGCAGTTACGGATTGATTCGGCGTCTTAAAACCGCCAACAATGCCTTACAAATAAGCGAATTATTGCGCGAGTGAGCAGGAATAGGGGTGAGCCCGATGTCAAAGATTGCACTTGTGGATGACGATAGAAACATTCTTACGTCTGTATCCATGACCCTCGAAGCCGAAGGTTTCGAGGTTGAAACATATAATGATGGCCAGGCCGCGTTGGATGCGTTCAACAAGAAACTGCCGGACATGGCTGTTCTGGATATTAAGATGCCGCGGATGGACGGCATGGATCTGTTGCAACGGCTGCGTCAGAAGACGCAGATGCCGGTGATCTTCCTGACCTCGAAAGACGATGAGATCGACGAAGTACTGGGCCTGCGCATGGGCGCGGATGACTATGTAAAGAAGCCTTTTTCGCAGCGTTTGCTGGTCGAACGCATTCGGGCTTTGCTGCGCCGCCAAGAGGCGACAAGCGGCGATGCGGTCGCATCCAACAGCAATGACACCAAAGTCATGGAACGCGGCGACCTGAGGATGGATCCGCTGCGCCATGCGGTCAGCTGGAAAGGCAATGATGTGTCCCTGACCGTGACCGAGTTCCTGCTGCTTCAGGCCCTGGCCCAACGTCCGGGATTCGTCAAAAGCCGCGACCAGTTGATGGATGTCGCCTATGATGATCAGGTCTATGTGGATGATCGGACGATCGACAGCCACATAAAGCGTCTGCGGAAAAAGATGCGTGCGGCTGATCCCGAGTTCTCGGCGATTGAGACCTTGTATGGTATCGGTTACCGGTACAACGAAGAATAGGCGCGGCCGCCTGCAAGAGGTAATGGGGTCTCGTGCGCGACACCGAACAAGCCAGCGAATTGCGCGACGGTGACGTCGTTCTTGGGGATGACTGGGTCATTCCCCAGGACCCCGAGTCAGCGGAGCTGAGGGAAAAGCGATCGCGGAGAAACCTGTTTTCGCTGCGCGGTTCACCCCTGGCGCGCAAAATCATCACGTTCAACCTGATCGCTCTGGTGATCCTGGTCACCGGGTTGTTGTATCTGGACGACTCGCGAAAAGAGAAGGTTCAGCAGACCGCCCGCAATCTGCTGGGCGATGCGCAACTTGTCAGCAACGTTTTTGAAACCCAGTTGCGTCAGGGCGCACAGCAATCCGGGCAGAATGCCGGGAACCTGGACGTCAAGGATACCCTGTCTGGCCTCACCTTGCCCGAAGGGGGCGAGGTTTTTGTTTATGACGCCAGTGGCACGCTGATCGGCTGGACACGTGGTGCCCCGCAAGCCTCTGACATGCCGGTTCTTCTGCAATCCGAGGCCGAGATGCAGACCGGCAGTACGGTGATCAGCGACACGCTGAATGCCGTTTGGACGGGTTTGTCAAACCTGCTCAACTGGTCGACTGAAACCGAAGCACCGACGTTGGCGCAGCGTGTTCAGACCATTATTCCACAAGCGATTGCCGGTCAAAGTCAGGTGCAGGCGGTACAGGATGGCGCGGGTGAGACGGTCATCGTGGCTGCGGCACCAATTCTTTATCAGGATGTACCCGCCGGCGCGGTGGCGATTACCGGCCCGGCTGGTGAAATCGACGCGCTTGCCCGCCGCGAGCAGGAGCGCATTCTTCAGATGTTTGTCGTGGCGCTGCTGGTTTCCGTGGGCCTCAGCCTTGTCCTGGCCTCGACCATTGCCAACCCGCTGGCCGATCTGGCATCCGCGGCAGAGATGGGCAAAGACCGGGGCACGGGTGTCAATCCCGGGCGTATCCGCATTCCCGACCTCAGCGCCCGTCCTGATGAAATCGGACGCCTCAGCCGCGCTTTGCGGGGTATGGTGACCGCGCTCTACAACCGGATCGACGCAAACGAACAGTTTGCCGCCGATGTCGCCCATGAAATCAAAAACCCGCTGGCCAGCCTGCAATCCGCCGTGGGAACGCTGCGGATGGTCAAGCGCGAGGATCAGCGCGACAAGCTGCTGGACGTGATCGAGCATGACGTACGGCGTCTGGACCGGCTGGTCAGCGACATATCAAATGCGTCGCGTCTGGATGCGGAACTGGTCAAGGAAGAAGAGCAGCCCTTTGACCTGCTCAAGCTGCTGGGCAATCTCGGCCAGTATCTGGGTGAGGATGCGCGCTCCAAGGGCATCGATTACATTACGGATCTGCCCTCTGAGCCAATTGTGATCAACGGGCTGGAAGCGCGTCTTGCGCAGGTCTTTGTCAATCTGATCACCAACGCGATTTCGTTCTGCGAAGAAAATGACGCAATTCGCGTCTGGGTCCGGCAGCGGGACAACCGCGTGCTGGTTGTTGTCGAAGACACCGGCCCGGGGATTCCCGAACAGGCGCTTACCAAAGTGTTCAAGCGTTTCTACTCGCAGCGTCCGGCGGAACATTTCGGCAATAATTCTGGCCTCGGCTTGGCGATCTCCAAGCAGATTGTCGAAGCCCATGGCGGGGTGATCTGGGCTGAGAACATCCGCCCGACAGAGGCCGATATCACATCGGATCCGCTGGGTGCCCGCTTTGTCGTGGGGTTGCCCGTCTAAATCCATGCATATTGATTCGTTGTCACTCGCGAAAGATCAGGACAGCGCCTGTGTTCATGCCTCCTGCGTTTCGGTTGCCGGACGCGGGCTTTTGATCATCGGTGCGTCCGGCACAGGGAAGTCCGGGCTGGCGTTGCAAATGATGGCGTTCGGCGCGAAATTGGTCGCCGATGACCGCGTCAATCTAGAGATGCGGCAGAATCGGGTGATCGCTTCGACCGTATCGCAGATCCGCGGTTTGATCGAGGCGCGCCAAATTGGTTTGATCAAAGCCGAACCCAGTGGTCCGGTTCCGCTGGGTTACGTTGTGGATCTGGATCAGCCAGAGCCCGAGCGTCTGCCCGACCCTTTGACGGTTTCCGTGCTGAGGCAAACTGTTCCCTTGCTTCGGGGCGCGGGCGTGCCCAACTTGGCTGTAGCGATGATGCAGCTTCTAGGAAATGGGCGCGTAAACCCGGAATGGCCGAATACATGACATCACAAAGGCGGATCGTACTTGTCACGGGGCCCTCCGGGGCAGGAAGATCCACGGCCATTCATGTGCTGGAAGATCTGGGCTTTGAAGCCATCGACAATCTGCCGATGGGTCTTTTGTCGCGCTTGCTCGACAGTGCTGACAGCGACCGTCCGATGGCATTGGGTATAGATGCCCGCAACCGGGATTTCTCGACGATCGGTTTCATAGAATTGGCTGAAAAGCTGGGCCGCTTAGCGCAGGTCGATCTGACGGTTCTGTATCTGGATTGCAGTGATGATGTTCTGGTGCGCAGGTTTTCGGAAACCCGAAGGCGGCATCCCGTCGCCAAGAATGCCAGCCCGGAAACCGGCGTTCAGCGCGAAAAAGAGCTGCTGGCGCCGATACGTGAGATTGCGGATACACTGATCGACACCAGCCTTCTGAACGTGCATCAGCTGCGGGAAGAGGTCGAGAACTGGTTCGCCCCGCAAGGCGGGCGGCATCTGGCGGTTTCCATCGAATCCTTTTCTTACAAACGCGGTCTGCCGCGCGGATTGGACATGGTGTTCGATTGCAGGTTTCTGGCGAATCCATACTGGCGCCCGGAATTTCGCGCAGCGGATGGTCGAAACCCTGACGTTGCGCACTATGTGCAGTCAGACGCTAACTACTTACCGTTTTTTGAACGTGTGCTGGACTTGCTGACCCTGTTGCTGCCGGCCTTTCGGGCCGAGGGCAAAGCGCATCTTTCCGTGGCGTTTGGGTGCACAGGGGGCCAGCACAGATCAGTTGCCCTGGCAGAGGCCGTTGCAAAGGCCCTTGCGGAAGATGGGCAGCAGGTGGCAATTAGGCATCGCGAGATGGAACGTCGGTCGTTGAATGTGAGGTCGGATTGATCGGAATTGTGATCGTTGCACATGGTGGGTTGGCTCAGGAATACCTGGCCGCCACACAACACGTGGTCGGACCACAGGCCAGCCTCGTGGCGGTCGCGATCGAGGCTGACCATGACCGGGACGAAAAACAGGCCGAAATCTGCCGTGCCGCTGACGAAGTGGACACCGGCGATGGTGTCGTTGTTGTCACCGACCTCTTTGGCGGAAGCCCCTCGAATCTCAGCCTGCGTGCCTGCGCGCCTCAGGACCGGCGTATTCTGTATGGGGCAAACCTGCCGATGCTGATCAAATTGGCCAAAAGTCGCCACTTGCCCATTGGTGATGCCGTCCGTCAGGCAATGGAGGCTGGACGGAAGTACATCAATGCGCAGAATGTGACATTGGATTAAAAACGGATTATTGAATATGACGAGCCGAAGCCTGAAAATTATCAATGAAAAGGGCCTGCATGCACGCGCCTCGGCAAAGCTGGTTGAGGTTGTAGAGGGGTTTGATGCACATGCTGAGGTGTCAAAAGACGGACTTTCTGCATCAGGCGACAGCATCATGGGCCTTTTGATGTTGGCAGCATCGCGCGGAACAACTATTGACGTCGAGACGTCCGGGCCGGATGCTGAGGCATTGGCAGAAGCTCTGGAAACGCTTGTGAACGACAAGTTCGGAGAGGGGTTCTAAGCCACCCCGCCGGGACAGGAAGAACGGGAAGACCAGGAATTGGCGGAAACGACGCACGAGACCAAGACAAACCCGGTGGTGGATGGGACCACAGATCAGGGTGAGATCTACGACCGTAGAACGCTGACCTATGCGAATTCATTCGACGATGCCTGGACAGCGACCGCCATTCGGGCCATCGAGTGGTGCACAGGCAAGCTGACCATTTTGCGCATGGTCAACAAGTTCGAAAAAAAGAACGAATACTATCGCGGCCAGCGGTTCTGGGGCGGTGCCCTCAAGACTATGGGAATCGACCTGACCACACCGCAGGAACAGATTGACCGCATTCCCAAGACCGGCCCGGTTGTCGTCGTCGCCAACCACCCGCACGGTATGGTCGATGGCATGATTCTGGCGGAACTGATCGGCCGGGTACGCAGCGATTACCGCATCCTGACCCGTTCAGTTCTGACGGGTCTGGACGAAGCGGCCACGTCATTCATGATTCCGGTTCCGTTTCCCCACGACCCCGAGGCGCAGGCCAAGATGCTGGAAATGCGCGGCAAAGCTATGGAGCATCTCAAAAACGGCGGCGTTGTGGCGCTGTTCCCATCCGGTGTTGTGATGTCCTCGGATGATTGGTTCGGGCCTGCGATCGAGCGGGAATGGAACGTGTTCACTGCCAAGATGATCCGCCGTTCCGGCGCGCGTGTGGTCCCGATTTTCTTTCCGGGCTGCAATTCACGCTGGTATCAGATCGCCAACCGTGTCTCTGCAATTCTACGGCAGGGACTGTTGCTGCATGAGATCGTCCGATCCTGCAACAAACCCCAGTCGCCGGTGATCGGCGAACCGATTTCGGACCACGATATGGAGCTGCTGGAGCGCGACCCGCGCGGTTTCATGGCCTGGCTCAGAAATCACACCATGTCTTTGGGCAAGTCGGAACAGACCTGATCCGCGTCTTCATCTGGCCAAAAATATCCCGGGGGTGAGCCCGGACAAAGTCCGGGCGAGGGGGCCGGCCCCCTCAGCGTGTCGGTACCGGAACTTCGCCTCGGTAATCATAAAAACCGCGCTCGGTCTTGCGCCCCAGCCACCCGGCCTCGACATATTTCGTCAGGAGAGGACAGGGACGATATTTGGTATCAGCCAACCCGTCATGCAGCACGTTCATGATCGCCAGACAGGTATCCAACCCGATGAAATCCGCCAATTCCAACGGGCCCATGGGATGATTCGCCCCAAGTTTCATGGACTGGTCGATGGATTGAACGTTCCCCACACCTTCATAGAGTGTGTAGACCGCCTCGTTGATCATGGGCATCAGGATCCGGTTCACGATAAAGGCCGGGAAGTCCTCGGCGCTGGCCGCCGTTTTGCCCAACCGATCCACCACCGCTTTGCAGGCGTTGAAGGTTTCTTCGTCCGTGGCGATGCCGCGGATCAATTCCACCAATTGCATAACAGGGACAGGGTTCATGAAATGAAAACCCATGAACCGTTCGGGCCGATCCGTGCGGCTTGCCAGGCGGGTGATGGAAATCGAGGATGTATTTGACGTCAGAATCGTATGCGGCAGCAGGTGCGGTTGGAGGTCCTCGAAAATCGCCTGCTTAATCGTTTCCCGCTCGGTTGCTGCCTCGATAACCAGATCGGTTTGACCTAGTTTCGGCAGATCAAGAGTGGTCGTAATCCGTTTCAGCGCAGCCTTCATCGCCTCGTCGGTGATTTTGCCACGCGACGCCTGCCGCGCCAGGTTACCTTCGATCGTGGCAATGGCGTTTTCCAGAGCATCCTGGCTGACATCGTTCAGCAAGACGTCGTATCCCGCCAACGCCATAACATGGGCAATGCCGTTGCCCATTTGCCCCGCGCCAATCACCCCGACCGATTTAACTTCCATGTTCAGCTGCCTTTGCCCTGTAGGATACCGCGACAGTATCGGCAGACCGGGGCAGGCGGCAAGAGGATCAAGGCGGTCAATTTCGCTTCAAATGCGCGCATTAGGAAAATCTCAATATCTATGACCACAAGATGGCACCGGGTGAGAAAACGGGGGGCTTGATATGAGCTTTCATCAGACAAACAGCGGTAGGGAGTCCACCTGCCAGTATGCCAATTCGAAACTTTGGTTCCGGGGTCCACCCGGCACGTTGGATCAGCCCTATGTGGCCTGTCTGGGAGGAGAGGAAACTTTCGGCAGATTCGTCGATTACCCGTTTCCTGCCGTGCTTGAGAAGCGATTGGGAAAGCCATGCGTCAACTTCGGCAGCCTGTTTTGCGGAATCGAAGCGTTGTCCACTGATCCCGGGGTGTTGAATCTGGCCAATCAGTCAGACCTATGCGTGTTGCAGGTGCCCGATCTTCTGCGCCAATCGAACCGGTTTTACCGCGTACACCCGCGTCGCAACGATCGGTTCCTAGAACCCACCGCGGACTTGCTGAGGCTGTACCCGGATGTTGACTTCACGGAAATCCATTTTGTGCGCCATTTGTTGGAGCAGCTGAGTGCAACAGAAGACGCCCGTTTCGAAGTCGTAGCGCAGGAACTGCGAGAGGTCTGGATACGCGCCACCGGGGACTTGATAGAACGGATCGAACCCGGCGTGGTACTGCTTTGGCTGCATGTGCAGCGGCAAACCGGATCGCATGTCGACCATATCGTGCCCGACGCCGCCATGATCGAACAACTGCGCCCGCTATGCGCTGATGTCGTCGAGGTTTCGGTGCCTGTATCCGCTCAATCAGATTCTCTCGAAGATGTTATGTTCGGAACGCTTCAGCAGCCGATTGCGGAACATATGATCGGCCCGTCCGCGCATCGAGAAATTGCCGAACACCTGCTGATCGCCTTGCGGAACCTGAACTGAAAAAGGCCCGCCTGTTGGCGGGCCTTTGCGGATCAATCCGGATATCCGGTTCAGCCGAGCTTTTCAGTCAGTTCCGGTACCGCCTGGAACAGGTCTGCGACCAGGCCGAAATCGGCGACCTGAAAGATCGGCGCCTCTTCGTCTTTGTTGATCGCCACGATGACCTTCGAGTCCTTCATGCCGGCCAGGTGCTGGATCGCGCCCGAGATGCCGACGGCGACATACAGATCCGGGGCAACAACCTTGCCGGTCTGACCCACCTGCCAGTCGTTCGGCGCATAGCCGGAGTCAACGGCCGCACGCGACGCACCAACCGCCGCACCCAGCTTGTCGGCCAGGGTTTCGATCAGCTTGAAGTCTTCTTCCGAGCCGACACCACGGCCGCCCGAAACAACGACGCCGGCCGAGGTCAGCTCGGGACGGTCGCTTTCCGCCACCTTGTCCTCGACCCATTCGGACAGGCCGGGGTTTTCGCCGACCGACACGGTCTCAACCGCGGCCGAACCGCCTTCGCCGGCCGCATCAAAGCTGGCGGTCCGGATGGTGACGACCTTCTTTGCGTCGTTCGACTTAACGGTCTGGATCGCGTTGCCCGCGTAGATCGGGCGCTCGAAGGTCGAGCCGTCAACCACGCCGGAGGCATCCGAGATCACCATCACGTCCAGCAGGGCTGCAACGCGGGGCATCACGTTCTTGGCGTCGGTGGTAGCCGGTGCCACGATGTGCTCGTAGCCATCGGCCAGGCCCACGATCAGGGCTGCGGTCGATTCCGCCAGGCGGTGGCCCAGCGACGGGTCTTCGGCGACCAGCACCTTGGAGACACCGTCGATCTTGGCCGCGGCCTCACCGGCAGCAGCGGCAGACCCGCCTGCGGCCAGAACGGTTACGTCACCCAGCACTTTCGCGGCGGTCACGGCCTTTGCGGTCGCATCCATCGCCAGTTCGCCGTTGTTCACTTCGGCAAGCAGAAGTACAGCCATTACACAGCCCCCGCTTCTTTGAGTTTCTCGACCAGCTCGTCAACCGAGCCCACGATGATGCCCGCCGCGCGTGCCGGCGGCTCTTCGGTCTTGACGATTTCCAGACGCGGGGTGACGTCGACGCCGTAATCGGCGGCGGTTTTCTCATCCAGCGGCTTTTTCTTCGCCTTCATGATGTTGGGCAGCGAGGCATAGCGAGGCTCGTTCAGGCGCAGGTCCACGGTGATGATGGCGGGCATCTTGACGCTGATGGTCTGCAATCCGCCATCGACCTCGCGGGTGACCTTGGCGGTGTCGCCTTCGATGTCCAGCTCGGACGCAAAGGTGCCCTGGGACCAGCCCAGCAGCGCCGACAGCATCTGGCCGGTGGCGTTCATGTCGTTGTCGATCGCCTGCTTGCCTGCCAGAACAATGCCGGGCTTCTCTTCCTCGACCACTTTGGCCAGGATCTTGGCAACCGCCAGAGGCTCGATATCGGTGTGTACATCGTCAGTCGCCACAACCAGGATTGCGCGGTCGGCACCCATGGCCAGCGCGGTGCGCAAGGTTTCCTGCGCCTGCTTTACGCCGATCGAAACAGCAACGACTTCGTCGGCCTTGCCGGCTTCTTTCAGGCGGATCGCTTCCTCTACTGCAATTTCGTCGAACGGGTTCATCGACATTTTGACATTGGCGAGATCAACACCGCTACCGTCCGCTTTCACGCGGACCTTCACATTGTAGTCAATCACGCGTTTGACAGGCACCAGTACCTTCATTGTAGCGCTTTCTCCTCAAAAAAACGGTAAGCCGCGCAGGCGACTCCACCAATGCTCTCGACCGACTAGATAGCGCCTGCCGCAGTGGCACAACAGAGCAAAATCGTCACGTCATGGCGTCGGGACGTCGCGTTTTGCAATTTTTTTGCCAAGAGGCGAAAGAATATTACCCGCGACTCTGTATTTCGCGATCAGCGGTTCGCGCCCGGAACCCACAACACGTCGTCTTTGCCGTTTGCGTTTGCGCAGCGTGCTGCAACAAAGAACCAATCGCTGAGACGGTTGAGGTATTTGACCGCCACGTCGTTGACGGGCTCCATATTCGTCAGCTCGACCGCAAGCCGTTCCGCCCGACGCGAAACGGTCCGGCAAACGTGCAGATGTGCTGCCAGACGCGAGCCACCGGGCAGGATGAAGCTGCGCAGAGGTTCCAGCGTCACGTTCATTGCGTCGATCTCGGCTTCCAGCCGGTCGATCTGGGCAGGCACGATACGCAGGGGGGGATAATCGGCCTCGGCGTCTTTTTCCATGTCGGGGCGACAGAAGTCGGCACCCAGATCGAACAGGTCATTTTGAATGCGCGACAGCGCGGTTTCGACATCACCTTCGGCCTCGGTCCGTGCCACGCCGACAAAAGCGTTCAGTTCGTCCACGGTGCCATAGGCTGCGACGCGGCCCGAATATTTTGCCACGCGCTCTCCGTTGCCTAGGGCGGTTTTCCCGTCATCGCCAGTGCGTGTGTAGATTTTGTTGAGTACGACCATTTATTGAACTCCCTGTCCGCGCAGATACACGAAAAGCACGATCAGCAACACGGCGATGAACTGAAAGAGGATGCGCAGGCGCATCATCTTGTTGCTTTTCTTGGCCGCTTCCATGCCGCCTTTGCCAAAATTCGCGATGCCTAAGGCCAGCACTACGACAACTGCCGCCATAGCCAGAAGCAGAATGACCATCACAAGGTCCATTTGAAGTCACCGTCCGGTTTTTTCGATTACCACCCATCTAGCGTCAGGGCGTCGAAAAGCGAACGGGAAATATCGTCTCAGATATCCGAAAGGATTCGATCAGAGGCGTTTGTAGGCAGAATGCGGCGCAGTATCCCGGCGATATATGTCGGAGTGGTCACATAGTAACGTGGTTTGGGGCGTCGGGCCTCGACCGCATGGGCCAGCTTGTCCGTGACGGCAGAGGCGGGCAGTTCAAATCGGTCTGGCCCACTGCTTTCATAAAGGCGCTTCAGCAGTGAGCCTTCATACTTCTCCCGAATGGCCGAGTTTTCCCAGTCGATGTATTTCTCGAACAATGGGATCGCCTTTTCCCGGAGTTTTGAGGTGATGGGGCCGGGCTCGATCAAGACGATGTGAATGTCGGTATCCCGAAGTTCCAGCCGCAGCGTGTCGGTCAGCCCTTCGATCGCGTATTTTGTGGCGACATACGCGCCGCGCCACGGGAAGGCGACAAGCCCCAGAACCGAGGAACACTGCACAATCCGGCCATGACCCTGTTCCCGCATGACGGGAATGACCTGTCGGGTCAGCTCGTGCCAACCAAAGACATTGGTCTCAAATATATGGCGCAGGCCATCCGTCGGAACATCCTCAACCGCGCCGGGCAAGCCATGTGCGCCATTGTTGAAAAGGGCATCCAGCGAGCCGCCTGTAGCCTCGAGAACGTGGGACAAACCCGATGTAATGCTGTCTGCATCAGTGTAGTCGATTCTGGGGCTTTCAAAGCCTTGTGCGCGTAGGCGATCACAGTCGCGTTGCTGGCGGCAGGATGCAAAAACGCGCCAGCCTCTTGCACGCATACCGTGTGCCGCGTCCAGACCGATGCCTGACGAGCATCCCGTGATAAGAATCGATTTCTGCATATGCCTTCCGAGCCTGATCCCCGCCCATAGCTATGGCGGGGTTTGCGGCAGGGCAATGACACTTCGATGTCAGTTCGTTGTTTTCCGGACGAGTGATGCCGAAATCCACCCAACCTGTTGCCCCGGCAACACGCGCAGGCGCAACCAGCCGGTACCTGAATCCCCGAATACCTCAACCTGCTGGCCGATCCTGGCTTTGCCGATGATCGGATAGATCGTCCCCGGCCCATCACGCAGGTTCACGCGGGTTCCCGAAATTTCACGGATATCCTTGGCGGCCTCGACAGGGGCGGGCAGTTCAACCGTTGGCAGCTCGGCGTCGGTGGTGACCTGTTCGAGAGAGGCCAGACCCTGTTCCAGCGACGCAAGGGTCAGAGTGACGTTTTCGTCAGCGAACAGTGAGGGGTTTGCTTTCAGGCCAGCTGCGACTTGCGACAACAGCGCCTTGGTTTCTGCTTCGTCCAGTTCGGCGACGGGTTCAGTGACCGGAGCGACTGGCGCCGGAGGCTTTACCGCAGCACGCGCGACCAGAGTTTCGGCGGGCGCGGATTCGATAGCCGGCCTTGAAGGTTTCGGGGCAATGGCAACACGCTCGGGCTCCGCTGTGCGGACACCTCGCGGCTCAAAGTCAGGACCTCCGCTCATCACGTAAAAAGTCCAGCCGAGTGCGGCGAAAGTAACAAGTACAAGGCGCGTCATGGCGCATCCCCCAATTCAATCGTAACAACAAAATAGGCAGCAATCATTCAATTGTTGGAATGGTAGCATAATAGAAGGGCAGAGTCGAAAATTCGGGGAAAACACCGACTTGCCTCCCCCTGTTGCAAAAAGCCCGACTTGTCCCCAGTAAAATACGCGTTGCTTGCTTTACCAAGGCGTTCTTGCGTCGTATCACATCATATATGAACGATACGATCGACGACCCCAACATGGAGGCCCCCAACCACGGGGGTGAGGTTGCAGAACCGCTGCGCCGCGCGATAGGCGAGCGTTACCTGACCTATGCGCTGTCCACCATCATGCACCGCGCCCTGCCGGACGCGCGGGACGGATTGAAGCCGGTGCACCGGCGAATCCTCTATGCGATGAGAGAGCTGCGACTCAGCGCAACCGGAGGTTTTCGCAAGTCCGCCAAGATTTCCGGCGACGTGATGGGCAATTACCACCCGCATGGCGACGCCGCGATTTACGACGCAATGGCGCGCCTGGCGCAGGACTTCAACGTGCGTTACCCGCTGGTCGACGGGCAGGGGAATTTCGGGAATATCGACGGCGACAACCCGGCGGCCTCGCGATATACCGAGGCGCGGATGACCATCGTGGCCGAGGCGCTGCTGGAAGGTCTGAACGAAGACGCCGTGGATTTCCGCGACAACTATGATGGCACGCTGACTGAACCTGTGGTGCTGCCTGCGCAGTTTCCGAATCTTTTGGCCAACGGCGCCAGCGGTATCGCAGTCGGCATGGCCACGAACATCCCGCCGCACAACATCTCGGAGCTTTGCGACGCCTGCCTGCATCTGATCAAAACGCCGGACGCGCGGGATGATACGTTGCTGAACTATGTCCCCGGCCCGGATTTTCCGACCGGTGGCGTGATCGTCGAACCACCCGAGAACATCGCCCAGGCTTATCGCACCGGGCGCGGCTCGTTCCGGCTGCGCTGCAAGTTCGAGGTCGAGGATCTGGGGCGCGGCCAGTGGCAGATCGTGGTCACCGAGATTCCCTATCAGGTTCAGAAATCCAAACTGATCGAAAAGATCGCGGAACTGATCCAGACCAAGAAAGTCCCGATCCTCGCAGATGTGCGCGACGAATCCGCCGACGATATCCGTCTGATCCTCGAACCGCGTTCGAAAAACGTGGACCCCGAGGTGCTGATGGGCATGTTATACCGCAACTCGGACCTCGAGGTGCGGTTCAGCCTGAACATGAACGTGCTGATCGACGGGGTGACACCCAAGGTCTGTTCAATGAAGGAAGTGCTGCGCGCCTTCCTCGATCACCGGCAAGAGGTGCTGCTGCGCCGCTCGCGTCACCGCATGGCCAAGATCGACCACCGGTTGGAAGTGCTCGAAGGCTTTATCGTCGCCTTCCTGAACCTCGACCGTGTGATCGACATCATCCGCTATGACGACGACCCCAAAGCCGCGCTGATGCGCGAGGATTGGGGCATCGACCATGTCCGGGCGACCAGTGAGGCCGACTATGTCTCGCCCAAGCCGGGCGAGGGCGAGCTGTCGGAAGTCCAGGTCGACGCCATCCTCAACATGCGCCTGCGCTCCTTGCGCCGTCTGGAAGAGATGGAGCTGGTTCGCGAACGCGACGCGCTGATGGAAGAGCGCGCCGAACTCGAAGATCTGCTGGCTGATCCTGCCCTGCAATGGGCCAAGATTGCCGAGCAGTTGAAAGAGACGAAGAAGACCTTTGGCAAAGACTACGAAGGCGGCGCACGCCGCACCCGGTTTGCCGAAGCGGGTCAAATCGAAGAAGTGCCGCTTGAGGCGATGATCGACAAGGAACCGATTACGGTCGTCTGCTCGCAGATGGGTTGGATTCGCGCCATGACCGGCCATATCGACCTGAAGCGTGAGTTGAAGTTCAAGGACGGCGACGGCCCGCGTTTCATCTTCCACGCGGAAACGACCGACCGGTTGCTGGTCTTTGCCTCGAATGGCCGATTCTATACTGTCAGCGCAGCCAACCTGCCCGGCGGGCGCGGCATGGGCGAGCCTTTGCGCCTGATGGTGGATCTGCCCAACGAGGCGCAGATCATCGACATTCTGATCCACAAGCCTGGGCGCAAGCTGCTGGTGGCCTCGGACGCGGGCAACGGCTTTATGGTGCCGGAAGATGACGTGCTGGCGCAGACGCGCAACGGCAAACAGGTGCTGAACGTCAAGGGTGACGAGACCGCGATGATCTGTAAGCCGATTAACGGAGACCACGTCGCCGTGGTGTCGCAAAACGGCAAGTTCCTGGTTTTCCCAACCCAGGAGCTGCCTGAGATGACGCGCGGAAAAGGCGTGCGTTTGCAAAAGTACAATATGGCACGCGGCCGGCAGGGAACGCTCGAGCTGGATGGCGGATTGTCGGATGTAACGACCTTCAACTGGGAAGAAGGCCTGAAATGGTCCATGGGCGGCGACAAGACCCGACATGAGGCGGATATGACGCAATGGCTGGCAAAACGGGCCAGTGTCGGGAAAAAACCGCCCTATGGCTTCCCGCGCGACTATAAGTTTTCGTGATCGCGCTGCTTCGCGGGTGAATTTCCGCCGATACGGCTTTGCACAACCCGTATCGGTGCGCTAGATCAACAAAAAACAGGCCTATCGAGACGAGACATGTTGCGCATTCTGACGCTGATCACCGGACTGGCCCTGATGGCCGCTTGCACACAGACACAGGTGTATGAGCCGCCTGAATCCCTAGGAGAATTCAAGCTTCGTGTGAATTATGCCTTTGCGGACAAGGCCGTTCAGGGACCTGTATCGCGGGACGCCACACCTGACGAATGGACGAAGGCGATCCAGAACGCGGTTGATATTCGTTTAGGGCGTTACGAAGGCACACAGGAATATGACCTTGGCATCAGCCTTGAGGGTTACATGCTGGCCCCGCCGGGGATCCCTGTGATCTACAACCCTAAAAGCACTGCGATTGTGTTGGTCAACGTCTATGACGTGAAGAAAAAAGAGTTTCTGGCCAAGGGTAAGCAATTTCAGGTGCTGGAAGACACCACCGGCGGAAGTGCCCTCAAAGGATCAGGGCATGAGCGCACAAAAGAGGAACAGATGAGCGGTCTGGCCCTCAAAATAGCCGACCGGGTCGAGGAATGGTTGGCTGAAGAGCACAAGGAAAATGGCTGGTTCGACAAAAGGCCGGACCTGATCCAGCCTCTGGAATCCGTCGAGGTCACGCAAAATCCAACGTGATCGGCGCATTTCCCTCAGGATGTGCTTGATTTTCCCCTTTGAACCAAATATCTCGCGCGCGCAGATGTAACCACGGGACCAAGGGTCCCCCAAATCGCAAAAGGGCGCCTGAGGAATGGCAAAGGAAAAGTTTGAGCGTACAAAACCGCACGTCAACATCGGCACGATTGGCCACGTTGACCACGGCAAGACCACGCTGACCGCAGCAATCACCAAGTATTTCGGTGACTTCAAAGCGTATGACCAGATTGACGGTGCGCCGGAAGAAAAAGCGCGCGGCATCACCATCTCGACCGCCCACGTGGAATACGAGACCGACAACCGCCACTATGCGCATGTCGACTGCCCCGGCCACGCCGACTACGTCAAGAACATGATCACCGGTGCGGCGCAGATGGACGGCGCGATCCTGGTTGTGAACGCCGCTGACGGCCCGATGCCGCAGACGCGTGAGCACATCCTGCTGGGCCGCCAGGTTGGCATCCCGAAGATGGTCGTGTTCCTGAACAAAGTTGACCAGGTTGACGACGAAGAGCTGCTGGAACTGGTTGAGATGGAAGTTCGCGAACTGCTGTCCAGCTACGACTACCCCGGCGACGATATCCCGATCATCGCAGGTTCGGCTCTGGCGGCGATGGAAGGCAACAACCCGGAAATCGGCGAGAACAAGATCCGCGAGCTGATGGCGGCTGTTGATGAGTATATCGACACCCCCGAGCGTGCGGTTGACCAGCCGTTCCTGATGCCGATCGAAGACGTGTTCTCGATCTCGGGCCGTGGTACCGTTGTGACCGGTCGTGTCGAGCGTGGCGTGATCAACGTTGGTGACGAGATTGAAATCGTCGGCATCCGCGACACCACCAAGACCACCTGCACCGGCGTTGAAATGTTCCGCAAGCTGCTGGACCGCGGTGAAGCGGGCGACAACATCGGCGCGCTGCTGCGTGGTGTTGACCGTGACGGCGTTGAGCGTGGCCAGGTTCTGTGCAAGCCGGGTTCGGTGACCCCGCACACCAAGTTCGAAGCCGAAGCCTATATCCTGACCAAGGAAGAAGGCGGTCGTCACACCCCGTTCTTCGCGAACTACCGTCCGCAGTTCTACTTCCGGACCACGGACGTGACCGGCACCGTGACCCTGGCCGAAGGCACCGAGATGGTCATGCCCGGCGACAACGTGTCGTTCGGCGTTGAGCTGATCGCGCCGATCGCGATGGAAAACGGCCTGCGTTTCGCCATCCGCGAAGGCGGCCGCACCGTCGGCGCCGGCGTTGTGTCGAAGATCATCGAGTAATTCGCGCAAGCGAATGATCAGACGGAAAGGGCGCCCCGCGGGGCGCCCTTTTTGTTAGGATTCAAATGCCATGCTTCCCTCGATTTCGAGATAGCACGCCAATACGCCAAGCTTGCGTTGAACGGCGACCCTCGACAAAATTGCAGTCAGAAATGTCCTGTACGGGAGGATGGTGGGATGACCAAGCATGTTGAAATCGGCCGGACTGGAGTCAGGCTGCCGCAAATAGGGTTCGGTTCAACAGGCCTGGGAAGCATACCTCAGATATATGGGTACGAGGTAGACGAAGTCCGTGCGCTGGACACAATATGGGCAATTCTCCAGCGCCCGGATGGCTTCATTGACACAGCGCGTGGTTACGCGATGGGTCGAAGTGAAGAGCGTATCGGGCAAGTCATTCGTGAACTGGGGGGGTGGCCTGAAGGCCGGGTTCTGTCCACGAAACTGGACCGGGACATGGAGAGCAACAGGTTTGATGCGACACAAGCGCGAAGGTCACTTGAAGCAAGTCTTCAGGCCCTCGGGGTGGAACAGGTGGATATTCTCCATCTACATGACCCCGAATACGCTGCAGATATTTCGGAAGTGACCGGCACCGGCGGTGCACTTGATGAGCTGTTCCGGATCAAGGAAGAAGGTCTGGCGAAGGCAGTGGGGCTTGCAGGCGGCCGGATTGACGTCCTGATGCCGATGCTGCGTGATCGCGAGTTTGACGTCCTTCTGACACACAACAGGCATACGGTGGTCAACGTGAACTCCGCTCCAATGATCGAGCTTGCGCGGTCCAAAGGTGTGGCGGTTCTGAATGCGGCGCCCTATTCCGGAGGAATTCTGGCCAAGGGAAGTTCTGCTCATCATTATTACGTCTATCAGCAGGCGACCGAAGCCGTTCTGGGCCCGGTTCGTGCAGTTGAGAGTATCTGTTCTCGTTACGATGTACCGTTGGGGGCGCTTGCGTTGCAGTTCTCCGTCAAGAACGCAGACATTGCTTCAACAATCTGCGGGGCGACATGGCCGCAACATGTGGACCAAACATTCGAATGGGCCAACTGGGCTATTCCGGATGCGGTTTGGAGCGAGTTGGCGGAACTGGGTCAATCCCAAAACGATCCTGAAATTGGGTAGGGTCTATCGGTTTTTACGTTGCGCGGTGGCTCATCACCCATTTTACAAACCGTATTGGGGTCCTGGTCGCATTTCGCCCCCTGCCAAGTCCTGCGAACCTCACCAATACACGCGGGTTCTCAACAAGAACGTCAAGGTGGGATGTTTCCCGCCAATTGGGTTTGATGAAGGGTGGTGATGCGCGTCTGTCATCCTCTCAACCGCAATGTCAAGGAAACGGGCAGAGCGCCTTATTTGGGCGTGTTCCGCGCGGGCTTAAGTCCTTGTTTGACAAGGGCTGCGATACATACCGGCGGCTGACAGTCTTGCTAACAGCCGCCGGTGATTGCAAATCAGGACAGCGCTGATTCAGCAGCTGCCCGGACGGCACGGATGTTGTCTCCGTAGATCTGTGGGGTTGAAACCGATCCGCCCTTGAACACCGCGGAACCGGCCACCAGCACATCCGCACCTGCCGCTGCCACAAGCGGAGCGGTTTTCGGGTCGACGCCACCGTCAATCTCGATATGCACCGGACGATCACCGATCATCTGACGCAGTTTTTTGACCTTGCCGGTCATGTCGATGAATTTCTGGCCCCCAAAGCCGGGGTTCACGGTCATCACGCAAACCAGATCCGTGAGGTCCATCAGATGCTCGACCGCTTCGGCAGGGGTGCCGGGGTTCAGGGCAACGCCGGCTTTCATTCCGGCGCCGCGAATGGCCTGCAAGGTGCGATGGGTATGAGGGCCAGCCTCGACATGTGCGGTCAGAATGTCCGCTCCGGCATCGGCATAGGCCTGGATGTAGGGATCGACCGGCGTGATCATCAGGTGAACGTCCATCACCGTTTTCACATGCGGGCGAAAGGCTTTCACGGCTGGAGGGCCAAAGGTCAGGTTTGGAACGAAATGGCCATCCATCACGTCAACATGAACCCAGTCGGCGCCCTGCGCTTCGATGGCCTGAATTTCCTGTCCGAAATTGGCGAAATCGGCGGACAGGATAGACGGCGCGATCTTGATGGTGCGGTCAAAGCTCATGGTGGCCTCGTATCAGCTGAAGAGTCGCGGATGCGTATACCCCTGAGCCGGTGGGATGGATAGCCCCCGCAAACGATGTGTTGCCACAAAACTCTCACCGCGTGGCATATGACCCAATGGGCTGAGACGTGGGACCGGCGGTCGGATGCGGCTGAGAACCTTTGTTGGCTTATGCCTCGTTCAGGGTCAGCGTTACACGCTCACCCGCGAAAACCGTGCGGCCGTACTCGACTGGCCGTCCATCCGGGTCGGCATTGATGCCGACCGAGAAGAGAACAGGAGCACCTTCAGACAATTGAAGTTGCAGCGCCTGCGTTGCGGTCGCCCCGCGCGCGGTCAGGCGAGTCGACACGCGGACGTAATCCCTGACGCCGCAGGCTTGCAGCGCTTTGGTGACGGATTGGGTTTCGGTCAATGTCTGCAAGATTTCAGGAAACCGTTCCGCCGGGAAAACGCTCTGAAACAGGGCTATGGGCTGCCCATCCGCCAGGGACAATCCGTCATAGACGTGCACTGGATCACCCTTGTTCAGGCCCAGAGCTTCGGCTTCGGCTTCATCGGCGACGCGCGTGGTCAAAGCCAGGATTTTCTTGCCCGGTATCTTGCCGCTGGCCGAGATGTTCTTGTGATAGCGCACCCTTTTGCCGATCGGATAATCTGTTGGCCGTGCCGCAACAAAAACGCCCGCACCGCGCCGAGCGTGAACCAGACCCTGATCAGACATGTCAGCCAAAGCGCGCCGTACCGTGTGGCGGTTGACGCCATAGGTGGCGGCCAGCTGGGCTTCGGTCGGCAGGCGATCTCCGGTTTGATAGCGCCCCTCGGCAATGTCCGAGGTCAGGCGCAGGGCAATACTTTTCCAGATCGGCGTTTTGCTCATTTCACCAAACCTTCAAACGGTCGCAGATTGCGTTTTAACAACCTGTCAGTTAATATTTGTCTAGTTGTATAGTTCATGTGGACAACCTGTCCAAGAGGCTTTGATGGCAAACCAGACGGAAATCGGGATCAAGGCACGGAAGGAATGGATGGGTCTGCTGGCGCGCGCGCCGGACACCGCCCTGATGACGCTGTGGGACGGCATTCAGGACTGCCCGAGTTTCGAATGGCTGCGCGGGCCCGAAGTGGGTGGTGTCATGGTGCTTGGCCGCATCGGAGGAACCGGCGCTTTGTTCAACCTGGGCGAAATGACCGTTACGCGCTGCTCGGTCGTGTTGCAGGATGGTACGGTCGGTCACGGATATGTTCAGGGCAGGTCGAAATCCAAGGCAGAAGCGGCGGCATTGATTGATGCGATGATGCAGACGGCCGCTGCTGATGATTTGCAGGAACGGCTGCTTGATCCGCTGAGGCTGCAAATGCAGTCGATCAAGACAGCGCGCGCCGCAAAGGCAGCGGCCACCAAGGTCGAGTTTTTCACGCTGGCTCGGGGGGAAGATTGATGCCTGATCAAATGCGGTTCTCGGGGGGCTTTCAAGACGCACCTTTCGACGCGGCACATGCATTCCGCGCGGCCATGACTGTCATGGCGCGTCCGGGTGAAATCCGCGCCCTGACTGGCTGTGAACCACCTGCGCCCTTGTCCGTTGCGGCCGGCGCGCTGCTCCTGACGCTTTGCGACGCCGAGACAAACGTTCATCTGGCGGGTGAAGCCGACACCGATATGGTGCGCGAATGGCTGACCTTTCACACGGGTGCACCGATGGTGGCGGCGGAAGAGGCTGATTTTGCCCTTGGTACGTGGGATGCACTGGCGCCGCTAAACACCTATCGTATCGGGACGCCGGAATACCCGGACCGGTCCGCGACGCTTGTTGTGGAATGCAGGCGCCTGGAGCAGAACGGAGCGGTTCTGAGCGGCCCCGGTATCCGGGACACGGCGCGGCTTTCTCTGCCGGATGTTCCGGCTCTTCAGAACAATGCGCTGCTTTACCCTTTGGGGTGTGATTTTTTCTTCACCTGCGGTGAGGCGGTCGCGGCTCTGCCGCGTAGCACGCAAATCAAATCCAGGGGGTAAGCCATGTATGTCGCTGTCAAAGGGGGCGAAAAAGCCATCGAAAACGCCCATGCGTGGCTTGCCGAAGAACGCCGCGGTGCGACAGATGTCGCGGAACTAAGCCTCGCGCAGATCCGTGAACAGTTGAGCCTTGCGGTGAACCGGGTCATGGCCGAGGGGTCGTTATACGATCCCGACCTTGCTGCGCTCGCGATCAAACAGGCGCGCGGCGATCTGATCGAGGCGATTTTCCTCGTCCGCGCTTACCGCACGACCCTGCCTCGTTTCGGCTGTTCCAACCCCGTCAAAACCGGCGACATGGCCTGTGATCGCCGGATCTCGGCCACGTTCAAAGATGCCCCCGGTGGTCAGGTTCTGGGGCCAACCTTCGACTACACCCACCGATTGCTGGATTTCAAGCTGGCGGCCGAGGGCGAAGTTCCAAAGGCGCCTGAAGGCCCTGTGCGGCTGGAACCGATGCCACATATTACCGCATTCCTGAAAGGCGAGGGTATCATTCAGGATGAACCTGCCCGCGATGACGTTCCGGGCGATCTGACCCGTGAACCGATGGAGTTCCCGTCCACCCGCCCGGTGCGCCTTCAGTCGCTGACTCGTGGGGATGAGGGCTTTGTGCTGGGCATGGCTTATTCGACCCAGCGCGGTTACGCCCGCAACCACGCCTTTGTCGGAGAATTGCGTATCGGCAAGGTCGTGGTTGAGCTGGACATCCCCGAGTTGGGCTTTGCCATCGACATTGGCGAGGTCGAGCTGACCGAATGTGAAACGGTGAACCAGTTCACCGGTTCGAAAACGGAACCGCCGCAGTTCACGCGGGGATATGGGCTGGTCTTTGGCCAGTCTGAACGAAAATCCATCGCGATGGCGCTGGTCGATAGGGCCTTACGGTGGGAAGAGTTGGGTGAAGACAACGTGGGTGCGCCCGCGCAGGATGAAGAATTTGTCCTGAGCCATGCGGACAACATTCAGGCCACCGGCTTTCTCGAACATATCAAGCTGCCGCATTACGTCGATTTCCAGTCCGAGCTGGAACTGGTCCGCAAACTGCGTCGAAAGGCCGAAGAGCGCATGTCAGAGGAGGCCATGGAATGAAAGCCGTCGTTTTTGATATCGGAAACGTGCTGGTCAAATGGGATCCGCATCTGGCATGGCTGGAGGAGATGGGCAGCCGCGAGGCGGTGGCAGAGTTCCTGGCGCGCATCAATTTCCCCGAACGCAACCTGCGGGCCGATGGAGGAGAGATGTTCGCCGATCTGGCCGCTGAACTGGAAAATGCGGAAGATCGGCAGCGCCTCAGTGTTTACGTTGAACGTTATGCCAGAACCGTTCCGCAAAAGATCGAGGGAAGCTGGCGCCTGCTTTACCGCCTGAAAGAGAAAGGCACTCCGGTTCACGCGATCACCAATTGGTCAGCGGAAACCTGGCCTGTCGGCGTGGGGGCACATCCCGAATTGGGCGAAGTGTTTGGTGTCACCGTCGTGTCGGGGCAGGAGAAGCTTTTGAAGCCTCAGCCAGAGATTTTCCATCTGCTGTGCAAGCGGGCCGGGCTTTCACCCGAGAACTGCATTTTCATCGATGACGGGCCGCACAATGTCGAAGGCGCGCGTGCGGTGGGCATGGATGGGATCCACTTCACCGCGCCGCACGCGCTTGAACGCGCTCTTTCAGAAAGAGGCTGCTTATGAGCGCGTACAATTTCGCCTATCTGGACGAACAAACCAAGCGAATGATCCGGCGGGCGATCCTCAAGGGCCTGGCCATACCGGGGTATCAGGTGCCGTTTGCCAGCCGCGAGATGCCGATGCCCTATGGCTGGGGTACCGGGGGCGTACAGGTTTCAGCCGCGACGTTGACGCCCGAGGATACGTTCAAGGTGATCGATCAGGGCGCAGACGACACGACCAACGCCGTATCCATTCGCAAGTTCTTTGAAAACACCGCAGGGGTCGCCACCACGGAAAAGACGGAACAGGCCACAATCATTCAGACCCGCCACCGCATCCCCGAGGCGAAGTTGCGCGAAGACCAGATCATCGTTTATCAGGTGCCGATTCCGGAACCTCTGCGCTTTCTGGAACCGCGCGAGACCGAGACGCGCAAGATGCACAGTCTTGAGGAATACGGGCTGATGCATGTGAAATTGTACGAGGATATCAGCCAGCACGGGGCGATTTCGACCGCTTATGCCTATCCGGTGAACGTGGCTGGACGCTATGTCATGGACCCGTCCCCAATTCCGAAATTCGACAATCCAAAGCTTGAGATGGACGCGATCCAGCTGTTTGGCGCCGGGCGCGAGCAGCGGATTTATGCGGTGCCGCCGCATACCAAAGTCGTGAGCCTCGATTTCGAGGACTACCCGTTCGAGGCCACCAAGGCCGATCATCCCTGCGACCTGTGCGGGGCCGAAGACAGCTATCTGGATGAGGTCATCACGGATGACGCGGGCAACCGGATGTTTGTCTGTTCCGACACGGATTACTGCCGGTCACGCCGCGAGGCGGGCCATGCAGGTCGATTGGCCGAAGGGAACGCGCAATGACCCCTCTGTTGCAAGTCAAAGGCATTGAAAAAAGCTATGGCCGCCGGATCGGATGCGCGGATGTGAATTTTGATCTCTCCCCCGGAGAAGTGATGGGAATCGTTGGTGAAAGTGGGTCGGGCAAGTCGACCTTGCTCAACTGTATGGGCGGCCTTCTGAAGCCGGATGCCGGGCATGTGATCTTTGATACCTGTGCAGACGGCCCGGTCGATACGGTCACAATGTCCGAGCCAGAGCGCCGGATGCTGAGCCGCACCGACTGGGCCTTTGTCCATCAACACGCGCGCGACGGGTTGCGGATGTCTGTCAGCGCCGGAGGCAACATTGGCGAGCGGCTGATGGCCGTCGGCGGACGCCACTATGGCAGCATTCGGGGCAAGGCCATTGACTGGCTGGGCCGGGTAGAGATTGACGAGAGCCGCGTCGATGACCGCCCCAGCGCGTTTTCGGGCGGGATGCAGCAACGTTTGCAGATCGCGCGCAATCTGGTGACAGGTCCTCGGCTGGTGTTCATGGACGAACCGACCGGTGGTCTGGATGTGTCGGTGCAGGCGCGTTTGCTGGATTTGTTGCGCGGACTCGTGCGTGAGATGAGGTTGAGTGCGATCATCGTCACCCATGATCTTGCCGTGGTGCGTCTGTTGGCGGATCGGTTGATGGTGATGAAAAGCGGTCGCGTGGTCGAGGCCGGGTTGACGGATCAGGTACTGGACGACCCGCAACATGCCTATACGCAGTTGCTGGTGTCCAGCGTTTTGCAGGTTTGAGGCTTTGGGGAAGGATGAAGCGATGATTGAACTTGTTGACGTCAGCAAGAGCTTCACCCTGCACAATCAGGGCGGCGCCACGATCCCGGTGGTGAAAGGCGCGTCTCTGAAAGTGGAGCCGGGTGAGTGCGTCGCCCTGACCGGGCCGTCGGGTGCAGGCAAATCCACGCTGATGCGTGTGATCTACGGCAACTATCTGGCGGCCACTGGTCAGGTGCTGGTCGCAGGGTTGGACGTGGCCAGGGCTGAACCGCGGCAGATCTTGTTGCTGCGTCGTGACACCTTGGGCTATGTCAGCCAGTTCCTGCGGGTCGTGCCTCGGGTGTCGGCGTTGGACGTTGTGGCAGAGCCGCTGCTGGCCGTGGGCTGTGACAGGCAAGTGGCAATGGACAGGGCAGCCGGGTTGCTGAAACGGCTGAATATTCCCGAACGTCTGTGGACCCTCAGCCCGACGACCTTCTCGGGCGGCGAAAAGCAGAGAGTGAACATTGCGCGGGGCTTTGCGCATGAATATCCGGCAATGCTGTTGGATGAACCGACCGCAAGCCTGGATGCGCAGAACCGGGAAACCGTTTTGTCCCTGATCGAAGAGGCCAAGAACAATGGCGTGACGATTGTCGGGATTTTTCACGATCTCGACGCGCGCGAACGGGTCTGTGACCGCGAGGTCGATGTCTCGGACTTCACGCCGGGGATGGCTGCATGACGCTTGCTCCGGTCATAGCGGTCGTGGGTCCTTCGGGGGTCGGAAAGGACAGCGTAATGAACGCGCTGGTGGCCCGGACGCCGGGTGTTCAGAGGCTGCGGCGGGTGATTACCCGTCCCGAAGGCGAAGACGGCGAAGATTTCGACCGCGTCTCGGCCGAAACATTTCAGCGGATGGAACGGGATGGCGCGTTTGCGCTGAGTTGGCATGCGCATGGGCTGTATTACGGTGTGCCGAAGACGATCACGCGGCAGCGGCAGGTGGCCGAGGCCGTTTTGGTCAACCTGTCACGAACGGTGTTGCTTGAGGCGCAGGAGGTGTTTGGTGATCTGATCGTGATTTCCCTGACGGCAAAGCCCGAGGTTCTGTCCGAACGCTTGTCCTTAAGAGGGCGGGAAAGCAAGGCGGAACAGACGCGGCGTCTGGACCGGGCCCAAACGTCTTTGCCCAACGGTTTGAACCAGGTCCTGGAAATCGACAACTCCGGTGCGATGGAAGATACGGTTGCCGAAATCCTGTCGCACCTTCAACCGGAAAGCCAGTAGCGATGGATAAGGTGGAAGCGCCCGTCCTCAGCCTCGCCCGTAAGGGCCAGATCCGTGATCTGGAAGGGCTGCGGCAGCAATGGGACCAGACGGGTTTGCAGCGCGTTCCGAGTTGCTCTCAGGGTTGGTTTGTCCAGCTTGCCGCTCAGCGTGATGTGAAAGCGGAATGCGTCCAGTACGTAAGGATAGCCCCACTGAGCCAGGTTGGCGTCTTGCTCTGGGGTCAACCCGGCGGCGCGGCGGCGGGCCAGTTCGGCCCCAGAGGTGGGCGCACGAAAACAGTCCAATTCCCGAACACAGGCCGCGGAAAGCGCATTCAGCGCCTGGATCTCACCCAGCGGACGCAGGGCCAGAAAACGCCCAAACCGGGCGATCTCGAGGCCATCCAGCGACACAGGTGGTTGGCGGGAGGCGAGCGAGCTGCACGCCTCTTGCAGGGCTTCGAATGTTTTGCCGTCGCGCAGTCTGAACGGTGGCTTCAGCGTCGCGTGCAGCCCGTACTTGCGCGGCACCTCCGTGACGGCGGCAACGTCGATGCCTTCGACAATCGGATGGGCAACCGGCTTTCCCGCCTCGATATCCCAACCCAGCCAGCTGGTTGCAAATTTCGTCCATTCCTTTCCCGCGGGCGGCGCAAAATAGATCGCGTATCGCGTGAATGTCATATCGGCCTCCTTTTGCGTAGCCTTCCTCGGTCTCAACATGCGTGAAGTTCAGATGACAGAAGACTTGATCCTTGCCAATGCCACGCTTGTATTGCCGAATGAAACCGTAACCGGCAGTGTCCGGATAGTGGGTGAGGCCATCGCTGAAATCGACACCGGAAACAGGGTTCCCGCGGGCGCGATAGATTGCGAAGGCGACTATGTCAGCCCAGGGCTTGTCGAGTTGCACACCGACAACCTTGAACGTCACATTCAACCGCGCCCACAGGTGAACTGGCCCCATGCCGCTGCAATTCTTGCGCATGATGCGGAATTGGCCGGCGCCGGGATCACGACAGTGTTCGATGCCATGCGGGTTGGATCGATCCCGTCGGGCGCGCGGCGGTATGGGAAATACGCCCGCGGCCTGTCGCAGAAGTTATGGGATCTGCGCGAACAGGATGCGCTCAAGATCAGCCACTTTCTGCACTTGCGGGCCGAGGTGTGTTCGGAAACTCTGGTTGAAGAGCTGAGCGAATTTGGGCCGGAAGACAGGGTTGGGCTTGTGTCCATAATGGATCACACACCCGGACAGCGTCAGTTTCGAGATATGAACAAGCTGGAAACCTATCTGAAAGCCAAATATGCCATGGACGATGACATGTACTTTCAGCATGTGACGCAACTGAAAGGGCTTCGAGATCGCAATGGCGATCTGCACGAGGCCGAAGCTGTCAAGGCGGCCTGCCGTTTCGGAGCAGTATTGGCCAGCCATGACGACACGACGGAAGATCAGGTGAAAGTGTCCGCAGGTCACGGCATCCGTCTGGCCGAGTTCCCCACGACCGTCGAAGCGGCACGCGCCTGCCACGAAAACGACATTAAGATCATGATGGGTGCGCCGAACATAATCCGTGGGGGATCGCATTCTGGCAATGTTGCTGCCCACGAGCTGGCCCAGCTTGGGTATCTGGACATCCTGTCTTCGGATTATGTGCCGTCGGCCTTGTTGTTTTCGGCGGTTAGGCTGGGCGAGATCTGGGGCGACATGGCGCGGGGGATGAAGACGGTAACGCTGGCCCCGGCTCGGGCCGCAGGGTTGGAGGAGCGGGGCGAGTTGCGCGCCGACGCCCGCGCCGATGTCATCCGCTTCCGGATGCGCGCGGGTGTACCCGTCCCGAGTTCGGTCTGGGTACGCGGTCGACGCGTGGCGTGATCAGGCCGTGTAGAACAGGTAACGGTCCGGGGCGATTGTCTTGGGCCCCTGGATCTGGGCAAAGCCGACCAGGGGCTGACCTGAAATCAACAACCCTCCGGGCTGCATGACTTTCGCGATCAGCGGGCTGAGACGCTCTGCTTCGGCGACGTCCTCGTGCTTGATGCCGCGTCCGAAATCGTAATGCGCCAGCGCGATCCTATGCCCGTCGGCCGCCAGTCTGAGCAGCATCGGTTCAGCCTCACCTTGCAGGAAATCCTCGGCCGGGGGGGTGCTGTCCGGATGGCATTGCAGGACCCGGTCCATCACCCAGATCCGGCGCTCTGGCAGGATTTCACGCAGGTG
Organism: Ruegeria sp. HKCCA4812; assembly: GCF_013034245.1. Lineage (NCBI taxonomy): Bacteria > Pseudomonadati > Pseudomonadota > Alphaproteobacteria > Rhodobacterales > Roseobacteraceae > Ruegeria > Ruegeria sp. HKCCA4812. The sequence continues at coordinate 285,795 of NZ_WQFQ01000003.1, read as the reverse complement.
GTCATAGGTGCGGCCATTGCCCAGGCCCATATCCAGCACATCCCCCGGCTGGCCACTGATCCGCTCGGCCGCCCAGTTCAGTCCGTCACGTTGGGCCGTCAGTCGGCGCAGCATGGAATCCAATCGGCTCATGGTGATGTCCTCATTCGTTCTCTGGCGCGACCCAGGCTGTGGCGGGCCCGCTCAGCAATTTGCGCAACAGGGCCTCGGTAAAGGTCCAGATGTCCTGATCATGGACCAGATGATGGGTCAATATGCCGAAGGGCTCGGTGTTGTCTGAACGGCCTTCGCGTCGGTCTCGCAGAAGACCAGCAGTCTGCGCGATCAGGGCGTCGGGTGAGATCAAGCCACGCGACCCGCGCCAGTCGATCGGATCAAGGTGGGTATTGATCTGCTCAAGCCCCGGTGCGGCCAGACGTGATTTGCGGGGCGTTGCGGTGGACAGGATGCGGTATCCCAGCTTTGGCAACTGCTTGGCCATCTCGGGTGCAATGCGATTCCAGGGGGGCACGAACATCTGTCGCATATTGTCACCAAACAGGGACCGAAGGCGCGCCATCCCGGCCTGCGCATCCGTCACCATCACGTCCAGCGGACGGTCGAGCCGAAACTCGGCCTTCTTCTCGCCGCGGGGCGCATGGTTTGTATGCGCCCACCCGTGTACGACCGGAACAAGAGACGCGCGCGCGGCAACGTATTCCGCCAGCGCGGGCGTCGCGTCGCGTGGAATGACGGCCAGATGCACGGGCAGGCCCAGTTTGTCGGCCAGCTCGGAAAGGCGGTCCAATTGCGGTGTTGGCGCAATGGCATCATCATCGCGCCACCACACAGGCAAGGGCAAGCTTTCGGCACGCCAATGGTTCAACTCGACGTCAAGTGGGCGCCAGTCGGGGTTCATGTGCGCTGCTCCAGCAGGCGCTTGGCGATGTGGACAGATTGGATGGCCCCGTCAAAACCCAAATCCTGTTGTACACGCGGGCCGTCGGCCACGACACGCTCCACCGCCCGAGCCAATGTCGCCCCGCTCAATGCTCTGCTTTCCAGAACTTCGATTGCGGGCAGATCGGACAGGCTTCGCCCGCGCAGCCCTTGTTCCACCTCTTTGCCGTCGTCGAAAGGCACAAACACGGCGGGGGTGCCACTTTGAAGGATATCCATGGCAGTGTTGTAGCCGCACATGCTTACCGATGCCGCTGCCAGGGGCAGCATCTGGCGGAAATCCGGCCGCACCGGTTCCAGAACAACCGAAGCACCTTCGGCCATCCGGGACAATTCCGCGATCCGAGCCTTTGCATCCGTTCCACCGATCAGCAGGCGCCAGCGCCTGTTGGGCATCTTTCTGGCGGCCTCGATGGCCGCGCGAAAGATCGGTTGCCCGACGGATCCGCCGCCAGCGCTGACCAGGATTTCATTCTGGCCCGCCGCGTCGGGGTGAGGTTGGGGCAATGCAGGCGCCACAAAGCCGGTGTAGTGAAGTCGCTTGGCCAATCGGTCCGACACCGGCCAGCTGACCGACAGGGGCGTAACGCTTTCGGTGGAATGAACCAGAATGCCGTCATAATACCGAGACACGATTTCATCCGTGCGCTCGGCCTTGGCGGGTTTGGAGGGCGGAGCCAGAATGTCGCGGACCGATCCGAGAATGACGGGACGCTCAGGCAAAGCGCTTGCTGCATTCAGGGCCGCATCGAACTCGGCCGACAGTGATCGGCGACCAAAGGGGTAAAGCTCGGTGATCAGGATCTGCGGCTGGAAGCTTTTCACCGCCTGCACCAGGGCGGCCTCGCGCTTGGCGTGATAGGTCGCGTCAGCCTCGTCGCCGCTTTCGGTCAGCAAACGGGTGAAGTTGGTTCCGTCTGATCTGAGCGGCGGCAAGCCGAACAGAGTCATGCCCGTGCTGTCCAATTGCGGCGCGGGCATGCCACCCGTCACGACCATGACGTCGTGGCCATCATCCCGAAAGGCCCGCCCCAATGTCAGCGCCCGGCTGAGATGCCCGGTGCCCAACAGGTGCGTGACGATGATCATCACCTTCATTCCGGGGCCTCGTATTTGATCAGGCGAACGGGGTCGGCGTCGGCGGTCATGGTCTTCATGTCGACGATATACAGCCGATTGCGTTTGATCTTAAAGGGGGCAGGTCCTTCGAAATTCCAACCCCATGCCCAAGCCAGAATGACCCGCATGATACCGATATGACAGACCGCGATCGTATCCTGCCGCAGCGCGGACAGCCAGGGGCGAAGCCTGTCCCGAACCTCGGCCGGGCTTTCCCCGTTTGGTGGACGGAAATCCCAGCCCCAATGCTCGATATGACGATATCCGCTGGATGTGTCCGCGATCAGGTCGATCCCGCGCTGACCTTCCCAATCGCCCCAGTTCATCTCGGTCAACGCGTCCGAGGTGTTCGGGTCGCGACCGGTCACGATTTGCGCCGTCTCACTGGCGCGGTGCAGGGGGCTGGACCAGATGTCAGCCTCGGCCCAGTCCTGTGGCAATCCATAGCCCGCCAATTCGGCTCGGGCGTCATCGTCCAGCGGTATGTCGCTGCGCCCTTGGATCCGTCCCGCTCGGTTCCAATGGGTGTGCCCGTGTCGGAGCAGTGCAAGCCGGGTCATGATACGTCCTTCAGCAGGGGGCGGAGGGTTGCCCACAAGCGCTCGGTCGCCTGTGGCATCAGGTGGCGCTCTGCCACGTAGTTGCGTGCCGCAGCGCCCAGAGTGTGGCGCAGCGTGGAATCCGACAAAAAGACCTGCATGCCATCCGCAAATCCCCTGGCGCCACTTTCGACGGATGGATAGGCCGCCGGGGACAGAACATCGCGTACGCCGGGCCGATCCTGAGCGACCACAGGCAATCCCGCAGCCTGCGCCTCGAGGTAAATCATGCCGTAAGCTTCGTTCACTCCGGGCCATGCAAGCAGAGATGATTGTTGATAGACGCGTTGCAGTTCTTCCCGGTCAAGCTGACCCAGAAAACGCACCCGCTGTCCGAACGGCGCCATCAGCGCCTCAACCTGCCTGCGCGCCGGGCCGTCTCCCGCGATGTTCAGGTGCCAGTCCCCGGTCAAATGCGCCAGGGCCTCGGACAATATTTGATAGGACGCCAGCTTGTCCCCATGCCGCATCATGCCGACGGTCAGCATGGGTGCGCCACCTGTGGCGGCCGGAGGCAGTTCCGAGATCGGCAGAAACGGAGGCAATTCGACCAAAGCCTGATCGCCAAAGCGATCCCGCTCCAAAGTGATCAGGTCGTTGGCTGTATGATAAAAGATCACATCCGCTGCATCGCAGGCCTGATGCGCCGCCTTGGCGAACTCAGCCCACGGCCCGTTTAACCGACTGGATGCGCGGGTGCTTTCCAGTTGCACATAGGGAATGCCACGCGCCTTGCAAACCCAAGGACCCAGCAGGTCAGGTGCCTTGTAATAATTGTGGTAGGTCACCCACAAATCGGTATCTGATGGCATGTCAGAGACAAGTCGCTTCGCTTCATCTTCTGCCGCGCGCCTCAGGGCTTGTTGCAGGTCTTCGTCGCCGTTTTTGTCATAAATGCGCAAGTCGGTCGCCAGATCGACCGTATCACCCTCGGCGGTCAGCGCCTGCATCAGATTCCGGGCCATTTCACGGTCGCCCGAAGGTTTCGGGCTGTCAGGAGATTTCATCGGGGCATAAAACGCGACCCGCGCCATTACGCGTTTTCCATGCACATGGAGTTGAGGTGTTCCGACAGCCGTGCGATGCCGGGGGCCATCCGGAACTCGGCGATCAGGCGATCATACGCCGCATGCGCCATCTGTGACGCTTGCTGCGGATTGGCTGACAAACGTTCCACGGCTTCCGCAAGTGCAGAGGGGGCGTCATCGGACAGAACCCCATGTGTTCCGGTTTCGATAAACTCGGGGATCGCCGAGACCGGTGTCGACAGGATTGGCAACAGCTGAGACGCGGCCTCCATCAAAACATTCGGCAACCCGTCGCGGTCTCCGTCCTTTGCGATACGGCTGGGCAGAACGAACAGGTCGGCATCACGCATTGCTGCGATGACCTCGGGCTGGTCGCAAGCCCCTTTCCAGGTGATCCGGTTCGCAATGCCGGCTGCGTTCGCCTGTGCCCGCAATGCGTCACCCAATGCGCCGCCGCCGATATGGGTCCAGTGCCAGTTCAGGTCATCGGGCAGCAATGCAAAAGCCGCGATCAGACGATCGAAGCCTTTCTTCTCGACCAGCCGCCCGACGGAAATCATGTGAAAAGGATCATTCACAGCACGCAACTTTCGCGTCGGAGGCTTGGGAAAGCGAGACAGGTCCAAACCGTGATAGATCAGGTCCACGCGCTTGGGGTCATCGGCCAGGCTGCGCAGATGTTCCGCTCCGATGGCTGTGCAGGTGGCACCAAACGTGGCCCCGTAGGATGCGGCTTGCAGCTTTTCACGTTTTTCCCAATCCGGCGACGTCCAGATATCCTTGGCATGAGCCGAAAAACTCCACGGCAATCCACGCATGATGGCGGCGTAACGGGCAACGGATGACGGCGTGTGCATGAAGTGAGCGTACAACCCTTGCGTCCGGGCAGGCAATTCCGCGGCCAGAACGCAGGCTTGCCCAAACCGTCGGATGCGATTGGGTGTCGGGTCGCGCTTCAAGTCCTGACGCCAGATCCTATAGGCCCTGTCGTAACCGGAAAGCGTTTGGGCAAGGGCCCGTGCCGCCCAGACCCGTTTGGGTTCGTCATGAAGATACTCGGGCAGGTATCGGACCTGTCCTGTGAACCGGTCGTGCAAGGGATGGCGTTTCGTATCGGTCGGGTGCCGTAAAGACCAGATGTCAAAGCGATGCCCGGCCTCCTGCAAGGCGACAAGTTCCTGCGCAATGAACGTTTCGGACAGTCGTGGCCAGCCTTTGACCACAACCGCCAATCGAGGAGAATCTGAGGTCATCCGGTGGCTCGTTCCTGTTCCCAGGTCAGCAGGCTTTCGATGCGGTCGGTGACATAGTCCAGCCCGTCCAGCAATCCGCTTTGTATCGCCTGCGACGGCAGGGACTGGTGCGGCAGTTCCCGAATGGCGCGGATCATCGCGTCCGGCGTCAGGCCATCCCGGTTTTCATCCAGCATTCGGACAAGGCCCAGCCCTTCTGCGCGCGAGGCCCTTATCCACTGTTCCAGACGGGGCGTGGTGCGCGGGACGATGACAGCGCGTTTGTCAAAGGAAAGAACCTCGCAGAACGTGTTGTAGCCGCCCATGCAGACGACGCCTTCGGCCCCTGCAAACAGCGTTTCGATCTGGGATTCGAACCCAACGGCGGTGACGCGACCGTTCAATGCGGCAACGCGGGTTTCGAAATCTTCGCGCAACTCACCGGACAGGAAGGGGCCATAGACCAAAACCGCCCGCGGCGACAGGTTTGGATCCTTTTCATAGGCAGACAGGACGAGGTTGACCATCGCCTTGCCGTCGCCGCCACCGCCGGGCGTGATCAGGATATAGGGTTGTTGCGGAGGCTCGCCGACCGGACCAAGATCGCGGCGCAGATATCCCGTCCAGTGGATGCGGGATTGTGCCGCGGCACTCAGCGGCAACCCTCTTGTCGGGTCGTAAATCGACTGCAAGCCGTAAACCCAGATTTCGTGATAAAACCGTTCGGTGGCTTCAACCGCTTCCTTGCGCGCCCACTCGGCGGCCAGGACTTCGGGTTCATCCAGAACATCGCGCAACCCAAGCACCATTTTGGTTCCGCAGTTCTTTTGCAGGTGGTTCAGTGTCGGCAGCAGCTCACCCCGGAACCCCGTCGGTTCCTTGTCGACGATCAGCACATCAGGGTCGAACTGCTGAACAGCGGTTTGAATCAGACCCGACCGCAATTCGGTCACTTCTTCGATGCCCATCCCGATGGTGCGTGCAGCATAAGACCCGTCTGCGCGTTTGGTGACACCGGGCAGGCGCACGTGGTCAACGCGACGGGGAAAGGTAAACCGTCCGGCCACGGGTGATCCCGTCAGGATCAGCGCGGATGCGCTTTGGTCCGCCTGCGTGATCGCGGCCGCCAAAGCCCGAGACCGGCGAAGATGGCCCAGCCCGAACGTGTCGTGACTGTAAAACAGGATACGCGGTGCGCGGCCCGGTTTGGAATTGGTTTTGCCTAGGCTCATAGTGTTGCCTGTCTTCTTGATCCCGGTTCGAAATCCGCGCGTTTGCAAGCGTTACTGTATATATCCCCGTCACACTTGCCAAAGGAGGAATTGCTCTTCCGCAAATGTTCCAAGCATTGCGATTTGGCAACAGCATATTGACGGTTTCGCGTCATGTCGCACCAAGGCTTGAGAGGGATCGCAAAAGAACCGGTGAACTGGCAAAGGGGCAGGGCCTACAGATCCCGTTCATATTCAATTTTCGCCAGATTGAAAACATCCGGAATCAGGCAGTGCGCCAAGAACACGCCCGGACACGATATTGAGCAGGGTGCGCCCGAGCGTTTGAACTGTCTGAAACCCTTCTGTAATCTGACCGCTATCGGAAAAACTGGATGCAAAACCCCATGAAACATACCTTTCTGGCCGCTACACTTCTGGCTTTGTGGGCTTTTGTACTGGCGTTTCCGGTCAGCGTTTCAGCGCAAACATCCTTGATTCCGGGATACAACGCGGACAGTTCGTCTGCGTCCTCGCCGGAAAGCGATCTGGCTGCCGCAATTCGCGCCGCCAGCGAAGCCGGGGCCAGTGTGATCGTCATCGACAGTGCCGGGCAGGTTGTGACAACAGCCGGCGGCACGGATGCGGGCGCGGATGATGCAGCGGGCGATTCGAGCAATCCCATGGGTGAGGGATCGCAGCTGATGAAGGCGCAGGAGCGGTTCTCGAAATTCCGTGAGTCCATGCAATCACGGCTTGAGGCGCTGCCGTATTCGGTGTTCGAAGTGAAGTATATCCTGCGCCAGACCAGTCCGGACGGTCGCATTCAGACCTATGTGGAAGTTCTGGGCTGGAACATTCTGTTCCTGTTGTTGGGGCGCTGGCTGTCTATCGAGATATACGGGAAACGCATCGCGCGCCGCTGGGTCGTGGCGCGGATCAAGGATGAACCGCAGGGTTACCGAGAAAAGATGCCCTTCCTTCTGTTCCGGTTCCTGATGGGGATCGGAGCGACGATATTTGCCATGCTCATGGCCCTGATCGTCGGATACCTGTTTTTTGGCGAAGCGGACGATATCTCGATCCAGTTCACGGTCACGGCGATCTTCACGGCGTTCTTCCTGTCGCGCACGGTGTCCGATCTTTGGCGGATGGTATTGTCACCTTACCTGAGTCAATACCGGCTGCCACCGTTCTCGGACCGGGACGCCAAGCGGCTGTATCTGTGGGCTTCGGCACTCGCGACCTATGACATCACGGTTGTTCTGTTTTCGACTTGGGTTGCGGATTTCGGGCTGAACTACAACGTCTACGCCATGGTCTATGGCTGTCTGACAATGGTGGGCGCTTTCGGCAATATTCTGATGATCCTGTTCAATGCCCGGGCTATTTCAAATGCCATCCGGGGCGGAAGAGCGCCGGATCAGGTCTCGTGGTTGTTGCGGTTCGTATCCTTCGGCTGGGCACCTGCACTGATCGTCTATGTCGTGTTCAGCTGGTTCCGTCTGGCGGTTGATCTTGCACTGGAGAACCCAACGCCGCTGCCGCTGATCGCAAGCAGCTATATGATCTTCATGTCCGTCGTCGTTGCCTATGGTGCGATGAACTACGTGCTGGAGCGGTATTTTGACCGTTCGCGCAAGATCAACGAGATAAACGAAGAAACCGCCGCTGCCGAAGCGGATGCCGAGCCCGTGGAAACGCCCGAGGCAGAACAGCGCAAACAGTATCTTCTGACCTATGAGGATCTGGCGCGCCGGGTGGCCGGAATTCTGGCCTTTGTGATTGGTGTCTATGCCCTTGTGGTGATTTGGTATCCCGATGCGGACTGGAGCGAGGACCTGCCGGTTGCACGCGTGCTGGATGTAATGGTCATCATTTTCATCGGCTACATCCTGTTTCATTTCTTTCGCATCTGGATCGACAGCAAGATAGCGGAAGAAGTCGATGATGGCACCGAGGCCGAACTGGGCGATGAGGGCGGGGAAGGCGGGCAAAGCCGGCTGGCGACGCTGCTGCCATTGTTCCGCGGCGCAATTCTGGCCGTTGTGGTCGTGACCATCATGCTGATCGTTCTCATGGAACTTGGTATCAATGTCAGCCCGCTGTTTGCCGGTGCCGGTGTGGTTGGTCTGGCTGTCGGTTTCGGATCTCAAACACTGGTGCGAGACATCTTTTCCGGGGCGTTTTTCCTGATGGATGATGCCTTTCGGAAGGGTGAGTACATCGATATCGGAGACGTCAAGGGAACGGTCGAGAAAATCTCGGTCCGGTCCTTCCAGCTGCGTCACCATCTTGGCGCGCTGAACACGATTCCTTTTGGCGAAATCAAGGTTCTGACGAACTATTCCCGGGACTGGGTGATCATGAAACTGCCGCTGCGCGTGACCTATGACACTGATGTGGAAAAGGTGCGAAAGCTGATCAAGAAGCTGGGACAGGAGTTGCTGAGCGATCCTGTGATCGGCGAAAACTTCATACAGCCGCTGAAGTCCCAGGGCGTGATCGAGATGCAGGATTCAGCAATGATCATCCGGGTCAAGTTCATGACCAAACCGGGCGATCAGTGGCTGGTGCGCAAGAAGGTCTATCAGGAAATTCGCGAATTGTTCGCGCGGGAAGGCATCAAATTCGCGCATCGCGAAGTCACCGTGAGGTTGGCGGACGGCAAAGAGGCCGATGACCTGACGCCGAAACAGCGTGAGGCGGTAACAGGCGCGGTGCAGGCCGCGATCGATGAGGACTACCTGGACGATATCGGCCCTGGGGGCGATGATCGATAGGGGCGCGGCTGCGTACCGGATGGTCAGTTGGCGTCGAGCGGCCAGACAGGTTCCGAACTGCCCAGTTTCGACGCAGGCAAATCCCAGCGCATCGTCGCTTCGCCGACCCTCAGCGCAGGGTTGAGGCGATGGCCCGGCCCCCAGCCGGACGCCTCCGTCGCCGTGCCGTAATCCGTTGTTGCCGGGGTGATGGGCGCGGATTGTGCTTCGTCTTTGCCGAGCACGGCCAGAAGTTCGGCGGTGCGCGCCAGAGAGAGATGCGCGTGCATGATGGAATTGCCTGATGCGGCCTCGGCCAGTGCGGACAGGACGGCAGCCGCCATCAGATAGCCGGTCGCGTGGTCCAGAGCTTGAACCGGCAACGGGGTCGGCTTGTCCGCGTTCGCCCACTCCATCCCGGCATGGGCGATACCCGCGCTCATCTGGACAAGGCTGTCAAACCCGCGCCGGGTCGACCATGGACCTTGCCAGCCATAGGCATCCAGCGTGACTTCGATCCGGTTCGGAGCCAGCTCGTCACGTTTGACCCGGGTCAGACCCAGTGCCTCCAGCGCGCCGGGTCGATACCCGTGTACGAACACATCCGCCTGAGCCAGCAACCCATGCAATCGTTCAAGTCCGGTCTCGGATTTCAAATCAAGATAGGCGCAGCGCTTTCCCAGCGATATGTCGGGGATCACCCCCGGTTCATCCCAGCCAGGTGGGTCGATGCGCAAGACCTCGGCTCCGAACCCTGCAAGCGTTCGGGTAGAAACCGGGCCGGCCAGAACGCGCGTCAGATCCAGCACCCGCAACCCGGCCAGAGGCCGATCAGCAGTGGCCCGAGGTCTGTCGCGCAGATTGACATAGCGCGGTCCCTGCCATCCGATCAAAGGGTCGCGCGACACGGCGCGGCCTTGCGGGTGATCAAGCCATTCCGTCCGGCTGCGCATGGCAGCGGCCACCCCACCTTCGGCAACAACCGCCGTTTCCAGATCCGACATCGCCCAAGACCTGACAGCTTTTGCCACGGCTTCACGCTCTGGCCGGGTGCCAAGGACTTTCAACGCGGCAGAGCGATGGCGGGGCAGGTTTGTGTGCAGCCTGATCCAGCCATCCGCGGCTTTGTAGTCGCCCGCGACCGTATCCCACAAACTGGGCATGTCCCAACCTTCTGGTTTGAAGGAATAGCCGAACCACAGAGATGCCAGCCGATGATCGATCGAGACTTCGGGTGCCTTCGTGGACAGGTTGATCGCCTGGATCAGCCGGGCCATTTCCCGCCCCACGGCTGCGAAACTGGCGGTGGCCAATTCGGAAACGGCAAAGGCGCTTGGCAGAACACCGGCACCGACCCTGTGATAGCTGCCGGCAGCGGGAAGCGTGGCAAGAAGACTCATTGCTGATAGGGGTCGAGACTGTCGCGCAGCCCGTCACCAAGGAAGTTGAACGCCAATACCACGACAATGATCGGCAGCATCGGGATTGCCGTCCAGGGATAGATCTCGATCGACGCGAGGTTCTGCGCGTCATTCAGCATCACGCCCCAACTGACTGCGGGTGCGCGCAGGCCGAGGCCAAGAAAACTGAGCGCCGTTTCCCCCAGGATCATGGCAGGGATCGACAATGTGGCCGATGCAATCAGGTGCGACATGAAGTTGGGCAGCAGGTGCTTGCGGATCACACGGCCCGAACTTGCCCCCATCATCTCGGCGGCTCTGACATATTCCTCTTCCCGCAAAGACAGGAACTTCGCCCGAACCGAGCGCGCCAGGCCCGGCCAGTCTAAGATGCCCAGAATGATCGAAATGATGAAGAACACCGCGACCGGGCTCCAGTTCGAAGGCACGGCGGCGGAAAGGGCCAGCCACAGCGGCAGTTCCGGCAACGAACGCAGGATTTCGATGACGCGGTTGATGGTCCAGTCGATACGCCCGCCGAAATAGCCGGCCATCGAACCGAACAGGATGCCAAGGAAGAAGGACACCGAGATACCGATCAGACCCACCGTCAAAGACAGTTGCGCGCCATAGAGAATACGGCTGAAGATGTCTCGGCCCAGACGGTCGGATCCCCACAGGAACAGCGTCGTCCCCTCTGGCGGGCAGAACAGGTGTGTGTCCGACGGTATGAAACCGGCCAGCTTGTATTCAGAGCCTTCGCAGAAGAACCGGATCGGGCGCGGGTCTTCTGTGTCGGGGACAAACTTCCATTGGAAGGTTTCAAGGTCCGCCTCGGCGACGATCGGATAGACATGTGGGCCGATGAACTCACCCTCGTGAAACCAGTTTACCGATTGTGGCGGCGCGTACAGGTGCTCTCCGTTTCGGTCATTTGGCCCGTAAGGCGCAATAAACCCGGCAAAGGGCAGCATTAGATAGCAAAACAGCAGGAAGATGCCTGAGATCAGGCCCAGCTTGTGGGTTTTGAACTTGCGCCAGACAAGAACCCAGTTGGGGGCATCCAGATCGGCGCGTTCCAGCTGTTGAATCGAGGCCTGCGGATCAAACGGCGCGTCATCGACATAGCGGTTGTCAGAACGATCAGTCATGCCTCGCGCCCCTCATACCGAATGCGCGGATCCAGCATCACCAGCAGGATATCCGAAATCATCGTGCCGATCAGCGTCAGCAGGGCGACGAACATCAGGATGAACGCGGACAGGAATTGATCCTGCGTCTTCAAAGCAGTCAGCAGAGTAGGGCCAATGGTTTGCAGGCCCAGAACGACCGATACCAGAACCGAGCCGGACACCATCGACGGCAGTAGGTTGCCGATATCGGCGACAAAGGGGTTGAAGGCCACCCGCAGCGGATACTTGGTCAGCATCCGTGAAGGGGCCATGCCCTTCGCGATGGCGGTTTCCACATAGGGTTTGCCGAGTTCGTCCAGCATATTCGCGCGCAGACGCTGCATCATCGCCGATGCGCCTGAAGTGCCGATGACGAAGGTCGGTACGATCAGGTGGACGAGGATGGATTTCAGTTTCTCCCAACTCATCGGCTGGCCTTCGAAACTCGGATCCATCAAGCCCCCGATCGGCAGGTTGAAATACTGGTGGCCATAATAGAACAGGATCAGCGCCAGCAAAAAGTTCGGCGTTGCAAGCCCCAGATACCCCACGAAGGCCGAGGTATAGTCGATCCATGTCCGGGACCGAGCGGCGGCGATAACGCCCAGCGGCAATGCGACGGCATAAACAAACAGGATCGCAGCCAGATTGACCACAACCGTCAACCAGAGTGTGTCACCGACGATTTCGGAAACGGGACGGTCGAATTCAAAGGACCACCCGTAATTGCCCTGGATCAACCCCGAAAACCCGTGCGGTCCGGGCCAGAATCCCATCCAGATCAGGTATTGTTCCCACATCGGACGGTCCAGAGCGTATTCAGCGCGCAGGAACTCTGCCTTTGCGACACCTGCCGACTGGCCCGAGGCCTGAAGTTCAGCGATCTGGTTGCTCAGATAGTCGCCGGGCGGAAGGTTGATGATTACAAAAACCAGAACCGAGACCACCAACAAAGTCAGCAGCATCGTGAAAAAGCGATACACCACGTAGCGCAGCATGATCATTTAGCTGCTCCTGCTCAGTCGGCGAAAAAGAACTCGTCCGGGCGGTGAATGCCGAAATGTGCACCGGGTTCCCAGGCCCACATAGCCTGTTCCGGAACATTTCGCAGGCGGTTTGACACCACAATGGGCTGGGGGGCGCCGTTCAGGATGCCTATGGCATAGACCTGATCGGCATGGATTTTCAACATCTCGGTCCAGACAGCCGCGCGTTCTTCATCGGTCGTGGCGATTTGCCATCCATGCGCCAATTCCATCAGGCGCTGCGCCTCTGGCATGTCGGGGGCTTCACCCACTTCGCCACCGGTCTGATAGTGCTGCCCCCATTTTGGCCAGGCCAGGAACACCTGATCTGTTGGGGCCAGATAAGCCGGGGACGTATGCGCCTGCGGAATACCATCATCCCAACCGAACCAGACGGACGCCATCGAATTGCCCGCGAACACGCGGTTGCGTAGGATGTCCCTGTCCAGCGGGCGCATGACCAGTTTGACACCGATTTCACGCCAGGTATCGGTTACGATCTGAAGCGCGTTTTCGACTTCCTGCCGCTCACCTGCGGTTTCGATTACCAGTTCCATTGGGCGACCGTCAGGCAACAGGCGAATGCCGTTCTTGTCGCGCTGATCCAGACCAGCCTCATCCAAAAGCGCATTGGCCTGATCAACATCGTATTGCGCCCAGGCCGCAGCGTTTTCTTCACTGTAGAAGGGTGAGGCGGGAAGAACCGAGTTCGCGGCGGGGTGTGCGAGTTTGAAGTAAAGCGCCTGGTTGATGGTCTGCCGGTCGATGGCCAACGACAAGGCGCGCCGCACGCGAACGTCCCTCAGTACATCGCGCCAGACATCATCAGAAAAGTTCAGGTTCGGGTAGATCGCGATCTGCGAGGCCACGCCGGTTTTCCACAACAGCGTTTTGTATCCGCCTTGTGCTTCGCCTTTCTTGAGGATCGACGCGTCTCGGAAGGCAAGGCCACGGCCTTGCAGGTCGCTTTCACCGGCGTTGGTCTTGGCCGCAACAAGACCGGGGGCGACGATCTCCATCTCGACCACGTCAATATAGGGAAGTTGCACCCCCTTGCTGTCGATCCGGTGATAATAGGGGTTGCGCACAAAGTTGTGACGGATTTTCTTGCCCGAACTGGCGTTCAGCCATGGCTGCAACGTGGGAAGTTCGTGGTTGTCGAACTTGTAAAGATTATCCAGCTTGTTGTGCAGCGCCGCCCAGCTTTTGACCCGGGCATCTTCAACCTGAAAGGCAAGCTCTTCCGCGTCCGCGTATTTCTCGTGATACTGTTTCAGAAACGCGGCCGGCCGGTAAATAAACGGCGGTCGTGCTTGTGCCAGAGATTGCAGGAAGTTCGGGTTCGGGTCGTCCCATTCGAAGATCACGGTGGTCTCATCGGGAAACGTGACCGTGGGCAATTTACCTTCGACGATCAGAAAATCGGGTGGGCCTGACGGGCTGAGCAACTCGTTGTTGGCGACGTCTTCCCACCAATAGCGGAAGTCTTCCGAGGTAAAGGGTGAGCCGTCCGACCACTTGTGCCCTTCGCGCAGTTTCAGGGTAAATTTGCGATTGCCCTCGTTTTCATACGAGGCCAGCAGGTCGGGTACCAATTCGTAATCTTGGTTGAACCCAACCAACCTTGCATAGCCATAGACAACCATCTGCCGGATATCTTTGGATCGCGTGACCATGGTGCGCAGAGTGCCACCCGGTTTCCCGAATTCTCTTCCTTTTGCGGCCAGATCCACAATCAGAGGGTCCTTGGGCAAACGCTCCTGCACTGGCGGAAGATTGCCGCTTTCAACCTCGGCGCTCCAGAAGGCGCTTTCCTGAGGTGTTGGGATTGTATCTGCCGCCGCGGGCAGGATCCCTGAAAACGCCAGCATAGCAGCCAGCAGCAGAGGGCGAATGGTATTAAACATGGCAACGTACCTTATGGCCCGGTTCCAATTCCACCAGTGAGGGTATCACGGTGTCCGAGAAACGAAAGGCTTCATCCCAACTGTCCGGCGCGCCGGCACCCAGAGAAACCAATTGAAGGTCAATCGGGCGATTGATGTCGGGTTCGGGTTGAGCGGCAATCAGCGCCTTGGTGTATGGATGGCGCGGATTGTAGAAAAGAGTTTCGGGCGGTGCCTGTTCGACGATCAGACCCCGCCTCATGACAGCAACTTCGTCAGCGATCCGTGCGACAACGGCCAGATCATGTGAGATGAACAGGTAGGACAGGTTCAGGCTGTCTTGCAGGTTTTCCAGCAAGGTCAGGATTTGTTCCTGAACAGACACGTCCAATGCCGAGGTCGGTTCGTCGCACACGATCAACTGCGGGTCCAGCATCATGGCCCGCGCCACTGAAAGGCGCTGTCGCTGCCCTCCGGAAAACGCGTGCGGATAGCGTTTGAGCATATCACCCGTCAGGCCGACGCGCTGCAACATCTCGGCGGCCTTGTCCCGCTGTTCGGCTGTTGTGCCGATGCGGTGGATTTCCAGTGGTTCGGTCATGGCGTCCTGAATGCGCATCCGGGGGCTGAGCGAACTGTAAGGGTCCTGAAAAACCATCTGTGCCTTGCGCTGAAACGCTGTGCGCTGGGCTCGGGTCATGTTGTGCACCGTGATCGGGTCGGCATCGGGGGCGGTACGAAACAGGACTTCACCACCGGGGTCGGGCAATTCAGCCCCCAAGGCGATGCGGGCCGCCGTTGTCTTTCCCGATCCGCTTTCACCGACAATTGCCAAAGTCTTGCCGCGCGCCAGGTTCAGGTCGACTCCTCGGCAGGCATAGATTGCTTTGTCGGATTGCCATCCTTTGCTGGACCGCATTGTGTAGGTCTTGGACACATCCTTCATCTGCAGGATCAGATCTGTGTCGGGCATCGGTATACCCACCGCGTCCTGATCCGGTATTTCCGGCGCGGCATCAAACAGCTGCTTGGTATACGGGTGTGCGGGCGCGGTCAGGATCGGGGCGGCGGGGCCGGCCTCCATGATACGTCCCTTGTGCATGACGACGACCTGCTCGGCCATGTTGGCGACGACACCCAGATCATGAGTCACCAGAATGAGCGCCATGCCGGTTTCACGCTGCAATTCCTTGATCAGGCCCAGAACCTGCGCCTGCGTGGTCACATCCAGTGCGGTGGTCGGTTCGTCCGCGATCAGCAATTCGGGTTTGGACACCATGGCCATGGCGATCATGGCGCGTTGGCGCATACCGCCGGACAACTCGAAAGGGTAGGAGTCATAGGCACGCTGTGGATCAGGGAACCCGACGCGTTCGAACTGCGTCAGGACCTTTTTGCGTGCCGCGGACTCGGAAAGCCCACGATGCAACCACAAAACCTCGCTGACCTGATTGCCGATCTTGTGCAGCGGGGACAGCGATCTCATGGGCTCCTGAAAGATCATTGAAACCCGATTGCCGCGGATGTCGCGCAGCTCACGTTCGGAAACCGTGGTGAGCTCGCACATGCCCTTGGAATCGTTCAAGGTAATCGTGCCGCTTCGAATCTGCGCCGTGCGGGGCAAGATACGTAAGGCGGCGCGGCATGTGATTGTTTTTCCCGATCCCGATTCACCGACCAGGGCAAGCGTCTGTCCGGCTTGGACATCGAAGTTCACATCCGTGACCACGGAATTGCCCGTACCAAAGCCGATGCTGAGGTCTCTTACGGACAACAACGCGCTCATGCGGGTTTTCCACCCGTTTGACCGTTCGATGACATCGGTTACTTCAACTCCCCGTGATTTTTTGTTCAGTGTCGCGCGGTTCCGCCCGTCTAGTCAAACCCGTTCTTGGGCCGAAATGTCGCGAAATCGTGAATCTACGGGCTTCGTCGCTACACAAAGTCTTGAGATTTTGCCATCAAGGACGGCATCGGGCGCATTTATGCTCTCGAATGGTATCAAGGAGATATTTTCCGGTGTCCGAGAATCAAAGCCGTCTGGATCTGTTCATCGATCGCATGGTGTCACAGCGCGCTTGTCTGGATTACGCAATCCGGCAAACTGCGGGCATGACAGGTCCGGTGTTCGAATTGGGTTTGGGCAACGGGCGTACGTATCACCATCTTGTGCAGCACATGGATGGCCGCCCGGTCTATGTGTTCGAACGCGCGGTGGCTTCGCACCCCGACTCGACCCCGCCCGAAGATCGCGTGATTCTGGGCGACGTCCGGGATACCCTGCCTGCATCGGTTGAACGGTTCGGTGCGTCAGCCAGCCTGATCCACGCGGATCTTGGCGGGCACAATCGCGAAAAGAATGACAAATTCGCGCGGTTTGTATCTCCGCTCATCGAGCCTTTGCTTGCTCCGGGCGGGCTGATGGTCTCAAGTGATCGGATGTATTTCGAAGGGCTGACCGAGATGCCGTTGCCCGAAGGCGCCGTCGAAGGGCGCTGTTTCATATATCGCCGCTGACCGAAAAGGAGTAACGGCATGATTTTTTACGATTGCTCCACTGCTCCAAACCCCCGTCGTGCGCGGATGTTCATTGCCGAAAAAGGATTGGATATCGAAACGCGTGAGGTCTCGATTGCGAAAGGTGAACAGTTGAGCGAAGCCTTTCGCGCCGTGAACCCTCGGGCCACGATCCCGGTTCTGGTAACGGATGACGGAACCGTTCTGACAGAAAATCTGGGCGTTGCAGCTTTTCTGGAGGCACAGTTTCCCGAACCGCCTTTGATGGGCCGAACCCCCGAGGAAAAAGGTTTGGTTCTGATGTGGAACGCGATCGTCGAACATCAGGGCGGGGCACCGATTGCCGAGGCTTTGCGCAATGGACATCCCGCCTTCAAGGATCGCGCCATTCCGGGCCCTTCCAATCATGCGCAGATTCCCGAACTTGCAAAGCGCGGGCGCGAGCGTGTGGCATCCTTCTTTGAAATGCTGGAATCACGTCTGACGAAAAGCCCTTTTGTGGCCGGTGACGTGTTTTCCCTGGCGGATATCTCGGCTTTCGTTTTTGTCGATTTCGCCCGCGTCATCAAGATGCGTATCCCGGAAGACAACGCGGCCACCCTGGCGTGGTTTCGAGCCATCCAATCTCGTCCAAGCGCAAGTCTGTAAACCTACCGAACCGTGCCGTGTTGCGTTGTGATCGGCACTGTACAGAAATGTCTAGACAGATGTGAACAGTACCACTAGCGTCTCCTCAGATTCTGTTCAGGGGAGGTCGGGATGAAATCCCAATATCGCGTCGTGGTCATTGGAGGAGGCGTTGTCGGGGCCTCGGTTCTGTATCACCTGGCCAAGTTTGGCTGGTCGGATGTCGTCATGTTGGAGCGGCGGCGGCTGGCGTCTGGGTCGTCCTGGCACGCAGCGGGAGGCATTCATGCTTTGAATGCCGATCCGAACATGGCGTCTTTGCAGGCCTATACGATTGATCTGCTCAGCGAGATCGAGAAGGAATCAGGCCAGAAAATCGGCCTGCACATGACCGGTGGTCTGACGCTGGCGGGAACCCCCGAGCGGTGGGAGTGGTTGCAGGCCAATTACCGCATCTTCCAGTCCATCGGCATTGATGACTGTGAACTGCTGAGCCCTCAAGAGGCGCAGAAACGCTGCCCGATCATGTCCACCGACGGCATTCTGGGCGCGATGTGGGCCGACCGCGAAGGCTATATCGACACCACAGGCACCGTGCAGGCCTATGCCACAGCCGCGAAAAAGCGCGGGGCGGAATACTATGAAGAAACCAAGGTCGAGGAACTGATCCAGACGGCGGATGGCTGGCAGGTGGTGACCGACAGGGGCACGATCACTTGCGAACATGTGGTCAACGCCGCCGGCCTGTGGGCCAAGCAGGTGGGGCGCATGGCAGGGGTCGAACTACCGGTTTCTCCGCTGAAACACCATTACCTGATCACCGACACGGTGCCCGAGGTCGCAGCGGCTGATTTCGAGATGCCGATGACCGTGGATCTTGAGGGCTTCACCTATATGCGGCAGGACCAGAAGGGCGTTCTGGTGGGCATCTACGAGGTCGATCACGAACACTGGGCCATGGACGGCGCGCCGTGGAATTATGGCGAAGAGCTGTTCCAGGAGCAGCTGGACCGTATCGAAAACGAACTGACGCTGGGGTTCGAACGCTATCCGGCGATCCAGAACGTGGGCATCAAGACATGGGTGAACGGCGCGTTCACCTTCTCGCCCGACGGCAACCCTCTGGTCGGTCCGGTGCCGGGCAAGCGGGGCTATTGGACCGCCTGCGCGGTGATGGCCGGGTTCTTGCAAGGCGGCGGCGTCGGCAAGACGTTGGCCGAATGGATGATCCATGGCGAGCCCGAGGCAGATGCCTGGCCGATGGATGTGGCGCGCTATGGCGACTATGCCCAGAACAAACGCTATATCCGCGAGACGACCGGGCAGTTCTATTCCCGCCGCTTCGTGATGACCTATCCGAACGAGCAACTGCCCGCCGGACGGCCGCTGAAAATGGCACCGGCGCATGATGCGATGACCGAGGCAGGGTGCAAATGGGGCGTCAGCTGGGATCTTGAAGTGCCGCTTTACTTCGCGCCGAAAGGGTTCGAGGAAACGCCGACGCTCAAGCGTTCGAACGCGCATGACATCGTGGCCGAGGAATGCAAAGTGATCCGCGAAGGTGCGGGCTTGCTGGATATTTCGGGCTTTTCTCGGTTCGAGGTTTCCGGTCCGAACGCAGAAGCCTGGCTGGATATGGTAATGGCCTCCAAGCTCCCCGGCCCGTGTCGTGCGAAACTGGCCCCGATGTTGGGTGAGGATGGGCGGCTGAAGGGCGATTTGACGGTGCTGAACTGGGGCGACGGGACCTGGTGGATCATGGGCAGCTATTACCTGCGAGCCTGGCATATGCGCTGGTTCGACGATCACATGATGGATGGCGTCAATATCTGTGATTTGGGCGAGGAATATTGCGGCTTTGCCGTGGTCGGGCCGAAGTCACAGGCGGTTGTGGAAAAACTGGCGGAACAGGATATCTCGGGCTTGAAGTTCATGGGGTGCGGCGATTTCGATATCGGCCTCGTGCGCGCCCGCGTCGCCCGCATGTCGGTGACCGGAGAAAAAGGGTACGAGATCAACTGCCGCTATGGCGACCATATCAAGCTGCGCCGCATCCTGCTGGAAGCGGGGGCCGAGCAAGGCATCCGCGAATGCGGCTTCAACGCGATGCTGTCAACACGGCTTGAAAAAAGCTTTGGCATCTGGTCGGCGGAATTCACGCAAGCCTATACACCGGGCATGACCGGAATGGATCGCTGGATCGACTGGGACAAGGACTTTGTTGGAAAGGTGGGCGCGCTTGCCGAACGTGACGGCAACGGCCCCGCGCAAATTCAGGCGACATTGGAAATCGATGCTCTGGACGCAGATGCCAGCGGATACGAACCGGTCTGGGCCAATGGCGAACGCGTTGGGTTCGTAACCTCGGGCGGCTACGGGCACTACACCGGCAAGTCACTGGCGATGGCCCTGATCGATCGGGACAAGGCGGAACCGGGCACGGAACTGTCCGTTCACGTGGTGGGGGTTGAACGTCCGGCGCGTGTGATCGCGCCGTCACCTTATGACCCCGAAGGCAAAGCGATGCGAGGCTGATCATGACTGCTGCAGAGCGCGGGCGCCGACGGCGGGGGCGGGGGGCTGAAGCCGCCCCGCAGCCCGGTCGCGATGTGAACTATCGCCAGCTCAGGAACCCTTTCCCACAGATGGAAGTGTTCCCGGCCGATCAGATCGCGGATATGCATGACACCGCCTTGCGGACACTGGAAGAGTTGGGGGTAAAGACCCTGCTGCCCGAGGCGCGGAAACTGTTCAAACAGGGCGGCGCGCGGGTGGATGAAGACACTGAGATGGTGTTTATCGGGCGCGAGATGGTTGAAGCCGCAGTCGCGTCAGCGCCCAAATCCATCGCCTGTCGCGCCGGCTCGCGGCGTCGTGATTTTACTCTCGAACTGGACTCGCTGGTGTTTCAACCCGGAGCCGGCGCGCCGAACGCAACCGACCTTGAACGTGGTCGGCGCCCGGCGACGGGTCAGGATTATCTGGAGTTTCTGAAGCTCACCCATCATTTCGACGTGTTCCAGATGATCTCGCCGCAGGTCGAGCCGCAGGATGTGCCCACCCATCTGCGTCATTACTTCACGACTCGGGCCCAGATGGAACTGACGGACAAGTTTCCGTTTTTCTTTTCGCGTGGAACCCCGCAGGTGATGGACTGTTTTGAGATGCTGACCACGGCACGCGGTCTTTCGGATGATGCGTTCCGGGGCCATGCGCATTGCTATACGATCATCAACACTAACAGCCCGCGCACATTGGATATCCCGATGGCGCAAGGTCTGATCGACTTTGCCCGCCACGGTCAGATGTCGATCATCACACCCTTTACCCTGATGGGCGCGATGGCACCGATCACCGTGGCCGGGGCGATCACCTTGTCCCATGCCGAGGCCCTTGCCGCGCTGACTTTGACCCAACTTGCCAATCCTGGTGCTCCAGTCTGTTATGGCACGTTCACCAGTAACGTGGACATGAAGTCCGGCGCGCCCGCCTTTGGGACACCGTCGCACTTTCAGGCATCACTGGCTGCGGGCCAACTGGCGCGGCATCTTGGTTTGCCCTGGCGGTCGGCTGCCGGATCGGCGTCAAACACCAACGACGTGCAGGCCGCAAACGAGAACCAGTTTGGCCTTTGGGGATGCCTTATGGCCGGCGCAACGGTGATCATCCACTCCGCAGGCTGGTTGGAAGGCGGGTTGACGGTTTCCTTCGAAAAGCTGGTCTGCGATGCAGAAGTGCTGAACATGGTCGCCGAACTGTGCGCGGGCGCGCAGGCAGGGCAGTCCGAGATCGGGTTTGAAACTGCATTGAGTGAGGTTGAACCCAGTGGCCACTTCTTTGCATCAAGCCAGACGATGGAGCGCTATAATACTGAGTTCTATCAACCGCATGTCCATGACTACGCCAATTTCGGCACCTGGGCCGAACGCGGGTCGGTGGACGCGAACCATCGAGCAACGGATGTTTGGAAAGGCATTCTGAACGACTTTCAGACGCCCGCTGTCGACAATGATCGGATAGGTGATTTACATGAGTTCATTGCCCGTCGTACCGCCGAGGGCGGTGCCCCACCGGAGAGTTGAATGAGCCCGAAACCGATCCTTCATCGCGATGACCCCGAGGCCGAACCATTGATCGGCAACATCAAGGTCACGCGCGACGACTGGCTGAACGTGGCGATGGATGTGCTGATTTCGGACGGGGTGGACCAGATCAAGGTCCTGAACCTGGCCGAACGGATGGCAGTATCGCGGTCGTCGTTCTATTGGTACTTCAAATCCCGGCAAGAGTTGCTGGATGCATTGCTGGCGCGCTGGCAGGCCACCAACACCGCCGCCTTGGTCGCACAGGCCGAAGCACCGGCCGAGACGATAACGGCGGCCGTCTGCAACGTTCATCGGTGCGTGGTGAACACCGATTTGTTCGATACGGCGCTGGATTTTGCGGTACGTGACTGGGCGCGAAAATCAGGCAAGGTGCGGCGTATGCTGGACCAGTCGGACGCCCGCAGGCTGGAAGCGCTGCACGCCATGTTTGCCCGCTACGGCTATTCCGAGATCGAAGCCGAAACCCGGGCGCGCGTGCTGTATTACATGCAGATCGGTTATGATCTGGCGCAATTGAACGAACCTATCGAGATGCGGCTGTCGATGGTGCCGCATTACCTCTACGCCTTCACAGGCGTCGAGCCGAAACCCGAGGAAGTTGAAGAATTCAGCGCGTATTCCCTGCGCTTTTGGAAAGGAAACCAGACATGAGCCAACCAGACGCAATCATCATCGGAACCGGCGTGATCGGCGCGGCTATTGCGTTCGAGATGTCCAAGGCGGGGTGGAAAACACTGTCGTTGGACCGGAATTCTCAGGTCGGGCACGGTTCTACCGCGGGGTCGTGCGCAATTATCCGGATGCATTATTCCACATTCGATGGAACCGCGTTTGCCTGGGAAGGCTACCACTACTGGCGCGACTGGGCCGAGTATCTTGGCTTGCCGGAAGACGCCAACCTTGCGCAGTTCCGCGAAACCGGCTGTCTGGTCATGAAAACCGAGGCGAACGGGATGCTGGAAAAGCACATGCGCAATTCGTCCGAGCTGGATTGCCCGTTCGAGGAATGGTCAGGTGAAAAAGTGCTGGAACGCTTGCCGGTCTATTCGCTGGACAGCTTTGCTCCCGCACGACGAATGGACGACCCTGAATTCGGCCAACCCAACGGGCGCAGAATGACGGGCGGTGTGTACTGGCCTCAGGCGGGTTATGTCACCGACCCGGCCCTGTCGGCCCAGAACCTGATGGATGCCGCGAAACTGCATGGGGCAGAGGTGCGTACCGGCGCTGAAGTCACGGAAATCCTGACCGAGGGCGGGCGCGTTTCCGGCGTCAAGCTGGCCTCGGGCGAGGAAATCCACGCCAAGGTTGTGGTCAATGTGGCAGGACCTGGTTCGTCCATCATCAACAAGATGGCCGGCGTTCTGGACGATATGACCATCAAAACCCGGCCCTTGCGGCAAGAGGTCGTGCACGTTCCAGCCCCTGAAGGGTTCGATTTTGAACACGACGGAACCATCGTTTCGGACAGTGACATTGCCTGCTATTGCCGCCCGGAACACGGCAATCACATCCTTGTCGGATCTGAGGATCCGGAATGTGATCCGCATCAGTGGTGCGAGGACGATGTGAACTACAATCGTGAATTCACCGATCAATGGACCACGCAGGCCATGCGGTATGCGCAGCGTGTGCCCAGCCTTGGCATTCCATCAAAAACGCGGGGTGTGGTTGACCTGTATGATGCGTCTACCGACTGGATTCCGATCTATGACAAGTCCAGCCTGCCGGGGTTCTACATGGCCTGTGGTTCAAGCGGAAACCAGTACAAGAATGCGCCGATTGCGGGCAAGATGATGGCGTCACTGATCGATTACTGTGAAGGTGGCGCCGATCACGACGCGAAACCGTTGCAGTTCGAATTGCCATATATCAAGCGGACAATCGACGTGGGCTTCTACTCGCGCAAACGCCCGATCAATGAGGAAAGCAGTTTCTCGGTTCTGGGCTAGCCGCGTTTCGCAAACGGTCTATGTCGTGTGTGGCTGTCAACAAGCCCGGCCCTGACATGACCGACCGAAAGACAACCGTATTGATCCTTGGCAGCGCCCCATCGGCGCTGGAGGCGCGGGCATGGTCGCGCGCGCCTTTCACGCATATCGTCGCCATCAACAACGCGTGGCGCGTCCGAGAAGACTGGGATTACCTGATCCACCCCGAAGACTTCCCGGCAGAGCGCCGCCCTGGAAAAGTTTTTGGCACTCAACACATAGTCACTGCCGACGAATACGTCCCAAGACAGAATGACTATGGCGGGTTCGTCTATGCCGGCGGAACGATGGCTTTCACGGCAGGCTATTGGGCTTTGTCAGCCCTGAAGCCGGATGTTCTGGCTTTTTCCGGTTGCGACATGATGTATTCAGGATCGGGACGAACACATTTTTACGGAAATGGCACTGCGGACCCTTTGCGAGAGGACGTGACACTGCGTTCGCTTGAAGCGAAGGCCGCTCGACTGGGTCTTTTTGCAGCCGCTCAGGGGTGCAGAACCGTACGGTTGTCCAGCGCGCCAAGCCGGCTGGTGTTTCCATCCGTCAACATATCTGACCTGACGGCCGCGCCGCTTCCCGATATTGTAGCCATGCACAGTGTGCAGCGAATGGAAGATGATCTTGGATATTATGTAGCCTCTGGTCGGTATTGGGAAGTTGAACACCGGTTCGACCCTGCTGCGATTGACGCATTGGATCGGATGTGGCTAAGGGCCTATCGGCTTGCCGTATCGGAGAACGCGGCCTGACACCGTCAAGCGGCGGCGAAGGTAACCCAGGCCCAAACCATCGCAACATAAGTTAAGTTGTGCATCAACTGATCCAAACCTGCAGCGCGCCAAAAAGCGGGTTGCGTTGGCTCAAGTCGCTTTTTGTCTGAATAGCTGGCCTTGATGAAATCGATATTGAAATGGATGAACCATTCCAGCGCCCCGACAATCAGAATAAAAGACAACGGCGCGCCGAACACCAAAAAAACGACGACAGAACCCACAACATGCACAGCGGCATGTTGCGCGCGTCCCAAGTGAAGATACTCACCCCGACCGGAAAGCATCTTCGGTGTCTGGAGGTAGTAGTCAGCGAACATATGCTTGATCAACAAAAGACAAAGCATAAGAAACACTGCGCCAATACTGGCAGTCAAAAGAACCCTCCCGATATCGTTCTGACGCCAACATTAGGCAATAAAACGGGCACGCGTAAATGAACTAGTTCACATTCGGTCAAGAAATTTTCCAAAAGGGAAAAATTTGCTTATCCTGTCTGGATGATATTTGATTCATGCTGTTGAAATTGCATGCATTGCGTTTAATCCACGTCGAAGGTCAGCAGCAGGGGCAGGTTCCATAGAACGCACAATTTTCCGCTTTATCTGGAAATACTCCAAGCGCGAACAGCTGATCCTGCTGGCCGTGACGGCGACGCTGTTTCCTTTGCTGTACCTCACACTTGAGTTGCCAAAACGAATAATCAATGACGCGATCGGGTCGTCCACCTCTGAGGTGACGATCTGGGGCTATTCCATGTCGCAGACCAACTTTCTGGTTGTTCTGTGCTTTGCCTTTCTGGCGGCCGTGCTGTGCCACGGCCTGATGAAAATGCGCATCAATACCATGAAGGGCGTGCTGAGTGAACGGATGCTGCGGCGCTTTCGCTATCAGTTGATCAGCCGGGCGCTGCGCTTTCCTCAACCCTATTTCGAGCGTGTCAGCCAAGGTGAAATGGTGTCAATGATCACCGCCGAAAGCGAGCCGATGGGCGGCCTGATGGGCGATGCGATCAGCCAGCCGGTTCTTCAGGCCGGCCAAATGATCACCATACTTTCCTTCCTGTTCCTGCAAAGTGTCTGGTTCGGGCTGGCCGCGGTGGCGCTGATACCCTTGCAGGCCTGGTTGATCCCCAAGCTGCAACGCCAGATCAACCTGCTGAACAAAAAACGCATTCAGGAGGTTCGGGTTCTGGCGGCGCAGATCGGCGAGAACGCAGCGGGCGCGTCCACCCTGCGGACCAATGGCGGCTGGCGTTTTCGCCGGTCGATGATCTCAGAGCAATTGGGACGCCTGTTCGGCATCCGTTTCGAGATCTATCAAAAGAAGTTTTTCATGAAATTCCTGAACAACTTCATCTCGCAGCTTACACCGTTCATGTTCTATCTGGTTGGTGGTCTGTTGGTGCTTCAGGGCTCGGTTTCGCTGGGGGCGCTGGTTGCCGCATTGGCTGCGTACAAGGATCTCAGCTCACCTTGGAAGGAACTGCTGACCTATTACAACCAGACCCAGGACATGTCGCTGCGCTGGGATGTGGTCATTGACCGTTTTGCCCCGGCCGGAATGCATGATGAAACCTTGTTTGAAGGTGAGCCTTCCGAGTGGCCCCACCTGAACGGCGACATCGTGCTGGATCACGTTTCGGTGCGCGACATGGATGGCAATCAGGTGCTTGATGATCTGGACCTCAGTTTTCCTGCCGGAAAGACAATTGGGATCGCCGCCCCCAGCGAGGAAGATCGACGCGCCATCGGCGAATTGCTGACACGGGAAATACGTCCAAGTGCTGGCCAGGTTCGGATCGGGGATCTGAAACTGGCCGAGGTGCATCAGGCGGTTGTCGCCGCGCGTATCGGGTATGTCACATCACGCCCTGTCATGTTTCAGGGTACGCTGGGCGACAACGTGATGATGCCGATGCGGTTCAAACCGCTGACTGACCCGCCGGACGATCCGGATTTTCTTGAAACTCTGAGGGCGGGCAACAGTGCCGATCCGTTCAGGGCGGAATGGCTGGACCCAACTCTGGCCGGCTTTCAGGACGCCGCAGAACTGCGTGCCTGGTGGTTGCAGTTGATTGATGGAATGGGGTTTGGCGCAGCGCTGTTCCAACGGGGCGCCGAACAAAGTTTCGATGCGGCCGAGCATTGTGAACTGGCAAAGAAACTGATCGAGCTGCGCCCGGTCGTGCAGCAGGCCGTTCGGGAGGCCGGGCTGGAACAACAGGCGCTTGTCTTCGACCGGAACACCTATAACGCGGCTCTGCCTGTGGCTGAAAATCTGCTTTTCGCAACGCCACGTGTTCCTGTGACACAAGCTTTGCTTGCGCAGCAAAAGGTCTTTCTCGGACAGTTGCGTGAACTGGGGCTGGACGAGACATTGATCGCGTTGACCCGCGATGTGATCGACATGCTGCGCCAGATCTTCGGGATCGATGGAACCGACCACCCGTTGTTCCAAAAGCTTGGTCTTGATGCAAAAACCTATGAAATTGCAGTGGATCTGGTGGACCAGACCCGCAAAGAAGGTTCGGACGGGCTGGATGACGAACAGCTTGCCAACATGTTGGCGGTGCCATTTGTGATCTCTGCCGAACAGATCGGACCTGCGTTCACGGATGAACTGAAGGATCGCATCCTTGAACTCCGGCACAGCCATTCCGAGAAACTGATGGAGCGTTTGCAAGACGTCTTCGTTCCATTGGATCCGAACGTCTTTGCGCCCGGATTGACGGTCATGGAAAATGCGCTGTTCGGAAAAGTCAGCCAGATTGGCGGTTCCCGTTCGGACGAAGCCCGCAAGGTGATTGTCGATGTGTTGGCTGAAAACGGCGCGCACCCATTGGTCACAGAGCTGATCTATGATGTGCAGGTTGCTTTGGGCGGTCAGAATCTTCCGGCGGTATTTGCCGAACCCTTGGCCTTTACCCGTGCGACGATCAAGAAACCTGACATCCTGATTCTGGAAAATGCGCTGGCCAGCTACGACATGAAAACGCAGGTTGCTGTCTATAAACGGCTTCGTGAACTGCTGCCGGACACCACTGTTGTCTATCTGAATGATCAGTTCGAAAACCCCGGTGCATTCGACATGTATGTGGAAATCCGGCAAGGTCGTGTGGTCTCGGACGGAGGGCCTGTGGAGGTGGAGGAAGACAGTGCAGCATCGGCGGATTTGACGCGGAAACTGCGCGCTCTGGAACAAACCCCGTTGTTTTCGGGTCTGGATCGGCGGCAGCTGCGCCTGCTGGCCTTTGGTGCGCGCTGGTTTGATGCCGAGCCAGGGCAGGTGGTGTTCTTGAAAGATGACCAACCCACCGACGGTGCCTATGTGGTGCTGGAGGGCGAAGCAGGTCTGTACCTGCCGCAAGAACAGGGGCCTGACCAATTGATCACCAAAGTCGGGCCTGGTGCTTTGGTCGGAGAGTTGGGCCTGATCAGAAAAGAACCGCGTGCGCTGAGCATGGTGGCGGAAACCAAGCTTTCCTGCTTGCGGATCGGTGAAGAAGAATTCCTTGCCGTTGTGGAAAACGACGCGGCGACCGCATTCAAGCTGTTGCAGGTGATCGCCGGCTATGTGTCCAATTAGCGATCAGCAGTCCGTGTTGCAGAACAAATCATAAAGCAGACGGATCACTTTTTCCGTGGCGCCGTCGCGCAATGAATAATAGATCGTTTTGCCTTCCCGACGCGTCGAGACCAACTCTTCCTCGCGCAGGCGCGCCAGCATCTGGCTGACTGCGGCCTGCCGCAGCTGAAGCAGCTCTTCAAGTTGGCCAACGGATTTTTCACCACCACCAAGATGGCACAAGATCATCAGACGCCCCTCGTGCGCCAGTGTTTTAAGAAATGCAGCCGCGCGTGCAGCATTGTCTTTCATGTCCGGCAGAGCGTCTGTTGGGTGTTCCTGAGGTTCGGTTTCGTTAAGTGCCACTTTCAGACCGTCATATCGCGTTTGTGCTGCCAATATGCATCAAGGCCATTGATATTGTCACCCCTCGGTTGCCGGGGCGCCCCCTTGAAAAGCGTTGCCTTCAACGTAATCGCATGGGTCTTCCTGCATTTGCAGATGCAAACCGTCTCCGTCATATGGGTGCGCGCGGGCCAGGTCTTCATCGACATCGATCCCAAGGCCCGGAGCATCCGGGGCGGCGACAAAGCCATTCTCGACCCGGATCGAGCCCTTGATCAGTTGATCGTGGAAAGGTGTTTCGATGGTTTCCAGAAGCAGCAGGTTGGGAATGGACGCCGCCAGATGAATATTGGCGGCCCATTCCACCGGGCCGGCATACAGGTGCGGCGCCATCTGCGCGTTGAA
This sequence comes from Ruegeria sp. HKCCA4812, assembly GCF_013034245.1. NCBI lineage: Bacteria > Pseudomonadati > Pseudomonadota > Alphaproteobacteria > Rhodobacterales > Roseobacteraceae > Ruegeria > Ruegeria sp. HKCCA4812. The sequence goes on along the minus strand of NZ_WQFQ01000003.1, from coordinate 257,094 downwards.
GACCTCGGCCATGGCGGCGACTTTCTTCATCTCCCATATTCCGCCTGCGCGTCCCAGGGCCGGTTGCAGGATTTCGGCGGCTCCGGCGCGCAGGACGGCTCCGAATTCGGCCTTTGTGGTCATCCGTTCTCCGGTGGCAACCGGAATGCGTACATTGCGCGCGACGCGGGCCATGTCTTCGATATTGTCCGGCGGCGTAGGTTCCTCGAACCACAGGGGTTGGAATGGTTCCAACGCCTGCCCCAGCCGAATTGCACCGGCTGTGTTGAACTGGCCATGGGTGCCGAACAGCAGATCGGCCCTGTCCCCCACGGCCTCGCGGATCGCCTTGCAGAAGGCGACGGATATGGAAATGTCGCGCATCGCGGGCATGTGCCCGCCGCGGATGGTATAGGGGCCTGCGGGGTCGAATTTCACGGCGGTGTAGCCACGGCTTACCATTTCCGCCGCCGTTTCACCGGCCTGTTCGGCAGAGGTCCAGAAATCGTTCAGGTTGTGCTGGGGCAGGGGGTAAAGGTAAGTATAGGCCCGGATCCGGTCATTCATCCTGCCGCCCAGCAGCGCATGCACCGGCCTGTCGCGATCTTTGCCCAGAATGTCCCAACAGGCGATTTCCAACCCCGAGAATGCGCCCATCACCGTCAGGTCCGGGCGCTGCGTAAAGCCGCTGGAATAGGCGCGGCGGAACATGAGTTCAATGTTTTCGGGGTTTTCTCCCAACATATGCCGGTCGAACACGTCCTGAATGACATGACGCATCGCTTCGGGGCCTACGGACGAGGCATAACATTCACCCCATCCCGTGATGCCGGTATCGGTCGTCACTTTGACAAGTATCCAGTATCGCCCTCCCCAGCCAGGTGCGGGCGGGGCGGTGACGATGACGTCGAGATCCTGAAGTTTCATCCCAAATCCTTTCGGTGGGTCAGGTCCTGTCGAACAGGATCACATTTCGCTTGGCCGATCCGGTTTTGGTGTCGGCGATGGCCTCGTTGATCTGATCCAGAGACCAGCGGCCCGAGATCAGCTCGTCCAGTTTCAGCCGCCCCTGCTTATACAGGTCCACCATCCATGGTATGTCGCGCTGAATGACCACGTCGCCCATTTTCGACCCGACGATACCCTGGCCCAGGGCTGCCAATACAACAGGTTCATAGCTGGCCATGTCACCGGAATGTGGCATCCCGATCATGATCGCCTTGCCGCCGCGCCCAAGATAACGCGGAGCCTGATCATAAGCGGGAACCGCGCCGACAGTGATCAGAACGGCATCGGCACCGCGCCCCCCCAGCGCCCTGTATGCGGCTTTCCAAGGTTGATCCAAGCTGGCAAGGACGCCGTGGGTTGCGCCGAACTCTTTGGCGATCTCAAGCTTTTCTTCGGTCATGTCCACGGCCACGATCCGCCGGGCGCCTGCAATCCGCGCGCCTTGAATTGCGTTCAGGCCGACACCGCCTGCCCCAATGACCACCACGTCCTGGCCGGGGCGCACGCCTGCCGCATTCACCGCAGCGCCGACCCCGGTGATCACACCGCAGGACAGCAAGCTGGCCAGTTCCTTGGGCAGGTCATCCGGGATTTTGACGATCTGGCGGTGGCTTACCACGACCTTTTCGGCAAAGGCCCCGCATGCCATCGCTTGTTCAAGCGGGCCGCCATCGCCTGTTTTCAATGGACCTTTGACAGTGTCGTAGGGTGTTTCGCAAATTGTCGGTTGCCCGCCTGCGCAGGCAGGGCAAGACCCGCAGGCGCGGATCAGGGTCACCACCACAGGGTCGCCGACCTTGAAATCCCCGGCCGCCTCTCCGACTGCTGTGATCACGCCTGCGGCTTCGTGCCCATAAACGGCTGGCAGGAACCCTCCCCATGCGCCTTCGGCATAGGAAATGTCCGAATGGCAGATGGCCACGGCATCCAGTGTCACCTCGACCTCGCCCGTGCCAGGGGGGGCCAGATGAACGTCTTCGATCACCAGTGGCTCGCCAAATGCCCGGCAGACTGCGGCTTTGATTTTTTGCATGCTGTCCCTCACTCCCGTTGGGTTCACGGTGGCGCGGGAAAAGGCGGCTCGCAAGGCAGAAACCGCCATTTGCGTGTCGTTGTTACGCTACGACAGGCCGGGACCGTCTGAACAGAAGGAACCCTGCCAGCATCAACAAGAGTGCCAGCAGAAAAGGGGCGCCGGGCAGGTAGAGCGGGGTGTCAGGTCGAATGAACTGCGCGAATACGCTGGTCATCACCAACGGTGAGATCACCATCGAAAGCGCATGCAACGCAGTCAGGACACCTTGCAATTCACCTTGCTGAGAGTCTGGTGTGGCCCGTGACATCATCGCCTGAAGGGCGGGCGTGATGACCGCCCCAATGGCGGTAATCGGAATGAGAAGCAGTGCGATCAGGCCGTTGGTCAGAAAGGCCAGAATGGCGAAGCTTATGATTTCAAAGATCATGCCATAGATGATTGTTGCCCGCTCGCCCAAAAGCCGGATGGCCGGGCGGATCAGACCGCCTTGCACGACGGCCATGCCGATACCATAGATTCCAAGCGACAGGCCGATCATCTGCGCGGACCAACCGAAGCGCTCGGTCGTGAAATAGGACCAGATGGCCGGATAGACGTAAATTGAAACCGAATACAGGAAATAGACCCACAGCATCGGCTGGATGCCGGGCAATGATGCTATGGCGCGAAGCGAGTTCACCGGGTTCGCGCGTCGCAGGTTGAAGGCACGCCTGTTTTCATCGGTCACCGTTTCGGGCATCACGAAATATCCGATGCAGAAGGTCAACGCCGCCAAACCCGCAGCAGCCCAGAACGGTGCGCGGGTTCCAAATTCGCTTAGCAATCCGCCGATCACCGGACCCAGAACGAACCCCACGCCAAATGCCGCGCCCAGAAGGCCGAAATTTGCGGCCTTGTCTTTTGGGGCGGACACATCGGCCATGAAAGCCGCCGCTGTCGAATGGGTGGCCGCCGTGATGCCGCCGACGATACGTCCGACCAGCAAAAGCCAGATGCTGCCCGCCATGGCCATGACGACATAGTCCAGCGCCATGACGAACAAGGACACCAGCAATACCGTTCTGCGCCCGTAAGCATCGGAAAGGTTTCCCAGAATGGGGCCGAAGATGAATTGCATCGCGGCAAAGGCTGTGCTCAGCACACCGCCCCAGATCGCGGCATTGGCCAGGGTGCCGCCCTGAACCTCGACAATCAGTTGCGGCATGATCGGCATCACAAGACCAATGCCCATAGCATCGATCATGACGATGCCGAGGATGAAGAAAAACGGCAGACGCATGGGACCTGAACAAATGAGTTGTGAGCGGCACCCTAGTCATGCACGACGAATGAGGAAAGAGACAGTTCCGCCGGACACCCCATGTCGTTGCGGCAGGTTGCTAGAGTTTGCCCGCCAGTTCGGACAGAAGCTCAGCCAATTCCTGCGGATGTGAAAAAAACGGCGAATGCGAGCTGTCGATTGTACGTCGAAGGTTTTCGGGGACGCAGGCGCTCATGTCTGCCTGGTACTCGGTCGGTATCGTGTGGTCGTCGGTTGTTCGGATATAGGCCTTGGGAACTTTGGCAAAGCGTGGGCCGATAGGCAGCGGTGTTTCTTGTGGCAGGATGGCTTGCGGACACAGGCGCGCGTATGCGTATGGCAGGACGTCGTCCGGGCAATCGTGATAAAACAGCTGTGGGATCGCATCCACGGACACGGTATAGGAAAGCCCGTCCGCAGATTTTTCCACTGCGTGCGCAATGGTTTGCCGCGGCCCGCGCCTACGCATTTCCGCCATCGAAAGACCATCCCGGGGGACATAGGCACACAGGTAAATCAAAGCGCGCATCGCATCCGGGCGCGCCTCGGCCGCTGCGCTGATCGGAAAGCCAGCCCAGGAATGGCCGACGACGATCGTATCGGGTGTACAGGCGTTCAAAATGGCATCGCGGCAAATGTCCAGCGTGACGTCGGCCACCGGCGTGGGGTCTGCACCATGGCTGGGCATGTCGATGGCGCGGGCGGTATGGCCCAGGGCTTCCAAAGCGGGGATCAGGTCGCGCCAGCACCAGGCGCCGTGACACGAGCCATGGACCAACAGGAAGGACGCCATTGTCATTCTCCTTCAGACATGTCCGATTTCGGTCAGAAATCCGGTCAGGATCTCTGCGTATTCCGCGGGATTCTCAACGCAAGGCAAATGTCCTGCGCGGCGGATCAGCCGAAATCGGGATCCGGGAACAAGATCAATCGTTTCCCGCACTAGATCGGGCGGGGTCGATCCGTCTTCGCTGCCCGCAATCCCAAGCGTGGGCAGGCGCAGGCCGCTTGTGGGGGTATAAAAGTCGGTACCGGCAATGGCAGCACAGCAGCCCAGATACCCTTCGACTGGTTGGCTGACCATCATATCGCGCCAGGGCAGGTGATTTTGGGCGCGGCGGAATTCGCGCGAGAACCAACGCTCCATCGTGGCATCGGCCAGAGTCTCGATCCCGCCCTTTCGCACCGCCTGAATACGCTCTTGCCAGATCGAAGGCGTGGCGATCTTGGCAGCGGTGTTCGACAGCACCAGCGCACGAATCTGGTCCATGCGTTTGACCGCCAGCCCCTGCGCGATCATCCCGCCAATCGAGAGGCCGACAAAGACGCAATCGCGAACCTGAAGGTGATCCAGCAGCGCCTCGGCATCCCGCACCAAAGCGCCCATCGAATAGGGTGCAGGGAGCACCGAGGATTGCCCGTGCCCACGTTTGTCATACCGGATGACGCGCAGCCCGTCGGGCATGTATGGCAGCACCGCGTCCCAAAGATGCAGGTCGGTTCCCAGGGAATTGGCAAACACAATGGGTGCACCGTCCGTGGGGCCGTCGATGCGATAGTTCAGTTTCACGTCGCCCAGATCAGCGATCATCATGACAAAGGTCCTTGTCGTCATGCGGTCCTGATGCAATTTGCACAGCTTTCGCACCCATGTCAGGTCAGGAATTCCAACGCCTTAGCAAATATTCCCGGATCGACATTCCCGCCCGATGTGACGACGATCACGTCGTCGCCTTCGATCTCGTCGCCCCGGAAAAGGGCCGCGGCCAGGGCTACGGCGCCGCCGGGTTCCAACACGATTTTAAGGCGCAGAAAGGCATATGCCATGGCCTGCAATGCCTCGTCTTCGGTGACAGAAAGTCCGGGGCCGCAAAGACGGTGAAGGATCGGAAAGGTGATGTCGCCGGGCTGCGGTGTCAGGATCGCATCGCATATGTTACCCGACGCCGCATTGTTGTTTTGAATGCGACCTGACGCCAAGGATCGTTTGACGTCGTCGAACCCTTCCGGCTCACAGGGGCGCGCCCGCAAATTCGGCGCGTGTTTCTCCAGCGCCAGCGCAATGCCCGAGATCAAACCTCCGCCGCCGCAACAGATCAGAACATCCGCCTGCGAAACCCCAATTTCCGCGGCCTGCCTGGCGATTTCCAGCCCGGTTGTGCCTTGCCCCGCGATGACCTGCGGTTCGTCATAGGGGCGGATCAGGGTCAGACCACGTTCGGCAGCGATGGCTTCGCCTATTTCCTCCCGTCTTTCATTCGCACGATCGTACAAAACGACTTCGCCGCCCAGCGCGCGGGTGTTGTCGATCTTGAGTTGCGGCGCGTCCGACGGCATGACAATGACCGAGGCAATCCCGTGCTTCGCGGCGGCCATCGCAACTCCTTGCGCATGGTTGCCCGATGAATATGCGATCACTCCACGCTGGCGTATGCCCTCATCCAGCGCCGAAATGGCCGACCACGCGCCGCGAAACTTGAAACTGCCGGTATGTTGCAGGCATTCCGGTTTGACCCAAATCCGGCGGCCCGCAAGCGTGTCGAGAAAGGGCGACGACAGGATCGGCGTTTCGCGAACGTGTCCTTTCAGCCGTTCTGCGGCGGCTTCGATCATCTCAAATGTGCTCATGCGGCGTTCTTCAATACCTTCTGTATCAGGTCCAGTGATTGGGGTTCGTTCAGGAAAGGAACATGCCCACGATCCGGTACCTCGACCGAGATCAGGCCCGGGTGTCGGTGCCGCATCTCGGCCAGAGTGGCCACGCCCAGAACATCGGAATTCGCGCCCCGGATCACACCGGTGGGAATGTCGCGCAAGGCTTCGAAGAACACCCATAGATCAGGGGCTGCCCCGCTTGCAGCTTGTTCAAGAAGCGCCTTGCGCAAGGCTGGATCATATCGCAACTTCAGCCCATCCTTGCGCATTTCATACTGAAATTCTGCCTGTTTGCGCCAGGTTTCCAGTGGAACACCGGGAAATTGCGGCTCCATTACGTGTTTCAATTCGGCGGCGGCTTCATCATAGGTTTTGGCCGTGGGCTGCGCCCCCACGTAGGCCATTATCTTGGCGATACCTGACGGCTCGATAACCGGCCCCACGTCATTCAGAATTACGGCGGCCAGACGTTCGGAGTGGCTTGCGGCCAGCGCCATGGCGATCAGCCCGCCGCGCGATGTTCCCAGAATGACTGCTTTGGCGATCCCCAGATGATCGAGCAGCTCAATCGCGTCATGGGATTCGCGGAAGATATTGTAGTTCATGAAATCGGGGTCGTATTCCGAACGCCCGCGCCCCCTGTAATCCATGGCGATCATGCGCAGGCCCGAGGCATGTGGCGCAAAAAACGAAAAGTCGCGGCTGTTTCGGGTCAGACCGGCCAGACACAAAAGCGGCGTGCCGGTGCCAGCCTCTTCGAAATAGATGCGCCTGCCGTCCGTTGTCATGAATTCTGACATCAGAGACCTGCCAGCTTGGGAATCGAGGTCAGATCGGACAGCACATGCGCAGGTGTCCAGGGAAGGCGATCCATGGGTTCACCAATCCGATTGACCCATGCGGTCACAAAACCGTACCCGCTGGCCCCGGCAGCGTCCCAGCCGTTCGAACTGACGAACAAGACCTCATCGCGTGCGCAGCCAAACCTGTCTTGCACCAGATCATAGACACGGGCGTGGGGTTTGAAGATGCCGACGCTTTCGACCGACAGAACATTATCCAATACATCGCCGATTCCGGCGGACTTTACGGCTCCGTCCAGCATGGGGGGCGACCCGTTGGACAGGATCGCCGTGTGCAGCCCACCATCCTTGAGGGCTTTCAGCATGGCCGGAACTTCGGGATAGGCCTGCAATTCCCAATAGAGATCAAGCAGACGTTGGCGCAGTTCCGGGTTGCCTTGCAGGCCTGTGGCCTCCAGAGCCCAATCCAGCCCGTCCTGGGTGACGTCCCAGAAATCCGCATGCGCATCCGCCACGGCGCGCAGCCATGTGTATTGCAGTTGTTTCAGACGCCAATGCCCCGCAACGGTGGTCCATTTGTCTTTCAGGGCTTCGAAACCCGGCTCGTCTGCCGCCTGTCGGGCAGCCGCGGCAACATCGAACAATGTTCCGTAGGCGTCGAACACACAGGTCGTGATCGCCATATGATCCTCCTTTGATTGCGCGCAGGTTGGCACATCGGCGCAGGGGGTGAAAGAGCCGAGGGTTTACAACATTGTGTCAACCTATAGGGTTGGCCGCTTAACCCCTTGGAACGGCCGGAGGCCACGATGACCGAAATCAAACAAGGCGACACGGTTCGCATCCACTACACCGGGACGTTGCTGGACGGCAAAGTCTTTGACAGCTCGGACGGGCGTGATCCGCTGGAATTCGTGGTCGGGTCGGGCCAGATCATCCCGGGTCTGGACCGTGCCATGCCGGGCCTGTCCACCGGGGACAAGACGCGGGTCGAGATTGCCTGCACCGACGCCTACGGCCCGATCAACCCGGCGATGCGTCAGGAAATTCCCCGTGAAGGCATTCCAGACGACATCCCCCTGGATCCAGGGACACAGTTGCAGATGCAAACGCCAGAAGGTCAGGCCGTGCCTGTAACGGTTGTGGATTCAAACGACGCCACCGTTACCCTGGATGCAAATCATCCGCTGGCAGGGCAGGATCTGGTTTTCGAGATCGAAGTCGTTTCAGTCAACTGAGACATGGTTCGGGCCGGATGTCCGGCCCGGATCTCACCCTATCAGAGCGTGAAACGCGGCCCGCACCTGTGGCTGCGTAAAGAAGACAAATACCAGCAGCAGCGAAGTCAACGTAAGCAATAGCACCCTAGCCCGTTGGCTGAGAAAGCCGGGTTTTCGCCTGCTTTGCGTGACGCGTGCATTATTTGCAATGATCTGGTCAAGTTTGCTCATATCGATTACCTGCCGCTAAATGATGGTAAAATCTGGGCAACGGCAGGGAAAGATATGGTCACATGGATTCGGGTTGAGGCATGCCCAGAACGTGGAAACCACCGTCAACGCGGATGATCTCACCCGTCGTGCAGGCACCGGCATCTGACGTCAGGTACACAGCCGTTCCGCCGACAGCTTCAAGTGTGGCGTTAGAGCGCATCGGTGCATTCTGATCGCAGAATTTGTAGGTCTTGCGTGCGCCGCCGATGGCTGCACCGGCAAGGGTTCTCATCGGCCCCGGGGAAATCGCATTCACGCGGATGCCATCGGGGCCAAGATCGTTGGCCAGATAGCGCGTTGCTGATTCCAGCGCAGCCTTTGCGACACCCATCACGTTGTAGTTGGGCACAACCCGGTTGGAACCCTGATAAGTCAGGGTCAACAGGGAACCGCCATTGTCTTTCATCATCGGATAGGCGCGACGCGCGACCTCGATGAAGGAATAGGCCGAAACATCCATCGAATGCTTGAAATTCGCCCGTGTGGTATTCAGGAACCGACCTGTCAACTCGGACTTATCCGAATAGGCGATAGCATGGACCAGGAAATCTATGGTGGGCCAACGTTCGGCCAGCTCGCCAAAAGCGCGATCCAGCGACTCGTCGTCGGTGACATCCGCATCGACCATGAAATCGCTGCCCAGGCTCTGAGCCAGCGGCTCCAGCCGTTTTCCGAATGCCTCGCCCTGATAGGTGAATGCCAGTTCGGCGCCAGCCTCGTGCATGGCCTTGGCAATGCCCCACGCAATCGAGCGGTCATTGGCCACGCCCATGATCAGGCCGCGTTTACCTTTGAGAAGATCCGACATTACTTTCACCCGTTATACTTTGAAAGAACCATGGACCCGTTCGTGCCACCAAAGCCGAAGCTGTTGGTCATGACACTGTCCAGTCCTGCGTTTTCAACCACTTGAGTTGCAATTTCACCGGGCTGAATGCCTTCGGCAAGCGTGTCGACATTGATCGATGGTGTAATGAAATCATTTTCCAGCATCAGCAGGCAGAAAATCGTCTCAAGCGCGCCCGCCGCGCCCTGAGCGTGTCCTGTCATCGACTTTGTCGAGGAGATGGGGGGTACGTTGCCTTCGCCAAAGATTCGGCGCACCGCCTCTACCTCACCCACATCGCCGACGGGGGTCGAGGTGCCGTGAGCATTGATATAGCCGACCTTGCGCCCCTCGGGCAGGGTACTCAGAGCAAGTCTCATCGCGCGCTCGCCGCCCTCACCTGAAGGAGCAACCATGTCGTGGCCGTCTGAAGTTGCGGCATAACCCGTAACTTCAGCATAAATCTTGGCGCCGCGGGCCAGGGCGTGGTCCAGCTCTTCCAGAACAACGATTCCACCACCGCCCGAAATCACGAAACCATCGCGGTTTTCGTCGAACGCGCGCGAGGCTTTATCGGGTGTGTCATTATATTTCGACGACATCGCGCCCATTGCATCGAACAGGCAGGAAAGCGTCCAGTCCAGTTCTTCACCGCCGCCGGCGAACATGACGTCCTGCTTGCCAAGCATGATCTGTTCTGCCGCGTTGCCGATGCAATGCAGCGAGGTCGAGCAGGCCGACGTGATCGAATAGTTGATGCCCTTAATCTTGAACGCCGTCGCCAGATTGGCCGAGATCGTCGAGCACATGCATTTCGGCACGGCAAACGGCCCGATGCGCTTGGTCGCGCCCGTCTTCAGAACGGTCTGATGCGCCGTCAGCATCGCGCTGGTCGATGGTCCGCCAGAGCCCGCAACCAACCCGGTGCGTGGATTAACGATCTGGTCTTCGGTTAGCCCGGAATCGGCAATCGCCTGGCTCATGGCGATATGTGCATAGGCCGCCCCTGGACCCATGAAGCGCAATGTGCGCTTGTCCACATGCTGGGCCACGTCGATCTTGAGCGTTCCCGCGATCTGGCTGCGAAAACCATGTTCCGCCATCTGTTCGCTGGCCACGATCCCGGATTTACCTGCTTTGAGCGAGGTCAGAACCTCTTCGGCATTGTTCCCGATCGAGGACACAACCCCCAGACCGGTGACGACTACTCGACGCATGTGCGCACTCCTTGTTTCAGACCGTTCAGGCTCAGGCCTCGGACAGAACGACCTTCATGTCCTTGACATCATAAATCATCTCGCCATCGGCTTCGACAATGCCATCCGCCACACCCATTGTCAGGCGGCGCGTTTGAATCGCTTTTTTGAAATCGATTTTATACGTCAGCATCTTGCGGTCCGGGCGCACCATGCCGGTCAGCTTTACTTCGCCGACGCCAACGGCCATGCCGCGCCCCTGCCATCCACGCCAGCCAAGGTTGAAACCGGTCAGTTGCCAAAGCCCGTCCAGCCCCAGACAGCCCGGCATGATCGGGTTGCCCGGAAAGTGGCACTCAAAAAACCAAAGGTCGGGTGTGATGTCGAATTCGGCCAGCACATGGCCCTTGCCGTGCAGACCGCCATCGGCAGAGATGTCGGTGATCCGGTCCATCATCAGCATCGGTGGGGCGGGCAATTGTGCGTTGCCGGGGCCAAATAACTCACCGCGAGCGCATTTCAGCAGATCATCTTTGTCAAAACTGCTAGGGAACTGGGCCATTCTGCCACCTTTCCTGCCGGGGGTCTGTCTTTACATCTGGCTTCGTCTAACACCCGTTTGCAAGGTCCTGCAAGAGCGGCGCGCCACATCATGTTGTGTTGGTTCTTATCTTGCGAATGAATTTCATTTGTAATTGCCGGTGATGCGCCCCTATATATAAAGGCAGCAATAACGGGTATCGGATCAATGACACCTCAGAGCCGCGAAATCGCAACAGGTTGGCTGGTGAATGCGGGCTTGCGACCTACGCGTCAGCGCGTGGCGCTGGCCGAACTTCTGGTGGGCGACGGCCGCCATCGCCATGTCACCGCAGAAAGCCTTTTTGACTCGGCAAAGGCGAACGGGGATGCGGTGTCTCTGGCAACGGTCTACAACACTCTGCGCGCTTTTTGCGATGCGGGTGTGCTGCAAGAAATCACAGTGGACGGATCGAAAAGCTATTTCGACACGAACACGCATGATCATCCCCATTTTTACTGGGAAGACGACGCAAGGCTAAGTGATGCGCCGTCGGATCAGCTGGTCATTCAGCGCCTTCCCGAGGCGCCGGAAGGTGTCGAAATCGCATCTGTCGATGTCGTCATTCGCTTGCGCAAGAAGTAACAGACCTTAAACGCCTGTCAGCCCGGCCACCAAAACACGTTCGGCCTTTTCTATGACCGTGTCAGAGGGCCCTGTGCCGTGCCGTGCCAGAACGACGGATTCTGCTGTGTCCGGATTGGCAATCGGTACGCTGACCAGATGCTTGTTGTCATAGCTGACGCTGCTGGGTGGGCTGGTATAGCTGATCCCGATTCCCTCACCATGGGCGGCAAGGCTGCGTTGAATCTCAAGGGATGCGGCCCGGTGCGCGACGGTAGGGCGCAGCCCGTTTTGCCGGAACAGGCCGAGAATGTGTTGGGCTGACAATCCTTCCGAAGACAGAATCAACGGATAACCTTCCAGCGCTGCAAGGGTGGCTTCCGTGGTTGTCGCCAATGGATGATCCGGGGACATCAACGCCTTCGGCCTGCTGTCGAACAGCTTTGTACGGGCGAACCCCGCATCCATGGTCAGATCGTATGTGATTGCAATGTCAATCTGGCCATCCATCAATCCATTCAGCAGCCCTTCGAAAGACCCGGCCACGTATGTAAGGTTGATATCGGTGAACGTGTCGCGGAGAAGTTGCAGGGCCGGGGCCAAAAGGAAGGGGGCCAGGTCCGTAAAGCAGCCCAATCTCAGCCTGGAGGTGCCCGGCGCAGAGGTAACGGACGTTTCGATTCGCGCAGCATTTTTCAGCAAGACCTCGGCTTGGTCTATGAACGTACGTCCCTGAGGTGTCAGTGCCATGGCTGCGCCTCGGCGGCGAACGAACAGCGGATACCCCAAATGGGCTTCAACACGCGTCAGCGCAGTGGACAAGGCCGGTTGCGAAACATTGAGATGCTGGGCTGCCGCCGACAAACTGCCGTGACGCCCGACTGCACAGATATATTCATATTGGCGCAGCGAAATATATAACATGAGCTTAATAATAACTTCGAAAGATATGATTTGAACAGAATACATTGTTCCGGGCAAAAACAAAAAAAACTTCAGGAGCTTCCGATGCCACACCCTCTTGTTTCTCAGCAGATGATCGACACTTATCAGGCCGACGGTGTCGTACTGGTCAAGGGGCTGTTTGCGGATCACGTGGATCAACTGCGCGATGGTGTGGCCGTGAATATGGCCGATCCCGGTCCCTATGCCTCGGAAAACAAGAAGGCGGGTGAAACAGGTCGTTTCTTTGATGATTACTGCAATTGGACTCGGATTCCGCAGTTCCGCGACGTGATCGAGACGTCTCCCGCAGCTGAGGTTGCCGCGGATCTGATGCAATCGAGACGCGTTCAGATGTTTCACGATCACGTGCTGGTCAAGGAACCCGGTACGTCGATGGCGACACCGTGGCATCAGGACGGCCCATATTATTTCGTCGAGGGTCAGCAGACGATCAGCTTCTGGTCTCCGCTTGATCCGGTCAGGCAGGCGACGCTGCGGTGTGTCGCCGGGTCGCACCGATGGGAGAAAGAAGTTCTGCCGACCCGATGGGTTTCCGAGGACGGCTATTTCCCGGATGAAGGTCAGTACATCCCTGTGCCGGATCCGGATGCCGAAGGTATGAAGATCGTCGAATTCGAGATGGAGCCCGGCGATGCCGTCGCTTTCAACTATCGCACGCTGCACGGTGCGCGCGGAAACCAGTCGGACAGCCGTCGCCGCGCCTTTTCACTGCGGCTGGTGGGCGACGATGCCCGGTATGTAGAGCGCCCCGGCCGAACCTCGCCCCCGTTTCCCGGTCATGACATGACGCCGGGACAGCGCCTGCGCGAGGACTGGTTTCCGATCTTGTTGCAGCGCCAGGCCGGCTCAGAACCACTGACCTGATTCGATCAGCCCGAGATCCAGCAGCTGGCGGGACTGCCATTCAAACGGCACCGAGTTGCGCCAGCGAAAGCTTCGGATGTCAAAGGTTGACCCCGCATTGGATTTCAGAGCCTTCGCGGCACGGAAGGAACAAATGGCTGCCGTCAGGTTGTGATGCCAGGGGCAGGAATAGGTATTGTATTCCGGTTCGTTGAAGGTGTGATCGGGTTTCAGCACCAGGTTTTTTTGCGCTTTGAACAATGCGATGCGGTCGATCCTGCGACGTTCGTAGGGAATGTGGTCCTCGAACCGCCATCGCAACCCACCGGAAAGATCCACCTGACGGTCCAGCGGTTGGCCGCTTGGGTCGTGGCGGGTATGGGAATAATAGCCAACACTGTCGAACATGGCCTGATCGGGGGCCACTCCATTGGGATGTGTGGTCAGATCCTCGGCGTACAGGTCAATGACATAGCTGAGCATCGCATTGCGACGCTCTTCACCATGAAAGACAAGCATCTCGCCCACGCTGCGCGTTTCGCAGTAGGGAAAGAACAGGTATTCGGCGTTGTAGCAATAATACATCCAGATGCCGGGTGCGGCCTGAATGATCCTGTTTATGGTTTCGAACACGACCAGCCGGGGAACACTTTTCAAATTGATCCGATGCACCTTGGCGGACAGGTCCTCTGTCAGGTGAAACTCGTCCGGGGCAAAGACGATCACGGATTTGAAGCCGAGCCTTAGATGATGGTGCAGCGAGCTGGCCAGCTCAACGTCGTCCTCGGCAAAAATCAATGCTACGGGGCCTTTGGACAGTGCGGCCTGTCCCGATTTCAGGAAATGGTCGAGGGAATCGTACGTCATCGGGTGCTTTTTGGTCCGGCCTTGCTGGAAAGTCCTGCCAAATTCGGGTAATTGCGCCCGCATTGCAAGCGGCGTTCGAAGCGTATAGATGACGCCGATCCAGCGAATGCAAAGGCCCGTCCCATGTCCGAACCGAAGAAGCTGTTTATCAAGACTTATGGCTGTCAGATGAACGTCTATGACAGTGAACGCATGTCCGAGGCGCTGGGCGGGCAGGGCTATGTCGAAACCAAAACGCCTGACGATGCCGACATGATTCTGCTGAACACTTGTCACATCCGCGAAAAAGCGGCTGAGAAAGTGTATTCGGAACTCGGTCGCTTCAAGGGTCTGAAGGCCGAAAAGCCTGACCTGAAGATCGGTGTGGCAGGCTGTGTTGCGCAGGCCGAAGGTGAAGAAATCATGCGCCGCCAGCCGCTGGTCGATCTGGTCGTCGGTCCGCAAAGCTATCACCGTCTGCCCGAGATGGAGGCCAAGACCCGTGCGGGCGAAAAGGCGCTGGACACCGATTTCCCCGAGGAAGACAAGTTCGAAAAACTGAAAAACCGTCCCAAGGCCAAACGCGGCCCGACGGCGTTTCTGACCGTTCAGGAAGGGTGCGACAAGTTCTGCGCCTTCTGCGTGGTGCCTTATACGCGTGGGGCCGAAGTCAGCCGCCCCGCGGATCGCATCATCCGCGAAGCCCATGATCTGGTTGAACGCGGCGTGCGCGAGATCACGCTGTTGGGCCAGAACGTGAACGCCTATCACGGGGCCGGCCCCGACGGAGACATGACCCTGGCAGGGCTGATCTGGGAACTGAACAAGGTTGACGGGCTGGAACGTATTCGTTTCACCACGTCGCACCCCAATGACATGGCCGACGACCTGATCGAGGCACATGGCAGCTGTGAGAAACTGATGCCGTATCTGCACCTGCCGGTTCAGTCGGGCTCGGACCGTATCCTCAAGCGAATGAATCGCAGCCACACGGCAGAAAGCTATCTGCGCCTGATCGAACGCATTCGTGCGGCGCGCCCGGATATCGTGATGTCAGGGGATTTCATCGTCGGCTTCCCCGAAGAAACCGAAGAGGATTTTCAGGCAACGATGGATTTGGTTGAAGAGGTCAAATACGGCTACGCCTATTCCTTCAAGTATTCCACACGCCCGGGAACACCGGCGGCCGAACGGGCTCAGGTTGATCCGGCTGCGGCGGATGATCGATTGCAGCGCCTTCAGGCCCTTATCACAAGACACCAAAGGGAAATTCAGGACGGTATGGTCGGTCGTACAGTCCGCGTTTTGTTTGAAAAACCGGGCCGCCTGCCGGGCCAGATGGTCGGAAAATCCGAGTATCTGCATTCGGTGCACGTGAAGGGCACCGGGATTGCCGTTGGTGATCTGAAAGAGGTCCGGATCACCGACTCGGGCGCCAATTCTTTGGCGGGTGAGCTGCTCTGAGTCGGTAAGATTCCGCCGTTCAGACACCATAGTTGGTGTTTGTTTCGAAAATTTACCCTTGATTTATTGCTTGGAACTATGCTCGGAGAGGAGCCATGTTTTTTCAGGCGCCGTTTTTGCGTCAAAAAAACGATTATTCGCCGATCCCGAGATCGGAGTGATGGAGGTACGAGTGCCAATCTTGAACAGCTTCAGGACCCTGAGCCTAGTGAAAACCTTGCCTTTGGCCTCGGTTGTCACTTTTTTTGCCAGCGCGACGATTGCCGGAGACCTGAAGGGCACGACAACCGATCCTGTCGTTATCAGCCCCAAGAAGTTCAGCAGTGACGTCAGTGCATTTTACCTGGGGATTGCTGGCGGCTACGCATCTGGCTGGGACGATCGATTTGGTCTGAGAACGCCCGCCGGGCTGTTTGATATTGGCGACCTGAACGTATCCGGCGCATACGGTGGCTTTCGTGGTGGCTGGCGTGGTGTTCTGCCTTCAAGGTGGGGGCGTGATTTCGTTTATGGTTTTGAAGTCAGTTATGATTTCGGATCCTTGGACGATAGTGTCAGAACCCAGATCTCTGGTGCCGATGTTCAGGGTGGGACAGAGGTTTCTGACGTTTTGTCCCTCAGGTACCGAAGCGGCCTGACAAGTCGAAACGGTCGGGTTCTGTACTTTTTCAGTGTCGGTTACTTGTGGGGGGATGTTGAGACAACCAACAATATCGCAACGGGGACTTCGACACAGAATTTTGCGTTGTCGGATCGGCGGGGCGGATATACCGCAAGCATCGGTGCCGAACACAAGCTGACAGACAATTGGTCGGTCACCGGCGAATACGAATACGTTCAGTTCAAATCCGAAGACGTTCAATTCGGTTCGGGCTTTTCCACGAAGTCCACACCGAAATACGGCGGCTTGAGATTCGGGCTGAACTATACGTTCTGATGCGCGTCTGACAGGCTTTTTTCTTTTGTATGATCGGCGCTTTTGTCATCCGTGGGCTTATTTTTGAAACTGTGGCTTGCGCCCACCAAGATTTGTTGTCTACGCTCGGGGAGAACTGCCAAGACAGGAGAACGGATTGGCCATCGGTGCCCTGACCCCACCGCAAGACGAAATGCCCCAACGCGAGGCGTTTTTAGAGTTTCCCGACAACCGATTGTTGATTGACCTGTGCGGCGAATACGACCGCAATCTGACCGACATCGAAAGCAAGCTTTCCGTCCAGATCGTGCGCCGCGGCAATCAGCTTGTCGTGATGGGCGATGAAGACGCCCAGAAGCAGGCGATTGAGGTGCTGCAATCGCTTTATACGCGATTGGAAGGAGGGCGCGAGGTTGAGGCCGCGGACGTGGACCGAGAACTGCGGATGGGTAGTTCGGAACAGGGGACCGGCAGCCGCGACGGCGATCAGTTGGAAATGTTCAAGGGCGGTTCAGTCGAGATCAAAACCCGCAAGAAACTGGTGGAACCGCGCACGGACGCCCAGAAAGCTTATGTGCAGTCACTGTTTCAAAATGAGCTTGCATTTGGCATTGGGCCTGCTGGCACGGGGAAAACCTATCTGGCTGTCGCGGTGGGCGTGTCGATGTTCATTGGCGGGCATGTGGATCGAATCATCCTCAGCCGTCCGGCGGTCGAGGCGGGTGAAAAACTGGGCTATCTGCCCGGTGACATGAAGGACAAGGTCGACCCCTACATGCAGCCGCTGTACGACGCGCTGAACGATTTTCTGCCCGGCAAGCAGCTGGCCAAGCTGATCGAGGAAAAGCGAATCGAAATAGCGCCGCTGGCGTTCATGCGTGGACGCACGTTGGCCAATGCTTTTGTGGTGCTGGACGAGGCACAGAACGCCACGACCATGCAGATGAAGATGTTCCTGACTCGTCTGGGCGAAGGCAGCCGTATGGTAATCACCGGCGACAGGTCTCAGGTGGATTTGCCACGCGGCGTTCAGTCGGGTTTGCAGGATGCCGAAAGACTGTTGAAAACGATCCCCAACATCAGTTTCAACTATTTCACGTCCAAGGACGTGGTTCGCCACCCGCTTGTGGCCGCGATCATCGAAGCGTATGAGGCGGATGCGGGCCGCGAAACCAGTTGATTGCAAGGCTCATTCACAGGGCTGTTGTGCGATAAGATGAATCTGGAACTCACTGTCGAAGACGACCGGTGGCAAGGGCTTGAAGCTTTGTCGCGGCAAGCGATATCCGCCGTCCTGTCCCATGCGGAACTGGACCCTGAGCTTTGCGAGATCAGCGTTCTGGGATGCGATGATGCGCGCATTTCGGAGCTGAACGCCGAGTTTCGCGGCAAACCAGCCGCCACCAATGTTCTGAGCTGGCCGGCAGAAGACTTGGCCCCGGACGAATCCGGGCAAGCGCCGCATCCGCCAAAGCCGGATTTCACCGGTGAAATTCCTTTGGGCGATATTGCGATCTCCTTCGACACCTGCGCGCGTGAGGCGGATGAGGCGGGCAAGGACATTGATGATCACGTCATCCATTTGCTTGTTCACGGAACGTTGCATTTGCTGGGATATGATCACATTCGTGACCCCGATGCCGCTTTGATGGAAGGGATTGAGGTCGAGATACTTGGCAAATTGGGTATCGATGACCCATATAAGGTATAAGGTGGGTCATGTGACCCGATCAGTTGGAACAAGGTAATGGGCGAAACAGACGGCAGTTCTAGGGCGGCGCAAAGCGCGCAACCTCAGGACAGCGGCAATGATACAGAAGAGAAAAGCGGGTTTATTTCCCGCATTTTCGACGCGTTTTCGGGTCATGAGACTCAGCAAAACCCGGGGATGAATGGGCAGAGCGCAGCGGCCGCTCGGCCTCACGGGATGATGAACCTGCGCCGGATGCGCGTCGAAGACGTGGCCATTCCAACGGCCGAGATCATCGCGGTTCCTTCTACCATCACCAAGGATGAACTGGCTGACGTGTTCCGGGACAGTGGGTTGTCCAGAATCCCGGTCTATGAAGGAACGCTGGATACGCCGTTGGGCTTCGTTCACCTCAAGGATTTCGCACTGACCCATGGTTTCAATGGCGGTGCCGACAAGTTTGACCTGAAATCCATGTTGCGCACGCTTTTGTTTGTGCCGCCTTCAATGCCGATCGGTGTCCTGCTGACCAAGATGCAGACCGAACGTCGCCATATGGCGTTGGTGATTGATGAGTATGGCGGCGTCGACGGGCTGCTGACGATCGAAGACTTGATCGAGCAGGTCGTGGGTGAGATCGCGGACGAACACGATGCAGACGAAGATCAGCTTTGGGTGCAGGAAAAGCCGGGCTGTTACGTTGTGCAGGCACGTGTGCCGCTTGAGGACTTCGAAGCCGAGATCGGCAGATCCTTGACCAGCCACGAGGATGTGGATGAAGAAGACATCGACACGCTGGGGGGGCTGGTGTTCATGCTGTCCGGGCGTGTTCCGGCACGGGGTGAGGTCGTGATCCATCCGGAAGGGCCGGAATTCGAAGTGATTGAAGCCGACCCGCGACGCATCAAACGGTTGCGCGTCATGCTGCCGGACGTCTCTGCATGACGCCTGTCAGGGGCTGGCCGTTATCGTTGAGATTGTTTGCCGCCGCCGCACTGGGCGCCTTCGGCGCTTTTGGTCAGGCACCGCATGGGTATTGGGGCGCTACTGTTGTTGCACTGGTTTTGATCGTTCCGGTGTTCCTCGCCAGTGAAACTCGTGCTCGCGCGGGGTGGATCGGCTGGTTCTTCGCCACCGGCTATTTTGCCCATGCGCTCAGCTGGATCATCGAGCCCTTCCAGGTGGATGCAGAGCGCCACGCCTGGATGGCACCGTTTGCGCTGGTGTTTATGGCCGGCGGGCTCGCCTTGTTCTGGGCGGTTGCGTTTCGACTGGCGCGGCATGTTGGCGCGACCGCCATGCAGCAAAGCGTTTTGCTGATCGCGACGCTGTCGCTGGCTGAACTGGCACGGGGATACGTGCTGACCGGGTTCCCCTGGGGCGGAGTGGCGCAAATCTGGGTGAATACGCCCGTGGCGCAATTGCTGTCTCTGGTAGGGCCGTATGGCCTGAATGCGCTGACATTTGCCGTGGCGTTTCCGATAGGGGCGGCACTGATTCAGGAAAGACGCTTGCGGGCACTGCTCCGTCCACTGGGATTTACATCTGCGGCGGCGGCGCTGGCAGTTGGCTATGCGTCGATGCGGCCAATAGTGCAGGAAGGCCCGCACACAGTTCGTGTTGTTCAGCCCAACGCGCCGCAGCACCAAAAGTGGGACCCGGCATATGCGCCCTTGTTCTTTGCCCGTCAGATTGAATATTCCGCCGCTTTGCCCAGACCGGACCTGATCGTCTGGCCCGAGACCGCAGTTCCAGCCTGGCTGGGCAGCGCGCAATCGTATTTGACGGCCATTGCGGATGCCGCTCAGGGGACGCCCGTGGTTTTGGGGATCCAGCGCGGAGACGGCCCGAGGATTTTCAACTCGATGGTCTATCTGGATGAAGCCGGGCAGCAGGGCGGTCTGTATGACAAACACCATCTGGCCCCGTTTGGAGAATATGTGCCTTTTGGCGAGTTGATGGGCCGTTTTGGGATTTATGGGATGGCGGCCACAACGGGGCATGGATTCAGCGCAGGGCCGGGGCCCGAGCTCTTAGGCCTTGGCAAATTGGGAAAGGCGCTGCCTCTGATCTGTTACGAAGCCGTGTTCCCGCAGGATGTGAACGGGGCGGCGGGTCGGGCGGACTTTCTGTTGCAGATCACCAATGACGCGTGGTTCGGAACGCGTTCGGGACCGTTTCAGCATCTGGCACAGGCCCGGATGAGGGCAATTGAACAGGGTCTGCCGATGATCCGTTCGGCCAATACCGGCATATCGGCCATGATTGACCCATTGGGTCAGGTCACGGCCGCATTGGCGCTGGGCAAGGCGGGATATGTGGATGCGATCCTGCCGCAGCCACATCAGCCAACAGTTTATTCCCGCATCGGGGACAGCCCTGTTCTTGGACTGCTATTGTTTCTTACTGCATTGGCGTGGTTCAACATCCGTCGCCTGACCAAATAATTAGAGATTGACCCCATCTTTAAGCGAGCGTATGCGTCTGTGACCTGTCACAACGGCTTCCTGGCGTGGCGGAGAAACCCCTAATGGAGCGCATTTATGTCCCGACAGAACTATACATTTACTTCGGAATCCGTTTCCGAAGGGCATCCCGACAAGGTCTGTGACCGCATCTCGGATGCTGTCCTTGATGCATTTCTCAATGAAGAACCAGAAGCCCGTGTGGCCTGCGAAACCTTCGCCACGACCAACCGGGTTGTGATCGGTGGCGAAGTAGGTCTGTCTGATCAAGACAAGCTGCACGATTACATGGGACGCATCGAACAGATCGCCCGCGACTGTGTCAAAGACATCGGTTACGAGCAGGACAAGTTTCACCACGAAACCGTCGAAGTAACCAATCTGCTGCACGAACAATCCGCCCATATCGCTCAGGGCGTTGATGCTGCGGATGACAAGGACGAGGGTGCCGGCGACCAGGGCATCATGTTCGGTTATGCCACGACTGAAACTCCGGCGCTGATGCCCGCACCGATCCAGTATTCGCACGCTATCCTGCGGCGACTGGCGGAAGTACGCAAGAATGGTACCGAACCTGCTTTGGGCCCCGACGCAAAGTCGCAGCTGTCAGTCGTTTATCGCGACGGCAAGCCGGTCGGCGTCAGCTCGATCGTTCTGTCTACGCAGCATCTGGATGAAGCGTTGTCTTCGGATGATATCCGCGCCATCGTCGAGCCTTATATCCGCGAAACCCTGCCTGACGGCTGGCTGTCGGCCGAAACCGAATGGCACGTCAACCCGACCGGAAAGTTCGTTATCGGCGGACCGGATGGTGACGCGGGCCTGACCGGGCGCAAGATCATCGTGGATACCTATGGCGGTGCGGCCCCTCATGGCGGCGGCGCGTTCTCGGGCAAAGACCCGACCAAGGTTGACCGCTCGGCAGCATACGCAGCACGCTATCTGGCCAAAAACGTCGTGGCGGCCGGCATGGCCGAACGCTGCACGATTCAGCTGAGCTACGCGATTGGCGTGTCCAAGCCGCTGTCGATCTATGCCGACACGCACGGAACCGGCCAATTGGCGGATGCGGTTATCGAAAAAGCTGTGGGTGAGGTCATGGATCTGACACCGCGCGGCATTCGCCAGCATCTGCAACTGAACAAACCGATCTATCAGCGCACAGCTGCTTACGGCCACTTTGGTCGCCAGCCGAGCGATGATGGGGGTTTCAGCTGGGAGCGCACCGATCTGGTCGATGCGTTGAAATCCGCAGTCTGATCTGAACAACACAAAGCGCGCCTTCCAGGGCGCGCTTTTTCCTTGTGCGTACCGCGCGCCCTTGCAACGTTCTCTGGCGCGCAGTATGGCGACCGCCATGAGCACCGAGACCCCACAACGCCCGCGCAGAAACTTCTATGGCCGCTTCAAGGGCAAGACCCTGAAGCCCAGCCAAAAGACCTATCTGAACGAAGATCTGGCGGCTTTGTCGCCCGGTGCGGTGGATTGGGATACAAACCCCGAACGCAGGCCGTTGGACCTGAACAAGTTGTTCGGCGGCAAGCCGGTCTGGCTGGAAGTCGGCTTTGGCGGCGGCGAGCATCTGGTTCATCAGGCGCAAAGCAACCCCGACATCGGCATCATCGGGGCCGAGCCCTATATCAACGGCGTTGCCATGCTGCTGGGCAAAATTCGGCAGGCGGGGGTTGATAACCTTGCCGTGCATCCCGGCGATGCCCGAGACCTGTTCGACGTTCTGCCAGAGGCCAGCATATCGCGCGCCTTCCTTCTGTATCCTGACCCGTGGCCCAAAACCCGGCATCATCGTCGCCGTTTCGTGACACCGGAACATCTTGAACCGTTGGCAAAGGTCTTGAAGCCCGGATCGATCTTCCGGGTCGCCACGGACATCCCCGACTATGTGCGGCAGACTCTCGAGGAAGTCCCCCGCGCCGGGTTCGAGTGGCTGGCCGAGCGCCCCGCAGATTGGCGCGAGCCGTGGGACGACTGGATTTCCACACGCTACGAGCAGAAAGCCTTGCGTGAAGGTCGCACGCCCCACTACCTGACCTTCCGCCGCAATGACTGATTGCCGCTGGACCAACCGGTGCCAATTCGCTAATCGGCTTGAGCACTGATAGCGCAAAAGGAGCCCCCATGTCCGGACACGGAACGCCCATCCCGATGACTTCGCATCCCTGCGGCCCGCTGACCGGCACGGCAGAGGTGCCGGGCGACAAGTCGATTTCGCACCGGTCGTTGATCCTTGGCGCGATGGCTGTGGGCGAGACCAGGATCTCGGGGTTGCTCGAAGGTGAGGACGTCTTGGACACCGCAAAGGCAATGCGGGCCTTCGGGGCCGAAGTCACAGATCATGGCGGCGGCGAATGGACGGTGCATGGCGTGGGCGTCGGCGGGTTTGCCGAACCGGATCAGGTGATTGACTGCGGCAATTCCGGCACCGGAGTCCGGCTGATCATGGGTGCCATGGCGACCTCGCCGATTACGGCAACCTTTACTGGTGATGCCAGCCTGAACAAGCGCCCCATGGCGCGGGTAACGGATCCGCTTGCGCTGTTTGGGGCGCAGGCCGTGGGCCGCTCGGGGGGGCGTTTGCCCATGACGATCGTCGGTGCGTCGGACCCGACTCCGGTCCGGTACGAAGTTCCGGTGCCCTCGGCCCAGGTGAAATCCGCCGTTCTGCTGGCGGGGCTGAATGCCCCCGGTAAAACCGTGGTTATCGAGAAAGAGGCGACGCGCGATCATTCCGAGCGGATGTTGTCCGGTTTCGGTGCCGAAATTACCGTGGAAGACACTGTTGAAGGCCGGGTCATCACTTTGACGGGGCGCCCGGAATTGAAGCCGCAAGTCATCGCCGTTCCACGCGACCCGTCCAGCGCGGCCTTCCCGGTTTGCGCGGCGCTGATCACGCCCGGTTCGGACGTTCTGGTGCCGGGTATCGGCCTGAACCCCACGCGCGCGGGCCTGTTCACGACGCTGCGCGAGATGGGCGCCGACCTGACCTATGAAAACGAGCGCGAAGAGGGCGGCGAGCCGGTTGCCGATCTGCGCGCGAAATACTCGCCAGACATGAAGGGTATTGACGTACCGCCTGAACGCGCGGCCTCGATGATCGACGAATACCCCGTTTTGTCCGTGGTTGCCGCAAACGCCACGGGCACCACGATGATGGGCGGAGTGAAGGAACTCCGGGTGAAGGAAAGCGACCGCATCGATGCCATGGCACGCGGTCTGCGCGCCAACGGCGTCACGGTCAACGAGGGTGACGACTGGTGGTCGGTCGAAGGGTTGGGTATCGGCAAGGTTCCGGGCGGCGGGACGTGCGAAAGCTTCCTGGATCACCGCATTGCCATGTCCTTCATGGTGATGGGCATGGGCGCGCAGAACCCGGTAAGCGTGGATGATGGTAGTCCGATCGCGACATCCTTCCCGATTTTTGAACCGTTGATGGCGTTGCTTGGTGCAAAGGTAGAGCGCAGGTGAGCTTCACTGTCGCCATTGACGGACCTGCGGCTGCGGGCAAGGGCACGATCTCCAAGGCCGTTGCGGCGCATTTCGGGTTCGCGCATCTGGACACCGGCTTGCTGTATCGCGCCGTTGGGCGGCGTACTCTTGAAGGGTTTGGCGCGCTTGAAGCAGCGCAGGCCCTGACCGCCGAAGAGCTTGAGCAGGGTGATCTGCGCACGGCTGAAATCGCGAAGGCCGCATCCAAAGTGGCGGTGATCCCCGAGGTTCGCGCCGCCTTGGTGGATTTTCAGCGCGCCTTTGCCCGAAGGTCGGGCGGAGCCGTTTTGGACGGGCGCGACATCGGGACGGTGATTTGTCCCAATGCCGAGGTGAAGCTGTTTGTAACGGCCAGTCCGGAGGTGCGAGCCGAACGCCGGTTTCTGGAGCTTAGTGCAAAAGGTGCTGACGTGACGCGCGAACAGGTTCTGGCAGATGTCAAAGAGCGGGATGCCCGCGACGCAGAGCGCAGCGCTGCGCCGATGAAGCCAGCTGAGGATGCAGTGCAACTGGACACGACAGACCTCAGTATCGAGGCTGCATTGGCCAAAGCGCTTGAAATCATAAGCGTAAAACTGCCCGCGACGCGCTGACGTCGCAGGCAGGGGCGGAGTTTAAAGCTCGCCTACGGCGATGCTCTTGATGTTTGCCCACTGTTCGTCCGCTGTTTTTGCGGTGGCGGGAACGTCCTTCAGGAAGGCCGCGCGGGTTTCGGCGTTCAGGAACAGGTACAGTTTTCCATCTGCGACCAGGTACTGATCCGGGTCTCCGTCGAACTTCTTGCCGACCGATACGCCGAATGAACAGAACCCACCATGCTGCGGCAGGTAGGCCTCCGGGTTTGCTTCGAACGCCTCGAGGTTGGCGGCTGTGGTGAAGTAATAGGATGCGCCATCATAGGTCGCCGAGTGGGTGGCGAAGCCTTCGACCGGATTACCATCATTGACCAAAGCAACCAGATCGACCCCATGTGCGGCAAGCGGGGCACCTGCGGCCGAGATGCCGTTCGACACGTTGATTTCGTCCGCGGCAAATGCCGGAGTGGACAGGGCGATGGCGGCTGCCAGGGCGGTGAAGACGATAGTTTTCATTACACGTTTCCTCTTGGTTCTGGGTTCGGGTCGATCGGATCGTCGACCGGTGAAACATAGTTAGGGGATGAAAGCTGGACGTGTAATCGCAGATAGGCCATCAGATATTGCAGATCGTACAAGTATCTGAATGTCCAGAAGGTGCGTTCACCAAGCTTTGTTTGGTCAGTGTGGTTTTGCGTACCTATGCTGAAAGAATGCCCGCAGGAGTGCCATCATGATCCGATTAGCCCTCATCCTTGTTTTCATTGCCCGAAGCCTTGCCGCGCAAGAGCCCGTGCAAAACCCACCCGAAGCCGAGCCGCCGATGACGTATGAACGGCTGGGCAACATTCTTTTCGCGCTTGACCCCGAAGCAGAGCCGAGCGGCCCCGGGTTTCAATTGACGATTGCAGGGGTGGAGGTCTTGGTCATCACCGACACCAATGCGGATCGGATGCGGGCCATGGTCCCGATCCGCAGCGCCGATGCGCTGTCGGAGGAAGACTTGATCCGAATGATGCAGGCCAATTTCGACAGCACGCTGGATGCCCGTTATGCGATTGCCAATGGCACCTTGTGGGCTGCGTTTATCCACCCATTGTCCCTTTTGGAAAAAGACCAGCTGATCTCGGGGCTGGCCCAGACTGTGAACATCGCCAGGACATATGGCACCCTGTATTCCGGCGGCGCGGCAGAGTTCGGAGGCGGCGACAGCACCGATCTGCAACGTGAGTTGATTGAGGAACTGCTGAAGAAAGGCGAAGAGATCTGACTGCATCGTGAATATGGGACTGGCGTGACGCCAGCTGATTGGCCGACGTTGCACGGACGGGCCTTCAGGCCGGTGCGTCATAGACCCTAGATGGATTCAGGAAAGCTGTTATAGTTTCTTCCCAGCGAAAAGGGAAAGCTGCGACACAACCCGCAAAAAAGCAGGGGCGCAGCAAAAAATTCCCAAGCCAACAGGGACAAAACTACATGAACAATCGTTTGAACAAAATCACCATCGTGGGTGGCGGTACGGCTGGATGGATGACCGCGCTGATCCTGGACATGGTGTTTTCCCGCACGTCAGCGCCCAAGGATCGACCGCAAATCTGCCTGATCGAAAGCCCGAACATCTCGACCGTGGGGGTGGGTGAAGCCACGGTTCCGCGGATGCCTGTCACGCTGCGTCAGGCGGGTATTTCAGAGCGGAGTTTCTTCCGCGAGACCAACGCGTCCTTCAAGCTGGGTGTGAAGTTCTGCAATTGGAACAATGACGCCAAGGGCAATCGCATCGACTACATGAACCCCTTTGCGCACGGCCAGATGCTTGAGGGGCTGGAGGCCGCCGAGTATTTCCTGCGCTTCGGCAATGGCGACAGGGATTTCACGCAGTCCATATCGCCGCATGATGATCTGGCCCGTTTGTGTAAGGGCGCGCGTCAGTTGGGGCAGCCGGAATTCGAACAACGGTTTGGTTATGCCTATCATCTGGATGCCGTAAAGTTTGCAGGCATGCTGACCAAGGTCTGCACGAAGCGCGGAGTGGAGCATATCCGGGATGAGGTGCAAACGGTTGAACTGGATGAACAGGGCAATGTCAGTCATCTCATGCTCGAGGCAAAAGGCCGCCATGACATTGAGATGGTCGTGGATTGCACCGGGTTCCGTGGGCTGATCATCAACAAGGCACTTGGCGAGCCATTTTTGGATTACTCTGACTACCTGCCCAATGATCGGGCCATGGCGTTGCAGATCGAGCATCCGGATCCTGACAAGATCGAAAGCGCCACCAGATCCACTGCCTTGGGTGCAGGTTGGACGTGGCGCGTGCCGCTTTTTAACCGTGTGGGCACAGGATATGTCTATTCGTCGGCACACCGCACGGATGATCAGGCAGCGGACGAATACCTTGAGTGGCTGGGTGACAGCGGCAAAGGTTTGACACCGCGCGTGATCCCGATGCGCGTCGGTCGCGTGCGCAATGCCTGGGTCAAGAATTGCGTGGCCATAGGCCTGTCCGGCGGGTTCATTGAACCGCTGGAAAGCACGGCGATCCATATGATTGACCATGCGATACGCTGGTTCGCCGAGCATTTGCCCACGCGAGACATCGAGCCTTCGCTGAGGGACAGATACAATCGACAGATGGACAAGCTCTATAATGAGGTTCTGGAATTCATCTGTTTGCACTATCGGTTGGGCAACCGTACCGATGACCAATACTGGATCGATGCGCGCACCGAGATGAAGATACCGGA
This sequence comes from Ruegeria sp. HKCCA4812, assembly GCF_013034245.1. Taxonomy (NCBI): domain Bacteria; kingdom Pseudomonadati; phylum Pseudomonadota; class Alphaproteobacteria; order Rhodobacterales; family Roseobacteraceae; genus Ruegeria; species Ruegeria sp. HKCCA4812. The sequence continues at coordinate 229,641 of NZ_WQFQ01000003.1, read as the reverse complement.
TCGGTTGGCCGAAAATCTTGACTTGTGGCAGTATCGCCTGCCGATGGACCACGATATCGAGTTCGCCACTTTGTTTGACAGCCGCGTTTATCAGACCGTTCTTTTGGGCAAACAGGTTTATGATACGGGCTATGGTTCAGGCATCCGTGATCGTCTTCGACCGTTGAAGAAACCGATTTGGTTCCAGGGTATGAAGAACGCGAAAATGGATCTGGCGAAGATCGTTAAATCCATGCCGGATCACAAAACACTGTTGCGCGATATCCGGGGGGAACTTGATCAACCTGCCTTTGGAATGGCGGCGGCAATGAAGCCTACAGTGGCGATGCCGGGCACGGCGCCAGCCCCTGTTGTCATCGAGAACATGCCGAACTTTGCTGAAATCCAAAGCGGCAAAAAGGATCTGCAACTGTTCTGACTGCTTCCTGCCCGTCGCGCAGGGAATGTTTGCAGGAAAGGCGGGGCGCAATTTCCCCGTCTTTTTTACTTCCAACTGTTTTATCAATATGTAATGTAATCACATATACTTAGCGAAAGGCGACCGTATTGCTACAACAGAAGAAACAAGGGCAAACAAGGGGTCGGAACTTGCGGAGCACCCTCAAACGTCGGAGACGACAGGCGGCGCCTATGCAGGTCTACGACTCTCTGCCGTCAGGGCTTCGCCTGTGGTTGGCCTCGGCAAGCTTGCCGTGGAGCCCCGTTTCTGCGCAAAAAATCTGGAACCGGGCCGGAGGTGCGCGCAACCCATCCGCAGCGTTGATGCGACTGGACGCAATTGAGCAGGCCATGCTGCGGCGCGATGCCGGGGTTTGAACCTTCAAAACCGGCAACGCGCCTGGGTACAGAGCCGCCAAACCTTGAAAATATGGGCTTTGCCCTTGCACATACCGGGGAATCCGCCTATACGCGCGCTGTCGATACAAGGGCGGTCAACGTCCGGATGACGTTTCTGAGCAGGGCCGAGTTACCTCGGCCCTTTGTGTTTGTTTGCTCAGGGGCGCACCGGATCACGCCTGAAGACATCATGAAACAAGACCGGCGGAGACAACCGCTCGGCCAGCAAAAACGTATTGTAAAGGAAAACAACGCCACATGGCTAACGCATCCATGGAGGAATTCGAAGCCCTCCTGAATGAAAGCTTCGAAATGGACACACCCGAAGAGGGGTCTGTTGTCAAAGGCAAGGTTCTGGCGATCGAAGCCGGCCAAGCCATCATCGACGTAGGCTACAAAATGGAAGGCCGCGTTGATCTGAAAGAATTCGCAAATCCCGGCGAAGCCCCTGAAATCGCTGTTGGTGACGAGGTCGAAGTTTACCTGCGTGCCGCAGAAAACGCCCGTGGCGAAGCCGTCATCTCGCGCGAGATGGCCCGCCGTGAAGAGGCATGGGACCGTCTGGAAAAAGCATATGCCGACGACCAGCGCGTCGAAGGTGCAATCTTTGGTCGCGTCAAAGGTGGTTTCACCGTCGATCTGGGTGGCGCAGTTGCGTTCCTGCCCGGCTCGCAGGTTGACGTTCGCCCCGTGCGCGACGCCGGCCCGCTGATGGGTCTGAAGCAGCCGTTCCAGATCCTGAAAATGGACCGCCGCCGTGGCAACATCGTTGTTTCGCGCCGCGCCATCCTGGAAGAATCGCGTGCCGAACAGCGCGCCGAAGTCATCGGCAACCTGTCCGAAGGTCAGACCGTCGAGGGTGTTGTCAAGAACATCACTGAGTACGGTGCATTCGTTGACCTGGGCGGCGTTGACGGCCTGCTGCACGTCACCGACATGGCATGGCGCCGTGTGAACCACCCATCCGAGATCCTGACGATCGGCGAAACCATCAAGGTTCAGGTCATCAAGATCAACAAAGAGACCCACCGCATCAGCCTGGGCATGAAGCAGCTGCAGGAAGATCCGTGGGATCTGGTTGCTGCCAAGTACCCGCTGGGCTCGGTCCATCAGGGTCGCGTTACCAACATCACCGACTACGGCGCGTTCGTCGAGCTGGAAGCCGGTGTCGAAGGTCTGGTGCACGTGTCCGAGATGTCCTGGACCAAGAAAAACGTCCACCCCGGCAAGATCGTTTCGACCAGCCAGGAAGTCGACGTCATGGTTCTGGAAATCGACGGCGCCAAGCGTCGCGTGTCTCTGGGCCTGAAGCAGACTCAGCGCAACCCGTGGGAAGTGTTTGCAGAAACCCACCCCGAGGGCACCGAGGTGGAAGGCGAAGTCAAGAACATCACCGAATTCGGTCTGTTCATTGGCCTCGAAGGCGACATCGACGGTATGGTTCACCTGTCCGACCTGTCTTGGGACGAGCGTGGCGAGGATGCGATCCAGAACTACCGCAAGGGCGATGTCGTTCAGGCGGTTGTCTCGGAAGTTGACGTCGAAAAAGAGCGTATCTCGCTGTCGATCAAAGCCCTGGGCGGTGACAAGTTCGCCGAAGCCGTGGGCGGCGTGAAGCGTGGCTCGGTGATCACCGTCGAAGTCACCGCGATCGAAGATGGCGGCATCGAGGTCGAATACGAAGGCATGAAGTCGTTCATCCGTCGTTCGGATCTGTCGCGTGATCGTGCCGAACAGCGCCCCGAGCGTTTCTCGGTCGGTGACAAGGTCGACGTCCGCGTCACCAACGTCGACAGCAAGACCCGTCGTCTGGGCCTGTCGATCAAGGCGCGCGAGATCGCCGAAGAGAAAGAGGCCGTGGAACAGTACGGTTCTTCCGATTCGGGCGCATCGCTGGGCGATATCCTGGGTGCGGCGTTGAAATCCGGCGACTGAGCCAAGGTAGTATCCCAAGCATGAATTTCGGCTCCGCACGACAGTGCGGGGCCGTTTTTGTTGCGAATCAATATGTTCCGAACCGCAGGGTTAATATGGGGATTGATCGCGCATTAAGTGTGGAAATTGGCCTGACAGATAAAATTTCGCGCGAGAATGTGGCAAAATAAAGCCTCAAAACTCAGAGTATCCGTTCCCCCCTTCCGGGTTTTTTCCTATACTGTCAAAACAGTAGACCTGTCACACCGGCTGCCTGGGAGGGTATCACGCATGATCCGTTCAGAATTGATTCAGAAAATCGCTGACGAAAACCCGCATCTCTATCAGCGTGATGTCGAGCGGATCGTGAACACCGTATTCGAAGAAGTCACAGACGCCATGGCGCGCGGTGACCGTGTCGAACTGCGGGGCTTTGGTGCCTTTTCCGTGAAAAAACGCGACGCGCGTGTTGGGCGCAACCCGCGCACGGGCGAGACAGTGCAGGTCGAAGAAAAATGTGTACCGTTTTTCAAAACTGGCAAGTTGCTCAGGGATCGATTGAACGGTAAAGCCTGACACCATGATGCGTTACCTTCGATATGCTTTTCTGGCGGCTCTCGGGATCATCCTGATTTCCGTGTCTCTTGCCAATGTTCAGTCCGTTGAACTGAAACTGATGCCGGATGCTCTGGCCGAGCTTCTGGGTTTTAACCTCAGCGCGTCACTGCCGCTGTTTATGGTGGTTTTAGGGGGTGTTGCAGCAGGATTGGTTATTGGTTTCCTGTGGGAATGGCTGCGGGAACACAAGCACCGCCGCGACGCGACCGTGAAGAAAACCGAAGTGCGCAAGCTTGAGCGCGAAGTCAAGAAACTCAAGAAAAAGCAAAACGAAGGCAAGGACGACGTGCTTGCCATTCTCGATGAGGCGAGCTGAGCCTGACCGATATGCCTGATGTTCGGTTCAAAATCTGCGGTCTGACCGCACCGGATCACGTGCGCGCTGCGGCAGACGCCGGGGCAGGCTATGTTGGGTTCGTTTTCTTTCCGAAATCGCCACGCAATCTGGATGTTTCGCGGGCCGCAGAACTGGCGCATCTGGTCCCGGTTGGCGTTGCCAAGGTGGCTTTGGTGGTGAATGCCACTGACGAAGAATTGGACGGCATCGTTTCGACTGTACCGCTTGATATGCTTCAACTGCATGGCAAGGAATTGCCCGAACGGGTTTCCGGAATTCGCGAGCGATTTGGTTTGCCGGTGATGAAAGCCATAGGAGTGGCCGAGGCCGAGGATCTGGCGGCCATCGATCTTTACTCGGAGGTGGCCGATCAACTGCTGATCGATGCGAAACCGCCCAGAGAGGCTGAATTGCCGGGCGGCAACGGGTTGGCCTTTGACTGGCGGCTGTTGGCCGGACGGAAATACTGGCGGCGACCCTGGATGCTGGCCGGAGGCCTGACACCCCTGAACGTTGCCGAAGCTGTCCGGATGACAGGTGCCCGGCAGGTGGATGTGTCATCCGGTGTCGAAAGCGCGCCGGGCGTGAAAGATGCGGCCCTGATCCGCGACTTTGCATCGGCTCTCAGGTGATCTGATAAAGATCTTGCTGCGTATCCCTCGAAACAGAGGGGTTGAGCATGCTCGCAGCAATCGGGGGCGTTTCCTTGAAACATTGGTACCATGCGCCGGAGTTTTTCTGGCGCGCGGGACAGGCCTGTCGGCAGGCGCAAGGCGACCCATTGTGCCTGCACGCTGACTTGTTCAGGCAGGATGGCATCTATTTTTCATTCAGTGTCTGGCAAGACATCGAAGCAATGCTGACATTTTCCCAATCCGGCCCCCACAGGCGTGCCGTGTTGGCGGCCGGTCGGTTGGCGGATGTGAACAGGTTTCATCATTTTCCGTGCATTGGTGTGCCCTCGCCGGAACAGGCGATTCAGGTCTGGCGTCAAAACACGCAGGTTGTGGAATGATGCGTTTTGCCCATGGCAAATCCCGCTGCCACCACCTATGAACAACAGATACGACGAGGGAGACACCCATGGCCAACGATCTTTTCAATTCCTTCATGTCCGGCCCTGACGAACAGGGACGTTTCGGCATCTTCGGCGGGCGTTTTGTCAGTGAAACTCTGATGCCGCTGATCCTGTCGCTGGAAGAGGAATACAACAAGGCCAAAGATGATCCGACTTTCTGGGCCGAAATGGATGACCTGTGGACAAACTATGTGGGTCGTCCTTCGCCGCTGTACTTTGCGGAACGCCTGACCGAGCATCTGGGGGGTGCCAAGATCTATCTGAAGCGTGACGAGCTGAACCACACCGGCGCGCACAAGATCAACAACGTGCTGGGTCAGATCATTCTGGCGCGGCGTATGGGCAAGACCCGGATCATTGCTGAAACCGGGGCAGGGCAGCACGGCGTGGCCACCGCCACCGTATGTGCCAAGTTTGGCTTGAAATGCATTGTCTATATGGGGGCGCACGACGTGCAGCGTCAGGCCCCGAACGTATTCCGCATGCGCCTTCTGGGGGCCGAGGTGATCCCTGTGACCTCGGGTCGTGGGACGCTCAAGGATGCGATGAATGACGCGCTGCGTGACTGGGTGACTAATGTGCGCGACACGTTCTACTGCATCGGCACCGTGGCTGGACCGCACCCCTATCCGGCAATGGTCCGCGATTTCCAGTCGATCATCGGCAAGGAAGCGAAAGAGCAGATGATGAAGGCTGAAGGCCGTTTGCCGGATACGATCATCGCGGCAATCGGCGGCGGTTCGAACGCGATGGGTCTGTTCTATCCCTTCCTCGACGACAAGGACGTCAACATCATTGGCGTCGAGGCGGGCGGAAAAGGTGTGAACGAGAAAATGGAGCATTGCGCCTCGCTGACCGGCGGTCGGCCGGGCGTGTTGCACGGCAACCGGACCTATCTGTTGCAGGATGACGATGGCCAGATTCTTGAAGGCTATTCGATCTCGGCCGGGCTGGACTATCCGGGCATCGGGCCCGAGCATTCCTGGCTGCACGAAATTGGACGCGCGAATTACGTCTCGATCACCGACAAGGAAGCGCTCGAGGCGTTCCAGCTGTGCTGCGCAACCGAGGGGATCATCCCGGCGCTGGAACCAAGCCACGCTTTGGCCCATGTGATGAAGATCGCACCGGAATTGCCCAAGGATCACCTGATCTGCATGAACATGTGCGGTCGTGGAGACAAGGACGTTCAGACCGTGGCCAAATATCTGAACTTCGATATGTCAGACACCGAAGGCCGTACGGCGGACTGAGTGTGAACCGGGGCGGCATGTCCCGGTTGCTCTGTCTTGGGGTCGATGGCTCAAGCAGACCTGAAAGCAATACTTCCAAGGCAGGACAGGCGGGATAGTCCTACATGTGACATGTCCGCCGAAATCAGGTTGCCCTGCAAAAAGGGCCGCCGCCAATGCGCATGTAAGGACAACACAGAAGCCCGAAGAATCGCCGGCTGCTGTGAAACCTCGATCATTGTGCCTGCATTTGTTTCCCAACAACTGCCAGTTGCGACCCCTGCCCGAGATTGTTGCGAATATCCCGTCAAAGCCGAGGGTCTGTATCCGGCATATCTTGAGCATATGACTTGCAAAGTCTCGGCTTGTTGTGACCTTTCGCCTAGAAGACACCCTGAAAACACCGAGGTCCGAAGTGTTTTCCGGGGATTTTTCGCCTTTACCTTGCGGTTTGTGCATGGCCATGTGGCCCGCACGCCAAAGTTGAGTTGTTTCCAATTCTATACAGTGTCTCCAAATTGAATTAACTATTGGGTAACTGGCGTAGTTGCGGCCGGTTCAGGGGACGTCTCTGCAATGGATGAGACAATGGATGACGTGGTTCGGGGCACTGTGTCTTTGCCCGGGCGCCCTGGTGTTTAGCGCTCTCGCGGTGTTGTAGGAGGTAAAATGGTTAGGTCCGTTATTTCGAGGCTGTTGTGCCTATGTTTTCTGATTTCAGCACTCATGATCGGAAGCGCGAAAGAGGGTGCGGCTCTTGGTGGCGGCTTCATCATAACCTCGGTTCCGACGCCGAACGGGGGAAGCATCTTTTTCAACAATATCCCATTTACCGGCACGGCCTTTGTTTCTCTGGGGGGGGCGGGGCAGGTTCCCGGCGGCAGTTTCTATTTCAACAACGGCATTTTGAACCAGAGTGCGATCACGCCCGCCGGCCTTGCTTCCCTTGGCTATATCGGCGCAACCATTCTCAGTCAGGATGGCGCGGATTCCACATATGCGGCAGACGGGTATATGGGGATTACGTTTACCGCGCGCGAAACCGTCGGAGGGCCGCTTTATCGCTATGAGATCGCGTTGTCCGGTGTAACGAACACTCAAATCGTCAACACGCGCGTTCTGGTGGATACGACACAGCCAACTGCAACGATCGGGGCCTTGATGCCGACCGGCAGCGGAACGTTTCAAGCAACCATTACCCTGAGCGAACCAAGCACCGATTTCACCGTGGGCGACCTGTCTGTCACCAATGCAACGGCTACTCTGACCGGGTCCGGCACCAGCTATGTCGCCACTTTGACGCCCCAGAACAACGGCACCATCGAGCTTTTTATTCCGGCAGGGGTGTTCTCGGACGCGGCTGGGAATCTGAACCTTGAGTCAAACAGGGTCAGCACGCTTCAGGCCGTGACAAATGCTCAACGTCAGATTCAGGCGTTCCAGAACGCCCGGGCCAACAGCCTTGTGACGAACCAGCCGAAACTGACCCAGTTTCTGCAACGTTCGGGGTCGGGTGTTCTGGACGCTTCGGTCACGCAGGGCTCGGGGTATCTGAATTTCGCCAGTGATCCGGCGCGCCCCGTCTGGTTCAGTGTGACCGGCAACTGGAGTTCGCAGGATGATTTTGACAACTCCTATGCACTGGCAGTTGTCGGGGCTCATCGCCAGATCAATTCGAACCTGTTGATCGGTGCCATGCTTCAATTCGACTATGCCGAAACGGAAAACGGCCCGGCCAGCGTGGACGGTACGGGCTGGCTGGTTGGTCCTTATGTGGTGGCAAAATTGCCCAATCATTCGGTGTTTCTTGAAGGGCGCGTTCTTTATGGTCAGGCCGACAACAACATCTCTCCGTTTGGCACCTACGAGGACAGTTTCGACAGTGACCGTTGGCTGGTCCAGTCGCGCGTAACCGGTGAGATAAAGCGTGGCGCCCTGACATTGATGCCATTGCTGGACGTAAGCTATGCCAGTGACGATCAGAAAGCTTATACCGACAGCCTGGGCAATCTGATTCCACAGCAGGATTTCAGTTTGACGACGGCACGGTTGGGTGTGGATTTCAGCCACCCGTTGCAAGTGTCACGAGGAGAGATGATGCTGACGGGCGGGCTTTCTGGGATTTGGAGCACGACTTCGGGTACCGGCACCGCCCCGGGCGTGACACCGATTGGCGACACCGCTCGTGCCCGTGCGGATCTGGGCCTCGACTATCGGTTGGAAAACAACAGCTTGCTTGCAGCAAACGTGTTCTACGATGGCATTGGTGAAAGCGGTTTCGAAAACTACAGCATCAGCCTGATCTGGCAAATGGCATTCTGACATTGGGGCGAAACTGGATCGCGGATCAGGTCTCGCCCCAGGCGCAATGGCTGTCAGGCATTCGCCTTGTTCTGAAGCAAGATATCAAGCGGCACAATCTCGAGCGCGCGTTGATGGGTCGCCTCCAAGTGGACCTTTGGGGCGCATCCTTCGTCATGGGCCTGTAGGAACCGGCCGGCACACAGACACCAGCTGTCACCGGGCTTGAGACCCGGGAAATCGAATTCGGGCCGAGCCGTGCTCAGATCATTGCCGACGTATTTCGAGAATGCCAGAAACTCGGCCGTCATCACGGCACAAACGGTATGGCTGCCCTGATCCTCGGGGCAGGTATTGCACGCACCATCCCGAAAGAACCCGGTCAGAGGATCGCGTGAGCAGGGCGCCAGAACGCCGCCGAGTACATTGATACTGTCTTGTTTCTGCATGAACACACCTCACAGGCTTTCTGCGATCTTGCGGAACATTTCGATATTCTGGTCGTTTACGCCAGTGTCGCGGAATTTCCGATCAGCGCCGGTAGACACAATCAGAACGCCGCGAGGTTGGTTGAAATAGATGTATTGCCCATACACGCCCCGGGCCAGAAACTCTCCCTCATGGGCGCCGCGCGGGATCCACCACTGGTACCCATATCCAATCTTCCCCTGAGCGGTCGGGGCGCTGGGTTGAGTTGCCTCGAATATCCAGTCGGCGGGCACCACTTGCCGGCCGCTCAATTTCCCATCTTGCAGGATCATTTGCCCGAACCGTGCAAAGTCACGTGTCGTGAAATTCAATCCGCCCAGAACAAAGGCGACACCAGCGCCGTCAGTGACATAGTACCCGTCACGCTCAAGGCCCAGGGGCTGAAGGATTTTCTCCGTCAAAAGATCCGCGACACTGCGACCGGTCGCCCCGCGTATCACCATGCCCAATACATGCGTGTCTATGGAAACGTATTGCCAGGTTTCACCGGGGGGCGCGAAACTGTCCTGCAATGAGGCTGCAAAATCGTCCAGTTCACCGCCCAGGGCAATCACACGGCCCATCCTGTTGATGTCAGATTTTGGGTCCAGATAATCTTCGTCAAACGTGACGCCGCTGGCCATGTTCAGAACGTTCCGAATTGTCGCCCTGTCATATGCGCTGCCTGCAAGTTTGGGGGCGTATTTGACGACGGGATCATCCAATGAATCGATTGCGCCCTCTTGCAGGAGAATGCCGAAAAGCGCCGACAGATAACTTTTTGCCACTGACCACGAAATCCGACGATCATCGGGACCGGTGCCCAGATAGTATTCCTCGAACCGGATCTTGCCGTTCTGCATGATAAGCAAAGAAGTGACCGAGCGTTCATTGATCCAAGTGTCGGTGCCTTCCGGAAGATCGAAACCTTCGCCGTAGGGCAGCTCCCACGTCGGGGCGTTTCCACGCGGCAGATCCACGGTCAGAAAGGCTTCATCCATATGCGAAAAGTTGTGAACGATCTTGTCCTCGGCAAACAGAGAGTTCACCGCCATCAGGCGCTGCAACTCTTCGCGTTTCCAAAGCCCAACAGCAGCGGCGGCCAAAGCCAGCGCCAGCACAATGCGCAGAACCCACTTCAGTATGGACCGCATCGCATAGCCTCCCTTGTTTGCGTGTATTGGAACGCGGACATCCCTCTTTCGCAACGCCGACGTAACGGAAAGAGGGCGGGGCGCTATTTGAACTTGTCCAACAGTTTCTGCATGGCCGACCGTTCGTCGGCCGGTGGCTTCGGAGGTGCCTTAGATGCGGTTTCAGCTTTCGGAGCCGCCGTCTTGGACGACCGGGGCGGAGCAGTGCGCAGGGCCACCGCGTTCATGAATTTTCCACCATCATCCTGGGCCAGATGGGGCGCGCCGTCCGAAACACCCCGAAGAACGTCGTCCAGCCAGTCACTCTCGGCTTTCGCAAAGTCGCTCAGAACATAAGCCGAGACCATTTCCTTGCGGCCCGGATGTCCGATCCCAAGCCGGACACGGTCATAGGCTGCGCCTATATGGTCGTGGATCGAACGCAGACCATTATGCCCAGCGTGCCCACCACCCGCCTTTACCCGCACTTTGCCTGGGGCGAGGTCCAACTCGTCATGGAACACGACTACATCTGTGGACTCGAGCTTGTAGAAACGCATCGCTTCACCCACGGATTGACCGGACCGGTTCATGAAGGTTTGCGGTTTCAGCAAAAGGATTTTTTCAGACCCTAACCGCCCTTCCGAGATTTCGCCCTGAAACTTGGATTTCCATGGGCCAAACCCATGATCTTTCGCAATCCGCTCCACAGCCATGAACCCGATATTGTGCCGGTTTCGGGCGTATTTCTGCCCCGAGTTTCCCAATCCGACAAAGAGTTTCATGACCATGCTCCGCCTCTGTAGCCTCGAGGCTATGTGATGCCCGGAATTGCCATGGAAATCCAGCCAGCGCTGCGCGTGTTGACCATAAAAAAACGGGGCTCGTCAGAACCCCGTTTCAAAATCCAGACGTTTGATCCGGATTTATTCTTCTTCTTTGCCGACGACTTCGACTTCGTCGACTGCAACTTCCGCTTCTTCACCTTCTTCGTCGTCGCTCGTGGACAGACCGGTCGGTGCCGAGACGTTAGCGATTACGAAGTCGCGGTCGATGGTCGGCTTGGTGCCTTCGGGCAGGTCAACCGACGAAATGGTGACGACGTCGTTGATGTTCATTCCGGCCACATCAACGGTGATCTTCTCAGGAATGTCACCTGCGGTGCACAACAGCTCGACTTCCGGGCGGACAACGGTCAGAACGCCGCCCTTCTTGATGCCGGGGGCTTCATCTTCGTTGATGAACTCAACCGGAATGTACAGCGCGATCTTGGTGGTCCGGCGCAGGCGCATCAGGTCCAGATGGGTCGGCAGGTCTTTGACGACATCACGCTGAACATCGCGGCAGATGACGCGAACGTCTTCATGGCCTTCGACCTTCAGGTTCCACAGGGTCGACTTGAAGCGACCGGCCTTCAGGCGCTTGAACAGTTCGTTGAACGGAATCTGAATCGGCAGCGGATCTTTGTCGCCGCCAAACACAACGCCCGGAACCATGCCTTCGCGGCGTGTTTTGCGAGCGGCGCCCTTGCCTGTCCCCGTCCGTTCCAGAGCTACGAGATCAGGAATCTCTCCAGCCATGATAATTCTCCAATGTTAGGGCGGGTATCCTCCAAGGCTGTATACCCGCGTGAAGCCGCGTCCTTATCTCGATTCATCCGGTTTGGAAAGGGGTAATTCACAGCTTGCCGTTCTGAGGGGCTCAGCCGCGCGCTCCGAAGTGTTCTTCGCCAGATCAGTGAAGGGTCCGCTGTTTCATCTGGCCACAAGTATCCCGGGGGAGACGCCCGGAACGGGCGGCGGGGCAGAGCCCCAAATCTCCCGCGGGCTCAGCCTTGCCAGCGACCACCAAAATCTTCTGGTACCAGAAGATTGTGCGCCCCCAGCGCGCTAACGGTTTTTTCACCGCACAGCGCCATTGTTGTATCAAGTTCCTTCTGAATCACTTCCAGCGCGGTGGTGACGCCTTTCTGGCCCATGGCGCCCAGCCCATAAATAAATGCGCGGCCGATATACGTCCCCCTAGCCCCCAGTGCCAATGCCTTAAGCACGTCCTGACCCGAGCGGATACCACTGTCCAGATGCACTTCGACATCGTTGCCGACAGCGTCCATGATCTCGGGCAATACCCGAATCGAGCTGAGCGCACCATCCAGCTGACGCCCACCATGGTTCGACACGACTATGGCATCCGCTCCCAGCTTGGCAGCCATTTTGGCATCTTCCGCGTCGAGTATCCCTTTCAGGATCACTTTTCCGCCCCACTTTTCCATCAGTTTTTCGACTTTGCTCCAGTCGAGGGTGGGGTCGAACTGTTCAGCGGTCCAGGCCCCCAGTGAAGACGCGTCCGAGATACCTTGCACATGTCCCACTATATTGCCGAACTCGCGCCGTTTGGCACCCAGCATTTCAATGCCCCAGGCCCATTTGGTCATCAGGTTCGCTATGGTCTTTGCGGTCAGCTTGGGTGGTGCGGACAGGCCGTTCTTCAGGTCTTTGTGCCGTTGGCCCAGAATCTGCAGATCCAACGTAATCACCAGCGCCGAACACTTGGCGTCCTTGGCCCGCTGGATCAGACGGCTGACATAGTCATCGTCCTTCATCGTGTAGAGCTGAAACCAGAACGGCTTGTCGGTGTGCTCGGCCACGTCTTCGATCGAGTTGATCGACATTGTGGAAAGGGTAAAGGGCACACCAAAATCCTCGGCGGCTTTGGCGGCCTTCATCTCTCCGTCCGCATGCTGCATCCCCGTCAACCCGACCGGGGCCAACGCGACCGGCATTGACACCTTCTGGCCGATCATTTCCGAGGCCGTCGAACGCCCGGACATATCAACGGCAACCCGCTGACGCAGGCGGATCTTTTCAAAATCGGAACTGTTCTCGCGGAAAGTCTGTTCCGTCCAGCTGCCGCTTTCAGCGTAATCGTAGAACATCCGCGGCACGCGACGCTCGTATATGCGCCTGAGGTTTTCGATATTGGTTATCACAGGCATTACTCAGACCTCCGAACTTACTGGTTCGTTTTCCTTACCAATGCATGTCAACGCCTGCAATGATCTGGCCCGGCGTCGGGCAGTCAAAAAAGCCTGCCCCAGAACAGTCTGCGGCAGGCTTTTCAGTCTTGTGTTATCTGCGGGATCAGGCGCTATGAGCGCCATCCGACAGGGACTTTACAAAATCCAGCACTTCATTGACCGGTTTGCCTGCACCGATCTGGCTGACGATCGCCGATCCGACTACGGCACCATCTGCCACGGACGCGATATTGCGGGATTTCTCGGGCGTATTGATGCCAAAGCCCACAATCACCGGCAGCTCGGTTGCGGCCTGGATACGGGCAACCTCGGGGGCCACATCCGTTGCCTGCGCCTCGGCCGCGCCGGTGATGCCAGTGATTGAGACGTAATACACGAAGCCCGAGGTGTTTTGCAAAACGCGCGGCAGGCGCTGGTCATCCGTGGTAGGTGTTGCAAGACGAATGAAGTTCAGGCCGGCCGCCTGCGCAGGCAGGCAAAGCTCTTCGTCTTCCTCGGGCGGCAGATCGACAACGATCAGCCCGTCAATACCGGCATCTTTGGCATCGGCCAGAAAAGCCTCTACACCCCGGCTGTAAATCGGGTTGTAGTACCCCATCAGGACAATTGGCGTTGTGTCATCTGTTTCCCTGAACGCGCGCGCCAGATCCAATGTGCGCAGCAACGTCATCCCGCCGTCCAACGCGCGTTGACCCGCTGCCTGAATTGTGGGGCCATCCGCCATCGGATCAGTGAAGGGCAAACCAAGTTCGATGATGTCCACACCCGCGCCGGGCAGGCCTTTGACCACGTCGAGCGAGGTGTCATAGTCCGGGTCCCCTGCCATCACATAGGCAACAAAAGCCTTCTTTCCTTCGGCTTTCAGGGCGGCAAACTTAGCGTCGATACGGGTCATCGGATGTCCTTGCAATCGGGTTTGGACCCGTGTGCAGAAACTTTGACCGAAAATCAATCCCGCCAACGCAGGAATAGCTCAGAAGCCCAGATGGTACCGCAGCAGAACCGCGTTTACACCAGGGTTCTCATCGTTGGTGCTGGCGTTCGACTTGTGCGTGATCGCAACTGACATTCTGTTGCCGTTGTTCAGGTTATATCCAAGACCCAAAAGGCTGCGGATCTGAAAGTCTCCGCCCAGGTCGTTCTGGTCGTTGCTGGCATTGAAGTATCCCGGCATGACACTGCCTTCGACGAACCAGCGCTCACCCAGAGAATACAGCCCGACCAGCCCAACACCGATATGCGTATCCCCGTCTTCGTTCACAGAAAACGCAGCACCCCAGCCAGCACTGAACCGAGTTGCCTGGTGAAAAGGAGTGTGATGGTACTCGAGAGCAATCAGTGCCTGATCTTCGGACGTCGCCTCGGAAAAATCTGAATACCCGGCACCAAAAACAACCGTCTGAGCATGGGCTGTAGCAAATGTAGAGACCGTCAGTACGGCTGCAAGAAGTAGTTTTTCCATTATGTTCTGCCATTTAATTTGATCGCGCTATGTTAATTGTTCATCCTACCCTTCGTTTTTCAGGACCGACAAGAACACGATTTGAGAACAATTTCGTGATGTGGCCGAAGGGACTCAAACAAAGTGGCCCGGCAATCACTTGCGCATTGATGCGGACCTGCATAGAAGCTGCGTTCGTATTCTATGCAGGAGGCCGTTATGGGCTTTAAGATGGGAATTGTGGGTCTGCCGAACGTGGGCAAGTCGACCCTTTTCAATGCGTTGACCAAAACCGCTGCCGCGCAAGCCGCGAACTTCCCGTTCTGCACGATTGAGCCCAATGTCGGCGATGTGGCCGTGCCGGATGAGCGGCTCGACAAGTTGGCGGCAATCGCATCGTCAAAACAGATCATCCCGACCCGCATGACATTCGTGGATATCGCCGGTCTGGTGAAGGGCGCCTCGAAAGGCGAGGGGCTGGGAAACCAGTTTCTGGCAAATATTCGCGAGGTCGATGCCATCGCCCATGTCCTGCGCTGTTTCGAAGATGGCGACGTGACCCATGTTGAAGGCCGCATCGATCCTGTGGCCGACGCCGAGACCATCGAGACCGAGCTGATGCTGGCCGATTTGGAAAGCATCGAAAAGCGCCGTGCCAACCTGGTGCGCAAGCTGAAAGGCAATGACAAAGAGGCCCAACAGCAGGACCGCCTGCTTGCCGAAGCGCAAGAGATGCTGGAGAGCGGCAAACCTGCACGACTGGTCGAGGTTTCGGACGAGGACGCCAAGGCCTGGAAGATGTTGCAACTGCTGACCACGAAGCCGGTTCTTTATGTCTGTAACGTGTCCGAGGAAGAAGCCGCTGAAGGCAACGAATACTCGGCGAAAGTCGCCGAGATGGCTGCCGCCCAGGGCAACTCTCATGTCATCATCAGCGCCAAGATCGAGGAAGAGATCAGCCTGCTTGAAGCGGACGAGGCACAGATGTTCCTTGAGGAAATGGGTTTGGAAGAGCCCGGCCTCGACCGTCTGATCCGTGCCGGGTACGACCTGCTGAAACTGGAAACCTATTTTACGGTCGGCCCGAAAGAAGCTCGCGCGTGGACCATCCGCACCGGTACCGCTGCACCGCAGGCGGCTGGTGTCATTCATGGTGATTTCGAAAAGGGATTCATCCGCGCCGAGACCATCGCCTATGACGACTTCATCGCCTGCAACGGCGAGCAGGGGGCGAAAGAGGCTGGCAAGATGCGGGCCGAGGGGAAAAGCTATATCGTCAAGGATGGCGACGTGATGCATTTCCTGTTCAACACCTGACGCCATTTGCCCTGTGCCGACATCAGGGCGTTTCGTTCAAGCTGCATTGTCGGATCAGCCACCTGCCGTCCGGCTGCCTGTACAAAACGTTGAGAGATGTGCCGTCATCGGTCGTTCCTTCGCGGAAAGTCGCAAGGCACCAGCCGATTTGGCCGTCTATGCCAGCCTGCACGACTTCGACGACTTTGTCCTCGCCACCTTCCTCCAGCCATTCCGCGTGTATTGTTTCAATGGCCGTTCGTCCTTTGGCTGCGCGACCAAAAGGTGAGTATAGCTCTGCGTCTTTGGCGAAAAACGATGCGCACCCAGCTGCGTTTCGGGATCGGTAGCATCCGACATACGCGTCAAACAGTTTTTGAAATACGTCTACAGCGGTCATGCGGTACCTCGCCTTCTTGTTCCCAGCCCCCATTAATGGTGGGCAATCTTATACGACAAAGCACCAGTTTCCGACGCGCCCGCGCTGAAAGACGGTGCTTTCTCTGTGCGGTAATGCAGTTAGAGTGGTCTTTGGCCTGATGTTGGAAATTTGAATCATGATCGAAATCCGCGACCTGCAACTGCTCAGCGCGTTGGCGCGGCACCGCCATTTCGCCAAGGCCGCCGAAGAGTGTGGGATTTCGCAGCCCGCCTTTTCCATGCGCATCCGCAACCTCGAGGATCGGCTGGGCGTGTCCATCGTCCGCCGCGCCAACCGGTTTCAGGGCTTGACCGAAGAGGGCGAGATGATCGTCCAACGGGCGCGGCGTATTCTCGATGACACCAAAGCACTGGAACAGCAGGTGCTGGCCACCAGGGGCGAGATCACCGGCACGCTGATCCTTGGCGTGATACCGACGGCCATCGCCTTTACCGGGCGCCTCACCAAACGCTTTCGGCAAGCCCATCCGCGCATCGTTACCCGCATCGAAACCATGTCTGCCACCGCCATTCAACACCGGCTGGACGAAGGAAGTCTGGACGCCGGGATAACATATGGCGACAGCATCGGGACTGATCTGCGACAGGTGCAACCTTTGTACGAGGAAACCTATGTTCTGCTGGTTCCGTCACACATGACGGACGAAACCGGCCCCTTGCCTTGGGCGCGCGTGGCTGAATTTCCGCTGAGCCTGCTCGAGCCGCAGATGCAAAACCGGCGTATTCTGGATCGTATCTTTGCCGAACAGGGGCTGCACCCGGACGTGGTCGCCGAAACCAGCGGATTTACCGCGTCGATGGTGATGGCACGCGAGGGGCTGGCTGCCACGGTTGTGCCACGTGTCCTTATTCGGGCCCTAGGCGAGTTGCAGGGGACAAAGGTGCTGCCGCTGGTCGATCCGATTGTAAGTAAACCGATCTGTCTGGCCACCCTGAGCCGAGACCCTGAACTGCCAACGGTGCAGGCACTGCGCGCTGTGGTGACGTCTTTACGGTGATAAGATGTCGTTATCGTGCGATTGCAAAAAGCGATTTGACGATATGCTAGCCTGATGAGACACGAGGCCTGAATCGGAGGGCATCATGGCACCATTAGACACCAAGCCATCAGGCGCACCCAAGGGCGTCTGGAAGTCAGGTAAAGGCAAGGGGCGGCACACGCCCAAAGGCCGACAGTTCACGGATGAAGCACAGGCCGAAATTGCGCGCCTGCTGGGCGACCGCCCACGCCGCCGCGACCTGCTGATCGAGTTTCTGCACCTGATTCAGGACACGCACGGCCATATCAGCGCCGACCATATCGCCGCGCTCGCCGTCGAGATGCGGATCGGCCAGGCCGAGATTTACGAGACCGCGACCTTCTATGCCCATTTCGACGTGGTGAAAGAAGGTGAAACGCCGCCCCCCGCGCTGACCATTCGCGTCTGTGATTCCCTGTCCTGCGAAATGGCTGGTGCGCAGCAGTTGAAAAAAGCGCTGGAGGATGGGCTGGACCCGTCCGAAGTGCGCGTTCTGCGCGCGCCCTGCATGGGGCGCTGCGACACGGCACCGGTGCTGGAAATCGGGCACAACCATATTGACCACGCGACCCCTGAAAAGGTGCAGGCTTCGATTGCTGCGGGCGACACTCATGCCCATCTGCCCGACTATGAGACCTTCGCGACCTATGTCGAGAACGGCGGTTACGCCAAGCTGAAAGAGCTGCGCGAGGGCGGCGACTGGGAAGCGGTTCAGGAACAGGTTCTGGCCTCGGGTCTGCGCGGTTTGGGCGGCGCAGGTTTCCCGTCGGGCAAGAAATGGGGCTTTGTCCGCATGAATGACGGCCCGCGCTATCTGGCCGTGAACGGGGACGAGGGCGAACCCGGCACCTTCAAGGATCGCTACTATCTGGAACGCACGCCGCATGTTTTCCTCGAAGGGATGCTGATCGCCGCCTGGGCGGTTCAGGCAGAGACCTGCTTTATCTACATGCGTGACGAATATCCAGCCGTTCTGGAAATCCTGCGGCGCGAGATCGCGGCTTTGGAACAGGCCGGGATCGTCGAGAAAGGCTATATCGACCTGCGCCGCGGCGCGGGCGCTTACATTTGCGGCGAAGAATCTGCGATGATCGAATCGATCGAGGGCAAAAAGGGCCTGCCGCGTCACCGCCCGCCCTTCGTGGCGCAGGTCGGCGTCTTTGGACGACCGACGCTGGTGCACAACGTGGAAACGCTCTACTGGGTGTGCAAAATCTGCCGGGAAGGTCCGGAGATCCTCAATTCGGTTGAAAAGAATGGCCGCAAGGGGCTGCGCAGCTATTCGGTCTCGGGCCGGGTGGCCAAGCCGGGCGTTTACCTGCTGCCGGCAGGGTCGACCATTCTTGACGTGATTGATGCAGCCGGGGGCATGGCCGAAGGTCATGTGTTCAAGGCGTATCAACCGGGCGGGCCGTCGTCAGGTCTTCTCCCCTCCAGCATCGACGACGTCCCGCTCGACTTTGACACACTACAGCCGCTGGGCACCTTCATCGGGTCTGCTGCGGTTGTGGTTCTGTCCGATCAGGACACGGCCCGTGATGCGGCGCTGAACATGCTGCGGTTCTTCGAGGACGAAAGCTGTGGCCAGTGCACGCCCTGCCGGGCGGGCTGCGAAAAGGCGGTGAAGCTGATGCAGGCCGACAAGTGGGATACCGATCTGCTGGAAGATCTGTGCCAGGTGATGGGCGACGCTTCGATCTGCGGTCTGGGGCAGGCGGCCCCGAACCCGATCCGTCTGGTCATGAAACACTTCGCTGAAGAAATCTGAGGGAGACAGAGCCATGCTTGATGCAAGCCCAAACAAGACCGTCACCTTCAACCTGAACGGCGATGACGTCACTGTGCCCGAAGGCACCACCATCTGGGAAGCGGCCAATGGCCGTGGACTGGTGATCCCGCATCTGTGTCACAAACCGGCACCGGGCTACAAACCCGATGGCAACTGCCGCGCCTGCATGGTCGAGGTCGAGGGCGAGCGTACGCTGGTCGCCTCGTGCATCCGTCCGGCGGTTGACGGGATGGTGGTGAAAACCGACACCGACCGCGCCGAGAAATCGCGCGCCATGGTCATGGAACTGTTGGTGGCCGACCAGCCCGAGCAGCCGCACGATGCCTCGAGCCATTTCTGGGACATGGCCAAGCTGAACGATGTCAGCGACAGCCGTTTTCCGGCGAAAGAGCCCGAGAAGATTCCGCTGCTGGATGACAGCCATGTGGCGATGCGGGTCAATCTGGATGCCTGCATCAACTGCAACCTCTGCGTCCGTGCCTGCCGCGAGGTGCAGGTGAATGACGTGATCGGCATGGCCGGTCGCGGGCATACCGCGCAGGTGGTGTTCGACCAGAACGACCCGATGGGCGAGTCGACCTGCGTCGCCTGCGGTGAATGCGTTCAGGCCTGCCCGACCGGCGCCCTGATGCCCGCCACCGTGCTGGACGACCAGCAGCGCGGCGACAGCAAGGATTACGATTCCGAGACCGAAAGCGTCTGCCCCTTCTGCGGGGTGGGCTGCAAGGTCAGCCTCAAGGTCAAGGACGGCAAGGTCAAATATGTTGAGGGCATCAACGGCCCCGCCAACGAAGGCCGCCTGTGCGTCAAGGGCCGGTTCGGGTTCGACTATATCCACCACCCGCATCGCCTGACCAAACCGCTGATCCGGCGCGAGAATGCACCGGCAAAAGGTCTGAACGTTGATCCCGGCAACCTGTCGACCCATTTCCGCGAAGCGACCTGGGAAGAAGCGATGGATCTGGCGGCCACGAGACTGATGGCCCTGCGCGACCAAGACCCGCGCAGCGTTGCGGGCTTTGGCTCGGCCAAATGCACCAACGAAGAGGCCTATCTGTTCCAGAAGTTCATCCGTCAGGGTTTCAAACACAACAATGTCGACCACTGCACCCGTCTGTGCCATGCGTCGTCTGTGGCCGCTCTGATCGAGAACGTGGGTTCGGGCGCAGTGACGGCGACCTTCAACGAGATCGAGAACGCTGATGTGGCGATCATCATCGGCGCCAACCCGATCGAGAACCACCCCGTCGCGGCGACCTATTTCAAGCAGTTCGCCAAGCGCGGCGGCAAGCTGATCGTGATGGACCCGCGCGGTGTCGGCATGCGCAAATTTGCGGACGAAATGCTGCAATTTCGGCCAGGTGCCGATGTCTCGATGCTGAACGCGATCATGAACGTGATCGTCGAGGAAGAGCTGTATGACAGCCAGTACATCCACCGCTGGACCGAGAACTGGGAGGCCGAGAAAGAACACCTGCGCCAGTTCACCCCCGAGGCGATGGCGCCGATCTGCGGCATCGAACCGGATCAGCTGCGTCGCGTTGCGCGCACCTTTGCACAAGCCAAGGCTGGTCTGATCTTTTGGGGTATGGGCGTCAGCCAGCATATCCACGGCACCGACAATTCGCGCTGCCTGATCTCGCTGGCATTGATGACCGGGAATGTCGGCAAACCCGGCGCGGGTCTGCACCCTCTGCGGGGCCAGAACAACGTGCAGGGCGCATCGGACGCCGGCCTGATCCCGATGTTCCTGCCGGACTACAAAACGGTGACCGATGACGGCATTCGCGCGCAGTTCACCAATATCTGGAAATCGGATGATTTCTCGAACGAGAAGGGTCTGACCGTCACCGAGATCATTGACCAAGCCTATGCGGGCAACATCAAGGGCATGTACATTCAGGGCGAAAACCCGGCTATGTCCGACCCGGATGTTGGCCACGCTCGTGAGGCCCTGGCCAAGCTGGACCTGATGATCGTGCAGGACATCTTCCTGACCGAAACCGCGAACTATGCCGACATCATTCTGCCGGCCTCGGCGCTGTATGAAAAGAACGGCACGGTGTCGAACACCAACCGTCAGGTGCAACGTGTCCGTCCGGCCGTGGCGCCTCCGGGTGAGGCGCGCGAGGATTGGAAGATCACGGTCGACCTGGCGCAGCGCATCGGGCTGAACTGGGACTACTCCGACGTGTCCGAGGTCTTTGCCGAGATGAAACTGACCATGGAGTCGCTTGACAATATCACGTGGGAACGGCTGGAAACCGAGACGATCACCTATCCGTCGCTCAGCGAAACCGATCCCGGCCAGCCTATTGTGTTCGGCGATGGTTTCCCCCGCGCGGGTGGCAAAGCAAGGTTCACTCCGGCCAATGTCATCCCGCCTGATGAGGCGCCCGATGATGAATACCCGATGATTGCCACCACCGGCCGTCAGCTGGAACATTGGCATACCGGTTCAATGACCCGACGGGCAAAGGTTCTTGACGCGGTCGAGCCAGAGGCCAACTGCTCGATGAACCCGCGCACGCTGAAGCTGATGGGGATAGAGCCGGGCGAAATGATCCGCCTGACCACGCGTCGTGGTTCGATTGAAATCATGGTGCGCGCCGACCGGGCCATTGCCGAAGACATGGTGTTCATCCCGTTTGCCTATGTCGAAGCGGCGGCGAACATCCTGACGAACTCGGCCATCGACCCCTACGGCAAGATCCCCGAGTTCAAATTCTCGGCCATTCGTGTCGAAAAGATCGAGGATGCGATGGCAGCGGAGTAAGATCGCTGCCAGACTGAACAAGGGCGGCCTCTGGAAGGGGGCCGCTTTTTTCTTTGCCGCGCCATCGTTTAAACGATTGCCCCATCTGACTTGCCCTGGCAATTCGTTGGGTTTTCATTTGGCTGCGGCACCACGCAAGTTTCCGTGCTGGCGATTGCATCGCGACCACCAACGAAATCGGAAACAGGCGTCGACAAGGCAATTTGTACACCCGTCACCTGCTTGGGCGACATGAACGGATGGCTCAACTTGGTTTCTTTTTTGACAGTTGGTCAGTAGTCACGCTCGAAGAACACACCCACGCCCGTCTCTCCTCGGCCATCGACCGTACCGCGCACCGTGAAATTGTCCGTGACATCAAGGTTCAGGTTCACTTCGGTGTCACCTTCGGTGTTCACGGTGAAATCCGTATAGAGGTTTTCACCCAGGTACGCGCCCGCGCCCAAACGGCCCGCGCCGCTTTCGGAAGCTCCTATGTCGACCGTGTCGACTCCGGTGGAGTCGCGGAGACCTTTGGTTGCATCCCCTCCCGCACCGCTGAGTTGCGCCAGTGATGCTGCCATTTGCGCGATCAGGAAAGGCGAGATTTCTGAAAACCGGTTCCCGAACAGCAACATTGCCAGTGCTTCTTCAGCCGGACGTTCGGGGTCGGAAAACACATTGACCTCAGGTGAATCCAGCGGGCCGGCAATTTCGATCGTCGCGGTGCCGTCAGACGTGCTGGCTGAAGACTCGAACTCGATATACGGGGTCAGGTCGCCCTGCAACGTGACGATCCCCTTGGTCAGTGCCAATCTGCGGCCCAGAATGTCGAAATTCCCCCGGATCAGTTCGATCTGACCGGACGGCACAACAGAGGCAGTGGTGCCGCCGATGAAAATTCGCCCCCCCAGTTCTGCGTTCACACCACGCCCTCTGACGAAAACCGCCTTAGGTGCAAGCAGGCTGATATCCAGCGCAATACGGGATGCGCTTTTCTCCGATCCTTCGGTCACGACCAATCCGGCCCGCTCTCGGGTGACGAAACCGGCGCGACTTTCGTTGATGTGCTGGATGTCCGGGATAGGTGCCGCGCCTACCGCGCCGGACGCGGCGGCAAGGTTGATGTTGGTTTCGTCAAACGTGATCTGACCGGCAAGCGAACTGTTTCCGGCCAACGCCCCGGTCATGGCAATCTGACCGTTCAGGGTGGTTTCATACAGCAACCGGTCTGTCAGCACCAGGTTGTTCAGGGTGGTGGTAATCTGGGCGTTGAACGGAGGGGTCAGGTCAACAGGCCCGTTGACGGTAAAGTTGCCGCCCGCCCGAACTCCGCCATTCAGTGTAATGTTTGCGCGACTTTGCGCCAGATCCACCTGACCACTGATCCCGGTAATGGTCTGACCAGCACCCGGAATGGCAAGGGATGTGCCCGAAGTGGTGACCGAACCGCTCAGCGACGCCAGCGCCGGAGCACCTTTGAGTGCCAGATCGAAGCGCGCCGACCCGTCGATCTTGTTGGGTGTGATGAAGACATTCGCGATCCCAAGGTTGATGCCGCCCTGTGCCTTCAGATCCGCCTGACTGCTGGTTTCATCAAAAGTGCCGGCCAACGTGGTGTCTATGTCGGCAGGCCCTTGCGCCTTGGCGTCAATCGTCCAGACACCGTTATCGCGTTTGGCCGTTCCCTTTGCTGCCACAGTGCCGGGAAATTCGGGAACGAACCGCTCGATCCGGTTGAGTTTGGCGTCAAAATCCACATCAGCCGAGCCATTCTGGCCGACCGCTCCTTGAAGGCTGGCGTAAGAGCTGTCAGGCCCGTCCAGGCGAGCAGTGCCTTCCAGTCCAGAGCCTGTCGGAGCGACGTTCCCGCTCAGGTTCAGCGGGCCGGACAAGGATTGCGACAGACGGGCAAGGTCATCCAGTTTGGCAGAAAAGTCCAAACCGCCGGCGTCTCGGTTCAGCTTGCCCGATGCATTCGCCGAAAGGGCGGTTCCAATCAGTTGGAACGTACGGATATCCAGGCCTTCATCGTTGTTCATCGCGTCCACGGTCAGGTTCGTTCGCCCCTGGATCAGGTCGTCAACGGCGTCGATCCCGGTTTTGATATCGTCCGCCGCCAAATTGCCTTTTACGTCGAACGCTTTGCTGCCGACTGCGCCCTTGCCGGCAACATCCGCTCGGATCGCCCCTGCCAGATCGCGTTTTGCAAGGCTGGAAAACGGTGACAGGTTCGGGATGTTCACATTGACCTGCCCGTCTATGGCAAGGGCTTTCTTTGGATCGTCTATGGTAACAGAGGCCTTGGCGGTCAGGGCTGAACCGTTCACCGATGCGTCGCGGATCACAATCTGTTCTTGGCTCAGCGCACCGTCGAACGTGATCTCGTTGCGACCGACCAACAGAGGGTCGATCTCGGCCAGACCGGTTTTGATATCCCGGCCCGATACGCTGGCCGTGCCGTCAAACTCCAGCGTCTGAACAGTTCCTTTTCCGTTCAGTTTCGCTTGTACTGCACCCTCAAGCTCGCGGTTGGCAAGGCCTGAAAACACGGACAGGTCCCGGGAATTGACCGTCGCCTGACCATCGATCGTCACGTTGCCATCAGGGGTCGTTACGGTGCCGTCGGCCTGGGCGCGCAAGGTATCACCGATCAGGGTGAAATCTCGGATGGTTACGCCATCTGCACCGCGCCTGGCGTCGAGCGTTACTGTTGTATTGCCCTTGATCACCGGATCGATGTCACCACGCCCGGTCGAGAGGTCGGTTCCTTCGACCTCCAGTTTGCCGTCGAAACTGCCTTCCAGTGGCGAGCCTTGACCGTTTAGACGGGCCGAGACCTGGCCTCCCAGCTCCAGTTGGGCCAGTTCCGAAAACCGGGACAGATCCGTGGCTTCCAAAGTGGCGGTGCCGTCGACGGCCAGACCGGTGGACAGGCCGCTGACCAATGCGTCGACGCCCAATTCGTAATCCGCACCAACCAGTTCGAGACCGGTCAGGTTCAGGGATTGGTCACTGCCATATTCGAAAGTGCCATCCAGAGTGACGAGGTCGCCTATTGCTGCACTCAGGGCCTCGTCCGCCAGACTAATACCGTCCAACGCGGCCTGCAGGTTGCCATTGATTTTTAGCACTGCGCCCTGTTCCAGGGTCCCGTGAGCAGTAATTTGCGCGCGCTCCAAATCAACCTGCTCGGCCTGCACGGCGTTCGCAGTCAGGCTCATGTCCCAATGATTGCCGTTTTTTTCGTCGTACAGCGCCGAAATCTGTGCTGCTCCAACGGACGTGTCACCGCCCGAGGCTGGAAGAGTCACCCTTTCACCCTCCGGCGGCGTTATGCGTCCTTGCAGGGCCGCGAGTTGCAATCGCCCACCTGCCGCCAACTGTAACTGGCCTTTCAGGTTCAGTGCTTGTGACGAGATCTCAAGCTCGTCAATTTCCAGCGCACCTTCAGGTTGGGTTCGCCCATCCACATAGAGCTGTGTTTTGGCACCGAAAAACGTATCCATTTCTTCAGCGACAAAAGGTGTCAAATCACCGCCGAGATCGGCAGTAAACGCAATGCCCTCTTCCGCGCTGGCCGCGGCAGTCGGGGCCGAGCGTAACCGAACCTGCCCTGTCACCCGAGGCTGACCATCGCTGCTGAGACCGATATCGGCCGTAAAATCGGTCACGGGTCCGGATCCTTTCGCTGTCAGCGCGATAGGCGGGGTATCCGGCATTTTAAGAGCGGTCGAGATCAGGCCGCCCGCAGCCTCCGTCACCTGAAGGTCAAGATCAATTTGGCTGTTTGAGTTCTGAAAGCCCGCTGTCAACTTGATTTCATCCCCTGCCCGGTCCAGCCGGGTGATATCAAGGTTGGTGTCCAGCGTCCCGTCGGACAGTGACAGGTTGCCACTAACCGCCAGTTCTGCGGCCACTCCGATCAGGGGCTCGCCCAAAGCCAGCTCGTCGATGCGAATTTCACCGATTTCGATGGCAACAGGCAGTTCAGGCAGTTGGAAGCCTTTTGCCTCTGCGGTTGGCGGCGGCGTGTCTTTGGTGGTGGTGCCAGGCGCGCGGGCAACGTCGATCTCTTGCGCCGTCAGGGCATTGACTGAGAACCGCCCACGGATCAAAGCCAGTCGGTTCCAGTCAAGTTCGGCATCTTTTATGGTCAGCCAGACCCCTTCGTCATCGGCAACGGTGATCTCGGCAATCGTGGCACGTGAACTCAGTGCACCTTGCAGGCCTTTGACGGTGACGTTCTGATCGTCGCCCGACAGTGTATCCTGTAGGAACCTCTCGATCATGCTGCCGCCTTCGTCCTCCTGCGGGTGTCCGGCCACAGGCACGATTGCCAGCGCACCAATCAGCAGAGGGTATGAAAGGTACCGTCTCAAAACGCCTGTCCTATCCCGATATAGAACTGTAGCCCGTCCCCGGTGGGACCGCTGACAGGATAGGCCAGATCAAGACGCAAGGGGCCAAACCCGCCCAGATCGTATCTTACGCCGATACCGGCGCCCGAGTGATCTTCTTGCGCGCCGCTGCCGACAAAGGAAGACGTATCGACGACACCGTAGTCATAAAACCCGACCAACGACAGGCTGTCAGTAACCTTGCCACGGATCTCGCCGGACAAGCCAATAAATGACTTGCCGCCCGCGATGCCGGTCCCGACCGGAATGCCAAGGCTTTCATAGGGTTGCCCGCGAACGGTTCCCGCACCGCCCGAGAAGAACAGAAAGTCAGGCGTGACGCCATCGGCAGGTGGGCCAATCACGGATCCCAGCTGCGCGCGACCGGCCAAAACGATCCGCCCCCCTGTCCCCAGGCTTGTATAGGCCCGCCCATCAAAGAAAAGGCGGAGGCCGGTATCCGTACCGGATATTCCGACAAAGGGCATGACTTGCGAGTCCAGATAGAATCCGCGTGTGGCGCTGACTTTGCTGTCGCGTTTGTCCCATTCAGACCGGAAGGGCAGGATGAAATACCTGAACTTGCGACCAGTGCCATATGCGTCGTCGGCGTCTGACAGCTGAAACCCGGCGGATGCCTCGGCATATAAGTTGTCGGAAAAAGTGCGGCGCGCACCATAGGCCAGCGAAGCCACCGTTACATTATAGTTTTCCGTGTTGCGGCGTTCCAGCAGGGCGCTCCAGAAGGTGTTGTCATCAGGACCAAGCCGGTCAGGTTGATCCAGACGCAACCCGATCCGGCCATCAATATCCTCTGCACCGCCAATATTTCGAACCGCCACTTCGAAGCGCAGACGTTCTGCGCGCCTGAACATATTGCGATGGGTCCACGTCGCGGTCACATCCACACCATCACGAGAGGCCAGTTCCACACCAAAGGTCAACCGACGTTTGGGCAGGTCTTCGAACGTGGCATCGAAATCCAGTGTGCCATCCGGATTCGGCGTCTCTCGTTCCTGCAACGAGACCACGTTGAACGTGCCGGTCCGGCGCAACCGTGTTCCCACCTTCTGAATTTTCTCGGGCGAATAGACCTCGCCACTGGGGAAGCCGGCGATCTTTTCGATGGATCTGTGGCGCACGTCTGAATTGCCCTTGATGAACATTTTGCCAAATGTCAGCCTGCGCCCGGGGTCAAGGTCGATCTGAGCATCCAGGCGGGCCTGGGCGTGGCGCGCGATGATTGTCTGACCCGCAATTCCGGCTTTTGCGTGACCCGCGTCCCTCCAACCCTGAACACCGGCCGAGGAGGCCTGTTGAATGGCACCGGTCGTCGCCAGTTTCCCGGGGGCAAAGTCTTCGGGCAGTTCCGTTCCGGGGGCCAGGGGCTTGACAGTGGCGGTGCCGAATTTGAAGCTTGGCCCGGTTTCAACGGTAATCGCAGCACGGTTTATTTGTGCAGGCACCGTGAGAGAGCTCAACTCGGCCGCTTCCTGTCCATCAAGCTTGATGCTGACGACCGGGCTGAAATACCCTTCGTCGTAAAGGATTTGCACGATCGTACGGTAATCCGACAAGGCTGCCGAGAGGATTTCAAGCGGGGTGTCGAGGCCGCGTTCCTCAGCAGTGGTTACCGAGGATGTCTCCTTGAGGCGATCAACCAGTTCTTTCGATGCGCCGGGGGCCGAAAGCGAGGTTTCCAGCGCCGCCAGCGTGGTTGGGGCCAAAGTCACAACTGTGGCCATCAGCCAGCTCCCCAGACGGCATTGCCGCTTGCTCCTTTGCATGAATTGCCCCAACTGTCCCAATTCCAGTTCTCTTGTCCGTGTCGTGCACGGCCCTTTGAATTCAAGTTAGAGCATCTGAAAGCGGATGGGGAAAGGAATTATACATGAGACGAGAATTTTTTCGGCCAAATTGTGTTGAGGTTGCCGCCCGGCTATTCGGCTGCCATAAGGCGGGCCACGTCCAGCATTCGCGCCGAGAAGCCCCATTCGTTGTCGTACCAACCAAAGACCCTGACCTGGTTTTCACCCACCATACGGGTCTCGGGCCCGGCAACAACCAGCGATTCAGGGCGGGACCGCAGGTCGGACGAGACCAGCGGCAAATCAGTCCAGCCAAGCACCGGGGATGCAGCAACGGCGTGCTTCAGGGCTCGATCGAAGGTTTCAGCGCTCATGCCGCGCTGCAATGTGACCACGAGGTCCACGGCTGACACACTTGCAGTAGGAACGCGGACAGCCGCGCCCGAGATACGCCCGGCCAGATGCGGAAGGACGACATCGATAAGGTGCATCGCGCTCGATGTGGTCGGAACCATCGACAGCGCCCCAGCCCGAGAACGGGCAAGGTCGCCACGCGGCGCGTCGACCATGGGTTGGCTGTTGGTATAGCAGTGGATGGTGGTCATGTGCCCCGATGCAACACCGCCGATATCGTCGATGACCTTGACCAGTGGCACTAGCCCATTGGTGGTGCAGGATGCGTTTGACACAATCCGGGCGCTGCCCAACTGGTCTTCGTTCGCACCCAGAACGATGGTGACATCAGCAGCGGGGGAGGGGCCTGAAATCAGTACTTTGCCTGCGCCCGCAGACAAACCGCGACGCGCAACGTCCGAACTGCGGGCGATACCCGTACAATCCAGCATGACGTCAACGCCCGACAGATCAACGCGGGACAGATCATCGCTGTGGGTCATGGGAATTGAGTGCCCATCCACGATCAGCGCGGCGTCCCCTGCGGACACATCGCCGGGATAGGGACCAAATGTGCTGTCGTATTTGAACAGGTATGCACAGGTGTCCAGCGGCGCGATATCATTGATCAGCACCAGCTCGATATCTGACCCTGCCGGCAGGGCAAGAACCTGCCGCAGGATCGTACGGCCAATACGGCCGAATCCGTTTATTGCGAGTTTCATGCGCAAGCTATGGCAGGCCGGTCGGGCGACCTCAATGCCTGATCTGACGCTGTGTCAGTTGCAGCTGACCTGCGAGAAAAACTGGCCCGAGATGTTCTGGTACATGCTGGCCACGATCGGTTTGCACCCGGTTGCCTGCTGAATCGCTGCAATGGCCTGAACGGTGCGCAGGCGCGGTGGCGGACCGAATGGGTTGAGGTTGTTGTTGTCACGCGTGGCGCGATAAACGACTGGTGCGTCAGAAACCTGTGTCACCGCCCAGGTGCGGCTCATGACGAACACGGATTTGGTTTCTTCCTTGGCCGAGATGGGGGATGCAAAAAGGGCCACGGATGAAGCGAGTGCTGCGACGGCCAGCAGGGCAGGGCGTAGTTTCATGGAACAATCTCCAGTGCTCAAAATCAGAATTTACTTGGATTTCAGCAAATTCCGGCCCGCCTGTGAAGCCCCAAGGTCAGAAATTTGCGACGCCACGCCGTCGGGCAGGTGTTACCGACGATCTGTGGGCAATGGCAAATGTCGGTTGCAGCCCCTGTGCCGCCAATGCCCGAACCACCCCGGATCGCCCGCGTTGCGGGCTTGCGAACAGAAGTCTCGCAGACAGGACTGTCCGGGGTGTTTTGAAGGTTCGCGTCAGGGGCTTGGCCCTGCCGGGTTAGAGGTATAACCTTGACCACAAATGATTTCAGCTCTGCGAGGCCGCCATGAATGCCCCATGTTTTACCGCCATCGCCGCATGCGGCATTTTATTGATGAGCACTGTGGTCGAGGCCAAGCCCCTTTCTCGAATCATAGCCGAGATGGGGTTGTCTCCGGCAGATTTCGAAGTGGTCAACGCAGCCTCGAACGCGCTTTTGACCAGCGGTACGCCTTCCGTGGGCCAGGAACGGTCATGGAAGAATGACGACACGGGTTCCAAGGGGACAATCCGGGTGCGATCGGTACAGGGAAATTGCGTTGGTCTTCAGCATGTGATTCAGCCGGAAGGCGGTGATCAGAGCAGGGAAATCCGAACCCGCCGCTGCAATGACGGCAACGGCAATTGGATCCTTACGCCCTGATCATCAGCTCGGAATTCAGTAGCCCTGATCACGATTGACTTCATGCAGCAAGGCCGCGCTGGAACTGAGGCGTCGGAAGTTTTCAGCCACATCCGACAAGGCGTCGCCCAGATGCCAGCCTGAAACATGTGGTGTGATCGTCACGCCGGGATGGCGCCATAGCGGGCTGTCTTGTGGCAAAGGTTCCCGCGAGGTGACGTCCAACACGGCATGCCCCGGAACACCTGCGTCCAGTGCCGCGATGAGGGCGTCCTCATCAATCAGATTTCCGCGCCCCGCGTTCAGCAACTGACTACCGGGTTTCATCGCCGCCAGCATCCGGGCATCAAACAGGCCAGCGGTCTGAGGGGTCGAAGGCAGGATTGCGCAAACGTGGTCACATTGGCCAAGAAGCCCGGGCAACGCGTCCTGCCCATGCATGCAAGTTACGCCGTCAATGGCTTTTGGCGTACGGCTCCAGCCCATCACCTGAAAGCCCACGGCGTGCAGCATCCGCGCGGTGCGGGCGCCGATGTGGCCAAGACCCAGAACACCGACCACGGTGTCCGGCGTAAAAACCGGTGCGCGTGGGGACCACTCGGCGCGGGTCTGGGCCGCTTCGTGAAACGCCATGTGTCGCTGAGCGCGCAGGATATAGGCCAGAAACCACTCGGCAATGCCCTGTGCCGGGGCGTCAGGCTTCAGGCGGGCGATGCGAACGTGACCGGGCAGACCGGGATGGCTGACAATGGTCTCGACCCCTGCGCCCAGCTTTTGAACCAGTTTCAGGTTCGGCAATCGCGTCGGGTGGTCACGTTGCATGTCAACCACGGCCAGCATCGTTATGTCATGCGGATTGCCCAGCGTTTCGGCGGTGCGGATATCCGCATCCGGTAACACGGCCTGTAAACTGCGGGCAATTTCGTCATCACTTATCCAGTTGGACAGCCCGGTTTCGATCAACAACGCCATGTGCGGCTCCTGCATATGTTTGATGTGGTGACGTCCCGTCACTGCGGTGGACAGGGCCCGGGCAGTTAAGCCATCCTTGCGGCAAAAGTATAGCCCGGACCCGGTGCTTCAGAGGGACATTTCCGAAAACATGACATTCAGCCTGGCCGTGCAAATTCATGATCATCTGCAAGACGTTGCTGATATGACCGGGGCCGAGGTCATTCGGATGGATGACGCATGTTTCCCTGGCGGTGATGGCGAAACTGATCGCAAGGCCGGCGTGTCAAACAAATTCGCCCCCAAAGTCGGAACGGGGAAAGTGTTTGAACGCCTGGGTTCAGACAAACGGAAACGATTTGCGCAAGAACAGACCTGAGGATCACATGGCCGAAGCGCTCGACTTTACCAACACGACCTATTTTCATCAGCGCGAGGACGGGGCGTTTGTTGGCAACGATGCCGCGCGCGGGCCTTGGTCTGCCGCACATTGCCACGCGGGGCCGGTCAGCGGCTTGATCGTTCGGGCCGCAGAAACCGAAATCGGCCCGGAGAAGATGCTGACCCGACTGACTGTCGATTTGCTGAGGCCGCTCCCGCTGGCCGGGCTTCGCGTTGCGGCAGAGACCACGCGCCACACAAAGACACTCGGGACTACGCGGGTCACGGTGCACGATCTCGACGATACGTTGTGCGCCACGGCAACAACCATGCACCTGTTGCGGCGCGATCTGGGGCAGGTGCCGAATGTCGAAATGGATGCGCCGAGAATAGAGGACGTTGTCGATGGCCCTTTTCCGATAGGTGAAATTCGCCACGACCTGCCAGGCTTTGCCCATTACAGCGATATTCGCTATCCCGCAGGGGGAAAACAGGGGGCCGGACCCAAAACGATTTGGATGCGTACTCCGCAGCTTTTGCAGGGCGAGGATCAATCGCCCATACAGGCCCTGTGTCCGTTGGCGGATTGTGGCAACGGTATCTCATGGAATGCGCCGACCACTGAAATGGGGTTCATGAATACGGACCTGACCGTGCATATCCACCGTGAACCGGTTTCGGATTGGCTGGCCTCAAAATCGATTTCGCATTGGCAGCCTTCCGGCATCGGCATGTCTCAGTCCGTCCTCTTTGATACGCAAGGTCCGGTGGGCACAGCGTTGCAAACACTGGTTCTGTTTCCGCCGACCTGATGTTGGGCCGGATTTCGCATCGGGAGTGAAAATGTCGTTGCCGCCACGCGGAGGGAGACCTATCTTGCGCCTATGCGTTACCTTATAACCACTTTGATCCTTTGTTTGCCGATGCAGGCCAACGCCCACCCGCATGTCTTCATTGATACCGGGCTGGAGTTCGTCGTGGATGACGCTGGTCAACTGACCCATGTTCGCGTGACCTGGGCGTATGACGAATTCTACTCGTTACTGGTTCTGGAAGACATGAAGCTGGATCAGGATGCTGACGGCGTTCTGACGGAAAGCGAAGAACGGTTCCTGACCGGGTTCGATACGCAGTGGGTGGAAGGATATAATGGCGATCTTGTCGTTACCGCAGACGGAAACCACGTCGCGCTGTCGGGCCCGATGGAGGCGCAGGCGACAGTTGAAGACGGGCGCGTTGTCACCACGCATCTCAGGGCGGTGGAGGCCGGTTCCGTCGCGGCCGTGGCGCTGTCTGCGAAAGCGTTTGATGAGACGTTTTATACCGCCTACGAGGTGACGCGGCCCGTGACCGTGACGGGCCCCGCCGCGTGCCAGATTGACCGGTTTGACCCGGATATCGACGGCGAACTGGCCCAGATGCAGGCCTTTCTGCTGACCCTGGACGCCGACTATGACCTCGAGGAAAATGACATCCCTCTGGTCGGTGAACGTTTTGCGACCGAGATCCGCGTTTCATGTCCCGCTACCTGATCCTGCCTGTCGGCCTGGCGATTGTACTGCTGCTCTGGTTTTGGGGCAGCGGAGGCTTTGACAGTCTTGCGGCCTGGGCTGCGGGGGAGCAACGAGAATTCCAGAACCAGATCGCCCGGTCCTTGCGTGCCGCGCGTGCCGAGCAACCCGAGGCGGTGGCAACGCTGTTGACGGTCTGTTTCGCCTACGGGTTCTTTCATGCCATCGGCCCCGGCCACGGAAAGGTCCTGATCGGGGGTTACGGTTTGGGTCGGCGTGTCGCCTTCTGGCGGTTGTCGGCGATCAGTGTATTGTCCAGCCTGGGGCAGGCGGTGACGGCCGTCGTCTTGGTCTATGCCGGGGTGCTGGTGTTCCAGATGTCCCGTGAAAGCCTTGTTGGAACGACGGAACAGGTCATGGCTCCGATAAGCTACGGAGCGATCGCCCTTATCGGTCTTTGGCTGGTGGCCCGGTCCTTGCGCAGTTTTGCAAAGAGACGAACCACGTCGCCCCATGATCACCACCATCACGAAAACGATCACTCGCATCATCCCCACCATGATGGCGAAGTCTGTTCAGATTGCGGCCACCGCCATGGCCCGACCGCGCAGGAAGTTGCAAATGTGGGTTCACTGCGCGAGGCCCTGATCCTGATTGCGGGCATCGCGGCGCGACCGTGCACGGGGGCTTTGTTCGTGCTGATCTTGACGTGGCAGATGGGCATCGCGATGGTCGGTATCGCCGGGGCTTTTGCCATGGCATTGGGCACGGCGTTGGTCACGACATTGGTGGGATGGACGTCCTTCGGCCTTCGCGGAGGTCTGCTGGCCTCAGCCTCGGCCACTCGGTTCGCATCGGTGCTGGCCCCAACCATCGAACTGGTGGCCGGGCTGATCATTGCCGTGATCGCAAGTGGTTTGCTGCTGCGTGCGATTTAGGTCAGTCGAACACCGGTTCCGGATATCCGACCCGCGCCAGATACAGCCCCTGCGGCGGGCACACTGGACCGCAGGCCGCACGGTCGGCAGCTTCCAGCGCCTCGCGCACCTCTTCCGGGGTCCACGCTCCGGCGCCCACACGTTCCAGCGTTCCGACGAAACTGCGCACCTGATTGTGCAGAAATGACCGAGCCCTTACGTGGAAATGAACTTCGGGGCCAGAAAAGCCCTGAACCTGTTCAACCCGCAACTCATCCAGAGTTTTGACCGGGCTCGCCGCCTGGCAAATCGACGACCTGAAGGTCGTGAAATCATGGCGACCCAGCAGCATGTTCGCCCCTTCCTGCATGGCCTCGACATCCAGCGGATGGTTGATCTGCCAAACCTGCCCTTTGTCATGGGTTGCAGGCGCGCGTCGCATCAGGATGCGGAACAGGTATTGCCGTTCGACCGCCGAAAACCGCGCGTGCCAATCGTCGGTCACGCGCGCGGCGTCCACGATCGCCACCGGCTGCGGTTTGAGGTGATAGTTCAGCGCCTCGGACAGGCGGAACGGGTCCCAGTCCTTGGCCATGTCGCAATGGGCGACCTGACCCAACGCGTGAACGCCGGCGTCGGTGCGCCCTGCGGCCGCAATCGTATGCGCACCCGGCTGGATACGGGACAGGGCCTGTTCGATTGCGCCCTGCACGGACGGCTGATCCTTTTGCCGCTGCCATCCGGCAAACGGTTCCCCCTGGTATTCGACTTTCAACGCGTATCTGGGCATGTGCCGCTGGTACAGCGCGGTGCGGGAACGGGCAAGGGGGCGAAAGCGCTGGTATGTGCGGTACCCGCTACCTATCTTGGGTGAAACGATAATTGCGGGGCGACAGATTGGTCATCTCATCACTGGCAGACAGTCTTGTGCGCGGCGTCGAAACCATCGGCGACAGCGTATCCGAGACGTTTTTTGAGCCTGTCATCCGCCTGGGTGTCACCGGGTTG
The DNA here is from genome assembly GCF_013034245.1 of Ruegeria sp. HKCCA4812. Lineage (NCBI taxonomy): Bacteria > Pseudomonadati > Pseudomonadota > Alphaproteobacteria > Rhodobacterales > Roseobacteraceae > Ruegeria > Ruegeria sp. HKCCA4812. The sequence goes on along the minus strand of NZ_WQFQ01000003.1, from coordinate 194,811 downwards.
GCGCGGTCGGGCAAGACGGTTTTCATCACCTCGCTGGTGGCGAACCTGCTGGATCGGGGGCGCATGACCGGGCTGGTTGCGCAGCAGGAAGGTCGGATCAATGCCGCCTATCTGCAACCGCAGCCGGATGACACCGTGCCCCGGTTCGATTATGAAACGCACCTGTCCGCCCTAACGGGTCCGACACCGCACTGGCCGGACAGCACGCGCGCGGTGTCAGAGCTGCGCCTGTCCTTCAAAGCCTGCCCAGCCGGCTTGCTTGCCGGCTTGCAGGGACCGCGCACCGTTCATCTGGACATCGTCGACTACCCCGGCGAATGGCTTCTGGATCTGGCCCTGCTGGACAAGTCTTATGCAGACTGGTCTCGGGAAACACTGGAACGTATCGAGGCCCGCTCGGAGGCGGTCGAGTATCTGGGGCAGGCCCATGCCGCAGACCCTTCCGGCGCGCATGACGAGCCGACCGCGCAGGCGCTGGCATCGTCGTTCACGACCTATCTCAATCAGGCGCGTGAAGCGGGGTATTACGACTGTACCCCCGGGCGGTTCCTGCTGCCGGGGGATCTGGCCGGATCTCCGGTTCTGACCTTTGCGCCGTTGGTGGTGTCTGGCCCGTCGCGGCGCAGAACGCTTCAACGCGAGATGGAACGGCGATTTGAAGCCTATAAAGCCCAGGTCGTGAAACCGTTTTTTCGCGATCATTTCTCGCGCATCGACCGGCAGGTGGTTCTGGTCGATGCGCTGGGCGCTATTCACAAAGGTCCTCAGGCGGTCGAGGACATGCGCCGCGCCATGGCTGATATCCTGTCGGCCTTTCGCCCCGGCCGAAACGCGTGGCTCAGCCAATTGCTGCTGGGCAAAAGGGTTGAACGCATCCTTTTTGCGGCGACAAAAGCGGACCACCTGCACCACATGCAGCACCCCCGCCTGACCGCGATTATCGAGGCGTTGACGCGTGAGGCGCGTGATCGGGCGAATTTCGCCGGAGCCCGGACCGAGGCCCTGTCTCTGGCTTCGCTGCGTGCCACGACCGAAGAACTGCGCCACCACGACGGGGCAGACTTGCCATGCGTTCGGGGTACCCTGTTGAAGAGCGGCAAACAGGCCGCCTTCTACCCGGGAGAATTGCCCGAGGATCCAGCGCATCTGTTGGGTCCGGCCCGAAACGGGGCTGATGCGTGGTTGGGCGAAGATTACGGTTTCATGGCCTTTGCCCCGGCGAAACTGTCGCTGAAACCCGGTGATGGCCCGCCGCATATCCGGCTGGACAGGGCGGCACAGTTCTTGATCGGAGATCGGTTGTGACGACAATTCTACGCCGCGCACGCCCGACGGATGCAGGCACCATCGGGTCGATCCTGCACGGTTTCGCCTTGGAAAACGACTGGATGCCTGAATTGCACAGCTGCGCCGAGACGATCGCTTTCTGTGGTCGAATGATTGATCTGGAATGGGTGACCGTGGCCGAAACCGAGGCCGGCGTTGTTGGTTTTTTGGCGCTCGACGGTCGTGAAATCCATTCGCTTTATCTGGATGCTTCGGTTCGGGGCCGCGGGATTGGTCGGCAATTGCTGGATCACGCCAAATCGGCCCGCTCAGAGCTGAGCTTGTACGCGTTTCAGAACAATGCCCGAGCCTGCCGGTTTTATGAACGTAACGGCTTTGCCGAGGTGGCCCGCAGCGATGGGGCGGACAACGACGAAAACCTGCCGGACATACGGTTTGTCTGGCACAGCGAGGATGTGATCAATGGCTAAAGGCCCGGTTTTGATCGATCTTGAAACGGATGAGCCCCCAGCCGATGTCGCCAAGGCCCCGCCGGTGCCGGACATCGCGCAACCACAAGGGCAGGCGATGCAAGGCGCGGCGCGGCTGGCGGCGCGCAAACCATCGGCTCTGGCACGCTGGTTCTGGGGGCTTGCACTGGCGGTGATCGGGGCGGCCGTATCGGTGGCCGCGTGGGATTTTGCAACTTCGCTGGTGGCGCGAACGCCTTTTTTGGGTTGGATCGTAACCGGATTGATCGCCGCTCTAGTTCTTGTGGCGCTTATGATCGCAATCCGTGAACTGGCCGCATTGGGGCTATTGTCCCGTGTGGATGGCCTGCGCCGGGCCGCAGATGCCGCGTTGGCTGAGGACGATCTGGCTCAGGCCCGCGCAGTCACCAATCGTATCATCGCATTCTACAAAGGCCGGGAAGACACGCGCTGGGGCCGCGAACGATTGACCGAGCGGATGGCGGATCAGTTCGATGCGTCAGCTCTGCTGGAACTTGCCGAAGTTGAGCTGTTGGCGCCTCTGGACGAAGCCGCCAGCCGCGAAGTCGAGGCCGCGGCCCGGCAAGTTGCAACCGTGACCGCATTGGTGCCATTGGCGCTTGCGGATGTGATAACCGCGCTGGCCGCGTCATTGCGGATGATCCGCCGGGTTGCCGAAATCTATGGCGGGCGCGCGGGTACGTTGGGCGGCTGGCGTCTGACCCGCAGTGTATTTGTGCATCTGGCGGCGACAGGGGCGGTTGCAGTCGGCGATGATCTGCTGGAGCCTGTCCTGGGCGGTTCCGTTCTGAGCAAACTGTCACGCCGGTTCGGCGAGGGGCTGGTCAACGGGGCCCTCAGCGCTCGTGTGGGTGTGGCCGCGATGGAGGTGTGCCGCCCGTTGCCGTTCTCGGACAGGCACAAACCTTCGACGCGGGGCATCATCAAGCGCGCCTTGCAGGGCCTGTTTTCCAAGGGTTGATCCAAAGCAAGGCGCCCCGGCCTGCGCTTCGGCACACTGAATGTGTCAAAGGAGCCAGCCATGACGGATCACGGTCACAGCCCGCAGGAAATCGCCGAACGGATCAACGCGCCGCCCGGCCGCGGCGTGTTGCGCGATGTCGTCTATGGCGGCATCGACGGGTCCGTCACCACATTTGCCATCGTGGCAGGCGTTGCAGGGGCAGGCCTTTCCCCTTTCGTTATCGTGGCGCTTGGCCTGGCGAATGTTCTGGCTGACGGGTTTTCGATGGCGGCGGGCAATTATTCGGGCACCAAGGCCGAGCTGGACAACATTCGCCGCATCCGCGCGGTCGAGGAACGCCACATTGCGTTGTACCCGGATGGTGAGCGCGAAGAAGTGCGAGAGATCCTTGCGCAAAAAGGGCTGTCTGGCGACATTCTGATCGAGGCCACGGCAGAGATCACCTCGAGCAACGAAAACTGGATCAACCTGATGATCGAAGGTGAATATGGTCTGGGCAGTGTCGACCCGCATCCAATGAAAGCAGCTGTGGCCACCTTCTTCGCGTTTCTGGTGGCGGGGATGATCCCATTGCTGCCGTTTCTGGCGTCCGTGCCGAACGCGTTTGCGATCTCGGCCTGGATGACCATGGCTGTCTTTTTTGCGATTGGCGCGCTCAAAAGCCGGTGGTCACTGGCCCCCTGGTGGCGGTCGGGGATCGAGACGTTTTTGATCGGCGGGCTGGCCGCGCTGATCGCGTATCTCGTCGGGTCCTTGTTCCACCCATAAATTTTGTGCCGCTGGGATGACGGTTGTTGCGGCAGGCGTTACCGCAGACCCCAGACCTTTTCAGGCCGACGATCGCGCGTCCGGCGATTTCGGTGCTTTAGATCGGATCACAGCTTTCCTGACTGTCACTTTCGGACGGCTCAAGATAGCCTGACCTCCAAAAGGATCGGAGACTCGGTTGGAATCGCTGCTTGTTCTTGTTGGCCTGATAGTTCTGGCCATCCCTGTGACATTGATCGCTCTTTTGGTCGGGCATTCCCGATTGCGTCGCCGGGTAGAGCAGCTGGAAGCGCAAATCAACGCCTTGGCCTCAGGCGATACGACCGTCCTGCCGCAACCGGAACAGGAAACGCGTGCACCACAACCTGCTGCTGAAGAGAAGCCGCGCAGGCCGGCACCTTGGTCGGCTCCAAAACGGCAGGAAGACAACAGTGCCGACGCTCAGGATGCAGAGATTTCTTCTCCGGCTGTCGTGTTTCGCCATGACAGGTTTGCGGCTTTGGGCGCGTGGCTGCGCGAGAACTGGTTTTATGTGGTTTCGGCCCTGTCTCTGGCATTGGCCGGTATTTTCCTTGTGCAATACGGCGTCGAAAACGGTTTGCTGCCGCCGGCGGCCCGTGTCGTCGCTGCCCTGGGTTTCGGCACGGTTTTGATCCTCGGAGGAGAAGTCCTGCGCCGCAAGTTCGGTGATGACGAAGCGGTGGCAACCGCCTATCTGCCCTCGGTCTTTTCCGGTGCCGGGCTTGTCACTTTGTTCGGGGCCATCCTGTCCGCGCGCCAGCTGTACAACCTGATCGGTGCCGAAACGGCACTGGCAGGGATGGTCGTTGTCGCGCTGGTGGGCCTCGTTCTGGGGTGGTTCCACGGTCCGCTGCTGGCTGCGGTCGGTCTGATCGGTGCCTTCGCGGCGCCTTTCCTGGTCGGGGGCACGTCCGATGATCCGTCGTGGCTTTACGCGTATTTCCTGCTGGTTGCCGTCTTGGGGCTGGGTATCGACACGGTACGGCGCTGGGCATGGATCTCGGTCCTGACGCTGTTTGGGGCTTATGCGGCGAACCTGCTTCTGGTGATGGGCGCGCCGAGTACGGAATCGGGATACCTGATCGCGGCAACGGTGCTGGCGCTTTTGGCAACCGCCATTCCGGTGCGGCGCATTTGGCCAAATCACGCGGGCCCCATGCTGACTGAGATGATCCGCCGCCCAAAGGCCCGCCCTTGGCCGGAATTCCCAACTCGACTGGCCGCCGGGGCCATCGCGGCAAGTACGGTGATCCTGTCCTGGCATTGGGCGGACACGGAACCCGAATTCTGGTTGGGCGTCAGCCTGTTGTCTGCCCTTGTTCTGGCGCTGCTTCTATGGGCCAAGGATGCACCGGCCCTCCGGGACCTGACCGTCCTGCCTGCGGCTGGATTGGTGGTCTTTGTCGCCTCTCACGGGCTTGAGAATGGCGCGGTTCTGGACAGGTTTGCGGGCACTTACGCGGAAACGCCCGAGGCCGACTATCCGATGGTGGTGACTGTTCTGGTCGCCTTGGGAGGTTTGATGTCGGCTCTGATGGCGTGGCGGTCATTCAAGGCAAGCCAGTATCGCGCCGTCTGGGCCGGAGGAGCCGCGCTTTTTGCACCCGTGCTGGCCATCGCGCTGGAAACAGGCTGGCATCCGGCTTTGGTGATCGGGGCTTATCCTTGGGCGCTCCACGCGATTGCGCTGGCTGTGTTGATGGTGGTTCTGGCTGAACGCTTTGCCCGCGTCGACGGCGATGACCGGATGCGGGCGGCACTGGCCACCCTGTCCATGCTGTCGTGTCTGGTCTTTGCCTGCGTCATCGTGCTCAGCTCGGCGGCGCTTACGGTTGCTTTGGTCGCCAGCGTTGTTGTTGCGGCCGCGTTGGACCGCAGGTTCATCCTGCCGCCGATGAGCTGGTTCATCTGGGCCGGTGTCTTTACCGTCACGGTGCGTTTGGTGCTTGATCCCGGGCTGGACTGGGCCAATTCCGCTCCGGTGTCCGAGATGGCGATGGTCTATGGCGTGGCCACATTGGGATTTGTCGGGGGCTGGTGGCTTTTGCGTCCGTTGAAGCGCCCACTGGCGGCGCTGCTGCTGGAAAGTGCGGCCTGGGCGACATCGGGTATCCTGCTTTCCTTGCTGCTTCTGCGTTGGCTTGAAGGCTTCGGCGAGGGCGGCGCTGACAACAGCCATTGGGGCCTGGGTCTGTTGGCCGTCATCTGGCTTTTGCTTGCGTTCGCGCAGGTGCAGAGGTTCGGGCTGGGTGGCAAACTGAACTACCTGCGATACCTGCTTGCTATGTTCTTTGCGGGTCATGGCCTTTTCTATCTGTTGCTGGCATTGGCGGACCAGAACCCCTTGTTTGATCCGAATGCCGATCCGGTGCTTGGGCCGCCGGTTTTGAATACGCTGGCCGTTGCCTATCTGTTGCCCGCATTGGCCATCGGCGGTTCGGCCTGGAGGATCCGGGAAATGCCGAAACCGATCATGCAAGCAAGCTTTGCCGTTGCAGGGACATTGGCGGCAGTTTGGTTGGGTTTGACGATCCGTCACGTCTGGCAGGGCGCGGCGGGGATGTATGAAGGCAACGGCGTCACCCAGCCGGAACTGTATACCTACACTTTGGTGCTGCTGCTGATCGGGGCCGCTCTGTTCTATCAATCACTTGCCCGCCGATCCGACCTGATGCGCAAGGCAGGGTTGGCGGTGATCGGGCTGGCGGTGGCCAAGGTCTTCCTGATCGACATCGCCGGTCTGGGCGGCCTGATCCGGGTGTTTTCGCTGTTGGCGCTGGGCCTTGCGCTGGCCGGTCTTGCGTGGCTGAACCGGTGGGCGAAACTGCGCCATTCGCCGCAGCGGGCAGAACCTCTGGACCATTAGGTGCAGGCGTCATATAAGCGCGCCATGCATGACCGGATGGCCATCATTATTCGAATTATATCCCCGGCGCTCTGACCTCCTGAGACGCCGGGCAAAGGTGTTTGAGACTTCGCACCGACCGCTTCGATCCAATAGACGACCAGATCATCCAAAGGACGCCCCAAATGTGCGCCGACACGATCCAGACACCTGATTACAAAGACACGCTGAACCTGCCCAAAACCGATTTCCCCATGCGCGCCGGCCTGCCCAAGCGCGAACCCGCATGGCTGGAACGGTGGGAGACCATCGGTGTCTATGACCGCCTGCGCGAGAAAAAGGGCCGCTCGCCCTTTACGTTGCACGATGGCCCCCCTTACGCGAATGGTCATCTGCATATCGGCCACGCCCTGAACAAGACCATCAAAGACATGATCGTGCGATCCCATCAGATGATGGGCTTTGATGCGCGATACGTGCCCGGCTGGGACTGCCACGGCCTGCCGATCGAATGGAAGATCGAGGAACAGTACCGCAAGAAGGGCAAGAACAAGGACGAGGTGAACATCGTCGACTTCCGTCAGGAATGCCGCAAGTTCGCCGAGGGCTGGATCGACATCCAGCGCGAAGAGTTCAAGCGTCTGGGCATCACCGGAAATTGGGCCGATCCCTACATCACCATGGATTATCACGCCGAGGCGGTGATTGCGGACGAATTCATGAAGTTCCTGATGAACGGCACGCTCTATCAGGGCTCGAAGCCTGTCATGTGGTCGCCCATCGAAAAGACGGCCCTGGCCGAGGCCGAGGTCGAGTATCACGACAAGGAAAGCTTCACCATCTGGGTGAAGTTCAAAGTCGTGAATGCGGGCGATCTTGATGATGCCTATGTGGTGATCTGGACGACGACGCCGTGGACCATGCCGTCGAACAAGGCCGTCGTGTACGGTGAAGACATCTCCTATGGACTCTACGAAGTCACCGGCGCGCCGGAAGAATGCTGGGCCAAGGTAGGCGACAAGTTCCTGCTGGCCGACAATCTGGCCGCTGACGTTCTGGGCCGTGCCCGTCTGAACGACGATCAATGGACCCGTGTGCGCGACGTGACCGCCGACGAATTGGAGAGCGTGCAGCTGCTTCACCCGCTGGCCGGGGCCGAAGGCGGCAATGGCGAATGGGACGACATCCGCGATTTCCGCGCCGCTGACTTCGTGACCGATACCGAAGGCACCGGTTTCGTCCACTGCGCGCCGTCCCACGGTATGGAGGAGTTCGAGCTGTACCGTGATCTGGGCATGCTGGAACAGGTCATCACCTATAACGTGATGGACGATGGCTCGTTCCGTGCCGATCTGCCGTTCTTTGGCGGCAAATACATCCTGTCCCGCAAGGGCGGCGAGGGTGACGCAAACAAGGCCGTCATCGACAAGCTGGCCGAGGTCGGCGGGCTGCTGGCGCGCGGCAAGATCAAGCACAGCTATCCGCATTCGTGGCGCTCAAAGGCGCCGATCATCTATCGCAACACGCCGCAGTGGTTCGCATCCGTCGACCGCAAGCTGGATGACGGTATGGGCGAGATGGGCGACACCATCCGCGAACGTGCCCTGCGGTCGATTGACGAGCTGGTGAAGTGGACGCCGCAGTCCGGCCGCAACCGCCTGTATTCGATGATCGAAGCGCGCCCGGATTGGGTTCTGTCGCGCCAGCGTGCATGGGGTGTGCCGCTGACCTGCTTCACCAAGAAGGGCGCTCTGCCCACCGACGCGGATTACCTGCTGCGCAACGCCGAACTCAACGCCCGCATCAAGGCGGCGTTCGAGAAGGACGGTGCGGATGTTTGGTACACCGACGGTTTCAAGGAAAAGATCCTCGACGGAATTGCCAACCCGGACGACTACGAACAGGTCTTTGACGTGCTGGATGTTTGGTTCGACTCGGGTTCCACCCACGCGTTCGTTCTGCGCGATCGCGAGGACGGCACCGAGGACGGCATCGCCGACGTTTACATGGAAGGCACCGACCAGCATCGCGGGTGGTTCCATTCCTCGATGCTGCAAGCCTGTGGCACCAAGGGTCGTGCGCCCTACCGCAATGTAGTAACCCATGGCTTCACGCTGGACGCCAAAGGCAACAAGATGTCCAAGTCGCTGGGCAACACCATCGTGCCGGAAGAGGTCGTCAAACAATACGGCGCCGATATCCTGCGCCTGTGGGTGGCGCAGACCGACTACACCGCCGATCAGCGGATCGGGCCGGAGATTCTGAAAGGCACCGCCGACAGCTATCGTCGCCTGCGTAATACCATGCGGTTCATGCTGGGTTCGCTGGCGGACTTCACCGAAGCTGACCGGGTGGACCCTGCGGATATGCCGCGTCTGGAACGCTGGGTTCTCAGCCGTTTGGCGGAATTGGATGCGCAGGTGCGCAAGGGTTATGCCGCGTTTGACTTCCAGGGTGTTTTCAGCGTCGTGTTCAACTTTGCTACGGTTGATCTGTCGTCCTTCTATTTCGACGTTCGCAAGGATGTTCTGTACTGCGACGGGGACAGCACACGCCGCCGCGCCGCGCGCACTGTTCTGGATATCCTGTTCCACCGTCTGACCACCTGGCTGGCCCCGGTTCTGGTCTTCACCATGGAAGAGGTCTGGCTGGAGCGGTTCCCGGGCGATGACAGTTCGGTCCATCTGGTGGACTTTCCGGACACACCCGCCGATTGGCGCGATGCCGAGCTTGAGGCCAACATGGCCAAGGTGCGCCGTGTGCGCCGGGCCGTGACCGCCGCGCTGGAGGTTCAGCGTCAGGACAAGGTGATCGGCTCCAGCCTCGAGGCGGCACCGATCGTGCATGTCGAGGATGGCGATACCCGCGATCTGCTGGCCACGTTCGACGTGGACGACATGTGCATCACATCGGGCCTGACCGTGACCGGCGATCCCGCCCCGGCCGAGGCGTTCCGTGTGCCGGAAATCGAAGGCGTTGCCGTCGTATTCGAAAAAGCAGAAGGCGAGAAATGTCAGCGTTGCTGGAAAATCCTGCCTGATGTGGGCCGCCACACCCACGCGGGCGTCTGCGGGCGCTGCAATGAGGCGCTGGGATAAATCAACGCGCCCCCCGAATTCAGTCGGGGGGCATTTGGAGCTATGTCTGCACAGATTGCGGTGTTGGATTGAACAGATCAAAGCCAATGGCAGGATCTGACAGTGCTTTCCAAACCTGATAGTCCGTAAAGTAACCGGTGTGCCCGCCAGGATCGACCGGGATGTTTCGATTTGCAAAAATGAGACCACCCTCGATTTCGGTTCCGACAAAATCGTCCTGCCGGAAGATGTTGAACCACGAGGCGTTCAACTGACTGGCGGTGATGGTGAACATCTCGGGAAAATAGCGCTGATAGATATGCGTGACCGGAGAGCCCATCGTGATGAGTGTCAAAGTCCGCCCGCCGATGCGTCTCTGGACGCGTGGGTCAGCAAGCATCTGTGTGGCAATCACGGTGCCCTGCGAATGGGATATCACCGTAATATGATCCGCTGGAAAGATATCGAGAACATAGTACAACGTGCGATAGAAACGCTCGTCTATCGCCTTGCGATCCGGATAGTTGCGTTGTCGCGTTTCCAGATCTTTTCCCAGATAGCATTTGTCACGAATGGCGTAGGTAACGATATCCCGTGCAACGCCCAGCCCGGCGGAAACAAAATCAGAAAACCGGTACATCAACGCAGTTGCGCCAAGAACGATCAGGCCGATCTCGCCTTGCGAACAGGCCAACCTGTCCAAAGCCCAAGAGATCGGGTTGGTTTCACCTATGCCCACGTTGCATGCGGCCTCAAAACTCTGGTTGGCTGCGATCTCTCGGATCGTGACCAGAACCAGCACGATTGTACCAAACAGAAAGACCCACTGCGCCAGCCGGTTTACAATCGCCCGGCTGATCAGACCGCTGCGGGTGTGAAGGTTGGCCTTGTACGTTTTACGACCTGCAAAAAGCCCGACGCCAACGAACCCCAACAGAACGATGGCCACAAAGGCCACGCTGAGAGTTTCGATGGACTCGTTCAAATTGCTTTCAAAAAGACGTTGCAGCTGACCGCCGGACAGGCCCGAAACAGTTTCCAGCAATTGCTCTATGGTCAACCAGAGGCCGGAAATGAAGAACATCCAGAAAACCAGCATGCCTGCACAGATGCTGGGGTACAGCCGCCTGTGCTCTGAAAGTGTGTCATTGATCTGCAGCGTCCAGGCGGACAACGCGTAAAGAATGAGTGTCAGGAAGATAAGAGTGGCCCAGAAAATGGACAGCAGAAAAACCTGAAACGCCACGAATTGCTCCAGGGCCGGCGGGCAATTTCCCGTGTCGGAAGGGACGCAGACCCACAATTTCAGGCCCAGCGGCCCAATGACCAAGCACAGAGTCAGTGCTGTTCCCATTGCGAGCATTCCACGCCAGAAGACCCGCCTGAGATAGGTCGGCGCCGATCGGCTTTGCCCCAGCCCGACAATGGCCCCGCCGGCGTACAGCCCGAACAGAAGCCAGAACAACAGGGCAGGGTTCTGGAAAACCGAGACAGGTATCCGGTCGGTCATGACCGCTGCGGCACCAATCAACAAAAAGACGTTCAGCGTCGCAACCGCACCGAAGAAGATCCATGTGAAAAGATGTACCAGCTGTGCCGCAAGTGTATTCCTGCCATTGGGCTGGTCCGGGGCAACGCCTTTGCGGATGTGGGTTTGCTCGACATTGTCCATCGCCAGATATCCCAACGCCAGAACGACCCAAATCAGGTCCAGCACGGTTTTGATCGCTCCTTTCGGGGCCGGAGAGCGATCAGCCCAATAAACTTCGGCAAACAGGGCCTTGTCCTGAGGAACAGCCGGGTCAGTCACCGTGCGCAGATTGACTTCGAACAGCTCTGCATTTCTTGGATTTCCGTCGAAGGTGGATTCGGCCAGTTCGATCATGCCGCGTTCGACTTCGATCGGTGGTCTGGGGTTTCCATCCAGCCAGGTTGTTGCTGCGCCAACGACCTGATCGACGGTTTCGCCGGGTTTTTGTTCACCGATTCCATGTACCGTGAGGATCAAATGTCGACCCATTGCGTTCTCCAAAATCTCTTTAAGTAACGGCAGGAGCGTATCACGAATGGCGCCAATGCCCAAAAATGACGTTTTGCGTGGTCTTGCACATTCCCGCGCTTGTGCTTGGTGCTTTGATCTGAAACCGTCGGTCCATGGCGATGATTTCCGTTGAAACTCAGTTCGGACGACTTGGTGTTGAAGAAACAGACGGGGCCCTTACACGGCTTGTCTGGAACGGCAGGGACGAGGGTGAGCCGACTGCGCTGCTGCGCGAAGCCGCCACCCAGTTGAGGGCCTATGATCAAGGGCGGCTTGACCGTTTCGATCTGCCGTATCGCGTTGACGGATCAGAGTTTCAAAAGCGGGTCTGTGACCTGATGTATGCCATCCCGCTTGGAGAAACGCGCACCTATGGCGATATCGCCAAAGAACTGGGGCAGCCCGCCCAGCCGGTTGGCCAGGCCTGCGGAGCAAACCCCATTCCCGTGATCATTCCCTGCCACCGGGTACTGGCCGCAAATGGCTTGGGCGGTTTTTCGGGCGACGGTGGTGTTGAGACGAAAGTTGCCCTGTTGCGGCATGAGCGGGCGGCAGGTCTTTTGATCTGAGCGTCGAAACTCGGTTGCAATCCGCTTTTTGCAGACACAACTTGTAACCATTGCTGAATTTGAAGGACCGCATTGCATGACCACTGAACAAGACCGTGCAGCCCGCAAGAAGGCCATTGTCGACCGGTTGATGTCGCTTGAAGCGCAAGAGCTTGCAACGGCGCAGGCGCATTACGATGCGTTTTTGAAAGATGCCCAGTTGGACGACCGGGAAGGTCACGACAAGGATGACATTGCCGCATCGCGGGAAAACGCCGATCTGGCGGCTGCCTTTGATGCCCCGGTCCATGCGCATCATGCAAAGATTGACGTCATCGAAAATACCGATTTCAGCCTTGCCGACACGGTCAGGCCAGGAGCTGTGATCAAGTTCAACAACCGCAGATTTGTTGTGTGTGTTTCAACAACGCGGTTCGAAGTGGATGGCAAGACCTATATGGGCATTTCAACCCAAAGCCCGATCTATCTGGCGATGGCTGGTCTGCAAAAAGGCGACGTCTTTACCCATAACGGCACCGAATTCGAGGTGCAGGACGTTCTGTAAAACGGGACGGGGCATCGCTGCGTCAGGCGTGGCGCTGCGGAACAACCTGTTGGGCGATGCCTGCGAAGGTCAGGTACAGGCTGGTGATGACCAGCCCCCAATGGGCCCAGCTTTCGGGGTGAAAATCGACCCATGCGGCCCAACCCGCGAAGAATGTCCATGCCAGCGCCATCGGCAAAGTCAGGCTGCGCCAGCGCTCGGTGCGCACGGGATGAACGAATTTCAGCGGCAGAAACATGGCCAGCGACAGCAGGGTGACCAGCAGCAGGATGATCCAGAAATTCGGTTCCAGTGCGAAGATCACGATCACGAACATGTTCCAGCACCCGGGAAAACCGGAAAAGGAATTGTCCTTGGTCTTCATGCGTGTATCCGCGAAATACATCGCGCTGGCAAATGTGATGACGATGATCGCGAACCATCCGGTCCAGCCGTCCATCAGCCCCGATTTGAACAGTGCAAAAGCCGGAATGAACACATAGGTCAGGTAATCTATGATCAGATCCAGCAGAACGCCGTCGAACTCGGGCGCGTTGTGCTTGACGTGATAATGTCGCGCCAGCGGGCCATCGATACCGTCTACAATGAAAGACACGACAAGCCAAAGGTACATAAGGCTCCATTTCTCTTCGACGGCGGCCAGCATGGCCAGCATGGCGAAAACAGCGCCTGTTGCAGTAAAGAGATGAACGGAAAGAGCTTTGAATCTGAGTGTCATGCAAGCGTCATGACCGATGCGCGTTCGAGATGCAAACCAAAAGCCTGGGTTTTCGAGTCATGGGCACGTCAGGCTTTGGGATGCGCGCGGTTGTAGACCTCCATCAACCGCGCAGTGTCCACTGCCGTATATGCTTGCGTCGTCGACAAAGAGGCGTGGCCAAGAAGCTCTTGAATGGCACGCAGGTCGCCTCCGGCGGAAAGCAGGTGGGTGGCAAAGCTGTGCCGCATCGCGTGGGGTGTTGCGGTTGAGGGCAGGCCCAGCTGCATACGCGCCTTGGCCATGACCCGTTGGATTGCACGTGGGTTCAATGGCCCGCCACGGACACCTCGAAACAGGGCTTTTTCCTGTGCTTGTGGATGGGGGCATAACTTCAGGTATCTGTCGACCGCTTCGCGGGCGGCAGGAAGAACCGGTACGACCCGTTCTTTGTCGCCTTTCCCGACGATGCGCAGCGTGGCGGGCAAAGGCACGTCCGCTCCGGTCAGGGACAGCGCCTCGGATATGCGCAGGCCGCATCCGTACAGCAGCGTCACAACCGCGACGTCGCGCGCCGCGACCCAGTCGGATGTGGATTGCAGTTCCACCGTATCGATCATGGCGCGGGCTGCATCTTCGGCCAGTGGCCGGGGCAGTTTCTTGGTGAATTTCGGCGCGCGGGTGGACAGAACGGCGGTGGGCTCGAACCCCTCACGCTCTGCCAGCCAACGGTAGAAGCTTTTGACCGCCGACAGTTTACGCGCCAAAGACCGCGCGCTGACGTCCGCGCCGCGCTGATCCGCCATCCAGGCGCGCATATCCGACACTGTGATCCGTTCCAGCGCCTTCAGGCCATGCCGTTCGGCGTGATGCAGGGTCATGAACGACAGAAACTCGACGACGTCGCCACGATAGGCGTTTAGCGTATTCTCGGATCGTCCGGCCAGTGCGCTCAGGCTGTCCAGCCAATGCTGAAGCGCGTCGCGGCAGGCAGGCGAGATCAGGCTCACGACAACCAGTGGCGCATCGAGCGTTCGAACACGCCGGCAAAAAAGGCCAGAAGATCGGTGCCCAGCTGCGGTGTGAAATGCCGCGGGTCGCGGGCGGCCATGACGATCATGCCAGGCAGGCGACCGGCCCCGAGGTCCAGCTTCAGGCAGGCCTCGGAACGAAGCTGATCGGCCTGTGACCCGAAAATACGCCGACTCGGCTGATGGATTTCCCGCAAGATCACATCCCGCGCAGGACCGCCGCGATCAATGGTCAGGTACCGGTCGATGAAACCGGGTTCCGCAATCGTCAGGACCCCGCCCAACGTGTCGATTGCGGGATCGTTCTGAACCACGGTTGTTTCCAGAACCAGCGTAACGCTGTCGACGCGCAGGATGTCCGCCACATCGGCGCCCAGTGTGCGCAGGAAATCTTCGAACTCGACAGGTTCCAGCAATCGCAGAATGGCGCGGTGGACCTGATTGGTGCCCGCGAGGTTTTCATAGGCCGCAGCGATGACGGAACGGTGGGTGTCTTCCAGCCGATCCAGTCGGGCCTCGAGCCGTTGCATCGCAATGCCGCGCAGGTCAATCACGTTGTCGCCGCGCGCTTGCTCGTTGGCTGCGACAAGCGCCTGCATCAGGTCTTTGTCGTCCAGCACGACATCCGGCTCGGCCAGAATCGCCGCGCGGAGGTTATCCTCGAGTTTGGGGGTGCTGCTCATGTCCCGTCCGGTCTTTTTTTGTTGTCGCGGCTTATAACATGCCGGACCGGATTTGCCTTGGAAAAAATGCACGCAAAGGTGGATTTCCTTGTATGCTGTGGCAAGGGGCTCCCGCCCGCCATGCCTGATCACAGATCAGACATTTGGCCGTTGGGCCGGGCGCGGCGCCTTTCGGCACCGCGCGGTCGGGTCTGGGATCAGAGGATCTTCTGACCGGTTTTAGCCCAGTCCGCGAGGAAGGTTTCCAGGCCTTTGTCCGTCAAGGGATGGTCGGCCAGTTTCTTGATCACGGCAGGCGGTGCGGTGATCACATCGGCCCCGATGCGGGCGCTGTCGGTCACGTGGTTGACGGTACGGATCGATGCGGCAAGGATTTCGGTCTCGAACCCGTAGTTGTCATAGACCTGACGAATGTCTGCGATCAGATCCATGCCGTCGAGGTTGATATCGTCAAGCCGTCCGATGAAAGGCGAGATGAATGTCGCGCCGGCTTTTGCAGCCAGAATCGCCTGATTGGTCGAGAAGCAGAGCGTCACATTGACCATCTGGCCTTCGTCGCTGAGCGTCTTGCAGGTTTTCAAGCCGGCCCATGTCAGCGGCACTTTGACGGCGATATTCGGCGCGATCTTGGCCAGTTTGCGGCCTTCGGCGATCATGTCGTCAGCTTCGGTGGCGACAACCTCGGCCGATACCGGGCCATCGACCAGATCACATATCTCTTTGGTCACTTCCAGAATGTCGCGACCTGACTTCAGGATCAGCGAAGGGTTGGTGGTGACGCCGTCCACCATGCCCAGATCGTTCAGTTCGGCAATGGCGTCGATCTCGGCGGTGTCTACGAAGAATTTCATGAGGGCAGTCCTTTGATGGGTTGGCCTTGGTCGCGGATGGCTTTACCTCAAAGAGACCCCTGCTGGAACCCCCTGCGAAGGATATGCCGTGAGCGCTAACGGATTTTTCGACCAAGGAGAGCTGGTTGCGGTGCTAACAACGCAGCCGCTTGACCGGACGCTGGATTACAAGGCGCCCGAAGGCGGGTGCGTTCTGGGTGCGTTTGTCGAGGTTCCTTTGGGCCCGCGCAAGGTTCTGGGGGTGGTTTGGGGGCCGGGGCACGGCGGCTTTGACCTGAGCAAGGCGCGCTCGGTGATCCGGGTTCTAGACGTTGCACCGATGCGTGAAGAGATGCGGGTGTTTCTGGAAAAGGTCGCCGATTACACTCTGACACCAATGCCTGCGATGCTGCGTCTGGCGACGCGGGCACCGGGCTTGGGTGATCCGCCATCGATGCGCAAGGTCTATCGGTTGGGTGAAGGTCAACCAGACCGAATGACCGATGCCCGGACCCGGGTTCTTGAGGTATTGCGCGACTACGGCGGGCTGGCTTTTACCTTGAAGGAACTCGCCGAGCAGGCGGGTGTAACGTCGTCTGTCGTCAAAGGGTTGGTCCAACAAGGCGCCGTGCGCGAAGAGGACAGCCCGCGCGACTTGCCTTATCCTCATCTTGATCCGGACCTTCCCGGGAAAGACCTGACAGCGGATCAGGCAGCGGCGGTCGAACGGCTTCAGGCCGGGCAGCGGACCGGCGATTACGGCACCACGCTGCTGAAAGGCGTTACCGGTTCCGGTAAGACCGAGGTCTATTTGGAGGCCGTGGCCGAGGCGCTGCGCATGGGGCGGCAGGCCTTGGTTCTGCTGCCCGAGATTGCCCTGACTGCAGAATTTCTGACCCGGGTCGAGGCGCGGTTCGGTGCGCGCCCGGCGGAATGGCATTCCGGCGCAACCATGACGGAACGGCGGCGGGTCTGGCGGATGGTCGGGCAGGGCAATGCGCAACTGGTCGTGGGCGCCCGGTCGGCGCTGTTTCTGCCATTTCGCGATCTGGGGCTTGTGGTCGTCGATGAGGAACACGACACGTCCTACAAACAGGAAGACGGCGTGCACTACAGCGCTCGCGACATGGCGGTTCTGCGCTCGGCGATCTGTGGCGCGCGGGTGATTCTGGCCAGTGCGACACCTTCGCTGGAAAGTTGGGCCAATGCCGAGGCGGGCAAGTACGAAAGGCTTGACCTGACCTCGCGCTTCGGAGCGGCGGTATTGCCCGAGATGAAGCCCATCGACATGCGGGTCGAGCAGATGCCGCCCGGAACGTGGGTTTCTCCGTCTTTGCGGCAAGCGGTACAGCAGCGGATCGAAAAAGGCGAACAATCGCTGTTGTTCATCAACCGCCGTGGCTATGCGCCGGTCACCTTGTGCCGGGCCTGTGGCGAGCAGATCGCCTGTGATCAGTGCGACGCACGCATGGTCGAGCATCGGTTTCTCAAGCGATTGATGTGCCACCAATGCGGCGAAACCAAGCCGATGCCCGAAGCCTGCCCCTCCTGCGGCGTGGAGGGTAAGCTGGCCCCGGTCGGGCCGGGGATCGAACGGCTGGCGGAAGAAGCCGAGGCGACCTTCCCCGAGGCGAAAATCGCGATGCTGAGTTCCGATCTTTTTGGTTCAGCCCGGGCATTGAAAGCCAAGATTGAAGAGATCGCCGCCGGGGATGCCGACATCATCATCGGTACGCAATTGGTGGCGAAGGGGCACAACTTCCCCAAGCTTACATTGGTCGGTGTGATTGACGCTGACCTTTCCCTGCACGGCGCGGATCTGCGCGCGGCTGAGCGTACGTTTCAATTGATGCGGCAAGTGGCGGGGCGCGCGGGACGGGCGGACAAGCCGGGGCAGGCGCTTTTGCAGACCTTTCAACCGGAACACCCGGTGATCCGGGCCATCCTGTCGGGTGATGAGGAAGGGTTCTGGAAAGCCGAGGCAGCGGGTCGGCAGGCAGCAGGCGTGCCACCCTATGGTCGCATGGCCGGGATCGTGCTGTCGGGCCCCGAGGTCGGACCGGTCTTCGATATCGGCAATGCAATGGCCCGCAACGATGCGCCCCTGCGCGCCATCGGTGCTCAGGTCTTTGGCCCTGCGCCTGCACCCATTGCGCGTATACGCGGTCGCCACAGAGTGCGCTTATTGGTGAAAGCCCCGAAAGGGGCGCCGATTCAAGATGCCATCGCCCGCTGGATCGCCCCATTGCGTCTGAAGGGCGATATCCGCCTGACCGTCGATATCGACCCACAGAATTTTTACTGACCTCTGCATCTGTGCAGGGTGATTGTGCGCAGACCGCTTCCCTCTCGCCAAAGCGGTGAAATGGGCGTAGAGGGGTCTCATGCTGAAACCCATGCCCCTTACCGAGGCGAAGAGCCTGCCGTTCTGGCGCCGCCCCATCACGCTGTTGTTCATGATGGCGCTGACCATGCCCATTGCGTTCAACGCATGGAGCGCGCTGCTGAACAACTTTGTTATTGAGGTGGCGAACTTTGATGGCGCGGATATCGGTCTGCTGCATACAGTGCGCGAGATTCCGGGGTTTCTGGCGGTTGGCGTGATTGCCGTCATCATTTTCATTCGCGAGCAGGTGCTGGCGATGATCTCTCTGATGATGCTTGGTGTCGCAACGGCGGTGACCGCGTGGTTCCCCAGCCTGGGCGGGTTGCTGTTTGTGACCTTGTTCAGCTCGATCGGGTTCCATTACTACGAGACCGTGAACCAGTCGCTTCAATTGCAGTGGCTGCCCAAGGATCGTGCTCCGCAGGTGCTGGGATGGCTGGTTGCGATGGGATCGGCGGCGACCATGGTGGTGTATGGGCTGATCGTACTGACCTGGGATCGCTTTGATCTGTCCTACAACTTTGTATTCATGGCGTCGGGTGGAGTTACGGCTGCGTTGGCACTGTTCTGTCTGTTCGCCTATCCTCAATTCGATGCGCCCACGCCCCAGACCAAGAAGCTGATCCTGCGTCGCCGGTATTGGCTGTATTACGCATTGCAGTTCATGGCAGGCGCGCGGCGGCAGATATTTGTCGTCTTTGCCGGGTTCATGATGGTCGAGAAATTCGGCTTTGAAGTGCATGAGCTCACCAGCCTCTATCTGATCAATCTGATGATCAACATGATGGCCGCCCCATTGCTGGGAAAGGCGGTGGCAAAGTTCGGTGAGCGGCGCACGCTGATATTTGAATACACCGGTCTGGCCATCGTGTTCGCAGCCTATGGCGGCATCTATTGGTTCGGCTGGGGTGTTCTGCTTGCGGCAATCCTTTATGTGATCGACCACGTGCTGTTTGCGCTGGCTTTGGCGTTGAAAACCTATTTCCAGAAAATCGCCGACCCTGCTGATATCGCGCCGACCGCTGCGGTGGCCTTTACGATCAATCATATTGCGGCGGTGTTTTTGCCCGCTTTGCTTGGCCTGCTTTGGGTCGTGTCGCCGGGCGCTGTGTTTGGCCTGGCCGCGGCGATGGCGATCGTTTCGCTGCTGTTGTCGCTGTTGATCCCGCGTCACCCCGAGCCCGGCAACGAGACCATCCTGACCAAATACGCTCCGGCCCCTGCGGAATAGGTCTCGGCGCTTGACCTTTACGGCGCGGCGTCCTAGGCGCGGTGTCAATCGAGACAGGAGGCCCCAATGCCCACATTCACCGCACTGACGACGCTGACAGGTAAGAAGGCCGCCGAAGGTCTGGGCGAGGCGATGGAACGTCTGGAGCCAGAGCCAACCGGCGTTGGTGTGTTCGAAGTCGAAGACGGATCCGGCCTGTGGGAGGTCGGCGGATATTTCACCGAAGCCCCCGACGAGACCGCACTGGCGGTTCTGGCCGCGGCATTCGACGCCAAACCGTTTGTTGTTTCAGAACTGCCGGAAACCGACTGGGTTGCGCATGTACGACGCGAGCTTGCGCCCGTCGAGGCGGGGCGTTTCTTTGTCTATGGAAGCCATGATGCCGACAAGCTGCCCAAAGGTCGCATTCCATTGCTGATCGAGGCCGCAATGGCCTTTGGCACCGGCCACCATGGTACGACGTTGGGGTGCCTCAAGGCCTTTGACAGATTGCTGGACGAAGGGTTCACCGCGGCGAAAGTGGCGGATATCGGCTGCGGCACCGCCGTTCTGGCCATGGCCGCAGCCCGGGTTTGGGACGGCGACATCATTGCCAGTGACATTGATGAAGTGGCCGTTGACGTGGCCGAAGCCAACCTCAAGGCGAACGGGATGTCCGGTTCCGTACGGTGCGTGGAAGCCGCAGGTTTCGACCACCCCGATCTCAGGGCGCACGCGCCCTACGACCTGATCTTTGCCAATATTCTCAAAGGTCCTCTGGTCGCCCTCTCGCCGGAAATCGCGGCGAATCTGCGTCCCGGAGGGTATGCAATCCTGTCGGGGATCCTCAACGAACAGGCCGATGATGTGGTGTCCGTTTATTCTCAAAATGAATTCAATCTTACCCATAGGGACGAGATTGGTGAATGGACGACCCTAATCTTAACGAAACAGGGCGCAAACTAGGCCATTTGCAGGAGTTTTGTGGAATTTTGCCACGTTTTTGTCGTAATCTCTTTTTACCGTTTTCTGACTGAAGTCGAGGGGGGCGGTTTTTGGAGGCTGCCATGACGGGTAAACAACTGGAGTTCACTCAGCGCGTTAATCGCCTGAACAAAAAACATCAAAAGATGAGCCGTGGCTATCGCGCGACGATGCGAAAGGATGGCCTGGTGGTCATGAAGCCGCAGCGGGTAAGCTCGGCAGTGCCGGCCAGGGTGCTGTTGCTTACGCTTCTGAGTGTTGTGGCGTTCAAGGCGTTCCTTTTGTCCAGCCTTGGCCCGACCGGATACCAATATCGGATCGACAGTTTAAACGAAGGCACATCGGTCGAAAAAGCAGGTGCCTGGGTGATGCAGATTGACCCGGTGTCGCAGGCGATTGCCGTGCAACTCAACAAGATTTTATACTGAATCTCAGTTTTCGGACGAAAAACACCGCGTGCCCGGGGCGCGCGGTGTTTCTGTTTGCCCCTCAAGGGAGGAGGAAGGGGCGTATGCGAGTGGTGGTCGGTATTACCGGCGACCTTGGGCGATGGCGTCGATGTCGCCACGGCACAGGCCGATATCTTCCAGTTCACGATCGGTTAGACCGGTCAGCGCGTTGCGGGTAACGCGGGCGTCATTCCATTCGACGGCGGCGTTCACGGCCGATACAAAAAATGCGCCGATACGGCCAACGAGGCCGAACGAGCCAGTGGAGGCGAAGCGGGTGGTGTCCAGTGCAGCCATATCCTGTTTCCTTCTGGTTGGTGTTCACTTTGCGGTCTTGCGATCTGCCCGGCATCTAGTGCCGCCAAATCGCCCGCACAAGTTCAGTTTTTGCATGTGTCCTATGCGTTTCCTGCAATGCTCCAAAAGGCTGTAATCCCCTTAAATAATTGGTGAAAACGCGTTCACAAAAGTGTCGAATTCAGACTTTTTGAAGTCGCAAATGGCGTGTTGAGTCGCCTATGGGACAGGTGTGTCGTTTTCAGGCTTTGGGTCAATTCTCTTGGAAAATGTTCACGCTTCGTGCTAGGCGTTGAAAAAAGATCACAGAACCCGAGCAGGCCGAGGCAAAACATGCGAATTCTGGGCATTGATCCGGGGCTTAGGACCCTGGGGTGGGGCGTCATCGAATCAAATGGCAGCCGCCTGAGCCACGTGGCCAACGGTTTGTGCAAGTCGGATGGGGATGATCTGGGTGAGCGGCTGTTGTCTCTCCATAACCAGATTGTCGAAGTCATCGCCGATCACCAACCGGACCAGGCGGCCATCGAACAGACCTTTGTGAACAAGGATGGTGCCGGTACGCTCAAACTGGGTCAGGCGCGAGGCGTGGCGTTGCTGACGCTGGCACAGGCCGGATTGCCGGTGGGGGAATACGCCCCGAACCGGGTCAAGAAAACGGTCGTGGGTGTCGGGCACGCGGAAAAGGAGCAGGTGTTGCACATGGTCAAACTGCAATTGCCCGGATGTCAGCCCAAGGGCGCGGATGCAGCAGATGCTCTGGCGATTGCGATTTGCCATGCCTATTACGGCAAGACCCAACAGGCGCGTGTGAAAGAGGTGCGGGCATGATCGGAAAACTCACCGGAAGGCTGGACTATCGCGCAGCAGATCACGTGCTGATCGATGTCCGGGGTGTGGGATACATCGTCTATTGTTCCGACCGGACCATGGCTGCACTGCCGGGTGTAGGCGAGGCGGTTTCGATCTATACGGACATGGTCGTGCGCGAGGACCTGATGCAGCTTTATGGCTTTCTTTCGCTGGTCGAGAAGGAATGGCATCGCCTTTTGTGCTCGGTTCAGGGGGTCGGAGCGAAAGTCTCTCTGGCGATCCTTAGCGCGCTGGGGCCGGACGGTGTCAGCCGCGCAATCGCACTGGGAGATTGGGCGGCGGTCAAGGCGGCGAAAGGTGTGGGCCCGAAAACGGCGCAGCGGATCGTTCTGGACCTCAAGGACAAGGCGCCGGGCGTGATGGCCATGGGTGGCACCTTGACCGATGCGATGGATGGCCCTTCGATCGAAGTTGTAGAGCCTGTCGAGGCAGCGCCTGCTCGGAAGCGGACGCCAAAACCGGCCTCTGGGGCCGCTGCGGCGTCCGCGGGTGCGCTGTCTGCCTTGTCCAATCTGGGTTATGGGCCGTCGGATGCAGCAGCCGCGGTTGCCGAGGCGGCCGCCAACAACCCGGATGCAGACGAAGCGGGTTTGATCCGTGCCGCCCTGCAATTGCTGGCTCCGAAAGGCTGAATGAATGGTAGACGCTGATCCCACTGTGCGCCCCGATCCATTGCCCGAGGACAACGACCGCGCATTGCGCCCGCAGGGCTTGGATGAGTTCATCGGTCAGGCCGAGGCGCGGGCCAATCTGCGTATCTTTATTCAATCCGCTAAGCAACGGGGCGAGGCGATGGATCATACCTTGTTCCATGGCCCTCCGGGGTTGGGCAAGACGACGCTGGCGCAGATCATGGCGCGAGAATTGGGTGTGAATTTCCGCATGACGTCTGGCCCGGTTCTGGCGAAAGCGGGCGATCTGGCTGCGATCCTGACCAATCTCGAAGCGCGGGATGTCTTGTTCATCGACGAAATCCACCGCCTGAACCCGGCGGTGGAAGAGGTGCTTTACCCCGCGATGGAAGATTTCGAGCTTGATCTGGTGATCGGCGAGGGGCCCGCCGCGCGAACGGTTCGGATCGAGTTGCAACCCTTCACGCTTGTCGGGGCCACGACGCGCATGGGTTTGCTGACCACACCTTTGCGCGACCGGTTTGGTATTCCGACCCGGTTGCAGTTCTACACCGTGGACGAACTGCATGAGATCGTCACCCGAAACGCGCGAAAACTCGGCGCTCCGGCGGATGATGAGGGCGCGCGCGAGATTGCGCGCAGGTCGCGCGGAACACCGCGCATCGCCGGACGTCTGCTGCGGCGGGTGGTGGATTTCGCCATTGTCGAAGGAGATGGGCGGATCACCCGCGAACTGGCTGACGGAGCCTTGACGCGGCTGGGTGTGGACCATTTGGGACTGGATGGTGCGGATCGCCGGTATCTGAAACTGATCGCCGAGAATTATGGTGGTGGTCCTGTCGGGATCGAAACGATGTCAGCCGCCTTGTCTGAAAGCCGGGACTCGCTGGAAGAAGTGATCGAGCCCTTTCTGTTGCAACAGGGGTTGATCCAGCGAACACCGCGTGGGCGGATGTTGGCGCAAAAGGCTTGGACGCATCTGGGCATGGCTGCACCCAAACGGCAGAGCGATCTGTTCGGTTGAAGCTTGCGCTTGGAAATTTTATGCCTTCGGCGAGAGTAATTTCGAAAAGATGAAGGCCTGATCGTGACACCGGAAGAGATTGAGGCGCTGTTCACGCGCGAAAGCGGTGAGTTTCTGTTTGCCCGTTGGGGACGACCCATTGTGCCGATTGTGTTTGGTGTTGAAGATGAAACGCTGTCCACTGTGAAGGGCGCCTTCGAGGCGGTTGTCACCTTGGCCGGTCACAAAATGGCCGAAACCGACCCCGAACTTGGTGCCAACTGCATGGTCTTCTTCTTCCGGGATTGGCAAGAGCTGCTGGACGTGCCGGATCTTGATCGTCTGATCCCCGATCTGGCACCGTTGGTCGGGCGCTTGGTTGAAGCGGATGCAAACCAATATCGCATTTTCCGGTTCGAGGAAGACGGCGCGATCCGTGCGGCTTTTGTTTTTCTGCGCATGGACAAGCAGTTGTCCAAGGTACCGGCGGAAACGCTGGCACTGAGCCAGGTGGTGCAGACCATCCTGCTTTGGTCCGATACTGCGTTTCGGACGCAATCTCCGCTGGCCGTGGCGGGCGAAACGACGATCCTGCGCCCCGATATTGCTGCGTTGATTCGGGCTGCTTACGATCCGGTTTTGCCTGGTTCGGCGCAGGATGCGTCTCATGCGCTCAGGTTGTTTGCCCGGTTGGAGCCACTGCAATGAAACATACCTACCCGGTTCGCGTATTTTATGAAGACACCGACATGGGCGGCGTCGTCTATCACGCGAACTATCTGCGGTATATCGAACGTGCGCGTTCGGATTGGGTGCGCAATCTGGGCAATGACCAGAACGCGATGCGGGAAGAGGGCATTGTTTGGGTCGTGCGGCGGGTCGAGGCCGATTACCTTTCGCCCGCCAGGTTCGATGACGAACTGATCGTCGAAACCGAAGTCACGGAAATCTCGGGTGTGCGGCTGACCATGGCGCAGCTGGTCCGGCGCGGCGAGACCGAGATTTTTCGCGCCTCGGTCACTGCCGTGTGCATCAACAAGGATGGCAGGCCGATCCGGCTTCCGGCAGAGATTCGCGCATTGATGTAACAATTTGCGGGTCAGGGGTGGTTATGTTGGCATTTCAGCCCCAACTGCGTTAGCGTTTGGCAAAACAAGGCCAAACAAACGGCCGTCAGGCAAAAACAAAGAGCAGGTTCATGGAAGCTGAAACGCTGGCGCTGGCGCAGGAGATCGATTTCTCCATGTGGGGGCTGTATGCCCGCGCGACCTTTATCGTCAAATTGGTGATGTTGATGCTGATCGGTGCATCCATCTGGTCCTGGGGCATCATCATCCAGAAGCTGATCAATTACCGCGCGGCCCGTCGCGAGGCACAGGCATTTGACGAGAGCTTCTGGTCCGGCAACCCTTTGGACGAGTTGTTCGAGCAGATCGGAACCCAGCCGGATGGCAGTTCTGAAAAGATTTTTGCTGCCGGAATGATCGAATGGCGCAGGTCGCACCGAAATGATGGTGGATTGATTGCCGGAGCGACCGCGCGGATAGACCGGTCCATGGATGTGGCCATAGCGAAAGAGGCAGAGACCTTGCAGAAAGGTCTGCCAATCCTGGCCACGGTTGGATCGACCGCGCCGTTCATCGGCCTGTTTGGTACCGTCTGGGGCATCATGAATGCGTTTATCGAAATCGCCGAACAGCAGAATACCAACCTGGCGGTCGTGGCCCCGGGTATTGCCGAGGCACTATTGGCAACGGGGCTCGGCCTTCTGGCCGCGATCCCGGCGGTTATTTTCTACAACAAGCTCAGTGCAGACTGTGACCGCATCGTGGGCGGCTACGAAGCCTTTGCCGACGAGTTCGCGACCATCCTGTCGCGTCAGTTGGACAGCTGACAATGGGCGCCGCGGTTCAGCAATCCTCGGGTGGAAACGGGCGCAGACGCGGTCGGCGTCGCGGTCGCGCGCAACCCATGGCCGAGATCAACGTGACACCGTTTGTGGATGTCATGCTGGTTTTGCTGATCATCTTCATGGTGGCCGCGCCATTGCTGACCGTCGGTGTTCCGGTAGATCTGCCCAAGACCGCCGCCAGTGCTTTGCCCGGTGACAATGAAGAACCGTTGACCGTGACCCTGACGGCAGATGGACGTGTGCAGATCCAGACAACAGACGTGTTGCGCGAGGAACTGATCGGCAAGCTGCGGGCCATCGCCGCTGAGCGGAGCAGTGACCGGGTTTTCCTGCGCGCCGATGGCGCGATTCCTTACGCGCAGGTCATGCAGGTCATGGGCGCGCTGAACGCGGGCGGGTTTTCCAACGTTGGGCTTGTGACCGATACGGGCGGGCCGACGCTGGACGAAGGTGGAGAGTGAGGGCGCACGGTGGATACCGGCACCAAGATTTCGGCGATTGCGCATGTCAGCCTGATCGGAGTGGCGCTTTTCGGCGGCACCTTCCGGTCCGAGCCTTTGCCGATGGCCGTACAGGATGTGTCCGTGATCACCGCTGAACAATTCGCGGCCATGACGGCCCAGCGGGATGCGCCTGAGATCCCAGAGGTGCCGGCGGCATTGCAACAACCGCCCGAACCACAGGCTGATAGCACGCCGCCAGAACCTGTGGTCGAGGAACAGCCCCGCCCTGAACCCGTCGTGCCTGCCGAACCCGAACCCGAGCCTGCGCCCGTTATCGTCGAAGCACCGCCGGAACCGGACGTGCCGGATGAGCTGCCGGTACTGACAGAGCCCGAGGTCGAACCTGTCGCACAGCCGGTGCCTCCGGGGCCCGAGGCGCAGCCGCGCCCGTCCGATCGTGTTGCCCCCGAGGCCATAGCGCCACCACCGCCCGAGGCAAAACCGGATGATTTCGAAACGCCGCCGGTGTCTTTGGACGAGGGCGCCGAAGTTCAGCAGGAACAACAGGATCAGACCGCGCCGGAAGAGGCGGCACCCGAGATCGTGACCGAGGCAGAGGAAACCAAAGAGCAGTCTCCGCTTACGTCACCGCGACCGCGGGTGCGTCCGAACCGCCCAAGCCCACCGCCCGAACCCGTTGTGGCAGAGACGCCCGAGGCGGCACCTGAACCTGACGCGCAAGCCGACGAGGCCGCGATCAATGACGCTCTGGCCGAAGCCTTGGGCAGTGGAACCCAGCCATCCGGCCCACCGCTGACCAGCGGCGAGAAGGACGCGATGCGATTGGCCGTATCCAAGTGCTGGAATGTGGGCTCTTTGTCTACGGATGCACTGAGTACTGTGGTCGTTGTGGCTTTTTCGCTAAACCGTGATGGTACGGTTGTGGATGGCAGCATTCGGATGCTGGACAGTTCTGGCGGGTCTGCTGGCGCGGCCAATCAGGCCTATCAGGCCGCCCGGCGCGCGATTTTGCGCTGCGGGGCCAGAGGATATGACTTGCCTGCTGACAAATACGCTCATTGGCAGGATGTTGAGATTACATTCAATCCCGAGAGGATGCGGATCAAATGATGAAACTTCTGACCAGCCTCTTTGTCGGCCTGACGCTGATGTCTGCGCCGGTTCTTGCACAGAACGGTCCCCTGCGACTGGAGTTGGACCAGGGCATTATCGAACCCTTGCCCTTTGCGGTACCGAACTTTGTCCCCGATGGCCCGTCAGCGGCGCAATATGCACAGGACATCTCGCGCGTGGTGGCGGCTGATCTGACAGGAACCGGGTTGTTCCGCGAGATATCATCAGATGCCTTCATCAGTCGAGTCAGCAGCTTTGAGGCTCCGGTTCAGTTCGCCGATTGGAAAGCGATCAATGCTGATGCGCTGATCACGGGGGCAGTCAATGTTTCGGGCAAGAACCTCACGGTTCGATTCCGGGTCTGGGATGTGTTTTCGGGTCAGGAATTGGGCAATGGGCTGCAATTGGCAGGCACCACCGAGGGCTGGCGGCGTATGGCCCACAAAGTGGCCGATCAGGTGTACAGCCGGATTACAGGCGAGGGCGGATACTTTGACAGCCGCGTGGCCTTTGTTTCGGAAAGTGGACCGAAAAACCAACGCCTGAAACGTCTGGCGATCATGGATTATGATGGCGCGAACGTGCAGTACATGACCGACAGTGCCGCAATCGTTCTGGCGCCGCGCTTTTCGCCTACTGGCGATCGGTTGCTGTACACCAGCTATGAAAGCGGCAGCCCGCGCATCTATGTTCTGGATGTGGGCCGCGTCAAACGACAGGAACTGAAGACGCAGGACGGAACCATGAGCTTTTCGCCCCGCTTTTCGCCGGATGGCCGGTCGATAGTGTATTCCTTGATTCAGGGGGGAAACACGGACCTGTGGAAAATGGATCTGGCGTCGGGGCAAAGCACTCGTCTGACCAACACGCCGGCGATTGAAACCGCTCCCAGCTATTCGCCGGATGGCAGCCGGATCGTGTTTGAAAGCGACCGTTCTGGTACGCCGCAGCTTTACGTGATGCCCGCGAATGGCGGCGAGGCCACGCGGATCAGCTTTGGCTCGGGTCGTTATGGCACGCCGGTATGGTCGCCGCGCGGCGATCTGATTGCCTTTACCAAGCAAAACCAGGGCCGCTTCCACATCGGGGTGATGCGCACGGACGGATCAGAGGAACGCTTGTTGACCGCCTCGTTTCTGGATGAAGGCCCAACCTGGTCGCCCAATGGCCGCGTCATCATGTTCACCCGTGAAACGCAGGGCGCCAGCGGCCGGGCCTCGCTATATTCGGTGGATATCTCGGGCCGCAACCTGCGCCCGGTGCGTACACCGGATGGCGGCAGTGATCCGTCATGGGGCCCACTACAGAATTGATCGCAGCAAAGTTCACAACGAATCGTCCCTGTGGTAGACAGGCGGCAACAATCAAAACACGAGGCACTTGAAATGAATGTATTGAGCAAAGTCCTGGCGTTGGGCGCGCTGAGTGTGATCGCCGCCTGTACGAACAATGACCCATCCGCCTTGGGCGGCAGCGGTGCCGGCGGCACAGGCGCAATCGTACCGGGCTCGCCCAGTGACCCGCGTTCGCCTGCGTATTTCCAGCAGACCGTCGGGGATCGTGTTCTGTTCGCCGTGGACCAGTCCACCCTGACACCACAGGCGCAGACCGTGTTGCAAGGGCAAGCGGACTGGCTTCTGGCCAATCCGGATTTTGTTGCCACGATCGAAGGTCACGCGGACGAGCAGGGTACGCGCGAGTATAACCTTGCGCTGGGTGCGCGTCGCGCAAATGCCGCTCGTGAGTATCTGATTTCGCGCGGTGTTGCTGGCAACCGTCTCAAAACCGTCAGCTACGGCAAGGAGCGCCCAATCGAGATTTGCAGCGTTGAGGAATGCTATTCCAAGAACCGCCGCGCAGTGACTGTGCTGACCGGATCAACACTGGGGTAAGACAATGCGTACGGCAGGATGGGTATTGGCGGCGGTCATGGCGACAGCCGGTGTTGCACAGGCACAGGATCAGCAAACCCTGGCCGACATACGTCAGGAGCTGACGGTGCTGCATGTGGAAATTCAGCGTCTGAAGCGCGAGTTTTCCACCACAGGATCGCCAGCGCCAAACTTGTCCGGCAGTTCGGTTCTTGAACGGGTTGACGCCATTGAAGCGGAACTGCAACGCCTGACCCGTCAGACCGAGCAGCTGAACCAGCGTGTGCAAAACATTGTCTCGGACGGCACCAATCGCATCGGAGATCTGGAGTTCCGCCTGTGCGAGCTTGAGGCAAACTGCGAGATTTCAGGCGAACCGACCAGCACACTGGGCGGAGAGGGCACAGATGTAGGTACGGCCGTCATCACGCCTGCCACGCCATCCCAAACCGATCAGGGTGAACTGGCCGTGGGAGAGCGGGCGGATTTCGACGCGGCATCGCAAGCACTGGCCGATGGGGATTACCAGACTGCGGCTGATTTGTTTGCGCAGTTTGATACGAACTATCCCGGCAGCCCCCTGGCGCCCGAAGTGAATCTGAAACGTGGTCATGCGCTTGAAGGCCTTGGCGACACCCGCGAAGCGGCACGGGCGTTCTTGGCAAGCTTTACCGGAGATTCCGAAGGAGCGTTTGCCCCCGAGGCCCTGTTCGAGTTGGGCGCGGCGCTGGGGCGTCTGGGGCAGACCGATCAGGCCTGCATCACGCTCAATGAAGTTGGCGTGCGCTTTCCATCCGCACCGGCGTTTGCGGATGCGATGCAAGAGATGTCTGCGCTGGGGTGTTCTTGAACCGTCACAGCGAAAACCTGCTTGCAGAGCTTCGCGCCCGGCTTCCCCAAAGGCTTCCGCCTAAACTGGGCGTGGCGGTCTCGGGCGGTGGGGATTCCGTCGCGTTGATGCATCTTTTGCATCAAGTCGCCCAAAACGAAGAGATCGCCCTTTTTGTGGCCACGGTCGATCACGGCTTGCGCCCCGACGCAGCGCAGGAGGCCGTGACAGTGTCGCGCCAGGCTGCGGCTTTGGGGCTGCCGCATGACATTTTGCGTTGGGCGGGTTGGGACGGATCGGGCAATGTTCAGGACGAGGCGCGCAAGGCGCGTTACAGCCTGCTTGCCGGTTGGGCGCAACAGCGCGGAATTGACGCCATCGCGTTGGGGCACACGGCGGATGATCAGGCGGAAACGCTGCTGATGCGACTGGGTCGTTCATCAGGTGTTACGGGACTGTCCGGCATGTCGGCAAGCCGGCAATGGGAAGGTGTGACATTGCTGCGGCCAATGCTGGGGATCACACGCAAGGATCTGAGAACCTACCTGACCGGGATCGGCGCAACATGGGTCGAAGACCCGTCGAATCAGGACCCTCGTTTCGACCGGATCAAGGCACGAGAGGCCATGTCCGGCCTCGCACCACTGGGAATTGACGCGCTTTCATTGTCGCGAGTGGCCGAAAATCTGGCGCAGGCCCATGCAGCCCTGGGTGTGTTTGCGCAGGAATCCGCACGGAATGTCGCCCAGGTCGAACAAAGCGACGTGAAGGTGGACAGGGCCGGTTTCGCCGCATTGCCCAAGGAAATCCGACGCCGCGTGTTGCTTGGATGCCTTGGCTGGATCGCAGGGCAGGGATATCCCCCGCGTCAGGCGGCGGTCGAGCAGGCCATGAAGGCCGTAACCGACGGGCGGGCAGGGTCGCTCAGCGGTTGCCTGTTGGTCCCGGAAGGGATGAGTGTTTGGATTTGCAGGGAATTCAAGGCCGTGGAGGCTCGGGTTTCAGCACTTGACGAAGTTTGGGATGGCAAATGGGTCTTGACCGGTCCCGAAATTTCCGGTGCCGAAATCCGCGCTCTGGGTGAAGACGGGCTGCGACAGGTGCCCGAGTGGCGCGAAACAGGCCGGCCCAGGCTGGCCTTGAGCGCGACGCCCGCGGTCTGGAAGGGGGGCGCGGTGCTGGCCGCTCCGCTTGCGGGATTTGCGAACGGATGGCGCGCGGACACGACGCCGGAATGGCCCGAGTTCCACGCATCTTTTTTATCGCATTGAACATACCACAATCCTCTCTATTTTAAGAGGTAACTTGGCAGCTCCTCACCTGCCGGAACTTTTGGGAGAATTTCCTTGGGCAACGCTCGCAATATCGCGTTTTGGGTCGTTCTGTTCCTGCTGATCCTTGCACTGTTCAATCTGTTCAGTGGACCGGGCGGAACGCTTCAGAGCAATGAAAGAACTTATTCCGATTTCGTCGGCGCCGTGCAAAGCGGTGAAGTCAAGAACGTGACGCTGGACGGCGAACAGATCCGCTATACGACCGAAAGCGGTGCGACTTACGTCACGATCAAACCCGGCGACGCCGAGGTCACCAAGCTTTTGATCGATGAGAACATCCCGGTTCAGGCGGTCAAGCAACAGCAGTCGGGCTTCCAGTCTTTCCTGATCACGCTCTTGCCGTTCCTGCTTCTGATCGGTGTCTGGGTCTATTTCATGAACCGGATGCAGGGCGGCGGCAAAGGCGGTGCGATGGGCTTTGGCAAGTCGAAGGCCAAGATGCTGACCGAAAAGCATGGCCGCGTCACATTTGACGACGTGGCGGGCATCGACGAGGCCAAGGAAGAACTGGAAGAGATCGTTGAATTCCTGCGCAACCCACAGAAGTTCAGCCGCCTTGGCGGCAAGATCCCCAAGGGCGCGCTGCTGGTCGGTCCTCCGGGTACTGGTAAAACACTGCTGGCCCGCGCCATCGCGGGTGAGGCGGGTGTGCCGTTCTTCACCATTTCGGGGTCCGACTTCGTCGAGATGTTCGTGGGTGTCGGTGCATCCCGTGTCCGGGACATGTTTGAACAGGCCAAGAAGAATGCGCCTTGTATCGTCTTCATCGACGAGATCGACGCCGTGGGTCGCCATCGTGGCGCTGGCTACGGCGGTGGTAATGACGAGCGCGAACAGACCCTCAACCAGTTGCTGGTTGAGATGGACGGGTTTGAGGCCAACGAAGGCGTGATCATTCTGGCGGCCACCAACCGCAAAGATGTTCTGGATCCGGCGCTGCTGCGTCCAGGCCGTTTTGACCGCAACGTGACCGTTGGTAACCCCGACATCAAAGGCCGTGAGAAAATTCTGGGCGTGCACGCACGTAAGACGCCTCTGGGCCCCGATGTCGATCTGCGGATCATCGCGCGCGGTACGCCGGGCTTCTCGGGTGCCGATCTGGCGAACCTTGTGAACGAGGCCGCGCTGATGGCCGCCCGCGTGGGTCGCCGCTTTGTCACTATGGAAGATTTTGAAAACGCCAAGGATAAGGTGATGATGGGCGCCGAGCGCCGCTCGATGGTGCTGACCCAGGACCAGAAGGAAAAAACCGCCTATCACGAGGCGGGCCATGCCGTTGTCGGCCTGACTCTGCCGTTGTGCGATCCTGTCTACAAAGCCACGATCATTCCGCGCGGTGGTGCGCTGGGTATGGTGGTTTCGCTGCCTGAAATGGATCGCCTGAACTACCACCGTGATGAGTGTGAGCAAAAGCTGGCCATGACCATGGCCGGCAAAGCCGCCGAGGTTATCAAATACGGTGAAGACCATGTTTCGAACGGCCCGGCCGGGGACATCATGCAGGCCAGCCAGTTGGCGCGTGCCATGGTGATGCGCTGGGGCATGTCGGACAAGGTCGGTAACATCGACTATGCCGAGGCGCACGAAGGCTATCAGGGCAACACCGCAGGGTTCTCGGTGTCGGCGCATACGAAAGAGCTGATCGAAGAAGAGGTGAAACGCCTTATCCAGCAGGGTTATGAGCGCGCGCACCAGATTCTGACCGAACAGCGCGAAGAATGGGAACGCCTGGCGCAGGGCTTGCTTGAATACGAAACCCTGACGGGTGATGAGATCAAGCGTGTCATGAATGGTGAATCACCCACCGAGGATGATGATGAAGGCGACAAGCCGGATGAAGGCAGCGCGCCCAGTGTCACGGCCATTCCCAAGACAAAGGCCAAGAAATCTCCGCCCGATGGCGGGATGGAGCCTGAACCCACCGCATAGTCAAAAAAGACCCGGCGCATAGTCCGGGTCTTTTTTCTTTTCATCGGTGTTTTGCCGGGCAATATGCACGCAAGAAAAAAAGCGAAAAGGGAAGGCTGTGCCATTTTTGCGTGAAACCGAATTTGCCGCCGAAGCAGTCTGGCTTGGCCATGTCCCTGCGGGAACCTCTTTGCGGGCCCAGGCTGTTGACACGCTGGATTTGTGTTTTGACGGCGTGAAGGGTGAGCGCCACGAAGGCCTAAATCGGGCGTCCTGTGTCAGGGTCTCGAACCTCTACCCGAAAGGCACTGAAATTCGAAACGTGCGTCAGCTTTCAGTTTTGTCCGAGGAGGAATTGCAGCAAATTGCGCAGGACATGGGGTTGGATCAGCTTGATCCGTCCTGTCTTGGGGCTTCCATTGTGCTGCGTGGGATCCCGGATTTTTCGCATATCCCCCCGTCTTCACGTCTTCAGGCAACGAGCGGGGCGACGATAACGGTGGACATGGAAAACGCCCCTTGTGTTCTGCCGGGGCGCGAGATCGAAGCGGATCAACCGGGGCATGGCGCAGCTTTCAAACCTGCGGCGGTCGGGCGTCGGGGCGTCACGGGATGGGTTGAACGTCCGGGGCGCATTCAACTGGGGGACCGGCTGAAACTGTTTGTTCCCGATCAACCTGCCTGGGCTTGGGAAAACGGGCTTGTTTCCGATTAGAAACCCCTGAAACGAACTTACGACGCTTCGCGACGCCAGAATGTCGGAATCCATGGCTATCGGGATTGTACACAAGGGTATGGAATGCACAGCGCCGACGCCCCGCGTCGGTTTTGCACGGTATTCAATCAAGGACCCCGGCCAATGAGCTACAAATCCGATATCGAAATCGCCCGCGAAGCGAACAAAAAGCCGATTCAGGAAATCGGTGCCAAGATCGGCATCGACTCTGCGGATCTGCTGCCTTACGGCCACGACAAGGCGAAGGTCAGCCAGAACTTCATCAACTCGGTTCAGGACCGCGAAGACGGCAAGCTGATCCTGGTGACTGCAATCAACCCGACCCCGGCAGGTGAGGGCAAGACCACGACCACAGTGGGTCTGGGTGACGGCCTGAACCGCATCGGCAAGAACGCGATGATCTGTATCCGCGAAGCCTCGCTTGGCCCGAACTTCGGCATGAAGGGCGGCGCCGCGGGTGGCGGTTATGCGCAGGTCGTTCCGATGGAAGAGATGAACCTGCACTTCACCGGTGACTTCCACGCCATCACTTCGGCTCACTCGCTGCTGTCGGCGATGATCGACAACCACATCTATTGGGGTAACGAGCAGGAGATTGACACCCGCCGCGTCGCATGGCGCCGTGTGGTCGACATGAACGACCGTGCCCTGCGTCAGATCACAGCTTCACTGGGTGGTGTATCGAACGGCTTCCCGCGTGAGGCGGGTTTTGACATCACCGTAGCGTCCGAAGTCATGGCGATCCTCTGTCTGGCGAACGACCTGAAAGACCTGGAAAAGCGTCTGGGCGACATCATCGTTGCTTACCGCCGCGACAAATCTCCGGTCTACTGCCGTGACATCAAGGCCGAAGGCGCAATGACCGTTCTGCTGAAGGACGCGATGCAGCCGAACCTGGTGCAAACGCTGGAAAACAACCCGGCCTTCGTCCACGGCGGCCCGTTCGCGAACATCGCGCATGGCTGTAACTCGGTCATCGCGACCAAGACCGCTCTGAAAGTCGCCGACTATGTCGTGACCGAAGCCGGTTTCGGTGCGGATCTGGGTGCCGAGAAGTTCATGAACATCAAATGCCGCAAGGCGGGCATTGCCCCGTCGGCGGTTGTTCTGGTTGCGACCGTGCGCGCGATGAAGATGAACGGCGGCGTTGCCAAAGCCGATCTGGGTGCGGAAAACGTTGAGGCCGTCAAATCAGGCTGTGCCAACCTGGGCCGTCACATCGAGAACGTGAAATCCTTCGGTGTACCGGTTGTCGTCGCCATCAACCACTTCGTCACCGATACCGATGCCGAAGTTCAGGCGGTGAAAGACTATTGCGGCGAGCACGGCGTCGAGGCCGTTCTGTCGCGTCACTGGGAGCTGGGTTCCGAAGGGTCTGCGCCGTTGGCCGAGAAAGTCGTCGAAATCGTCGAAGGTGGCACCGCGAACTTCGCACCGATCTACCCCGACGATATGCCTCTGTTCGAGAAGATCGAAACCATCGCCAAGCGCATCTACCGCGCTGACGAGGTTCTGGCTGACAACAAGATCCGCAACCAGCTGCGTGAATGGGAAGAAGCCGGATATGGCAACCTGCCGGTCTGCATGGCCAAGACGCAGTATTCCTTCTCGACCGACCCATCGCTGCGCGGTGCACCCACGGGCCATTCGGTTCCGGTGCGCGAGGTACGCCTGAGCGCGGGCGCGGGCTTCATCGTGGTCGTTTGCGGCGAGATCATGACCATGCCTGGTCTGCCCCGCAAGCCGGCTGCCGAAACCATCTGCCTCAATGACGCAGGTGAGATCGAGGGCTTGTTCTAAGCCGCCGAATAGGACATCTCGTGGTCCGGGGATTCATTCCCGGGCCATGAGGAGATGACGATGCCCACTCTGATACCGCCTCAGAACTGTAACACGATGCAGGAGCTGCGGGCTGAGATCGACAAGCTGGATCGCCAACTGATCGAAATGTTGGTAACGCGCGCGACATATATTGACCGCGCGTCGCAGCTGAAACCGGGCGAGGGCCTTCCGGCCCGTATCCCGGAACGTGTCGAAGAGGTGGTGCAACGCGTGCGTGCAAGTTCGGACGCGCTGGGGATGGACCCGGATCTGGCCGAGAAGCTATGGCGCATATTGATTGACTGGTCGATTGCACGCGAAGAGCGCGTGATTGGCACCGACTGACTGACCGGGCGTTCTGTGCGCCCGATCCGTTTTTTGA
Source organism: Ruegeria sp. HKCCA4812 (assembly GCF_013034245.1). Lineage (NCBI taxonomy): Bacteria > Pseudomonadati > Pseudomonadota > Alphaproteobacteria > Rhodobacterales > Roseobacteraceae > Ruegeria > Ruegeria sp. HKCCA4812. Next base: position 158,759 of record NZ_WQFQ01000003.1, on the reverse strand, counting down.
AAGAAGGGATCGAAGTATGGTAGCTCAGGTTATCGACGGTAAGGCCTTTGCCGCAAAAGTGCGCGGTCAAGTTGCCGATCAGGTCGCAAAGCTGAAAGAAGAAAACGGCATCACCCCCGGCCTGGCCGTGGTTCTTGTGGGCGAAGACCCAGCCAGCCAGGTTTATGTCCGCTCGAAGGGCAAAATGACCGTTGAAGTCGGCATGAATTCATACGAGCACAAGCTGGACGTCGATACATCCGAGGAAGATCTGCTGGCGCTGATTGACAAGCTGAACAACGACCCGGCCGTGCATGGCATTCTGGTCCAGTTGCCGTTGCCCAAACACCTGAACGAGGATCTGGTGATCAACTCGATCGACCCGGCCAAGGATGTGGATGGCTTCCACATTTCGAACGTGGGCCTGCTGGGCACCGGTCAGAAGTCGATGGTGCCCTGCACCCCGCTGGGCTGCCTGATGATGCTGCGTGACCACCACGGCTCGCTTTCCGGCATGGACGCGGTTGTGATCGGCCGCTCGAACATTGTGGGCAAACCGATGGCGCAGCTGCTGCTGGGCGATAGCTGCACCGTGACCATCGCACATTCGCGCACCAAGGATCTGCCGGACGTCGTACGCCGCGCCGACATCGTCGTGGCTGCCGTGGGGCGTCCGGAAATGGTGCCGGGTGACTGGATCAAGGAAGGCGCGACCGTGATCGATGTAGGCATAAACCGCATCGAACGCGACGGAAAGAACAAGCTGGTCGGGGATGTGGACTATGCCAGCGCGTCCCAGCGTGCTGGCGCCATCACTCCGGTTCCGGGGGGTGTAGGTCCGATGACCATTGCATGCCTGTTGGCCAACACTTTGACTGCGTGCTGCCGCGCCAACGCTCTGCCGGAACCAGAAGGTTTGACGGCGTAAGGTAATCTGGTCGGGTCGATCATGTCGGCCCGGCACATTCCTCGGTTGTGCATGACCCCGCGGGACAATCATCGGACGCTCCAGTCAATTTGCCCTGAATGGGTTTGACAGCTTAAAAAATCGTGATATCCCTGTATTCCCAGTTGGTTACAGGTAAGGTGCTTCAGTGCTTGTCGTGCTAAGGTTGAATTTAATTAAGTCATGCGCAAAAGCGGTATGACGTCTGGGATTAACACTATTCGGAATGCTTGTACCCCACAGCGAGTGACGGCGGGCCTTGTCTTTCTTCCATTGCTTGCTTACGCGTTTCCTCCGTTTCTGGTCGCGGATCTGAGCTTCGGTTTGCGTCTTCTTTTCTGGACCGGGGTGATGGTTCTTGCCCTGACAGTCACCGGGTTGGCGCGCAACTTGATGCAAAAAAACCCCGTTCTGTTGAATGTTCCCGTCCGTGATCTGGCATTCGCGGCACTGATCCTGGTTCTGTTCACGCCGTCCCTTTGGATGTTGGCATGGATCCTGTTCACCTGCGGAGGTCACATGGCACCAGGCGCCCAGACCGTCGCGGTATATGGGGTCCTGTTTGCAACGGGTTTGGTTCTTGTGCAACGCAATGATCTGAACCCATTGATGGCCTCGACACCTGAAACCGAGAGGCCGCGTCTGATCAGGCGTCTGCCGCCTGACTTCCATGGTCAAATCCATCGTTTGACGGTCAGGGATCACAATGTGGATATTGTCACCTCGGAAGGCACGTTCACGGTCCGCTCACGCTTTACGGACGCAATTGCCGAGATGGAGCCGGTTCCCGGCCACTGTTCGCACCGTTCACATTGGGTGGTGGACGCATCAATCGTTGGGGTTGAAAAATCGGGGGGCAAAACTTTTTTGCGCCTGATGAACGGCGATCTGGTTCCAGTAAGCCGCAAGTACAAACCGAAGTTGGAAGAAGACGGGTTGATCTGAACTCAACGCGGCATTGGAATCATCTGTGGTTGCTGGCCCGTCAGAATGGCCATGGCGTCCGCGCCCAAAAGATCGGAAAGTGCCCGATCCGAGCTGCGCAACCCCCCGGTGTAAGTTCCGTAGGCAGGCAGGATCAGCCGATTTCTGTCCAGCAGAAAGGCAGGTCGTGAAATGTGCCTGCCTTTCGTCCGAATCTGTGCTTTCGGATGAAAATGGCCTGAAATTTCACCTTGCGGCCGATCCTGGGCGATGTGACGAAAGACGAGAGGGCCGCACTGCCATTCGACCAGATGAGAGCCCCCCATCTCGATCGGGCCGGGATCGTGATTGCCTTCGATCCAGATCCATTGGCGCCCGGCTTGCAAAGTCGCAATCCTCAACCCTTCTGCGTCGGGCAAGGCTTGAGCCGCTTCGAGATCGTCAAAGCTGTCACCTAGGCAGATGACGGTTTCGGCGTTGGTGTGTTCCAGATCGCGGGCCAGCCGGTCAAGCGTTTCGCGACTGTCATAAGGCGGCAGCGTAGCCCCGCGCCGACGGGCCATACGTTCGGATTTTCCCAGATGCAGGTCCGAAACACAGAGCAGTTGCCGCGCCGGCCACCATAATGCGCCAGACGGCAACGCATCGAGTTGCTGGCCTGCAAAGGAAAACTTGCACACGTTCATGATACGTTCTTGACCTGATTCCACATCTTGCGCAAGTGGATCAAAGCTGGTCCAATCCGGCAGCTTCCAGCAGGCGGGCGCTTTCTTCTGCAAGCAGCCTTTCTTCGGCGGCCCCTTTGACAGGCACCTTTCCGACCTCAAGAAACAGCGGCGCGGCCAGTGGGGAAACGCGGTCCAGACGCAGCAGGTCGATGCGGTCGCCGATGCGCGCCAGCATCGCCTCGATCCGACCGAAGTCAACCAACCCGCGCATGGCTTCTTCGCGGGTGATCTGCATCAACAGATGATCGGGATCATATTTCAGCAAAGTGTCATAGAGAATATCCGACGAAAACGTGGCTTGCCGCCCGGTTTTCCGTTGCCCGGCCATGTTGCGTTCGATCAGACCGGCAATCGTGGCCGACGCGCGAAAGGTACGCTTCATGACTGCGTTGCCTGCCAGCCATGTGTCCAGCCCGTCACGCAGCGCTTCGGGTTGAAACAAAGGGCGTGGGTCAGTGACCGCATCCAAACCCCAAATCAGCGTGGCATAGTCTGTGGCGACAAACCCCAGCGGCGCCAAACCGGTATCCTCCATCCGCTTGGTCAACAGCAGCCCAAGTGTTTGTTGCGCGTTGCGGCCGGCGAATCCGTATACGCACAGATGCTCTCGCCCGTCGCTTGGAAAGCTTTCGATCAGCAGACGATCGCGTTGAGGCAGGCGGGACATTTGGCGCTGCAAGTCCAGCCAATCAGCCGTATGGGACGGCAGGTGCGGCCAGTCAGTTTGGGCGAACATGCGCAGAATGCGGTCGCTGAGTTGCGTTGAGGTCGCAAATTTCGTGCCCGAGAAGGTCGCGATTTTTGGTTTGCGGTCGGCGCGGCGGCTGACTTCGACCACCATTTCGCGCAGACCTTCATACCGTACGATCTGTCCGCCGATCAGGAAGGTATCGCCCGGGGTCAGCGAAGCAGCAAAGGCTTCCTCGACTTCGCCCAACGGTTTACCGCCACGGCTGCGTTTAAGGCGAACTTTGAGTGTATCCGTATCCTGAATCGTGCCCAGATTCATGCGAATGCGCGACGCTGCGCGTGGATCGCGCAATTGCCATTGCCCGTCGGCACGCTGCTGCAACCTTTGCCAGCGATCATAGGCGCGCAAGGCGTAGCCACCGGTGGCACAGAAATCCAGACAGGCGTCAAATTCGGATCGGGTCAACTGTGCGTAAGGTCCGGCGGATGTCATCTCGGCATACAGATCATCGGCGTCAAAGGGCCCGGCACAGGCCGCAATCAGAATGTGCTGGCACAGAACATCGCGGGGGCCGGGGCCTCGGGGTTCTCCATCCAGATCATGGGCTTTGGCAGCCTCGAGCGCAGCAACGCATTCGACAACCTCAAAACGGTTCGCAGGAACCAGCAGCGCCTTGGAAGGCGCGTTGTAGCGGTGGTTGGCCCGACCAATCCTTTGCACCAGCCGCTTGACGTTCTTGGGCGCACCGATCTGAATCACCAAATCGACATCGCCCCAGTCAATGCCCAGATCGAGGCTGCCGGTGCAGACGATGGCGCGCAATTCGCCACGCACCATCGCGGCCTCGACCCGCTCGCGTTGCTGCCGGTCGAGGCTGCCGTGATGGATGCCGATGGGTAGGCCGTCGTCATTCGCCAGCCACAGATTGTGAAAGTATATCTCGGCCTGCGCGCGGGTGTTGTGAAAAATCAGAGTGGTCTTGTGCCGCCGGATCTGGTCCAGCACAGCCGGAATCGAATAGGCCGCGCCTCCGCCGGACCAGGGCGGCATTTCCGTTGTTTCCAACATCTGGATGTCCGGGTCCGGGCCGGGATCGGCCTGCACGATCTGGCAGGGGTCCGGGTGGCGCGCCAGAAAGCCGGCTATTGCCGCGGGGTCTTCGACTGTGGCTGACAGGCCTACACGACGCAGACCTGGGTTGAGGCGGTGAAGACGTGCCAGGGCCAGCATCAGCTGATCGCCGCGCTTGCTTTCCGCCAGCGCGTGGACTTCGTCGACGATGATCCGCTGTACCCCATCGAACATGCGCGCCGCATCCTCGTAAGATGTCAGTAGTGCCAGACTTTCCGGTGTGGTCAGCAGGATATGGGGCGGATCAGCCCTTTGGCGTTTTTTCTGCGTGGCCGAGGTGTCACCGGTGCGATCCTCGATCCGGATGGGCAGACCGATCTCTTCCACCGGGGTGCGTAGGTTACGTTTGATATCCGCTGCCAGCGCCTTGAGCGGCGAGACATAGAGCGTATGCAAACCGTTGTGGCCACCGTCGGCCAGCTCGGACAGGGAAGGCAGAAATCCGGCCATGGTCTTGCCGCCACCCGTTGGGGCGATCAGCAAGGTTGCCGGCTCCTTCGCCCGGTCGAACATCTCTTTCTGATGTGGGTGGATGGACCAGCCTTTGGAGGAGAACCACGTACCAATCCGAGCGGGAATCTGCGTCATGGTTGCAGATTACCCGCCCGGAGGAGGGATTGGCACGGCGTTATTTGACGATTTTCTCGTCTTTTACGAACATGTTGGCCCAGGCACGGTCAATCAGGTCCGGACTCATCTGATAAGGGATGCCTTCGAACTCGCAGATCGAGATCATCTGATCAATCAGGAAGATCGGTTGATAGTTGGCGTAGATATTGTTGATAGTAGGGTATTTGACCTTCAGCAGGTGCACCAGCGCCGCCTCATCCAAAGGCATTCCGCGTTTGCGGGCTACCATGGCAAAGATTTTCAGGAAGTTTTCTTGGTTCGGACCGTCAATCTTGATCTTGAAGAAGATCCGGCGCAAGGCCGCTTGGTCGAAGATCTCATTGGGGTGGAAGTTGGTCGAGAAGATGACCAGCGTGTCAAACGGAACTTCGAACTTTTCACCTGATTGCAGGCCGAGGATATCCTTGTTTTCTTCAAGCGGGACAATCCAACGGTTGACCAGCGCCTGCGGCGGTTCGGCCTGACGGCCAAGGTCATCTACGATGAAAATGCCACCGGTGGATTTCAGCTGCAACGGGGCCTGATAGGTTCGGGCGGTCGGGTTATAGACCAGATCCAACATACTGAGCGAGAGCTCACCACCGGTTACGACGGTGGGGCGTTCACACTGAACATAGCGAGAATCGAACCGCTTGCGACGGCGCAGGCTGTTGGGGTCGTCCGGCTCCTGTTCGATCGCCGTGTGCACGATCGGGTCATAGACCGTGATCACCTGACCTGCATATTCGATAGCATAGGGCACATAGACGTTATCACCCAACGCATCCCGGATGCCGTTCGAGATCGAGGATTTACCGTTGCCCGGAGGACCGTACATCAGAATCGACCGGCCCGCGCTAACCGCCGGGCCCAGATGGTCCAGCAGGCTGTCGGGCAGAACGAGATGACCCATTGCGCCAACCAGTTGCTCTCGCGTGACTTGAATATTTCGGATCGACTGGCGTTTGACCTGCTCGCGATAGACATCCAGCGGCACCGGCATCGCGCCGAAATATTCGGATTGGCTCAGCGCATCCAGCGCACGGGCCTTGCCTGCATCGGTCAGCTGATACCCCATCTCATTGCCGCTGTTGGCGTTCAGTGTCCCGGTCGCTTCAAGCAGTTTCTGATCGCGCGCGATATCGACCAGTTCCTGAGTTACCGATCCCGGGAGACAGATCGCTTCGGCCACTTCAGATACCGTGCTCGCGTTTTTGCGAAAAACCGTCTTCAGAAGGATGTCCCGCATCATTACAAGCGGAAGCTTCATTTCGCCCAAACCCTTGGGGGCAGGGGGGGCCATAACAGAGGAATTCTGCATATTCATGCGCGGTGCTCGTCCATCAATTTGTCACGCCAAGAACCCGAAAAAGGGCGTCTTGAAGAAAAATGAACCAGCTTTGTGGCGGGACAAAGGCAGCGACAAGGCGCGCTGATGATAGTTTACGATCCGAGAACAGTACCCAAAATCAGGTACATGGCCAATGATCCGCCCAGGGCGAAACCCATCGGAAACTGCTTGCCCCGGCTCCAGCTTTCCCAATGCGGCGCGATCGTGCGCAGCCTTGTGATTTTGGCCAAACGATGTGTGACCACGGCAGCCAGAACACACGCGGTCAGGATCATCAGTATAATTCTCAGATCGCCCAGCCAGACAAACGCCGAAGCGGCGGCCAGAAATTTGGCATCGCCAGCGCCCATGGTGCCCGCGGCATTCAGGAAGATGCCAATAACCAAAACCACGACAATATGCAGCAATTGCCAGAAATAGATCGGCATAGACACGGTGACCGGCCCTAGATTGCCGCTGAGGCTGCCTGTAGACCAGGGTGGAATGGCGATCAGACCTATCACGATGTAAACCAGCGTCAGCGCAAGGACTGCATGGTTCTTGATCCGCATCTCACGCATATCCGTGAAGGCCACGTAAAAGCAGATCGGCAGCACAAACGGCAGAAACCAGGCCGCTGCCACTGCGGGTATTTGCATGTGTCAGGCCCCTTCAAGCGCCCGAAGCGAGCGGACCGCCTCGTCGAAATGCTGCGGGTGGGTTGAAATGGCTTCGCGGAACAGGTTCTTGGCGGTGGTTATATCGCCCTGCTTGACTGCCGAAATACCCATCGTGTTGAGCAGACGCGCCCGCTCGACCTGAGTCATCGGGACGACTGGCAGGCTGTAGTTGCCTTGCGCCGATCGGGCCAAAACCAGGTTGTTCTTGGCAGTAAACAGCGAGTTGTCCTGGCGGATCGCTTCCGAGAACAACCGCTCGGCTTCGGCATATTCGCCGCGGGTCAGTTTGGAATATCCCCAGTTGTTCATCACACTGCCCGGACGTGTCGTCAGCCCGACAGCGGTTTCATAGAAATGATCCGCGCGTTTCCACTCTTTCCGGGAATCCGCAACGACTGCCTCGAGGCGATACCGTTTGAAGGTTTCAAAGGTGGGGGGAACCGAATCCAGAACCGTTTTGGCCTGCGACCAGTCGCCGTTTCGGACCAATGCGTCCGCGTATTCAACCTTGTCCGCGGCGTTCGTGCCCTTCATCGTTGTGACGCGCTTCCATGCGGTCGCGGCCTCGGTCGTACGTTTTGCACGGCCCAAAGAAATTGCCAGTCCGCGCTGAAGATCGATCCGGTCCGGGTTCTTGAGCGCTGCACCGTGGAAATAGGTCACCGCTTCGTTTGGATCTGCGGCGCTCAGAAGCACATCGTTCAGGTTAGTTTCGTCAATGACGTTCACTTCCTGAAACGTTCGTTCAACCTTTTCCTCTTCGGTTTCCTTTGCACAGGCCGAAAGGATCAGACCACTGATAACAACAGTCGGAATCAAGAATTGCTGGCGCATTTTTTGCGTCCTTTACTGCTCTCGCCTCAATTACTGGATCTTGCGTAGCGTGAATTGCCCGTCGCCAAGCTGCTCCAGTGTGTATTCTTGTTGTTCTTGTGGGGTATTATTAACAGGATTTTCCATTTTTGCGAGTGCTAAGCGCAGATTGTCCCGGATTGCGTCACTTTCGCCATTGTCCAGCGCATAGGCCCGCTGAAACACTTGCGCGGCCTCGGGGTATTCCTGTTTTTCCATCAGCAGGACGCCGAGATTGTTCCAGGCCACCGGCCAGTCCGTGTCGTCTTCGACGGCCCTGCGCAGCAGTTTTTCGGCCTGTCCCAAGCGGCGTAGCCCCACATTTGCAGTACCTAGAGAAGTCAGGACCTGGGGCGTCATACCCTGTTCAAGCGCGGCCCGGGTAAAGGTTTCAAGCGCCAGTTCGTATTCTCCGGCGGCCATCAATCTGTTTCCGACCTCGATGTTGTCCTCTGCCTGACCCTTGGTGTCAATTCCCGGTGCATCCAATCCGTTGGGTGACAGGCCTTCTGTGCAAGAAGCCACCATGGCAAAAACCATGGTGGCCCGGAGCATTCGGCGAAACCCGAAAGGGAAGCACCTGAATTCAGCTTTCATATGCTTCTATCCGACCTAGCGTCCAAAACTCGAAATAACATTCGCCGACGGGCCAACCAGAATAATCAGCAGCGGCGGGACCGTCAGCATCATTGTGACAAGAGTCATCTTGGTCGGCAACTTGTTCGCGGCCTCCTCGGCGCGCATCACGCGTTTGTCGCGCATCTCGCCGGCGTAAACCCGCAACGCCTCGGCAATCGATGTACCAAATGTCGCCGATTGGATCATGACGGTGACAAAAGAGTTCACATCCTGCACACCACATCGCACGCCGAAATCACGCAGGACTGTATCCTTATCCTTACCAGCCTTCATTTCGTGCGCGACAGTTTCGAATTCCTGCGCGATATCCGGATAAGACGCACTCATCTCACTGGCAACGCGAACGATGGCCTGATCAAGCGATTGACCGGCCTCGACACAGACCAGCATCAAATCGAGCGTATCAGGAAAGCCAGCGGTAATTGCTTCCTTCCGTTCTTCAACCCGGCGCGTGATCCAGTATTTTGGTGCGAAATAGCCAATCGCGCCGGGGACAAGCACCCGGATCATCATCTGTGTTCCGGTAAATTCCTGGCCGCCGGAAAAAACCGTGACCAGCAGAACACCAATGAAAATACCAAGGATACCCAAGGAAAACTGCGCAAAGTGGAAGAACCGAACCGAATCCTTCGACCTGTAGCCCGCCTGGCGCAGCTTCAGCTCGACGGCCGAGTATTCTTCTTCGTTCTTGGGCTCAAGGAATGTTGCGAACTTCTCAAGCTGCTCGTTTCGGCTTGAGTTTCGAAGCTGCTCTTTCTTCCCTTTTTTCTGCTTGGGAGGAGCCGCATTCGATCTTTGCAGTTTCTTCAGCGGGTCTTCCGGCTGCTTCATCATCAGTGTGACAGCGACTAGAACCATCAGCAGGCCAAGTACGCCGACAATGATAAGGGGGCCGAATTCGCCCAGATGTTGGGTTAACAGGTCATTGATGCTGGTCAGGAATTCCATTGTGCTGCCCTCAGACCTTGATGTTGGTGATGATTTTCATGACGATCAGGTTCAATGTCAGCAAGATGGCGACAACAAAACACGCGGGAATAAACCATGGGTGATCCAGCACCTCGTCGTAATAGCCCGGGTCTTTGACCAGGATGAAAATCAGACAGGCAACGGGAAACCCGGACAGGAACTTGCCGGACCATTGTGCCTCGGCCGTAATCGCCTTGACGCGACGGAACAGGCGAAAACGAGCGCGGATCACCTTTGCCAATCCGGCCAGAATTTCGGCAAGGTTGCCGCCAGATTGCTGCTGAATACCCACGGCTACGGCAAGAAAGCGCATATCCTGCATGTCCAAACGTTCAGCCATGTCCTTCAGCGCCTCGCCCACATCGCGACCATAGGCACATTCATCAGCGATAACGCCAAACTCGGTTCCCAGCGGATCCTGAACTTCGTTTGCAACCACCTGAATCGTCGACACAAATGGATTGCCAACACGCAGAGATCGAACCATCAGCTCAACCGCATCGGGCAGTTGTTCTTCGATCATACCCATGCGTTTCTTGGCCTTGTGGTTGACCCAGGCGTAAACGCCGCCGATGCCGATTGCGATGGAAACAACGATACGAAGTGCCGTGTCCGTAGCGGTGCCAATGCTCAAACCGACAAAGGCCATGGCTGATACCAGACCCATGATCATGATCAATTGACGGGGAGAGAACGCGATTGCAGCCTTTTGCGCCTTGTCAGCAAGAAGTGAGTACAGAGGAATGCTCTGCGATTTCATATGCTGCTGCATCTCTTTGCGCAGCTGCTCCAGCACCTGTTCGCGTCCGGCACCCTTTTCCAGCATATCCAGGCGTCGGTTGACCCGGCTGTTCAGGCTGATGGACTTGCCGAAGGCGACAAGATAGATGCCCTCGACCAAGGCAAGAACCCCCACAAAGATGGCGACATAAATGATCGCCTCCATAGGCAATTGCATACCCGGTTCTCCTACATTGTGGTTGGGTCGTAGATGGACGCTGGCAGGTCAAAGCCCCACAGACGGAACCGTTCCGAATAGTGGCTGCGGACGCCGGTGGCGGTGAAATGCCCGATGATCTTGTTGTCTGGTGTCAGGCCAACGCGTTGAAAACGAAAGATTTCCTGCATGGAAATCACGTCACCTTCCATCCCGGTGATTTCGGTGATCGAGGTCATCCGGCGTGAACCGTCCTGTAGGCGGCTGGCCTGCACGATCAAGTTCACAGCCGAGGCGATCTGACTACGGACCGCCTTGATCGGCATTTCGATCCCGGCCATCGCGATCATGTTTTCCAGACGTGAAATGCCGTCACGGGCCGAGTTGGCGTGAATCGTGGTCATCGATCCGTCGTGACCGGTGTTCATGGCCTGCAACATGTCGATGACCTCGGCGCCGCGTGTCTCACCCACGATGATGCGGTCAGGACGCATACGCAGGGCGTTTTTCAGACAGTCGCGCGGGCTGACTTCACCTTTGCCTTCCACGTTGGGCGGGCGGCTTTCCATCCGACCCACATGCGTCTGTTGCAGTTGAAGTTCAGCCGTGTCCTCGATGGTCAGGATCCGTTCGGCATCGTCGATGAAGCTGGACAAGGCGTTGAGCGTGGTTGTTTTACCCGAACCCGTACCCCCGGAAACGATGATATTCAGTCGGGTAGACACGGCGGCCTGCAAATACGCCGCCATTTCTTCGGTGAACGCACCGAAATTGACCAGGTCGTCAATTCCCAGCTTGTCTTTCTTGAATTTACGAATGGAAACAAGCGATCCGTCCACCGCGATCGGAGGCACCATGGCATTGAAACGCGATCCATCGGCCAGACGGGCGTCAACATACGGGTTGGATTCATCGACGCGGCGGCCCACGGCGGACACGATCTTGTCGATGATCCGCATCAGGTGCTTTTCATCCTTGAAGGTAATGTCGCTGAGTTCCAGCTTGCCGGCACGTTCCACAAAAATCTGTTGTGGACCATTCACCAGAATATCGTTGACCGAATCGTCCTGAAGCAGCGCCTCAAGCGGGCCAAGGCCCGTCACCTCGTCATACAGTTCCTTGTTCAGTTGGGACCGGTCTTCGCGGTTCAGAACAATGTTTCGTGTTTCCAGAACTTCACTGGCGATAGCACTGATTTCAGTGCGCAACTCGGCTTCGCCGGCGTTTTCCAGCGCGGCCAGGTTCAGGTTTTCCAGCAGTTCACGGTGCAGTTCGATCTTGATCTCACCCAACCGCTCCTTGCGTTTGCGGTCTTTGTCTGAACTTGCGACCTCACCTGCAGTCTTTTTCACGGGTTTGCGTGCCACCGCGGTCGCGACAGGTGTCGCCTGTGCAGAAGACGCCGCTGTTTCAGCCGGTTGTGCCGGCGTTTTGACTGGCTGCACTGCGGGTTGCTTTTTGTATCTTGAAAACACGGCTTATCCCCCTTTGGGATGATGTTACGCAGCTTCTTCGGCACTGCTGCCGAGGCTGTGGAGCGACTTCGCCAGCTTTGCGATTTCGCGGCGCAAAGGGTTCTTGGCGGCCGCATTTGCCAGAGGCAGACCATGATCCCCACTTTGCATGACCGGTTTGCCACCATCAGGCAGCAGCAGGTCGATGGAGATTCCAAGACTTTCCCCCATGCGTTTCACGCGGCTCTTCCCGTTCAGATCGGTAAATTTCGGCGCTCGGTTCAACGCAAAACGCAGCTTGTTGAATGGCAGTTCCTCAGCCTGCAATGCGCGTTTCAGGCGCAGGGCATTCTGGGCGGACCGCATGTCCAGCTCGATCAGGGCGAAATACACATGGGCGGCCTGCAAAACTGTTTCCGACCACAGGACCAGCGTTTTTGGCATGTCGACAATGACATAGTCGAAATGCGCGCGCGCCATGTCGATCACGCGCTGAATGTCTTCCGGAGTGATCAAGTCCAGTGGCACCATGTCGGAGGGTGCGGTCAAAACTTGAAGCTTTTCTTCATATGTTTGAAGGGCTTGCGAGAATACTTCGCTGTCCATCGCATCGGTATCCGACAGCATTTCAAACACGGTCTCTCTTCGCGGCAGATCCAGATAGGTGGAAACAGTCCCGTATTGCAGGTCCAGATCGATCAGACACACGGTCGGCGCGTCTTTGTCAGAGGCACATGCCAGTTCCCAAGCCAGGTTAACGGCCAGTGTCGTTGCACCGACACCACCTGCCAGGCCCTGAACGACAAACAGTGCGCCTTCCTTGGACGCGCCGCCGGCCAAAGGAACGGCGGCTGCTTGCGCAACGGCAACCGGGTCGGGCTGCTTCATACGCTCAATGGCTTCCTGCAATTCGCCTTCGGGAAGAGGATAGGGCACGAACTCGTCAGCACCCTTGCGCAGCAGTTGGTGCAGGGATGCCGGAGTAACATCCTCGGCGATCAGAACAACTTTTACTTTCTTTTCATTGGCTTGAGTGATTATCTCACCCAGCAGAGAAAGGTTGTCTTCGTCTTCTCCGTCGATCGCCAGTGCTACGAATTCCAGCGTTTCAGCTTCGGGTTGGCTGAAAAAGGCCAACGCTTCTGCAAATCCCAGATCTCCCCAGCGTTCGCCCAAGATGGCTTCCATGTCTTCGATCAGAAGGTCGAAATTCTGAACATCCCGACTGATGGTGCAGGCCAAGATTGCAGTATTGTCGTCTTGCGGCGTCGCGCTGGTCATAAACACTATCCTCGTCGTGAGGGCTCAGCATGTCATATGAACGAAATCCGCCAGATTGATGTGCTGTCGCCCCAATACGGTCAAATTTGGCCGCAGGTCACCCTATTGTTCACAATGTTGCTTTGAAGTTGGGCGAGAATTGGGCGCAAAAGAACCAATTGTAGGGAAATGGGCGACGATGTCGCCCATTTCAAACGTATTATCCACCGCTGCCAGCGTCTTGGGCGTTCACTTCCTGAATCTGGCTTACAGCGGTCGCACTTTCCACATATTCGCGGTAAATGATCTGAGCGTACTTGCCGTCCAGAAGCTGCGGGTTGCGATCAACGAATCCCGAAACTTCAGTGACCGTTCTGCGATTCCTGCGATCCCGGTTTTGCGTTGCGATCAACGGTTGCGTTTTGCCAAACGATACCACCGCCTCAAGCCGTGAGCGCGAGATACCCTGCTGCCCCAAAAACGCGACGACTGCTTGAGCGCGGCGAAGGCCAAGGCTTTTGTTGTAGCTGGCCGACCCCACAGCATCCGTATGTCCGTAAACGCGGAACCGGGCCTCGGGGAACTGCTTGATCCAGTCAGCCTGTTGCAAAAGAATGCGCTGAGCCGAAGCATCGAGTTGCGAGCTGTTGAACGCAAAGTTTACCTGGCTGGGTACATCCGCGGCAAACCGGCGGCTGAGAATCTGCGCGTAGGTTAATTCGCCGCTTTGTACCTGGACGTTGTTGAGCGTCGCGTTTCCGAAAGTGCCTGTATCGATCTCGTACCCGGCCTCGCGGGTGCATGCGGCGACAGCGACCGAAAGACCCAGTGTGATGATCCACTTATGCATTGGTCCTATCCTCCTGATCAATCTAGGACGTAGCCGTAGGAGCTGCCGAAGTTCTGCTTGGCAACCTCTGACGCTCCGCCGGCGCCCGTGCGCTGTGTGCGCGCCACCTGGCCGTTCAAGAACAAGTCAAATTCGCTGGGCGGTTTGACCCGATCGGTTGGAAGCGCAAGAGTTTCGCCCCGAGTCGGTGAAACCAGATGCGCGGTGATGATAACGACGAGTTCACTTTGCTCGCGCTGGTAGTTGGCGCTGCGGAACAACGCGCCCAGAACCGGCACATCCCCCAACCATGGAATCTGGTTGCTCAGATCCGCGAAATCGTCCTGGATCAGGCCTGCAATGGCAAAGCTTTCACCATCGCGAAGTTCAATCGTTGTTTTGGCCCTGCGGGTGATGAAGCTAGGAACCGAATCCCCGTTGATGGTAAAATCCGAGCTATTGTCGATACTTGAAACAGCCGTGCCCATCTCAAGGTTGATCAGATCGCCATCCACGACGCGCGGGATGAAGTCCATTTCAACGCCGAAGGCCTTGTATTCGATAGCCACAACGCCGTCATCCTGCGGTACCGGGATGGGAACTTCGCCACCGGCTAGGAACGATGCCTCCTGGCCGGACAGCGCGGACAGATTCGGCTCGGCCAGGCTGCGGGCCAGCCCCTTGGTTTCCAGAGCTTCCAGCAACAGGCGAACCTGCGTCGAACCCGCGCCAAACCCAAACAGGATGGCACCGGTATTGGCCTGAACTGCCGGAATGTTGTTCGCCAAAGCGTTGTTCAGTGCGAACTGGTTGTTGAGCGTGTTAAAGCCTCCGGTAACGTCGCTTCCACCGAAGCCAAGCGACGCTGTCAGGCTTTTGGCGACCGAGCGGTTCATCTCTGCAAAGCGGACCTTCAGCATGACCTGCTGCACACCACCGACCGACATCAGGTTCGAGACACGCTCGGGGGCATACCGTTCAGCCAGTTCCAGCGCGCGCGCCAGTTTGGCCGAGCTGGAGATCGTACCGGACAAAACAATGCCATCATTGGCTGTGCGAACCTCGATGGGTTCGTTGGGCAGGATTTGACGCAGACGTTCCTTGAATTCTGTAACATCCGGTGCGACCCGGACGCGGACATTGGCCAAAAGATTGCCCGCGCCGTCAAACAGTGTCAGCGTGGTCAGGCCAGGCGCCTTGCCCAGAACATAGATCGTGCGCTCCGACAAAGAAGAGATGTCTGCAATGCCTGCGTTGGCAATGCTGAGCTCTGCGAAAGGTTGTTCGCTTTCTACGACGATTGCGCGGTTCATCGGGACGTCCAGTGTTTCCACAGTCCCTTTTTTCACCACGCGCAAAGTTTCAGCCCAGGCGGTGTCGCCAATGGGGCCCATAACAAGCGACAACCCCAGCAGGGTTGCGCTGATCCAGGTACGTATTGTCATGTGACCTGCCTCTCCGATCACGCCTCGTTTTTTTGGGTCTTATGCCCTATGGGAGGAGAGACTGCGCGAAATCCGAATTTATTGCAATAATCAATGGTTTCCGTAAGTTTCCTTATGTGGGGAATTGGCAACATCCGCAAAAAAATGAGCCGCACCAAGGGCGCGGCTCTGAACTTGTAACGTTCTGAATTGGCGTCAATTTGTGCAGGGGATAGGCACATTTACAATTTCGCCACCGCGGCGAATACGTGTCGTGCATACCCTTTCGGCTTTTGCTTCTGGTTCCGGCGCGGCTTCTTGAATTCCCAACAGCTTGCGCTGATCCACTTCAATCGTAGAGGCAACGGACTCATCCTGCACCCCAACCAGAGCCAGGGAAAGTCGCCCGGTGTTCTGAGCCTGTGCCAAAGCCGCGACCTGTTCAGGTGTGGCTGCGACCGTGACTGTACGTGCAATGGTTGTGTTGGTGACGTCTGAACCAGCGGTCTGATCGACGGCAATGAGCTGCACGTTGGTTTCGATCAGGCGGGTAATTCCGCCGCTGTTCCCTTCGATGGTTCCACTGGAACCGGTCCAATAGATGTCGACACTGTCGCCGGGCCGCAGGAATCCGGAAACGCCAGAAGCTACGTCAACGCTGATCGCAAAGGCACGCATACCTTTTTCCAGACGTGACGTCAGGCCGGCCTTTTCGCCTGGACGAGTGATCTTGACCTCCATGATCGCTTCGTCTTTTTCCATTGCCCTCAAAACGAAACGTTCATTTGCGCCGCTTTCGGGGAACAGGGCTGTGAGCTCTGTGAATGTACCTTCCGGAATCGCGTTTTCCGGCCAGTCAACTGCGCGGATATCTTCCTCCGTCAACCGCTCGCCGTATTTAAGGGCGCGGTTCGATACCAATACAGTGACTGTCGGAACAACATCGACTTTGGCATTGGCCAGAGCCTCTTCCGCAGCAAGCCGTTGGCGTGCCAGTTCACTTTGGTAAGCCGCGATATAGTTTCGCGCCATGTATACGGCGCCCCCGGCCAGTGCAACGCCGACAATCAGGACAAGTCCGAAAACTGCTCGCATGCGTGTACCTCATTCTTTTGTTTGGTCGAATACTTAGCGGCCAAGGAACCACATTGAAACAGCCTATTTGCTAACCGCAAATTGTGTCGAAATGTGGGACAAAAATGACTGATTGTCAGATTTCTGCGCCTTCTTCCGCACAATTCCGCATGGTTATTGTTACCTTTCCCATGATTGCCAGCGGACCGAGCGTAACAAAACAACGCTGCACCCAACGGGCGCAGCGCTTTGCTTCGAAAGGGTTAAGCAAGACGTTTTTGGAAACCAGCCAGAGCGCGCACCAGCTGCAACTTAGCCGCCGCCGCCGGCAGTTCCCGCCGTGATAATACCAGACGGTGCAGTATTCGAGCCGGTGCTGACGACGGCGCTGTTCATGGCCCCGTTGATATTGCCGCCCATGCTGTCGACGCTTGAGCTTATTACAAGGTAGGTCGCGCCCGACAATCCTATGACCACTGCGGTCAACACCACCCAGTCAACTGTCACCGCTCCTGCTTCGTCAGATTTGAACTGATTAAGGAACCTTAACATGTGCTTATCTCCAAATACGTCGCGTCAGTGCTAACAACAGGTTGGCCTGAAACTGGTTCGCATGGATGGCGAAAGTTGGGCTAAATATTGATTTCGTAGGGAAATTCTGAGCTCCTACCAGGTTTCGCGCGTTAGTCGAATTGATTGGAGCAGAAGAAACGCGGCAATTACAGCAAAACGCCATGATCGTCGCGATTGCCTTCACAACTTGCGCGCGGGCAGGCTCCAGCGAACTTGGGATGGAGCAGTTTCAGATCACAAAAAAGGCCGCGCCCGATGAGCGCGGCCTTGGAAATTCTCTAGATCAGCAACTTAGTTGCTTTTGCCTTCGCCGGTGATGCCACCTGTCGCGGTGTTGCTGCCGGTGCTCAGCGATGCGGCGTTCAGCGCTTCGTTTACGCCGGTTGCCAGGCCAGTGGCGCCAGCCGAGATCTGCTGATAAGCAACGGCGGCCAGGCCGATGACTGCTGCGGTCAGAACAACCCAGTCAACTGTTACTGCGCCGTCTTCGTCTTTGCGGAAGTTCTTGATGAACTTGATCATGTTACGTCCCTCCTAAAGGATCAAAAAGAGTTTAACAAACCTAGGCGTCTTTCAGAGCTTTCTCTCTCAGTCCGCTCATGTCCGTCTCGGTATGGGACTATGTTTGACCGTTGGGCGTGGCAGGAATTGGGCCAAACACAGATTTTTTTTCGCACGGCTTAACTTTTTGGTTATATTTTTTATAACGTCCGGAAAATAAAAGATAAAAAAATCACAACGGTTGAAGCAAAGGCCCTACAGCGATGCAAAATTGCGCCAAATGAGGCGAAACTGCCCCATTTCGCTTTGTTTTTCTGGCCTTGCGGGAAGATTCGGGGTTCAAATCGCCTAAAAAGAAAACATGAGGCAGGCAAATGAACCTCCGGAACGCACTTCAATGCGCCGGTGTGCTGGCGTTTCTGATATCGGGCACCGCATCTGTAAATGCGACCGAGACAGAGCCGCGCGGCGTATACAAGCGCGTCAAAGCCCCAAAACCCGGTGAACGTCCGCGTGTGACCGTGCAGATCACTCCGGAAGAACACGCAGCTAACCCTTCAGCGCCCAGCACGGGCACTGAACTGGTAGTCCCGGAAATCATCGCGCGTACCAAAGTCGCCCCGCTGCCAGCGCCGGGTGCGGAAGTCAAACGAGATCCCAAAGGATCGTACAAGGCTTTCTGGAGCCGGATTTCACCGCACATTGATGAACGCGGGGCCGGGCGGCTTGACGCGGCGATCAACGCCCTGGCCGCAACCAACGTGAGATCACCGCGACTGCAATCGCTGCAAGATATCGCAAAGGAACGCGGGATCGATATCCTCCGTTCCACTGTGGGAACTAATGTTTCACCTGCGCTGGTGCTTGCGGTCATCTCGGTGGAATCGGCCGGACGTGCAGACGCGGTCAGTTCCGCAGGCGCACAGGGGCTTATGCAATTGATGCCCGCGACAGCGGCCAGATTCGGGGTAAAGGACAGCCTTAAGCCCTCTGAGAACATTGCGGGCGGTGTGAAATACCTCAACTGGCTGATGGAAGAGTTCGGGAATGATCCAATACTTGTATTGGCTGGATACAACGCGGGAGAGGGGGCCGTGCGCAAACACAGCGGCGTGCCACCCTATGCTGAAACTCGGGACTACGTGCCAAAAGTCCTCGCCGCGTTTCAGATCGCGCGGGCTTTGTGCGCAACGCCGCCAGACCTGATTTCTGATGGCTGTGTTTTTCAGACGTCCTACTAATAAGGCCCGCCGTGATCCGGCGGGCCTTTCATTTGATCAGGAAACGATTGTCGCTTCCGTTGCGGCGCGCAGCTCATCTTCGCTGACACCTTCCGCCAGTTCGACGATTTTCAGACCGCCTTCAACCACATCCAGCACACCCAGATTGGTGATAATGCGATCCACGACGCCCTTTCCGGTCAGTGGCAGGGTGCATTCCTTCAGGACCTTGCTGTCGCCATGCTTGTTGGTGTGATCCATCACGACAATCACTCGGCCCACGCCTGCAACCAGGTCCATCGCGCCGCCCATGCCCTTCACCAGCTTGCCGGGGATCATCCAGTTTGCCAGATCGCCCTTCTCATCTACTTCCATGGCACCCAGAATCGCCGCAGCGATCTTGCCACCGCGGATCATGGCGAAGGATGTGGCACTGTCGAAATAGGCCGTGCGGGACAGTTCGGTGATCGTCTGCTTGCCTGCATTGATAAGGTCCGGGTCTTCTTCGCCCTCAAAGGGGAAGGGGCCCATGCCCAGCATGCCGTTTTCCGATTGCAGAGTGATGTCCTTGTCACCCACATAGTTTGCCACCAGCGTCGGGATCCCGATGCCCAGGTTCACATACATGCCGTCTTCCAGTTCCTCTGCCGCGCGTGCGGCCATCTGATTGCGGTCCCAGGGCATTATGCTTCCTCCTTCTTGCGGGTGGTGCGCTGTTCGATGCGCTTTTCGTGTTCGCCCTGAATGATGCGATGCACATAGATACCGGGCAGGTGGATGCAGTCGGGGTCCAGCGAACCGCGCGGAACGATCTCTTCCACTTCGGCAACGCAGATCTTGCCACAAGTCGCAGCAGGAACGTTGAAATTACGGGCGGTCTTGCGGAAAACCAGATTGCCGGTGTCGTCAGCCTTCCAGGCTTTGACGATGGCCAGATCGGCAAAAATGCCTTCTTCCAGAATGTAGGTCTCGCCGTTGAAGTCCTTGTGCTCTTTCCCTTCGGCGATCACGGTGCCGACGCCGGTCTTGGTGTAGAAGCCCGGGATGCCCGCGCCACCGGCGCGCATCCGTTCGGCCAATGTTCCTTGGGGGTTGAATTCCAGTTCCAGCTCACCACTCAGATACTGGCGCATGAACTCGGCGTTTTCACCGACATACGAACTGATCATCTTTTTGACCTGCTTGGTCTGCAACAGGATGCCGATTCCGAAATCGTCCACACCGGCATTGTTCGACGCAAAGCTCAGGTCTTTGACGCCCGAGTCCCTGATGGCCTCAAGCAACAGTTCCGGAATTCCGCAGAGGCCAAACCCGCCTGCGGCAATCAGCATGCCATCCGACAGCACCCCATCGAGCGCCTCGGTGGCATTGGCATAGACTTTCTTCATGGAAAACTCCCCCAATGACATGGTGATGGGCTGGTTGTGCCGCCGTGTCACGGGGAAGTCAATGAAACCAAGGGGGAGGTGGTATTTCTACCAGTGAAATGAGCTGTTGCAATGAACCGGACGGTTCAGCATAAGCGCCGTACCTTTATAGGAGATTGAAAACATGGAACGAATTTGGGTCGGAACGGTCGCAGGTGTTGCGCTTTTGGTTATGTCAGCCTGTGAGCCTGAGCAGGCGACCGTACTTCCGCTCGACGATAACAAGATCAAAGTTATAGGAACCGGTTATTCTGAGAAGTCTTCACTTGAATCCGCAATTTCAACCGCCAACGCACGGTGCGCACAGCAGGGCAAAGAGGCCTTCGTTCTGGCCAGCGATACCGGCTATCAGGGGGTGGACAAGAATGCAGCCCTGATCATCGATGTCCTGACGGCTGCTGCCCAGAACTCAGGCAGCGCACCCGGCTACTATCCTAGCTCAAGCAGCTCGGAAGACTGGCAGACGACGCTCGAAGTGCGGTGCGGCCCTCAGCCCAGGTAATTCGCTGACAGCCCCCTGTAATGCCGAAACGGCGATTGCGGGGGGCTTGTTCAACCCCCATAACCTGACAGCCTAGGTTGTTGCTTTCTTGGTGGTTGCTTTCTTTTTGGACGTGGCCTTTTTCTTGGTGCCTTTTTTGGCAGCGCGCTCGTTGACAAGCTCGATGGCCATTTCCTGCGTTACGTCCTCGGGTTTGATGTCCTTGGGGATCGTCGCGTTGACCTTTTCCCATTTCACATATGGCCCATAGCGCCCGTCCAAAACCTGCATCGCGCCGCCATCGGGATGCTCGCCCAGTTCTTTCAGAGGTTTTGCCGCGGCCCGCCGCCCACGACCAGGGTTTGCCCGTTTTTCGGCCAGCAATTCAACGGCGCGGTTCATGCCGATCTCGAACACGTCATTGGGGTCTTTCAGATTGGCATAGACCGGCTTCGGCTCCTCCGGCAGCTGATGCATCAGGTAAGGCCCGAACCGCCCGAAATTCGCGCTGATCATGCCGCCTTCGGGGTGTTCGCCGATCTGACGAGGCAGGGACAGTAGCGTCAGCGCCTTTTCCAGATCCATGTCATCCTTGCTCCACCCGCGCGGAAGGGATGCGCGCGGGGGCTTTTTGTTCTCGGGCGTGGGTTCGCCCCGTTGAACGTAAGGACCGAAGCGGCCGGATTTCAACCAGATCTCATCCCCAGCATCTTCGCCCAGCAGCCTTTCGTCACCTTCCGCGCCTTCACCGGCAATCGGGCGCGTATAGGTACATTCCGGATAGTTCCCGCACCCAACGAACCCACCCGTACGAGAGGTCTTCAGGTGCAACTGACCGGTGCCGCATTTCGGGCAGATACGCGGATCGGACCCATCCTCGCGCGGCGGGTAGAGCTGCGGAGCCAGAGCTTCGTCGAGCTTGTCCAACACTTCCGAAATCCGCAGTTCTGATGTCTCGCCAATCGCGGCTGAAAAATCACGCCAAAACTTGCCCAGCAGGTCCTTGTAGTCTCGCTCCCCGGCGCTGACGTCATCCAGTTCTTTTTCCAGATTGGCAGTGAATTCATACCCTACATACTGCCGGAAGAAATTCAGCAAGAAAATCGTGACGATCCGGCCTTTTTCCTCGGGGATCAGCCTATTCTTGTCCTTGCGGACATATTCCCGGTCCTGGATCGTCGTTACGATCGAGGCATAGGTTGATGGGCGCCCGATCCCCAGCTCTTCCATCCTTTTGACCAGTGTCGCTTCGGTATAGCGCGGGGGCGGTTGGGTGTGGTGTTGAAGGGCCAGAACGGATTCGTTCTCGGACAGGATTGCTTCTTTCGCGATCTTATCGCCGCTTTCGCTGGTCGCCTTGGCAAACTGATCCTTCAGAGAGGTTTTGGCAAAACGGGCCGGATCGCCCTGCGTGATCTGTGGCAGACGCTTTTCATCCTCGTCCGCGACGTCATCCCGGCCTTCTTCGTATACCCGCATGAACCCATCGAACATTACCACCTGGCCGGTGGCGCGAAGGCCGACCTGACCGTCGTCACTGCCGACCTCGACGGTGGTGCGCTCCAGACGCGCGGCAGCCATCTGACAGGCGATGGTGCGTTTCCAGATCAGATCGTAAAGCTTGCGCTGATCTTCATCCGTGACCTTCAGCGCCTTGGCGTCGCGCGACATATCCGTCGGGCGGATACACTCGTGCGCTTCCTGAGCGTTCTTGGCCTTGTTCTTATACATGCGCGGGCTATCCGGCACATATTCAGCGCCGTAGCGATCCGCGATTGTTTCGCGCGTGGCTGCCACGGCCTCAGGCGCCATGTCGATGCCGTCGGTCCGCATATAGGTAATGTACCCGGCCTCATAAAGCCGCTGCGCCACCTGCATTGCGTGGCGCGCGCCCATGCCGAACTTGCGGCTGGCTTCCTGTTGCAGAGTCGATGTCATGAACGGCGCGCTGGGGTTGCGGGCGGCGGGTTTGGCCTCGACCGAAGTCACGCTCAGCGCGCGGCTGGTGATGGCCTGAACCGCAAGCTCGGCCTGCGTCGCATTGGCCAGATCGTGCTTGTCCAGCTTCTTGCCGGCCAGCGTGACCAGACGCGCCTCATAGGTCTGCCCGCGCGGTGTCTCGAACAGCGCCCGAACCGACCAGTATTCCACCGGCTTGAATGCCTCTATTTCCATCTCGCGTTCGACGATCAGGCGCAGACAGACGGATTGCACGCGACCTGCCGATTTCGCACCTGGCAGTTTGCGCCACAAAACCGGAGAAAGGTTAAACCCAACCAGATAATCCAGCGCGCGGCGGGCCAGATAGGCCTCGACC
This sequence comes from Ruegeria sp. HKCCA4812, assembly GCF_013034245.1. NCBI lineage: Bacteria > Pseudomonadati > Pseudomonadota > Alphaproteobacteria > Rhodobacterales > Roseobacteraceae > Ruegeria > Ruegeria sp. HKCCA4812. The sequence goes on along the minus strand of NZ_WQFQ01000003.1, from coordinate 135,784 downwards.
AACGGCATATCGACCTGACGCGGGTTCTGCATCGCCTCGGTCACGGCGTCCTTGGTGATGGCGTTGAAGGTGACGCGGCTGACGGGCGTATCCTTCTTGATCGAGCGGCGTTTGGTCAACGCCTCCTGCAGGTGCCAGCTGATCGCCTCGCCCTCGCGGTCGGGGTCGGTGGCGAGGATCAGCGCATTGTCTTCTTTCAACGCGTCGGCAATGGCCTTGACATGCTTGCGGCTGTCGTTGCCGACCTCCCATTTCATCGAGAAGTCATGTTCAGGATCGACCGATCCATCCTTTGGCGGCAGGTCCCGCACATGGCCGTAAGAGGCCAGAACCGTGTAGTCGGGGCCCAGGTATTTATTGATTGTTTTTGCTTTGGCCGGAGATTCTACAACAACTACGGGCATTTAAGGGGAAACCTCGCTCGACGAATTTGGCGCCTTCTATGGTGGTGCAAAATGTGTGGGGCAAGCAGGAATTGTCAATGCGTTCCTTTCGCCGGTGGAAAAGCGCCGTGATTTCAGTGCGCTACCACCGATCTTAACAAACCAGGCACGCTGGAACGAGTGTACGATCAACTTGCCAGCGACAGCAGACCTCCGGGCTGACGCTGGATTCGCCCGTCAAGTTCAAGGTCGATCAGCGCCGGTCCAAGCTCACCGGCCGAAGCCGCGATATCCCGCAGCAATTGATCCTCGGCGATGGGCGAGGGGCCAAGCCGCGCGATGATTTGCTCGTGCAGGTCTCTTGCGGGACGCGCGATTGGTCCCGAGGGCGGTTCGATTGGCCGGGAAAACAGGTCGTCCTGCCTCGGCAAGGCTTCAATAACGTCTTCAGCGGATCGGACAAGTGTGGCGCCATCACGAATCAACAGATTGCAGCCGGCGGCCCGCGCATCGAATGGATGGCCGGGAACGGCCAGAACCTCGCGCCCCTGATCCAGTGCGTCCCGTGCCGTGATCAGACTGCCGGACTTGGCGGCAGCCTCGACGACGACAACCGCCTGCGCAAGCCCCGAAATGATCCGATTTCGGCGTGGAAAGTGCCGGGCCTGGGGTGTCACGCCCATCGGTTGTTCCGAAATCCGCAAGCCGCGGGACGCGATGTCATGGGCCAGTTCCGTGTTTTCGGCCGGATAGATCACATCAACGCCACCGGCCATGACTGCCACCGTGCCGGTTTCCAGCGCGGCCATATGCGCGGCTGTATCGATGCCACGCGCCAAGCCCGAGACGATAACGTGCCCTTTGCTGCCCAGTTCGGTGGCCAGGCCACGTGCCATCCGCGCGCCGAGCGAGGAACAGTTTCGCGCGCCGACCATCGCAATTGCTGGTTTTTGCAGCAGCGAAACGTCTCCGATCGCCCAAAGCAGCGGCGGGGCTTCGTTCAGTTCAGCCAGGGCCGCGGGGAATTCAGCGGACCCAAGGCACAAAAGCCGCGCTTTAGCGGCTTTTGCGGCCCTGAGTTCCGCCTCGATCACGCCGGGGGGGCAGGTTTCATACCCTTTTATACCGGCGGCGCGTGCCATTTCAGGCAGCGCGGCCAGCGCGTTCTGCGCTGAGCCATGTTCGCGAAGCAGCCGACGAAATGTCACCGGACCGACCTTGCGAGAACGCAACAGACGAAGCCACGAGAACCGGTCCTCTTCCGTGGTGGGTGGGAGTGGGGGGTGATAGGAAGAAAGCTGCTCTTCGGTCATCCGTTGCTCCGCCTTGTTGCAGAACTGGTTTACGGGACAGGCAGTTAACAGCTTGTGAATCGTTGAAAATTAGAAGTGATTATTTGCAATTCTGTCGGGGGAAAGCACATAACACATTGATAATAAGTAAAATAAATAATGCTCAGTCAGAAAGGGCGCTTTGGTCACCTAAGGCGATCTTCGGAAAAAAGAGACGCTGGGTTAACCCTGCGCCTCTTGGACTGCGCCGCGTCCGACTCAGGCGGCCGAACCGCCGACAGTCAGCCCGTCCATAAGGACGGTCGGCTGGCCAACACCTACCGGCACCCATTGTCCGTCCTTGCCACAAGTACCCATGCCGGGGTCCAGCGCCATATCGTTGCCCAGCCCTCGGATACGTTTCAAGGCCGATGGCCCGTCACCAATCAACGTGGCGCCCTTGACCGGCGCGCCGATTTTGCCGTTTTCGACACGATACGCCTCGGTGCACGAGAAAACGAACTTGCCATTGGTGATGTCCACCTGACCGCCGCCGAATCCAACCGCCCAGATACCGTCCTTGATATCGGCTACCAGAGCCCGCGGGTCGGCTTCGCCACCCAGCATGATCGTGTTGGTCATGCGCGGCATGGGTTTGTGCGCATAGCTCTGCCGCCGCCCGTTGCCCGTAGGAGCAACCCCCATCAGCCGCGCATTCTGGCGGTCCTGCATGTAGCCGGTCAGCACGCCATCTTCGATCAGCACCGTGCGCGCGCTGGGCGTGCCCTCATCATCCACGGTGATCGAACCGCGACGATCAGCAATCGTGCCGTCATCCACCACGGTCACACCTTTTGAAGCAATCTGCTGCCCCATCAACCCGGCAAAGGCCGAGCTGCCCTTGCGGTTGAAGTCGCCTTCCAGGCCGTGGCCGATGGCCTCGTGCAGCAGGATGCCGGGCCAGCCGGGGCCAAGCGCAACTTCCATGACACCGGCCGGCGCAGGAACTGCGTCCAGGTTGACCAGTGCGATACGCAGGGCTTCGCGGGCCTTGGCCTGCCAGTCGGCGGGGTCGATCAACCCGCTCAGGCCAACCCGGCCACCACCACCGGCGGATCCGCTTTCGCGGCGTCCGTTCTGTTCGACAATGACCGATACGTTCACGCGGGTCATGGGGCGCACATCGCGAACCATCACACCGTCAGGGCGCAGAATCTCGATTTCTTGCACGGCTGCCGCGATCGTGGCGCTGACCTGAACCACACGCGGGTCCAGATCGCGGGCGAAGGCGTCGATCTCACGCAATGTCTCGATCTTGACCGGGAACGCGGCAGAATCAATCGGGTCTTCGTCCGTGTAGAGGCGCGTATTGGTGGAGCGCGGAGCATCCGCCAAGACCCCGCCGCCATCCCCGACAGCCAGTCTTGCCGTTTCCGCCGCCCGTTTCAGGGCAGGAATCGAAACGTCTGTGGAATGCGCATATCCAGCCACTTCACCTTGTACGGCACGCAGCCCGAACCCTTCCGACGCATCGTAAGACGCGGTGCGCAGACGGCCGTCATCGAACACGAGAGACTCGGATTTTCGCCGCTCGACAAACAGCTCTCCGTCCTCGGCCCCGTCCGTGGCCGAGTGCAAAATGGCAAGCGCTTCATCGTGCGGTAAAGCGCTTTCAAACGGGCGAAACGGGGCGTCGGACATGGGTTGGGACCTTTCGGGTTTGATCCAGATCAAAAATAGCGTCTGTTTGACGCAAGCATTTTGCTTTATCTACCCGACGGAATATGGTTTTTAACGCGGCCAAAGACAACGGGAGAGGTGCGACCGATTCACACCTTTTCGCCAGGGACGCAAAGATCAAACGATCAGGACAGAACATGAAGAATGCTTTGATGCTTTCAGGGTTTATGACAGCCCTCTCCAGCCTTCCAGCCATGGCTCAGGAGCTTGAGATTATTGGCAAACCGGTTGACGGCGGTATGGGCTTTCAGCCGGCAGCCACCAGCCTTGCCACAGGAATTCAGCGTCTGGACGGCATGATTCTGGTGATCATCACCGTCATCTGCCTGCTGGTTGCTGGCCTGCTGGTTTATTGCATCGTGCGTTACAACGAACGCGTTAACCCGAAACCGGCACGTTTTTCGCACTATACCCCGGTTGAGATTGCATGGACCCTTGGCCCAATCCTGATTCTGGTCTTCATCGGTGCGTTTTCGCTGCCAGTTCTGTTCAAACAGCAGGAGATCCCGGAAGGCGACATCACCATCAAAGTCGTGGGCAACCAGTGGTACTGGACCTATGAATATGTTGATCACGATTTTGCCTTCGACAGCTACCTGCTGGGCCATCCGGCCACTCTGGACGAGGGCGCGCGCCCGGCTGACGCCGACGTGACCCCGTTTGTGCTTGACGATGCCATGCGCGCGAAGCTGGCAGATGCGGGTTACAGCGATGACGAATGGCTGCTGGCCACGGACACTGCCGTTGTTGTTCCGGTTGGCAAGGTTGTCGTGATGCAGGTTACCGCATCTGACGTGATTCACTCCTGGACCATCCCATCCTTCGGCGTGAAGCAGGATGGCGTGCCCGGGCGTCTGGCGGAACTGTGGTTCGAGGCCGAGAAGGAAGGCATCTACTTCGGTCAGTGTTCGGAACTCTGCGGCAAAGACCACGCCTATATGCCAATCACCGTGAAAGTCGTCAGCCAGGAAGCGTATGACCAGTGGCTGCAAGGCGCGATCGAAGAATATGCCGGTTTGCCGCAAAGCTATCAGGTTGCATCGAACTGAGCACACTGAGGGCGGGTTGAAGCCCGCCTGACACGAAATGCAGGCTGTGCGGGCTGACCGCGCAGCTTTCGCCCCAGAAGGACCCGAGATGACCGACGCAAGCATCAATGCCAGCACAGCGACCGCCCACGCGGACGAGGCTAGCTTTGGCGATTACTTCGCCTTGCTGAAGCCACGCGTGATGTCTCTGGTCGTGTTTACGGCGCTGGTCGGTCTGCTGGCGGCCCCGGTTCCGGTCCACCCCTTCGTCGGGTTCTGCGCCATTCTGTTCATCGCCATCGGTGGCGGCGCATCCGGTGCGCTGAACATGTGGTGGGATGCGGATATCGACAAGGTGATGAAACGCACCAAAGGTCGCCCGATCCCCGCCGGCAAAGTCGAAGAGGGCGAGGCGCTGGCGCTGGGGCTGGCATTGTCCGGCCTGTCCGTGATTATGCTGGGTCTGGCAACCAACTGGTTCGCGGGTGCGTTTCTGGGCTTCACAATTTTTTTCTATGTCGTTGTCTACACGATGTGGCTGAAGCGCTCGACGCCGCAGAACATCGTGATCGGTGGTGCGGCGGGCGCTTTCCCTCCGGTGATCGGCTGGGTGGCCGCAACAGGGTCCATGGCGGTTGAGCCGTGGCTGATGTTCGCCCTGACCTTCATGTGGACACCGCCGCATTTCTGGGCTCTGGCCCTGTTCATGCGCTCGGACTATGACGATGCGGGCGTGCCCATGCTGACTGTGACTCACGGCCGCCGTGCAACGCGTGTGCACATTCTCGTCTATACGGCCCTGCTGGCGATACTGGCGGTGGGAACCGCATTCTCTGGCATCGGTGGTCCCATCTATCTGACCGTGGCTTTGGTGTTGAACGCGTTGTTCCTGCGCGGCGCCTGGCAAATTTCGCGTCGGACCGAGGATGACTCGGAGGCCGATAACTTCAAGGTCGAACGCAGCTTTTTCAAGCTTTCGCTGCTCTACCTCTTCCTGCATTTCGGCGCTATTCTGGCCGAAGCCTTGCTGAAACCCTATGGTTTGGGAGGATGGTCATGAGCCTGCGCAAAAGCCATGAACTGCATCAGCGACGGTTCAGCCGCAATCTGGGCGTTGGACTGACACTGGTTGCCTTTATCGTGATCATTTTTGGCCTGACGATCGTCAAGGTCTCGGGCACTGATTTCAATATGGCCACACAGGAGGTCCAGAACTGATGGCTTTGTCTGGTCCACAGAAAACGGTCGCTCAAACCGTAGGTGTGGTTGTCCTGATGGGCAGCCTGGCCTGGGCGGCGGTACCATTCTACGACTGGTTCTGCCGCGTAACCGGATTTGGCGGTACAACCGGTGTGGCCGAAGCCGCCCCCGAAGACATTCTGGACCGCACGGTCACCGTACGTTTTGATGCGTCCAAGGCCAAAAACATGGCTTGGGAATTCAAACCGGTCGTTCGCGAGATGGAAGTGCGCATCGGCGAGACCGGGCTGGCTTTCTATGAGGCCTACAACCCAACGGATCGTCCAATAGCGGGTCAGGCCTCATACAATGTGGCACCCTATTCGGCAGGCGGGTATTTTCAAAAAATTGCCTGTTTCTGCTTTGAAGAGCAGGTGCTGCAACCCGGCGAGCGGGTAGAGATGCCGGTGACCTTCTTCGTCGATCCTGAAATGGTCGAAGATCTTGAAGCAAAGTATGTTCATACGATCACGCTGTCGTATACATTCTACGAAATTGACCTGCCAGAGGGCTATGCCGCCCTTGAAGCGCAGGCAGAAACAAACACGAACTAACGCCTGTAGGTGAGGGACGCTGATGGCACACGCTAAAAACCATGATTATCACATTCTGGCCCCGTCGATCTGGCCTCTGATCGGAGCTGTCGGCGGCTTTGTGATGTTGTTCGGAGCCGTCCTTTGGATGCACGGATTGACCCCGTGGATGTTCTGGGCCGGTCTGGTCGCAGTTCTTTACACCATGTTCGCATGGTGGTCCGAAGTTGTTGTCGAAAGCCGCCAGGGGGATCACACCCCTGTCGTTCGCATCGGTCTGCGTTACGGTTTCATCCTGTTCGTCATGTCCGAGGTGATGTTCTTCTTTGCCTGGTTCTGGTCGTTCTTCAAACATCGCATGTACCCGATGTACGACTATGCCGGCACCGAATACATCCAGCCGGACATCCACGCGGTTGACCCGTTCCACCTGCCGCTGATCAACACTCTGGTTCTGCTGCTGTCAGGCTGTGCTATTACCTGGGCGCACCACGCGCTGGTGCATGACAATGACCGGAAAGCGCTGATCAACGGCCTGGCCATCGGTATCGTTCTGGGCGTTGCCTTTACCGGTTTGCAGGCGTTCGAGTATTACGAGCTGCTGGCCCATGAAGGCTGGAAATTTGGCGATGATCAGTTCTATTCGAACTTCTTCATGGCGACCGGTTTCCATGGATTCCACGTAATCATCGGCACCATCTTCCTGTCGGTCTGCCTGATCCGGGCCCTCAAAGGCGACTTCACACCGGAAAAGCATGTCGGGTTCGAAGCGGCGGCCTGGTACTGGCACTTCGTTGACGTTGTCTGGCTGTTCCTGTTTTTCGCGGTCTACATCTGGGGCCAGGCCCCGCTGATGTAAGCCCGATCAGCTGATCAAATTGCAAAAGCCGCCCTTGAGGGGCGGCTTTTTCTCTGTTCCGGGCGCAAGATTGCGCCCCATACAATTGCGTGGTTGCAATTTGGCCCACACGCCCCTTAACAAGACGCCGGTTCCTGAAACGAGGTTCGACCCTGCCATGCGCCGCATTCTGTTCCTGCTGATCTTCGGCCTGGCCGGTTTGGGCGTTCTGCTGTCGCTGGGGATCTGGCAGACGCAGCGTTTGGCCTGGAAACAGGAGCTGTTGGCAGAGATCGAAAGCCGCATTTCAGCCGACCCCATCGCCTTGCCCAGGCAGGTTTCAGAGGACACCGACAAATACCTTCCGGTTACGGTTTCGGGTGAGATGGAACCAGGCGAAATCCATGTGCTTGTTTCGGTCAAACAGGTCGGGGCAGGGTATCGCATCATCCAATCGTTCAGCACCGAGGACCGCACAATTCTGGTCGATCGGGGGTTTGTGCCGACAACGGCAAAACAGGCGCCGCGTCTGACCGGTCCGATGGAGATCACCGGCAACCTGCACTGGCCGGATGAGGTCGACAGCTATACGCCCGAGCCCGATATTGACGACAACATCTGGTTTGCCCGGGACGTGCCCAATCTGGCCGCAGCGTTGGGGGCCGAGCCGGTGTTGCTGATCGCGCGGTCTCAGACCGACCCGAACGTGACGCCTTTGCCGGTGGATACGGCGGGGATTCCAAACGATCACCTGCAATATGCAATCACCTGGTTTGGCTTGGCTCTGGTCTGGGCTGTGATGACCGGGTATTTCCTGTGGCGCAATCGCGCCCCTTCTGAGAGTGAAGAGCAATGAAATACATCTCGACCCGTGGCCAAGCGCCAGAACTGACCTTTGAAGAGGCGATGCTGACCGGATTGGCCCGCGATGGGGGGCTTTATCTGCCCGCCGAGATCCCTGTGATGAGCCATGACGAGATCGCGGCGCTTGCTGGTCTGCCCTATGAAGACATCGCATTCCGTGTGATGTGGCCCTATGTCAGCGGGTCCTTTGCCGAGGATGAGTTCAAGCAGATCATCGCGCGCGCCTATGAAGGATTTGGTCATGACGCCCGCGCGCCATTGAAGCAGCTGAACGAGAACCATTTTCTTCTTGAACTGTTCCATGGGCCCACGCTGGCGTTCAAGGACTTTGCCATGCAGTTGATCGGCCAGCTGTTCCAGGTGGCCCTGAAACGGCGCAATGACCGCGTGACCATCGTCGGCGCCACCAGCGGTGACACCGGCTCGGCCGCGATCGAGGCCTTCCGGGGGCTGGATGCCGTGGATGTATTCATCCTGTTCCCGCATGGCCGCGTGTCAGAGGTGCAGCGCCGCCAGATGACGACGCCTGCCGACAACAATGTTCATGCTCTGGCCGTGGATGGCGATTTCGATGATTGTCAGGCTGCGCTGAAAGATATGTTCAACGATTTCGACTTCCGCGACGGGGTCAAGCTGGCGGGTGTGAACTCGATCAACTTTGCCCGGGTGCTGGCGCAGATCGTCTATTACTTCTCGGCCGCCGTCAGCCTGGGCGCGCCGCACCGCAAGGTCAGCTTCACCGTGCCGACCGGCAATTTCGGCGACATCTTCGCAGGCTATCTGGCCAAGCGCATGGGCTTGCCCATCGATCGTCTGGTCGTTGCGACCAACCAGAACGACATCCTGCACCGCTGCCTGTCGGGTGAGGGGTATTTCAAGGGCGACACCATCCCCTCGATCAGCCCGTCGATGGACATTCAGGTCAGCTCGAATTTCGAGCGGGCGTTGTATTACGCCTATGGCGAGGACGGCGGTGCCGTGGCGCAGTTGATGGATGAGCTCAAGTCCGGCGGTTTCAACGTCAGCCAGGGCGCGATGGAAGCGCTGCGCGAGACTTTCGACTCGGGCCGGGTGTCCGAAGGCGAAACGCTGGCGACGATCAGGCATACGCTTGCCCACAGCGCGGAACTGGTCTGCCCCCACACTGCGGTCGGGATCAAGGTCGGCGAAGACCACCGTGCCACCGATACCCCGATGATCACCTTGGCCACTGCGCATCCCGCCAAGTTCCCCGCCGCAGTCGAGAAGGCGAGCGGCGTGCATCCGCCTCTTCCATCCCGCATGTCTGATCTGTATGAACGTCCGGAACAGGTGACCCGGATCGCCAACGATCTGGGCGCCATCGAGGATCATATCAAAGGGCACATCGCCGAGTGACTGTCAGACAAGACCAACTGAAGAACGGCTTTCGTATCGTCAGTGAACACATGCCGGGGCTGCAATCTGCGGCCATCGGCATCTGGGTGACCGCCGGTGGGCGGCATGAGCGGATCGAGCAGAACGGCATCGCGCATTTCCTTGAGCATATGGCGTTCAAGGGAACCGAGCGACGTTCGGCGCTGCAAATCGCCGAGGCGATCGAGGATGTGGGCGGGTATATCAACGCCTATACTTCGCGCGAGGTAACGGCCTATTACGCGCGCGTTCTGAAAGACGACGTGGCGCTGGCGATGGACGTGATCGGCGACATCGTTCTGAACCCGGTTTTCGATCCGCGCGAAATCGAGGTCGAGCGCGGCGTGATCCTTCAGGAGATCGGCCAGGCCTATGACACACCTGACGATGTGATCTTTGACTGGTTGCAGGAGCAGAGCTATCACGACCAGCCCTTGGGCCGCACCATTCTGGGACCCTCCGAACGGGTCAGTGCGTTTTCACGAGAAGACCTCTCTGGCTTCGTAGCAGAGCATTATGGCCCCGATCAGATGATCCTGTCCGCTGCCGGTGCCGTGGATCACGATCAGCTGATGAAAATGGCCGAAGAGATGTTCGGTCATCTGCAACCACGCACCGGGCTGATCGCCGAGCCTGCGCGTTTTACCGGTGGTGAAGCGCGGCAGGAAAAAGTGCTGGAGCAGGCCCATTTCGCACTTGCGCTGGAAAGCCCGGGCTATCGCGACGATGCGATCTATACGGCGCAGATCTATTCCACCGCTTTGGGGGGTGGCATGTCTTCGCGGTTGTTCCAGGAGGTGCGTGAGTCGCGCGGGCTGTGCTATACGATCTTTGCCCAGACCGGTGCCTATGCCGATACCGGTACGACGACGATCTACGCCGGTACCTCGGCAGATCAGGTGGCAGAGCTTGCCACCATCACCATCGACGAAATGAAGCGCGCAGCAGAGGACATGACCGCGGAAGAGGTTGCCCGTGCCCGTGCGCAGATGAAAGCCGGGATGTTGATGGGGCTGGAAAGCCCGTCAAACCGGGCCGAACGCTTGGCGCGGCTGGTACAGATCTGGGGGCGGGTCCCGTCTCTGGAGGATACGGTGGCCCGGATTGATGCGGTCAGCACCGAAGATGTGCGCGTATTTGCCGAGCAGATGGCCGTCAACGCACCTGCCGCTTTGGCGCTGTACGGGCCGGTTTCGGGGGCGCCGACATTGGCCGAACTACAGGAGAGGCGGGCGGCGTGATGCTGTTGGGCAGACGCAAGCTGAAACTCGAGACTGCGCGGCTCAGCCTGCGCCCGCCAGTACATTCCGACTTCAACGATTGGGCCGCGTTGCGGCGGGCCTCGAAAGATTATCTGACACCTTGGGAACCGATCTGGGCCAAGGACCACCTGAGCCGCAAATCCTTTACCAACCGTGTGTATTGGGCACAACGTTCGGTAGCGGCCGGGACGGCAATCCCGCTTTTTCTGTTTCGCCGCGAGGATGACGTGTTGGTTGGGGCCATCACGCTGGACAACATTCGGCGCGGTCCCGCGCAGGCGGGCACATTGGGGTACTGGACCGGTCAGGCTTTTGCCCGACAAGGGTATATGCGTGAAGCCATCGGCGCGATGGTTCACCATGCCTTTACCCGTTTGGACCTGAGCCGGATCGAAGCCGCCTGCCTGCCGGAAAACCGGGCGTCGCGCGGGTTGCTGGAAAGCTCGGCCTTCAAATACGAAGGCGTGGCGCAGTCGTATTTGCAAATCAACGGGCGGTGGCGGACGCATGTTCTGTATGCCAGCCTGCGGTCCGACCGGCGCGGAAGAACCGACGCGGGATAGGGGGCGCTGCCCCCGTCGCGGCAAGCCGCGCCTCCCCCGGGATATTTGGGGCCAGATGAACAAGGGGCATGACTTGTCGTCGTTCTGCGCTACACTCGGAGTATGCGCTGGTTGATTGCGGCATTGATGGTGATTTCGGGCGGGGCCGCTGCGCAGGAGCGACGGCCAAGTCATTGTGTCGCCATTGCCGATGCGGCACCCGGAATCGAGTATCTGCACAGGGCGGCCTGGCAGGATCCGGTACCGGAATTCTCGGTGCGGATCAGCTATATCGCGCATGCCTCTTTCATGATCCAGACCCGCGGCGGGCTGAATGCGGTGACCGATTTTACCGGATTTATCGGCAGCGCAAACCTCATCCCTGACGTGGTGACGATGAACCATGCCCACGGCACGCATTGGACGGCGAATCCCGACCCGGCCATTCCGCATGTTCTTCCGGGGTGGGGAGAGTTTGGGAAAGGTATCGAGCATCATCTGGATCTGGGTGAGATGCTGGTGCGCAATGTCTCGACCGATATACGATCTGTTTATGGTGGGGTCGAAGAACGCGGCAATTCGATTTTTGTGTTCGAGGTTGAGGGGTTGTGCATAGGTCATCTGGGGCATTTGCATCATGTCCCGTCGGATGAGCAGTTTGCCGCGCTCGGGCGGTTGGATGTTGTCATGGCCGCCGTTGATGGCGGGACCACCATGCCTCTGCCCGATATGATTGCGGTTCTGAAACGGCTGAAGAGTTCTGTCATCATTCCGATGCACTGGTTCTCGCAGTTCTCGCTGGATCGGTTCCTGGTGGATATCAGGGATACATTTCCGGTTGAGCGCGACGGGGTTTCGGAGATCACCCTGTCGTTGCGGAACCTTCCGGACCGCCCCACGGTTGTGGTGCTTGAGCCGCGCTATCTGATTGATCTTGAATAAGGCTTGCGGCAACCGCATCGCTTGGGCATTGGAGGCGTATGAGTTTGAACCCCGCTGATGACCGTTTTGCCGCGCTGCTCCGTTCGAAACTGGGCGACGGTGTGCTGCGCCCCGTAGAAGAACGGTATTTGGAAGAACCGCGCGGACGTTTTTCGGGACGGGTCGGCCTGCTAGCCTTGCCGCGCAACACCGATGAGGTGTCGGAGTTGGTAAAATTGGCTGTGCAGGCACAGGTTCCGATTGTTCCATATGGTGGCGGCACTGGCCTGGTCGGCGGGCAGGTGATGTCGGCGGGGCCCGCGCCGCTGGTGATTTCGTTGGAACGGATGACCGCCATCCGGTCTGTTTTTCCAACCGAGAACGTTCTGGTCGCCGAAGCCGGGGCCATTCTTCAAGACGTTCAGGCCGCAGCCGAGGCGGTAAACCGGTTGTTTCCTCTGTCGTTGGCGGCACAGGGATCCTGCCGGATCGGGGGCAACCTGTCGACCAATGCAGGGGGCGTCAACGTTTTGCGGTATGGCAACGCGCGCGACCTGTGCCTGGGGCTTGAGGCGGTGTTGCCCAGTGGCGAGATCTGGCACGGCCTCAGCCGGCTGCGAAAGGACAATACCGGCTATGACCTGCGCAATCTGCTGATCGGGGCCGAGGGGACGCTGGGGATCATCACTGCCGCATCGCTCAAGCTGTTCCCGCGACCCGCCGGTATCGGGACGGCGGTGTTTCAGGTGGCGTCTCCCGAAGCGGCGATCGACCTGCTGGCTTTGGCGCGGGACAGGGTGGGTGAGGCGGTCAGCACGTTTGAGCTGATCCACCGGCAGGGGCTTGATTTTCTGGCCGAGGTTCTGCCGGATGTTCGCCAACCGTTCGCCTCGCCACCGGAGTGGAGCGTATTGATCGAGCTGGGTCTGGCTGACGGGCAATCACCATTTGCCGCGTTGGAGGAACTCTTTGTTCGCGCTGAAGAGCTTGGTCAGGTTCAGGACGGAGTAATCGCCCAAAGTGAAGCGCAGCGGGCCGATTTGTGGGCGGTGCGCGAACGCATTCCCGAAGCCAATCGTTTGATCGGGTCAGTGTCGAGCCATGATATCTCGATCCCGATTTCCAGAATCCCCGATTTCATTTGCGAAGGCAGAGAATTGATTGCGGGCCTGGGGCCCTTCCGGATCAATTGCTTTGGCCATCTTGGTGACGGCAATCTGCATTACAACGTGTTCCCGCCCAAAGGGCAGCACCGATCGGAATTTGATGATCAAAGAGGCGCGATCAAGCAGACCGTCCATGATCTGGTTTACGCCTTCGACGGTTCGGTCAGTGCCGAACATGGGGTCGGGCGCCTCAAAACCAACGATTTGGAACGCTATGGCGATCCAGCCAAGCTGGGCGCGATGCGGGCTATCAAACTGGCATTGGACCCGCAGGGCATCATGAATCCCGGCGCGGTTCTGAAAGGGTGAACACGGCCCGAGCGTCGGACCGTGCCCGGTTGTTTCTTAAGAGGCAGGCAGGATCACCTTGTCGATCACATGGATCACACCGTTCTTGGTTTCGATGTCGGCCTGAACCACGTTGGCGTCATTCACCATCACACCCGAATCCAGATCGATCGTGATGTCGCCGCCTTGTACGGTTGCAGCGGTCATGTCATCGCTCAGATCACCTGACATCACTTTGCCCGGCACGACATGGTAAGTCAGAATGGCAACCAGCTGATCCTTGTTTTCGGGCTTCAGCAAGTCTTCGACCGTACCTTCGGGCAAAGCCGCGAATGCGTCATCAGTGGGGGCAAAAACGGTGAAAGGACCTTCGCCCTTGAGTGTGTCCACCAGTTCGGCGGCCTGAACCGCCGCGACGAGTGTTTCAAAGCTGCCAGCGGCGACAGCCGTGTCGACAATGTCCTTGCCGTGACCATCGGCGATTGCAGCAGTGCTGAACAGGATCGAGGCGACACCGGCGGCGGCGAATTTGCGGAACATGAGCTTAACTCCCTGGGTTGAAATGCTTCAAGCAGCATCACCCAGTATACGGGGCAGCCTGACCACAAGATCACTTGAGTCGATCCGTTTTGCGGCTTGATCGGCGCGAAAACCGCGCTAAGCCTGCCCGGTTTTCGGTTTCCAATCACGTTTTTGTGAAAAACTCCTGGTCAGAGCCCCTCGAATTCGCACAGGACATGCACGTCCATGCCCATCTCTTCCAACACTTTACGGCCACCAAGATCGGGCAGGTCAATGATGAAGGCGCACGAGACGATTTCGCCCCCAAGCCGCTCGATCAGTTTGATACCCGCCGCGGCAGTTCCGCCCGTAGCCAGCAGATCGTCAACCACCAGAATTTTTTCACCGGGTAGGATGGCATCGTCATGGATCTCGACGATCGCCTCTCCGTATTCCAACTTGTAGTCTTGGCTGATTGTCGTGCCGGGCAGTTTGCCCTTCTTGCGGATCGGGACAAAACCGACGCTCAACTGATGCGCAATCGCACCGCCCAGAATGAACCCGCGTGCTTCAAGCCCGACCACTTTGTCGATCCGCTCACCGGCATAGGGGTGCAACATCTGGTCAATCGCCATCCGAAACCCGCGGGGGTCGGCAAACAGGGTTGTCACATCCCGAAACATGATCCCTTCATGGGGGAAATCGACGATGGTTCGGATGTAATCTTTGACAGATTTGTTTCTGGACATGGACCAACCTTTTAGCGTCAAACACAGGTATTGTGTTTGGCCCAAGAGGGTTGGCCATGCAAGGAACAATTCCACGGCCGGATCAGCACGGGAGTGAGGTTGCAGCGTTGAGCAGTCAAAAACCGAGGCAACCCGCGCGCCGGCCATGATAAGTCTCCGACCCATTTTCTTGCTTGCTGCCACCTGTTCCAAACAGCCCCCAGCGCTTGGATTTCCGGAAGCGCAATGAGCAATCTGTTCGGTTTGCAATTCGACATGTCCGGGTCACAGGCGCGGTCGGCTTCAATTGGGAGGAACCGGCTCAAGAACGGCCCGAAGGTGGCAAGGTTCAGTGTCAATTTCCTGTCCTTGCCGTTAAGTGCCCGATAACGACAAAAACTATGCTATGAATTACACGGCATCGACAGATAGAGCATAACTTCGTTGGGAAGATACACGTGGCCAGGAATGAAGGCAAAGGATCGACCAAGAAAAACAGTCAGTTGGTCTTGCGCCTCGACAGGGACGAACGTGACTCGTTTGTCGAGCTTTGCAAAGAACTGGACACGTCGGCTGCGCGCGAAATCCGCAGATTTATCCGTGGATTCATGAAAGAACACGCCGAAGACTGATGCGGTATCAGACCGGTCGGCGCAGGACCGCCGTGGCCATGCCCATGCCGATCAAGGTCAACCCGCCAAACCGTGTCATCGCAGTGATTACGCTGGCGCGACCGATCAGCCGCCGCAACCTGTCAGCCAACAGCGCGTAGGCCAACGCATTCAACCAGGCCAGCCCGACGAATGTGGCAATCAGGATGACGAACTGAGGTCCAAGCGGATCAACAGGGCGTATGAACTGTGGCACAAAGGCAATGAAGAAGGCGATGGATTTCGGGTTCAGGGCAGTAACGGCGGCTGCGTGGCCGAATACGCTGCGCGCGGTGACATCTCGCCCGGTGTCGACCGTGCTCAATCCACCGGCTGGTGCGCTGCGCAACAGCTTTACCCCAAGCCAGACCAGATAGGCCGCGCCGACCCATTTCAGCACGGAAAACAGGGTTGCCGATGCAAGAACAAGCGCGCCAAGCCCCAGCAAAGATGCGGTCATGGCCACAAGATCGCCCACCGCAACACCTGTGGCGGACGCGACGGCGACACTGCGCCCCTTGGACAGGGCATAGCTGAGAACGAGCAACACCGTCGGGCCCGGGATCAGCAGCAGGGCGGTGGATGCAGCAACAAAGGCCAGCCAGAGATCGAGTTGCATCGTCAAATTCCTGATCAGATCGCCCGAGATTGAGAGAATCAGCACCTAGGGTCAACCTGCTTGTGCCGCGTGAATGTCCCGTAAGCCAGCTCTCATTTCCCGTGAATCACAAATTTAGTCAATTGCTTGTTCGTGTTCTGGGGGTTTTGGGGACAAAATATTCAATTTGTGCTATGATTACCCCGTTTTTTTAAGTTCATTTTAAAGGAGGTTCGTCATGAAACTTGCCGTTTCTATTTTTTTGTTGATCGTGTTGCTGATGCCGACTGCCACCAAAGCCTGCCCAGACGGTTACTTCAACTGCGGAGGGTCGTTATGCTGCCCTAAACCTCAGAACTAGTTCGGAGGGCTTGGGATGTCTGTTATCAGTTTACGCAATGCTGTCATTGTTGCTGGAGCGCTGGCAATTATGGGCGCTGGTAAAACGCTTGTATTGAATGCGAATGAACTGGATTTACAATACCAGAAGCTCATTGTTCCGAAGGGTTCACTACATGCGCCTGTGCTTGGTGCGGCTTATGCCTTGGATCATTCAACCGGAAGATTTAGACCCACAAAGATATGTAATTTGTTTGTTGGGGGGAACGAATCTGGCCCGGAAGATGTCTCCTTCACCAGCCTTAGCCTTGTGGCAATCGGCTGGAACGGTGCCATGGATGCCGTAACCGACTACGTCGGTGAGAAAATCGTAAATTCCATGAAATTCTCGGATGAGAGTGCCAAGTGGGAATTCCAAAAAAGGTTCTGGAGTGCCCGCGAGGGTATGTCATTCAGAAGCACGTGCAGGTCTCTTGTTGAGGAAACCGCTGCGAACCCCAACTACTCTGTTTTTCTTGTAGAAACCATCTTCTTCGATCCGGTTTCCGACGAAAAACAGGTAATGGTTCAAATGTCTCAGACTTCGGTGGTATTTGATGGCTGCGAAGATGCATGTCCAAAACCTGTCTCGCTTCAATCCGTGCTAAATGTTGGTTGGCTAGCTAGCTCAAAGGGCGACTGGGGCATCGTTCGCATCCATTGAGGTCATTGAGGCCCTAGCCGATTTTCTCGAGTCGGTCTTATAGAATACGCCCGGCCACCGCATCCAACTTGGCCAAAAGCGCTGGATCGCGGTTTTCCGGTGCGGTCAGGATCGCGTATTCCAGCGCCCGGTCGCAGCCATGCGGGCAGGGTGCTCGTTCGGCCCCCAGAAGGGATGGCAGGCCCTTGACAAGTGCGCGGCCTTTTTCGGCATTGCCGGTCAGGGTGGCGATGATCGTGGTCACGTCCACCTCGCCATGGTCCGGGTGCCAGCTGTCATAGTCGGTGACCATCGCGATCGACGCGTAACACAGCTCGGCCTCGCGGGCGAGTTTCGCCTCGGGCATGTTGGTCATGCCGATCACGTCACAGCCCCATTGCTCGCGATACATCCTGGATTCCGCAAGGCTGGAAAACTGAGGGCCCTCCATCGCCAGATAGGTGCCGCCCCGGTGGATGGTGATGCCGGCGGCCTTACCTGCCGTCTCGCATGCGTCCGACAGGCGTGGGCAGGTGGGATGAGCAACACTGACATGGGCAACGCAGCCGGTTCCGAAAAAGCTCTTGTCCCGTGCAAAAGTGCGATCGATGAACTGATCGACGATCACGAAGTCACCCGGTGCCATATGTTCGCGGAACGACCCGCATGCGGAAACTGAGATCACGTCCGTCACGCCCAACCGTTTCAGCGCATCGATATTGGCGCGATAAGGTACATCGGTGGGCGAATGCACATGACCGCGCCCATGACGTGGTAGAAAGGCCATATCGACACCGCCCAGCGACCCGGTCAGGATCTGGTCTGACGGCGTTCCCCAAGGGGTCTCAACCTCTACCCATTCCGGGTTTTCCAGCCCATCGATGTCATAGATGCCCGATCCGCCGATGACGGCTATCCTGGTTTGGGTCACTGTCCTGCTCCGCCTGAATAACTGATGTTGAATTTGTGCGGGTTCAGCCCGGATTTGACAAGAGGCCTATTCCCGTATCGTCAACAGGTTGCGCTGCTGCGATTGCAAGGTGAAATCATCCCAGGCCGCGCCAAACATGCCCAGAGACCAGGTCAGATCCTGTGATTGTCCGTGCCGGTCTCGGAACACGAAGCGGAACGCATCGCCGGTTAGCATGGCATCCAAAAGCGCCTTGGCGCGTTGGTCTTCGAAGGTACAGCCAAGCCCGGTCAGGCATCCGGGGCGCCGCGTGCGCCATATGGCTTCTTCGCCGTTGTCGATGCGAAATCCGGATGGGTTGAAGAAAGTGCCCGGCTCGATCCCGAATTCAACTTTGAAACCTTCAGGTTCGGGCGTAATGAAAACGAACTGTGCCGCAAATTTTGGCCGAAAGGAAAACACCTCTGCCCGTCGGATGTAGCACCGCTGCCGCAGGGCACCGTCTTCTTCGCGCTCGTCACAAATCGAATTCCAGATGCCGAAAATCTCGTGATGCGTTACCCGCCAGTTGCCGGCCGTGTCATTGCCATCCAAATCCTGTGCAAGGACGGGAAGGGCCGGGAACAGTAAGAAGAGGATCCAACGCATGGCCTCACATGTTGTGGCTTCATCATGGTTCTGCAAATCAACTTGCCGCGAGCGCCACGTATGCGTCACACGCATGGCTGCATCCCGTTTTATGCAGTAGCTCAATGCCGGCGCGCCAGCTACAACGACGCCTTCGCGCGAACATATAATCCTATAGGACTGTCTGATGCCTCGAGCCTTGCTGGCAAGCTTTGCCAATCGCCTCGCCATTCCCGATCTGCGCTGGGTTCCAGATGAAGGGCTGACCTTCTCACGCCTGCGGATTGAGCTGCTGTCCGGCCTGACGGTTGCTCTTGCACTGGTGCCCGAGGCGGTGGCCTTTGCCTTTGTGGCGGGCGTGCACCCGCTGGTCGGTCTTTATGCGGCGTTTTTGGTCGGTTTGATCACGGCACTGATCGGTGGACGACCGGGCATGATCTCGGGTGCGACCGGCGCACTTGCGGTTGTCATGGTGGCACTGGTGGCCGAACATGGGGTTGAATACCTGTTCGCGACCGTTGTTCTTATGGGAATCCTTCAGGTCATCGCCGGGGCGATGCATTGGGGGCGCTTCATCCGTTTGGTGCCGCATCCTGTCATGCTGGGCTTTGTGAACGGTCTGGCCATCGTGATCTTTCTTGCCCAGATGGGACAGTTCAAAGTGCCCGGAACCATGGAAAATACCGGTCATGGCATGGGCGGCGGCGAATGGCTGTCCGGGATGCAGCTTTACACCATGCTGGGACTTGTCGGGCTGACAATGGCAGTGATCTGGATCATGCCCCGGATTACACGCCTCATTCCTGCGCCGCTGGCTGGTATTCTGGTTGTCGCGGCAATCGTGATCGGCTTTGGCCTCGATGTGCCGCGCGTCGGCGATCTGGCATCGATTGAAGGCGGCCTGCCTTCGTTCCATATTCCAATGGTACCTCTGAACTGGGAAACCTTTGAGATCATCCTGCCATATGCAGTCATTCTGGCCGCCATCGGCCTGATCGAATCCCTGCTGACCTTGAACCTCGTGGGTGAGATCACAGGCAAGCGTGGTGGGGCGTCTCAGGAATGCATCGCGCAGGGCGCGTCGAATATCGTGACCGGATTTTTCGGCGGCATGGGCGGTTGCGCGATGATCGGGCAGTCGATGATCAACGTGAAATCCGGCGGGCGTACTCGTATTGCCGGAATTGCAGCAGCGCTTTTCCTGCTGATCTTCATCCTGTTCGCATCACCCCTGATCGAACAAATCCCGCTGGCCGCGCTGGTTGGCGTGATGTTCATGGTTGTGATCGGCACCTTTGCGTGGAACTCATTCAAAATTCTGCGCAAAGTGCCAATGACCGATGCCTTCGTCATCGTTCTGGTCACCGTCGTAACGGTGATGGAGGACTTGGCCGTTGCCGTTGTGGTCGGCGTCATCGTCTCGGCGCTGGCCTATGCCTGGAACAATGCCAAGCGCATTCATGCGGTCACGCGTGACTCCGAGACCGAGAAAGGCGCGAAAGTCTATGAGATTCAGGGGCCGCTGTTCTTTGGATCCTCTGAGGGATTTATCGAACTGTTCGACGTCCCGAATGACCCCGAAACCGTTATCATCGACTTCGCCGAAAGCCGCGTGGTGGATCAGTCCGCCCTGCAAGCCATCGAAAACATCGCCGCAAAATACGAGGCGGCAGGTAAACGGGTCATGCTGCGTCACCTGAGCCGTGACTGTCACAAACTGCTGAAAAAAGCGGGACACCTCATGGTCGACAGTGATGATGATCCGGATTACGAACTGGCGGTGGACTACTCTGTCCGCACCGGCATTCTGGGCGGGCACTGACTTTGAAAGGCGGCTGAACAAGCCGCCTTTTTCAAAGGGCCAGACGCTCCAGGTTTTCGATATCTCCCCTCAACAGGACGCTTTCGGCTTCGATGATCAATTCGGCTGGCCAATCCCACCACTTCAAAGCAAGCAACCGCTCGATCTTGCCGGCGTCAAAACGATACCGCCTTACCTCGGCAGGATTGCCGGTGACAACCGAATAAGGCGGGATTGTCCCGCGAACAACTGAACCCGCACCAATTATCGCTCCGTCACCGATACTGGCTCCAGGCATGATCAGCGCGCCATAGCCGATCCAGACATCGTTGCCGACTAGGGTGTCCCGGACGTCTGGCTGATATTCCAGCATCCGTTCCGGATCGAAAACCGGAAAGGGAAAACAGGTTATCCCATCCGTTGCGTGATTTGCCGAAGCTGTCACAAAGCGGACGCCATGGGCAATTTGGCAAAACTTTCCCAAAACCAGCTTTTCGCGCGAGAACTCGAAAAGGTAAGGCGCCAAACGATTGGCCCAATCCTCGGGCGCGTCAAAATCTGACGCATAGGTGTAATCGCCCACCTGAATTCTGGGGTGGTCGATCACCTGTGACAGAAAGGCTGTTCCTTTGTGTTCCGTACCATCTGGCAGAGTGACAGGATATCGGCGCGCAGCGTCAGGCAGTGGCATCAGTCATCCGGTCTCGAAAGGCTGAACAACTCGGAAACGACGGAGTAATCGCGATACCCGAGCCGCGCCAAAGGTTGGAACGAGGTCACGTCAAACTTGCCGTCCCGAATGTGATCGTCGTGCAGGTGCACACCCGTCACCTCGCCAAACACCACCCGATTGGCTTCACCGGGCAGCGTGACGATCTGGGTCAGCTTGCATTCCAACGCAGCTGGGACCCCTTCGATCCGTGCGCAGGGTATGGTTTCGCATTCTATGGGTGAAAGCCCGGCATGCGAAAACTCATCAACTTCTTTCGGCAACCCGGCCGAACTTGCATTCATTGCGTCCCGATGCGCATGGGCCACGACATTTACGCAAAACACGCCCGTGGCCTCGATATTGGCGATGCTGTCCTTTCCGGCGTTCTGATCCTGTTTGGTGCCGGTCGAGGCAAACATGACCTGCGGTGGCGTATAGGCGACGCCGTTAAAGAAGGAATAGGGTGCCAGATTGTTGACCCCATCCGCGTCCCGAGTCGAAATCCAGCCAATCGGGCGCGGTGTGATGATGGCGTTGAACGGGTTGTGCGGCAATCCGTGGCCGTCTTCGGGGCGGTAGAACATCTGATCTCCAAGCGTTTGCCCAAGGCGTAGCGAAGTGCTAGGGCGATTGCCAGCAAGTAAATGAGGGCAGGGTGCAGCAATTCGGGATCAGGCCGGAAGAGCCGGACGACTGGTGGGAGGTCGAAGCGCTATATGACCTGTGTTTTGCGCCGGGTCGCGAGGCTTTGTCGTCCTACCGCTTGCGTGATGATGTGCCGCCGGTTGCGGGCTTGTCTTTGGTCGCGCGCGACGGTCAGGGGATTCTGGCCGGTGCGATCCGGTTCTGGCCGGTTCATGTCGGTGATCGTGATGCTCTGCTGCTGGGGCCGGTTGCCGTGCACCCCACCCACCAAGGTGAAGGCCTTGGCGGATATCTGATACATGCCGGAGTCGAAGCGGGGCACACTCGCGGTTGGCAAAGGGTCATGCTGGTCGGGGATGAGCCCTATTACAGCCGGTTCGGTTTCACGCGATTGCACGCGGTCGAGATGCCTCCGCCCACCAACCCTGACCGGGTTTTGGGGCTGGAACTAGTGCCCGGCGCCTGGTCCGGGGTTCAGGGCGCGGTGACACGTTGGTGCCGCTGACCTATTGAAACCATGCTGCGCAACGCCGATGTTGAAAGGCAGGAGGGCGTGAATGCAGAACGTTGTTCTTGTTGAAAACGTGGATACCGAGGCCGAACTGGATCGTTTGGCGGATCACTACCGATCGGCCGGAGGGGCTGGCGTGAAACTTCTCAATAAACTTGGGGGATCAGCCGAGTCATTGCTGGAGCAATTGCCAGAACCCGTTCGGAATGGCCTGACAGGCGCAACCGAGCAGGCGTTATGGCTGGCGATGCATGCGGCCGAGGGTTCGCGGCGCGCGGTTCCTGATCAGCAGCCCTGGGTCAATACCGCAGTGACGACTGCCATGGGTGCGGCCGGGGGGCTGGGCGGTGTTTCGACAGCCCTGATGGAGCTGCCCGCGACAACCGCGATGCTGCTACGCGCTATTCAGGGGGCCGCCGCGCGCGAGGGGTTTGATCCCTCTGCCGAAAACGTAAAGTTCGATTGCGTCCGCGTCTTGTCGGCAGCTGGACCATTGTCGCATGATGATGGAGCAGACCTGGGTTTTTTCTCGGTCCGGCTGACCCTGACCGGACCGGCCATGCAACGCCTGATTGCCGCTGTTGCGCCGCGTTTTTCGATAGTACTGGGGCAAAAGCTTGCAGCACAGTCCGTTCCTGTGCTGGGGGCATTGGCCGGCGGTGGCACGAACTATGTCTACACGCGCTATTATCAGCAAATAGCGCGCGTGCATTTCGGTTTGCGCCGGCTGGCAATTGACGCTGACATCCCCCATGAGGATCTGGCACGGCGGCTTTCTGCCCGAATGTAGGCGATATCTTGGGCGACGCGAGTGACTTGGCGTGTGATACATCATGTGGTATGATTGCAGGTGTCGGCCGCTAGATTAGGTGAGCGTACCAATTTGGATGGCTGACGTTCGACCGAAAGGGAGCGTCGCTCGATGAAAGCACGATTGTTGCTTCATGACCTTCCAAAAGCTGCAAGGCAGCCAGTTTTGCGGCAATCCTCGGCTTTATGTTTCCGGATCAAGCGCGGCCGACCCAAGGTTTTGTTGGTCACGACACGCAAGTCGCGGCGATGGATCATTCCCAAAGGATGGCTCATCCCCGGTCTGAGCCCACAGGAAACCGCATTGCAAGAGGCTTGGGAAGAGGCGGGCGTATCTGGCCGGATCAACGGGGCGCGACTGGGGCAGTTCCTGCACCACAAACATCATTCTAACCGGCCCCCATCCTTGTGTCTGGTGGATGTTTTTCCAGTGCATGTAAGTACTGTGTCGCAGGAATACCCGGAAAAGACCGAGCGTCGGCGCAAATGGTTTTCGCCGAAAAAAGCAGCGCTAAAGGTCGATTCTCATGAGCTTGCTGAATTGTTGCGCGACTTTAAGCCGTACTCACATTAAAGTAGCATCTGATAGGCTTGATATTGTCATCTTGATCGGTATCTATTCGCCAATCGTTTTTTTGGACTGAACATGATTCAATACGCGTTGAAATGCAGCGAAGGCCACAGTTTCGACAGTTGGTTCCAATCCGCAGAAGCCTATGACAAGCTGGCCTCTGTGGGTATGGTCACCTGCGCGGTTTGCGGGTGCACGCAGGTCGAGAAAGCGGTCATGACGCCACGCGTCCGCCCGGCTCGGAATGCCCGGAAGGAAAGTGAAATCCGTTCCGCCCCGGAACAAAAGATCGACGTTGCCACCCCATCGCCCGAAGTCGAGAAGGTTTTGGCCGAGATGCGCCGCCATGTCGAAGAAAACTCGGATTATGTCGGGAAAGATTTCGCCAGCGAGGCGCGCAAGATTCATTTGGGCGAGGCGCCGGAGCGTGCCATTTACGGAGAAGCCAAGCTGGATGAGGCGAAATCCCTGATCGAAGATGGCGTGCCGGTGGCTCCGCTGCCGTTTGTCCCCAGCAGAAAGACCAATTGATCATGCACATCATGATCACCGGCGCCAATCGCGGCATCGGGCAAGCCCTGGCAAAGGGTTACGTGAACCGGGGGGACAAAGTCACTGGGACGGCGCGTGACGGCAGCATGCAGGTGCGTCTGGATGTGGCCGATCCCGCGCAGCAATCAGCCATGGCAGAACAGATGAAAGACCAGCCTGTCGACCTGCTGGTCTGCAATGCCGGCGTGTATCTGGACAAGGGGCATTCGATCGATGGCTATCCGGCCGACATGTGGGCGCACAGCTTTGCGGTAAATGTCACGGGGGTCTTTCTGACGATACAGACCCTTTTGCCCAACCTGCGCGCCGCGGGCGGTAAAGTTGCGATCCTTTCGTCGAAAATGGCGTCGCACACACTTGCGCCGGGTGGCAGTTATATCTACCGCGCATCCAAGGCGGCGGCTCTGAACCTTGGGCGGAATCTGGCGATGGATCTCAAAGATGACGGGATTGCCGTCGGCATCTATCATCCGGGCTGGGTTCAGACGGATATGGGCGGTGCAGCGGCGGATATCGATGTGGATCAGGCCGTGTCCGGCCTGATTGAACGATTTGATGCCTTGTCGCTAAGCACAACGGGCTGTTTTGAAACCTATGACGGGCAACCGCACGCCTACTGAGAGGTCAATGCGGCTTTGGGGATTTCGAAGACCTCACCAGGTTCAATGTAGACCACCATCATATCGCCTCGCGTTTCATGTGAGATTTTCGAGGTCGAATTGCTGGATTCCGGCACACCATCCTTGAAATAGATATTGCGCACATGTCCGCCTCCCAGGGCCACTGCGACCGTTATGTTTCCGTCATCATGGCGGCGCAGTTCGGCGTGGCAGCTTTGTACGGGATCACCGGCATTTGCAGCGCAGGGTATTGTGCCCAGCGCGTTCTTGCCATCTGTCCCGGCGACACTCGCGACCTGGGCCAGTGCAGGCGATGACAATAGGACTAAGGCGAGGGCTAGGCGAAACATGAAGAACCTCTTGATCTGGTTGGTGTCCTTAGGCTGACATTGCGCCAGTGCAATGTAAAGCGGCCCTGCGCCGCAGGGGCGACCGCTTTGCGCCCTTGCCCTTGCGGTGCCCCTCGCTTATGAGGCACGGAACTTCTAATCCAAGGCGCGGAGACTTTTGCCCCCATGCCCGTACTCGTAATGAAATTCGGCGGCACATCGGTCGCCAATCTGGACCGCATCCGCCGCGCCGCCAAACGTATCGGCGTTGAAGTTGCCAAGGGCTATGACGTGATCGTCATCGTCTCGGCCATGTCGGGCAAGACCAACGAGCTTGTGGGCTGGGTGAACGAAACGTCGCCTCTGTTCGACGCCAGGGAATACGATGCCGTCGTGTCCTCGGGCGAGAACGTAACCGCTGGCCTGATGGCCCTGACCTTGCAGGAAATGGACATCCCCGCGCGCAGCTGGCAGGGCTGGCAGGTGCCGCTGCTGACCACCAGCGCGCACAGTCAAGCGCGGATCGAGGAAATTCCGACCGAGAACCTGAACCAGAAATTCAGCGAAGGTATGCGTGTTGCCGTGGTTGCCGGGTTCCAGGGCATCAGCCCGGAAGGCCGGATCACGACATTGGGCCGGGGTGGGTCGGATACAACGGCGGTTGCCTTTGCAGCAGCCTTCGACGCCGAACGCTGCGACATCTATACGGACGTTGATGGCGTCTATACCACCGATCCGCGCATCTGCGAAAAGGCACGTAAGCTGGACCGCATCTCGTTCGAAGAAATGCTGGAACTGGCGTCGCTTGGTGCCAAGGTTCTGCAAACCCGCTCGGTCGAACTTGCGATGCGGTACAAAGTCAAACTGCGCGTTCTCTCAAGCTTTGAAGAACAATCCGATGAGGCCGGCACGCTGGTCTGCGACGAGGAGGATATTATGGAATCCAATGTTGTGGCCGGTGTGGCCTATTCCCGCGACGAAGCCAAGATGACAGTTGTTTCCGTGGCCGACCGACCGGGCATCGCCACGACCATCTTCTCAGCGCTCAGCGAAGAGGGGGTGAATGTCGACATGATCGTCCAGAACATCTCGGACGAGGGGCGTACGGACATGACCTTTTCCTGTCCCACCGATCAGGTGGCCCGCGCCGAAAAAGCGCTGCTGGCGATCAAGGAAAAGGGCGAGCTGAACTATGCCGAACTGGTTGCAGATACTGATGTCTGCAAGGTCTCGGTTGTGGGTATCGGGATGCGCTCGCAATCGGGCGTGGCGGCCAAGATGTTCAAGGTGCTCTCGGATGAGGGGATCAACATCAAGGTCATTACAACCTCCGAGATCAAAATTTCCGTGCTTGTCGACAGGAAATACATGGAACTTGCTGTTCAGGCACTGCATGATGCCTTTGAACTGGACAAGGCGGCCTGAGCTTATCGGCCAAAGGTATCGCCTGACACACTAAATCGGTTGGGCCATGGCGGACGGCACGGAAACAGAATCCCGCAAGCTGTTGCGGCGGTTGCGCGAAGAAATGGCGAGCGAAGCCGCCGGTCAGGAACGTCTTGACCGGATCACGCACCTGATTGCCGACAGCATCAGGGCCGAAGTGTGTTCCATCTACCTGTTTCGCGATGAAGACACGCTGGAACTTTGCGCGACCGAGGGGCTGTCTCCGGAAGCGGTCCACAAAACCCGGATGCGCATGGGCGAAGGTCTTGTGGGGCGGGTCGCCAAGTTCGGCAAGGTCGTCAACACCGCCGACGCGCCGTCGGCCAAGGGCTTCCGTTACATGCCGGAAACCGGCGAGGAACGATATTCCTCGTTCCTTGGTGTGCCGGTTCAGCGCCTTGGGGAAAAGCTGGGCGTTCTGGTCGTCCAGTCCCGCGAGGCGCGCGAGTTTTCCGCCGATGAGGTCTATGCGCTGGAAGTGGTGGCCATGGTGCTGGCCGAAATGGCCGAGCTTGGCGCTTTTGTCGGCGAAGGCGCGGCCCTGTCACCCCTGCACCAGCAATCGGTTCTGCTGCGCGGCGGCCCGGCGCAGGAAGGGTCTGCCGAAGGGCATGTCTGGCTGCACGAACCCCGCGTGGTGGTTACCAACCCCATTGCCGAAGACCCGCACAAAGAGCGCGAACGTCTGGTCGAGGCGGTGGAGGAATTGCGCGTCGGCGTCGACAAGATGCTCGAAATTTCGCAGGGCGGCGACAAGGAACAGCTGAAGGTTCTGGAAGCTTACCGCATGTTTGCCAATTCCAAAGGCTGGATGCGGCGGATGGAGGAAGACATAGCCCTGGGTCTCAGCGCCGAAGCCGCGGTGGAAAAAGAACAATCCCAGGCCCGCGCGCGCATGGGGCAGGTCACCGATCCGTACTTGCGTGAACGTCTTGCGGATCTGGACGATCTCAGCAATCGCCTGCTGCGCATCCTGACCGGGCAAGGCAAGACGGACAGTGCTGATCTGCCACCCGATCCGATCCTGATCGCGCGAAATATCGGCCCTGGCGACTTGCTGGAATACGGACGTGCGCTGAAGGGGATCGTGCTTGAAGAAGGCTCCGTCGGCAGTCATGCCACGATTGTTGCGCGGGCGCTTGCGATTCCTTTGGTCGTGCATGTAGGCCGGATCACCACCGAGGCCCTGAACGGAGATCACATTCTGGTGGATGGTGATCAGGGCGTTGTGCATCTGCGCCCGGAAGACAGCGTGGTCAGTGCCTTCCGCGACAAGATCGCGATGCAGGCAAAGGCGCAGGAACGTTATGCGTCGATCCGCGAAACACCCTGCGTGACGCGGGACGGATCGCGTATCAACCTTGTGATGAATGCAGGTCTGATGGCCGACCTGCCATCGCTTGGCACCTCGGGCGCCGAGGGCGTTGGCCTGTTCCGCACTGAACTGCAATTCCTGATCCGCAACCAGATGCCGAAACGGTCAGAACTGGTCAGCCAGTATCAGCGCGTTCTGGACGCGGCTGGTGGCAAAAGGGTGGTATTCCGCACACTCGATATCGGGTCGGACAAGGTTCTGCCCTATATGAAGCACGTGGCGGAACCAAACCCGGCGCTGGGCTGGCGCGCCATTCGGGTCGGTCTGGACAAGCGCGGCGTCATGCGGATGCAGTTGCAGGCCCTGCTGCGCGCCGCCAATGGTCGACCGCTGACCATCATGTTCCCTTTTGTCGCGCAGGCCGAGGAATATCGCGAAGCCCGCTGGGAAGTGAACAAAACCATCGAGCGGGAAAAACGATTGGGTCATGTGCTGCCCGAGATGCTTGAAGTTGGCGCGATGCTGGAAACGCCGTCGCTGGCCTTTGCGCCGCAGAAGTTCTTTGACGAAGTGGACTTCATTTCGATAGGCGGGAACGATCTAAAGCAGTTCTTCTTTGCTGCTGACCGTGAGAACGAACTGGTCCGGCGCCGCTATGACACGCTGAATGTCAGCTTCCTGAGCCTGATGGAACGCATCGTCGAACGCTGCGATATCTCGGACACGCCGCTCAGCTTCTGTGGTGAAGATGCAGGCCGCCCGGTAGAGGCCGTGTGCCTTGCGGCGATGGGGATACGGACGCTGTCGATGCGGCCTGCCTCGATCGGCCCGGTCAAAAGCCTGCTGTTGCGGTCCAATCTGACGGAGGTTCGCAAAATCATCGCTGACGCGCGCCACCGCGGAGAGCAATCGGTGCGTCCTTCGGTCATGGACTGGCTGCGCCATCAGACCTGATGCGCTAAACGGCACGGTTTCTTCAAACTATGCTTGATTTTTCATGGGCGACTTTCTAATAGACAGGCAGTGTTAGCGATAACATGTCAGGTTTTGCGGGGTATCACGCCGTGCTAAGCTGATATCGGCAAATTCAGAAGGAGCCTGTGATGGTTTCACGCGTAATTCCGGTAGAGCCATTTGATCTGGTACTCTTCGGTGCGACCGGCGATCTGGCGCAGCGTAAAATCCTGCCGGGCCTGTACCATCGCTTCGAGGTCGGGCAAATGCCCGACGGCGCGCGGATCATCGGTACGGCACGCTCTGATATCGACAATGACGGGTTTCGCGATCAGGTCCGCAAATCGATGGAACAGTTCGCGCCCGGTTTTTCCCGGGAAACATTGGATCGGTTTCTTGCCCATGTCGAATATGTGCCCGTGGATGCGCTGGGCGAGGCCGGGTGGTCCGACCTGAAAGAACGGATGCGCGAAGACGTCGTGCGGGCCTTTTATTTGTCCGTTGGTCCAAGCCTTTTTTCGGGTATCGCGCAGCGGCTGCATGACGCCGGTCTTGCGACACCGGACAGCCGAATTGTCGTCGAAAAACCATTTGGGCACGATCTTGCCTCGGCGAAGGCGCTGAACGAAGGCTTGCGCGCCTGTTTCGAAGAACATCAGATTTACCGGATCGACCATTATCTGGGCAAAGAGACCGTTCAGAACCTGATGGCGCTGCGCTTTGCCAACTCGCTGTTCGAACCGCTATGGAATTCGACCCATATCGACCACGTGCAGATCACGGTGGCCGAGACCGTAAGCGTCGAAGGGCGCGGGACCTATTACGATCAGTCCGGCGCAATGCGGGACATGGTCCAGAACCATCTGGTTCAGTTGCTGTGTCTGACCGCAATGGAACCGCCGTCGAAATTCTCACCCAACGCGGTGCGCGATGAAAAGGTCAAGGTGATCGAAGCGCTGGAGCCCGTGGCCCAGTCTGACATCGCGCGCGGTCAGTACCGGGCCGAAAAGGGCGAGGGCGGTTATGTCGATCATGTCGGCAACCCTGCCAGCCGAACCGAAAGCTTCATCGCCCTCAAGGTTCATATCGGCAACTGGCGTTGGGCAGGTGTGCCGTTCTATCTGCGCACTGGCAAGCGTCTGCGCTCGCGGGAATCCGAAATTGCGGTGTTCTTCCGCGATCCGCCGCACACGATTTTTCCCAATGTCGGCCCTCTGCACGGAAACGTTCTGGTGATCCGGTTGCAGCCTGACGAAGGCATCACCCTGCGCACCACGATCAAGGATCCGGGGCCAGGGGGCTTCCGGTTGTCGGATGTCGCGTTGGACATGAGTTTTGCCGATGCGCTTGGGGCCGAAGCGCAAGCCCCCGACGCTTATGAGCGGCTGATCATGGATGTCATCCGTGGCGATCAGACACTGTTCATGCGTGGGGACGAGGCCGAGGCCGCCTGGGCCTGGGTCGACCCCATCATTCAGGGCTGGGAGCAGCGCGGAGACCGCCCATCCCGATACGATCAGGGCAGTTCAGGCCCCGAAGAAGCATTGATGCTGATGCATCGCGATGGGCGCCGCTGGCGTCAGATCGGAGGGTAATCATGGTTCACTCAGTCATTTCCGATGTCACCAAACGGATCATCGACCGCAGCGCCGATCTGCGCGGCCCACATCTTGAACGGATGGAGCAGGCCAGATCCAAGGGTCCTGCCCGTGCGCATCTGTCCTGTAGCGGTCAGGCCCATGCCTATGCGGGCGCAGGCGAAGATCAGCAATCGATGGCCACCGGCACCGCCGGCAATCTGGGCATCGTCACCGCTTATAATGACATGCTTTCGGCCCATCAGCCGTTCGAACGTTATCCCGCCCTGATCCGCGACGCGATCCGCGCCGCAGGCGGAACGGCACAG
This sequence comes from Ruegeria sp. HKCCA4812, assembly GCF_013034245.1. Taxonomy (NCBI): domain Bacteria; kingdom Pseudomonadati; phylum Pseudomonadota; class Alphaproteobacteria; order Rhodobacterales; family Roseobacteraceae; genus Ruegeria; species Ruegeria sp. HKCCA4812. The sequence continues at coordinate 105,107 of NZ_WQFQ01000003.1, read as the reverse complement.
GTGGCAGGCGGTGTTCCAGCCATGTGCGACGGTGTCACCCAGGGCGAAGCGGGGATGGAGCTGTCGCTGTTCTCGCGCGACGTCATCGCGTTGGCAACCGGTGTGGCCCTTAGCCACAACACCTATGACGCGGCTGTTTTTCTTGGGGTGTGTGACAAGATTGTGCCCGGCTTGATTATCGGCGCGCAGGCCTTTGGCCATCTGCCCGCCGTATTCCTGCCCGCAGGCCCGATGACCAGCGGCTTGCCGAACGACGAAAAAGCCAAGGTCCGACAGAAATTCGCCGCCGGGGAAGTGGGCCGCGAAGAGCTGATGAAGGCTGAAATGGCGGCCTATCACGGCCCCGGCACCTGTACCTTTTATGGCACCGCCAATACCAACCAGATGCTGATGGAGTTTATGGGCCTGCACCTGCCGGGTTCCAGCTTCGTCAATCCGAATACCCCGCTGCGTGACGCCCTGACAGAGGAAGGCGCGCGCCGAGCCCTGTCGCTCAGCGCGTTGGGCAACAGCTATACACCGGTCTGTCAGGTTCTGGATGAACGCGCATTCGTCAATGGCATCGTCGGTTTGATGGCGACCGGTGGTTCAACCAATCTGCTGATCCACCTGATCGCCATGGCGCGCGCTGGTGGTATCGTGTTGGACTGGCAGGATTTTTCCGATATTTCCGCTGTGGTTCCGCTGGTTGCGCGGGTTTATCCCAACGGCCTGGCGGATGTGAACCATTACCACGCGGCCGGCGGACTTGGGTACACGATCGGTACATTGCTTGAACAAGGCTTGCTGCACCCGGACACGCTGACCGTTGCAGGGCAGGGGCTGCACAACTATACCAAGGAACCCAAACTGATCGATGGTGAGTTGATCTGGCAGGATGGTTCGGGACACAGCCTGAACGAAAAGATCCTGCGCCCGGCCAATGACCCGTTCCAGCCCACCGGGGGCCTGTCGCGCCTGACCGGTAATCTGGGCACCGGGGTCATGAAAGTATCAGCCGTCGCGCTGGAACATCAGGTCGTCGAAGCACCCGTGAGGGTGTTCCACGATCAGGATGAGGTGAAAGCCGCCTTCAAGGCCGGAGAATTCACGGATGACGTCATCGTCGTGGTCCGCTTTCAGGGGCCAAAGGCCAATGGGATGCCTGAACTGCATTCGCTGACCCCGATTCTGTCGATCCTGCAAGGCAGGGGGCAAAAGGTGGCACTGGTCACAGATGGTCGCATGTCGGGTGCATCCGGCAAAGTGCCCGCCGCCATCCATGTCTGCCCCGAGGCACTGGACGGCGGGCCCATCGCCTACCTGCAAGACGGTGACATCCTGCGTGTCGACGCGGTCAACGGCGACCTGGAAATCCTGACCAAAGGGGTTTTGGACCGGTCCCCCGCCACCGCCGACCTTTCCGCCAATCAACACGGTGTCGGGCGCGATCTCTTCGCTGCGTTTCGGCAGAATGTCGGGTCCGCCGACACTGGCGCCAGCATATTCGGAGCGTAATAGATGTCCAAAACTCAACGCACCCGCGAAATCTGCGCTCTGGCGCCCATTGTTCCGGTGCTGGTTGTCGATGACGCCGCACAGGCCCGCCCGCTGGCCGAGGCGCTGATCGCCGGCGGCTTGCCCGCGCTCGAGGTGACCTTGCGCACCCCGGCGGCACTGGATGCGATCAAGGTCATGTCCGAGGTGCCCGGCGGCGTGGTCGGTGCAGGCACGCTGGTCACGCCCGAAGACGTCCGCGCTGCCAAACAAGCGGGTGCACTTTTCGGCGTTTCCCCCGGTGCCACGGATGCCCTGATCGCGGCCTGCGAGGCCGAAGACCTGCCGCTGCTGCCCGGTGCCGCGACGGCAAGCGAGGCTATGGCGTTGCTGGAAAAGGGCTATGACATGCTGAAATTCTTCCCGGCCGAGGCGTCGGGCGGCGCGCCCGCGCTCAAGGCAATCGGCGCGCCGCTGCCCCAGATCAGCTTCTGTCCGACGGGTGGCGTGTCGCCTTCCAACGCCAGCGACTACCTGTCATTGCCCAACGTGATCTGCGCTGGCGGAAGCTGGGTTGCACCAAAGCAACTGGTCGAAAACGGCGACTGGGCCGGGATCGAGACACTTGCCCGCGAGGCGTCGAAGCTGGCGGATTGACGCCGCGCGGCCTCTCGGTAATGTGGGCGCCAATTCATACAGGTTGACCCCATGACACAGACAGTTTCCCTTTCCCAGGGGCGGACATATTTGGCCATTCCGGGCCCTTCGGTCATGCCGGATGCGGTTTTGCAAGCCATGCATCGTCCGTCGCCCAACATCTATGATGGCGAACTTATTGATATGATGCCCGGCCTGACGCGCGATCTGTGCCGGGTTGCCGGCACAAAGCACAACGTTGCCATCTATATCGCCAATGGCCACGGCACCTGGGAGGCGGCACTGTCCAACGTGATCGCCCCCGGCGAAACCGTTCTGGCCCCTGCCTCGGGCAGGTTCACCCATGGCTGGGCAGCAATGGCCGAAGGGATCGGGGCAAAAGTCCAATTGATCGATTTCGGCACCTCGTCAGCCTGGGATTTCGACCGGATCGCTGACGCGTTGCGTGCGGATCGAAACCACCAGATCAAGGCGGTTCTGGCGGTCCACGTGGATACATCCAGTTCGATTCGGAACGACATCCCGGCGCTGCGCAGGCTTCTGGACGACCTGCACCACCCGGCGCTGTTGATGGCAGACTGCATTGCCTCGTTGGGTTGTGACAGGTTCGAGATGGATGGCTGGGGCGTCGATGTCACAGTTGCCGCTTGCCAAAAAGGCCTGATGACCCCGGCGGGCATCGGCTTTGTTTTCTTCAACGAGAAAGCACAAGCCAAACGGGCCACCATGCCGCGCGTTTCGCAATATTGGGATTGGCAGCCGCGCGCTAATCCAGACCTGTTCTATCAGTATTTCAACGGCACCGCGCCCACGCACCACCTCTATGGCCTGCGCGCCGCGCTTGATCTGATCCATGCAGAGGGGATCGAGCAGGTCTGGGCCCGCCATGAGCGCCTGGCCAATGCCATCTGGGCGGCCTGTGAGACCTGGACCGAAGGCGGTATGTTGTACCTGAACGTCGCCGACCGTGCCTTTCGCAGTCACGCCGTCACGGCCCTGCGATTGACCGAAGGTCGTGGCACGGCCCTGCGTACGTTCACTGAAACCCGGTTGGGCCTGACATTGGGCATCGGCCTTGGGATGGAGGATTATGACAGCTGTTTCCGTCTCGGCCACATGGGGCATATCAACGGGCAGATGGTCATGGCGATTCTGGGCGGTGTGGAAACGGGCATGGCTTCACTTGACATATCGCGTGGCAAGGGGGCCCTCGAAGCCGCCGCCGCCGTGCTGGCGGCCTGACACCCTTCGGGCGTCTCCGCAGGATCCGCCTCTTCATCTGGCCAAAAATATCCTCGGGGGGGATCGCGCCTTGGCGCGATGGGGGGCAGACAGCCCCCCTTTGCTGTCCGACTGGGCGCAAAGGGATCAATCAGCGCACCCGCGCAACCGCGAGCGCCTCGGGCAAAGCGGCGGCGAACGCATCCAGATCAGACGCCGGGCCACAGCTCACCCGAATGCACCTGTTCTGCGGTGCCGCGAACGGCATTCGGACAAAAATCCCCTGCGCCACCAGGGCGTCCAGCACGGCCTTGGCAAAGTCCCCGTCGCGCCCGCAGTCAATCGCCACGAAATTGGTGGCCGAAGGCAGGGCCGCCAGTCCGTTTTCCCGGGCAATCGTACCGATCCGAGCGCGCGCCTGTTCGATCTGTGCCTGAACATGCTCCAGCCACGCGCCATCCTGCAAAGCCGCCAAAGCACCGGCCTGCGCGGCGCGGTTCATGCCGAAATGGTTGCGCACCTTGTGAAAGGCCGCGATCAGATCCGGCGTGCCCATGGCATAGCCAACCCGCGCACCCGCCATGCCATAGACCTTCGAAAAGGTTCGCATCCGGATTACGCGCGGATCATCTACACTCACAGGTGCCGCCGTCCCCTCGGGCGCACATTCCACATAGGCCTCATCCAGAACCAGCAGGCAGCCATCAGGCAAGGCATCCATGGCGGCCACGATGTCCGCGCCGGAATACCAGCTGCCCATCGGATTGTCCGGATTGGCCAGATAGACCAGCTTGGCACCAACCTCCGCCGCCTTGGCAAATAGCGCCGAGGGGTCCTCGTGATCACCTGAATACGGCACTTTGTGAAGAATGCCGCCGAACCCGGCCACATGATAATTGAACGTCGGATAGGCCCCGTCCGAGGTGACAACCGCATCCCCGGGCCCGACGATCAGCCGCACCAGATAGCCCAGCAGCCCGTCAATACCTTCGCCCACGACGATATTTTCCGGCGATACGCCGTGATGGTCGGCCAAAGCATGGCGCAGGTCATGGTTTTCGGGGTCGCCGTACATCCAGATCTCTGACGCGGCTTGCGCCATGGCCTGGGTCGCGTGGGGCGAGGGGCCGAAAATGCTCTCATTGGCGCCCAGTCGGGCCACAAAGGACGCGCCGCGCTGGCGCTCTTGCGTTTCCGGGCCGACAAAGGGCACGGTGGCGGGCAGGGATTGGGCAAGCGGGGTGTATCGAGGTCCGGTCATGTCCGCAGATAACCCCAAGCCCGATCAATGAGCAAGCGCGCACAGGCGTTGGGCGCGCTGGAATAGAAGTATGAATAAAGGAGCGCAGATGCGCATTCTCTCGATCGTTTTTCTCCTGGGGCTCGCCTATCTTCTGATCTGGCCGGTCCCGGTAAAACCTGTCGCCGTCGAAATGCCGGAAGATGCCGGGTTTGTCGGGGATTTCGTTGAAAACACGGCACTGGATGCGGCGCAGCTGATCCCCCTGCCGGGTCAAGAGATCGGGCCCGAAGACATCGCCGTCATGCCAGATGGCACGATCTACACAACCAGCCTGTCAGGTACCCTTTACCGTATCGACGGGGCGGAACCGGTCGAGGTTGACCAGCTTGGCGGGCGTCCCCTGGGCCTCAAGGCCGGACCGGATGGCGCGCTTTACATAGCTGACAGCTATCGGGGAGTGATGCGTTGGAACGGTCCGGGCACATTGGACACGCTGGTGGGCGACATCAACGGCGCGCCGGTGATCTACGCCAACCAGCTTGATGTGGCGCGGGATGGCACGATCTACTTCTCGAATTCCTCTGACCGTTTCGATCCTGAAACCATGGGCGGGACCAAACCGACCTCTGTCCTCACCATCTGGGAACAGTCCGATACGGGTTACGTCGCGCGTCGCACACCCGACGGCCGCACCGAGAAAATCGCCGAGGGCTTTGTCTATACCAACGGTGTCGCGCTTTCACCTGACGAGGATTTTCTGCTGATCGCGGAAACAGGTCGCGCACGCGTGCACAAGCTGTGGCTGACGGGACCAAATGCAGGGTGGCAGGAGATCCTGCTGGAAAACCTGCCCGGCTATCCCGACAACCTCGAGGCTCAAGGCGACGGCACCTATTGGATGGCCTTCGCCAGCCCGCGTGTCCCGTCCGAGGCGCTGATGCCGTACCCATTTCTGCGCAAGGTGATCTGGCGGTTAGGTCCGGCAGTGCGCCCCGCGCCGATCCATCGCGGCATGATGGTGCAGTTCGATGGCGACGGTACGATCCTGCGCACGCTACAGGACCCGCACGGCCGCTTGGGCATCACGACCGGCGGCAAGATTGCGGGGGATCAGTTCTATGTCATGACCCTCGATTCCCCGTGGTTCGGGCGAATGCCTGTCAGCGATATGCCCTGACGTCGCAGTGGTATTCGGCATTCTGTCCGGGCATGTTTGTCACGATTGAATTACCGGAGGTCCTCCATGTCACGCGTATCCGTTGCCTATCAAAACCACGTTGCCCATGTCACTCTGACCCGAGGCGACAAGATGAATGCGCTGGATGATGCAATGATCAAGGCGCTTTTGTCCGCCGGGCAAGAGGTCGCCGCGTCGGATGCCCGTGCCGTGGTTCTGTCCGGCGAAGGCAAAAGCTTTTGCGCGGGACTCGACATGGCAAGCTTTGCCAAGATGGCCCATATAGACCCCACGGAATGGCTGATGACCCGCAGCCATGAAGACGCCAACGAGATGCAGGAGCTGGCGCTGATCTGGCGTCGCGTACCGGTTCCGGTGATCTGCGCAATTCAGGGCGTGGCTTATGGCGGTGGCCTGCAAATCGCGCTTGGCGCGGATATCCGTACCGCGCATCCCGAAGCGAAACTGGCCGTGATGGAGATGAAATGGGGCATCATCCCCGACATGGGCGGCATGGTTCTGCTGCCTCGGCTGGTCCGGTCGGACGTGCTGCGGCTGCTGACCTACACGGCCCGCCCGATCGGTGCGCCGCAGGCGGCGGATTGGGGCCTTGTGACGCAATTGTCCGACGATCCGTTGACCGAAGCGTTGGCCATTGCCGAAAACATCGCGGGTCAAAGTCCTTCGGCCATCCGTGCTGCCAAGCGTCTGATCGAGGTCGCTGAAACTCAATCCCGCGCAGACGTTCTGATGGCGGAATCCGCTGAGCAGGTGGAACTGATTGGCAAACCCGACCAGATGGAAGTTGTCATGGCGCAGATGCAGGGCCGCAAGCCCGTGTTCAAATGATCACCGCATGAAGGCCCGCCGTGCGTCGCGGGCCATGTTGTAGCGCATTTCCAGATCGGCGATACGGGCCATTGCGGCTTTGCGCTTTGCCGGGTCCGTCAGGGTCGCATAATCCTGCCGCGCTGTGTCGAGCTGTTTTTTGATGTCGAATTCTTCCGGCATTACGCCTGCCTGCGCCATGATCCGATGGCCGGCGGCGGTGGCCGTATCGCTCAATGCCTCGGATGACCGGTCAGGCAGTGGTTGGCCTTCGCCCTCGAGGCCCTGCAACTGACCCTCGGCTTGGGCTTTCTTGATCTGGCGCTCGACCAGTTTTCCCAACGCTCCAAACATGGCGTCTTCATACTTGCTTTGAAGTGCGGTTTGAACCCGTTTACCGAAAGCGTTGTTTCACAAGATAGGCCATGCCGCCTGCCAGCAAGCCCCAGACCGCCGCACCAAGCCCGAACGCGGTGATCCCTGATGCAGTGATGGCAAAGGTCAGGATGGCCGCTTCGCGCTCGGCCGGAACTTCCAGCGCGGCGGATGTGGCATTGGCCATCACCCCGATCAGCGCAACACCGGTCAGCGTGCCCATCAACAGTGGATCGGCATGAATGGCGAACCCGGTAATCGCCACGGCGAACACCCCGAACAGGCAATAGAACAATCCACCCATCACGGCAGACCAATAGCGTTGCGCGGGGTCGGGGTGGCTGTCCTCGTTCGCGCACATCGCAGCGGTGATCGCCGCAAGGCAGGTGGCGGGGGCACCGAACGGAGAAGACAAGATGCTGGAAATACCCACGGACGAGAACAGTTTGCCAGTCTGCGGCGCATAGCCAAAGCTGCGGATCACCGCGATGCCGGGGATGTTCTGGGTCGCCATCGTGACGATGAACAGCGGCACAGCAATCCCGATGACCGAAGCCACAGAGAAGCTGGGCGTGGTCCAGACCGGAGCCGCGATCCATTGCGTCGGCGCCAGCGACGCGTCCCCGGCGTTCAGAATGACGACGGTTGCTGCTGCTACGACCGCAGCCGGAACGGCAAACAGGCGGTTGATCCGGCCGGCGATGAACCATGTCAGAATTACCGGCAAGGCTTGCCATGGCAGGTCAACCGCTGCCTGAAAGGGCAATATGCAAAGCGGCAGCAACACGCCCCCCAACATGGCCTGCGCCAGGGTCGTCGGTATAGCCGCAGCCATTCGCCCCAATGGTCGCCACAGCCCGGCCAACACGGTCAAAGCCCCTGCACAAAGGAACGCGCCTGTCGCTTCGGCAAACCCCAGCGCAGGTGTGGCGGAAACCGCCAGCAGGGCCGCACCCGGCGTGGACCAGGCCACGCTGATCGGCTGTCGGTACCACAGGCTCAGCACGATGGCGGTCAGGCCCATGGCGATCGCCGCCATCATCAATCCGGACGCCGCCTGCGCCGGGGACGCGCCCATCGCCGCCAACCCCTGCAAGACGATCGGGAAAGAGCTGAAAAAACCGACGATTGCCACAACCAGCCCGGTCGAGACTGTCTGGAACGGTGGGGCTTTGTGCGTCATGACGGCCTCGGAGAAATGTGTTCGCTGATTGCTAACAAGCAGGGGCAGGGTCGGGCAAGACCCGAGCGTGCAAAAGAAAACCCCGCCGTTGTGGCCGCGGCGGGGTTCCGGATTTGAGTATTTGGAAAAAGATGAAGATCAGGCGATTTCGGTCAGTCGGGCCAGCGCCTCGTTCAGTTTCGCCTCTTCCTCTTCTCGGGCGGCGAGGTTGGCTTTGGCCTCTTCCACGACCTCTGCGGGGGCCGAGGCCACGAATTTCGGGTTGTTCAGACGACCGCGCAGGCCACCAAGTTCCTTGGCCAGCTTGCCCTTGGCCTTTTCCAGCCGTTCCTTTTCCGCGCCGATGTCGATGATATCCGCCAGCGGCAGGCCAAAGGACGCTCCGGGCGCCGCGATCGAGATCGTGCCCTTGGGCAGCGTGTCGGCCTTGGTCAGGCTGTCGATCCGGGCCAGTCGCTTGATCAGCGCCTCGTTCCGGTCCCAGGCGGTCTGGCCGTGGGCGTCGATCTCGGTCACCAGCATCGGCACGTACAAACCGGCCGGAACGCGCATCTGGGCGCGGGCCGAACGGGTGTTCTCGATCACCGAGATCACCCAGTTCATTTCGCGATCCGCGTCGGCATCGACCAGTTCGGCGGCGGCATAGGTCGGCCAGTCGGCATGCACCAGCATCTTGGCACGGGTGCCGGTCAGGCCCCACAGTTCCTCGGTGATGAAGGGCATGATCGGGTGCAGCAGGACCAGGCACTGATCCAGAACCCAGCGCATGGTGGTGCGGGTTTCAGCCTGGGCCTCGGCGTCATCGCCTTGCAGCAGAGGTTTGGACAGTTCCACATACCAGTCACAGACCTTGCCCCAGACAAAGGCGTAAAGCCCGTTCGCCGCGTCGTTGAAGCGGTAACTGCCCAGCGCCGCGTCGACCTCTTCGCGCACCCGGGCGGTTTCGCCGATGATCCAGCGGTTCACGGCGGCCTTGGGTTTCAGATCGGCAACGTCCGGCTGCGGGACGGCATCGGTGAAAACCTCGTTCATCTCTGCAAAGCGGACGGCGTTCCACAGTTTGGTGCCAAAGTTGCGATAACCGGTGATGCGCTCGCGCGACAGTTTCAGCACCCCGCCAATCGCCGCCATCGACGCGTTGGTGAAGCGCAGCGCGTCGGCGCCGAATTCGTCCACAATCTCCAGTGGGTCGATGACGTTGCCGGTGGTCTTGGACATCTTCTTGCCCTTCTCGTCGCGGACGAGCTGGTGCAGGTAAACGGTGTGGAATGGGATCTGATCGACCACGGCCAGCTGCATCATCATCATCCGGGCGACCCAGAAGAACAGGATGTCGAAACCGGTGATCAGAACGTCCGTGGGGAAGTAGCGCCGCAACTCTTCGGTCTGTTCGGGCCAGGCCAGCGTGCCGATAGGCCACAGGCCGGAGGAGAACCACGTGTCCAGCACGTCAGGGTCGCGCCAGACCGGGTAAACCAGCTTGGTCGGATCCTGTTCAACGGCGTACTGCGCCAGGCTTTCGGCGAACCGATGGATCGCCTCCTGCTTGTCGGCGACTTCGATCACGGTCGCGTGGCTCAGAGGGCTGGGAATGTCCGCATTGTCGTCAAGAAACTTTTCGGTAACGGCCTCAAAGCTCGCGGCACATTCCATGACATTGCCACGGTGCAGCATGCCGCCTTCGTTCAGCAAACGACCCAATTCAACCAGATCAAGGTCGCCATCATTCTCGTCGTCAATGAAGTCTTCTGCCGACAGGTCGAGACCATACCAAACCGGAATCTGATGCCCCCACCACAGTTGGCGGCTGATACACCAGGGCTCGATATTTTCCAGCCAGTGGTAATAGGTCTTCTCGCCCGACTCGGGGATGATCTTGACCGTGCCGTCCTTGACCGCGTCCAGCGCGGGGCCGACGACCTTGGCGGCATCGACGAACCACTGATCGGTGAACATCGGCTCGATCACCACCTTCGACCGGTCGCCGAAGGGCTGCATGATCGGTTTGCTTTCGACCAGCGGCACCAGCGTGTCGGCGCCTTCCTGATCCGGCTTCAAAGCGGTTGATCCCAGGCGCGGATCATCCGCGCGGGTCATCACAGCCAGACCATCAGCCGTGATCTCTTCCACCACCTTGGCCCGCGCTTCGAACCGGTCGAGGCCGCGCAGATGATCCGGCACCAGATTGATCGCGTCGATTTCGTTCTCGGTGAACGCGCGCCCACGCGCATAGTCCTGCGCTTTGCCTGCCTCTTCGGCATAAGGGGCCCCATCGGCCCGCATCGCGCCCTTGGTGTCCATCAGGCGGTACATCGGAATGCCGCCGCGTTTGGCGACCATGTTGTCGTTGAAGTCATGCGCGCCGGTGATCTTCACCGCGCCCGAGCCGAAATTCGGGTCAGGGTAGTCATCGGTGATGATGGGGATCTGGCGGCGATGCTCTTTCGGACCAACCGGGATTTCGCACAGCTTGCCGACGATGGGCGCATAGCGTTCGTCCGAGGGGTGCACCGCAACCGCGCCGTCGCCCAGCATGGTCTCGGGGCGGGTCGTGGCGATGGAAATATAATCCCGCTCCTCGCGAAAGATCACATTCCCATCTTCATCTTTTTCCAAATACTCATATGTCTCACCGCCCGCCAAAGGGTACTTGAAGTGCCACATATGGCCGGCAACCTCGATATTCTCGACCTCGAGGTCCGAAATCGCGGTTTCGAAATGCGGGTCCCAGTTGACCAGCCGCTTGCCGCGATAGATCAGGCCCTTGTCGTACATGTCGACAAAAACCTTGATGACCGCGTCGTGGAAGTTGGGGCTGTTTTCGTGACCCGTGCGCGGGTCGCCCGCCGCACCGGCCATGGTAAAGGCGTTGCGCGACCAGTCGCAGGAAGAGCCGAGGCGTTTCAGCTGCTCGATGATGGTGCCGCCGTATTCACCCTTCCATTCCCAGACTTTCTCCAGAAACTTTTCGCGGCCCAATTCGTTGCGGCTGGGTTGTTGGGTGGCGGCCAGCATCTTTTCGACCTGCATCTGGGTTGCGATGCCGGCGTGGTCCTGGCCAGGCTGCCACAACGTGTCAAAGCCACGCATGCGGTGCCAGCGGATCAGGATGTCCTGTAGGGTGTTGTTGAACGCGTGGCCCACATGCAGAGCACCGGTCACGTTCGGCGGCGGGATCATGATGCAAAAGCTCTCGTCGCGCGATTTGTTCGCGCCTGCCTTGAAGGCTCCGGCCTGTTCCCAGGCCTTGTAGATCCGGGCCTCGGCCTCGGCCGCGTTGAATGTCTTTTCCATCGCCATGGGATGCGTCCTGCGTCAACAAATTCGGGTCAGCGCCTGCAATAGCGAATGCGCGCGGCAAGGGGAAGGCCTAGTGCGCCTAGGCCATGCCAAAGCGTGCTTTGAAATAGGCGTCAACGCGTTGATAGGCGGGTTCATGGAAGTCCAGCGTCAGCAGCGAATGATCCCTGCCGGGATATTCGACGGTTTCCAGCAGATTGCCGAATGCCTGTTCAAGCGCCCGCATCAGTTTCTTTGGTGCAAGCTTGTCTTCGGAATACCGCATCGCCAGACCGGGGCCTTTCGCGGCCATACCCGCAGAGGCCGCGCCGATGTCTTCAGCGCTCATATGCAGATGGCGGCCCCCGAGGATCGGCAGCGCTGGTTGGCTGGCTACCCCGCCCAGAACGGCGTCTTCTGCCATGAGGGTAAGGGCGAAACTGCCGGTCAGGCACATGCCGATGACGCCCACACCGGCGCTGTTTTCGCGTTGCTTGATCTCACGGGTCAGGGCTCGCATCCATCCTGCAATGGGGCTCTGCCTGCCACGGGCGAAAATGTTGAACTCGCGCCGCACGCAGAACAACCGGGCCATGTTCTTTGCCATTTCAACCTTGCCATAGGTTCCAAACAAATGAGGCAGGTAGACGCGAAAGCCGGATGCGTTGAGCTTGGCGGACAACGCCAGCGTTTCGGGTCCGATCCCGGGCAGTTCCTGAAGGATCAGGATCGGTGGGCCTTCGCCTCCGACATAAACGTCATGTGTGGTCGACTGCCCGCTGGTCATCGGGGCAGAGAAGGGAAAAACGGTTTCATGCGTCCAGCTCATGGCCAAAGGCTAGCCGAACATCCTTTGGGCGCAAACGAATTTCGGTGAACCCCGCTGGACATCGCCGGGTCGCGGGCTAGGCTCGCCCCTGATATCGCGAAGGAGGGCCACCCATGGAAAAGTTCGGCAGAAGCCAGCCGGTGAAACGGACCGAGGATCAACGGTTCCTGACCGGGCAGGGGCGTTACATGGATGATGCGGTACCCGGGAACGCTTTGTTTGCCGCATTCTTCCGCAGCCCGGTGGCGCATGGTGACATCACCTCTCTGGATGTCGATGCCGCGCGGGCTGCCGACGGTGTTCGGCTGGTCATGACGCTGGACGATCTGGCCGCATCAGGCATCGACACGGTTCTGAATGCGGCGGTCTTGCAGAACCGGGATGGGTCCAGGGCCGCTGCGCCGGACCGGCACATGCTGGCCAGGGATCGCGTGCGTTTCGTGGGCGAGCCGGTGGCAGTTGTCATTGCGGATACCCTGACGCAGGCGCAGGACGCGGTTGAATTGATCTGGATGGATATCCAAGAGCGCCCGGCCAAGTTGGACGTCGAGGCCGGGGGCGAGGTCCTGCACGCGGAAGCGCCCGAGAACCGTGCGTTCGATTGGGGGCTGGGCGACGAAACCGCGACCCGGGCTGCCTTTCAGGCGGCCGCGCATACGGTGTCGCTGAACGTCGCCGACAACAGGGTCATCATCAGTTCGCTGGAGCCGCGCGGATGTCGGGCGAACTGGTCCGAGGGGCGCCTGCATTTCTCTTACGGAGGTCAGGGCGTATGGGCGATGAAGGCCCAACTGGCGCAAAAACTGAAACTGGATGCGGACGACATACGCGTCACGACCCCGGATGTGGGTGGTGGTTTCGGTATGAAAGTGATGCCATACCCAGAATATTTCTGCGTTTCCGTGGCGGCGATGAAGCTGGGTCAGCCGGTCCACTGGATGTCCGACCGGTCCGAGGCGATGCTGTCCGACCATCATGGCCGCGATCTGACCTCGCTGGCCGAGCTGGCCTTTGACGCCGATCACAAGATCACCGCCTATCGGGTCCACAGCAAGGTGAACCTTGGCGCATACAACAGCCACTTCGGTCAGGCGATCCAGACCAGCCTGTTCAGCAAAGTGCTGATGGGTGTCTATGACGTCCAGACCACCTATTTGCGGGTCGAAGGCTTCTATACTAACACGACGCAGGTGGATGCGTATCGCGGTGCGGGCCGCCCCGAGGCGATTTACGTGCTTGAACGCGCGATGGACCGCGCCGCGCGTGAACTGGGCGTTGACCCGTGGGAACTGCGGCGCAGGAATTTCATCCGCCCCGGCGATTTCCCCTACACCGCTTCCACCGGCGAAACTTATGATGTCGGCGATTTCGACATGGTTCTCACCCGTGCGGCCGACCAGACCAAAGGGTTCGAGGCCCGCAAAGCTGCGGATGCCGAACGTGGTCTGATCCGGGGGCAGGGTCTCTGTTACTATATCGAAAGCATTTTGGGGGACCCTTCCGAAAACGCGAAGGTCGCGTTTTGCGAGGATGGAACGGTGACTCTTTACGTCGGCACACAATCGAACGGGCAGGGGCATGAGACGGTCTACGCCCAGTTCCTGTCAGATCAGACGGGTATCCCCATGGACAAGATCACCGTCATACAGGGCGATACCGACCGGCTTGCCCATGGCGGCGGCACTGGCGGGTCCCGCTCGGTCACGGTGCAAAGCACGGCCACTCTGGCCACGATTGACAAGATGATCGCCGCATTCACGCCTTATCTTGCCGATAAGATGGGGGTCGAGGAAAATGATGTGAGTTTTGACCACGAGACATTCCGAGCGCCGGGCTCCAACCTGACGCCGACCCTGACCGAAGCCGCCGAGATGGCGCGTGCCGATGGTCGAACGGATCTGCTGCAACATGAGGCCCGCGCCAATCTGGATGCGCGCAGCTACCCGAACGGCGCGCATGTTGCCGAAGTCGTGATCGATTCTTGCACCGGCGAAACCTGGGTGGATCGCTACACGGTGGTTGACGATTTTGGCAATCTTATCAACCCGATGCTGGCCGAAGGGCAGGTGCATGGCGGGGTGGTGCAGGGTATCGGCCAGGCCCTGACCGAACATGTCGTGCACGATGCACATGGGCAACTGCTCACGGCTTCGTTTATGGATTACGCCTTGCCCCGTGCAACCGACATACCCATGATTAAGTTTACCTCGGCGCCGGTTCCGTCAACTTCAAACCCGATGGGGATGAAAGGGTGTGGCGAGGCTGGCACCGTGGGCGCACTGGCCGCTGTCGCGAACGCGGTTCAGGATGCGCTCTGGGACCACGGGGTGCGGCAGGCGGACATGCCTTTCACACCTCACAAAGTATGGGAATTGCTGACGCATGAATCTGTCGCGGCTGAGTAGAAAGGTTCTGGGATGGCTCGGGCGCCCTTTGCGGTCCGAGCATTCCGCCGAGACGCGGCACCGCGAACCGATCAGCCATGTCATCATTCTTGATGGCACCATGTCCACTCTGGAACCGGGGTTTGAAACCCACGCCGGTCAGACATTTCGCCTGTGCTGCGAGATGGGCAGCAAGGTTTCGGTGTTCTACGAGGCAGGCGTGCAGTGGGAAAGCTGGAAGTCCTCGCTGGACGTGATGATGGGCCGGGGCATCAACCGCCAGATCCGTCGCGCCTATGGGTATTTGGCGTCCCGCTACAAGCCGGGCGACAAGATCTTTTTCATCGGCTATTCGCGCGGTGCCTATGGCGTGCGCAGTCTGGCTGGCGTGATCGACATGATCGGCCTGCTCAAGGCGGAACACGCCACCGAGCGAAACATACTGCAAGCTTATCGCCACTATGAATGCAATCCAGACGGCATCGCCGCCAGCGAGTTCCGCCGACGTTTCTGCCACGACGGGGTCGAGATCGAGATGATCGGCGTCTGGGACACGGTCAAGGCGCTGGGTTTGCGTCTGCCGCTGCTGTGGCGCTGGGCCGAAGAGAAGCACGCCTTTCACAATCATCAGTTGGGCCCAGTCACCCGCCACGGGTATCACGCTTTGGCGCTGGATGAGACGCGCGAAGTGTTCGAACCAGTTCTGTGGACCTGCACGCCCGAGTTCAAGGGCCATGTAGAGCAGGTCTGGTTCCGCGGAACCCATGGCGACATAGGTGGCCAATTGAACGGCTACGAAGAGGCGCGGCCGCTGAGCAACATTTCCCTGATCTGGATGCTGGACAAGGCGGAATTGCACGGTCTGACATTGCCCGACGGCTGGCGCGATCGGTTTCCCATTGACCCCCATGCGCCGTCGGTTGGCACATGGCGCAGCTGGGGCAAGATTTTCCTGCTGCGAAAGCACCGCAAGGTCGGGCAGGACCCTTCAGAACGCCTGCATGTTTCAGTTTCGCCGGACGAACTGCCCGGATGGGTCGCGATGCCGAACCTGCCGACACATCCCGCGCAGTGAAAGGCTGCCATGTGCCAGTGACTCCAAGATCACCGGCACTTCAATGTCAGGTTCGAGCCCACTTTACCAGGCTTCACACGCCCTCCGAAGGTCCGTTTTCTGATCTTAGTTTAGGTTCGAGGCAAGGCGATTGCGTTTGGAGGTTGTATGGTTATGTGTCAAAATACGAGAGTAGGTATTGAAAAATGGATTAGATTTGTCGGGTAAAAGGCAACCAACTTGGCTATTTTGGGTAGAGGCCGTCGCCGCAATATTCGGCCTGATTGTGGTGGCAAACGAAGCTCTCGCTGTATTTATTGACGATCAAAGTCCATTGGCGCCGATAATCAAATATTATTCGTTTTTCACAGAACGAGCAATTTGTGATCCAGACGTTCTTACATTGGAGGAACTCGACCTATGTCTTTCAAGAGGTGGTGTGGAGCCCTAGCGCTCTTAATATCAGTCTTTTTTGCGACCGAGAGTAGTGCCGATTGTTGGGATGAATTGAATGCTTTACCAAGTGAAACGACGGCTACTAACAAGGTAAACAAGGTTCTTGAGTGCGCAGTAGAGCAGGGCGTTGAGTTGAACAGGCTCCGCTCCGCTATTGATAATGCGGAAGCTGCAAGTGCCTCGGCAAGTCAAGCAAGAGATGCTGCGGTGGGCGCAGTGGGCGAGATCGCCACGACTGCAAAACAGCTGGAAGATGTGACGCAGCTTCTAGAACAACTTCATAACCCATGGATTCAGGACGAGCGAACGTTCAAACGCATAATGTTGGCCCTTGAGCAGGAGAGACAAGGCGGGCTGGCGTTAATTGATCGGGAGGTAGGGCAGTTTGAATTTGCGATCTTTAGAAACGGTGGTTTTCGAGAGCTAACATTCAGTGAATGGAATGGGGGCATTCGTGCTATGACGGACAGCTACATACGCGGTGATGTATCCGAGTTTTCAGATAGTGCTCAATTCTTTTCATTAGGTGGCAGTCTTTGGGTATTGGGCACAGACGATGTAAACGACAACTGTTCAGGAGAGGAGTTGCGACACTACTACTATCAATACCAACAAACTGGTGTTCATATTAGGAACTCTAATGGATGCTCCGTTGAATCAAGCCCGATCTATAAACGAAAGAGAGTTTTTCAATAGCGCATAATTGCATGCAAGACGCCCAGCCGAAGCTACTCGCCCAGCCATGGACACTTCCCAGCGTGTAGCAACTCGCCGACACGGGACTGCTTAGATTGCATCGTGTAAGACGCATTCTGAAAAAAAGAAAAGTACAAATCTCGGTTGATGGAAAGTTATCAGCTTATGAATTGCCTCAATTGTCTAGTACAGTTAACCTAAGTGGTTACTCTGACCGAAAGCCGCCATTGGGACAGGTGCTGCGGAAGTTCGCTAAGTCCGCAAAGCTGACGCTCCGAACTAAAACACCCTCGCAGCATTCAGCGAGGGTGTTTTCTTTGTAAGAACCCGTTACGCCTTGCGTCGCTCTTGACTATGCAACGCCTCCGGTAAGAGGCGTGGCGAAATGCCTGCGCCCTTTTCACGTTCCATAGACATGATTTAGGTTCTTGTGTTCGCAATTACCGCCGACGATCCCTGCGCGAGCTCATCGGCTGGAAGGCCACTCCCACATGCGCCTCGCAATAGGGTTTGCCCGCCTCAACTGGAAGGCCGCAGAACCAGAAATCCTCGGTCGCGGGGTCGCCCACGGGCCACTTGCAGGTCTTCTCGGTCAATTCCATCAGAGTCAGCTTCTTGGCTTTCTTTTCAACTTCGTTGACCTTGGCCAGCGCCTCGGGGCTGATCTCGTTGGCCGATGGCTGCGGTGGCAGCGGCTGACCGGCGGGGATGATCTGACGGCGGGCCGGAACGACCGGTTTCGCCTCGGCGGTCGGGGCCGGGGCCGGACGCGCCGGTTCGGTCTTGGGTGCAGGTTTGGGCTTGGCCTCGGCCTTGGGGGCGGGCGCCGGTTTTTCTTTCGGTTCCGCCTTGGCCGGGGATGCGCCTGCCGTCCGGTTCGACAGGCCCAGGCGGTGCACCTTGCCGATCACCGCATTGCGGGTCACGCCGCCCAGTTCCTTGGCAATCTGGCTGGCCGACTGGCCTTCGCCCCACATCTTCTTCAGCAGTTCAACACGCTCGTCTGTCCAGGACATCGTTAGCCTTTCAAAAGCGGAAAGCGGCCCCGGATTCGGGCCGCCTTGGGAATTCGTCTCAGCCCCCTATTCTAAACACTGCTGCCCGAGTTACAAGCTGTCTTCGAATCAGGTTGAGGGCAAATCATGCAAAATCCCGCAGATCATACCGCGCGTCGCTTCGGAGCAGTCAACTGGATGGGCCTGTACACGCTGGCGCAGCGCGAAACCCTGCGTTTTCTGGCCGTCTGGACGCAGACGGTTCTGGCACCTCTGGTTACGGCGGGGCTGTTCCTGTTGATCTTCACCATCGCCATCGGACCCAGTCGGCCCGATGTCATGGGTGTACCGTTTGTGATGTTTCTGGCACCGGGGATCATGATGATGACGGTGATCCAGAATGCCTTTGCCAATACCTCGTCCTCGATGGTGATCGCCAAGGTGCAGGGCAATATCGTCGATACATTGATGCCACCGCTGTCCCCGCTCGAGATTCTGCTGGGTTACCTCGCGGGTGGCATTGCCCGAGGCGTGATGATCGCACTGGTGATCTCGATTGCGTTTCTGGTCTTGCTCTCCATTGCGCCTCAGCACCCCCTGATCGCGCTGACCTTTGTTGTTCTGGGTGGGGCATTCATGGGCGCATTGGGCCTGTTTGCCGGTATCTTCGCCAACAAGTTCGACCAGATGGCAGCAATCACCAACTTTATCGTCACGCCGCTGGCCTTCCTGTCGGGTACGTTCTACTCAGTCGAGGCGCTGCCGCCCGTGCTGAACCGCCTGACCCACCTGAACCCGGTGTTCTATCTGATCGATGGTTTGCGCTATGGAATGATCGGAGTGTCCGACAGCTCTCCGTGGCTGGGGATGGCGGTATGTACGTTTGCGACTTTCGTGATCGGAGCCATCACCTGGCTGATGCTGCGCACCGGATATCGCCTCAAGGCTTAGCGCGGCCCGGCTATCGCGGCCGGTTGCACGGGCCGGGATGCAGGCGCACCCGCTCCCGCCGTGCGGGGCAGGCTCTCAGGCGCGGCGCCGCACCGCTTCTCGCCAGACCAGGATCAGCCCGCCGGCCAGGATGGTCGCAGATCCGACCAGACTGATCCAGTCGGGGATCACATCAAAGACCGCAAAGTCGTAAAGGGCGGCAAAGATCAGCGTGGCATAGCTGATAGGGGCCACGAAGGATGCATCCGCCCGCGCCATGCCGTTGACGAAACAGGCCTGGGCGCAGGCCATCAGAACGCCGATCCCCACCAATGCCGCCCACTGCTGCGGGGTTGGCATCTGAAAGACGAAGCTGACAGCTAAAGTGGCGATCAGCACCCCCATTGCGTTGTTGATCAGCAGGATCTGCATCGGTGGCTCGCGCCCGGACAGCTTTTTGATGAAAATCAGCTCCATCCCGATCAGCGCAGCCGCTGCCAACGCCAGAAGGGCGGCGGGCTGAAAGCTGGCGGGGGTCGGGCGCAGCAGGATCATCGCGCCCGTCAAGGCGACAGCCGCCGCCAGCCAGCGCCAAGGACCAACCCGCTCTTGCAGCAGCGGAATGGCCAGCACCATACCAAAGACAGGGTTCAGAAAGGATATGGCCGTCGCATCCGCCATCGGAATGAAGGCAACCGATGCGAACATCAATGTCACCCCCGCCCAGCCAAAACTGGTCCGCCCGACGTGAAGCCCCCAATGGGGCCGCACCAACCGGGGCCGCAGAGTTGCAACCGCCAGCACAATCGCCAGCAGGGCAAACAGAAACCTCCCGTGACTGATCTGCATGGCATGCAAGGGCGGCCCCAACGCATCCGTCCCCAGCGCCTTGGCCAGCAGCGTCGTCGCGGCGATAAAGGCGGTGGCGACAAAAATCAGCGCAGCGGCAAGCGGAGGATTGTGGTGCTTGGGTTCGAACATGGCCAAGCGGTGCGCGGTTGCACAGGCTTTGGCAAGGGCAAAATTCGATCCCTGCAAAATACCGGCTTCCCAACCTGCGCAAGCATCGCTATACGGTCGGCCATGATCAAACATGTGCATATCCAACTGCTCCGACGCCGACGCATCTTTGCGTAACCGGCCTGTTTGATCTCATGTGCCCGGCAAATCGGCACAGACCTCACCAAAATTGTTGACGAACAGGGCCTTCGTGTATCACTCACGAGGCTCATACTACCTGAAAAGGATGATCCCATGATCCCGTCCGTTCTGCCGACCTATAACCGTGCGCCCCTGACCTTCGTGAAGGGCGAAGGCGCCTGGCTGACCGAGGCGGATGGCCGACGTTTCTTGGATCTCGGCGCAGGGATCGCCGTGAACGCGCTGGGCCACGCCCATCCGGCATTGGTGGCCGCGCTGACTGACCAGGCCCATGCGCTGTGGCATGTCTCGAACCTGTACAACATTCCTCAGCAACAGGCCTTGGCTGACAAGCTGGTGGAACACAGTTTTGCCGATACGGTTTTCTTCACGAACTCCGGCACGGAATCCTGCGAACTGGCCGTGAAAATGGCCCGCAAGTATTTCTATGACAAAGATCAGCCCGAGCGGGTCGAGATCATCACTTTCGACGGTTCCTTCCACGGCCGGTCGTCAGCCGGCATCGCTGCTGCCGGGGCCGAGAAAATGACCAAGGGCTTCGGCCCTCTGCTGCCGGGTTTCGTGCATGTGGCATTCGGAGACCTCGACGGCGTGACCGACGCCATCACCGACAAGACCGCCGCGATCCTGATCGAGCCCATCCAAGGCGAGGGCGGTATTCGCCCCGTCCCCGACGCCGAACTCAAGGCGCTGCGTCAGATCTGCGACGACAACGGGCTGCTGCTGATCCTTGATGAAGTCCAGTGCGGCGTCGGCCGGACAGGCAAGCTCTTTGCCCATCAATGGGCCGGCATCACACCTGATATCTTGATGGTCGCCAAAGGCATCGGCGGGGGCTTCCCGCTGGGGGCCGTCCTGGCGACGGAGGACGCGGCATCCGGCATGACCGCAGGCACCCACGGTTCGACCTATGGCGGCAACCCGCTGGGCTGCGCGGTGGGCTGCGCGGTGATCGATCATGTGGCAACACCTGCCTTTTTGGAAAGCGTCAACCGCAAGGCGGGCCTGCTGCGCCAAAAGCTCGAAGCCCTGATCGCAGATCACCCCGACGTGTTCGAAGAGGTGCGCGGATCGGGCCTGATGCTCGGCCTCAAGTGCAAGCCTGCCAATATCGACGTGGTCAATGCAGGTTATGACAACCTCGTCATCACCGTTCCCGCCGCCGACAACGTGATCCGCCTGTTGCCGCCTCTCACCCTGACCGAGGACGATATCGCTCAGGCCATGATCCGCCTCGACAAGGCCGCCCGGCAGATCGAGACCAAGCTCCAAACCGCCTGATTTTCATCTTTTCCCAGATTCTCCGGGGGTCCGGGGGCAGCGCCCCCGGCAACCGACAGCCAGGAAACGAACCGACATGAACCATTTTCTTGATATCCACAAAACCGATTCCACCGATCTGCGGGCCATGATCGATCAGGCGGGCGTGATGAAACAGGCGCGTTTGGGTCGCCCCAAGGCCGCCCCTGACGACGAACAGCCGCTGAAAGATCGCATGGTGGCGCTGATCTTCGAAAAACCTTCGACGCGGACGCGCGTGTCTTTCGATGTGGGCGTGCGCCAGATGGGCGGGCAAACCATGGTGCTGTCCGGCAAGGACATGCAGCTGGGTCACGGCGAAACCATCGCCGACACCGCCCGCGTGCTGTCGCGCTATGTCGACATGATCATGATTCGCACCTTTGATGAAACCATCCTGACCGAAATGGCCGAATACTCGGACGTGCCGGTGATCAACGGCCTGACCGACCGCACCCATCCCTGCCAGATCATGGCCGACGTTCTGACATTCGAGGAACATCGCGGCCCCATCGCTGGCAAAAAGGTGGTCTGGACCGGCGATGGCAACAATGTCTGCGCTTCCTTCCTGCACGCCGCCGGTCAATTCGGATTCGATCTAACCTTCACCGGACCGGCTCAGCTTGACCCGGAAGAGGAGTTCATGGGGTTTGCCCGTCAAAAAGGTTCGAAAATCGTGATCGAAAGGGATCCGCACAAAGCGGTGGAAGGCGCGGACCTCGTCGTCGCGGATACCTGGGTTTCGATGCATGATTCCCAGTCGGCCAAAGAGCGCCGCCACAACATGCTGCGCCCATATCAGGTCAATGCTGAACTCATGTCGCATGCCAAACCGGATGCGCTGTTCATGCATTGCCTGCCGGCCCACCGCGAGGAAGAAGCGACCTCCGAGGTCATGGATGGACCGAACTCGGTCATTTTTGATGAAGCCGAAAACCGTCTGCATGCACAAAAGGCGGTGATGCGCTGGTGCCTGGGCGTCTAAGGGCGTCGACGGATATCCCAAACTTTCAATTTGGCGAGCGTACTTGCGCTCGCCAAGAGGACCAGTGCGCAAAGCGCTGTTTTGGTCACGATTTCCATCGTGCCTTCGATCAGCATGGCGTGAACAAGGCTGCCGACAATCGTCACCCCGGCCAGTGCGGTGTGGCTCAGCCGCCAAAGACGAAAGCGCTGGCGCAGACGTTTGCGGAAGACCCCTAACAGGGCCGCCCCGAAAGCGGCCCACATGGCAATGACACCCCAGGCCGAGAACGGCGTTGGCGATACGAACAACAACGCATCCACCACATCCGGCGGGCTGGTAAGCCACAACCCCGCGACATGGACCACAATCGCCAGCACCAGGGTCAGGCCGATCCAGCGGTGAATGTGGCGGCTCATCACTGCGGATAGGCCCGGAAGGTATCTTCCGGCCAGAAGCGGTTGCAGAAACAGCAGACCCAAGCTCAGAATTCCGGCAAACCCGCCGAGGATATAGGCTGGATCGCGCCAGGCAAGATACGGGCTGCCCGCTGCAGCGATCAGAGGAATCGCAAGGGCGGCGATCAGGGTCGCCCAAATGACACCGGTTCGGATCACCGGGATCAGAGCGGTTGCAACACGAAATGCGCAGCCAGTGTCTTGTCTTTGGAACTGGACATCACAGGCCGCAGAAAAACGGTTTCGAACGCGCCGCTGTCATAGGCCAGATGCCCGTGCGGTTGACCGAATGCAGGAACGATCTGCGGCATTTCCAGGCGGAATTCACCCTTTTCATCCGTCAAGGTCGCTCCATGGCTTTGCGGGTCACGCTCGTGCCCTTCTGTGGTATGGGCCCAGATCTGAATGCGCTGGCCGGGCAGGGGAGCGCCATCGCCCGCCCGTCGTACGGTGCCGGTCATCCAGAACCCGCCGCCACCGATCCGGTCCACGATTGGCGCACCGGGGCGATAGTTGTTCGATCCGCCCCGCATCGAAGGCGTCGGCGCAATCCCGGCTGCGCGGGCAGGCACCAAAAGCCCTGTGGCGCCGGTCGCCAAAACGGCAACACCTTGGGTGATCAGGGAACGACGGGACAGCAACGCATCTGTCATCGAGAAACCTCCAATACGCGATCCAATCTTGTCAGTCTGCGGCTTCCATCTGAAACATAGCATGTTTCGTTCAAAATCCGAGGCCGTGCGCGGTAGGATCCCCGCGCCCTCACGGTTCTGTGAGTGATTCCGGGTCGTCGAAACGAATCTCTTTGACCTCTGGCGGTGCGTGGTGCGATGCTCGGGGTCACCGAACCACATCGGGATGATCCTTCCATGACGACAGCAGATCTGGTTAAACAGGAAGACATTGCCGCCTTCCAACGCGATGGGGCTGTTGTTCTGCGGTCGAAATTCTCATCCGACTGGTTGTCATTGCTGCGTGCAGGAATCGACGCCGATCTTGACATGCCGACCGACAATTTCACCCGTCATACCAAGGATCCCAACGCCCCGGGCTATTTCGAAGACTACTGGGCCTGGAACAAAATCCCGCAATTCAACGAATTCGTTCACAAGTCGCCCTGCGCACCGCTTGCTGCCGAGTTGCTGGGAGCGCCGTCCATCAACCTTGTCATGGACAACTGGTTCCTGCGCGAGGCCGGCTCGACCTCGCGCCCGCCCTTCCATCAGGACCTGTCTTACTTCGACTTCGAAGGCACGATGTG
Source organism: Ruegeria sp. HKCCA4812 (assembly GCF_013034245.1). NCBI lineage: Bacteria > Pseudomonadati > Pseudomonadota > Alphaproteobacteria > Rhodobacterales > Roseobacteraceae > Ruegeria > Ruegeria sp. HKCCA4812. Next base: position 81,181 of record NZ_WQFQ01000003.1, on the reverse strand, counting down.
TGTCCTTTGGCTGCCGCTGGAACCCGTGACCAAGGAAAACGGCATCGCATTCGTGAAAGGCTCACACCTGTGGGACAAGCTGTTCATGCGGGTGCGGTTTGCCGATGGACATCCCAGCTATGAGCCCACCGAAGTCGCCGGGCTGACCTATCACCCGCCACCAGATGTCAATGCCGACCCCGGCGCGTATGAGCTGCTGCAATGGGATCTGGAGCTTGGGGATTGTATCTTTTTCGACATGCGAACGCTGCATGGCGGGCTGTCCTCGACCACGCCGTCGGAAACGGTGCGGCGCTTCACCCTTCGCATGACGGCACCTGATGGTGTCATCCGGTATCGCGGCGACTGGGCCAAGGACGAGCGTGCGCAGTTCGAGGCGGCAGGCTATGGCGAGGGGGATCGGATTGACGGGCCGTTTTTCCCGCAACTTTGGCCGCGTTGATTGGAACGGCGCCGCACTTAATCTGTGCGATTGTGCACTTTATGGGCTGCTTTGCGTGGCTATTTCTTACCTGAGTGAAAGCGGGTGGCCTGACCATCTGCAACGAAGGGAGAGCTGAAATGAGTTGGAACCCGACACACAATCCGGACTGCATCTCGGAGAATCCGGCGCTGGACACATTAATCATCCCGCGTGCCCGTGACCTGGGAGGGTTCGAAGTGCGCCGCGCATTGCCTTCGGTAAAACGACAGTTGGTGGGCCCTTTCATATTTTTCGATCAAATGGGGCCCGCTGAATTCATCACCGAAGGCGGCATCGACGTGCGGCCCCACCCCCATATCGGACTGGGCACGGTCACCTATCTGTACCAGGGCGAATTCGAGCACCGTGACAGCCTTGGCACACATCAGATGATCTATCCCGGCGAGGTCAATTGGATGGTCGCAGGGCGTGGTGTCACCCATTCCGAGCGCACCAGTGACGAAACACGCGGCAGAAAACACAGCCTGTTCGGCATTCAGACCTGGATTGCTTTGCCCGAAGCGCATGAGGATATGGCCCCGGATTTCGAACATCACAAACAGGCCGCGCTGCCGCATATTCAGGATGCAGGCGTCAGTGCTCGGTTGATCCTGGGTTCGGCTTATGGTGAGACCAGCCCGGTCACGATGCTGTCCGAAACCTTCTATCTCGACGTGCAATTGGAACCCGGCGCGTCTTTCCCTCTGCCTGACGACCACGAAGATCGCGGTGTCTATGTTACGCAAGGTTCGGTCGAAATCGCGGGCGACAGATTTGACGAGGGCCGCATGATGGTGTTCCGGCCCGGGGACAAGCTGTCTGTAAAGGCTGGTGCGCTGGGCGCGCGGCTGATGCTGCTGGGCGGAGCGACCCTGAATGAAGACCGCTACATCTGGTGGAATTTCGTTTCGTCTTCGAAGGAAAAGATCGAAACCGCAACCCGTGAGTGGAAAAGCGCCGATTGGGCCAATGGTGCATTTCAACTGCCTCCGGGTGACGATCAGGAATTTATCCCTATTTCCAAAGAGCTTGAGCGCACCAAACCCCGGCTGGCCCGCTAGCGCGTGACGTCGGGGGCAAGCGGGCTTGTGTCACGGGACGTTTGCGGTGATCCTTTTCGGGTGTACCGGAGGGGGTATCATGAAACTTGTCCTTGCAGGCGCGGGCAGCATCGGCTGTTACTGTGGTGCTTTGCTGGCCCGGTCGGGGCACTCCGTGACCTTGCTGGGCCGCGCCCGTGTGCTGGACCCGATCCGAGAGCACGGGCTGAAGGTCACTGACTTTGATGGCCTTGACGTCACGATTCCGACCGGGGGCCTGACGCTCAGCGAAGATCCGGCCTGTCTGGATCAGGCCGAACTGGTCATCGTCACCGTCAAATCGGGTGCAACCGCAGACATGGCCGAGCAAATTGAGCGCTTTGCGCGGCAGGATGCCCCGATCCTGTCCTGGCAAAACGGTATCGAAGCTGCCGCAACATTGCGCAATGCCCTTCCCGGGCGCGACATACGCGCCGGAATGGTTCCGTTCAACGTGGTGCCGACTGCCCCCGCCACCTATCATCGGGCCACGTCCGGAGAGATCGTCATCCAAAGCGGCGCTGGTGACCTGGCCGCGCAGCTGAGCAGCGCAGACCTTCCCGTCACGTCCAGCGACCAGATCGAAGCCGTGCAATGGGGCAAGTTGGTGATCAACCTGAACAATGCGCTCAATGCCTTGTCGGGCCTCACGCTGGTGGATCAGCTGATGAACCGCGACTGGCGCAATCTCATGGCGGATCAGATGTCCGAGGCGCTGACCGTCCTCAAGGCGGCGGGTCATCCCGTAGCCTCGACCACACCGCTTCCGGCATGGATGACCCCGCATATTCTGCGGCTGCCGACACCGCTGTTCACCAGGATCGCGGCCCGGATGCTGACAATCGACCCGAGCGCGCGAACGTCCATGGCCTATGACCTCATGGCTGAGCGGCAAACGGAAATTGACAGCCTGCAAGGTCACATCATCCGGATGGGTCACGAAACCGGAGTGCCGACACCCATCTGCACGCAGGTGTCCGACCTGATCAAACATGCACCCGATCACCCGTTGTCGCCGGAACAGATCAGGCTCTGACGTCAACCCTCAGGCGAACGCGGTCAGCACCCAGTAAATGACGGCCGACATGGTTGCGGCGGCGGGCACGGTGACAATCCACGCGGCCACGATGGTCATGAAATGCGACCGCCGTACCAGCTTGCGACGGCGGTATTCTTCCGGGGCAAGGTGTTGTGCTGTGCGTTGAAGCTTTCCCCGCTTGCGCCGGCGCTCGGAATCCCACTCGCGGTAGAAGCCGACGCCAAAGACGGCACCAACGGCGATATGGGTCGAACTGACCGGCAGGCCAAGCCAGCTGGCCAGAATCACGGTGATCGCCGCCGACAGGGCGACGCAAAAGGCGCGTATCGGGTTCAGCTTGGTGATCTGGCGGCCCACCATCCGGATGAGCCTGGGGCCGAACAGAAACAGACCGAAGGAAATCCCGAACGCTCCGATGATCATCACCCAAAGCGGGATTGGAACTTTCGCGGCGAACTCTCCGAACTCGACCGCGTGGACAATCGCGGCCAGTGGGCCGACCGCATTGGCCACGTCATTTGCGCCGTGGGCAAAGCTCAGGAACGTGGCCGAGATCACAAGCGGCAGGCCAAACAGCGTTTTCAGCGACCGGGTCCGGTTCTCCATCCCTTCGGATCTGCGTTTGACCCACGGGACGGTCACGGACCAGGTCAGCAGCCCCACGCCCAACCCGATCAACAGGGCCATCTTGGGATCGATATGCACGATCCGTTGCAGGCCTTTGACGGACAGGTATGTGGCAAAGGCCCCCGCCATCACCGCCAAAAGGATAGGTACCCATTTTCGCGCGGCGGCAATCTTGTCGTCCTGATTCTGGATTTTCGACTTGATCAGCGCCAGAAAAGCCGCGGCAACCGCCCCCCCGAGCATCGGCGAAATCACCCAGCTGGCTGCAATTGCACTCATCGTGCCCCAGCTCACCGCGCTCAGGCCCGCTGCTGCAATGCCTGCACCCATTACCCCGCCCACGACTGAATGCGTTGTGGACACAGGGGCGCCGATCCAGGTCGCCAGGTTGACCCACATGGCCGAAGATATCAGCGCCGCCATCATGGCCCAGATGAACACCTCGCTGTTTTGCACCGAGGCGGGGTCGACAATCCCCTTTGAGATGGTCGAGACCACGTCACCCCCCGCAAGCAACGCACCAGCGCTTTCGGCAATGGCGGCAATCACGATGGCGCCGCCCATGGTCAGCACATTCGCACCGACCGCTGGGCCCATGTTGTTGGCCACGTCATTGGCACCGACATTGATCGCCATATAGGCCCCGAACGCGGCCGCCGCGACCACGACATGGCTGCCATCCGCCCGACCGAACAGGACCGCCGCCGTCAGCCCGGCAAGCGCCATGAAGGCCAGTGCGACCCCCGGTGCCAGCAGGTGGCGCGCGACATGGATGTTGGCGGTTTCGACCCGCGAAATTCGGTGCAGGTCGCTGTCCAACGTTTGCCAGCGTGGTTTCGGATTCGTGTCAGACATGAACTTGGTCAGATAGTGAAGGATCGTGCGCCACTAACGGTATCCGGCTGCTCAGGCAAGCTGGGTGCCATCGAAATGTTGCGAATTCCTTACAGTCTGCGCAACAAGGCCTGAAGCTCGGGCTCTTGCACCAGGGTGGCAGCTTCAGCCGGCGCAAACCAGCCGCGCTCGCGCTGATCGGCCTCGGGAAAGTCATCGGCCAGCGCACGCACCGATATCCTGTAGACATTGGTCAATACCGGTTGCGCCGATCCGTCTTTGAGGATCTTGTCGTAGGTGAATTGGCCGATGGGTTCATCGTGAACCGCATCCGCGCGCACCCCGGCCTCTTCCCAGGCCTCCTGAAGGGCTGTTTCCGCGCCACTCAAACCATCGATGGGCCAGCCTTTCGGGATGATCCAGCGTTTGGTGTCACGGCTGGTGATCAGCAAGACCAGATCCTGCCCATCATGAGTGCGGGTGCACAACGCCGCAAACTGCACCCGTCGGGGGCGCAGGAACAGCGGTCGTCCTACCTCTTCCCAGATATTTTGCAGCCATGCATTCATCAGCTATTTTGTCAGTCTACTCTATGCCTTCAAAGTTGATACGACTTAACAACGGAAATGGTGAGTTTCAATTAAACCTTCCAGTTTTGGCCGGGTTTGGCCGATTTTTTGAGGGTTTTCTGGGTTGTTTTGTGGATTATGGGCAAGGCTCGGGCTTTGCTGACGGCTCTAGTCACGTCTGCGTTTTGCCCTCAGCGTGGGATCAGCCTGGGTCGGGTCTTCGGGCCAGGGGTGTTTGGGGTATTGCGCCCTCATGTCCTTGCGTACATCCGCGTAAGAGCCCGCCCAGAAACCGGGCAGGTCACGCGTTATCTGGATCGGGCGCTGCGCCGGTGACAGCAGAGTGATCTTCAAAGGCTGGCCGCCGATCGCCGGGTGTCGGGTCACGCCAAACACTTCCTGCAAACGGACCGAGATTTCCGGCACGGCCGCGCTGTAATCAATTGGCACCTTGCGCCCCAGCGGCGTTTCAAATGACCCCGGAGCGCGCCGGTCCAGTTCCTGCGTCTGCGCCCAGTCCAGCCGCGCGCGCAGGGCGGGCAAAAGGTCGAATTTCTTCCAGTCTTCAGCGCTTTTGACCCCTGACAGCATGGGCAGCAACCAGTCCTCCATGTCGGCCATCAGGCCTGCGACCGAAAAATCGGGCAGATCGACGCCATCGGCGCGCACCAGTTCGACACGGGCGGCCAAGCGCGCGGCGGCACTCTCCAGCCGCAGGCCAAGATCGCGTATCCCATCCAGCATCGCGCGGGCCACGGCGTCGTCCGGGACGTCCTTCCATATGCGGTCGTCTAATGTGATCGCGCCGAACCGCTCTTGCCGCCGCGACACGACCCGCCGCTCGCGTTTGGACCAGGCGCAGGTCTCGACCCAGCGGATCTGATCCGCGAACAGATCGCGGATGTCGCGTTCCGAAATCTGGGTGGCCATCCGGACCTTCGCCTCGCGCGGGTTGCCATCCGTGTCGATGGCGACCAGAAACGGCGCGTTGGCCAGTGAATCCGCACTGTCCAGAACAACGCCTTTCCCCCCTGACAGCACATAGCGCGGCGCGTCACCCTTGCGCCGCTGCCCGATGCGGTCAGGATAGGCCAGCGCAGCCATGGCGGCGGAGCTCAGATCGGCCGAGTCGCCCTTGAGCTGTTTCCGCAGCCGTCTGGTCTCGGCATTGATCCGATCCACTGCGCCCATGTTGACCTGCCAGATCCTGTTGCGCTGAAAGGCCCGGGGGTCGCGCAGCGCCTCTTGCCGCAGGGTGATATCCACCGGCGCACCGCGAAGGGGGTCACGCTCGGCCATCAACGCCGCCAACGGGGCGGCGTTCGGACCGGCCCGCACAAGCATGTGCCCCAACCGGGGATGCAAGGGCAGTGCTGCCAGGGCGCGCCCATGATCGGTGATCCGTCCATTGGTATCGAGTGCGCCCAGCATTGTCAGCAAAGCCCGCGCCTCGGCCATCGCCCCCTCGGGAGGTAGAGTCAGAAAGGCAAGATCGGCCGCGTCAGCGCCCCACAGGGACAGCTCCAACGCCAGCCCGGTCAGGTCCGCCGCTTCGATCTCGGCAGGCGGGTAGGCGGCCAGGGCACCGTCTTCCCCCTTCGACCAGAGCCGGTAACACACCCCTTCGGCCACCCGTCCGGCCCGGCCCGCGCGCTGTGTGGCCTCGGCCCGGGTCACCCGTTCGGTCACCAGCCGGGACATGCCCGATCCCGGATCGAACCGAGCCCGCCGGGCCTGTCCCATATCCACCACGACCTTGATGTCGGGGATCGTCAGCGAGGTTTCGGCAATCGACGTCGCCAGCACGACTTTGCGCCCATGTTCCACCGGGGCAATCGCCGCACGCTGGGCCGCAAAGGGCATGGCTCCGAATAACGGGCGCACCACGCAACTGTCGGGCAACCGACCGTTCAAAAGGCTTTCAGCGCGTCGGATTTCGCCCTCTCCCGGCAGGAAAACCAGAATTCCGCCGCCGGATTTTCGCGTCTCACGCTCGGCTTGCACCACCAGATCGATCAACGCATCCAACCGTCGCGCTTGCGGCCCCAATGGCCGATCCAGCCAGCGCGTCTCAACCGGAAAGCTGCGCCCGTCCGATGTGACCAGAGGGGCCGCCATCAACGCGCCGACGGGATCCGCATCCAGCGTGGCTGACATGGCCAGCAGGATCAGATCGTCCCGCAATGCGTCGGTCACCTCGAGGCACAAGGCCAACCCCAGATCGGCGTTCAGAGATCGTTCGTGGAATTCATCGAAAATCACCGCGCCAATTCCCGGCAGATCCGGGTTGGATTGCAGCATCCGGGTCAGGATGCCCTCGGTCACCACCTCGATCCGGGTGTCTTTCGACACTTTCGCCTCGCCACGTACACGGTAGCCCACGGTCTGTCCCGCGCGCTCTCCCAACGTCTCGGCCATCCGCTCGGCCGCGGCCCGGGCCGCCAGCCGCCGGGGTTCCAGCATCACGATCCTGCCATCGCACAAACCCGCCTCGAGCATTGCCAGGGGAACCCGCGTGGTCTTGCCCGCCCCCGGTGGGGCCTGCAATACCGCGCGGCCCTGCGCGCGCAATCTGTCCAGCAGTTCGGGAATGGCGTCGTCGATGGGCAGGCGTATCGTCATCCGGCTCTTATCCGCGATCATGCTGGTGTCGTCCAGTTCTCCCGCCGGCGCGTTCTGGTGACACCGGGGCTGCAGGTCCAACCCTGAACGGCCAAGCAACGCACGAATTGACGCAGCTTTCGCTTTGATTGCATTTCCGGAGACCTGCGGTCTGGACAAACGCCCCCCGAGCGCGGCAACTATTCCTGCCTCTGGGATCGGGACAAGAATGCAGACAGACAGCCTCAGCGACAGGATTTTGAAGGGCGAGCGCCGGGCGCTGGCCCGCGCGATCACACTGGTGGAAAGCAATCGTGCCGATCATCGTGCACAGGCCAGCGAGCTGTTGGCCCAGCTCGCGGGATCGGGGCGTCAGGCGCTCCGGATCGGTTTGTCGGGTACGCCCGGGGTGGGCAAGTCCACCTTCATCGAAAGCTTTGGCATGATGCTGACGGGGCAGGGGCTGCGTGTCGCGGTTCTGGCAGTCGATCCCAGCTCTGCCCGTTCAGGGGGCTCGATTCTGGGGGACAAAACCCGGATGGAACGCCTGAGCCGCGAGAAGAACGCCTTTATCCGCCCCTCCCCCAGCCAGAGCCATCTCGGGGGCGTTGCCCGACGGACGCGTGAGGCCATCGCCCTATGCGAGGCCGCAGGCTATGACGTGGTGCTGATTGAAACCGTGGGCGTCGGGCAGTCCGAAACGGTGGTGTCCGAATTGTCGGACCTGTTCCTGTTGCTGTTGGCCCCGGCGGGTGGGGACGAATTGCAGGGTGTCAAACGTGGCATCATGGAGATGGCCGATATCATCCTGATCAACAAGGCGGATGGCGACCTGAAGGCCACGGCGACCCGGACATGCGCAGACTATGCCGGTGCGTTGCGATTGCTGCGCAAGCGCCCGCAGGATCCCGAAGGTTTCCCCAAGGCAATGACCGTTTCAGCGGTCGAAGAACAAGGGCTGGAGCAAGCCTGGGACGAGATGCAATCCCTGACCCGGTGGCGCCGCGACAACGGTATCTGGGAAGCCAACCGGGCCGCCCAGGCGCGATACTGGTTCGATCAGGAAGTCCGCCATGCCCTTCTGGCCCGGCTCGACACGCCGCAGGCCAAGGCCGAGATGGAACGCCTGAACGCCGAAGTCTCGGCCGGGCGTCTGAACCCGGCCCGCGCGGCCGAAGAACTGCTTGGCACGCTGAGCTGACGGGGTGAAAGGGGGCAAGGTTTCAAAGGCGGGCGCAAAATGAAAGAATTCGTTCGGTCCGTCTTGACCCTTCCTGCGATTCCCACTACACGCATCCAACCAGTTTTCGGGCGCGACTTCGGGTTGTGCCCCTTGTGATTTGGCCAAGGGCTTTGTGCCCGGCCTCCAGAAACAAAGGAAGAAACCATGTCGCGCCGTTGCGAACTGACCGGAAAAGGCCCGATGACTGGCAACAATGTCAGCCATGCCAAAAACAGAACTCGTCGTCGTTTCCTGCCGAACCTGAATGACGTTACCCTGCAGTCCGAGACCCTGGGCCGCGGCGTGAAGCTGCGCATCTCGGCAGCCGCTCTGCGTTCGGTTGACCACCGCGGTGGTCTGGACGCATTCCTGGCCAAAGCCAAGGATGAAGAACTGTCGGCGAACGCACTGAAAGTGAAGAAGGAAATCGCCAAGGCGCAAGCCACGGCCTAAGCCTTTTCGCTTATTGATTTTCAGGCCCTGCACCTCTGAGGTGCAGGGCTTTTTCGTTTTGAGCCGCCCGCTGCAGCCCGACACTGTTTTCAATTTCGAAATTATTTTCCGCTATTGGTGAATTGCTTCACATACGGAATGCCGAATCTGACCTATCGTTACTGTCATTCATCAGGCGGGGGCCTCACTATGACGTTAAAAAGTTTCTACCTTTTCCTGTTTCTGGCCGCGGTTTTTCGCAAAGCAATTTCGGCTTGTACGCGGATGCAGCGCAGGGTGAATCGTTCCCACACCAGCTTCAATACAAGCAAGGTGAAACGACCGGGAATTGATTACTGAAACCAGCTTCAAGCGCGACCCTTTGGCGCTTGAAGCTACTCTGCCGACTGACCTATACCCGGGTCAGGATGAGACCAGCCACTACACGATTCCTGCCTTATGTTCTGTCCCTGCTTTTGGTTCTGACCGGGCAGGGCCTTGCCGTGTCCCGCGGCATGGACAAGGCCGTGGGTCAGATGGTGTTGTGCACAGGCACCGGTCCGGTCGTTGTCTATATGGACGAAGACGGGCAGCCCACCGCGCCACCGCATTACTGCCCGGATTACGCACTGTCCCTGATGGGCGCGGTCGCCGTTGCCCAGCCGCCCATGCCTATGGCGCCAGAGCGGGCGCAGATAGCGCCGTTGCGACATCTGGTCAATCAAATCGCCTTGCCGGTCCCCGGCACCCCGGCGCGCGCGCCGCCTGTACGTGTTTGAAGACACTACTTTTTCAAACCTACAATACAGGAGAGGCACGATGTCCCTCAAAACTACTCTGTTTGCAACCCTGGCCGCCTTGACCCTGGCCATGCCCGCTTTTGCCGAAGGCACTATCAAAGTTGATGACGCCTATGCCCGGTCGTCGGGAAAGACCGCCAAGGCAGGCGCCGCGTTCATGATGATCCAGAATCTGGGCGATGCGGACGACCGTCTGGTCGGCGTGACGTCGGATGCCGCTGCCCGGGTTGAACTGCATACGCACAAAGTCGACGACAATGGCGTGGCCAAGATGGTGCATGTCGAGGAAGGCTTTGCCATTCCGGCAGGTGAAACCCACATGCTGAAACGTGGCGGCGACCACGTGATGTTCATGGGGCTGACCGAACCGTTCGAGCAGGACGCCATGGTTCCGGTGACGCTGATCTTTGAAAAGGCTGGCGAGGTTGAGATCGAAATCCCGGTCGATCTGGAGCGTCAGGACATGGGCGGACACGGATCTCATTCGAACTAGGGCAACGCCTGTCTTCGGCCGCGCGGCGGCCGTCATCCATGCGTCAGGCCGGGCATTGCCCGGCCTGTTGTTTCTGCGGCCGCCACTGGTGCTATTTGTTGATGGTTTTCATACCAACACGGTCACCGGCCTGGCGGAATCGGGATGCCAGCCAGAACATGACCGCGGCAATGGCCAGCGCCGAAAAGGCGATGCCCCATCCCAGCGCAACAAGCGCGACCGCTGGCCAGATCATCAAAACTAGCCCGACCACAAGCGCGACAAAACCCGAAACGCGCATGGAGCCGCGTTGAGGGTCTCTCTCGTGCATTTGCCCGGATGCCGCCAGCGAGCCGATCCCGATGATCAGCGCCCAGGCGCCCATCAGGAAAAAGGCCAGTTTGACCGTCCCTTCCGGCCAGATCAGCAGGACAAGCCCGATCAGAAGCGCACCGATTGCAGCGCCGCCCATTACCCCGCGACGCCCAACGCCCAAAAGCGTCAGGCCACCATCGAGGATCAGCAGCACACCAACCAGCCGCAGCAGCAACGCGATGCTGCCAGACGGCCAGAACAGTGCTGCAATACCGACAAGCCCGGCCAATACTCCGCGCAGCAGAAAGGTCCACCACAGGCTGGAAAGCTGCTCTCCCAGCATGTCGCGCCCGGCCATGCTGCCTTCATCCAGAATTTCACCGGTCCGGGGGTCCTGATCCGTCATGTCTTGTCCTCCAGTCGTTTCGGGGGCAGTCTAACCGAATTAAGCGAGTGTTGTCTGTACTTTAACTATGCGGTGCAAGAAGGTGCCCGACCCATCGCGGAACTGTCTGGGTCGCTTTGCCGACAAGTCTTTCATCAAACCCGGATGCGCCCGGTGACGGTTCCAGATTGATCTCGATCGTCCGAGCGCCCGCCGCCTGTGCTTCGTGCACGAACGCTGCCGCCGGATAAACCTGACCCGAGGTGCCAATGGCGGCAAAAATCGACGCGCTGGTCAAGTGGTCATAAATCTCGTCCATGAAATACGGCATTTCACCAAACCAGACCACATCGGGCCGGGCCGTGGGTCGCGCACAGGCGGGGCAGGATTCCCCAACCGCCATTTCGGGCGGGGCGGTCCAGCGATGGCCACAGGCTGAACACAGCGCGCCCGCCAAAGTTCCGTGCATATGGATGACATCCTTTGCGCCGCCCGCCTCGTGCAGGCTGTCCACGTTCTGGGTCACGATCACGACGTCTCCGGGCCACTCCCGTTGCAGCCGGGCCAGTGCCTCATGAGCAGCATTGGGTTGCACCCTGGCGGCCTGAACCCGCCGCGCATTGTAAAACCCTTGAACCAGTGCAGGGTCGCGGGCGAATCCTTCCGGCGTGGCGACATCCTCGATCCGGTGCTGGGCCCACAATCCGCCTTCATCGCGAAAGGTGCTCAACCCGCTTTCGGCGGAAATTCCGGCCCCGGTCAGAATCACGATCTTTTCCATTTCTCCTCCGCGCGGTACAGCTTGGTGCATGTCACACCGTATCCTCTTTGTCTGCCTGGGCAATATCTGCCGTTCCCCCGCGGCAGAGGGCGTTTTTCGCGCCCGCGCGCCGCATCACGTAACCGATAGTGCCGGAACCATGGGCTGGCATGCGGGGAACCCGCCCTATGGCCCGATGCAGGCAGCCGCGAAGGTCAGGGGAATCGATCTGGGCGACCTGCGCGCCCGTCAGTTCACCGCTGCCGATTTCGATCGCTTCGATCTGATCCTGGGCATGGACGCCAACAACATCGCGGATATCGAGGATCTGCGCCCCGCCGACAGTGACACCCCGGTGCGCCTGCTGACCGATTTCGCCCCTGAAGCCGGCGCGGATCATGTGCCTGATCCATATTACACGCGGGATTTCGATGGCGCTCTGGACCTGATCGAAGCGGCGGTCGAGGGGCTTGCCGCCCGTCTGGACAGTTAGCCGCCGATCACCCGCAGCGATCCGCCCAGCCAGGGCAGTTTGGCCAAAGCCGGGTCAACGATCTGGTTCTGCATCAGACGCCGTGTCATACCCGCCACTTCCTGCGGTACCTGATCGGACCAGCCCGTTCGTGCCAGCAAGGATATGCTGCGCGAGAAATCCCCGAACGGGGCAGGGTGGGCCTCCAGCCCGTCATGGAACCGCGCGGCGCGCATGAAACCCAGCGGCGTCGTGATCGCCCAACCCAGACCCCTTGCAACCATGGCCATCAGCGCCATGTGCGAGCCGATCTCGAACCGTTCCTCGAACTCCTGCGCGCCGCGCGCCATATGCGCCTCGATCTGCCGGCTGATCAGCTGCTCGCGGGCATAGCGCAGATACGGCAGGCTGTTCTGTGCCGCCTCCACTCCGCCCGCCCCCTGAGGCGCAACCAGAATGAACGGATCCCGGACCAGAGGGTACTCGACCACCCCCTCCAGCACTTCTCCGCTATGGGCGGTGACGGCCATGTGCAGGCGTTGTTCGGCCAAGGCCTCGAACAGATCGAGGCTGGACAGGGTGATCAGTTTGAAATTCGATCGGGTCAGACTGTCTGCCAGCAACGTGGCCAGCCGCGGGGTCAGATCATTGTCGAAGTCGTCGATCAGCCCGATGGACAGCGTGGTCAGATGCCCCAGATCCATGACCGACAATTCGCTTTGTGCCATTTGCAGCTCGGCCAGAACCGCCTCGGCCCGCACCAGAAAACTGCGCCCGGCCTGTGTCAGGCGCATCGGTCGGCGCCCGTGATCGACCAGTTCGGTGCCCAGAGCCTTTTCCAGATTGCGCAACTGTTGGGAAACGGATGGCTGGCTGAGCCCGGTGATCTCGGCGGCCTGTGCCACCGATCCCGTCCGCGCCAAAGCCTCGAACACCTCAAGGCCCCGCAGGGTCAGCCCTTTCATCACCATAAGATACACCTTTCGCTGCGCCTTTCTGGGGCGCAGCGTGGATCAGGTCAAGGTTTCAGAAGGGCTTAGCTGCAGATCGCCTGTGCCATCTGGCCAAAGTTCTGATACCGGTCCCACAGCGCATCATCGCGCGCGGTCTGCGACATCTTTAACTGTTGTGCCTGATGGGGATCGGTGAACCATTTGGCCACGGTTTTCTGATCGCTACGGGTAAGCGCCTGATCTGCTACGCGCTGGATGCAACTGCACCGATCCCGCGTCGCCGCTGATCGATCCGACGCCAGACACGCCCGCTTGATCTGCGCCGCGTCAGCAACCGGAGCCACAGCCTTCAGCGATGCCGCACAAAATGCGATTAAGAGGAACTGTTTCATACTCGAGCCTCGTTTTTTGCCTGCCCGGAGGGATCTTGCGCCCCTCTCGGTTTGCGCGGGAGTATGAATCAAACGGGCGCGCGGATCAATCATACGTTGCGAAAAAGTGAATACACGAGCCGGAAACGATACATTCCCCCGTAGGCCGGGCTTCAGCCCGGCACTCGTTAGGAAAGGAAAGGCAGCCATTGCTCTACGGCTTTGATAAGCGCCTCAATTTTCTCCGGATACTTAACGGCATACCCCGCTCCGGTAGCAGGAATACCCCACTTGATCAAAGTATCGACCGCAAGATCGCCCTTGCTTGCGCACCACTTGAGAAAGCCTGCCAATCCGAATTTGAACTTAGCTAGGATTGCCTCAATCCACTCACGAGCAGGACTTTCCTGATCCAACGCGTTCGACAGCTCTTTTTCGGCTTCCCAAATCAATGTGAGAGCACCGACCAAATGCTCGTCTTGAATGCTCTCAGGAGGGTTGTTCCCACCGATGCCGAGACGGGACAGAGGCTGCGCTTTGAAGCTGTCGTTTAGCTCTGCCAGTGTGAGTTCGACGTGCCGTCGGGCTTGAATCTTTTCGATTTCTCTTGCGACCGCTTCCGGACCCTCCATCCAAATACTGTTTTCAATCAAGGCAACTCGCCGCTGTAACTCCCAGTCCAGCGGGTTTCCGTTCAGCATTTTCTTGTACCACTCAGCCCAGAACTCCCATGGCGTGCCCGGAGCGCTTTCGAAGAACGCCTGCGACAATGCGGCGTAAGGCTCTGGCACCGGACCATGCCAAAGTTCGGTGGCGAAAAGTTGTGCGGTACTCTCGGGTGCGATGGTGAGTGCTTCAGCATCAACGGTGAGAGCGCGGGCTCTGTCTGTGCCGTAGGTGGGCACGTCAGCCATAAGATCATGGATGATTTGGGCATCGTCTGCGCGGGTAGAATAGAAGGTTGCTGCAACAGCAGTGATAGTGTCGTTGGGGTCGACGAGGGTGGATAGGGCGTCTGTGTTATTGGCAGTGTTGAGTGTTTCTAGGGCGTCAACGGGAAGAGAACTTGCTTCTTCGCTCAGTCCAACGCCAACAAGGCCGGAAACAACATTGCCCCTGAAACAGGCCAACAGCAGTTGCTGGTGGTTAAAACTTCTACTGGAACTATCTGCCAAACCAAAAGCGTATGGTAGAACCTGCAATGCCGCACGCGTCGCAAATGCCCTCAATGCAGTGGTTGGAAGTGATTGCAACCACTCTTCTAGCTCTAATGGGCGGCTAAAGTCGACCATGCGTATCCTCTCAAATGGCCGTTCCAAGCCGTCGTTTTATTGTTAAATGCACAGGGCACCGAAACTCTGTCGCGTTTCTATTGACCAACCCACGATTCCTCTACATATCCCCAACCCATGACAGACCTCGCTCATATCCGCAATTTCTCCATCGTCGCGCATATCGACCATGGCAAATCCACCCTTGCTGACCGGCTCATCCAAGAGACCGGAACGGTCAAGGATCGCGACATGAAGGAACAGCTGCTCGACAGCATGGATATCGAGCGCGAGCGTGGCATCACTATCAAGGCCAACACTGTCCGCATCGACTATACCGCCGACAATGGCGAGGCATACGTGCTGAACCTGATCGACACCCCCGGCCACGTGGATTTCGCCTATGAGGTCAGCCGGTCGATGCGCGCGGTCGAAGGCTCTCTGCTGGTCGTGGACTCGACCCAAGGGGTCGAGGCGCAGACGCTTGCGAATGTGTATCAGGCCATCGACGCGGATCATGAGATCGTGCCGGTGCTGAACAAGATCGACCTGCCCGCGTCCGACTGTGACCGCGTGGCCGAACAGATCGAAGATGTGATCGGCATCGACGCGACCGATGCCATTCAGGTTTCCGCCAAGACGGGGCAGGGCATCCACGAAACTCTGGAAGCAATCGTGCAGCACCTGCCCGCACCGAAGGGCAATCTGGACGCGCCTCTCAAGGCGATGCTGGTGGATTCATGGTACGACGCCTATCTGGGCGTCATCGTTCTGGTCCGCATCATGGACGGTACGCTGAAAAAGGGCATGCGGGTCAAGTTCATGTCGAACGGCACCCTGCACCACGTCGACCGCGTCGGCGTCTTCCGGCCTGAGATGGAGATGGTTGACAGCCTTGGCCCCGGTGAGATCGGCTTCCTCACCGCATCCATCAAACAGGTCCGCGACACCCGCGTTGGTGACACCATCACCAATGACCGCAACGGCACCGAAGAGGCCCTGCCGGGCTTCAAACCCGCGCAGCCGGTGGTGTTCTGCGGCCTGTTCCCGGTGGACAGTGCCGAATTCGAAGACCTGCGGGATGCGATCGACAAACTGGCGCTCAACGATGCCAGCTTCAGCTTTGAAATGGAAACTTCGGCCGCACTTGGCTTTGGCTTCCGCTGCGGCTTCCTCGGGCTTCTGCACCTTGAGGTCATCCGCGACCGCATCGAACGCGAATATGATATCGAGCTTATCACCACCGCGCCGTCGGTGATCTATCACGTCTACATGAAAGACGGCGAAATGATCGAGCTGCACAACCCCGCCGACATGCCCGACCCCTCGAAGGTCGATCATATCGAGGAACCGCGCATCAAGGCGACCATCCTTGTGCCGGATGAATACCTGGGCGACGTGCTGAAACTCTGCCAGGACCGCCGCGGCATCCAGATGGACCTGACCTATGCGGGCAGCCGCGCCATGGTCGTCTATGACCTGCCGCTGAACGAGGTTGTTTTTGATTTCTACGACCGCCTGAAATCGGTGACCAAGGGCTATGCGTCCTTCGACTACCAGATGACCGGTTACCGCGAGGACAATCTGGTCAAGATGTCGATCCTTGTTAATGACGAACCTGTCGATGCGCTGTCGACGATGGTTCACCGCGACCGGGCCGAGATGCGGGGCCGGGCGATGTGCGAAAAGCTCAAGGACCTGATCCCGCGCCACATGTTCAAAATCCCGATCCAGGCCGCCATCGGAGGCAAGGTCATCGCCCGCGAGACCCTCTCGGCGCTGCGCAAGGACGTGACCGCCAAATGCTACGGCGGCGACGCCACGCGGAAACGCAAATTGCTGGACAAGCAGAAGGCGGGTAAGAAAAAGATGCGCCAGTTCGGGAAGGTCGATATCCCGCAGGAGGCGTTTATTTCGGCGTTGAAGATGGACAGCTGAGGCTGCCCATTTTAAGTGATGGTCGGTCAAGGCGATTGGTGCAGCTAACTGTCTGTCCACTTCGCGGGGCAGGAGAACAAGCAAAATTTTAGGTAGGGTGCTCTACTATCGGCACTATCGCTCGGTGAAGCCTAATTGGCAAATCTTCTTGGATATGGCCGATCATTCCAAGGACAATATGGTAAATCCGATTTGCATCTATAAGCGCCTCGTCAATGTTTTCTTGCGTCACGGCACTGGTTGCGCGCTTGTAATTGGGATTTTTTCTCGAACCAGTGTTTGTAACATAGTCGACACGTAGAAATCCGTTTGGCGACCCGAAGAACGCCCCGTGCGCAGCCATATGACGGTTTTGGACAAACCTTTCTATCCAGTCAGCAAGGGCGGACAAGTCATCAGAGAACCCAAACTTTTTTGCGGGTTCACTAGATTTTCTTAGTTCTTTGATAAGCTTTTTCGTGGAGAGTTTTCTCACCCGGCAGTATTCATTGAACCAGTCGTCTTGTTCCGGCTCCAAGCCCCGAAGGCAAACGGTCAGAGCGCTTGCTAGCAACTCGATGTGCGCGCAAGTCTGCAAATATACACCCAGATCATAGACGAACTCGGGCGGAAGAAGACCTTCGATAGCTGTGCCTTTGACAGGAAAAAAACTGTTCATCAGTTGTCTCGATTTTCTCGCATGCCGAGATGTTTGGCCGCTAGAAGAATTGCTGGAGTAAGGTTTCGTTGCAACCCACATTTGAACTTGGATTTCCTCCATCACCCCACCCGCCCGGCGGCGCCGCCGGGCCGCGCCGACCCGCCCCCGTCAAACCGAAGGTTTGCCTCCGGCAAAACGGGCGGCGCGTTTGCGCCTCCCCTCGGCTCGGTCGCTGCCCTTAACTCTGTTGACTAACCACTGTCCCAGATTTCGAGTTTCGGCCATCAGATGTTACAATCCCGTCATTGCGATCAATAAATTCAAATTGGGGGAAGGTGTTATGGATCAGACTCTGCGTTCAAGAACGTCTATGGGACGTCTGGATCACTACTATTACATCATGCGGACGACAATTTTTGCCTATGTGGCGCTCGCTGCCATTATCGGGTTTGGCGCTCAGGGGATTTCGCTTGTTCTGATTGTTCTGGTCATTGCCACTGCGGCTTTTGGTATTCTGGCTGGCAGCACCGCTTTGGCCGATGTCGCGAACCTGCGGGACGACATGGATGAGGACATGGCGGCGTCGAATTTTGGCAAGGGCGTCAAATCCCATAACCTGAAAGGGCTGATCCTGACGTCGAATGTGTTGCTGGGTCTGATTGGGCTGTCCGAACTCATCGCAATCGTGTTCTGACCGGAGACTGTGATCAACCTCACAGCCTCAACTTCGCCCACCTGCTAATGTTGACGCAACGGCAACCTCGGCAGGAGGCCCACATGTCCACATCGCTCATCCCCCTCATCGCCCTCGGGTCGGCGGGTCTCTATTCCGTTGCCATGATCTCTATGAAGTTCTGGTGGAAGATCCCCGGTGTTGGCTTGACCCTTCTGATCGTTGCCACGCTGCTGGCCGCCGCGACGCTGGAACTTGCCGCGCTGCGCAACGAACGATTGGGCATCATCTATACCGGCATTCTGGGGGCCGAGGTCGTGCTGATCGCCATCGCCTCGTATTTTCTGTTTGGCGAGAACTTTTCCTATCGCGAGGGGATTGGCATCGCGCTGGTCATTGTCGGGACAGCTCTGGCCTGGGCCTGAAGCCCCATTCTAAGTCGCGGCTGAACCAATCATGAAGTTTCCCTTAAGTAAGTTGTAACCCGCCCGGGCGCTCCCAATCTGTTTACCAGACAGAAGGAGAGAGCCCATGACCAGATATATGACTGCCGGAGCAGCCGCTTTGGCCACGACCCTCGCCCTTGGAACGGCCGCGCTGGCCGATACCACGCCCGACCTGCGCGGCACCTGGCTGGGGTCCTACACGACCGTTCAGCCCAGCCATTACTACAAAGGCGATCAGCCTCGGTTCAATCAGGCCGAATGGATGCTGGATGTGCAGCTTCAGGACGGCAACGTTTTCTGGGGGCACAGCAAATGGCGTCGCGATGGCGATACCGACTGGAATGAATACGAGGCCACCGGCACCATCAGCCTCGATGGGACGGGCAGTATCGGCATCGTCGAAACCTCACCTTTGCTGATCGGCGCGAATGCGTTGATCGATGCGCGGTACGAAGATGGCAGGATTTTTGCCGATTTCCGTAGCCTGCGGACCGGAACGACCTACAGCACCGTTCTGGAACGTCAGGTGAACTGAAGCGTGTCCGGCCCGGGCGATTGTAGGGGGTAAGTACCGCTGCTGCGATTTTGACTGCGGCGGAGGTTAGTAGGTTGCCACGCGCGGGTCGGACCGCTTCTCAAAAACGGAACAATCGTCTCCACAGCGAGGAGACGGGCCGGGCGGCCAGTTCACCGCCTGCGACAGGATCCAGACCGCCCCGCGCAAGAATGCGGCGTTCCTCGGCGCGGGCCATCTGGATTTCGCGAACCTTCAGCGCGGCTTCGCGCGCGGTGACATAGCTGCCGTCCGGTCCCGGTTCCATTCCGGGGATGTTGCGTCCCCGCGACCACATCCCGCGAATTCCCGACAGCGGGTGTTTCCACCCGATCTCGTCATCATCCTGCAAATGCCAGATCCGCTTCGCCTCGGCGACCGAGACCAGAGCGGCCAGCGGTTTGCCGTGCCGGGTCAGAATGATCACTTCGCGCGGGTCCTGTGCACGGGTGACCAGAGCGCCCAAATGGGCGCGCGCATGGGAAATGGTGCAACGCATCGGCGAATCTCCGTATGTACGATTCGAAAGATTGGTGGTCCGAAGGTTGTACAAATCCTGCAATTCTCAACTAACGGCGCGTGCGGTGGCCTTCGCGCCCGCAGCATTGGGCAAAAAACCGGGGTCAGGTTCAGGCCTGAAAATTTCCCGGGACAAACAGGCGTGGAGTCAAAACTTCTCGGATTATCCACAAAGATTTCCCGGCAGATACCAACAGTTTATCCCCGTCTAATTTTCATGCTGCGGTGCTATTTTCTTGTCAGATACAAGGCGTGCTGCAACAGTCTGAACACCACACAGGTTCTTCGGAACCGAAGGTGGGACGCAAAGGCCCGGGGGTCTTGGCAGAGAGACCGGATCTTAGGATTTTCGTTTAACTGCAATGGCTTACCGGTGGGTGATCGGCCGAGTGCGGGTTTCGTGCCCAAGTCGGATGGCCACCTTCTCAGAAGGCCGATGCACGCTGTGATGTTCCTTCGGGGGCAAAGCGGCAGCCGCAGTCTCTCAGGAGGCTGGGGCAACTGGATCGGGGTGCCCTTCGGGGCGCATCGAACCGGTAAGGCGTCAGGAGTGTCCGAAAGGATGCATGCAAAGACCGCGTCTGCGCACCTGACGCCTTTTCCTTTGCCGATTTCGGTTTCATACAGGCTACCACTCACCCCTGCCGAAAGGGACCGGGGCTCTTCTGCGTGTGCGAAAGAGCCCCGATTTAGCGTCAGATGATGCAATGCCGCGTCTATGCACCTGTAAGGGAAAGCTACCGCGGCATGCCATGTCTTTCAACTATATATTGAGAGAAGGCCCGCGCGCGGCGCAAAATATAGTGTATTACAGGCTTTCCTGCACGTCGGTTGCTGCGCCTTGGATGGCATCTCCGGCTTTTTCGATATCCTTGCCGGCGCCTTTGGCGGTTTCGCAGGCAGTCAGTGCAAACAGGCTCAGGCCCATCAGAATTACGCGGATCATGTTCGTCTCCTTGGTGCTCGATTGTTTTTTGGTGCTCGATTGTTTTTCGGTAGCACCTTTTATCAGCCGGAGCCAGTTCCTAGGTCCGGTCGTCGCTGCAGAAGAGCTCGTAAACGACTTCGAGCATGCGGCGGGGACGATCATCCGCCAGACGATAATAGATGGCTTTGCCTTCCCTGCGAGGTATCACCAACCCTTCAAGTCGCAGACGGGAAAGTTGCTGTGATACAGCGGCTTGTCTGGCGGACAGCAATTCTTCCAGTTCGGTGACGGATTTTTCACCGGACACCAGATGGCAGAGGATCATCAATCTGCCTTCGTGGCTTATTGCCTTGAGAAAATTGGAAGCGCGTGTCGCGTTGGTGACCATGCGGTCAAAATCTTCTTTTGACATGTCATTGGACAGCTGAGGAAGTGCCATCGATTGAGTTCCTTGCAAACCCGTTGGCCGGGTGTTGTTTCCGTTACGTAAAGAGGCGTGAGTGTGAGACCCTTCAGTACACGTTTCGTACATTCATTTCTATATGTATGAATCAAAATAGCGTGATGTATGAAAGGGGAATTCGGATTGAACGTTCCCGCAACGCGAGGGGGCAGATGATTCACTTTAAGGCGATCTGCGGATCGTTGCCGGAAACAACAGATGGTTCGCCTTGACGATTGATGATGATCGACATTCGGTCAGCGTTCTCACTTGCCCCCCTTGCAGCCCCCCTTAGCCGACACTAAGACTCAGATAACACTTGTTGGGATATTGTCCCGATCCATAGCTAAACAGGCAGGTTACGAATGTTCGATCCCGTAGAAACCTACATGAATACACTTGTTCCCATGGTCGTTGAGCAGACCAGCCGGGGCGAGCGCGCCTATGATATTTTCTCCCGCCTCCTGAAAGAGCGGATCATATTCATCAACGGACCGATTCATGATGGGATGAGCCATCTTGTTGTGGCGCAATTGCTGCACCTCGAGGCGGAAAACCCCAACAAGGAAATCTCGATCTACATCAACTCGCCGGGCGGGGTGGTGACCAGCGGTTTGTCGATTTACGACACAATGCAATACATCAAGCCGAAGTGTTCCACATTGGTGATCGGTCAGGCGGCTTCAATGGGCTCGGTCCTTTTGGCCGGGGGCGAGAAGGGAATGCGCTTTTCACTGCCCAACAGCCGCATCATGGTGCACCAGCCCAGTGGCGGATACCAGGGCCAGGCCAGCGACATCATGATTCACGCGGCCGAGACGCAAAAGCTGAAGGATCGCCTGTATGACATCTACGTACGTCATACGGGGCAGACGAAAAAGGCCGTCGAAAAAGCGCTGGATCGTGACAATTTCATGAGCCCGGAAGAGGCCAAGGAATGGGGTCACATCGACGAGATCGTCGAAAACCGAGCGAAAATGGACACGGAAGAGGCCTGAGGCCAATACCCCGCGTCACCGGCGCGGGGGTCATTTTGAGATTGTAGCCGCCAGAGTGCTGGCCTAAGCTGCACACACAGGTGTAAGCGCCCCCGAAAAGGGGCGCAGGGACGAAGCCCGAAAGGTAGATCATGGCGACGAATTCAGGCGGCGATGGAAAAAACACGCTCTACTGCAGCTTCTGTGGCAAAAGCCAGCATGAAGTCCGTAAGCTGATCGCAGGCCCCACAGTTTTCATCTGTGATGAATGTGTTGAGCTGTGCATGGACATCATCCGCGAAGAGACCAAGGCCAGCGGGCTGAAGTCATCTGACGGTGTTCCGACGCCCAAGGATATCTGCGAAGTACTGGACGATTATGTAATCGGTCAGGCCACGGCAAAGCGGGTTCTGTCGGTGGCCGTTCACAACCATTACAAGCGTTTGAACCACGCTCAGAAAGCGGGCAGCGATATCGAGCTGGCAAAGTCGAATATCCTGCTGATCGGTCCGACCGGTTGCGGTAAGACGCTGCTGGCGCAAACGCTGGCGCGTATTCTGGATGTGCCGTTTACCATGGCCGACGCGACGACCCTGACCGAAGCCGGCTATGTGGGTGAGGATGTCGAAAACATCATCCTCAAGCTGTTGCAGGCGAGTGAGTACAACGTCGAACGCGCGCAGCGCGGCATCGTCTATATCGATGAGGTCGACAAGATTACCCGCAAATCCGAAAACCCCTCGATCACGCGTGACGTGTCCGGTGAGGGCGTGCAGCAGGCCTTGCTGAAACTGATGGAAGGGACAGTGGCCAGCGTCCCTCCACAGGGTGGCCGCAAGCATCCCCAGCAGGAATTCCTGCAAGTGGATACGACGAACATTCTGTTCATCTGTGGCGGTGCATTCGCGGGTCTGGACAAGATCATCGCGCAACGTGGCAAAGGCTCGGCCATGGGCTTTGGTGCCGATGTGCGCGACAATGACGACCGCGGTGTGGGTGAGATATTCAAGGATCTGGAGCCCGAGGATCTGCTGAAATTCGGGCTGATCCCGGAATTCGTCGGTCGTCTGCCGGTTCTGGCGACGCTTGAGGATTTGGATGAAGACGCGCTGGTGACCATCCTGACCAAACCCAAGAACGCATTGGTCAAGCAATACCAGCGTCTGTTCGAACTGGAAGATGTTGAGCTGGGATTCACCGATGACGCGCTGAAAGCGATTGCCAAGAAAGCCATCGAGCGCAAAACCGGTGCGCGCGGCCTGCGGTCTATTCTCGAGGATATTCTGCTGGACACCATGTTCGAACTGCCGGGCATGAAAAATGTCAGCGAGGTTGTGGTGAACGAAGAGGCGGTGATGTCCGACGCGCAGCCGCTGTTCATCTATGCCGATGCGGCCAAGGAATCGGCCTCGGCGGGCTGAGGCCGGGCTATTTGCCGCGACGGTGGGACTTCACTTGAACCGGTTCAGGGGGCTCTGCCCCCGCTGCCCTTCGGGCATCCCCCCGGGGTATTTTTAGCCAGATGAAGCTGTGGATCCGTCGCTCGCACATGGGTGTCGGCGCAGTTAGGCGGCGGAAGCTTTAGCAAGTTTTCGAACCACAAAGGTGACGAATTATGGCAGTGAAGCGCATTTCTTCGGGCGGTGAGTTCGAAGCCAAGGTCGGGTACTGCCGTGCGGTGGTCGCGGGCGGATGGGTTCACGTCGCCGGGACCGTCGGGCAGGGCGAGGACGTGGTGGCGCAATGCCGGTCTGCGCTGGACATCATCGGCAAGGCGCTGGCCGAGGCGGGCGCAGGCTTTGACGATGTGGTTCGGGTCACATACATGCTGCCCGATCGCAACGAGTTCGAGCCGTGCTGGCCGATCCTGGCCGAAACTTTTGGCACCAATCCTCCGGCAGCGACAATGATTGAATGCGGTTTGATTGATCCGAAATACAGGATCGAGATCGAAGTGACCGCCTTTCTGCCGGAGTGACGCAGGTGGTATCAGGGGCACTGGACCTTGGCGGGCCTTTGGTCCATACCTTTCTTCGACGAAATGCCGGAGGCACCCGATGGGAATCCTGAACAGTCTTTTGCGAGCCGTGACCTGGTGGAATGGGTCAACTTTGAACACTCAGATCTACACTGCACGCAAGGGCGTGAAAGTGGGCGAAGACAATGAAGGCAACGTGTTCTATCGCAATGCCGATGACAGCAAGCGTTGGGTTATCTTCAATGGCGAGGCCGAAGCCAGCCGGGTTGATCCTGAATGGCATGGTTGGTTGCATCGCACTTGGGACGAACCTCCGACAGATAAACCGCTGCCGCATAAATCCTGGGAAAAACCACATCAGGAAAACCTGACTGGCACCGCGCTGGCCTATGCTCCTGCCGGATCTCTGCGTCGCGCGGAACCGGTTGAACGTAAGGACTATGAGGCCTGGAGCCCGGAATAAACGAGGCGATAATGTCGACCCATAACTGGACCGAAGTTCTTGTCGGCGGCGTCGTTTTGGCCGGTGCTGTGGCATTTGGTGTCTATGCCAGCCAATCGACGGGCTTGTCGCAAGGGGCTGCTGGATATGAACTGGGTGCGTCTTTCAGATCTCTGGAGGGTGTGGGTGTCGGCACGGATGTTCGCCTTGCCGGGGTCAAGATCGGAACCGTAACGGGCGTCACCCTGAACCCTGAAACCTACCGCGCAGACACGACTTTCACGATTGCGGACGGGATTCTGGTGCCGGACGACAGTGCCATTGTCATTTCCTCAGAAGGTTTGCTGGGGGGCAATTTCGTCGAGGTGATGCCCGGTGGGTCGCCATTCTACTTTGAACCTGGCGATGAGATCGAGGATACGCAGGGCGCGGTCAGCCTGATTTCCCTTCTGGTCAAGTTCGTAGCCGGAGACGGCAGCGAATGATACGCGCCGCGTTTCTTGCCTTGTTGCTGGCCGCCACTGGTGCGGCCGCGCAGCAGAAAGTTCAATCTGGACCCGGGGCAATGTTGCGGGGCTTGGACAAGGTCAACGGCCAGACCGTCGATGTTGAATTGAAAACCGGCGAGACGGTAGCGGTATTTGGGCTGGATGTTGCCTTGGGAGATTGCCGTTTTCCCGTTGACAATCCAACGGGTGACGCGTTCGCCTATCTGACCATCTGGGAGAGCGGAAAGGCCGATCAGCTGTTTGACGGTTGGATGATCGCAACCTCCCCCGCGTTGAACGCGCTGGATCACGCGCGTTATGACGTTTGGGTCATACGGTGTATCACACCTGCCGCCGACTGATTCAGCGGTGCCGAGAAATCGGCGCTGTGGTTCAAGGCCTCTTCCAGCTCTTTCTTGTAGGCGCTGCGCGGAATTTCGATTGCGCCCAAAGATGCCAGATGCGCGGTCAGAAACTGCGTGTCAAACAGGCGGAAGCCGGTTTGCCGCAGGCGGTCCACAAGATAGGCGAGGGCGATTTTCGAGGCGTCTTTGCGTCTTGAAAACATGCTTTCGCCGAAAAATGCTGCGCCCAGGGTCACGCCATAGACGCCGCCCACCAGATCGGTGTCTTCCCAGACTTCCAGTGAATGCGCATGCCCGGTTTGGTGCAACTGACGGTACAGGTCATGAAGTTCGGCGTTGATCCAGGTATCTGCCCTGTCGGCACACCCGTCGACGACGCCGGAAAAGTCCTGGTCGATCGAGATATCGAACCCGCAGTTTCGGATACGGCGCGCCAGGCTTCGGGAAATGTGGAATCCGTCCAGTGGAAAGACGCCGCGAAACTTGGGATCGACCCAAAACAGCTCGGGGTCATCGCGATGCTCGGCCATCGGAAAGATACCGATGGAATAGCCATGCAACAAAAGTTCGGGGGACAGGCTCATGTCAGGTATGAGGCAACCGGAGGGCATAGGCCCTCCGGTCCTTGGTGACTATTGTTCCATGTTCTCCGCAAGCCAGCGCTCCAGCCAATGGATGTTGTAGTCGCCGCTGCGCAGATCGGGTTCCTGCAACAGTGCGTGGAACAGAGGGACCGTGGTATCGATACCGTCGACAATCAATTCCCCCAGCGCGCGTTCCAGTCGGGCCAGCGCTTCGGCCCGGTCACGGCCCTGCACGATCAGCTTGGCGATCAGAGAGTCATAATAGGGTGGAATCGAATACCCGTCATACAGAGCCGAGTCCATTCGAACGCCAAGGCCCCCCGGCGCGTGGTACGCGGTGATCTTGCCGGGGCAGGGCGAGAAATTTGGCAGCTTTTCGGCGTTGATCCGAACCTCGATGGCGTGGCCGTTGATTTCCAGATCGTCCTGATCGAACGACATCGGTTCACCCGCTGCGACAAGGATTTGTTCGCGCACCAGATCGACGCCAAAGATACCTTCGGTGACTGGGTGTTCCACCTGAAGTCGAGTGTTCATTTCGATGAAATAGAACTCGCCATTTTCGTAGAGGAACTCGATGGTGCCGGCACCGATATAGTTGATTTTCGCGACCGCATCCGCGCAGATCTTGCCGATCCTGGCGCGTTCTTCGGGTGTGATGCAGGGGCCGGGGGCCTCTTCGAACACCTTCTGGTGGCGCCGCTGAAGCGAACAATCCCGTTCGCCCAGATGAACAGCCTTGCCTTTACCGTCGCCAAACACCTGAATTTCGATGTGGCGCGGCGTGGTCAGGTATTTCTCGATATAGACTTCGTCGTTGCCAAAGGCGGCCTTGCCCTCGGCCCGTGCAGTCATGAAGGCGCTTTCCATTTCGTCAGCGTTCATCGCAACCTTCATGCCGCGACCGCCACCGCCTGCGGTAGCCTTGATGATGACCGGATAGCCGAATTCCTCACCGATCTTCTTGGCCGTCGCAAGATCAGGCACGCCGCCGTCTGATCCCGGCACGCAAGGCACGCCCAGAGCCTTCATCGTGTCCTTGGCCGTAATCTTGTCGCCCATGACGCGGATGTGTTCCGCGGTGGGGCCGATGAACGTGATGCCGTGATCTTCGACGATCTGCACGAACTCGGCATTCTCGGACAGGAAGCCATAGCCAGGGTGGATCGCCTGCGCACCGGTGATTTCACAGGCCGAAATGATCGCGGGCACGGACAGGTAGCTTTGGGGGCTGGGCGGGGGGCCGATGCAGACCGATTCGTCCGCCATGCGCACATGCATTGCGTCGCTGTCCGCGGTGGAGTGGACGGCTACCGTCTTAATCCCCATCTCGCGGGCGGCGCGGATGACGCGCAGGGCGATCTCGCCTCGGTTGGCAATCAGGATCTTGTCGAACATGGGCCCGCCTTACTCGATGATGACCAGAGGTGTGCCGAACTCCACAGCGTCGCCATCGCCGACCAGAACACGTTTGATCGTGCCCGACTTGGGCGCGTGGATGTGGTTCATGGTCTTCATCGCTTCGACGATCAGCAGCGTGTCGCCTTCGGACACGGAAGCGCCGACCGAGATAAATGCGGGCGCGCCGGGCTCGGGCTGCATGTAGACGGTTCCAACCATGGGTGAGGTCACCGCGCCAGGGTGGCTGGCCGGATCTTCCTGAGCAGCCGGGGCTTCGGCCACGGCAGGCGCAGCCGCGGCAGCAGCGGCAGGAGCTGGTGCTGCCGCAGGGACGGCAACCTGAACCGGTGCGGCTGCGGCCTGTGTCAAGCGGCTTACGCGCACGTTCAGGCTGTCTTCCTCACCATATTCGCGCTTTACCTGCAATTCGGTCAGGTCATTGTCACGCAGCAACTCGGCCAGAGCCTTGATGAATGCCACATCCGCTTCGTGTTTGGTGTCTGTCATGAGTGTCCTCGACGGTTCCCCTTTGGCCCGTCTGTTTCTTGCGGGCTCTGATCAAATTACGCAGGGTTATAGGCTAAGCGGCGGTGCATGAAAAGCGCCGACTCGCACCATCACAGGCGGGAATCCCGTATAATTTAAAGGGGCGGACAGATTACAGAGGCATCCCTGACAATTTGGCGACAAGCTCGGACAGTTTGCGGGCGCCGAATTTCTCAAGCAGGCGGGCGCGATAGGCTTCGATTGTGCGGTAACTCAGGCCCAGTTCGGCGCCGATTTCCTTGGCGGACAGGCCGCGGCAGGACAGGATCGCCACTTCGCGTTCTCGAACGGTCAATTCGACAAGGGGACGTTCTTCCGAGATGTCGGAAAAGCTCCAGATTCCATGGCGGAACGGGTCATCGGGCGTCAAAGAGCGGCCACGGGCGCGGCACCAGAACAGATCGCCATTGCGCCGCCGCATGACGCGCTCATCCGTATAATAGCCGGTGTCTCGCATCACTTGCAGGCTGCGTTCCCCGATCCTCTCCCAATCCGCGACCGAGGGATAGAGGTGCAACAGCGGCATGTTGCGGTAATCGGCCTCTTCCCCGCCGAAAGTGCGGGCGAATTGCAGATTGCAGCGTCTGATGATCCGGTTTTCCAGTTCAACAAGCCCGATCGGTGCATATTCAAAGGCGGGGTCACTCATCCGCTTATCGTGCCGGGAAACCACGCGGAATTGAAGGGGAGATGCGGTTTCTTGTGGCCATTGATGCGCATTGGCGGCTGCCGCTTTTGTCAAGATTGTAAATATGGTTTGAAAATTCCTCGGTAAACCAGCGAAACACATGATATGTTCTGAAAAATGAGGCTGAAGCCTGGCCAGGAGAATACGATCATGCGTGATATGTTGACGGGAAGCCGTATTCGGGAAAGACGGCAGATTGCCGGGCTTCGGCAGGCGGAACTTGCACGCCTTGCCGGGATATCCGCGTCTTACTTGAATCTGATCGAACATAACCGCCGCCGGATCGGTGGCAAATTGCTGGTGGATATTGCGTCTGCGCTTTCCGTCGAACCCTCTGTCCTGACACAGGGGATCGAGGCAACCCTTGTGTCGGCCCTGCGAGAGGCGGCGGATGACGCCGTCGGGCAGCAGGCCGAAGTGGACGGGCTGGAGGAATTTGCCGGGCGCTTTCCCGGGTGGGCCGGAGTTCTTGCGCAGATGCACCGCCGGGTTGTTTCGCTTGAGCGGAATGTCGAGATCTTGTCGGACCGGCTGACTCATGACCCGCATCTTGCGGCATCAATGCACGAAGTGCTGTCAACGGCGGCGGCGATTCGTTCAACAGCGGCAATTCTTGCAGACACAGAGGACATCGAGGCAGAGTGGCAAGAGCGGTTTCACAAAAACCTGCACCAGGATGCAGAGCGGCTGGCCGGCAGTTCAAAGGCACTAGTAACCTTTCTGGACGAAAGCGACTCGTCAATTGATCCGCGCGGTGTTCCGCTTGAAGAGGTCGAAGCGTTCTTCGAAAGCCGCAGGTACAGTTTTCCGGAATTGGAACAGGGCGAGGACGTGGATGCCGTTGATCTGAGCGTCCTCAACACGTCGGCGGCCCGAACTGTGGCGCGTGAAGTTCTGAAGATGTATCGCGATGATGCAATCGCTTTGCCGCTGGATGCGCTTCGATCGAGCCTGCAAAAAGGCGACACGGATCCCATCGCGTTGGCTTATCGCTTTTCCGTGGACGTCGCCACCGTTCTGCGACGACTGGCGTTCATACCCGATGACGTGTTGCCGCAGCCGGTTGGCATGGTGCTGTGCGATGCATCCGGCAGCATATTGTTCATCAAGCCGATCCCGGGCTTTGCTTTGGCGCGGCATGGTGAGGTTTGCCCGCTGTGGCCGTTGTTCACGGCTTTGAGCCGCCCACTTGTTCCGGTGCGCAAGCAGGTTGTCCAGATGGGGCGGACCCCGGCTGAATTCGAATGTTTCGCCTATGCTTGGCCTTATGCGGTATTGGGGTATGATCAGGATCCCGTTTATCGCTCGGTGATGTTGGTCCGTTCGGGCAACGAGGCGGCAGGTGCCGCTCCGGTCACGCAAGTCGGGCCGAACTGCCGCGTCTGTCCCAGCAATGCTTGCAAGGCCCGCCGCGAACCGTCGATTTTGAGCGAAGGCTTTTGACACTTTCCCGACAGAAGGCTTAATCTGGCGGGGACCGATCTGAGGATGGAGGAACGGTCTTGGGGAGGAACTGAAAATATGAGCCGTAAGGTTCTGTTGATCGAGGACGAGCCGAACATTGCCGAAGCAATCCGGTTTCTGCTGACCCGCGAGGGATGGCAGGTGGACACGCATGGCGATGGCACGGATGCGGTTCAGGTGATTCAGAGGGCACAGCCCGATCTGGTCATTCTGGACGTCATGCTGCCGGGCAAGAGCGGCATGGATATCCTGCGGGACATCCGAGAGATGGAAGAGCTGGCAGGTTTGCCGGTTTTGATGCTGACGGCGCGCGGTCAATCGCGCGACAGGGAAATGGCGGAAAACGCTGGTGTCAGCCGTTTCATGACCAAACCGTTTTCCAATGCCGAAGTTCTGACGGCCGTGCGCGATCTTCACGCGCAGGCGACGCGAATATGATGTCTGGCGAGGGCAAAAAGGGCGCACCACAGGGCGCACGCCCCTCGCTTTTTCTCGAACGTCAAAGCTATCGCCGACGTAGGCTGGCGGATGCGGCGCGGCTGCTGCCGTTCTTGGGGGCGGCGCTGCTGGCGCTTCCGTTGCTGTGGCCCGATCAGCCCGGCAAGGGCGAGGCTGTCCCCTTGTCGTCGGCAATGTATTACATCTTTGTCTGCTGGGGTGCGCTGATCGTGGTTGGGTTGGTTTTCGGAGTTGCCGCCCGCCGTTTGGGCGTGCGCGAGGATCAAGACGCGGACGCTGAGTGATGGCAACCATTAACACGCTGATCCTGGTCTGCCTTGGCTATGTCATCTTCCTGTTCGCCGTGGCTTTCGCCGCTGACCGGATGGCTGCGGCAGGGCGGGGCAAGTGGCTGCGCTCGCCCCTGATCTATACCTTGTCGCTGTCGATCTATTGCACGGCGTGGACGTTCTATGGTGCGGTGGGCAATGCCGCGCGGTCCGGGTTGGAGTTTGTAACGATTTACCTTGGCCCAACCCTGGTGATGGTCAGTTGGTGGTGGGGATTGCGCAAACTGGTGAGGGTCGGGCGCAGTCAGCGGGTGACCTCGATCGCGGACCTGTTGTCATCGCGCTATGGCAAGTCGAACACGCTTGCCGTGTGTGTGACCGTTCTTGCCGTGCTTGGCGGGACACCCTACATCGCGCTCCAGTTGCAATCGATCACCCTGTCCTTTTCGATTTTCGCCGAAGCCGATCCATCGGGTCTGTATCGCGAAGGGTCCAGCGTATTCTGGATGGCGGCGGGGCTTGCCGTGTTCGCAATTCTTTTCGGCACGCGCAATCTGGACGTGAACGAGCGTCACCACGGTGTGGTCACCGCCATCGCCGTGGAGGCCGTTGTCAAACTGTTCGCTCTTATCGCCGTGGGCGTTTTCGTGGTGTGGGGCATTGCCGGTGGCGTTGGCCCGATGATGGAGAGGATAGATGCCTCGGAAATCGGACAGTGGAACGTTGACGCCGGGCGCTGGACGACTTTCATCTTCCTGTCCGCCGCGGCCTTTATCTGCCTGCCGCGGATGTTTCAGGTGATGGTGGTCGAAAATGATGACGAAAGCCATCTGCGAACCGCCGCCTGGGCGTTTCCGCTCTATCTGCTTTTGATGAGCCTTTTTGTCGTGCCAATTGCCGTCGTTGGTCTGGATCTGTTGCCAGAGGGGGCCAATCCCGATCTGTTCGTGCTGACGGTGCCGCTGTCGCAGGGCAATGACTGGTTGGCCATGCTGTCCTTTATCGGCGGGTTTTCGTCCGCAACGTCGATGGTCATCGTCAGCGCAATGGCCTTGTCGACGATGGTTTCGAATCATGTGGTCATGCCCATTTGGTTGAACACGCATGAGGGTACGGGCTCGGTCTCGGGCGATGTGCGCAGCATCGTTCTGGTTGCGCGCCGCGTGTCCATCGCCGTGATCATGGCGTTGGGTTACTTTTATTATCGGTTGTCCGGTGGGGGTGCTGCACTGGCCTCGATCGGATTGATTGCCTTTGCCGGAATCTCGCAGATTCTGCCTGCTTTGGTCGGGGGATTGTTCTGGCGCGGAGCAACCCGGACAGGGGCGCTGGTCGGGTTGAGCGTCGGTTTCGCACTTTGGATATATACGCTGTTGTTGCCAGGTATGGGCGCGCCGTGGATGCCGGATGCCGTCATGCAGAATGGGCCGTTCGGCCTTGCCTGGTTGCGTCCTCATGCCCTGTTCGGGATCGAAGGGATCGATCCGATGGTTCATACCGTGATGTGGTCCCTGTCCCTGAACACCATTGCCTTTTGCATAGCGTCCCTTCTGAGCTTTCCCAGCCCCCTGGAACGTTTGCAGGGGGCGCAGTTCGTCAATGTTTTCGATCACTCGGTTTCACCCGGTGGCTGGTCCGGCTCGGTGGCGCAAAGCGAAGACCTGATGATCATGACACAGCGTATTCTGGGCGCCGCCCCGGCGCAGGAGTTTTTTCAGGCAGAGGCTGAAAAACAGGGCGGCCGGTCGCATATGCCAGAACCGACCCCGGGTTTCCTGAACCGGCTGGAGCGAGAGTTGAGCGGGTCGGTCGGCACCGCCACGGCGCATGCGATGATTGCGCAAATCGTCGGTGGGTCTTCAGTTTCCGTAGAAGATCTGCTGGCGGTGGCGGATGAATCGGCCCAGCTTCTGGAGTATTCGGGGAAGCTGGAAGAGAAGTCGTCGGAATTGTCCCGTACGGCGCGCCAATTGCGCGAAGCAAACACCAAACTTACGCAGATTTCCGAACAAAAAGACAGCTTTCTCAGCCAGGTCAGTCACGAGTTGCGCACGCCGATGACCTCGATCCGAGCGTTTTCCGAGATCATGCGGGATACAGAGGGCCTGAGCCGAGAGGAGCAGACCCGCTATGCCGCAATCATTCACGATGAGGCCTTGCGCCTGACCCGGCTTCTCGACGATCTGCTGGACTTGAGCGTGCTGGAAAACGGGCAGGTCAATCTGAACCTCAGCGATGACAGTTTGCGTTCGGTTCTGGACCGGGCGGTGTCCAGCGCACTGGCCGGAGCAGAGCGGAAAATCATGGTCCGGCGGACTCTTACGGCAGAGCGAATGCGCCTGCATACGGATCTGGACCGGTTGGGGCAGGTGTTCATCAATCTGATCTCGAACGCGCAGAAATACTGTGACGCGGAAGATCCGGTATTGGTCATTTCAGCCCACGACGTCGGCGGCAGGGTCATCATCGATTTCATCGACAACGGCAGCGGCATTCCACCCGGCGCGCGTTCGATGGTGTTCGAGAAATTTGCCCGAGTCGGGGTCGACAAGGCAGGGGGCGCAGGTCTGGGCTTGGCCATTTGCCGCGAGATCATGCAACGGTTGGGCGGTGAGATCACCTATTTGCCCGGGCAGGGCGGTGCGGCGTTCCGGGTCAGCTTGCCTTTGGCTTTCCAGCAGGCCGCGCAATGACACGGCCATAAAGAACTTCGTAACGCTCGGCAGGGTAAACCAATAGCCAGTTATTGAAGCAACTGGTGATCGGGCGCCATGTCACAAACCGTCAGCGCCGCTTTGGCGCGCAAACTGTCTGTTGGACGAAAAGATCTGGGCGATCGCCCGCGTTCGGTTCTGCGGGCGCTGCGCTTGGGGTTTGCGCGGGCGGCAAGTGATCGATTGAACCTTCCCTTGGCTGTCATCGGGGCAAAACAGGCCAGCCGCACGCAGGATGACATGGTGGAATCAGTCGCTCAGGATTGGCTGATGTTGGTGTTTGACGGGCCCGAGGGGCGCGCAGGGATTTGCCTGAGCCCGCATATGGTGTCCGCCATTGTGCAAACCCAGACCATCGGTGAAGTACTGCCCGGTGATCCTGACCCAAGGGCCTTTACGGATACGGACGCCGCCATGGTGGCGCCACTTATCGAAACCGCTCTGACCTTGACCGCCGGCTCAATAGACGCCGCGGCCGAGCAGGTCTGCCTGACGGGATACGAGTTCGCGGCACGTACGAAAGATTCGCGCGGCTTGTCGTTGGCCATGACTGAAGATGAATACCGTGTCTTCGATCTGACGGTTGATCTGGCCGGCGGGGCACAGCAGGGACAGATCTCGATCTTTCTTCCAGAGCATCCTGCCACGCCGGAAAAGGCAGAGGAGGGCACGGACCCGGCCGGTCTCCGGCTTGAGCAGGCATCGGGTGTTGTTCGGGCGGAACTGAACGCCGTCTTGTGCCGGATGTCGCTGCCACTGTCCGATCTGTCAGAGATTCAACCTGGATGTGTCTTGCCATTGCGCGGCGCGCGCCTGGACAGAACTGAGATATTGACCATCGACCGAAAGCCAACGGGCATTGGCCGCCTTGGTCAATGTGGTGGGTTGCGCGCCGTTCGGTTGAACGAACATTCGACCCTGCCCGCCTTGTCGGGGGACGACGCGCAGGAGTTCATCGAAAGCCGAGGGAGAATGCAGCCGCACGATGACCTGGTCGAACCGGTTTCCGGCGCGGTGGATGTCATGCCTCCGGCAATAGAGGACGCGGGTTTGGATCTGACAGGCAACGATCTGTCACTGAACGATTCCGAACGCATGGTCGCAGAGATTTCGCAACTGGCTGGCCTTGACGCGGCCGACACGAATCCCGGCGCGGAATAGGGTTTAGTCTGCCTTGCTGCGGAAGTGTTCCAGGGCAGGGCGCAGGTTTTCCAGTTGATACCCGGCATTTGTCGTGGCAGCCAGAATGTCGTCCGTGCTCATGCGGTCGCATTGACCAAGGGCCCAGACCACCGAACACCGAGTGCCCGAGGCGCAATAAGCCAGAACCGGGCCATCGCAGCTTTCTGCCAGGTCACGCTGCTGCTTTGCAATCTCGGGCGTCATGGTCTGGTGGGTCAGCTCCAACACCTCGTATTCCATGCCTGCCGCACGGACGGCTTCACCGATCGCGTTGGATTGCATGATCGCGGGAACCTCAACATCGGGCCGGTTGCAGATCACCTTGACGAAGCCTGCCTCGGCAATTGCCGGGACGTCTTCTACAGTGATCTGCGGTGAGACAGCATAGCGGGGCGTGATCGGTCGAATCTCCATGCCAAATCCTTAGGCCGCGTTTGCGGCTCTGTCCAGTTGAGCCCCCAGCGTTGGCGCGATGAACATGCCTGCAACCATCGCGATCAGGAAGACTAGGCCACCCAAACCACCATATGTCAGCGAGGCCATCGCCGGTCCCGGGCAAAGCCCGGCCAAGCCCCAGCCCATTCCGAACAGGACGGAACCAATGATGAGCCTGCGATCAACCTCGGACCTCGGAGGAGGTGGAAAATCGCCTCCGGTCAAGGCCTTGCGCCCAGAGGTCAGCCTCCAGGCCACAAGCATCGGCAGGATGGCGCCGCCCATCACAAAGGCCAGGGTCGGGTCCCAGTTTCCGAAAACATCCAACCAGCCCTGAACCTTGGTCGTGTCCGTCATGCCCGAAATCAACAATCCGGCACCGAACAGCGATCCTGCGAGCAAAGCAATCAAAAGGCGCATCAGATCAACCCCCAAACATGGCGCAGCAGAACGAGGGTCATTCCGCCGGCAAGGATATAGAATACGGTGGCCACGATGCCGCGCAGAGAAAATCGCGAGATGCCACAGACCCCGTGACCCGACGTGCAGCCATTAGCGACACGCGTTCCCACACCGACCAGAAGCCCGGCCACAACAACAAGGCCCAGATTGCTGGTGAGATGCGTTTGGGCCTCGGGGGCGATCAGTGGCCGCAGCAGAAGCGGCATACCGATCAACCCGGCGATGAAGGCCAGGCGTTCGGCTTTGGTGTCGCGGGCCTCACCGTCGACAAGGCCACCCAAAATGCCGCTTGCCCCCATGATCCTGCCATTTCCAAGCAGGTAAACGGCTCCGCCCAGGCCAATCAGCAGGCCACCGCACAACCCCCAGATCCACTCGATGTTCATGTGGGTTTATCCTTTTTTGATTGACTTGACTTGCGTCAGATTTTGTTCACCGGCAGCTTCAGGAATACACCGCCTTGCTCATCGGCGGGCGGCATTTGCCCCGCCCGCATGTTGACCTGCAAAGAGGGCAGGATCAGGCGCGGCATGGCAAGGGTGGCGTCCCTTGCGTCACGCATTTCCACGAATTCTTCGATGCTGCGTCCTTGTCCGATATGGACGTTCAGCGCTTTCTGTTCGCCTACCGTCGTTTCCCAGGCATATTCATCGCGGCCCGGCGCTTTGTAGTCATGTCCGACAAAGATGCGCGTTTCGTCCGGCAGCGACAGGATTTTCTGGATCGATTCAAACAATGTGGCTGAGGAGCCTCCGGGAAAATCGCAGCGGGCCGTGCCGAAATCCGGCATGAACAGCGTGTCGCCTACAAAGGCGGCGTCGCCTATCACATAGGTCAAGCAGGCCGGGGTATGGCCAGGGGTATGAAGAACATCGCCGCGCATCTGCCCAATGTGAAAACTGTCCCCCTCCGAGAACAAGGCGTCGAACTGGCTACCATCGCGCTGGAACTCGGTTCCTTCATTGAAGACTTTGCCGAACGTGTCCTGCACGGTGACGATCTGAGCGCCAATTCCGATTTTGCCACCCAGTTCCTGTTGCAGGTAGGGGGCCGCAGACAGGTGATCGGCGTGAACGTGGCTTTCCAAAATCCACTCAACCTTTAGATCGTGCGTGCGCACAAAGCCGATGATTGCGTCAGCCGATTTTGTCTCTGTGCGCCCCGAAGCATGATCGAAATCCAGAACACTGTCGATGATGGCGCAGGCACGCCCTTGCGGTTCATGAACAACGTAGGACACCGTGAAGGTTTGATCGTCAAAAAACGCTTTCACTGCGGGTGTCATGATTTCCTCCGTATCGGTTGTCGTCATCATATATGTAAAATGGAATGTGATGCAACATCGAACCTGTGTTTGATGCGCGTCAAGGCATTCACGATTAAATCAGCTTAAACTTTAGCCCATCCGCGCCGGATTGCCGAAAACGCGAATGTGTTGGGCAATATCCCGCACAATTTCAGGTTAATATCAGCGGGTCTTATTCCCGTTACCTATATCTGGGATACTGGCGACACTTGGGAGGGTATTATGACATCGACAAGTCTTTATTCCGAAGCAGAACGGCTTGAACAAGAGCTCAGAAATGCGTGCCTTGATACGCGTTTGGCGCTTCAGCCGAGTGTGAGCAAGGTTGTCGACCGTATGCGACAGCAGGGGATGCAGGTGCCGTCCCGCCTGCGGCGTCTGGATGCAGCCCTGTGTGAAGACGCTATGGAAGCGCAGTTCGACAACTTGCCGATTTGAAACAAGTGGTCATCCAAAGGATATCCCGAGGATGACCAGCATCAATCCAAGGACGGACAGGAACAAAGACGCCAAGTTCCAGGGCAAAACGCCCTGAACGGT
Source organism: Ruegeria sp. HKCCA4812 (assembly GCF_013034245.1). Taxonomy (NCBI): domain Bacteria; kingdom Pseudomonadati; phylum Pseudomonadota; class Alphaproteobacteria; order Rhodobacterales; family Roseobacteraceae; genus Ruegeria; species Ruegeria sp. HKCCA4812. Next base: position 44,077 of record NZ_WQFQ01000003.1, on the reverse strand, counting down.
CGCGCGCAGTTCGTCGTCTGACAGACCCGCCTTGCGCGCTTTCATCACGCGAAGAATACACCAGATCAGGCCGGCGAGGCCGGTCAGAGAAAGGGCTGCGCCGCCCCAAGTGATGAATTCGAACATGGTGCCCTACATCTCTTCGTGAACTACCCCCGCGCTTACCGGAACGGATCACGCCGTACAAGTGCGCTTGGGGATTGGGTGGGATTGGGTGCTTGCGACCCGGGCGGCGGCATTGTATCCGGCTTCCTGCATCAGATTTCAGCCCTTGGGACGGACGCGTATGGAAGGCATCACCAAAGATCAGACTGCCGCCAACTGTCGCGTGACTGCCGATGAGCCGTGCCAGTTCATCGAACGGTTTGAGGGGCTGGATGCGGTGAATACAAGCCGGTGGAACAACGGAAAAAAGCCATGGCCGAGGCCCGGGCACGTCGTTGCTTCTGCCTCTCGAAAACTGTTTTGTGTGTAGCAACCAAAGCTTGAGGCGAATACAGGTGGTATGAACTGTATTCTCTTAGCGGTGATGATCCAGAATTGGGAAGAATTGGATGAGCATGTCGGAAGAAGCAGAAGCAAGTTACAAGGTCACCTCTGGGGAGTTGCGCCAATTTGTTGAGCGTATCGAGCGCCTGGAATTGGAAAAGAAAGACATCGCGGATCAAATAAAGGAAGTGTACGCAGAGAGTAAATCGCGCGGCTACGATGTGAAGGCTCTTCGCAGCATCATTTCTCTCAGAAAAAGAGATAAGGATGATATTGCCGAGCAAGAGGCTGTCATCGAGATGTACAAAGAAGCCTTGGGCATGAACTAAGGCCGGTTCTTGGCAAAAGCGCTAATTCATTCGGGCTGACGAAAGCTTTGCGAAGAAATGCGCGTCACTTGCCAAGAATGCAACATGTACAGCCAGACAGGGCAGAGATCTTAAAAAGTCGAAGACCTGTCTGGCTGTCCGGTGATAACTTTTGCCTCAGTTGCCTTGTGGGTTTGCAGGGTCCTTGTTGACGACCAGATCTGTTTTACACAGGCAGATATTCAATGTGTCAGAAAGCCGAAGCTGCGGTTGCTGAAGACCTTGTTGCCTTTTTTGATAGTTTATCCGAGGCAAGACCTGCCTCGTGATTGCCTGAAGGCTTGCGGCTCAAGGGCTGGGTTCTTTTGGCATTGAAGATCGTTGAAGATTCCTGTTCCGCCTTTTGCGGAGTGACGCATGCGATTGGGCTGTGCAGAATTCTCGACCGACCCTGCGGCATTGCGGGTGCGAGCGCCGCAAACCATTCTTTAGATCAACCAAAAGACGGGTCATGTACCAACCAACAAAGCCTGACCACTCAAGTGGGGCTGATCAGCGCGACCGACACCTTTTTGGCATAAGGCATGGTGGTGTTAAGAACTCAGCGCTCGGTAATGAAGGACAGCCCGGACACGAGTTGTCTCAGCCCAAGCGCCGCGCCTGCAAAGATCGCGGCGAATGTCACAGGCGCGCTGTAGGCCAGAAGTGAGAAGGCAGATATGCCTTGTCCGACGCTGCAACCTACTGCGATGATCGCTCCGGGGCCCATGATCGCCGCGCCCAGCATCTGCCGTTTCAATTCGCGCGGATCTTCGCAGGCTTCCCAGCGAAAATGACCCTTTGACCAGGACCCCAAAAATGCGCCGATCAGAACGCCCGAGACTGATCCGACGGCAAAAGACAAAGTGTTTCCGGACGCTGTCATCAAGTAGAATATCGTGTCACCCAAGGGTGCCGCGAAGGTATGCGTTTGCACCGGCTCACCGTCAAAACCGTGGGTTGTTACCCAGTTTGTGCCAAGCCAGCCCGAGACGATCGCCAGTCCAACCACAGATCCCCAGAACACCTGCGCTGGCGTGCGGCGGAACTGCTGGTTCGCCAAAGCGAAGACCACCAAAACGACACCGACGGCAGTACCGACGAGCCACGCCGGAACAAAGGTCAACCGTTCAGCTAGAAAGCTGACGCTTTGGGGCGCGCTGATATCCATTTCCACTGGAAACAGCCAAACCCGCAGATATGCCAGGGGGCCGGACATTACGACATATGCCGAAAGGCCCATGATCAGGACGATGACGAAGGATCGAAGGTCGCCGCCTCCCAACCTTGCCAGCGCCCCATAGCCGCAGTTCCCGCTGATGGCCATTCCATAACCGAACATGAGGCCGCCCACGATCGAACCGATCGGGTTCCAAGTCTGGGCAAGGTAGCGTGTTCCGACCGGGTCAAGCCACCCGAACGCCATGGCGGCATGGCTTCCAACAATCGCGACGCCAATCGCAACCGCCCACATGCGAAGTCGCCGATCATCGCCTGCGTAAAGGAAGTCTTCGATTGCACCCAACGTGCAAAAGCGACCGATGCGCGCAGCCAGCCCCAAAGCGATGCCCCCAATCAAACCGATCAGAGCAACGGCATTTGCGTCTCCCAATGCTTCGAACATTGCCAGTCTCCTCCCAAAGCTGGCGGCGTCTTGACCGGCTTCTACGTCTCCCGGCAGAAAAGATCGTAAACGACTTCCAGTATTTGCGTCGAACGATCATCAGCCAATCTGTAATAAATTGTCTTACCCTCGCGCCGTGTTTTGACCAAGCCTTCAAAGCGCAGTCGGGATAACTGTTGGGATACGGCGGCCTGTCTCGCCGACAGCATCTCTTCCATCTGGGTGACGGACTTTTCACCCGATGACAGATAGCACAAGATCATCAGACGCCCCTCGTGGCTGATGGCCTTCAGGAAGTTTGATGCCGTCTGGGCATTCTCCATCATTCGGTCCAGATCTTCTGCACACATGTCCTTTGTGAACACCGGCAGTTTCGATGGTTTGTCCAAAAGGATCGCCTCGCTTTCTCAGCTTCACGCATTCAAAACAGTTTATGTAATTTGCCGCCGATTAGCCAGAGGTCTCAACCTGTATCCCTGCGTCACGCAGCATCACGCCCAACAACCCCCAGAAAAAGTCTTCGCCGGGGTAGCCTTCGATCCGGCCGACTTCTTGGCCGTTGTACAGCAAAACAAAGGTCGGAGTGTAGTAGAGAGGTCGTTTTAGGGTGATCCCATCCGGCAGGGTTTCATGGATGTCGACACGCTGAAGCGGGGCGGCAACTCCTTCTTGTGTTTTCGGGTAGATCCCCGAGATTTCGGAATCCCATCGGGCACACCACATGCACCCATCTTCTTCGGCCATCAGAAGCGTCATTTCAGCCCGTAAAGCCAGGGGCGAAACAAGCAACGTGACCGCAAGCACAAGCAGGAAAAGGTGGCGCATCTCAAGCTCCGATTGACCGCAGCGTCATATCTTTATTACTTTGAATGTATGAATGATAGCGTGCCAGGACAGGTTTGACCATGCTCGACATCACATTTGCAGGGGCTTTGGTCGCAGGGCTGTTGTCATTTCTGTCCCCGTGCATCCTTCCGATTGTGCCGTTTTACCTCAGTTACCTGGCGGGTGTCGGGATGGAGCAGATATCTGCCAGTTCAGTCATTTCCGGCAACGTTCGCCGCAGGGCAACGCTTTCTGCAATCGCTTTTGCAGCAGGGATCATAACGATTTTTATGGCCCTTGGAGCCACGGCTTCGATATTCGGTCAAATGATCCGCGAATACTTCGATATCCTTCGATGGATCGCCGCGGCCATCATCATGGCGATGGGCTTGCATTTCCTGGGGCTGATTCGCATCGGATTCCTGTATCGCCAGTTTCGGGCAGATGTCGGTGAAACATCAAACCCGAGCCTGATTGGTGCGTATGTTCTGGGACTGGCATTTGCTTTTGGCTGGACGCCCTGTGTCGGGCCCGTGCTTGCTGCAATCCTGTTTACGGCGGCCGGAACCGAGACGGCTTGGCGCGGTGCGATGCTTCTATTCGTTTACGGGGTGGGAATGACCGCCCCCTTTGTTCTGGCGGCCTTTTTGGTGCGCCCCTTCATGCAGTGGATGGCGCGGTTCAGAAAGCATTTACCTCTGATCGAGAAGGCCATGGGCTGTCTGTTGATTCTGTTCGGCGCTCTGATCGCAACCAACTCGATCAATCGCGTGGCTCAATGGATGCTGGACCATATGCCCTGGCTTGCGACCATCGGATAATACGGGAGGACAACATGAAGCGAACATTGTCAGTTTTGATGGCGTGCTTGGTGGGCGTGGCGGTTTCCGCCGCCGAGCTTGGCGACGACGGGTTGCACAAAACACTATGGATGCGCGACACGTTCAAAGACCTTCGCGAGGATCTTGAAGAGGCGTCAGATGAAGGCAAACGCCTGGTTTTGTTTATCGAGCAACAGGGCTGCATCTATTGCAAGAAAATGCACGAAGAGGTTTTCCCCCAGCCCGACCTGGCGGCGTACATCGAAGAGAACTTCTTTGTCGTCCAACTGGATCTGCACGGAAGCACCACGGCCACCGACTTTGACGGGGAAGAGAGCGAGCAAAGAGCGCTGATGCGCAAATGGGGGATTCTGTTTACGCCGACCCTTGTATTCCTGCCGGAAGAGGTTCCCGAGGACGCCACCGCCATCGATGCAGCGGTTGCAGTCATGCCGGGGGCGTTTTCGAAAGGAACAACTTTGGATCTGTTCACCTGGGTCTTCGAAAAGCGGTACGAACTTGAAAATGGTGAAGATTTTCAGCGCTACCACGCACGGCGCATTCAGGAGCGAAACAATATTTCGCAAGACTGAGGTCGGGGGATATAAATAAAAAAATTCATTGTAATGAATTTAATGTTGCGACAGACCGCCCTCGTCGACTACGGTACACAAATGCTTTGGGTCGCAAAGCGCCGTCGGCGTGTTAGCAAATGGGAGGGATCATGAAGCTGAGACTCTTAACATTGGTCTGCGCAATGACAGGGGGTGCCGCGTTTGCTGCGGATACCGACCCGAAAAACGTAACCTATGGTGAATATGGTGCCGTAGAGGTCTCGTTGACCGGCGCGGCCGGTGACGCGGCAAATGGCGCGCTGATCGTTGGCGACAAGTCAAAAGGCAATTGCGTGGCGTGCCATGCGGTCTCGGCTTTGGCCGATATTCCGTTCCATGGCGAGGTTGGCCCGGCGCTGGATGGTGCCGGTGATCGTTGGTCCGAGGCCGAGCTTCGCGGATTGGTTGCAAACGCGAAAATGACGTTCGAAGGCACGGTGATGCCGGCATTCTACAAGGATGACGGCTATATCCGCCCGGGCGACGCCTATACCGGCAAAGCCCCGACCGAGCCTCTGACGTCGATCCTGACAGCGCAGGAAATCGAAGACGTGGTCGCGTTTCTTGCAACCCTGAAAGAGGAATAGTCGCGCTTGTCCAGCGTGATTTTTCGAAGACTCAAAGGAGATTGAAAATGGAACTCTCTCGCCGCGAAACTCTGGCCCTTGGGCTGGGCGCCGCGTTCCTGACAATGATGCCGTTTCGTGCAAATGCGGCCGCTGAGGATGCGATTGCCGCGTTTACCGGTGGGGCGGATGTGGCCGACGGCGGTGTTACACTGACGGCACCTGAAATCGCCGAAAACGGAAACACCGTACCGATCGAAGTAAGCGCCCCAGGTGCAGCATCGATTCTGATCGTTGCAGCAGGCAACCCCGAACCGGGCGTCGCAACGTTCAACTTTGGCGCACTGGCCGCTGAACAGGCCGCTTCAACCCGTATCCGCCTTGCCGGAACGCAGGATGTCATTGCCGTGGCGAAGATGGCAGATGGCAGCTTTGCCAAGGCATCCGCGACCGTAAAAGTGACAATCGGCGGCTGCGGCGGCTGATAGCCACGCGCGCCTCGAAGAACAGGAGACTAACCAATGGCATCCGGTGTGAAACCCCGCGTCAAGGTTCCCAAGAAAGCCGCAGCTGGCGAAACCGTCACGATCAAGACATTGATCAGCCACAAGATGGAAAGCGGACAGCGCAAGGACAAAAAAGGCAACGTCATACCTCGGTCGATCATCAACCGTTTCACCTGTGAGTTTAACGGCGAAATGGTGATCGATGTGACGATGGAGCCGGCAATCTCAACCAACCCGTATTTCCAGTTTGAGGCAACCGTGCCCGAGGCAGGTGAGTTCGTGTTCACCTGGTACGATGACGACGGCTCTGTCTACGACGAGAAGAAATCGATCGAGATCGCCTGACGGCTCGACCACTAAGGCAGATCAGCGCCGGACATGACGTTTGGCGCTGGTCCACCAAGGGAGGAACGTAATGAATACAAAGGCATTAACGGCGATCGCGGCAGTTCTGGTTTTCCCAGTGGCAGCAATGGCCGGACCTGACGAAGACAATCTTGTGATCAATGACGAGCTGGACATGACCTCGGTCACCGAAGCGCCGGCGCATTTGGAAAACCTGGACACGATCTATTCCGGTTGGCATTTCCGTACGAATGAAACCCAGGCCCTTCAGATTGATGATTTCGACAATCCGGCGATGATCTTCGTCGACCAGGCTGCCGACCTTTTTGAGACGGTCGATGGGGCTGCCGGCAAAAGCTGTGCCTCGTGCCACGACGGGGTGGAAAGCTTCAAGGGATTGCAGGCTTCCATGCCGAAAGTTGATGCCGAAACCGGCAAGCTGGTGGTCATGGAAGATCTGATCAACGCGTGCCGGACTGAGCACATGGAGGCCGATGCCTGGAAATGGTCCGGCGGCGATATGCAGGGCATGGTCGCTTTGATCGGACTACAGTCACGCGGGATGCCCATGAACGTTGCCATCGACGGTGATGCCGCCCCGTATTGGGAACAGGGCAAGGAAATGTACTATACGCGCTATGGCCAGCTGGAGCTGAGCTGTGCCAACTGTCATGAAGACAATTGGGGCAACATGATCCGGGCAGATCACCTGAGCCAAGGAATGATCAATGGGTTCCCGACGTATCGCTTGAAACAGGCCAAGCTGATTTCGCGACACAATCGTTTCCGCGGTTGTATTCGTGATACGCGGGCGGAAACCTTTGCCGAAGGTTCAGACGAATTCCGTGCGCTGGAGCTTTATGTTGCCTCGCGTGGCAACGGGCTTTCAGTCGAAACCCCGGCCGTGCGCCAATAACGAACGACCCGCGTGGGCGATGTCCGGCGCGGGTTTTTCAAGAATGCAACATTCACACATTTATATGTGTAATAGGAAAGCCGAAAGATGATTTCTCGACGTGACTTCTTGCAGGTTTCAATGGCGGCATCGGCTCTGTACGGAGCGTCCGGGTTTGGCAATTGGGCCAGGCTCTCCGCGCAGCAAAGTCTGACGCAGGATCAGCTGCTGGAGTTTCAGACCTTTGGCAATATCAGCCTGATCCATGTAACTGACATCCACGCGCAACTCAAACCGATTTACTTCCGTGAACCCGAGATAAACCTGGGTATCGGCGAGGCGAAAGGGCAGATGCCGCACGTCACGGGGGCCGCATTCCGCAAGGCCTACGGGATCGAGGATGGCAGCCCGTCCGCCTATGCGCTGACATACGACGACTTTGCGGCCCTGGCAAAGACCTACGGTCGGGTCGGTGGTTTGGACCGGGTCTCGACGGTGATCAATGCCATCCGTGCGGACCGGCCCGATGCCCTGCTTTTGGATGGCGGCGATACCTGGCACGGGTCTTACACCTGTTACCAGACGGGCGGTCAGGACATGGTCAATGTCATGAACGCGCTGAAACCTGATGCAATGACCTTTCATTGGGAGTTCTCGCTGGGCAGCGACAGAGTTAACGAAATCGTCGAAGGGCTGCCCTTTGCCGCTTTGGGTCAGAACATTTTTGATGCCGAATGGGATGAACCTGCGGAATTGTTCAAGCCCTACAAGTTCTTTGACCGAGGCGGTGCAAAGGTTGCCGTGATCGGGCAGGCGTTCCCTTACATGCCAATTGCGAATCCGGGTTGGATGTTCCCTGAATACTCTTTCGGCATTCGGGATGAGAACATGCAGGCAATGGTCGACGAGGTTCGCGATGCCGGTGCCGATGTCGTCGTCGTCCTCAGCCATAACGGCTTTGACGTGGACAAGAAAATGGCCGGCCGGGTGCAGGGGATCGACGTGATCCTCAGTGGCCACACCCACGATGCGCTGCCCGAGCCGGTTCTGGTGGGCAAAACGCATATCATCGCGTCAGGCTCGAACGGCAAATTCGTCAGCCGCGTGGATCTGGATGTGCGGGATGGGCAGTTGATGGGGTTGAAGCACAAGCTGATCCCGATCTTCTCTGATGTTATCGCTCCGGATCCTGCGATCACCGCCCTGATAGATGAGCAGCGCGCGCCCTATGAGGCGACGCTCAGCGAAGTGATCGGCAGAACGGACTCGTTGCTCTATCGTCGCGGCAATTTCAACGGAACCTGGGATGACCTGATCTGTGATGCCCTGCTTAAGGAGCGGGAGGCAGACATTGCCATGTCCCCCGGTGTTCGTTGGGGGCCGTCGATCCTGCCGGGGCAGGAGATCACGCGCGAGGACATCTGGAACGTCACTTCGATGTCATATCCGAATGCCTATCGCACGGAAATGACGGGTGAGTTCATCCATGTGATCCTCGAGGATGTTGGCGACAACCTGTTCAACCCTGATCCCTACTACCAGCAGGGCGGCGACATGGTCCGTGTCGGTGGGCTGGGCTACCGCATCGACGTGACCAAGCCGCAAGGGCAGCGGATCAGCGAGATGACCCTGCTCAAGACGGGTGAAGCGATTGATCCGTCGAAAACCTATGTCGTGGCCGGCTGGGCCAGCGTCAACGAAGGCACCGAGGGTCCGCCGATCTGGGATGTCGTCGAAAACCACATTCGCAACCTTGGAACCGTAACGGTGCAAGAGAACACCAGCGTCGATGTCGTCGGCGCCTAAGAAACAGATGGAGACCTAAGAGATATGGATGACGCGTTCAAACCGTCCCGCCGGGCCTTCCTGAAAGGCAGTGCCGCGGTCGCCGCGGGGTCAGTTGCAGGTGCGGCAGTGGCAGAAACGCCCGACCCCCTGATAACAGAGCTTCAGGATTGGGCATCGTACACGGGTGCAGGCGTTGACGAGACACCCTATGGCATGCCGATCAGCTATGAATCCCATGTCGTGCGCCGCAATGTGGAATGGCTGACCGCCTCTCCGATTTCGTCGATCAACTTCACGCCGATCCACGCGCTTGATGGTACTATCACACCCCAGGGCTGCGCCTTTGAACGGCACCACTCGGGCGCAATCGAGCTGCGCAAGGAAGACTATCGGCTGATGATCAACGGTCTGGTCGATCGCCCGCTTGTCTTTACGTATGATGACATCGAACGTTTCCCGCGCGAAAACCACGTGTATTTCTGCGAATGCGCCGCGAATACCGGGATGGAGTGGGCAGGCGCGCAGCTCAACGGTGTGCAATTCACCCATGGTATGATCCACAACATGGAATACACTGGTGTTCCGCTGCGCACGCTGTTGCAAGAGGCCGGCGCCGATATCTCGCCCGACAAATGGGTCTATGTCGAGGGCGCGGACGCGTCGTCCAACGGCCGCTCCATTCCGATGGAAAAAGCGCTGGATGACGTTCTGGTGGCCTTCAAGGCAAATGGCGAAGCCCTGCGGATGGAACATGGCTATCCTGTGCGCCTGGTCGTGCCAGGCTGGGAAGGCAACATGTGGGTCAAATGGCTGCGCCGGATCGAGGTCGTCGACAGGGCGGTCGAAAGCCGCGAAGAAACGTCGAAATACACCGATGTCTATGCCGATGGCACGGCCCAGAAATGGACTTGGGTGATGGATGCGAAGTCCGTCATAACCTCGCCCAGCCCGCAAATGCCGATCAAACATGGGCCCGGGCCGCTGGTGATTTCAGGGCTTGCATGGTCAGGCCACGGACAGATTACCCGTGTCGATGTATCCAAGGACGGCGGCATCACGTGGGAAACGGCACGCCTTGGCAAGCAGGGCGACACTAAGGCTTTGACACGTTTCTATCTCGACACGAATTGGGACGGGGCACCCATGCTCCTACAGGCCCGGGCAATGGATGAGACCGGCTATGTACAGCCAACCAAAGACCAGCTGCGCGAAAAGCGCGGCGAAAACTCGGTCTATCACAACAACTGTATCCAGACGTGGTACGTAAGCGCAGAGGGGATCGCCGAGAATGTCGAAGTCTCTTAGTCATGTTTTCCTGCCCGTATTCGGCGGCACGGCGTTGGTGCTTGCGGGGGCGTTGGTGTTCGCCAACCGAAACTTCGGCCAATCGAAGATCGAAACTTTGGAAACCCGGATTGGTCAGGTTGAGGCCCACGCTGCAGCCGCACAGGAAAAAGCGAAGACAGAAGCCGAACGAGCAGCCCAGCTTGAGCTCAAAGTCCAGGAAATTCAGGCCGCCGCAGCGGAACGGGTTGCGAATGGCGCGAACCTGACCGCACCTGCGCCCAGCCGCGAGGGCACCTATGGGCTTGGACGGCCTGCGCTGGAGGAAGAGATCGCGGCCTGGGACGTTGACGTTTTGCCGGACGGGCGGGGCTTGCCTGTCGGATCGGGCGACGTTTGGACCGGGGAAGAAGTGTTTGCCGACCGCTGCGCGTCATGTCACGGAGAGTTCGCGGAAGGTGTGGACAACTGGCCCGTTCTTGCCGGTGGGTTCGATACGCTTGCAAACGAAGATCCCGTCAAGACCGTCGGGTCATACTGGCCGCATTTGTCTACTGCCTGGGATTACATTTCCCGATCCATGCCATTTGGCGAGGCGGGCACTTTGACCGCGGATGAGACCTATGCGATTGTTGCCTACATCCTTTATTCAAATGATTTGGTGGATGACGATTTCGAACTGAGCAACGAAAACTTCGCCGAATTCGAGATGTACAATAAGGACGGTTTTGTCGTCGATACACGACCCGAGACCGAGTACGCCGAATGGCGCAAAGAGCCTTGCATGGAAAACTGCAAGGCAGAGTCCGCTGTCACGATGCGTTCCGTTTTTCTGGTCGAGACGCCGCCCGAAGGTGGGTCGAACTCGGTGATGAATGATGCCACCGTTGAGGGGTTGCCGACATTCACTGCGGACGGCCCGTCGTTCATTCCGGCAGCGGCACCCAAGCCCGAGGAAGAAGCCGCTGCGGAGCCAGCCGTTCAAGAGGCCGAAGAGACCGACGAAGCAACGGAACTGGTTGCCGCCGGAGCGAAAGTCTTCAAGAAGTGTAAAGCCTGCCATCAGGTGGGTGAAGGTGCAAAGCACGGTACCGGGCCGGCGTTGAACGGAATAGTCGGGGCCAATGCAGGATCGGTCGAGGGGTTCAAATACTCCAAGGCGATGAAAGCCGCATCCGAAGCCGGCCTTGTTTGGACGGATGAGGAAATGGCGGCCTTCCTGACGAAACCCAAGGATTACATGAAGGGCACGCGAATGTCTTTTGCGGGGCTCAGGAAGCCAGACGACGTTGAGGCCGTGATTGTCTACCTCAAATCGTTCGGAAGCTGATCGTGCGGTGGTCGGGCATAGTGGCGTGTGCGGCGGTTGTGGCGGCTTTCGCCACATCGACCTACGCAACCGAAGACCTTGGTGATGCCGAGGCCGGGAAAACAGTGTTCGCCAAATGCAAAGGCTGCCATCAGGTTGGCGAAGGCGCGGAAAACAAAATCGGGCCGCATCTGAATGGTGTCTTTGGGCGCAAGGCCGCAGGTCTTGATGGTTTCAATTATTCCAAGAGCCTCGTGCGCGCGGGGAATTCGGGTTTGGAATGGCACGCTGACACCTTGTCAGCTTATATCGAAAATCCTCGTGCATATGCGTCGGGCACAAGGATGAGCTTTCGCGGTCTGAAAAACCCGGAAGACCGGGCCAATGTGATTGCCTATTTGCGAGGGTTTTCAGACAACCCTCGGGATATTCCCGAAGCGGACCCAACCGCGAAAGGCACGGACCATTCCGTCGATCCAGCGATCCTGGCGATTCAGGGAGATCCCGAATACGGTGCATATCTCAGCAGCGAATGCACGACGTGCCATCAGATCGAGGGAAGTGACGAAGGTATCCCGTCGATCGTGTATTGGCCCGACGAGGATTTTGTCGTCGCCATGCACGCATACAAGGACAAAAAGCGGCCACACCCGGTTATGCAAATGATCGCCGGAAGGCTGAGCAACGACGAGATTGCGGCGTTGGCCGCATATTTCAATAACCCAGAGTAATTGTGCCTAAGGGGAGGAAACGCGATGACACTCAATAGACGTACATTTCTAGGAGCCGCCGGGGTGGCGGCAGCAGGATTATCTGCACCGATGGTTCTGGCTCAGGGCAGGCCCCGGGTCGTTGTTGTCGGCGGCGGTGCAGGCGGCGCAACGGCTGCCCGTTATATTGCGAAGGACAGCAAAGGTGAGATCGACGTGACGCTGATCGAGCCGTCGCGGACTTACTACACCTGCTTCTTCTCGAACCTGTATCTTGGAGGGTTCCAGGAACTTTCGGATATCGCGCACAGCTATGGAACGCTTGCTGCCGATTATGGGATAAACGTGGTCCACGATTGGGCCATCGGTGTTGACCGCGATGCCAAGACTGTATCCTTGGCCGGGGGTGGCTCGGTCCCGTATGACAAGCTGATCCTCAGCCCGGGTATCGATTTTGTTGACGGGGCTGTTGAAGGCTGGGACGTCTCGGCGCAAAACAAGATGCCGCATGCGTACAAGGCCGGCTCGCAGACAGAGCTTCTGAAAGCTCAGATCATGGCGATGCCCGAAGGCGGTACCTTTGCGATGGTTGCACCACCAAACCCGTACCGCTGCCCGCCCGGACCCTATGAGCGGGTCTCGATGGTTGCGCATGTTCTGAAAGCGAACAATCCCACGGCGAAAATCATCGTGGCGGATCCGAAGCCGAAGTTTTCGAAGATGGCATTGTTCCAGGAAGGCTGGGCAAACCATTACGAAGGCATGGTCGACTGGATCGGTGAAGACTTTGGTGGTGGCAATGTCTCGGTAAACCCGGACGCGATGACGGTGACCATCGACGGAGAAGAGACCAAAGTCGACGTCTGTAACGTGATCCCGGCGATGAAAGCCGGACGCATTGCCGAAATGGCCGGAGTGACCGAAGGCAACTGGGCGCCGGTGAACGCCGCGGACATGTCCTCCAAGGCGGATCCGGACATCTATGTCTTGGGCGATGCCAGCCAGCAGGGTGACATGCCGAAATCGGGTTTCTCGGCCAACAGTCAGGCGAAAGTGTGCGCGAATGCCGTGCGGGGCGCGTTGACCGGATCCAAGGTGTTCCCGGCCAAGTTCTCCAACACCTGCTGGTCGCTGATCGACACGGATGATGGCGTAAAGGTTGGCGCAACCTACGAGGCGACGCCGGAAAAAATCGCCAAGGTAGACGGCTTCATCAGCCAGACCGGCGAAGATGCCAATCTGAGAAAAGCAACGTATGAAGAGTCGCTGGGTTGGTATGCCGGTATCACCTCGGACATGTTTGGATAGAAATTTTCGGGGGTTTTGACACGGGTCAAAGCCCCCGAAGCTCAATCTGAGAAACTGCGGCTCAGGAGGAGGATCAAGATCATGAAACACTTAATCATCACGGCCGCGTTTTTTGCGGTCTCTGCCAGTCAAGGGCTTGCCGAGGATATCATCACGACCCCCTTTGACGGAAGTTTTGATGATGCCACCTTCGCGGTCGAATCCGCCATTGTCGGGCAGGGGTTGGTCATCGACTATGTGAGCCACGTTGGCGAAATGTTGAACCGAACGGGCGCTGATGTCGGCAGCGACAAACAGATATTCGCGGCGGCGGACATCTTTATTTTTTGCTCGGCAAAGATTTCGCGAGAGGTGATGGAAGCTGATCCGATGAATATCGGATATTGCCCATACGGGATTTTCGTGGCCGAGGACGATGACGGGGTGAAGGTCGGATATCGAAGCTATCCGGACGGCCCAATGCAAAAGGTCCAGACCCTGTTGTCCGCAATCGTTGAAGAGGCTGTTGGGGATTGAAATGAACTACCGGCAGTATTTTCGAGATCAACTTGATCAACTGAAACAGGAAGGAAACTACCGGATTTTTGCTGACCTCGAACGTCAGTGCGGCGCGTTTCCAAAGGCGCGCAGTTATGCAGGGGGTGGTCCCGAAAAAGTCACTGTCTGGTGCTCGAACGACTATCTTGGAATGGGACAGCATCCCAAGGTTCTTGCGGCCATGCACGAGGCGATCGACAAATGCGGTGCAGGTGCCGGTGGGACGCGGAATATCTCGGGGACCACGCACGAACATGTGCTGTTGGAGCAGGAGCTTGCGAACCTTCACGGCAAGGACGCAGCATTGCTATTCACGTCCGGCTACGTATCCAATTGGGCTACGTTGGGAACCTTGGCGTCCCGCATCCCCGGCATCACGGTACTGTCCGACGAATTGAACCATGCCTCGATGATAGAGGGGATTCGTCACAGCCGTTGTCAAAAGCGGATCTGGAAGCACAACGATCTTGAAGACCTTGAAAGGCAACTTGCGGACTTGCCTGCAACTGCGCCCAAGCTGATCGCATTTGAAAGCGTCTATTCCATGGATGGCGATATTGCACCGATTGCCGGGATCTGTGATCTGGCGGACCGATATGGCGCGATGACCTATCTGGATGAGGTTCACGCGGTCGGGCTGTACGGTCCGCGCGGCGGGGGCATCGCCGAGCGCGAGGGCCTGATGGACCGCCTGACCGTGATTGAAGGGACTTTGGGCAAGGCGTTCGGCGTGGTCGGCGGGTACATCGCGGCGTCGCAGGAGCTTGTCGACTTTGTCCGATCCTTTGCCAGCGGGTTTATTTTCACCACCGCTTTGCCTCCGGCCGTGGCGGCAGGTGCTGCGGCTTCGGTGAAACACCTGAAGCAAAGCAATGCAGAGCGGCAACAGCACAAAAAGCGCGTGCGCGAAGTCCGGGACAGGCTGGACGATCTGGGTATTCCCCATACACCGAACCCAAGCCATATCATTCCGGTCATGGTCGGCGATCCGATCAAGTGCCGCTTCATTTCGGATGTGCTGATGCGTGACTATGGGATCTATATCCAGCCCATCAACTATCCAACTGTTCCCAAAGGAACGGAACGTCTGCGGATTACGCCGTCGCCGGTGCACACCTGTGAAGACGTGGACCGGCTGGTATCTGCATTGGGCGAGTTGTGGACGCAATGCCAATTGGCGCGCAGGCCAATGGCTGCGCAATGACACTGACGAATTGACCAAAGACAAAGACACACACGCAACGAAGTGAGAGTTTCTGTCCATGGAGAGGCTCATCGATTTGCTGGGAGACCCGGGCACCCTGGCATTTGCCGGAGTGCTGGTCGGTATCTTGTTCGGCGTGACGGCTCAGAAGTCCCATTTTTGTTTGCGCGCATCGACGGTGGAAGTCGCCGAAGGTAAGTTTGGCCCTCGCTTGGCGGTTTGGCTGATCGCCTTTACCGCGGCACTGACGCTGGTACAGGCGCTTGTCTCGCTTGAATTGCTGGACATTTCCGAGGCACGCGCGATCGCGTCAACCGGCAGCCTTAGCGGTGCGGTTATTGGCGGGACGATGTTTGGCATCGGAATGGTTCTTGCGCGTGGATGTGCATCTCGCCTGCTGGTATTGGCGTCGTGCGGCAATCTGCGTGCACTTGTGACAGGGTTGATTTTGACCTTGGTGGCTCAGGCCGCCTACACAGGCGTTCTCAGCCCGGCCCATGAAGCGATTTCCGGTTTGTGGACCATCAAAGGAGGCGCAGAGCGCGATCTTGCAGAAATAATGGGGTTCCCCCCATCGGTCTATTCGGCCGTTGCCGCAATTGGATTTGTCCTGTCGATCGTGTTTGCCCTTCACAGGAAAGTCGCGCTTGCAAAGATCGTGACAGCCGCCGGAGTTGGCGGGGCAGTGGCGCTTGGATGGTTCATGACGTTTTCCATCGCGCTGGCATCCTTTGAGGTCGTCCCCGTGTCTTCGGTGACGTTTACCGGCCCGGCCACAGACACGCTGATGGCGTTGGTTGCAGAGCGAAATGTGGTGCTGTCTTTCGGTATCGGTCTTGTGCCGGGCGTGGCCATTGGCGCAGCAGGATCTGCCATCATTTCCGGTGAGTGGAGGATCGAGCGTTTTGGCTCGGACACTCCGATGGAACGGTACCTCGTCGGAGCTGTCCTCATGGGATTCGGGGCGATGCTGGCCGGAGGTTGCGCCGTGGGCGCCGGACTTTCAGGCGGGTCCGCCCTGTCATTGACAGCCTGGCTTGCCGTTTTCTTCATGTGGGTTGGGGCGATAGGAACGCACAGGTTTTTGATGCGGCTGCCGGTATTGCAGCATTCCTGACTTACTCGAACTCCATCTGTTCGAAAACGCGCCCGGCGTTCTTGGTTGCCAGTTCCTCGAACGCGTCCAGGTGGGCATAGGGGGACTGATCGACATAATAGGCTTCGGTCAGATCGCCGCCTGCATCCATATGTTCTTGAATTCTGGTTCGCAGATACACCAGGTAATCGCGCGTATAGCGGCGCACCTGATCCATATTCGTGGGATGACCGTGCCCGGGTATGACATATGTGGCATTCAAAGCCTCGAATTCGTTGTCCCAGGTTTCCAGCCAATCCGCGGTATAGGTCTCTTGAAAGATCGGCAGCATGCGCTCGTGGAATGCCATGTCACCCGCGATGACAAGGCTTTGGTTCGGCAACCAGATCGAGATATCGCCGGGGCTGTGGGCCGGTCCGAGGTATTTGGCCTCGATCCGGAAGTCGCCCATCTCAATCACGTATTCATCATCGAATGTCTCGGTTGGGCCTGCCAGAAACGTTCCGTCTGCCTTGTCCTGATTGTATCGTTTCATTCCCTCCAGAATCTGAGGGCCATATTCCTCGAACTCAGCTGCTGCATCCGAATGGGCGACGATTGGAACCCCGATTTCCGACCAGTAGGCATTGCCAAGCATCGCGTGCCCCTGACCGTTCTCGTTGAAGACAAGCGTGACCGGCTGATCCGTAATCGCCTGAATTTCCTTGTGAAGTGCCTCGGCAAGGACATAGGCGGCACCGCCGTTGACAACGACCACGCCCTCACCGGTCACGATGAAGCTCAGGTTGTTGTTGTGACCAGAGTTTTCGTAGGTCGGCGGAGCGGTTGCGCCAATGGCGGAATAGACGCTAGGGATGAATTCGACCGGCTTGGAATACAGAACGCTTTGCGGATACTGGTCTGCAATATCCTCGCTTGCCCAAGCTGGTGTGACTAAAGCAACCGCAATCCCGAATGATCGTATCATGACGCCTCTCCAATGAATCTGTAGGCCGAGTCGGTCTTTTCGACGCGGCCAATTCCACCGTTCGGTAAGTGGAAGCCAATTATTCTCTTTTTTTCTTCGGAAACCTGATCCAGAAGTGAGTAACGCGCAGCTGCGGC
The DNA here is from genome assembly GCF_013034245.1 of Ruegeria sp. HKCCA4812. Classification (NCBI taxonomy): domain Bacteria; kingdom Pseudomonadati; phylum Pseudomonadota; class Alphaproteobacteria; order Rhodobacterales; family Roseobacteraceae; genus Ruegeria; species Ruegeria sp. HKCCA4812. The sequence continues at coordinate 26,705 of NZ_WQFQ01000003.1, read as the reverse complement.
TACCTGGGGATCCTGATCCGTTCCACTGTGCCAATCGGGGTGCTCAAAGGCCACGTGCGGATTTCCCAGCGCGTCGCCGACGACCATCACGGACTCATTCCCATTTCGAAGCTCAAAAGCCATGTGACCGGGCGTGTGCCCAAAGCTTGCCCGTGCCGCAATGCCCGGAAGTATCTCTTGACCATCCTCGAAGAACGCGACCTGATCCTCGATTGCTTCCAATCGCCGTTTTGCACCGGCCGCGAACGCGGTGCGATCTTCACCTATCGTGTCCACCGTTGAGGGGTTCCACCAATAATCCCATTCTTTGCGTCCAATGAGGTGCGTCGCATTTGGGAAAAGCAGGTCGTCGAAATCATCCAGAACACCCCAGATATGATCCGGGTGCGCGTGGGTGAAAACCACATGCGTGACACTTTCGGGCGACAGGCCGATTGCTTCAAAAGTTTCCATCAGTTTGCCCGATGTGGGCATGAAGTCCGGCCCCGCTCCAGCATCGAACAGCACGGTGTTTTCATCATCTCGATAAAGCGTGACGTTGCACTCTGGTTCGTACTTGGTCGCGTCCGCTTGAGTGCGGGTCAGGATTTGCTCGACCTCCTCTTTGGGCATGGCTCCGAAAACAACATCAGGTGGCAATAACAGGTGTCCGTCTGACACGGTCGTAATTCGGGCTGAAGGTCCGAGCCGCAGCTCTGCCTGCACGATCTTGGCTTGAGTTCCAAGTGCCGCAAGGCACGTGGCATTGAACAGGAAGCTGCGTCGGGACAAAGAAATTCCATTCATACGCAATCATTAAAATGAATATTATTATTTGTAAACGATGGAAGTACCTACAAAGGATCATTCCTAGACGTTGGAAAACCGGCCGGGTCTTCTTTGTGAATGGGCGAAGAACGGTTTTCAGCGGTGGTAAATGGAGACGACACCAAGGTCATGCGCAAAGTGAACGTGCAGCGCAATCCGCGCCATGATGGTTTGCCGAGGAAGAGATGATGTCGGAAAGGCGATTGTTACGTGACCTCGAAACAGGGGAGGGGCCCAGCCGCAGAACGACGGCGACGGCAGACGCAGCTTTCCACCGAAAAATCCCGGCCCATCTGCGTCAAAGCGCATTGTTCTCATCCCGCTGTGCTTGTAAGGAAATTGCACGGCCCCAGGGGCTGCGCCGTGCGGGCGTGATGGAATGGTAGACATATCAGACTTAAAATCTGAAGGGCGTATGCCCGTGTGGGTTCGAGTCCCACCGCCCGCACCAAAAAACCGTATAAGCGTTTTTAAAAAAACAAATAAAAATATGGCACCTTTCGTGCCCCACATTCTGCCCCACACTTGGTGAGGTATGCTTGCCAATCGGGCGGCCTTTTCTTCGATTAGACTTTCCAGTTCAGCAACCTTCGCCAGATTGACGCCTGTGCCCTGGTGAATCATCCATTTGCTGTCTTTCTCTGTGCACAAGAACGATTGATCCGATCGAAATGGCGTGTAGACCATTCACTAATTTTCCAGGGAGGACCCCACAGGCTCTGAAACTCGATCAGTCTGGAGCCTGGTCTTCGCTTGGCCTACAGTGTTGCTGGGCCTCTCCAACCGAAAAAGGAGCTCCTATGTCCCGACTTTCAGAACGCACAGACTTTGCCACCGAAATCTGCAAGCAGGCTGGGGTAGTGGCCAAAAAGTTCTTTGCAGATCGGGTCAATCTTGTCGTTGATCAAAAAGGCGCTCAGGACTGGGTTAGCGAGGCGGACAGGAGCGTTGAGACTTTCATTCGTCAAAAGATCGCGGAAACTTGGCCCAAAGATGGCGTTTACGGTGAAGAACATGGCGCGGTAGCGGGAGAGAGTGGCTTTGACTGGGTTATTGATCCAATTGATGGAACCACGAATTTCGTGAACGGTATTCCAGCATGGACCATTGTTCTGGCTGGTGTCACCAACGGCCAAACGGAGATTGGCGTGATCCATGATCCAAACGTGGATGAAACATTTGTCGCAACGCGCGGAGAAACAGCGACACTTAACGGATCACCGATACGCGTCGCTTCAGGAGTGCCGTTGCGCGACGGAACTGTGGCCGTAGGATACTCGAACCGGATTGAAAGCCGTCATGTTTTACCCGTGATCGAGGATCTGATCAAACACGGGGCGATGTTTCACAGAAATGCCAGCGGAGCGCTTTCGTTGGCTTACGTCGCTGCCGGACGCCTTTTGGGCTATGTCGAGGAACACATGAATGCTTGGGATTGTCTGGCTGGGCAATTGCTGGTCGCGGAAGCGGGTGGCGTTGTCGAGGATCAGAACGCCGATGCGATGATCCGAGACGGCGGGCGCGTGATCGCAGGCACGCCAGATGTGTTCGACACGTTGCGTGAGATCGCAGAGAACGCTTGGAGCGCTTGACGTCTAAGTCAAAGAGACCCAACCTGAATCAGGTTTGAGTGTCGCCAGATCAGCCTGCCAGAAATGGCCTTGTGAGGGCTGGTCATACTTGCGGTCTATCGAACAATCCGAAAGTGCGCACCAAAGCAATGTGCCCACTGCCCCATGCGTCACGATTGCAAGATCCCCGGCATCGTGCGTCTGGATTATCTCCGCTACTGCGCGATGCATGCGTCTCTGCGCCTCGACAGCTGTTTCCCAACCGCAATAGCTCGTATCCGGCTGCACAAAGAAAGCATCGGCCGCGGCCTCGAAATCGTCCCGAGGCAAGTAACCGGTTGCGCTGCGATCGTTCTCACAAAGGCTCAAGTTGCAATTCACGGGTAGCGCTCGTGGTGCAGCAAGAATCTCACCTGTTTCGCGGGCCTTCCGCTCGCCACTGGTCCAGATCTGCGTCACGTTGGACAAGATTTCACTGGATGCAAATTCAGTAGCGCGTTGGCGGCCCACAGCATTCAAGCCCCACTCAGTTATCGGGGCGGCCGGATCGACAGAGACCTCGGGATGCGAGATGATAATGAGTTTCGGCATTTAGTCCGGCAAAAGAACGGGGCCTTTGTCAGCAAAGCCCATTTTGATTTCGGCGCCGGGATCAAGCGGCGCATCGACGTCATCGTGTACGGCAAAGACCTGACCGAATTCACCAGTCAGCGTATATTCCATCCGAACGCCGACATAGGTCGCCTTGGCCACCGTGGCTGGGATGCCTTGGTCTGAGCCGATGACCAGACGTGAGGGGCGCACGGCGATGGTCGCTGGTCCTTCGGACAATCCGCGACGTGGGAGCGTGTGGCGGTAGCCTTCTATTTCTATCGTTGCCGCGTCGCCGTTGATTTCGACGATTTGGCACTCCAAAAGGTTTGCCTCGCCTATGAAATCGGCAACAAATCGGTCGTTCGGGGCATCATAAAGCTGGCGGGGTGTGCCCATTTGGGCGATTGCTGCGTTACGCATGACGACAATCTCATCCGAGACCGCCAGTGCCTCCTCCTGATCGTGGGTCACGTAGACAACTGTCAAACCAAGATCTTGCTGGATTGCCCGAATATCCTCTCGCACCTGACGGCGAAGCTTGGCATCGAGGTTGGACAGCGGCTCGTCGAACAGCAGAACCTGCGGCTCAAGAACCAGCGCGCGGGCGACTGCAACACGCTGTTGTTGCCCCCCCGACAGTTCAGAGGGAAGGCGGGTGTCGAACCCCTGAAGCCCAACCAGTTCCAGCCCGTTCAGAGCGCGGCTGCGGGCTTCATCCTTTGCAAAGCCCGAGAATGTAAGGCCATACATCACGTTTTCCAGCACGCTCATGTGAGGGAAAAGCGCGTACGACTGGAACACCATGGATACGTCACGGTCGGTGGCGGGCAATTTGGTCACGTCCCGATCTCCGATCAGGATCTTGCCCGAGCTTGCCATTTCCAACCCGGCAATCATACGCAGAGTCGTTGTTTTCCCACAGCCTGACGGGCCAAGCAGTGTGACGAGTTTCCCCGCCTCGACGATCAGGTTGATGTTGTCGACGGCAACGACATCCTTGCCGAACACTTTCGACACGTTCTCAAAGCGTACTGGGGCAGCCTTGGAACCGATTTTGGTGTCGGTCATGGCGATGTCTCCGTTCCGTGCTGTGTGCGTCGGCCAATCTGGACCCGACCGACGAGAAGTTGCAATAAGCCGACCGCCGCGAGCATCACGAAGATCAGCGTCGTCGAATAGGCAATCGCAAGGCCATAGTCGTTGTTCTCGACCCGACCGATGATGTAGCTGGTCGCCATGTCATATTCTGCGCTGACCAGAAAGATGACGGCCGAGATCGCCGTCATGGCGCGCACAAAGCTGTATACAAGCGCGGCAAGTATCGCAGGGCGCAACAGCGGCAGAATGATATTTCGGAACGTCTGCCACGAGTTTGCACCAAGGGTCAGCGAGGATTCATCAAGGCTGCGGTCAAGCTGCGACATGCTCGCGATCCCCGCACGAACGCCGACCGGCATATTGCGGAAGATGAAGCTGACAACGAGAATGACACCCGTACCCGTGATTTCAATCGGCGGAACGTTGAAGGCCAGGATGTAGCTGACGCCGATCACTGTCCCAGGGATAGCGAAGGACAGCATTGTTCCAAATTCGAAAGCGTTCTTGCCTGCAAAACTTTGTCTTGTCAGCAGATAGGCGGTCACCAGGCCAACGGCGGCAGTCAATGGCGCAGCAATGGCCGCGATGGTTATGGTGGTCCAGAAACTGTCCCAAGCTGCCCCGGTCCAGCGAATACCCTCTTCTTCGAAGCGGACCGAGAATGCAGTGATATAGTGTTTGATCGTCAGCGAGTTATCGACGCCCCACAGCTCGACAACACTGCCGTAAATGATCATCGCGTAGACAACAATTGTGAACAGCGCCCAACCCAGAGCGATGAGCAGCACCGGAACAGAAAGGCCAGTGGGCATCAGTGGATGAACGCCGGCATCCCCTTTGCCGGTGACGGTTGTATAGCTTTTCTTCCCCAGCCAGACACGCTGCGCGTAAAAGGCGGAAAGAGTAAAGAACAGAAGCACCATGGCCAGAACCGCGGCCCTGCCCTGATCGTACTGAGCGCCGACGATGGCAAAGAATATCTCGGTCGATAGCACGTCGAAATTCCCGCCCAATACAAGCGGATTTCCGAAATCGGCCATGCTTTCGATGAAGCCCAGAAGAAATGCGTTCGCAAGACCCGGCCGCATCAAAGGCAAGGAAACCGTCTTGAATGTCTGCCATCTGCTGGCGCGGAGCGTTTGCGCCGCTTCTTCCATCGACGGAGAGACACCTTCAACCACACCGATCAGAACAAGAAACGCAATTGGCGTAAACGCGAGTGTCTGCGCGATCAGGATGCCCGGCATTCCGTAAAGCCAGCGTGTCGGTTGCGTGCCGAACAGTTCGGCAAAGAACCGGGTGACAGAGCCGGACAGGCCAAAAAGCAGGATCAGCGCCAGGCCGATCACGAATGGCGGGGTGATTATTGGCAGAACGGTCAGAGCCCGCAGCGCGCGCTTGTAGCGAAAGCCTGAGCGCGTCACGACAAGTGCAAAGCAAAGACCAAGAACCGTGGTGATGACGCCAACGAGGATGGCAAGGAACAGTGAATTCCAGGCTGCGCCACAACGCGCGCCCTGAAAACACCCCAGACCCCACAGTCGATCATCGAAAAACTTCGAGAAGAAGACCGCGATGGAATACGCGCCGTCTTCGGTGATGAAGGCCGCGAAAAGCATCTTCGCGATGGGAAAAAAGACAAACGCGGTGACAATTGTAATAACGCCCCCGATGGCGCTTACGACAAAGACGTCACCGTTAATGGCACCCCTTGCCGCAATCCCCTGAGTAAGCAGGAACAGAAAGCTCGAGGCGCATATCATCGCGCCATAGCCCATGCCGAACTGACGGTCGCCAAGTTCGCCAAACATCGCCTCCAGCCAATTGAAGTTGAAACCTCTGATGCCAATGCTGAACCCCTGAGCGATCAGCCAGCCAAAGCCAAGCGCCCCTGACAGGATCAGTATGCGGGCGTAAACTGGATCAGATTTGGTGCGCTTCAACACCAGAAGCGGCAGGGCGAGTGCGATCAAAAGCGGAGCGAGCCAAAGTTTTTCACCTTGCCCAATCAGAAACGCAGCGGGGGCGTAATCCTCATCGAATGGATAGCCGTCCAAAAGCCACTCGAACGACCAAAGGCCGCCGTCGACCATGTACCAAGGTAACAGGCAGAATCCGACCCACCCGGCCGTGATCCAGAAGATCAGGACCGGATGGGTCGTTTTTGAAGTCTGGTCAGTCATTTACTGCGGCAGAGTCGAAACCTCTTCGTCCCATTTCTGCAACAGACGCTTCCGTTCGTCTGAGGACCCATACTTTTTGAAGTCATAATCAATCAGCTTGATCTGACTCATGTCTGGCGCGCTCTCCGAAGTTTTTGCGTTCTTGTTCGACGGTACCTGAAACGCGTTGACCTGAAGAGCAAGGTTCTGAGCTTCTGGAGACAGCGCCCAGTCATAGAACTTTTTTGCCTCTTCTACGTTGCGCGCCCCTTCAATAATCGACATCGAGCCGATTTCGTATCCCGTGCCCTCGCATGGCGCGACGACCTTAATCGGGAATCCTGAAACGGCCTGCTTCACGGCGTCATGCATGAAGACGATACCAATGGTGTTCTCACCACGACCGGCGGCCTTGATCGGCGCAGACCCAGACTTGGTATATTGGTTGATGTTCGAATGCAGACCTTTCATGAACTCAAAGCCTTCATCCTCGCCAAAGATCTGAACCATCGACGCCAGCGTGGTATAGGCCGTACCTGATGAGTTCGGATTCGCCATCTGAACGTGGCCTTTGTATTCGGGCTTCAGCAGGTCTTTCCAACAGGCCGGTTCGGGCAGGTTGTTTGCAGCGATAAGATCGGAATTGTAGCCGTAGCCAAGTGCGCCTGAATAGATGCCGATCGTCTTGTTGCCCGCGCTTTCTGCCTGGGATATCGCCCAATCATGAAGCTGGTCGCGCATCGGCGAAATGTATTCCATCGTCAGGCCCTCTTCGGCGGCCTGCAAATGCGGATCACCCGTACCGCCCCACCAAACGTCCCCTTTCGGATTCGAGCTTTCGGCGCGTATTTGTGCAAAGGTTTCCCCTGACGACTTCCGGGTCATGTTGACGTCGATGCCTGTTGCATCTTCAAAGCTGCGCGCCATCAGTTGGCACCAGTCTTCTTGCGCCGAACAATAAAGTGTCAGCTTGTCGGCCTGTGCCGCCGACAGTGACGCAGCCAGGGCGATCACCGATCCAACCGTTGTGGATATCAATTTCCTCATTTTCTTCCTCCCTTTGAGCTTGATGCGTCCGGGTTTCCCGGTTCTTTCATGCCCTTCCTCATGCAGCCTGTCGAAGTTTCTTTATGACAATTTTGACTTCTGGATTGTCTGTCAGATTGTTCAGTAAATCTGACAGGTCGCTTTCTTGAACCAACTTTGCGGCCTTTGCCGGTGAAAACCAGTGACGCGTACGTTCACCTTTTTCCTTCCAGCGTCGCTTCAGCTTTTCGACGACCATCGGATAAAGGGTGACGCGGCAGCGAACGCTGCTTTGCCCCTCGTATCGTTTATCATAGAAAAAATGACCGATAGGCCGTTTCGATATGGTGCCGACGGCGCCTGCTTCTTCTTGCGCTTCGATTTCAGCAGCTTGCCATGGCTTTTTGCCGTCCATTAGCCAGCCCTTCGGGATAACCCACCGGCCGGTGTCCCGCGAAGTGACCATAAGAACGCGCAACTTGCCAGTCTTGTCCCAGCGCATCGGAAGCGCCGCAATCTGATCTGCCGTTTCGCTGTCGCTCATGCCGCCTCTCAATGCCACACGATCAAGAACCAAAAGGAAGCTGTCTTGTTGGCAAGTTGGCCGGTCAACGCTTTGCCTTGGCTCGTATTCTGAATTTGATCAGCCTGTGCATCTTTGCTTTGCGCTTCGAAATACTTGTGTTCGCTCGAATTCTCACAACCTTCCGAGGGTTATGCAACAAAAAATATTGCATTATGACCGAAAGCCCACAAAAGTGGATTTCGAAACCTAGTCGGGTCGTCGGATGTCCAAAACTAAAACGCGCGGCAAAATGTCTGAAAAGAACCACAGCCGGGTAAAGAAATCCGACCGGCGCCAGCAGATATTGCTGGAACTGAAGCTGCGCCCGCACGTTCGCATCAACGAACTGGCGCAGCGGTTCAACGTCTCCACCGAGACGGTTCGCAGAGATTTCGATGCTCTGTCGAATGATGGCTTGATAGCGCGGGCACACGGGGGGGCATCGGCCGCCGCGCAAGGACACTATCCGGGTCTGGATGAACGAACAAACGCACAGGTTGAGGAGCGCGAACGCATAGGTGCCACAGCGGCAGAACTGATCCAGAGCGGTGAAACGGTCATGATCGATTCCGGCTCGACCACAATCGAAATGGCACGTGCACTGGCTTATATTGGCACATCTTGCACCGTAATCACCAATTCCATTCCCGTAGCCATGACCCTTGGCCATGGGGCTGCACAAGTGCTGTTATGCCCGGGGGAATACTTGGCAACTGAGTCTGCAACGATCGGAACCGAGACGCTGGAGTTTCTGTCCCGTTTCAACGTCGACAGGTGCATGATTGGTTCCTCGGGGTTTTCGACCGATGGCCCTTCAGAAACAGTGCGCGGCTTTGCGGCAATAAAGAGGGCAATGCTGTCGCGCGCCGATAAACGTCACCTTCTTGTTGATTCCGGGAAATTCGGCCGGAAAGGCCTGTCTCAAGTGGGGGGCCTTGACGACCTGCATTCAATAATCACCGACAAAAAACCAACAGGAGAATTGCATAACGCCATTGAAGGCGCCCGGGTCGACGTTCTCGTCGCCGGGTAGATATGAAATGACTGATTAACGGCGGATAAAAAGCACCGCACTTGACTGGGAGGAAAACATGAAGATCGATATCAAACTATTGCTTGGGGCATCTGCAATCGCGCTCATGTCGATAAGTGGAACGGCGTCGGCGCAGGATTGTCCGCGCGGTGACTTGGACGAGCGTTTTTGTGATGCCGACGGGGATTTGATCGCGGATATCCCCACAGATCCTTCCGAGCAGATAGATCCTGACACTTTGATTTTTGCCTATACGCCGGTTGAAGATCCCGCCGTATACAAAACCGCGTGGTCAGATTTTCTTGACCATTTGAAAGCGGAAACTGGCAAGGACGTCGTCTTTTTCCCTGTTCAAAACAACGCGGCCCAGATCGAGGCGATGCGTTCGGGGCGTTTGCACATTGCAGGCTTCAATACCGGTTCCAACCCACTGGCGGTAAACTGCGCCGGGTTCCGTCCGTTCACGATCATGGCTTCGAAGGACGGAAATTTTGGTTACGAGATGGAGATCATCACCTATCCGGGTTCGGGCATCGAAAAGGTCGAAGACATCAAGGGGAAGCAACTGGCTTTCACATCGCCTACATCCAACTCGGGATTCAAAGCGCCCTCGGCGATCCTGAAAAGCGATTTTGATCTTCTGCCCGAACGCGATTTCGAACCTGTCTACTCGGGCAAGCACGACAACTCGATCCTGGGTGTCGCCAACAAGGATTACCTGGCGGCTTCGATCGCGAATTCGGTAAAATCCCGGATGATCTCGCGCGATGTGATCAAGGAAGATGATGTCGTTACGATCTACAAGTCGCAGACCTTCCCGACCACAGGGTTTGGCACCGTCTACAACCTGACGCCCGAGTTGCAGGAAAAAATCCGCAATGCGTTTTTCAATTTCGAATGGGAAGGCACGACATTGGAGGCGGAGTTCTCGAAATCGAACGAAGGCCAATTCCTCGAGATGACCTATCAGGAATTTTGGGACGTCATTCGTAAAATTGACGCGGCAAATGGCGTCTCTTACGCCTGCCAATAACTTTTGGCTCATCCGGCGGGCCCGAAAGGGCCCGCTGTTCACCCTAATCTGGGGCATTTCATGCTGCGTCTTCAAAAGCTGACGAAAACATACAAGACCGGAGATCAGGCGCTGAAGGCGATTGATCTTGAGGTTCCAAAAGGACAGGTTCTGGCGTTGATCGGGCCCTCGGGCGCGGGCAAATCTACCATGATCCGTTGCATCAACCGCTTGGTTGAACCTTCAAGTGGCGGTGTCCTTCTGGATGACGTTGACGTGACCAAGCTCGGATCGGGCGCGCTGCGGAAAGCACGCCGCGAAATGGGTATGATCTTTCAGGAATATGCTTTGGTTGAACGCCTCACTGTGATGGAAAACGTATTGTCCGGCAGGTTGGGATACGTGGGATTCTGGCGCAGCTTCCTAAGACGGTATCCGCAATCGGATGTGGACGAAGCCTTCCGCTTGCTCGATCGGGTGGGGCTGTTGCACATGGCGGACAAACGGGCGGATGAACTGTCAGGTGGTCAACGCCAAAGGGTGGGCATCTGCCGCGCCTTGATTCAAAACCCGAAACTGTTGCTGGTTGATGAGCCAACTGCGTCGCTGGACCCCAAAACCAGCCGTCAGATAATGCGGCTGATCACCGAGTTATGTCAGGAACGCGGATTGGCAGCCATCATCAATATCCATGATGTGGCGCTCGCTCAGATGTTTGTTCCGCGCGTCGTGGGGCTCCGATTTGGCGAAATTGTGTATGATGGGCTTCCCACCGGCCTTACCCCTGAGAAGCTGACCGAGATCTATGGGGAAGAAGACTGGGAAGCAACCATCGAAAAAGTGGACGAAGATGAAGATGTCGAGGCCGCAGAATGAGCCATCGAGAACTGGACGACATGCTGGGAAAAGGCTGGCGTAAACCTGCCTTTGTCAAGAACCCAGTGCTCCGCTGGGCATTGCTCCTTGGATTTTTCGCCTACCTGATCGCAGCCTTTATGACCATCGAAGTCGATTGGGGTCGTGTCTATGAAGGGCTGGATCGCGGCTGGGCGTTTGTGCTTGCATTCACCAGCCCAGACTTCATTTCACGGTGGTCAGATATTTGGAGCGGCCTTCTGGAGAGTATCGTGATGACCGTGGCCGCGTCGGTCGTGGGTATCCTGATATCGATCCCGATTGGGCTGGGGGCTGCACGCAACATCGCGCCATTGCCAGTCTATATGATTTGCCGAGGCATTGTTGCGATAAGCCGGGCATTGCAAGAGATCATCGTTGCCATATTGCTTGTGGCGATCTTCGGCTTTGGTCCGCTCGCCGGATTTCTGACGCTTTCCTTCGCCACCATCGGGTTTCTTTCGAAACTTCTGGCCGAAGATATCGAAGCCATGGACAAGGTTCAGGCCGAGGCGATCAAGGCCTCTGGAGCGCGTTGGCCACAATGGATCAATTATGGAGTTCAGCCGCAAGTGATGCCGCGACTTGTGGGCCTTTCCATGTATCGGATCGACATCAACTTCCGGGAAAGCGCGATCCTCGGGCTTGTGGGGGCTGGCGGAATTGGTGCGACTTTGAACACCGCATTCGACCGCTATGAATACGACACCGCGGCGGCCATTCTCATTCTGATCATCGGCATCGTGATGGCTCTGGAATACCTTTCGGGAATTATTCGAGCGAGGGTTCAGTAATGCCGATACTTGAACGCGACGATGCGCAAATCTGGCGTCGCCGGACAACAGGTCAGAGCTTGGTTCGTTGGTTCGGCTGGCTGTTGGGCGTGGCGATCTTTGTTTACTGCTGGCAGTTGATCTCGGCATCGACCACTTGGTTTTTCGTCTGGGACGCGCCCCGCATCGCCAATGATATCTGGGCCCGGGCAACGCCTCCCAAATGGGAGTACATCACCCAACTGGGCCGCCCGATTTGGGACACTCTGAACATTGCCACCCTGGGAACAATCATCGCCCTATGCATGGCAGTGCCCGTCGCCTTTTTGGCGGCCCGCAACACCACGCCATCGGCTTTGTTCATACGGCCGATTGCCCTGTTGGTCATTGTCTCGACTCGCTCTATCAACTCGTTGATCTGGGCGCTTCTTCTGATCGCGATTATTGGTCCCGGAGTGTTCGCCGGTGTCATAGCAATCGCCATTCGTTCAATCGGGTTTTGCGCAAAGCTTCTTTACGAAGCGATTGAGGAGATTGATCACACGCAGGTCGAAGCAATAACGGCAACCGGTGCTTCACGCTGGCAGGTCATGGCTTATGGGATCGTACCGCAAATCCTGCCCGCGTTTGCAGGCATTGCCGTTTTTCGATGGGATATCAACATCCGCGAATCCACGGTGCTCGGGCTGGTTGGTGCTGGTGGCATTGGGTTGCAATTGTCGGCTTCGCTCAACGTTCTGGCTTGGCCACAAGTCAGCCTGATCCTGATTGTCATTCTCGTCGCGGTTATGATCAGCGAATGGGTTTCGGCGAAAGTACGAGGGGCCATCATTTGACCGGTTTCTCTGTGCAAGAAGCTTTTGACGCCTACGAGGCTGTGCGACATCGCCTGCCGCAAACCAGATCTACCGAATTGAGCTATCGCCAGGCGGACACGCTGGAGGACATAGCTCATGAGTTTGACGTGTTCCTCCTCGATGCTTTCGGGGTTCTCAATATTGGTGATACGGCGATCCCCGAAACGCCAGATCGGGTCAGGTCGCTGACAGCCGCTGGCAAACGTGTTCTGATCGTGTCGAATGCCGCCGGGTTTCCCCACGCAACTCTTATGGAGAAGTACAATAGGCTTGGTTACGATTTCGCACCACAAGACGTGATCACCAGCCGGGCCACGTTGTTGTCTGAACTGAACGGCCAAAGTGATTTGCAGTGGGGGTTGATGGCGGCTCCCAGTGCCGGCCTTTGCGATCTGGAGGGTCTGAAACTGTCCTATCTGGAGGATGACCCGAAGCCCTACGAAACCGTCGACGGGTTCTTGTTGATCGGGTCAGCGGTTTGGACTGAAGCGCGACAAGCCATGTTGGAGGCCACTTTGCAAGAGCGTCCCCGCCCGGTATTGGTCGGCAACCCTGACATTGTCGCTCCGCGCGAGTACGGTTTTTCCAAGGAACCCGGTCTTTACGCGCACCGGCTGGCAGACCGGACAGGCGTCGCCCCTCAGTTCTTTGGAAAGCCTTTCGCCAATATCTATGATCTTGCTTTCCAATGTCTCGGGCACATCGACAAGTCTCGGGTTCTGATGGTGGGCGACAGCCTGCACACCGACATACTGGGCGCACGAGAAGCAGGCATAGCTTCCGCCCTCATCTCGGGATACGGTTTCTTCGCAGGGCATGATGTTGAAGCAGCGATCATAAAGGCAGGGATAGTCCCAAACTTTGTCGTAAGCCGGCCTTGATTCTAAGGCGTCACCCTTAGATGCGTTTTCCTGTTAACGCTTACTCGTATGTCGGCTGACACCGCGTGGCAAACATGCCGACCATATACATGCAGTGCCACGTGTGAGCGGCGGCTTTGGAAAACTCCTCCGCAACCACAGAACTCTGAACTCATGTCTGGATTGGACTGTTATCACACATCCCAACAAACTGACGTATCGGCCGCTTTGACCGCAATTCGCAGCATATCTCAATCAGGTTCAAGGCCTCAGTCCACAGCGGGTTTCAGAAACCGTGTACTTTTTCCATTAGCTTTTTATGGGTTCTTTCGGGACCGTTCACAAGTCGCCGTCTATCTCATCGAATCAAGTCCCCGAACCGGCGTACTGCGCGACGCTGTCAGGATCGTGAGGCAAAGTGCCAGGAGTAAGGGGTGACGTTGATCCAGCTGCGAGTAGAAATCCGGAATCTCCCACCATGGATTGCGGTCAAGGGTGTTGAAACCTGTTCGACATGTCCAAGCATATGGCGGGCCTTGTCACATATGAACGGTACCGCGTTGTAATCCAATGGTTTCGCCCGCCGAAGCACCTTGCGCCTCCTATACAGGGTTTTGTCTGCGGTTTCGTGTTGGGCGCGCCAGATCGGCTTAAGCCCGTCGTGAACGTCACACCCGGTCGGGGTGCGGATGAGGCGGTTTCCAATCTTGGGTATGATGTGAATCCTTAGTGTAGAGAACCAGCGACCGCGCGCACCGTCGCCGCGCAGCCGTTTCTTGAACCGATCAAACGCGATGAGCGCCATGTCCTCAAATGTCGGGTCGTTCGGGTTGTTTTCTGCATCAAGACGCCGGAGCTCAAGTTCCGCAATCGGATCTTCGTCGCGTTCCGTATTAGAGGGCCATTTTTTCGTTCTGTGCGCGCATCAAACAGGGACATATCAGGGAAAGATCCAATCCCCCATCCTGGCGCTTGCCGTTGTCTTAGAACCGATAGAACCAGCGACTGCCGTTCTGCGACTTCTTGAGAAAGAGCCCGCCACCGTATTGAACAACGATACAAAGCGCGGCACTTATTACCTGCGCTGCTGATAGTCGGTTTACGTCTCTTGCTTTAACTGCCCCACACTTGCGGCGCGGTGCTTTCCCAAATTCTGTTGCAGTGTCCTGCAGGTGACGGACTAATTTAATAATAATATTAATGTTTTAGGGTCTATATGCAGCATGTTGTACAAGCCGCATCGTGCTCACCGCCCGTACCAAAAAGAATAAGAAAAATGCCGTGACTTATGTGTGCGTGGCAGAACGCACGGGAGCTGCAAAGCCCCCCATAAAACTCTGCTGTGCAACTATGCTTAAACCGGAAACCCCAATTGTCGGATCAGTTTCCAAATGTCCCTGTTCGCGGCTGACAGCTGATCAACGACTGCTTCGATCTGGAGCAGCGCGTTGTCGTCCACGGTATCTTCGCGGCCCAGTTTTATGTCGGTTTTGCGGTCAGCGATCCGCATAAGGATCGTTTTCGGGTTTCCGCTTTCAGGGTCGAAGGAATAGATGCAATGGTTGTACTTGTTGCGGATGCCAGAAAGCTTGGCCAGCCTTTGCGTATGTTCAAGGATCGGATCTCGGAGTTGGGCAGGGCGCCCTTCCATTTTTGCAAGTCTTTCAACCAGATCTATTCGCGCGCGGGTGGTGTTCAAAGTCAGAAATATGATTACGGCCACGTCCTTGGACGTTCCAGTCAGGCCGGCGATCAGATGGATCAGCAGGCTCTCGGTGTTTGTCCACATGTAGTTCAGCCTGCCGACCAAAAGGATCAGGCGGTCGAACCGGGCTTCAAAGGGATCAGTCAAGGGCGGTCTGCTGCGCCTCATGAGGCGCAACCTCGAAATAGAAATGAGCAGCCGCCGTCCGGTTGCTGACGCCAATCTTTCCGACAACGCTATGCATGTGCAGCTTGACCGTGTGTTCCGTGATGCCCAGCTTGGCCGCAATCAATTTGTTGCTTTTGCCTTCTGAGACCAGTTGCAAAACCTGTTTTTCGCGGCGTGTCAGCTTGGAGTACTGTGCGTGCCGATCCGCGCCGTTGGATGTAAATGTCTCCCGTTGCCGTGGTCTCTCGGGCGCGCGCTGACAGGGGGCTGAAACACAGTCAGCCAGAAAGCTGGGAAGATAAAGTTCCTCGTGCATCAGCAGTCTGAGGATGGCGCGCCACGCATCCGGTGCCACGTTCATCGGTAGAAAGCCGACATCTCCAAACTGCGCGCGGTTCCAGCCTTCGAACAGGTGCCGGGCCGATTCCTCTTTGCGATAGGCGAAGGCAAGACAGCCGGAACCTGCACTTTTGGTGTATGCATCTGGGCGCGCCAACAGGTCTTCGATCAACATTTGATCCACGACGACGATCTTGCCGCTGTCCGGAACACTTGTACGCATCGCCTCGAGTGTTTCGAAGCGAAAAGCGCGGACACCAAATTCGGTTTGAACGCTTCTTAGGGTTTGATTTGAATAGAATAGTTCTTTCCCGAGGAAGACAATCGAAAAATCTTCTGAATAAAGACTCTGATTGCCAGATTCATTGTTCAAAGACTCACTCATTATATTCCCTCACAAAACGGGGTTAACCGGAAATGGCTTTATCGAAATGGAATTACCGGTGTAAAAGTAGTTAACTAATCAAAGAATTACGTGAGGTTTATTGTAGCTGAAAACGTGATTTTCTACAACCAGACGGTATAGTTCAAGTGCCTTAGATATAGAACTATTGTTTAGGTTTTTCGGTGTGGCACTGTGTAACCAGCGGAAACAATTGCATTATTTTTTATTGCTTTCTTAATTTAGAACTTTTTGTTCCAGCCCGACGAAAGTTCCGCAATGCTCTCAAAATAAACATAAAAAACAATAGTTTATCCTCATAAGAACTTTCGGTTAGCTAGTCGCAAGCGTGCGTCGCTGCGAACATGGTCAGGCTTTAATTGTGAAAGCGTCTGTCCCTGCCGCGCCCGTTCCTTGCGCATTTCAGCATCGATTGTGAACGGCCGCGTATTCGGCTTAGCCGGGAAAGGAGGTGGCCTCAGAAAAACTACCGTGAACCGCATTCAGCGTGCTTGAACGCTGTGCGGATTATTTAGTTTCAATCACGCCCGTTGCCGCTTTGTAGATGAATGGCGGTCAGGCGTTCCAGAAATGGGAATTTGTTATGAGACGCAATGTTAATAATACAAACGTAACGACCGTTGACGAAATCGTTGTCGAAAACCTGGATGCTCCGGTGGATGTTGAAATTCAGGTTGATGAGGCTCTTGTCGAAGCCGATGTGACTGCCCAGCAACAGCAGCAGGACCAGAATGTAGAGAACGCCAACGAACAGGGTCAGGATCAGGGTCAGGACCAAGGTCAGGATCAAGACCAGGGTCAGGATCAGGACCAAGGTCAGGATCAGGACCAGGGTCAGGATCAAGACCAGACGCTTAATGCCGGCGACAACACCAACGACAACTCCAACAGCAACTCAATCAATATCGATTTCGGCGGCGGTGAGTGGATTCCGCGCGACGATGATCAGGTTGATCTGGACCTCGGCGATTCGGCGACAGTGGGTGACGTGATCACTGCTGGTCGCGATCTGACCTATGATCCAGGCGATGACATGAATCTGGATATCTCGATGGACGGCGCCGGAACGGCAATGTCATCCGTGAACAGCCAGGTCGCCAGCCTGAGCGACGACGACACGCTTGATTCACCGACCGTATCCAACAACGCCGACTTCACCCAGAACGGCGATGCCAATGGTGGCACGGCAACTGCAGCTGAAGGTATCAGCTCGGATGCCGGCGGTGGAAAATCGGGCGACGGTGGAACCAGTTATGGTGGAGCGGCCGATTCATCAACCTTGGGCAGCCACGCGTGGGCTGACGGTGGCGATACCGGCAGTGCGGATGCCGATTCCAGCGCTGGCCGGGGCGGATCGACCGGTGACGCAAGCAATGCCAGCAATGGTGTTGGTATGGCGGGCGCAGGATCCGACGGTGACAGCGCCGGTGGAGATGGCGGTGCCGCAGATGGCTCAGCCTCGTCCGACAATGACGGCAGCACAAGTGCCGATGGCAGCGGAACCGGTGGAGCCGGCGGCAGCGCGGATTCGTTTGGTTTGGGTCTGGGCCTGGGTCTGTCCGGTTCGAACGCAGCCGGTAACGCAAACGGCGGCGACAGCGATTCCGACTCGACCGGAACCGGGACCGGAACGGCGGACAACGCTGCGGATGCGTCTGGTGCGGACGGTGGCGACGGTAATGCTGCGGCAGATGGTTCGGCTTCGAACACAAGCGACAGCAACACTGATGCAAATGATGCCACTGCGGGTGACAACACTGCGGACGGCTCTGCTGACAGCGGCGCAGACAGCTCGGCTGACGGCTCTGGCGGAACCGGAACCGGTGGTGACGGATCCGGCGGTGACGGCACTGGTGGTGACGGCACCGGTGGCGACGGCACCGGCGGCGACGGCGAAGGTGGATTCGGCGCGATGGTCGAAGCTGCAATCATGGCTCTGCAGGAAGAGCTGGGCATGATTGACGCCGAAGCGGGCGAAGGCGGCGACGGAACCGGCGGTGACGGCACCGGTGGCGACGGCACGGCCGGCGACGGTTCAGGTGGCGACGGCTCAGGCGGCGACGGCTCCGGTGGGACCGCTGACGCGGATTCCGATGCTCAGGGCGTTGGCGATCAGTCGGCAAGCGGGCCGGATATCGACCAGAGCCCGGGCGACGTGAACGGCGCGGCCAGCAACTCGCAAGACACCGACGGAAGTGGCGGTGACGGCGGGTCGAACGCAGCAGATGGCGCAGCGGATGCGGCCGGTACCGGAACATCGGCTGCCGACGGCGACGGCGGTGCGGGCGGTAGCACAACGCCAACATCATCGTCTACCGGCAACGGAGCCGGGTCTGCCGACGCGGCCAATACCGCAGGCAACGGCGGAGCTGCCGACATCTTCGGAGACGCCGACACAAACGGTGCGGCTGACAGCTTGGCCGAAGCAATTGCCGGATACGGCGGCGAAGGCAGTTCCGACAATGATGCCACATCGACTGGGTCGGGCGACGCAGCTGGTGCGGCTGACTCGGGCAACGGTGGTGCCGGTGGCGCATCCGCCGCGAACGGTGGAACCAGCGGAGCTTCGATGGGCACTGCAACGTCAGGCGATACCATGGGTGGCATGATCACCGGTGGTAACGGTGGCGGCGCCTATTCAGGTGACGGTGGTGCCGGCGGCAATGGTGGTGCCTGGGGTGCGAACAATGGTGGCGATGGCATCGTGACCGGCGAGTCCTATGCATCGGCGGCAGCTGTCGTTGATACGTCTGCGTTCAACCAGTCGATCATCATGGGCGCCAACGTCCTGGGCAACACGGTCGATACGACCATGGTGGGTGGTTCGATGAACATGTCCCACGCCAGCGACGACACGGACGTTTAAGTCAAAAGGCGGGGCTCGCATTTTCGGGCCTTGCTACCTTTCGAAAATGCCGGGGCCGCAAAACGCGGCCCCGGCCCAACTGAACCCAAAGCGGAAATTACGAGCCGCCGCGGGCAAAAAGGATAACCGACATGGCACTTGACGGTATTACGGAAACGATAGCGCATTTTGTTGGAACTTTTGAGCTTACGATAGAACAAGCCCGCCTGAGGGATCAGTACGAAGAATTCAGCGCTCTGAGGCGCAAAGCCGAAATAGACGGGCTTGACGAGCCTACCTCGATCAACATCAAAGCTGATCTGGATGTCCCGGCGGGCGAATACAAAGCCCTGCCATTCAATTTTCTTCCCTCGCAACCAGAACTTCCGTTGCCGAAGGCTCCTGTCGGGCCGGTGCATGAGTCGGTCATCATCCTCAATGGTGACAGCGCGGAATCCACGCGATTTGTTCCAGACAGCGTATCCGGCCCGTCTTCTGCACCGGAACTGATTATTCTGCGACCGGATACGGTGCCATTGGGATCGGCAATGACGTTCACCGTGCAAAAGGTGGTCATGCGCGACAACGACACGGTGGGGGAAGGGGACTTTCGCGATACCGAGGCGCTGATCGCCCAGGGCGAAGAGATGCTGGACATGGCGCTGTCGCTTCATGCCATGGCAGCCCCTTCGCTTTCGCTCGCGGATTACAAGTCGACCGAAATGCTCGAGGCGCTGGCCGAACAGATGTTGGCCCCGGCAAACGCGAATATCGATGGGGTTACGGTACATCAGTTTCATGGCGACGATGCGTTGGGGGTGATCGTAAACGGCAAGTACGTTGACGAAGCGCCTGTATGGACAGACATCCTGCCTGCGTTCCATCAGCCGGATGAAGCCGGAGAGGATGAGGCAGAGGCCATGCTTCCGGCCGAGTGGGATCAGTCGAAAGATCCTGACTTCGACGACGGACACCTGGTCGTGACCGGAGGGAACCTTGCGATCAATGCTGTCTCGGCATCTGTAGGTTGGGTTGATGCCCCCTATATCGCCGTCGGAGGGCAGGCGATCAGCCTGACCGCCATCAGCCAGGTTGCGCTTGTGTCAGATTGGGATGTGGGGGCACCGGGAATGGGCAGCGGCACCAATGTGATTCAGTCCTCGAAGATCGAAGTCGAAGGCCGAGATGCCCCCTGGCTGGACAATGGCGCCGGAACAACCGGACAGCCTGACTTCATCGTTGTGGATTGGGTCCACGGTGATCTGGTTGTGGCCAACTTCGTCAAGCAAGTTATCGACGCCACGGATATCGACAACATACAGACCGAGATTTCGGCCGCATCGACCTTGTACGCGCTGGGCGACAACGAAATGTTCAATGTCACCGACATCGTGCAGCTGGGCAGTTTTTACGACCTGATCATGATCGACGGGAATATGATCTCCGTGGACATGTTGTACCAGACCAACGCCCTGATGGATGACGATATCATCAGCGGCGGTATGCCCGGCGCAATGGCCGGAGATGATGAAAACGTAATCATGAATGACGCGTCGGTCAAAACGGTAGGCGCAGATACACATCAGGATTTGCAGCAGAACCTGTCCGACGCCATGGCGCTTGATCAAACGGATGTGGATGCGTTGGAGAATGCGCTGCTCAACGATCCCTTGTTCGCAGGGATGGAGCAGTTGCGCGTGCTCAAGATCGACGGAGACTTGTTGCAGGTGAACATCGTTGAACAGGTCACCATGATGCTGGATCAGGATCAAATTGACCTGTCCGGTCCCAGTGCCGCCGATACCGATGTCGTCGCAGGCAGCAACGCCCTGTTGAACTCCGTCAATCTGACCAAAATGGGCGTGGATTCGACGGTAATGGCCGCTGACGGATCTTATTCTGACCTGCTGCTTCATCAGGCCAGCCTGATTGACGTGCCGGACAACCAGGAAATCACAGATATGACCAACGAGGCGATCGCCGCAATCATGGCGGACATGTCTGTGCCGCAACCGGATGCGGCCCAGGCACTGGACGCACAATCCACTGACACAACGACACCAGATGACGGCCTGCAATCCATGCTGGCCTGACCCCCCCAAGTTTTTATCGAGTGACCAGAAGGTTTGTATATGTCGATTGTTTTTTCGTCGCGCCGTCCACTCTTATCCAGTCCACTGGACAGGCAGGGCGGTTTGGGCCCGAAGCGCCAGCGCGCAGACGGTGGGGCAGATCCAGCGACACAACGGGTCAAAGCCCGTTTACACCTGACGCAGGAGATGCGCGTGTCTGAGTCAGATCCAGATTCGACGGTTGAAACCAAAGCGCCACAGCAATCCGAAGACCAAAAACACTCACGCGAACAACGGCGCGCTGACCCTCCCCATCAGCGTGCGCAGCCGCAACCCGCGCAAGATGAAGACCCGGCGGGTGGCGGCAATGGGGTGGCCGATGCCGACGGCCCGGATCCGGCATCCGCCGGGGACTCGACTGCGCGCAAGACCCCCTCTGCACGCGCATCCGGTGAGAACGGCATAGGCACCACGATCGAGGCCAAGGCAAACCAGCCACTGTTGCAAACGAATTCCGGCGGCGGTGATGGGAACGGGCCACCCCAAACCTTCCACAAGCGCACCCCGCCCGAAGATTTCCAGCGCACGTTGCGCGTTTCGATGCGGGCGATCCGGCGCAATCTTGCGTTTGTTCTGGTCCTGACCTGCGCCACGAACATCCTGATCCTGGCGATCCCGATCTATCTGTTCCAGATCAGTGACCGTGTTCTGACCAGCCGGTCGCTGGACACGCTGATCATGCTGACGGCCATCGTTGCAGGGGCGGTGATCTTCCAGTCTGCTTTTGATGCGGTGCGGCGGTTCATGCTCATGCGGACCGGGGTCGAAGTGGCGGCCCGGCTGGGCGCACCGGTTCTGAGCGCGGCGGCGCATGCGTCGCTGCACGGAAACGGGCGCGAGTATCAGACATTGGGCGATCTGCAACAGCTTCGTGGTTTTCTGGTCTCGGGCACGCTGCTTTCATTTCTGGACGTGCCGTTTGCACCGCTGTTCATTCTGATGATTTTCCTCGTGCATCCGCAACTGGGCATGATCGTGGTGGTTACTGCGTTGATTCTTATGACGATTGCACTGATCAACCAGAAAACGACTGCCAAGCCGTTTGCCGAGGCCAACAAGGCACAGTCCATGGCGAACCTGCATCTGGATTCGATGTCTCGCAACAGTCAGATTATTAATGCTCTGGCAATGATCCCCGAGGCCGTGCGGATCTGGGGGCGGGATACTGCCCAATCCCTGACCTGGCAGGTGCGGGCGCAGGACCGCAACGTGATCTTCGCTGCAATCTCGCGCGCCGTTCGCCTTTTGACGCAGATCGGAATTCTAGGTTGGGGCGCGTTTCTGGCGCTGCAAGGAGAGATCACGGGCGGTATGGTGATTGCGGCCTCGATCATTGCCGGGCGTGCCTTTGCGCCAATCGAAGGTTCGATTGAAGGATGGAACAGCTATCTGCTGACGCGCGGAGCTTATGGCCGGATCAAGGCGCTGCTGTCGACTTCGGCCCTGCAATACGAAAAACTGCGCTTGCCACGGCCCGAAGGTCGTCTGGATGTCGAACGTCTGCTTTATGTACCGGGCGGAACCAAACGCGTGGTTCTGAACGGCATCACGTTCTCGCTGGTTCCCGGCGAAACTTTGGCCATCATCGGCAATTCCGGTGCGGGGAAAACCACGCTTGGAAAAACTCTGGTGGGATCCATCCTGCCCACATCGGGCAGCGTCAGGCTTGACCTGATGGACATCCGAAACTGGGACCCGCGCCAGTTTGGCGAAAGCATCGGCTACCTGCCGCAGGATGTTCAGTTGTTCCCGGGCACGATCAAGGACAATATCGGCCGGATGCGGGCGGATGCCACTGACGAACAGATCCACGATGCCGCCGTTCTGGCCGATGTTCATAACATGATTGCAACGTTGCCGCAGGGATATGAAACCGTGGTGGCCGCTGATGGTTCGCCTTTGTCCGGTGGTCAGAAGCAGCGTATCGCACTGGCACGGGCGTTCTTCGGCAACCCTAGAATGGTTGTACTGGATGAGCCGAATTCAAATCTCGACGTCGCGGGCGACAAGGCGCTGGCATGTGCAATCGAACAGGCGCGGCAAAGCAAGATCACCGTGGTCGTCATTACGCAGAAGCCGACGTTGTTGAATGTTGTCGACAAGATCATGCTGCTGACGGATGGGCGTGTGGCCCTGTTCGGTCAGCGTGATCAGGTTCTTCAGCAGATCAACGGGCCGCGCAAGCAGACTGGAATTGAAGGCCAGCAGGGGGGCTGACCATGAATGACCTCGTACCTGTGAACAACTCATCCAATGAACCAGAAGTCTGGTATGCTGAGGTTCCGCGCTCGATCAACAGGTTGATAGTGATCGGGGTGGTCTTGCTTGTCGTTTGCTTCGGCGGTTTCGGGGTCTGGTCCTTCAGTGCCCCACTGGCCGCAGCGGTCATCGCGCAAGGCAGCTTTGTGGCCACAGGACGCAACAAGATTGTCCAACATCTTGAAGGCGGCATCATCGAAGACATCAAGGTTGTGGAAGGTCAGGCGGTTCAGGCAGGTCAAGTGTTGATGACCCTGGACCAGACCTCGGCCCAGGCCAATGAGCGTGAATTGCATATTCGCAAGCTGCGCCTTCAGGCCATGACCGAGCGGTTGCTGGCCGAGTACGGGGAACGCGACCGCCTCGTGTTTTCGCAGGCGCTTGTCGAAGCATCCGAAGATCCTGAAGTAATGGCCATTCTGGATGGTCAAAAGCTCAGCTTTGATGTGTCGCGCAAGACGCTGCTGAATGACTTGGCTTTGCTGGAGCGCAATATGGAAGCGCTGAAAATCCGATCCAGCGGATTTGAGGCGCAACTGGATAGCATGGCCCGGCGCGCCGAGATATTGCAGGAGGAATTTGAGGCCAAAAGCCAACTGTTCGAAAAGGGCCTTGTCCGCAAAGGGGAGTTGAACACGATCCGTCGTGTGCAGGCCGAAGCCGAAGGTCAGCAGGCCCGGTTGCAGGCGGAAGCCGCTGAAATCAACCAGATGCTGCTGAAATATGACGAACAGATCGCGCGTACGCGGTCCGCCTATCGTGAGGCCGCACTGGATGAACTGGGCGTGATCGAAGCCGATCTGGAAAGCGTGCGTGAAAAATCCCGACAGGCGCGCAGTGTTCTTGACCGGGCCGTGGTGCGCGCGCCGGTAACCGGAACGGTGGTGCGATTGCATTATCACACGCCGGGCGGCGTGATAGAGACCGGGGAACCGATAGCCGAAATCCTGCCCGCAGATGCGCCCCTGATCATCGAGGCACAGATTCCGCGTACCGAGATTGACAGTGTCGTCACGGGGCAGACCGCCACAGTCCGCCTGATCGCGTTGAACCAACGCACGACGCCTGTTTTGTATGGCGAGGTTTTCTATATCTCGGCCGATGCGCTGCTTGAGGATTCGACCGGTGTTCCGCAGGAAGTCTATCTGGCACGAGTCTCACTGACCCCGGATGAGTTGCAGCGCGTGCGCGGCTTTGTTCCGACACCGGGGATGCCCGCTGAAATCATGATCCAGACCGAGGAGCGCACCTTTGCGGCCTATATCGCCAAACCGGTATCAGACAGCATGTCGCGCGCGTTTCGCGAGCAGTAACACGCGCGTTTCCTTCCATGTCTACACCTTCCAAAATTCGCATGTTAACCTCTGCGCGGTGACGTAAAGGAGAACTCACATGCCGGTGACGGTGAAAGAGATGATGGAGGCGGCCAACGCGGTGGTCGAGCGTATCGATACGGCCAAGGCAAGGGCGATGACCGAACAGGGGGCGCTGCTGTTGGACATTCGCGATGCGAATGAGCTGGAAAACACGGGCCGCGCCGTCGGAGCGCATCATATACCCCGCGGCATGCTGGAGTTTCGGGCAGATGATGCATTGCAATCACATGACCCTGAACTGCGCAAGGATCGCCCCATCGTGTTGTACTGCGCATCAGGCGGGCGCGCGGCTTTGGCCGGAAAACTCCTGAAGGATATGGGATACCAGAGGGTGTACAATCTTGGTGGATTGACGGACTGGGTGAATGGGGGCGGTGAAATCGCCAAATCCTAGCTTCGGAACCGTCTGAAACTGACACAAATCAAAGTACAACACATTCGAATCGTGAAATATTTGGCCGGAAGCCATAAAAAGGAAAGCCCGGCCATGTTTCGCCTTGCCGCTATGCTGTATTCACTGATTGCAACTGCTCTGTCTGGTTCGGCCGTAATCGCCGTACTGTCGGTCGGAATGGTGTCCGTCAGCGCAATTGTGGGCGCCGCGGCCGCTGGGGCCGTAATCGCCGCTCCGGCATCCTGGATGGTGGCCAGGCGGTTGTATCAAGGCGCTTGATCAGGCGTTCAGGAAGGTCCTGACGGCAGCTTCGAACTCGCGCGGTTTTTCGGCGTGCAGCCAGTGCCCGGCGCCGGGGATCTTGGCAAACCGCGCGCCGGGAAACAGTGCGCGAATTTTGGCCCGATGTTCCGGCAAGACGTAATCTGACTCGCCCCCCGACAGGAACAGCGCGGGGCCTTGCCACTGGGCGTCCAACTCGGGAAAGCCCATGATATTTGGCATCTGGTCCGCCAACACGTCCAGGTTCAGCAGCCAACGCTTTCCCTTGATGTCCAGCGATTGGGTAAAAAAGCTCTGCAATGCTTTTTCAACGCCTTGCTCGGCCAATTGCTGTTCGGCATCCGAGCGGCGTATAATGCACGAGAAGTCCACGGCACGCATGGCCTGGATAAATTGAATTTGGCTGTGCGTATATTTCACCGGCGCAATATCTGCGACCACCAGTTTGTTCACCAGCGCGCCGTGTTGCAGCGCAAGTGTCATCGCGGCCTTGCCGCCCATTGAATGCCCAAGTACGTCCGCCGTCCCGCCAATCCGTTCGATGACCTCGGCGATATCCTGCGCCAGATGGGGATAGTCATGACAAGCGTCCCACGCGCTGTAGGCGTGGTTACGCATATCGACGGCCACAACCTGCCGCTGGTCTGATAGCCGTCTGGCAATCACGCCCCAGTTTCGGGCCGATCCATACAGGCCGTGGGCAATGACAAGGGGCGGTCGGGCGGTCGGTTCGCCATGTATGATGGTGTTCAGCATGTACCGCGTGATACAAGTCACCGCCGGAAACGACCAGCCCCATTGTAGGTCATAGACGCTGCCGCTAGATTGCCTCCGCAGGAGGCCATCAATGCCGCAGGACCCAGACATTCAGACCCGGATCGCCGAAACGGTTGTGTTGCTGCGCGCAAAGCTCGGGGTGCGCGACAAGACGCTCGAGGCATCAATCCGCAAGGCCAAGCGCCGACTGCCGCGGCACGTCTACAAGCAGGCCTTGATTCTGGCCCGGGCCGAGGCGATGGCCTCTCATCCCAAACTGAGGCTGGTTCTGGACAACCCCAAGCTGATCAAGGCGTCCGACGTGGTGCAGGAACATCTGGGGTCCATCAATCTTGCGGATCGCAGATGGGGTTGGTTCCTTGGCCTGCTGGGGGGGCTGGCCTTCAACATGCTGGCACTGACGACGCTTCTGTTGGTTTTTCTGTGGTGGCGCGGCTTGATCTGAGCTTGGATTCTGGACAACGCGCCAAGGTCTGAACATGGCGCAAACCCCTGTGTGCGGTAACATCGAAGGCACGGATTCGGTGTGAACAGCTGCGCGAAAAGCTGGTCGGGGCGGAAAAAGCGCGTATTGACCAGAATGGCTTGGGCGACCGTGGGGCCCGGGACCTTGCCCAAAACACCGGATATGCGCTGGGCGAGATCCAGAACGTTTTCAGGGATCTGACGCAAGAAAACGGCGCCTCATGGCGCCGTTCCGTGTTGGAGGATGGACCAGTTACAGGTTCGGATAGATCGGGAATTTGGCGCAGAGGTCTGCGACTTCGGCCTTG
>NZ_WQFQ01000027.1:0-1273 GCF_013034245.1 Ruegeria sp. HKCCA4812 | reverse complement strand
TTACAGGTTCGGATAGATCGGGAATTTGGCGCAGAGGTCTGCGACTTCGGCCTTGACCTTGGCCTCGACGGCGCCGTTGCCGTCTTCGCCATTGGCGGCCAGGCCATCGACCACTTCGATGATCCAGTCTGCGATCTGGCGGAATTCGACCTCGCCGAAGCCGCGGGTGGTGCCGGCGGGCGACCCCAGACGGATGCCCGACGTGATGGTCGGCTTTTCCGGATCAAACGGCACGCCGTTCTTGTTGCAGGTGATATGCGCGCGACCCAAGGCTTTCTCGGTGGCGTTGCCCTTGACGCCTTTGGGGCGCAGGTCGACCAGCACCACATGGGTGTCGGTGCCGTGGGTCACCGTGTCCAGACCGCCCTTGATCAGCTGATCCGACAGCGCCTGGGCGTTGGTGATCACCTGCTTGACATAGTCCTTGAA
The DNA here is from genome assembly GCF_013034245.1 of Ruegeria sp. HKCCA4812. Taxonomy (NCBI): domain Bacteria; kingdom Pseudomonadati; phylum Pseudomonadota; class Alphaproteobacteria; order Rhodobacterales; family Roseobacteraceae; genus Ruegeria; species Ruegeria sp. HKCCA4812. The sequence goes on along the minus strand of NZ_WQFQ01000027.1, from coordinate 844 downwards.
CTCGGGCCGCAGCGCCTCGCCAAAGGCCACGGCCTTGGCCGCGATCACATGCATCAGCGGGCCGCCTTGAATGCCGGGGAAGATGGCCGAGTTCACTTTCTTGGCGATATCTTCATCATTGGTCAGGATCATGCCGCCGCGCGGGCCGCGCAGGGTCTTGTGCGTGGTGGTGGTGGCCACATGCGCATGCGGGAACGGGCTGGGATGCTCGCCCGCCGCGACCAGACCGGCGAAATGCGCCATGTCCACGTGCAGATAGGCACCGACCATGTCGGCGATCTGACGCATGCGGGCAAAGTCGATCTGGCGCGGGATGGCGGAACCGCCGGCGATGATCAGCTTGGGCTGGTGTTCCTTCGCCAGCGCTTCGACCTGATCGTAATCCAGCATGTTGTCCTGCTGGCGCACGCCGTATTGCACCGCGTTGAACCACTTGCCCGATTGGTTCGGACGGGCGCCGTGGGTCAGGTGGCCACCGGCATCCAGGCTCATGCCCAGAATGGTGTCGCCGGGTTTGATCAGCGCCTGAAACACGCCCTGGTTGGCCTGAGAGCCGGAATTGGGCTGCACGTTGGCGAATTCACAGCCGAACAGCTGCTTGGCGCGGTCGATGGCCAGGTTTTCGGCGATGTCGACGAACTGGCAGCCGCCATAATAGCGGCGGCCGGGATAGCCTTCGGCGTATTTGTTGGTCATCACCGAGCCCTGCGCTTCCATCACGGCGGCAGAGACGATGTTCTCGGACGCGATCAGCTCGATCTCGTCGCGCTGACGACCCAGTTCCGACGTGATCGAGCCAAAAAGCTCGGGATCACGATCAGAAAGGGACTGGGTGAAAAATCCG
>NZ_WQFQ01000026.1:0-1461 GCF_013034245.1 Ruegeria sp. HKCCA4812 | reverse complement strand
TTTCTGATCAGGCTTTGCGCGTTTGCTGCGGTGCAGGAAATATCTTGGCCAATTTGCGGAGGTTTTGGGCGGTGGCGGCGAGGAGGAATTCGTCATTGGCACCACATGGTCCGCGTAATCGGAGCCGTCCCAGACCGAGGATGCGTTTGAGGTGGGCAAAGAGCATCTCGACCTTCTTTCTGAGTTTCATCGAGATGTCGTATTGGCGGGTTTTGGCGATCTCGCGGGCGACCTGGCGAGCGTCTTCGTGCTCTTCGCGGGTGATTTTGCGCGCATCGGCATTAGGGCAGCATTTGGCTTTTGATGGACAGGCCTGGCAAACGTCTTTCAGGGCGCGGTAGCGGGCCGTGCCCTTGCCAGTTGGCCCTCGGTTTGGGTCAGAATAGTTGCGGCGGAACTGCTTGAGTTCCTGGCCCTCAGGGCAAATGTACTGATCGTTTTCTGCATCCCACTCGAAATCCGCCCGCGTCCAGGTGCCATCGTTGCGCCCGGACTTGTCGAAGACCGGAATGTGCGGGGCGATGTTGCGGTCGACAAGCCAGCCCAAGAGCGGCCCGGTGCCATAGGCGGTGTCCGCGATCAGACGCTCCGGGTTTAGATCGAACTTCGCTTTCACGCGGTCCAGCATCGTCTTGGTCGATCCGACCTCTGCCTGCCGGATTGATCTGGTGCCTTCCACGTCGACTATCACCCCATGGTCGGTGTCGATCAGGTAGTTGTCGGAATAGCTGAAGAAAGCAGGACCTTTGCGGGCCGCGGTCCATTGGCTGGCAGGGTCAGAATGCGAGGTGAACTTGGGCTGCACCTCGCTCGCAGCTCCGAAAGCCGCCTCATCCAGAGTGTCGAGATATTCGCGGACCGCGCGCGGCGCATCTTCTGGATCGATGGTTGATGCATCCCATTCTTCCTTTGGAGTTGAGTTTTGCTTGTTTGCATCGGCTTCGATCAAGCTGGCATCGATTGCCATGCGCTGACCGCTGACCAGACCTTCTTCGATGCACCGCGCGACAGTCGTTTCAAACAGATGACGTAGAAGCCCACTCTCCCGGAAACGCCCGTGTCGGTTCTTGGAAAACGTGGAATGATCCGGGATACGGTCGGTCAGATCGAGGCGGCAGAACCATCGATATGCCAGGTTCAGATGCACCTCTTCGCACAGCCGTCGCTCAGAGCGGATGCCGAAGCAATAGCCGACCAGCAGCATACGGATCAGCAGTTCAGGATCGACCGATGGACGACCAGTGTGGCTGTAGAAATCCGTGAGATGCACTCGAATGCTGCTCAAATCGACAAAGCGATCAATCGACCGAAGCAAGTGATCTTGCGGAACGTGGTTCTCCAATGAGAACTCATAGAACAGCGACGATTGCGCTTCCTGCCTCGGTCCCATCATCGCTCAATCCTCCCACCCATTGGAAGAATTGAATCAGCAGTTCATGCACCGATCAAGGAAGAGTTTTT
>NZ_WQFQ01000025.1:0-1673 GCF_013034245.1 Ruegeria sp. HKCCA4812 | reverse complement strand
TCGATCAGCGTGGTGATGCCGTTCTTCTGATCCTCGATCGCCTGGTTCAGCGCCGCGGTCAGCTCGTCCTGGGTGCGGGCCACGACGCCCTTCAGACCACAGGCCTGCGCGATACCGGCGTAAGACACTTTGGTGTCCAGCTCGGTGCCCACGAAGTTGTCGTCAAACCACAGGGTCGAGTTGCGCTTTTCCGCGCCCCACTGATAGTTGCGGAAGACGATCTGGGTCACGGCAGGCCATTCCTCGCGGCCGATCGCGGTCAGTTCGTTCACCGCGATGCCGAAGGCGCCGTCACCGGCAAAGCCCACGACCGGCACGTCCGGGCAGCCGATCTTGGCGCCGACGATGGCCGGCAGGCCATAGCCACAGGGCCCGAACAGGCCCGGCGCCAGGTATTTGCGGCCCGCCTCGAAGGACGGATAGGCGTTGCCGATGGCGCAGTTGTTGCCGATATCCGAGCTGATGATCGCCTCTTTCGGCAGCGCCGCCTGAATGGCGCGCCACGCCATGCGGGGGCTCATCCAGTCGGGCTTGGCCGCGCGGGCGCGCTGGTTCCAGGTGGTGCCCGGATCATCATCCTCGTGGTCCATGCTGCTCAGCTGCTGGGCCCAACGGGACTTCTTCTCGGCGATCTTCGCCTTGCGCGCGTCGCGGCCCTCGTCGCCCGCGGTATCGCTCAGCTGGTTCAGGATGCCGGTCGCCACCTTGGCCGCGTCTCCCACGATGCCCACGGTGACCTTCTTGGTCAGGCCGATCCGGTCGGGGTTGATGTCGACCTGGATGATCTTGGCCTCGGCCGGCCAGTATTCCATGCCATAGCCCGGCAGGGTCGAGAACGGGTTCAGACGGGTGCCGAGGCACAGAACAACATCGGCCTCGCTGATCAGCTCCATCCCGGCTTTCGAGCCGTTATAGCCCAGCGGGCCGGCAAACAGAGGGTGGCTGCCGGGGAAGGCGTCGTTGTGCTGATAGCCCACGCAGACCGGCGCATCCAGACGCTCGGCCAGCGCCTTCGAGGCCTCGATCCCGCCCTTGGACAGAACCACGCCCGCACCGTTCAGGATCACCGGGTTTTTGGCGGTCGACAGCAGCTCGGCCGCCTGCGCCACGGCGGTTTCGCCGCCCGCAGGGCGTTCGAAATCGACGATGGCGGGCAGATCAACATCAACCACCTGGGTCCACATGTCACGCGGGATGTTGATCTGGGCCGGGGCGCTGGCGCGCTTGGCTTTCATGATCACGCGGTTCAGAACCTCGGTGACGCGGGTCGGGTCGCGGACCTCTTCCTGATAGGCAACCATGTCCTCGAACAGCTTCATCTGCTCGACTTCCTGGAAACCGCCCTGACCGATGGTCTTGTTCGCCGCCTGCGGCGTGACCAGCAGCAGCGGCGTGTGGTTCCAATAGGCGGTTTTTACGGCGGTCACGAAATTGGTGATGCCGGGGCCGTTCTGCGCGATCATCATCGACATCTTGCCGGTGGCGCGGGTGTAGCCATCCGCCATCATCCCCGCGCTGCCTTCATGCGCACAGTCCCAGAACATGATCCCGGCCTTCGGGAACAAGTCCGAGATCGGCATCATCGCGGATCCAATGATCCCGAACGCATGCTCAATCCCGTGCATCTGCAAAACCTTAACAAACGCCTCTTCCGTCGTCATCTTCATCTGAGT
>NZ_WQFQ01000024.1:0-2282 GCF_013034245.1 Ruegeria sp. HKCCA4812 | reverse complement strand
GAAACCTCGTCTGCACATGCCCCCCAATGGACGCATACGCAGACGCCGCGGAATAGGGAACCGGGCGTAGCAATCCGCGGTTTGCTCTGGCGGATTGAAATCCGAAAATGAGGGCAGCGTCCTGCGAGGCGCTGCCTCTCGTCAATTTGATGGAGGAACAATGAAACACTATGTCCTCGCAAATGATCGCGCCGACCTGGCAAAGACCGGGCCGGAGGTGCCCGAAAGAACAAAACACATCGATGTTATCCTCAGCGACACGCGGGCGCTGGCATCGGCTGAGATCGTCGTCGAGTTCTATCACGCTCTGAACAGCCTGGTCGAAAACTGCTCTTACGTCGTCAATCTCCGGGTGTCCGGAAATGACTCGGTCGGCGGACCTCTTTATTGGGCAGGTCGGACGGCGATATTCTGGGGCGACCTGGAGAACAACTGGGACGTCTCTGGTTCGCGCAGAACCTGGATTTCGCAAGTTCTCAACCTGTCTTCAAGGACCGTTCTGGTCGGGGGAGCTGTCCTGTTGCTGGTGCAACTGGGCAGAGCAGGCCGACACATCGTTGCGGTTCACCCGAACTTTGCCGCGGCCGCGCTGGAAAGCGGATTGGAAAGCTGCGGTGCGGCAACCCATCTGGCCGCCGACGGGCACCCCCACAGCGCGACCAGCAGATTGAGCGCGTTGCGGTTGTTGTCCGAATTCGTGTCCATAGATCACGGAGAGCATATAGCGGACGCATTGCGCAGCTATATCGGTCTGACCGAACCCACGCAAAAATACGAAAGCAGGTTGGCCGCCCGGCTGGTGCACAGGGCAAAAGGCGATCTTCTGGTGGCGCGTACTTTGGATGCGATGCAGGAGAACATCGAAGATCCACTGACGATCTCGGACCTTTCCCGTTTGCTCAAAACCTCGACGCGTCAACTGCAACGACGGTTCCTGAGCAAAACCGGAGCAAAGCTTCTTTCCACGTACAAGGAGCTTCGTCTGGAACGGGCGCAGAACCTGTTGCAGTTCACGAACATGTCGCAGATCGAAATCTCGGCAGCCACCGGTTTTTCATCGCCCGTCGCTTTGAAACGTGCGTTTCAACGCTGCTACAAAACCAGCCCGGATGATGTGCGGGACCGTCGGTTCACGGGGTCGATGGCGCCGGAAGGATCCTAGCACTTCTTCGGCTTGCGCAACGGGCGATGACATCGCGTGGGCAGTTTTCCCACGCAACTTTGGTTTGGTTCACGCCGCAGCAATCTGGCTGGCCTTTTCCACCAGCACTTCGGCCTGACGGATGGAGGCGTAATCTATCAGCCGACCGTCCAGCGAAACGGCGCCTTTTCCGTCTGCCTCGGCCTCGGCCATGGCAACAAGAATGCGCTGCGCCTTGTTGACCTCGGCGTCGGACGGCGACATCACCTCGTTCGCCAGCGCGATCTGGCTTGGATGAATGGCCCATTTGCCCTCGCAACCCAGAACGGCGGCACGTTTTGCGGCGGCCTTGTAACCGTCCGGGTCCTGAAAATCGCCAAAAGGCCCATCAATCGGACGCAGCCCGTTGGCGCGTGCCGCAACCACCATGCGGGCCAGAGCATAATGCCACATGTCACCCCAATGGGACTGGCGACCGCCCTCGGGGTCTGCATCGGTCAAAACAGAGTATTCCGGGTTCACACCACCGATGATCGTGGTGCGCGCACGGGTCGAGGCCGCATAGTCGGCCACGCCGAAGTGCAGGCTTTCATTGCGCTTTGATGCTGCCGCAATCTCACTGACATTCTGCATGCCAAGCGCGGTTTCGATGATGTGCTCGAACCCGATCCGTTTTTTGTAACCCTTGGCGTCTTCGATCTGGGTCACCAGCATATCGACGGCATAGACATCCGCAGCAGTTCCGACCTTGGGGATCATGATCAGGTCCAGCCGCTCACCCGCTTGTTCGACCACATCGACGACGTCGCGGTACATGTAATGCGTGTCCAGACCGTTGATCCGAACCGACATGGTCTTGTCGCCCCAGTCGATATCGTTCAGCGCCTGAATGATGTTCCTGCGGGCCTGTTCCTTTTCATCCGGTGCGACCGCGTCTTCCAGATCAAGGAAAATGACGTCTACATCGGATTTGGCTGCCTTTTCGAACATTCCGGGTTGGCTGCCGGGCACGGCCAATTCACTTCGGTTCAGTCGGGCAGGGGCTTGGTCAATGGAATGAAAGCTCATGGATTCTGGTCCTTCGTCTTACAGGTTCGGATAGATCGGGAATTTGGCGCAGAGGTCTGCGACTTCGGCCTTG
>NZ_WQFQ01000023.1:0-3425 GCF_013034245.1 Ruegeria sp. HKCCA4812 | reverse complement strand
GTGGGAAAAGTTGATAGGTTTCATCGGTGGGCAAGGTATCCTACCACCCCAGCCAGTTCATCAGAACATCATTACTCCGATACCTGTTGACACCGTTTGCTGCTGAAAATGCCCCCCTTTATGCCCCGGCCACCCGAGCCACCCGCTAACAACCACAGCGGGTTTTGCGGGGGGTACCCCTCCCACTTTACGGGAGGAGCGGGTCAGCGTGTTTTGACCCGAGAGTTTTGCATAGCCACAGGGCTAAAGCAGACCCCAATCGACACCGTTCGCCTGCCGATCACGCTCATCCTGAAGGTTATCTCGGCGGTCACCGATGGTCAGATGGCGGGGATTGATACAGCGACGGTTATGGCAACGGTGGCGGATTACCTGATCGCGGGTGGCGGCAAGCCGGTGGGTTACGCAGTAGACGAACCTATAAGCGCGATCCTGATGCTCACGAAACCGAAGTTTTCTTGGTTGCTCCGTCTCGGTGACCATACATCCGTTTCCATCTACTTCCGTGTTAGCCAGCAAGTCTTCCACGCGCCCTAGCGCCTCGTTATAGTGGTTTGCCAAGACGTCTTCGTACCAAGCCTGTAGGCGGCTCCGCTCTCGAAAAACAGGAGGTCTCATATGATTTCCACATCCTCCTCAATGTGATCAACGGGCTCGTCGTAACCCTCTGGACCGAGAACGCGGCCATTTGAGACACGGTAGTCCGGGTGAACCCAAATCACCCTCGCATAGTCAGTTCCGCCCCACTTAGCTTTCGCGGGAATCCACCCAAGTTCGTTCATCATGTGAGCCAGTCGGTTCGGGTTTACCTTAAGGTTTTCGAAGAATAGCTTTCGGAGACTGGCCTGCGGGATCGCGAACTTTCCCGTTCCAGCGATGAACTCCGCTAACTCCTGTTGCAGGACTTCACCAGAAGCAGCGTGAAGTCGTTGTATAATAGGGGTGTCGACTGCAGCCATATTCAGCGACCGAGGGTTAAACCCATTCGACTGCTGTCTAACCATCAGAGCATTGTAAAGGCGCGCGATATTCTCCGGATTATCCATGTACTTGTAAAAGCTGGACATGAAGGACTGGAAATTCTCATTGTCCGGTCCGGAAGCGTGGCCCGGGTGATTTGCATCAATCACATAGAACCGGCGGTCATCTGGCTCAATCCAATGTGGATAGTGGTTCGTCGTCATCAGGTACACGCTGACGCTGCGAACCTCGGTTACCTCCTTTCCTTTGCCCTCGACGGCGACTCTGGGCTCGGTGATGAAAGATTTTACAGCGTTTCCAGCGTCAGTTCCCGGCTTTAGCTTGACCTCCTCGCAGGTAATGAACTTTTTCGACATCAGTGTCTGATTGAACCGAGATGTGAGCTTGGAGATGCCGTTGATCCCAATCGAGTTACTTGGACCGAACAGAGCATTGAGGACCTGTCCAATGATACTTTTTCCAGTTCCTTTCGTCTGCGAATACAGCAGTATCGAAAAACTTGGCTTGCTGCCCTCGTTCTGAAGACTCCAGGACAACCAGTCCAAGAAGAAGGTTCGATCACAGTCATGACGGAACATGCGCTCCAGCAGTTCCTGAAACATACCGTAATCGGCCTCGGTTAGCCCCAGGTTTCTGTACTCCGGCTTCGTCCACGTGTTTATGCTTGCTGACCCGTCGGACCAGATCAACCCGTCTGAAACCTCAGGGCAGCACTCGGAACGACCATCCCAGACAGGAATGGTCTGAGTTTTGTCAGTGTGAATTTCCTCGACCGAGTACTGGTAGACTTCACGCCAAAGTTCGTCTGTCAGTTCGATTTCGCGGTATTTCTCCGAAAACCGAATTAAGGCAGCGCGCTTAAGATCCGACGCCGAAATGGCCGTGGTCGGATCGTTTCGCCGGAAAAACCTACCTTCCTTGCGGACGTAGTTTCTGGCCAAATCGCGACATAAGATTTCTTTAGGGTTGTCCGAAGTAGGGTTGGTCTGATTGGCGTCTGTGGTCTGAACTTCCGCATTGTCTCCGCCATCTGAAAAGATCTCCAACTGAACGTCATCTAAATTGCTTTGCCCATGTGCTATCGGGCGGCGATTCCTCCATGATTTTTTGCGTTCTCTTGGTTTGAGCTCGTTGCTCGGTAATTGCTTGTTCACTCTGTTTCTCCTGCATCTTGTGCCAATTCGTTGCGTGCAAAACAAACCTGTCCAATACGCTTTTCGGCACGGTGAGACAGGGTCAGGGTAAAAATATGAATCAGGCCATGCGGCTCATCATCAAAATCCGCGCAATGGGACTGAGCCGATTACGGATTTTGCAATCAACGCAGGCTGTGACGTACAAGCCCACTTATTAAGGTCGCCCAACCCAGTGATGTTAGACGACTACCAGTTATGATTTATCAGTGATCTCAATCGAGATTATGAACTTTGACCTGAAGGTATTTAATGAGTTATCGAGTCACTTCAATACCCCCAACCACCCGCGATCAGGTAATCCGCCACCGTTGCCATAACCGTCGCTGTATCAATCCCCGCCATCTGACCATCGGTGACCGCCGAGATAACCTTCAGGATGAGCGTGATCGGCAGGCGAACGGTGTCGATTGGGGTCTGCTTTAGCCCTGTGGCTATGCAAAACTCTCGGGTCAAAACACGCTGACCCGCTCCTCCCGTAAAGTGGGAGGGGTACCCCCGCAAAACCCGCTGTGGTTGTTAGCGGGTGGCTCGGGTGGCCGGGGCATAAAGGGGGGCATTTTCAGCAGCAAACGGTGTCAACAGGTATCGGAGTAACGATGTTCTGATGATCTGGCTGGGGTGGTAGGAAACCTTGCCCACCGATGAAACCTATCAACTTTTCCCACTAGCCTGAGAAACTGGGGCGGTTTCGGGGGCATTCTGCTTAGCGAAGCGACGGGCGGAATGGAGCGTCAGCGGGTCAGCATGTGGCGTTTCTAAAAGTGAGCACTGGGCATTTTGATCGCTAGATCGATCGTTCACTGCCGCTGGCGGGACAGAGCTTACTAGACCGCTAGAGAACCCATAACTGGCGCTGAGACGACCGCTGGCGAGTCGTTCCGGGGGCTGAAGACTAGTTGCTGGTGTTGGCGGGTGGCGGAAACTTGTAATGGCGCTCTGTGTCCCAGTTCACAGGACCTCTCGTTCATCCAGGTTAACGTTACGTCATCAATGGGAGGTCGCAATGCTTCGTAAGGCTTCAAATACCTGGCACACTCGCACCGAACACGCAGTAACCATGATCCACCCAGTTGTGCGTATCTTGCGTCATTGCATCCAGATGCAACGCCAAGTGAACCGCTACCATTGAATTCGAGCGCGGGTAGGCCGACCGGCTGACGACCGTTTGTTGACATTGATGAAGTGGTTGACCAGTGGCGTAGAAGCGGACTTTCGAGCGGACAACGGCGAATGACCGTATCGAGCCCA
>NZ_WQFQ01000022.1:0-3935 GCF_013034245.1 Ruegeria sp. HKCCA4812 | reverse complement strand
GGTTTTTCAAGACGGTTCTTTTGTTACGGGATCGGTTTTCGGCAAAAAAATGATCACCGCGGGTTCAAATCGTTCAGATCGGCCTCAGCTACTATGGACGGCATCGAGGTGGCCAATATGATCCGAAAACGACAATTCCCCTGCACTACGACATCCGGTTTTCGGCTGTTTGCAGAAATCGCAGGATAAGTGTGCCCGGTAAGTCGCTAACTCTGGCCATTCAAAAAGTTTGCGACACATCCTTGGGAACTCGTTGTTCAGATATTCTGTGGGGACGCAATCCGCTGCGGTCCTCCCTGACCGAAACCGCCGATCAAAAGATCACATGTCTCGACGCACCCCTCCCCTGGCGTTGCGCCGACATAGCAGCGTGACAACACCCGTCACGGATCAAAAGGCCGGGTTCAGCGGACGGGAATCATTGTTCCGCAATGTTATTTGATTGACGTGTCGTAAGAATAATCCAAGCTACGGGCATAAGTATGTATTTTCGAAAGTATGTTTCTGGTTAAAGGGTGTGATAGGTGAAAGCAAAATCAGAGTGCCGCTTTTGGATACTGTTTAGTGGCTTGGTGGTGATCGCGGCATTGCTCCGTGTTTATTTGGCGCTCAGTTCTGGCTACCTCTGGGATGAAGAACGAGACTGATTGGTGACAGCCTCGCAGATATCCTTTGACAGTGAAGATCCTTATCTTCCCATACGTGCCCGTGTTCACGGGGCCATTACAGCCTACCTCGCATATTTTGGATCGGAAATTTTCGGGGAAACCCACTTTGGTTATCGGTTTTTCAGCATTGTATCGGTCGTCGCCTTCGTTGCCTTCATCGGTTTGTTTGCAAAATATCTTTTTGGCAATCTTGCTGCGCTCTTCTCAACTCTTTTCGTAGCTCTGAATGAGTTCCACATTGTAGTGTCCGCAACGGCCATTCAGATGAGTCACTATCTTCTGCTACAATGTGCAGCCATCTACTTTCTCGTGCGAGCCATCCTGGAGAACCGGCCAAAATTCTTTTACCTCGTGGCAGCGTTCAGCGCCTTAGGTTTCCTGTTATACGAACTGGGTGCACTGATGCTGCCCTTTGCGCTGGGTGCTGTCGCCCTCTCGGGGGCGTGGGGCATGTTAAGACCTAAGTATCTGGCGGGGCCCATCTCGTTAGGGCTTGTTATTGCCTCACCCGATATTGCAGCCAATCTCTTTGAGCGGGACGCCGACCAACTCGGCTGGGGACACTTCGCGCAAGGCCTGGGTGGGCTGGACTTCACCGCTGCGTTTCTATCGTTCTTCGGACGTGAACCTTTCGACTTTTTATTTCAGGCAGTTCTGGGCCGTAATTTCCATCTTGAAGGTCGGGAATATGCGGCAATGAACGGCGCATTCGGACTGGCGGTATTCCTTTCAATACTGGCAGCGCTGCGGGTGGGAACCTCAACAGTCGAAGACAGAAAAATACCTATTTTTTCGTCTGTATTATCTTGGCCCTGCTGGTCGGCTTCAGTTTTGTCGGCCCCCGCAAAGGGAATTTCTACAGGTTCTTTGGATGGATGGCCGTCGCGCTCATACCATCTGCGCTGCTGGTGGGTTACGCGTCCGAAAAGCGACTTTTGGGCCCTGCAGTTGCAGTATGCATGGCCATTGCCACGGTCATGAGCCTGTCAAACCTCGTATTCAGAAATTACGGGATGCATTCCTACAGGCTCGTGATCACTCCAAGGGCCGCCTACCCGGACCCGTCCGGGTGCCGCTTGTTCAGAGCCAACTTCGATTTTTGCGACATCTGCGAAAAGTGGACCGAAATAACGGATATTCAGGTTTCAACTCGCGCAGTCCAAAGCGACAGCAATACCTCACCTTATTGCACGTCTTCAGATCCGGGCCTGTTTCTAAAGGTCCCGCACTCTGACGCGGCTGCAGCCAAGGATGACACCGGGGGATATAACATTGAGATCATAGTTCAGACTGACAAAGGGCGCGAAATTTCACTGACTAGGGTCATTCCTGTTTCAACAAGTGACACACCCAAAGTTCCGACCCCGTTTTGGGTGCATGAATGATGGCGAACCGGTATTCTGATCCGGGTCTGTGGAAGATAGGAGCGGTTCCCGTTTTCTTTCTTTTGATCGGCTTTTGGTCAAAATCAAAAAGATCGGGACTATTCTAAATCGGCCCGTCACCCTGATTGAATCCAGAAAACTCTGCTTGCCGCTGGTCCAAAGACTGGTATCGCCTCAAATTGGGCGAACTCTAAACACAAACTGGAGGAGATTTCAGACTTAGATCACTCAAGTCAGATTTTGTGCTTTCACAATGCCGCAACAAGCCTGCCGTTACAAAGTTCCTTGCACTGTCCGGTAGGCGCTGACGTCAGACATCCTTGCACAGATGCTGGCGGTCAACGGATTGTCGATAAATATGATGATATAGAAAAGCGGTGCCAACACTACAGGTGTCAAAGCCTTCGCATCATCCGCGGTAACATCGACGGGCCTCGAACAGAGTCGCAGTAACCTCCAGATACTCCAACGCATTTACTCGCGAGCAAAAGGAAAAGGTGGTGTTTCGGTGGTGCGGCTCATTGTTGGACTTATAACACCTCACGGTAGATCGAATTTGTAACACAACCACCTTATCCTGTCCGATGGACCGGCGTAAGGCAATCACGCGCCGCATGGGTTGCCCGAATAGCGTTCGTCACATACCCCTCTAAAGTTCATAATGGCAATTTCTACGCGCTTCACCACTGCTTGGGCCGAAGGGAGAAAGGACGTGATTGGTTCAAGTCGGAGGCCGGTATGCCGGCATCCGACAAGCACGCGGTCACGCACCAAAGGGCGCGGGATTTGCCTGGGTAATTGAACCACCCGAGATATATTCAGGAGATAATTTCTCAAGGTCAGCAACCTGCTTCGTCATGCTTCATCAAGGTCATCGATACAAAAAAGCGCCCGTGAGGCGCTTTTTTCGGTCCGGCTCTAAGCCGGAGCAATGGAAAGGACGACGTGCGCCGCCCTGCCCTTCGGTTATTCGGTTACGCCGTCGTCGTCGTTCCGTTTTGGGAAGGCCACCGGCATTGCCAAGTTGATCGGGTTGTCGTTCTCGGGTAGCGCGGCACCATGACCATACCGACCTCATTGCCTCGGCTGAAGGGCTTCCGTTTCCCTCGTGAAATCATCGCCTATGCGGTGTGGGTATATCATCGGTTTGCTCTCAGCGCGGCGGATATCGTGGACCTTCTGGCGGATCGCGGTGTCATCGTTAGTCGTGAAGCGGTTCGTCCCTGGGTGAACCGTTTCGAGTCTCAGTTCGCAGCTTGTATCCGACGCGACCGGCCTCGGCCGCACGACAATTGGCATATGGACGAAGTGGTCATCCCGATCAACGGCGTAAAACATTGGCTGTGGCGTGCAATCGATGGCAACGGAGACGTACTCGACATTGTGATCCAGCCTCGCCGCAATGCCAAAGCCGCAAAGCGTTTCTTCGGTCGGCTGGCGGCTGCCTATGGCGAACCGCGTGTCGTGATCACAGACAAGCTGCGGAGCTACACCAAGCCGATCAAGGCTATCGTATCTGGAAGCCAACCATCGGGCGCACAAGGGGCTCAACAACCGGATCGAAGGGTCGCACCGACCGACGCGAAAGCGGAAAAATGATGGATCGATTCAAGTCACTACGCCAGACGCAACGATTTCTCGTCGCCCACGACCAAATCACCACGATCTTCCGTCTCTGCCGCTATCGCCTTTCCACTCTCCCCTACCGCCATGCTAGAGCCGACGCGTTCAAGCTGTGGGAAGGTTATGCTACGGAACTATCGGCCTGATTGCGCAGTCTCCTACTCGTTTCCATCCACGTCGGATAACTTGGTAATGCCCCTCGAATAACACTTTTTTGCCGAAAACCGATCCCGTAACAAAAGAAACGTCTTGAAAAACA
>NZ_WQFQ01000021.1:0-4477 GCF_013034245.1 Ruegeria sp. HKCCA4812 | reverse complement strand
TATTCCGCGGCGTCTGCGTATGCGTCCATTGGGGGGCATGTGCAGACGAGGTTTCTGTCACCGTATGCGTTGTCGACGCGGTTGACGGGGGACCAGTATTTGTCGACGCCCATGGAACCCGGCGGGAAGCAGGCTTGTTCGCGGGTGTAGGGGCGGTCCCAGTCGCCGACCAGATCGCGCACCGTATGGGGGGCGTTTTTCAGCGGGTTGTTTTCCGCGTCGATCTTGCCATCGATGATGTCCTGTGCTTCCGCCCGGATCGACAGCATGGCATCGCAGAAACGATCCAGCTCGGCCATGGGCTCGGACTCGGTCGGCTCCACCATCAGGGTGCCAGCCACCGGCCAGCTCATCGTTGGCGCGTGGAAGCCTGAATCGATCAGGCGCTTGGCCACGTCATCGACGGTGACATGCGCCTCGGCGTCCAGCGGCCGGGTGTCGAGGATGCATTCATGCGCCACACGCCCCGTTTCCGAGGTGTAGAGGATCGGATAGGCATCCTTGAGCCGCGCCGCGATGTAGTTGGCGTTCAGGATCGCCACCTTGGTCGCCTGGGTCAGACCCGCGCCGCCCATCAGCAGCACATAGGCCCAGGACACGGGCAGGATCGAGGGCGAGCCGAAGGGCGCCGCCGAGACCGGACCCACGGCGGTGCCGTATTCCGGGTGCCCGGGCAGGTGCTCGGCCAGATGCGCCTTGACGCCGATCGGACCCATGCCGGGGCCGCCGCCGCCATGCGGGATGCAGAAGGTCTTGTGCAGGTTCAGGTGGCTGACATCGCCGCCGATATCGCCAGGGCGCGACAGCCCGACCATGGCGTTCATGTTGGCGCCGTCGATATAGACCTGGCCGCCGTGATCATGGGTGATCTGGCAGACCTCCTGCACGGTGGTCTCGAACACGCCATGGGTGGACGGGTAGGTGATCATGCAGGCAGCCAGATGATCCGAGTGCTTTTCCGCCTTGGCGCGGAAGTCGGCGACATCGATGTTGCCCTTGTCATCCGCCTGCACCGGCACGACCTGCCAGCCCACCATCTGCGCCGAGGCCGGGTTGGTGCCATGGGCCGAGGTCGGGATCAGGCAGACATTGCGGTGCCCTTCGCCGCGCGCAAAGTGATAGTTGCGGATGGTCAAGAGGCCCGCATATTCGCCCTGCGCGCCCGAGTTGGGCTGCTGGCTGATCGCGTCATAGCCGGTGATCTGGCACAGCTTGTCGTTCAGATCGGCGATCATCTCGTGATAGCCCTGCGCCTGATCCTGCGGAACAAACGGGTGCAGGTTGCTGAACTCGGGCCAGGTGACCGGGATCATCTCGATCGTGGCGTTCAGCTTCATGGTGCAGGACCCCAGCGGGATCATCGCCCGGTCCAGCGCCAGGTCACGGTCGGCCAGACGACGCATATAGCGGGTGATCTCGGCCTCGGCCCGGTTCTGATGGAAGATCGGGTGGGTCAGATAGGCGCTTTCACGCAGCGCATAATCCGGCAGGCGGTATTGCTTGTTCGAGCTGTCATCCTTGCGGTCGATGCCGAAGGCGCCCCAGACCGCCTCGATCGTCTCGGGGCGGGTCTGTTCGTCCAGGCTGATGCCGACGCGGGTGTCGCCGACCTTGCGCAGATTGACGCCGCGCGCCACGGCGGCCTCCATCACCGTCTTCTGCAGGTGGCCGACCTCGACCGTGATGGTGTCGAAGAACACTTCCGGTTCCACGGCAAAGCCAGCCTCTTCCAGACCGGCAGCCAGACGCGAGGTCTTGCGGTGCACCGATTGCGCGATCGCCTTGATGCCGTCGGGGCCGTGATAGACCGCATACATCGAGGCAATCACCGCCAGCAGCGCCTGCGCGGTGCAGACGTTCGAGTTCGCCTTCTCGCGGCGGATATGCTGCTCGCGGGTCTGCAACGACAGGCGGTAGGCCTTGTTGCCGCGGCTGTCGATGGACACACCGATGATCCGGCCCGGCATGGATCGCTTCAGCTTGTCGGTGGTGGCCATGTAGGCGGCGTGCGGGCCGCCATAGCCCATCGGCACGCCAAAGCGCTGGGTCGAGCCGATGGCAATGTCCGCGCCCATCTCGCCCGGTGACTTCAGCAGCGCCAGCGACAGGATGTCGGCGGCGACGATGGCGATGGCCTTGTGTTCATGCAGCGCCGCGATCTCGGCGGTGAAGTCGCGCACATGGCCATAGGTGCCCGGATACTGGAAGATCGCGCCAAAGACCGCGCCCGCGTCCAGCTGATCCGGGTCGGCGACCTGCACGTCGATGCCCAGAGGCTCGGCCCGGGTCTTGATCACCGCGATGGTCTGCGGGTGGCAGTTCTTGTCGACGAAGAAGGCCGCGTTGTTGGCCTTGGACCGGCCGCCGCGCTTGGCCATCGCCATCGCCTCGGCCGCCGCGGTCGCCTCGTCCAGCAGCGAGGCGTTGGCCACATCGAGCCCGGTCAGGTCGCTGACCATGGTCTGGAAGTTCAAGAGCGCCTCGAGCCGGCCCTGGCTGATCTCGGGCTGGTACGGCGTGTAGGCGGTGTACCAGGCCGGGTTTTCCAGGATGTTGCGCAGGATCGGCGCAGGCGTGGTGGTGCCGTAATAGCCCTGACCGATCAGCGAGGTCAGAACCTTGTTCTTCCCCGCCACCTGTTTCATGTGGAAAAGCGCATCGCGTTCCGTCATCGCCGGGCCCCAGTCCAGCGGCTGTTTCTGCCGGATCGCCGGTGGGACGGTGGCGTCGATCAGCTCGTCCAGCGTCTTGAAGCCGATCACCTTGAGCATGTCACGCATCTCGGTCGGGCTGGGACCAATATGGCGGCGGTTGGCAAAATCATAGGCTTCGTAGTCGGTCAGTTTGAAGGCCATTGCAGCGCTCCCATGGATAGGTCAGGGCCGGCGGAGACTGCGGGAGCCTCCGGCGGGGATATTTCTTGCCAGATGAAGGGCGGGGCCCAAATTCGGCGGCATCAATTGATTCGATGGAGCCCCATGCCGGGACTCCGTTCGGGTTTACCCGATGAAGGCCTTGTATCCGGCTTCGTCCATCAGATCCTCGAGCTGCGATGCGTCCGCAATCTTGATCTTGTAGATCCAGGCCTCGCCCTCGGGGTCTTCGTTCAGCGCGCCGGGATTGTCGGCCAGCGCCTCGTTCACCTCGACGATCTCACCATCGACCGGAGCATAGAGTTCCGAGGCCGCCTTGACGGATTCGATCACGCCGATCTCGCCGTCTTTCTCGAACTCGCCGCCCACTTCCTGCTGCTCGACGAAGACCACCTCACCCAGCTGTTCAGCCGCGTGTTTGGTGATGCCCAGCGTGGCGGTGTCGCCTTCGACGCTCAGCCATTCATGCTCTTCGGAATAATAGGTTGCCATGCTTCTCTCTCCTGACTTCAACGCTTGTAATTCTGTTTGACGAAGGGCAGCGCCACGATCTGCGCCGGTTGCGCCTTGCCCCGGATGATCAGGTTCACCTTCTCGCCCGGCGTGCCATGGCCCGCGGACACATAGCCCATCGCGATCGGGCCACCCACCGTCGGGCCAAAGCTGCCCGAGGTGATCTGACCGATGGTGTTGCCCTCAAGGCATTGCACTTCCACGCCCTGACGCGCCGGCGCGCGGCCGTCGGGCTTGATGCCCACCAGCTTGCGCGATGCGCCCTCGGCCAGTTCGCGCTGGATACGCTCCGCACCCGGAAACCCACCTTCTTCCTTGCGGCGCTTCTGGATCGCCCAAGCCAACGAGGCCTCAATCGGCGAGGTGCTCTGGTCGATGTCATTGCCATACAGGCACAGCCCCGCCTCAAGCCGCAGGCTGTCGCGCGCACCCAGACCAGCCGGTTCGCAATCCTCATGCGCCAGGAAAGCCCGTGTGATCTCGATCGCCTTGTCCTCGGGGATCGAGATCTCGTACCCGTCCTCGCCGGTATAGCCCAGCCGCGAGATGCGGCATTCGACGCCGTTGATATCGGCCACGGTGGTTTCCATGAACTTCAGATCGCGGGCGGCAGGGCAGAGTTCCCCCACCACGTTTTCCGCCGCAGGACCTTGGACCGCAACCAGCGCACGGTCGAAGATCTCGGTCACTTCGACGCCGCCAAGGTTCGCTTTCATATGCGGAATGTCCTGATGCCGCAGCGCCGCGTTCACCACCACAAAGTAATGATCCCCGGCATTCGACACGATCAGATCATCCATGATCCCGCCTTCGGCATTGGTGAAGAACCCGTACCGCGCCTTGCCTTCCTTCAGCGTCGCATAGGCCTGCGGGCACAAAGCTTCCAGCTTCTCACCCACATTCTCACCGCGCAGGATCACCTGACCCATGTGAGACACATCAAACAACGCCGCCTTCTCACGGCACTGCTTATGCTCTCCCATGATCCCCAAAGGATACTGAACAGGCATCTCCCAACCAGCAAAATCAACCATCTTGCCGCCAAGCTCGACGTGCAAAGAGTGGAGAGGCGTGCGCTTCGGTGTGGTCAT
>NZ_WQFQ01000020.1:0-9744 GCF_013034245.1 Ruegeria sp. HKCCA4812 | reverse complement strand
CTCCATGCGGGGGAGAAGTACTGTTCTCACGACGTCGTTCAATGCCCTATCCGCTTGGGCAGCGGCTGGGTCATCGTGATCGACGACGACTTCGAATGCTTCAGTGGCGGTTAAGATTGCGCCCGGCACATGCGCCATGCCCTGCAGCAATGCGCTAATACCCAAATGTTCCACTTGGTTACTATTAGGCTCCAGACTCATTGATTTACAGCCAGAATAGGACTGTAGCAGCGAGAGCGATGGCCTAGAGGAATACCTTTGGGTATCTGTCATATCGGGTGGCGACGCGCCGCCAATCCTTCAGGCGTCCGATCATGATTTCAATGCGGTAGCGTCGTTTGTAGCGGCGCTTATCGTATCGGACAGGCTTGTCGCGTGACTTTCGACCTGGGATACAGGGCTTTATTCCCCTGTCATTAAGGGCTTCGCGGAACCAGTCTGCGTCATAGCCTCGATCTCCCAGCAGCCAGTCAGCCGATGGTATACTATTTACCAGAGCCCTGGCGCCCGTGTAAACGCTCACCTGGCCAGCGGATATGAAGAAGCGGATGGGGCGTCCGAGGCTGTCAGTAACGGCGTGCAGTTTCGTATTCATGCCACCCTTGGTGCGCCCTATCAGCCTGCCACGCCCCCCTTCTTCAACCTCTGGCTGGAAGCCGTGCGGTGCGCTTTGAGGTAGGTTGCGTCAATCATAATGGTCTTCTGATCGGTTCCCTCCGCAGCCAGCCCGTTCATGATCCGAGCGAACACACCCATATCGCTCCATCGTTTCCAGCGATTGTACAGCGTCTTTGACGGACCATACTCGCGAGGCGCATCGGACCAACGCAACCCATTGCGGTTGATGAAGATAATCCCACTCAGTACGCGTCGATCATCAACCCTCGGCTTACCATAGCTCTTGGGAAAGTAAGGCTGAAGCCGCGCCATCTGCTCATCGGTCAACCAGAATAGATTGCTCATGTCATACCCCTGAAACTCACGGACATGAATCAAGTAGGCGGGAAAGCGGCAACCAAATTAATAGGTCCAGAACCTAGCCAGCGATCTTGTCGTGCGGCAACGGACACAGCTCAGCAACACGCTACGCAGCACGTTGGGCGAATTCGGCATCGTGATTGCCCAGGGGATTGAGAGCACCGTGAAATCTGCATAGGCGGCGCTTGAAGGAGATCACCCAAGCATTCCTGAAGTCGCCATGAATATCATGTCGAACCTGTGCAATCAGATGGTCGCCCTGCATCTGCGTATCCTCTAGTACGACAAACGCATCCTGCTTGAAGGTCGAAGTGACACGCCCAAACCAACTGAATTTCGCCCAGGGACTTTCAACCCCCGAGCACAGAACGTACTGAAAACACTCACTCACGGTTAAACCGCCACCGTAGTATAGTGACCAGGTTTGCCGAAAGCGTGACAATCGTGGGGAAGAGTGAAGTCGGAATTCCGGAATATGCTGCGCAGCGACAAAGCGCCGGTTGTGTTGCAAAATTTTGGAACGATCAGAGTAAGCGTCTTACCAATCACACTTATCCTGCGATCTCAGCAAACACCCGAAAGCCAGAGGTGGCTGGGCCGGGGCGCTAGGGTACCCGCGCCTGCGGCAGGATGAACGGAACGCCGCTTGTGGGCAGGGTGCTGACCGGCAGATCGATGCCATAGACCTGCCGCATCACATCGTCGGTCAAGACCTCTGAAACCGTGCCGGTGCGCCAGAGCTTTCCGTTCGACAGCACGCAGACCTTGTCGGCGAACAATGCGGTCAGGTTCAGGTCATGCATCACGACCACGACGCCGCCGCCTTGATCGGCGAATTCGCGCGCGATGCGCAGAACCGTGAACTGATGCGCGATGTCCAGGCTGGCGACGGGTTCGTCCAGCAACAGCCAGCGCGGCCGGTCGCGCCGCACCGAGCTCCAGACCTGGGTCAGAACGCGCGCAAGCTGCACGCGTTGCTGCTCGCCGCCGGACAGGTTATGGTAGGAGCGCGGCTCGAACCCCGCAAGATCGACATGCGCCAGGGCGCGCGACGGCAAGGCGTCGTCGCCGTCGGCCAGGCCGCCGGGCAGGCCCAGCCGTACGACTTCCAGCGCGGTGAAGGGAAAGGCGACCGCCGAGGATTGCGGAAGAACGCCCCGCATCGCCGCCAGTTCCCAGGGCTGCAGGGCCGCGATGTCGAGGCCGTTCAGGGTGATCCGGCCGGTGTTCGGGATGTCGCCCGACAGCGCCCTGAGCAAGGTGGATTTGCCCGAGCCGTTGGGCCCGATGATCGCGGTGACCTGTCCGGGTTCGGCCAGACAATCCACATCGCGCAGGATCTGTTTGCGCCCGATGCGGACGCCGACATTTTCAGCTTTCATCATTCACATTCCCATCGATCCGTGGCGGCGCAGCAGGATCCAGAAGAACAACGGCGCGCCCAGAATGGCCGTGACGATGCCGATCGGCAGCTCGGCCGGGGCCACGATCACCCGGCTGATCATGTCGGCGGCCAGCAACAGGGCCGCGCCCAGCAAGGCCGCATTCACCAGCAGCCGGTGGTGATCGGGGCCGGTACTCAGCCGCAGCAGATGCGGCACGACGATGCCGATGAACCCGATCCCGCCCGACACGGCCACGGCCGCGCCGGTGGCGGCGGCCACCGTCAGGATCGCGATGTTCTTGCTGCGCTGCACCGGAATGCCGATGTGATGCGCCACCGCTTCGCCCATGGCCAGGCCGTTCAGGGCGCGGGCCAGACGCTGCGCGCACAGGATCGACGCCAGTATCAAGGGCGCGGCGGTGGCGACCTTGGTCCAGGTCGCGCCGGCCAGTGACCCCATGCCCCAGAAGGTCAGATCCCGCAGCTGTTGATCGTCGGCGACGTACACCATTACCCCGGACACCGCGCCGGACAGAGCCGCCAGGGCGATACCGGCCAGCAGCATCGTGGCGACCGAGGTCTGCCCTTGGCGCGTCGAAACGCGATAGAGGATCAAGACCGACGCCCAGCCGCCCAGAAAGGCGGCAACCGCGACCAGGCCACTGCCGACCCAGGCCAGAACGGCGGCGGGCAGAAGGTTGCCGAAGACGATGGCGGTGATCGCGCCCAGCCCCGCCCCCGTGCTGACGCCGACGATGCCCGGATCCGCCAGCGGGTTTCGGAACAGCCCCTGCATCACCACGCCCGACACCGCCAGCGCCGCCCCGACCAGGATGCCCATCGCCAGCCGCGGCAGGCGGATATCCCACAGCACGATCCGGTTCAGATCCGACAGGCCCCGGCCATGCAGCAGATCTGAAACGGCCATCTTCAGCGAGGCCCCGGACGCGCCGACCGAGACGCTGGCCACGCTGGTCACGGCCAGAAGGCCGATCAGGGTCAGGGTCACCCATGTCGCCCGCGACCTGCGGGCCTCGGCGGACGGGGGCGCGCCGTTGTCCAGTGCCAGCGTCATGAGCCCCTGACGCCCCGCAATGCGGCCGACAGATCCATGACCGCGTCGGCGGTGCGCGGGCCAAAGCCCAGCAGATAGGCGCCGGGCATCCGGATCAGCGCCCGGTTTTGCCCCGCCGAGGTCAGCCGGACCGCGGGCAGCGCGAACAGCTCTTCCTCCGAGAGGATCGCCTCGCCCTGGCGCTCCATCATCAGGATCACGTCCGGCGCGGTGGCGGCCAAGGCTTCGGGCGTCATCGTCTTGAAACCCGTCACATCGGCGGCCGCGTTCTTGCCTCCGGCCATCCGGATGATGGTGTCGGCCTGGGTCTCGGCCCCGCCGACGACAAACTCGCCGCCCCGTGCCGAAAGCAGGAACAGCACGTTCACCGGCGCGTCCTGCGCGGCGGACGACTCGGCCAGCGCCCGGTCCAGCCGTCGTGCGGTTTCGGCCGCCAGGGCTTCGGCCTCGGGCTCGACCCCCAGCGCAGCACCCACGGCGCGGATCTTGTCGATGACGCCATCGCGCGAGAATTCGTCGGCAATGGCGACGTAATCCACGCCGGCCTCTTGCAGCACCGCGATGGTCTCGGGCGGGCCCGACCCTTCGAGCGCCAGGATCAGGTCGGGGGCAACCGACAGCACGCCCTCGGGCGACAGGGCCCGGCGATACCCGACATCGGGCAGATCCGCCGCCTCGGGCGGCCAGGTCGAACTGCGGTCACGGCCGACCAGCCGGTGCTGCTGGTCCAGGGCATGGACGATCTCGGTCAGCGAACTGCCGATGGCGATCACGCGGTTGCTCTCGGCCTGCGCGGCCGCGGCCGAAACCAGCAGGGCGGCGCAGAGTGACACCAGGCCCCGCATCATGCCGCTCCGGCAGCGGCCGGGCCGGGCAGCGCCGCCACCAGCGCATCCCAGGCGGGGCGATGATCGGCCTTGCCGGTGCGGCGCCCGAAGATCTGCAGGATCAGGGCACCGTCCGCATCGAAAGCCTCGACCGAGATCGCCGGGCCGCGCTGGGTCGGCTTGTCGACGGCCCAGACCTCGGCGATGTGATTGCCGCGCAGATGCAGGTTGAAGCCCGGATCCAGCACGTTGAACCACGGCCCCATCTGCTGAAGATTTTGCACCGGGCCGCCGTGGATCTCGATGCAGCCGCGGTTGCCGACGAAGATCATCACCTCGATCTGCCGGTCCCGCACCTGTTCGAACAGGCCGGTGACCGCCGCGGGATCAACCGCGCGGGCCAGCGGTTCGCCCGCGATGCGATAGGCGCCCAGCCGGTTCATCCTGAGCTTGGAAGTCAGGCGCAGGAACTGGTGCGTGTCCGTCATCTTTGCCCATTCGCGGCGCAGCGCGTCGGCCTTGTCGGCATTGGTCTTGGGCGCTTCGGCCGGTTTGCGCGGCACGACCACCATCGTCTGGCCTTGATTCTCGGCGGCCGATGCCCGAACCAAGCTGTCCCAGTGGCCCAGGTCCGAGCCATCCCGCAGGATGATTTTGTGAACCGCGTCCCCGGCTGCATCGAACACCTGGATTGAGCGGCGCAGACCGGCTTCGGTTTCCCGCTCGACGGCAAAGACATGGTGCCATTGCGCGGGGAACATACGCAGGTCGATTTCTTCGGTCAGCACCATCGCGGCATGCTGGCCGCTGTGGTAATTGTCGTATCGCCCGATCTTTTCGATCACGCAGGACGGGTTGCGCGTCAGCGCCATGACCTCGCCCAAGCCGGCCAACTGGCCGAACAGCCCGTCAAGGCCGGGGGTCAGCCGCGTCACGCCCTGCCCGGCAAAGGCCGCGACCAGCTGGCCCTCGCTCAACCCCAGCGATTCCGCGAAATCGCGATCTCGCTGGCCTGTTTTCTGCGCATAGGCAGCACGAATATCCTGAGGAGCCATAAGCACCTGTTCCATAGCGGGTTTCCCGTCTTCATCGTGGTTCCAAGGGGGTGCTGGCCCGGGCGCTGATCGCAATCAGTGACCTGCTGGCAGTGCTGTATTTACAGGCACGAAATTATGTTGACTGTTTTAGTCACCTTTATTAACGAGCACAAGTCGCCGCGAAAAGGCGATTCCAAAAAACAGCAAAAAAACCGACCAGCGCCAGCGACCTGCAAGCATCTCCGGTCCTCACACTTGTTTCGAAGGGACAGAAATGCGTGCGCGTACACATATTGCAGGCCTGCTTGGGACTGCGTCTTGCCTTGGTTTGATGGCGTCCATGGTTTGGGCGCAGGAACAGGATGACGGGTTCCTCGGGACCCTGGTGCTGGGCGAAAGCAAACGCGAGATCCAGACCGGCACCGCGGTTCCGGTCACGAATATCGACCAGGAAGAGATCGATGACCGTCAGGCCAACACGGTGGCCGAGCTGATCGATTCGGTTCCCGGCGTTACCCTGGTGAACGGCTCGACCCCGCAAGGATCGGGCATCAATATCCGCGGATACGGGGCCAACGGCACCTTCGGCACCGACCAGAAGGTTCTGATTCTGGTCGACGGCGCCACCACCGGCGCGGAAGAGCTGTACCGGATCGGCAACCAGCTGTTCACTGATCCGCAGCTGTATAAAAGCGTCTCGGTCATCCGCGGCACGGTCGGGTCCTTCGAATACGGCTCGGGCGTCGTCGGTGGCGTGGTTCAGCTGGAAACCAAGGACGCGTCCGACTTTACCGGCGGCGAGCCTGGGTTCCGCTTCCGCCAGACGCTCGAAGGGTATTCCAACGGCAACGGCTTCGCCTCGTCGTCGATCCTGGCGTGGCAACCCAACCGGCAGACCGAATTCCTGTTCAACTACACCTATCGCGACCAGGACGATCAGAAGGACGGGAACGGCGACACGATCGGCAACAGCGCCTTTACCCTGCCTTCGCTGCTGGCCAAGGGAAAATACAGCTTTGGCGACAACCTTGAACATTCGATCACCGCGTCCTGGAACCAGTCCACTTCGGAAGAGCGCGACGTGCCCTATGACTCCTTCGGCACGACGGCGGACGCCTTCGGCAACGTGGACCGCGACATCGAAACCCGGATCGCCGTTCTGCGCTATCAGTACCGGCCGGCCGGCAACGATCTGGTCGATCTGGACGTCAATCTCAGCTATTCCGAGCAGTCCATCGACAGCAGCTATGTGCCCGGTTCGTCCAGCCGGGAAGGAACGCCCTTCTTCCCCGGCATCCGGGCGCTGGCCGATGCCACGCACAATTTCGAAACCACCAAGCTGACGATCAAGAACAGCGCGTATTTCCAGACCGGGGCGGCGTCGCATGATCTGCGGTTCGGGGTGGAATTCATCGAGCGCGAGCGGCTGGATGCCCCATCGGCGCCGGGTGGCACCGACCGCCGCATCGCGCTGTTTGCCGTCGACGACATCCAGCTCAGCGACCAGCTGACCGTGACGCCCGCGCTGCGTTACGAAATGCAAGACATCAAAGGCAACAGCGACGCGGTCGCGCCCTTCAACGCCAGCTATGACAACAACGCGCTGATGGGCGGCCTGTCAGCCCGTTATGAATTCGCCAGCGGCTTCGCGGTGTTCGCGGGCGGGGCCTATACCGAAAGCCTGCCGATCATCGACGATCTGGGCACACCGCTCTACATGACCCAGCCCGAGAAATCCCGCACCTGGGAGGCCGGCTTTTCCTATGACCGCGGCGACATCTTCGCCGCCGGCGACGTCCTGCGCGCCAAGGTCAATCTCTACAGCACCGATCTGTGGGACATCACCTCGTATGTGTCGGGCAGGCCGTCACGGCCCCTGTCCAAGGTCGAAACCGAGGGCGTCGAGATCGAGGCCTCCTACGCCCATGCCACGGGCTTCTACGTCGATTTCAACGCCAATATCGTCAGCGCCACCGAATTCAACGCGGCGGGCATCGGATCGCCGTGGCGCAACGAACCCACGGATTCTGCGCGGATCACTCTGGGCAAGCGCTTCGGCGAAACCCTGGATGTCAGCTGGGAGATCTTCGGCGCCAAGTCGGGGCTCGATTCCTCGGGCGATCCGGTGGGCGGGTACGGGGTGAACACCCTGCGCGCGACCTATCTGCCGCAAGAGGGCGCACTGGCCGGGTTCGAACTGCGCGCCGGGATCGAGAACATCTTTAACAAGGCCTATCAGCCGAACCTGTCGACCCGCAATTCGCCGGGCCGGAATTTCAAGCTGACCCTGGCCAAGACCTTCTGAACCCACACGGAAAGGACCCGTCATGACAAAAGCCGTGCATCACCTTGTTCGGGCGGTCCTGCTGGCCCTGCCCCCCATCGCGGGGGCGGGGTTGGCCAGTGCCGAGAACACGCAGCGAGCGGGCAGCGTCACGATCGAGCTCAGCTCGGCCGTGGACCAAGATCAGGGCTGCCTGCTGAGCTTCGTGGTCGAAAACGCCCATCCCGCGGATATCGGCGGCGCCGTCTATGAAACGGTGCTGTTCGGCGCGCAAGGCGAAGTGGCCCTGCTGACGCTGCTGGATTTCCAGGACCTGCCCGCCGGGCGGCCCCGCGTGCGCCAGTTCAAATTCACCGGCCTTGCCTGCAATCAGATCAGCCGGATCCTGATCAACGGGGTGCAGGACTGCGCCTATCCAGGTGATCTGGCCGATGCCTGCCTGTCCGGCCTGACGCTGCGCAGCCGCCTTGAAACCGAGTTGATTGGATGATCCGATGGATGCGTTTCTGCAAAGACTGACCGCAATTCTGGACCTGGGCGGCCCGGTCGTGGCGGTGCTTATCGCGACCTCTGTCGCGACCATGGCGCTGATCCTCTACAAGCTGTGGCAATACAAGGCCGCCGGGGTCGGGCGGCATGTCGAGCTGTCGCTGGCCATCGAAGCCTGGGACCGCAACGACCGGGCAACCGCGCGCGCGCATCTGGACCGAAGCCGCAGCTATCTGGCACCGGTGGTCGCCATGGCGCTGGACGGGCACGGGCCGGAACTGATGGACCGCGCCGATGCCGAGGCCGAGGCGCGCTTTGCCGGGCTGGAACGCGGGCTGAACGTGCTGGACATGGTCTCGCAGCTTGCGCCGCTTCTGGGGCTGTTCGGCACCGTGCTGGGCATGATCGAGGCCTTCCGCACCCTTCAGGAGGCCGGCAACGCGGTGGATCCGGCGCTGCTGGCCGGCGGCATCTGGGTTGCGTTGATGACGACCGCCGCGGGGCTGGCCGTGGCCATGCCCACCTCGCTGGTCCTGACCTGGTTCGAGGCGCGGATGACCCGCGAACGGGTCTTTACTAACCGCGCCCTGCGCACGGTGTTTGCCCCCGGCCACGCCGCCGCGCCACGCCCGGCCATTCCGTCCTCCGAGGCGCTGGCACTTGGCGCTTGAAACCCGCAAAAGGCGGCACCGGCGCTTGTCGATGACATCCTTGATCGATGTCATCTTTCTGCTGCTGCTGTTTTTCATGCTCACCTCGACCTTCTCGAAATACGCCGAGATCGAACTGACCACCGCCGCGGCGGGCGGTTCGCAGGCCCAGCGGTCCATCCGGTTCATCAAGCTGGAGCGCGACCGCATCCTGATCGACGGCACCGAAGTCGCGCCCGACGCGGTCGCCGCACGGTTCGACGGCCGAACCGACCAGCTGGCCTTGATCAGCCTGGGCGGCGGGGCGACCTCGCAGCAGTTGATCGACTTGCTGACCGCGCTGGAACCCGTGTCCCGGCTCAGCACGCAGGTCATCGGATGATCCGGCTGACCCCGAAAACGAAACCCGGCCGCGAGCCGACGATCGCCCTGATCAACGTGGTCTTTCTGATGCTGGTCTTCTTCATGATCGCAGGTACGCTGGCGCCGCCTCTGGGCGAGTCGGTGCAACTGGTGCGGACGGCGGATCTTGAAGGGCGCGAGCCCCCGGATGCGCTGGTCATCCGCGCCGACGGCGTGCTGGAATATCGCGGGGCCGAGCTGACGGATGTGGCGGCCTATGTCGAGCGCGCCTCGATCGACCTGCCATTGGATACCGTGCGGCTGGTGCCCGACCGGGCCTTGCCGGCGGTGCGGCTGAAAGAGGTCAGCGATGCCCTACGTACCTTGGGCGCCAACCGGGTCTTCGTCGTGACCGAGCGGGGCCTGCCATGATCCCGCAATCCCGCATCATGGCCGCCGCGCTGGTCGTGCTGGCCGCCGCGACCCACGCCGCCGCCCTGTTCGAATTCGACACGGACGAGGCGGTTTTCGTCGAAGGCGGTGGCACGGTTGCCCCTGCGGCGCTGGGGTCCTCGTTCCGGGATTACGCGGCTGGAACCATGGCCCCGCCCCCGGCGGCCGCGCAGCAGTCACCCGTTGCCCCGGCCCGGACCGCGCCAGAGGCCCCGGCCGACCGTG
>NZ_WQFQ01000002.1:0-607213 GCF_013034245.1 Ruegeria sp. HKCCA4812 | reverse complement strand
CACCCATTGGAAGAATTGAATCAGCAGTTCATGCACCGATCAAGGAAGAGTTTTTCAACAAAATAAGCCCAAAGCAGACCTTCAATTCCAAGCAAGGTGACTTCCGAAATGCTGACAAAGCTGTCGTTGGTTGTTTAGTTTTCGATCTCCGGATTCTACAGGGTGGTGCCCTTTGCAAAGATGCTCTGACACTACCTCTCAATCCGTAGTGTTTGGATTTGAAGCGACGGAAGGACAACTCTCAATCGCTTCGCAAATGCAGTCCACTGATCTAAGGTTATAGAAAAATCAACAGCCTCATGTGGTGTGACCATGAATCCCGAACAAATATTTGCCGTCCTGTCTGCTTTGCTTGGAGAGCCTTCTGATCCGACGGCTTTTGAAGCTCAATTCGTGGGTGGAGCCGACACGCGCTATCCGGTCGAAATCACTCCGTGCTCGCGCCCCGTGGTCCCTGATGAGATTGACGGAGAAACTGTAATCTGCGGTATCGTGGCAGTACCTGAGGACCACAGAGATGCTCAAAGCAGGACCCTGGACCTGAGCTTCATCGTTTTCAAGGCTCATTCGCTGGCACCCGTGGCAGACCCGGTTGTCTACCTTCACGGGGGACCGGGCGGCGGTTCAGTTGAATCTGTGCGCTCGCTCAGTCTGTTTTTTGACCATTTGCGGGGGCGAAGGGACGTCGTGGCGTTCGATCAACGCGGCGTCGATGCAAGTGCCCCGGATATGGATTGCTTCGGGACTCTGGCAAAAAATCTGGAGCCAATCGTCGATCAGTTGGGCGGGGCTGACCTACCTCAGCTGGAGACGGCACTTGTTCGCGACTGCATTTCGGAATTGACCGAACGAGGCTTCGATCTTCCGCAGTTCAACACGACCCAAAATGCTTTAGATGTGCGAGCTGTTATGTCGGCTCTTGGCTACGCTGAGTACAACATTTATGGCGTTTCATATGGCACCAAGCTCGCGCTAGAAGTCATGCGCTCTGCGCCAGCGGGTGTGCGTGCGGTCGTTTTAGACAGCGTCGCCCCACCCCAAATCGCGCTTTACGACACTCTGTTCGTCCCACACACCGAGGCCATTTTTAATACGTTTGCACCGTGTGAAGCGGATCCTGTCTGTGCGGAGGCGTATCCCGATATAACGCAGCGGTATTTTAACCTCCTTGAAGACTTAGAGGCACGTCCATTGGAGGCTGCGGGGATCGAGATATCCGGGCAAATGCTTTTCAGCATTTTTTCCGGCAGAAACGATTGGTCCGACCCAACGATCCGGGGCTTCACCACTTACGCGCCCGCACTGGTCAGAGAGCTTGAGGACGGAACGGTCGACCTCATCACACAAATCATCAACGGTGACCTTCCACCCCAGCCCTCCGCAGAAACGTTGTTGGCGGGTACGTTGGACCTGAGCGCCGATGAAAAGGCTCTGGCGCAAGCTGCAATCAACGCCATGTCGCAAATGGAAATTGCTTCCGACACTGCGTCCTCGGCTTTGGAGCAACTTGAAGCGGATCGCGACCGAGATCTAGAACCGGCCTCCTTGGGAGAGTTCTTTGACGATGCTCTTGAAGATGCTCTGGCCGGGTTGCCTGATCGAGCGGATCGTTTGGCGTTTGCGCAAGACTATCTAAACCTACGGTTTGAAACGCCGCGTGCTGGAGCGTTGCTGGACCTAGTCCGCGCCCATTTCAATGAAGCGACAGCAGGACGGTTGGCCTCATTGATCGCTTTGCTCGGCCCCGAAGATGTCGAGCGCGTTTTCAACTTGATCGCAACAGATAACGCAGCTTTGCAAACCATTATGGAGGGTGAATTCGAGCTATTGCTCTACGCTTGCCAGGAAGATTTTGTGGACGGTTTCAACTCAGCGGCGGGATTTGGCGCTTTGGTAGCAGAGTTGGGCTACGGTCCATTGATGACAGCGGCTCTAGCTGAAATTCCGAGCCTATTTGCAGATTGCAGTGAGTTCACACCAATACCTCGAGACAACTATCTTGAACCCGTGCTTTCCGACATCGCGGTACTGGTCCTGTCTGGTGAGATTGACACACAGACCGCATCTTCCTGGGGTGGGCTAGCGGCAGACACTTTGCACAACAGTCAGTCGTTCCTGTTCCCGGAAACAGGGCACGGGGCCCTTGTTTTCAGCCAATGCGCCCGCGATATTGGTGAAGCGTTTCTGGAAAACCCCGGGGCAGGCATCGATAGCACATGCGTCTCGGATCTAAGGCTACCGTATTTGATGCCGGACGGCAGCTTGCATAGTGTCGAGAATTGAAGACTGCGTAAGCAAATGGAGACTCCAATGAAGGCCCTGATCACAGCAACGATTTTGGCGGTTGGCTTTGCATCGTCTGCCCATGCATTTGATCGTCAAACGACTGACGCGCTTCAACTGTGCCACGACTATTTGTGGGATGTACCCAAATATGCTGACCTGCCAAACGCCGCGATTTCCGTATTTCCGGGCATTTTGAACGATCAAAGTATCGTCGTTTTCTGGAATGTGTATTGGGACGACCCAACAGTGCGCGCAGCTGGTAACTGCACGATCATTGACGGCGCGGTGAAGGGTTTTGAAGATTATCTGGCGCAGGAATAGGACAAGACCCTTGCCGTCTTTTGCAAAAACGTGGCGCGGGTCGGAGACTTTATGAAGCGGTCAGCGTTTCTCTGGCTAGCGGCTGCTCTTCTTATAGCGGCGGGCACGACCTGGCTTGCATCTCGCCCTTTTTTACGGATTGAAACACTCAGAGACTTGGCGGAGGCAGTACCGCCTGAACCGGCGCTCCTGAACGCATCAGAGTTGGAGCAACGCCTTCTGGCAGTCGGCCTTCACCCGACCGGTCTGCTAAGCGATCTCGGCGTCGATGACCACCTGGCTCGGCTGGAAGCCGACAAGGTCGACGCAGCTACACTGAGCGCGTATGCCGATGCCATAGGCGAATTGTCGGCAGTCAGCGCGGATCGCGGTCAAGCCTTGCCGCCGACGCTTTGGGATGTGAGCACGCCAGCGCTTCGTGAGGCGGGCTGGACTGTATACACACTCACCGAAGCAATGGCATCAGATGCCGGAGCAATTCACGTCGCACTTCTATCTGATGCTTACGCGGCTTTTCTCGAGCGCAAGCCCAATGCATTGGAAGGCGCATTGGCGCTGCTGCCGCTTTCCCGTAACTATGTCGAAACGCTGCCAGAGAGTGCGCGAGCAGAGCGTGAACGCCATGCCAAGACAGAGGGACAGGCCACTCTGTTGATCTGGCAAGCTCTGTTATCAGGCACAAGCAGGTACAATCCCTTAACGCACCGCCCCCTGTGGAGCCACGGCTACATCGGCCACTTTAGTGTGCCGCACATCCATCAATATGCAACGGGCGAAGGCCTAACCGCGAGCCAGGTTTGGGGAGTTGACGGGTTCAATCCCGCGTTCGTCGGCCCCCCTACCAATAGCAACCAAGTGGAACATTTGGGCATTAGCGCATTGCTACAGGGCGTGGCGCATGTGCCGGGCGCAGTCTTAGCCGCCACTGAAGCATTCGAAGTCGTCGTCGATCACGATGACCCAGCCGCTGCCCAAGCGGATAGGGCATTGAACGACGTCGTGAGAACAGTACTTCTCCCCCGCATGGAGGAAGATCCGAACGCGCTGGTCTCTGCATTGACTAAAGCACTCCAATAGCGTTGCCACTTTGTAAGGTGGACTTTGATGCCGTTCGCCGCATTATCGAGATAGTCTGTTTCTTTACCCTGGGCGGCAGTCCGGAAGCGGACATTCGAAGTAGGTGCAGCAATCTGCTGGTTTGGGCTCAATTCAGTCGACCTTCGCTGCTTCCCGTGCCTATGACTGGAGGCAGCCCAAAGCGGACCTTCAAAACAAGACTTTGCAATTCCGGCTCAGCGGGACAAGGCTGCCGTCCAAGGTTGTCAGACTTAGGTCCGCTTCGAAGTCAGCTCGCCTGCTCGCGGTCGAACTGCATACGAAATTGTCTGACTTCGTCCATCTGTTCATGCGACCAGAAGACGAGCGGTTTTATCATCTCGAGTAAGCTGCGGCCCAACGGCGTCAATTCATAGGACACGGCCACCGGGGGGCCGGGATCGACGGTTCGGGTCAAGTAACCGTCGCGCTGCAATCCGCGCAGGTTTTCGGTAAGCACACTTTGGGTTACGTCTCCGATGCAACGCTTGAGGTCGCCAAAGCGTTTCGGCTCATCTTCCAGCGCGAGGATGATGATCATCCGCCATTTGCCAGTCACATTGGACAGCACGGATCGAATAGAGCAGTTGGAAGCTTCTGCTTTGTTGGCAACGCCTATAGGTAGCATATCAGTCTCTGGTATTGTTTCGAAACTTACAGGCACCATAGCCATGCATCAGCTTAAGCACAACAGCTTGATCTATATGGCAGTAGTGTTGAGCATACCAAGTCAGTTTAGGGTACGTAATTGCAATTTGGTATGGTTTTGATACCACGTATCGAGAGGATACGAATCAAAGGATATAAAGCCATGTCTCCCAAAGAACTTGTAATCGCACTCTTCACCGCAGCCTTTGCCGATCACGATCCGGAAGCTGCGCGGAAACTCGTTACTCCGGATTACATCCAGCATAACCCTCAAATCCCAACCGGAGCCGAGGGTTTGGTTGGCTTGATACCTTTGGTGGAGCAATCCGGAATGATTGGCACCACCCATCGTGTCATCGCCGAAGGTGATATGGTCGTATTGCACAGCACTTTTGAAAACGCTGATGCGTTTGGCGCACCCACCCTTGCCGCATTCGATGTGTTCCGGGTGGAGGACGGCAAAGTCGCCGAACATTGGGACAATTTACAGCCGGTTCCTGAAATTACAGTGTCTGGCCGAGGTATGACCGATGGGCCAACCGAGATCACAGACCTCGACAAAACCGAAGAAAACAAGGCGTTGGTTCTTGGATTTGTACGCGATGTCTTGGGGGGTGCCGCACCAGAGAAAGCCCCCATGTATTCTGAGGTCTACATGCAGCACAATCCAATGCTTGCCGATGGGATCGATGGCCTGATGGAAGGCACCAAAGCCTGGGCTGAACAGGGCAACGTCATAACTAAATTTGAGCCACAGATCGTTGTGGCAGAAGGCAACTTTGTCTTTGTCGCCTCAGATGCCACCGTCAGCGAGAAACCTTGGGCTTTCTTCGACCTATGGCGCGTCGAGGATGGCAAGATTGTCGAGCATTGGGACGTTGTTTCGCCCACCCTTGCGGAAATGGCACACGGGAACGGCAAGTTCTGAGTTTGAAAAAAAATGGCGGGTCAGCAATTTCTGGCCCGCCACTCCAAATCTGACGTTCGTACAGAACGCAGCATCAAACACTTCGGGCTCGAAGCGGCCACTCTTTGCGGCAAGCATGATTGGCTGGAGGCAGCCCAAACCGGACATTTGCAACTAAACTTTACAGGTTACGAAATGCGGAGGAAAAATGCTCCCGTCGTCCAAAACAGAAACGTTTGGTTTCGAAGTTAGGCCTCCCAAATACAATTTGACGAGGCCTACAGTGTTGCGAGGTCAGGGTGGCGATAGGCCTCTGGGTACGACATTGGCTTGAAAGGCCCATTGGGCACAACATTCCAACTGCGTCCGAAATAGCCCTGGCGGCAGTGTACAAGAGAACCTGCCTCGGCAATTCCAGGCAACGCGTATACACGGCACAGCCACCGCCACAAGTACGGGTAATCTAGGATTCTCGCACCATTAAGCTTCATTCGCACATAGTAGACGGGATCGTGACGATAGAGAGTTGGGAACAGGCGAAGATCTACTTCTGAAAAGTGGTTGCCTGTCAAATAGGGTCTGCCATCTGAGAGATGTTCCTCCAAATATTCGAGTGTCTCAAAATAGGCGTCAAAGGCTATTTTAAAGAACGTTTGATCAGAGGAAAACCCGGCCTTGTAGGCACCATTGTTAATCGCTGTATAAATCCGTTCGTTCAGGTCGTGAATTTGGTGAATCGGCACTTCGTCTGGGTAAAGCCTAACGCGTTCAGCTGCCGGGATTGTGCTGCAAGAGAATCCTCTGATGCGTCCAGCATTCGGACAATTTCAGCGCTTTCGTCGTTAACTATGCGCCCTACAATCTT
This sequence comes from Ruegeria sp. HKCCA4812, assembly GCF_013034245.1. Classification (NCBI taxonomy): domain Bacteria; kingdom Pseudomonadati; phylum Pseudomonadota; class Alphaproteobacteria; order Rhodobacterales; family Roseobacteraceae; genus Ruegeria; species Ruegeria sp. HKCCA4812. The sequence goes on along the minus strand of NZ_WQFQ01000002.1, from coordinate 601,091 downwards.
GTCATACAGGATTGGAAGGGATTACTCTTCAGAGCCTTCGGCACGATAGATCTCTTTGGCAAGGCGCAGTCCTTTGCCGGTGCCGGTCTCACTCGTGCATTCTGGCAAAGTCTCACTTGTGAGCGATGCAATCCGATCAGGCGCAAACTCCCATAGGTTTGGCGCCTCTGGATCGTCGTCGCCGGTGCGGTTTGGAGATGCAACGTCCATCGTGATGCTGTTTCGAAGGCCCAACACATTTCGCGCTAGCGTCACTCTGTGACACCACGGACAATTCAGTGCTACGAATAGGTGATAGCGAACAGGTTCTGCTGGAAACACTGGATCGCCAATAGCGTGGCGAAAGCCGCTGACACCGCGCACGAATTCACCCCGTGCGCGGCGCTTGTTGATATCAGTTTGGTCTACTTCGGTAGACGTGTCGGCCATAACTTCAGCATCATCCTCTGAGCCGGTGTTGCAAGATGATTGGCACGGCCAATTCTTCTTCATCGCTGAGATGCCGTTTAAGGAACGCTTCAATCGTGTTGCTCGTCGCATGGAGCTGTCCGGCTTCGTCGTAAGCTTGCTCCTCATCAAGTGCGGATAGCTTGATCACACGGTTCGCAGTGCCGGTGAAGTCACTCAGCACCTTATCCAGATCGAAGTGATCCTGTTCTAGCAACTCAAGCCCCGCATCAAAACGAGGGTCCGCAGCAGATAGTGCAGGGAAATAGCTGCGATCTTCCCAGCCGTGATGGCCATGCAGGTTTCCAACCAGGTTGCCGCCATAGTACGACAGCCGCCCAACGTAGTCGTCCAACCCTATCTCGTTGCTCAAAACCCCTTCTGTATCCAAGCGAATACGTTCCGCAACACGGCGGAACATCTCATGCGTGCCGAGCCAATGCTCGGTTTTCTCTTTGAAACCTGGATGGGCTTCCCAACTGTCGCGGGGGTATTGGTCCAAGAGAAACCGCATTTCTTGAGGCATGTCGTCTTGGCGAATGGTATATGTATCGAGCATCGGTTGTCTCCTTTCAGGCCAAAGATGGGAGGTCGGGCAAGTGCTCGCCACTAGCGAGAACGCACAGTCACTATGCGTCAGCGAACCCCTGCGAAGTCGGTCCAACACAAACCAGCGATCTTGCGCTTCTAGGCTTCGATGCCTTGCTGGATGAAATCTTTCAGGTCGTTACGGCTAAGCACGTCTTTTGCCGTTGATTTGACCGCTAAGACTGTGTGGCCAAAAAACAAATCTTGGTGAAGCCCTTGCTAAAAAGCTCTATGATTTGGTTTTCTCGGCGAGTGATTTGATTACGCAGGCGAATGTTCCCGCGGTTTCACGCCACGTTGGTAGAGACTGTGACTTCAAGTCTGACAGTCTTCCCAAGCGTGCTCGCGTTTCTTGGTCTTTGAGAAGCAAACGCAGAGTAGCTCCAAAGGCCAGAGCGTCCTCGGGTGGCAACAGAATCCCCGCGTCACCGACTGTTTCAGGGACAGCACCCACGTCGCAGGAAACGATTGGAAGTCCGAACATCATTGCTTCGCTAAGAACCATTCCGTAGCCTTCGTACCGGGTCGCAAGCGCGAAAAGTGTCGCCGAGTTGAACAAGTCGTTCAACGGGGCTCGGTCCAACTCTCCGGTGAAGGTCACGCGCTCAGTTAGACCGAGGGCCTTGGCCTGACAGTAAAGCTCAATCGCTGTGTTATCGTCGTGCTCCTTGCCAACGATAACAGCCTGCCATTCCAAGTCCCTGATTGTCTCAAGCGCACCTAGAAGAGTGTCATGCCCTTTGCGGCGGGCCAACAGGCCAACTGACAAAATCAAAGGCGGACGCTTCGGCTGTTTACAGACAACCGGACGATCAAAACCTGGGGGTGCGACAGTTATTAGACCCGGTTTTGCAGCCAATTGGTTGACCAGCACGCGCGCAGTTTCTGGACTTGGAACGACAATATGTGCTGCGTGCCGAAGAGCTGCGGCTTCGTTTTTGAGCAGAAATTCAGCCCGTTCCGTCGGCAACCCAGTTTCTAGTCCAAGGGGGTGGTGTATCATTGCTATTATAGGGGCGCTCACCTGCGCCAAACCCTCTGGATCGATGGAGCCAAAAACCAATCCATCAAGGATAATCGGGCGTTTTCCGGGTACGGCGCGCAGGGCGTTCAGTGCCACTGCCATATCGTCCTGCGTTGGGTCGGGAAATCGACCCGGTAGTTTCAGGTGTTCGGTCTTGCAACCGATCTCGTTAAGAACCCGCAATACGGTGGCTTCGTAGATGAATCCGCCGGTGCGCCGGTCTTTGTCACCAGGGATTGCAAAAACAGCTTCTGTCATACCACTTGCTCGCTCGCATAAACGCGCAGAACCCGCTTTTCGCACCATGCAACTCCAGCGTATGCTGTGACTGCCGCAAGACACAAAAGGACAACGCAGGACCACAGCATATTGTAGTTTGATGTACTCGCGGTCAGTGCCATTAACACGCCTATGCCGCGCCCGGTTGCCAGCCACTCAGCTGTAGTGACAGCCAATAGCGCGGCTGGAACTGCCATGCGGGCAGACGCGAATAAAGCGGGCAACATGGCCGGGATTTGGGCGCATCGGAGTAGTTTCAAACGACCGGCACCATAGCTTTCAAAAAGATCCACGATTTGCTTCGGAGCCTGCCGCAATCCCTGCAGGCAGGCAACAAGAGTTGGGAAGAAAACCATCACAGCGACAATTGCAACGGTCCCGGTAAAGCCGCGCCCAAATGCCAGAACCAGCAAGGGCGCAGTTGTGATGATCGGCACGGCGCGTAATGTAATGGCGGTCGGCATAATCGCCCGCTCCACTGGTGGCCAAAGCGTTAAAATCACGGCCAGTCCCGCACCAAGCGCCAAACCGGCGAGATATCCGGGTATCGCATAAGCCAGGGTTTCGCCAAACGCAGTTAGTAATGTGTTCAGGTTCGTTGTGTTGGAAACGAAGGTCCAAATATCTGCTGGTCGCTTCGCGAAGAACGAATTCAGGTTAAATAAATCCATGAGTCCCTGCCACAGAACCAAAACCATGGCAGACAGAAAAACGATACCAAGTATTTGAGTAGAGAGCGCGCGCTTTTGACCAACTCTGGGCGTCGATAGCAGGATTGTCGGTGCATGTGGTGTCAGTTTGTTTTTGAGCAGGCCAACGCATGCATACCCGAGCATAGCCAGTGATGCGGAAATAGCCGCCAGCGCCCAGGTCGCATCCGTTTGAAGACCGCGCATGGCCCTCAAGGTCAAAACACCTAATCCTCGCTCGGCGCCTGTGAATTCTCCAATCATCGCACCCAGAAAGGCAGCTGGCGCCGCGATCTGCAATCCCACAAACAGGTAAGGCAAACTGGCTCTGAATCGCACAACGAATAGGGTCGACAGGCGGCCCCGACCGTAAACGGCCATCAAATCTGTCCAGCTTTTCGAGATCGCCCGAAGACCCACAACCAAGGCCAGGAATGTGGTGTAGTAAACAGCCAGTGCCGCCAAAGCGATCTGTGGGCCAGCTCCGGGCCCGAACAGGACCCGTAAAATCGGGCCGCTCGCGATCAGCGGAATGCAGAACACTAGAAGCGCGAGCGCCGATATTACCCATTCTGACTTCGGGACCAAGATCACGAAACAGGCCAGGGCCACCGCCGCAAGGTTTCCCCAAAAGAACCCGAGCGCGGCATTCCTTAAGGTTTCGGTCGCTGCCCTGAAAAGTAGCCCAGAATGATCATTGATATACTCCGCGATATCAAATGGTCCACTGATCAACACGCTGTTTGGCTGAACGTGCGCCAAGCCTTCCCAGATTAGAAGCATAAGCAAGACGCCCAGCATGATACGTCCCGGTTCCACCTACTCAGCCTCCTCCAACGCGGTCAGAACTTGCGTCACAAAAGCGCGAAAGTCTGGTGAAGTTGCAGTGGAAACTTTGCAGTCCCGGTTAATTTCGACCTGTATATCGGCCAAGATACGCGCAGGCCGAGGTGACAGCACGATCACGCGATCCGATAGCAAAACCGCCTCTTCCACGGAATGCGTAACGAGAAGTGTTGTCGTTTGGCGCTCACGCCACAACGGCGGGAGTTCTTGATTCAATCGACGTCGCGTGATCGCATCGACGGCCCCAAAAGGTTCGTCCAACAGCAGGACCTCTGGCTCTGAAATAAGGCTGCGCGCGATTGCGGCGCGTTGGCGCATACCACCTGACAGTTCTGCAGGCCGATGCTCGGCAAACCCGTCCAGCCCGACAAGATTTATCAGGTCATCTACGCGATCCACCGGTTTGCGAGCGAGTTCCGCACCCAATTCGATGTTGGATCTTACGGTTCGCCATGGCAGCAGCGATGCGTCTTGAAACGCCATGGCAAGCCCCCCGCGACGGGCGACCTGTTTTGGTGTTTCACGGCCAATCGTGATGTGCCCCGTGTCGGGTGTTTCCAACCCGGCTATCATTCGCAGAACGGTTGATTTCCCGCAGCCGGATGGTCCAACCAACGCCGTCGTCTTACCGGATCGAAAGTCAACCGAAAGCTCTGACACCGCCTCTGTGCGATCAAAACTCTTCCGGATGTTGGTGCAGGAGATTCCGGGCGTGGTCACGCGTCAGCCCTCGAGTCAGCCATACACCTCTTCCAGCAGCGACCTGTCCCAAAGGTCAGGAGTAACGTTTCGACCCAACACCGCGAGCGTTTCGACATTGGCCGCCACAGTCTCGTCGGTGAACCAACCGAACCCGAACTCGGCCGTCAGGTTTGAGAACATCAGCGGCACTTGGCGCGCGGCCTGCAGCTTTTGCGCGGCGAGATCCAGACCTGCATCAGGGAACATCTCCAGCGTCAACTGGGCGGCGGCGTCGGTGTCTTTGTGATAATCATTCCACCCCATGACTTCGCCTTTCAGTAAAGACACAAGCTCTGCGCGCCTTTGAGCAAGAGAGTCTTCGGTGGCGATATAGGTTTGAGAATGAACGGCATACCCGTAGTCAGCCATGAGCATTGTGGTGTTGTCGACGCCCTGCACAGTCATGGCGACGGGCAAATCTGTTTCCCAGCAAAGCAGGCAATCCACCTGGCCACTGACTAACGGTGCCGGGTCATATTGAGTGGGGATAATTTCAATTTGGTCGATGTCTATCCCGTTCAACGTGCATAAGGCTTGCAAGACGGGCGTATTCGCGACGGCCATACCGATCTTTTTGCCGACCAGATCCGCGGGTTCGTTTACCGGGTTGGCCGCAAGCGATGCAATCGCGAACGGATTCTTTTGCATTGCAACAGCGATAATTTTGAACGGCGCGCCCTGCGCCACAGCGGCGGCGGTATAGTCCGCAGCTGATATCCCAACCAAAGCAGTTCCTGAAACCACGGGCGGCTCTACAGGCGCGTTTGGACCGCCTTGGGCGAGTGAGACATCCAAACCCAGATCGGACCAATACCCTTTGTTTTTCGCAATGTAACTTCCGCCAAACTGCACTGAATGCAGCCACGACAGCTGGAAATTCAAAGGTTGTAAGTTAGCTGCTAGTGCCGGCAACCCATATGCAGAAGCGGCAAAACCGGCTGCTCCGGTTTGAAGAAAAAAACGGCGTGTAAGGTGGGCGGGCTGTTTCATAGCGAACTTCTTCTCTCTGTCGTTAGTTGCAGTTCAAGCGATCTTGGCCACAGCAGAATCGCAACTGCTGGCAGCGCGGCGATCAGGATAACGGCGCCATAAGTGACACCCGAAGCAATGCCCGCACTGGATGACTGCCCGATTATTGGAAATAAGGCGGCAGCGGCTCCTTCCCTCCAACCCCAACCACTAATCGACATAGGGATCAGCATGGCGGTCAACACCAGAGGAATAATGATAAGCAAGCCGCCTGATGGTATGACAACCCCTACAGCCCTTGCTGACGCGTAGAATCCCAGTATCAGACATGCAGAGCTGACTAAGCCGAGCAAAACAAAGGCCGTTCGACGTTGTAACCTGATCAAAAAGACAACGAACCTCCCAATTGATGGAAGGGCAAGTGATATAAGGCTCACCACGACTAGAGCGCATAGCAACACAGCAAGAACTGTCATGCTCAGTTCAGGATGATCGAAGCCTGCGGGCCACATTAGCGCAGCACAGACGCCCAGAAAAAAGACTGCCATGATCGCGATTTGCCCCAACAGCCGTTCCGCGAACACAGATTGAGCTGAGCGTTTGAGGTCTGCTTTCTTCCCCGCCCGAACCGCACGGGTCAGATCCCCCGGAACGCCGCCGGGCAGAACCATATTCACCAGCTGCGCGATATAGTATTCGCGCAGGGCAAAAGAGTAATCAAACCGAATATCCAACGTGCGCGCTGTAAGTTGCCATCGGAATGCCATGGAGAAGGTTGCGGCAGTTGTTGCAAGGATCGAAAGCCCTAGCCATTCCAGGCTAAGCATCCGCAGATGATCAGCGACACGCGCCAAATCCGTCCACCAAAGCAACGCGATAATCAACGTGATCGATACGACCAACCTGACCCAATACCGGTTCATTGCGTCACCATTGCGGTTGAGGTCTTGTCAGAAAAGGCCGCGATAAAGTTGTCCCTAAAACTGTCCATTCGGCGAACAGGGACGTCGGATGCGGGGACAAGCCCTTCGGTCCAACGCCAATGCTCGATGTGATCCAAGACTTGCGGGGGTCCGATTATATGAACAGCTACATCCTTGCTGTCACTGCCTGATACAAATCCAGCGGCTTGATGGTCCCCTGCGACAATGACCAGTGGTGCATCGTCGGCCAGTTGAAGAACATGAGAAAAGACGACTTGCAAAACGTAGTCTACCGATCTGCGATACGCGTCCCGCACGGCATCCCGGTCTTTCCACAACACTTCAGGTGTCGGTCCCCGTAAGGCCATCTCATTGAAGACGGTGCCGTCGCCTACGTCCTTCCACGGGATTACATCTGCGATTGGCGTCCAAGGGGCATGTGAAGAGATCAGGGCGATCTGGACAAAATCAGGTCTCGGGTCCGGCGGCAAAAGATCGGGATACGCAGCCAAGGTGAATTGGTCGGGCATCGTGACCCAGCGAAAACTCTCGCCCGCATAGGGGATTGTGGCCTTGTCAAAAACAAGCTCAAACCCCATCGCTCGGCTCTCGGGCCAGTCCTTTGTGATTGCAGGCATGACAGCGGCTGTCCGATACCCCGCCGCTTGCGCGATATGAGATAGCCATTTGCGCCCACTGTCGATCATCGCTTGATAGCGCCCGTTATCGGCGGTCCACAAGCCGGACCCCAGGGTCCCATGTGCCAACCAGCTTTGTCCGCCTGCCGTTGGCGAGGTCAGCCAACCGCTTTTCATGGCAAGGCCCGAACCCGCGATTTCCGCCTGTGCAGACCGCAGCGTTGCAAGATGCGTTGGCGCGTACAGCGGGTTGTCGAAGCTCGCGCGACCGTAGCTTTCCATCCAGATCAAAAGCACATCCCGCCCATCAAGCTTGTTCAACAATCCGGTCTGATTGGCATAGGTATCTGAACCTGCGGCCTTACGAAACTCAGCCAAATCCCTGGTTGTTCTCTGTATTTCCTCTACGCGATTTACTGCTAAGCGAGCGGTCCAGGTGGTCCCCGGCGGGCTGTTTCCCAATTTCCAGAAACTGAGGTGATGACCCGCATCCGCGACAGCCCATCCAGTGCAGCCGACGCCGATCAAAGCTGCTGCCAATCCTGTTTTTGCATTTTGTCCAAGTGACGCCCAAGCGGCAAAGCCCTGGACTATAAAAACGTAAAGCAGGGCCAGCAACAAAATGGTCGATGACACTGCAAAAACAAATACAACCAAACCAAGGCTATCGTGGGCGAATGAGAACCCTGCAGCGATCAAGGGCATATCAACGACCGGATTAAAAGGCCTGTCAAAAGCGCTAAACATTGCATAGTCGGCGAGCTTCAAAACAGCGACAGCCAACAAAGCCAGCGCGACCGCGTGTACGATGATCAAGCGCCGACCCAGCACCATCATCAGAAATAGTATGACAGGCAGCTCGAGAGGCCAGCGCAACACCGCACCCCACCCAAAAGCGCTTGGATGGTTTGGCAGCGCGAGAACAGAAAAAACAGCCAACGCACCCAAAGCTAAGAAAAGTGCTTGCCTCATTCAGCACGCCCAAGAAGCCAATTGATGTCCACAAAGAAGGACCATGCGAGCAGTATCGCAGCCATAAAAGATATCGGCAAATACGCTGTTGTTGGCGTCAAGGGAAACAGGAGCGTGACCAACGCACCGATTTGTATAACGCAAATTGCTTTTCGACGGAACGACTCGGGGAGTTCAGCCTGCAATGCGGGCAAAAATAGACTTGCTGCGCAGAAGGTGTATCGCATGAAACCAAGAACCAGAATTTCCAGGCCTGTTGTCCCTGATACCAAAAGCCACACAGAGAGGACCGCGCCCAACAACGCGTCCGTTTCCATATCAAACCTCGCGCCAAATCGGGATGTCAGTTTTGATCGCCGCGCCAACCAGCCGTCTACGCCATCCAATGCGAATGCTACTGTTGCCACCACAAATACCAGCCAAGGGTTCACGGTTGGCGCGACCACAGTGCCAGCCAAAAACGCGACCATTGCAGCGCGGATTAGGGTTACAAGGTTACACAGACCCAACACTTCATAAGGATAGGTTCGACGCAACCCCGGGATCAGCAATCCGACGACTACCCCAAAGACGACCAAAGGGGGCAATGCGGAACCAAACGCCAGTAATGAGCATACTGCCATTGCAAGAGCAATGACCGCGCTGGCTATGCACAGGTTGGCAACAGGTGGTTCCACCTCCACAGGCCTTGTCGCGTTGTAAAAATCACCGCCAAACATAAACGTCACCCAATTGATCCTAAGAACAATTTAGCCCGCCAACGAACTTCGGGTAGCCTTGTGGGCAACCAACCGCTCACGTCCTTTTCCCAAGCTTAACAACGCCCGTCAAAGGCAAGTGATCCGAAGCCTGCACCAAAACCTCTGATTTTAGTGCGTGAACCTCTGAAATTGCGTCTGGAAAATCCGTCAAGATCCTGTCCAGGGGTAAAAAAGGCGCTCGGCTCGGGAAACTGGCTCGAGCAGGCCCTTGAAAGGCCGTTCCAGTAATCCGTTGATGGAACATCAAACCGCCCCAAGGCCGCCATTCATTGAAGTCGCCTAGCATGAGTGTTTGCATAGTTGGGCGACGATGTAAGTACTGCCCAATGGTACGCATTTGGATGATGCGCAACGGTTGCGACAAAGAGAGATGCATCGTCATTATGCGCAACGGATAACCGTCAACCAGCGTTTCGAACACTATGGCGCCCCGGTGGCAATGACCTGGTAGATCAATCACATCTGCATGGGTGCGCTGAAACCTCTCGCCCAGAAACAGGATGCTTCCCAGAAATCCATCGCTCTGACTTCCCCAACGCAATGCGGGGGCGTCTTGTGTGTATCTGAGCCCAGTAAGCTCGGAGATGTTCTGCACGTCTACGATCCGAGCGTGCGGTCGACATTCCTCATCCGCTTCTTGCAACGCCAGAATGTCCAAACCCAAAGGCGTCAGTTCCGTCCCGATTGCGTTGGCCACACGGTTTGGATCGACCTGTCCATCTGGTCCCTTTGCGCGATGAATGTTCCATGTTGCGCAGCGAATTGTGGAGTTGCTCATGTTTTTACGGCCTTTGTCCGTTTGCAACCTATATTATTTATAACCTTGGCTACCACTCGGAGGTCTTCGTACTATGGCTTTAAAGCGTTTAAAAACCGATCTCGGCCGCTTTGGCACTACAACGCGAACGATTGTAACCTCGGCTGCACTAAGTGCATATGCAATGGCGGCCAACGCCGATATGGCGCGGTATGAACTCGATCCAACGCACACGGCCATCTATTTCACAATTGATCACATCGGCTACGCAAAAACACTTGGTGTGTTCACAGAAGTGTCGGGCAACTTCTTTTACGACACTGAAACGCAAGAGTTGCGCGACGTAGAGGTTATAATCCAAGCGGCGTCCGTGAACACGTTCAACGACGCGCGTGACGGTCATGTTCGAAACCGAGACTTCCTGGATGTCTCGACGTATCCCGAAATCAAGTTTGTTGCGAACGGTGGCACAGCTTCGGACGACACCAGCGGAACTGTGACCGGAGAATTGACGATCTTGGATCAAACTCTTCCCGTAACGCTGAATGTTACGCTAAACAAAGTCGCAGAATATCCGTTTGGCCATAAACGCGAGGTTTTAGGACTGTCGCTCGACACCGCCATTTTGCGCAGTGAGTTTGGGATGGACTACGGAGTCGCGAATGGGCTTGTTGGCGATGAAGTGACGATTAACATTGAGACGGAAGCAATCAAAAGCGACAAATGATTTTGGTAAACGAATGTGTTGCCAGCCAACAAATCGATCTTGCGGGCAGTAAACTGCCTGGCTTCGAAGGGCAGTCCACGTATTTTTTTGATTTTTCCTTCGAATCCTAGTCACTAAACGACTGCCGCCCATTTTCAGTTTTGAGTCTGAATTTACCTCATGTTGATAGCGGTGAACCATAAATGACGTATTACATAGCTGAAAGCATGCGGACTAAACGCGGCCTACAGTGGTGAAGATTTCTGAGCAAATCGCAACAATAGTGCTTGGTGGTTGCGCAAGCATTGACGCTGATCAGGTTTTGTAGGGCCACGACAGCGATGAGTGCGGGATAGGCTGGGTGTAGACACGGTATTGGGACAAACCGGTTGATGTAAGAAAGGGACGTGCACCTATCTGCGCAAAGTCAAGTTTCTGCTCGAAGCCGTCATTGGTGCAATCCCGATAAGTGTCTGCTATGCGGACAAACCCGCCGTTCTCCTCGAAAACGGATAGGCATACCTTTTGAATAATCGCCTCCACACGTCTTCCGACGATTCGAGACCTTAGCTACCGATCTTTCCACCGCACGTTCACAGGTATTAGGCAAGTTGCCGGTTCTAACAATCTATGAAAGTGGTAGTGTCTTCGAGCCAACTTGCGAGAAGTAACTATGAGCCAACGTCGCCTTGCTGCAATCATGTCTCTGGATGTCGTCGGCTTCAGTCGGATGATGCAGGGCGGCTCCAAGCTACTTCTCAAAACACTGAACGCCTTGTACCGCGATCTGGTAACGCCGATCGTTGAACAAAAATCTGGCCGGGTGGTCAAACTGTTGGGCGACGGAGCATTGATTGAATTTCCGTCAGCAGGAAACGCTTTAGAAGCGGCAATTGCGATTCAAACCAAGTTTAGAGAGCCAGACCATCCCTATCTGGTTCCAGAACGTATTCAGCTTAGAGCGGGTTTGCATGTCGGCGACGTCACCGTCGATGGGGGCGATATCTTCGGAGACGGTGTCAACATCGCTGCACGGCTCCAATCGGCAGCTGAACCCGGAGGCATTCTGGCCTCAAAGGTACTTTGTGATCTTGCCGGAGCGGATTATGCCAAACGTTTGCGCCGAGAAGGGCTGCATACGTTCAAAGGCATTGAACAGCCGATCGAAGTGCTGTCGTTCAACTTCACCGATGAACATGTGTCCAAATCGCGCGCTAACTTCGCCAAAACACAGGAAATTCGTTACTGCAAAACTGACGACAACATTAGTCTGGCCTGGAGCTCAGTTGGAGACGGTCCTCCGGTCGTAAAGGCGCCAAGTTGGATTGGACACTTGGAACTTGACTGGCGCAATCCCGGGAAAGCTCCAATTTACACTTCCATCGCTCAAAGACATCGCTTGGTCCGTTTTGACGCCAGGCTCAACGGTCTATCCGACTGGGACGCCGAAACTTGTACGTTCGAACGGTTCGTTGATGACTTGGAAACTGTTTTCGACGCAGCGGATATAAGGCGCGCGCCGATCCTTGCGATATCGCAGGGGTCCGCAGTGGCAGCCGCCTTCGCAGCGCGCCGACCTGACCGCGTGTCTGCGATCGTAATGATAGGTGGGTTCCCCGTTGGTCGGGCAAAAAGAACATCGCAAAAAGATGTGGAACGCGCCAACGCAATTAAGCAAATGATGACTGCCGGGTGGGACGATGATTATCCGTCTCTGCGTGATTTGATGGCGCAAATCATCGTGCCGGGCGCGAGCCAAGAAGAACGGCGGCAATATGCCGAAGACATGCGCAAGATGATTTCACCCGAAAACATGGGGCGGTATCGCGGCGTGATTGATAACATTGATATCTCACCGATATTGTCCAAGGTCGAGGTGCCGTGCCTTGTTTGTCACGGGAACAGTGACAGGATGCAACCGGTCGAACAAGGACGATTGTTTGCAAAGGGATTACCCAACGCGAAATTCATCGCCTACGAAAGCTCGAACCATACCATCCCGGACAACGACCCGGAATGGCCACGTTTTGAGAGGGATGCTCTGGCTTTCTTGGCTGAACACAGCTGAATTATTGCTCCAAGTGCCTTCGGGTTTGGCGCTATATCTCTCAAAACAAATGCTACAAGAGTACCTCGCCAGAGTAATGGAACACAGAGTTGCGATAAGTGCAGTCAGGCTATCCTACGCACAATACGCCGAAGGTGAGCCGGTGGTCTTTGTTCATAGTTCGAATGCGGATCATCGGTTTGGCGGGTTTTGCAGATATGGTATCCTCTAAGAGGGAGGCGAATTGACAGCCGAGCAGTCTTGCGGCCTGTTCGCACGAGATCCGCATTAATGGTATTCCTCGACTTGATCGCTCGCACAAGGCAGCGTTTCAGTTGGACTGGTCGAAAGCAACAATGGACAAGCTCTCTGTCATGAACGCCTTCCGCCGCATTGTCGAGCGAGGCAGCTTTGCGCGTGCAGCGGAGGATCTCGGGGTTTCTCCCGCTCTTCTAAGCCGCGAGATAAAGCTTTTGGAGGAGAGCCTTGGCACGGTATTGCTCACCCGCACAACGCGTTCAATGTCACTCACCGATGCTGGCCAACTCTTCTACGAGGAAGCATCAGGTATCCTTGATGCCGTGTCCCAGGTCGAGACGCGCATCCGTGACGGCGCCGGGGCGATACGCGGCCATCTCAAGGTGAACGCCTCCAGTTCCTTCGGTCAGACCGTCATTGCGCCGATCCTGCCGGGGTTTTTCGACGCCTATCCCGATCTGCGCCTAACGCTTTCGATGGATGACCGGCTGATCGACATGGTGGAGGGAGGCTTCGATGTGTCGATCCGGATCCGGGCGGCGATGCCGGATTCCGCGCTTGTGGCCCGCAAGCTGGGGACGATGCGGCAACAGGTCTTTGCCGCGCCGTCCTATTTGGACAGCGTCGGTGCTCCAGAAACGCCGCTGGACGTTGCCGATCACCGTGTCATCGGCTTTTTGCTGGCCGATCACCTCATCGCCTGGACCCTTCACGGTCCGTCCGAAACGGTGACCGTGGACCTTGATCCGCCCATCCGCGTCGGCAACAGCCTTGTCCTGCGCGATCTGCTGATTGCCGGCCAGGGTATCGGCACCTTGCCGGATTTCGTGTCAAAGGATGCGGTCGCGCGCGGCGAGCTGGTCCGCGTACTGCCCGATTGGGAACTGCCAGCGCCTGAAATCTACGCATTGACGGCCTCGCGCCTCGGCATGGATGCGAAAGTGACGGCGTTTCTCGATCACTTGCGCGCCGCGCTGCACCCCTGACATTCTTCAATCCACGTAAAGAGTGAATTGAGAGCGGTCCGGTTACTCCGGGCCGCCTCATCGCCGATCTTCTCAGGTGACGAAACCCGAAACACTGAGAGGATCCCATGACCCGTGTTCTTGTTGTCTACTATTCCAGCTATGGCCATGTCCGCGCGCTTGCCGAGGCCGAGGCCGAAGGCGCGCGCTCGGTGCCCGGCACCCATGTCGATCTGCGGCGCGTGCCCGAAACCGTCCCCGAGGAGATCCGGCAGAAGGCCGGGTTCGCGGCCGACGAGACCCCTGTTGCGTCTCCCGCCGATCTGGAAAGCTACGACGCCATCATCTTCGGCACCCCAACGCTGTTCGGGATGATGGCCGGGCAGATGAAGTCTTTTCTCGACCAAGCGGGCGGCCTCTGGGCGCGGAACGCGCTGGTCGGCAAGGTCGCGGCCGTCTTCGCCTCTACCGGCTCGCAGCATGGCGGGCACGAGGCGACGCTGCTCTCGACCCAGATCCCGTTGCAGCATTTCGGAATGCTGATCGCGGGCATGCCCTATACCTTTGCTGGTCAGAAGGCGGGCGAGGAAATCGTGGGCGGCGCGCCCTATGGCGCGGGCACCATCGCCGGAGCCGACGGGTCGCGTGCACCATCCGGGACCGATCTTGCCGGGGCGCGCTTCCAGGGCGCGCATGTCGCCCGGATCGCCGTGCGCCTTGCCGGGGCGGATTGGCAAGAGGAGGCCGCGTGATGCCGTCCCTTACAATAGATTTCTTTCACGACGTCGTCTGCTGCTGGTGCTTCAACATCTCGTCGCGGATGCGCGGGCTTGCGGAGGAGTTCGATCTCGATATCCGGCACCGGACCTTCGTCCTGCAGGCCAGCCGCGCCGAGATGGCCGCACGCTGGGGCGCACCCGAAGACGCCCGCGAGACCATCCTTGGCCACTGGGACGCCTGCCGCCAGGTCGGCGACCGGCCGGAGCTTGTCGATATCGACGCCATGCGGGCAGCGCCCTTCGACTATCCCCACGGTATGATCGCCGCCCTCGGCTGCAAGGCCGCCGAACGCATTGGCGGGCAAGCCGCACATTGGGACATGTTCGACTGCCTGCAACGAGCTCATCTGGGCGAAGCCCGCAATATTGCCGACCCCGAAACCGTTCTGGCAGTGGCACGGGATCTCGGGTTCGAGGCGACTGTCTTTGGCGATGCGTTCGACGATCCACACACGGCCCGGGTCGTCGAAGCCGATAGGCAACTGGCCCGCGCTCTTCAGGTCCACTCCATTCCCACGCTCATCGTGCGCGAAACAGGCGCGCGCCTCGTCAACGGACCGCGGGAAGACCTTGCCGCACAGCTCCGCGCCGCCCTCCGCCTTGTCGCCTGAAAGGAGACCCTCATGACCTCTTTCGCCCGTCTTTCGCGCAGCCGGATCCACCGCCGCAGGTTGTGCGAATTGGCACAGGATCTCTCGCCGCACATGCGGCGCGATATCGGCCTTGATGCCTGCGCCAGACCACCCCGGCTGCCCCATCACCTGCTCTGGTGAGCCCCGAACAAGGAGATACGATCCATGTCACGCACCAGCGACATTCTTCTCACGGCGCTCGCCCCGGCGATCTGGGGCAGCACCTATATTGTCACCACCGAGGCGCTGCCGGTGGGCTATCCCGTGACCCTTGCCGCGCTGCGCGCGCTGCCCGCTGGCCTGCTCCTGCTTGCCCTCACGCGCTGCCTGCCGCCACGCGCATGGCTTGGCCGCGCCTTCCTGCTCGGCAGCTTCAACTTCGCCCTGTTCTGGGTGCTTCTGTTCGTGGCCGCCTATCGGCTGCCGGGCGGAGTCGCGGCGACGCTCGGATCGCTGCAGGCGATGATGGTCATTCTCATGGCGCGCGGCTGGCTCGGCACACCGATCCGGGCTGGCGCGGTCGCCGCGGCGGCAACCGGCATATTGGGCGTCGCACTGCTGTTGATCGGACCCGAGGCCGCACTCGATCCCATCGGTGTCGCCGCGGGTCTGGGCGGTGCCGCCTCCATGGCGGCGGGTACCGTGCTCAGCCGCAAGTGGCAGCCGCCCGTCTCGGCGCTGAGCTTCACCGCGTGGCAGCTGACCGCCGGGGGGCTTGTCCTTTTGCCGTTCGCACTGATCATCGAACCGCCCTTGCCGCCGCTGACGGCGACGAACCTGGCCGGGCTGGTCTGGCTTGGCCTCATCGGCGCGGCAGCCACCTATGCGCTCTGGTTCCGGGGTGTCGCCCGGATCGAGCCCGGTGCCGTCGCCATGTTGGGCATGATGAGCCCCGTTACTGCGGTTTTCCTGGGCTGGGTGGTGCTTGGGCAGTCGCTCTTACCCCTGCAGGGCTTGGGCGCGGTCATCGTCCTTGCCTCCGTCTGGGCGGGGCAGCGCGCGAACCGGACCAGCGCCCGTGCTACATTCGCGCGGCACAGGCCGGTGCTTGCAAGAAATGTCTGACCAGGTGTCAATAAGGACGGTCCCAATGCCCAAGCTTACCCTCACCCCCGATCTTGCGTGCGAGATATGGCTCGCCGGGGCTGTTTTACCTCGCGATCATCATGACGGGCTTTGGTGCCGAACTTGGCCTGCGCGTGCCCCTGATCGATCTCAGCGATGCCGCTCTGGCCATTCTGCTCTACCGGATCTTTCGCGCCATAGCGCCGGGCCTGGCGCTTTCGGCCATGGTCTTCCGGCTGATCCAGATCGTGTTGATCGCTGTCAGTCTCATGGGGCTCATGACCGGGTGGATGGTTTTGGTCCGCGCGGATATTCTGGCCGATGCGCCCGCGCTCGCCTTTCTTTTGATGATAGCCTCCAATGCCTGCCGCGGGCTGTATTTGGTTCTTCTGAAGAAATGGCGCATGCACCCTAAGCCAGATGAAGGTTTATTCGTGATATTCGTTGTTGGCATTGTCGTCCTGCTGCCGTTCATTGTGATACATGAAGCTGGTACATCTCAGCCATTGGACTACTCTTGGCAGGTCTGGGGATCGATCCTGTTCATTGGTGTTGGCATGGGTGCTATCTACCTCCACCTGATAAATTTTGGTACAAACGAAGTCGGTGCTTCGACAGCTTCTCTATTTGCCTATCTCGTGCCGATATTCGTTGCGGTCGAAGCCGTGGCTGCAAAGGGCATGGACATTCAGACCTATCAAGGCGTCGGTGGTGCGTTGATTGTCAGTGGTGTTTTGATCGCAACCCGTTTGCACCATCGGCCAACGGCTGCGGACCATCCGCCTCATTGATACATGCGTTGCCAGAGGCACGGGGCCTGGCTTCTTATCTGGCTTAACGATTCGAAAGAAGTGCTTTTGCGGCACCTGGCAGACCGAAAAGGGCCAAGCTCAATCCGGCAACCCAGCTTCCCGAAGATCTTCAACGAACCTGTCAATATCGCGTTGTTGCAGGTTTTCGAATGCCAGACGGACGCGGGAACAGGTCATGTCGGGGCGTTTTTCTTGGCTCTGACGAATCATTCGTCTCGCGGCGCCTATGGCTTTCTGCCGAATCAGTATTGCCGCCAGTACATAGCGACCGAACGGATCAACCGATTTTCCCTCCAATGCTGTTCTCGCACAACTTTCGGCCTGGCCAAAACTGTCGAGAACATAAAGGCAAAAGGCTTTAGCCAACAATTTCACCTTGAAATAAGGACCCGATGGCCCAAACCGGGTAGCGGTCTCGAAATGCGATAACGCGAGCTTTGCCTGCCCGTTTGCGAGATGCGCATACCCAAGAACCAAATGAGCGTTTGCCGCGCTTGGATTTAGACTGACCGCGAGCTGAGCCTCTGCAATCGCGGTATCGTGTTTGTTGAACTGAGTGTAGGCACGGGCAAGACTTGCGTGCGCAAAACTACTTTGTTCATCCAATGCCACGGCCCGCTCTGCGTGATATAGCGCGCGTTCCTTCGCCTCTTCCCGATCATCGACCTGGACGAAGAACAGCTTCCGAAGCTCGGCGTTCGCAATCACCGCGTGCGCAAGTGCATAGTCTGGCGCGATGTCGATAGTTCTGGTTAGAATATCCTTTGCCTTCTGGGTATCTTCATCTGTGAATTTGAAGAGATGCCACAGCGCTTTTTGAACCCTGTCCCAAACGTTGACCTCACCACGTTTCAACCGGGCTTGTTCGCGCAAGTCGAACCGTAACTCCCAATCTATGTGCCCGACAACGGCTGACGCGATCTCCTCCTGCAAGGAAAAGACATCTTCTGTCTTGTGATCCAGGCGATCAGCCCAAAGATCATGCCCGGTCGATGTATCTACCAGATGGGCAGTCACGCGAACGCGCTGATCGTCATAACGCACGGAACCCTCTACCAAATAGTGGGCCCCGAGACGTTGTGCGATCTCTTCTCCAACCAAAGAAGCATCCTTGAGGAGCTGGGTGGAGGTTGGTGAGACGACTGACAGCCAATCCACTTTGGCAAGTTCGGTTACAAGTTCATGGTTGATGCCAGCCACAAACCCGTTGGTGTCGCTTTGCCCACTAAGGCAGTCGAAAGGTAGCACTGCGATTACTGGTTTTTGCGGCGCTGGAAGCTGAGCGATCATCTGATCAAACAGACGGTCTTTTTCGGGTGGAGGCTCGGTTATTGGTGCAAGCGTTTCGGCCTTAGATTGAGAATCAGACATAGCTCCCCGTGTCGCTGGAAAACGGAACACTGGACCGTGTCTGGGCCATTCAACATTGTTGAGTGTCATGTAGTCTTTGAGATTGTGAGCTGCATACAAGAATGCGTGGCTGCGTGCGCCGACGTTGAGGTTCTTGTGTGCAAAATTCAGGCCCACGGCGACACGGGCCAGCAAGTATTGGCTTTCCATAAAGCTTAGCCGATGGCTTTCGTGGCGCTCGACCCAACTCATAGCGCCTTGCCGAAGAGTTCTGACGAACTCGACGAGGCCGACGTCATCCTGCCAAAGACCCAATGTGTGGTGTTTCGAATGAAAGAGGCCTAAGTCATCTAGGATGGCATCCCATTGGGCAGGTATGCAGTTTCCGCGCCGCGCCAGAAGGTACGCCATCTCGAAATACGCATGATCGTAAAACAAGAATTGCTTGTCTTCGTACAAGGCCAAATCGATCAGAAAATAATCAGGATCGCGGGACTGGTGCGATCGAACCAGTACATTGTAGCCATGGAGGTCCCCATGCACCCGTCCCTTTGCCGCTCTTACGCTCAACCGGCCCGGCAGGTTCTTTTCAAAGGCAAAGGCCAGCGGGTTTGGGTACCAATGCCCTTCAAACATAAGACAACGCTCGTGCGGGTCATGTCCGCAAACATCCAAAAGAAAGTGATGTAGCCGGCCTGGCTCAGGATCCAACCTGTAGCCGAGCCATCCAGCAAGCAGATCCTGAGGCGAGTGTAAGCCAGGCGCCATCTTGTAATCGATATTCCAGTCGTCAAGCAGGCTTCTCGACAGCCGCTCTAGAACGTTCAAGGCCGGCTCATAGCTGCAATCGTTCCAGGGAAGTGAGTATTCAAGTCCTTGCGCCACAACGGTGGAAAGGATCGCAATCTTACCCTCGTGTTCCAAAGAGTGGACGACGCGCGCCAGGTGCTTTGATCCAAACGCGGGAACCGCTTCAAACGCTTCCAGATGCCTTTGGTTTTCGGCCTTTTCATTCCATTCCGGATCGGGCAGGGCGTCGAACTTAAGTATGGCCTGGCCGCTGAACGTGTCGCATGTAATGTCGACAATATAAACTAGGGCTCCGGACTTACCGGCACTTAGCTGCCGGTGAAAATAAATCTCATCCTTTACCAACCAGCGGTCAGTTATCAGCGGCAGAAGCTCAATGTACGCTTCAGGCCATCCGAGATCATCGATGGCGTGCATTAACGACACTCCGCAGAAGTTCGGCTAAGGACTGTGCAAATCTGTAAGGCGGCAACGTTTGGTGACATGATACACAAACAATTGCGTGAACCAAGGCGTTTAAGTTGACCGGTCAGAGAGTTCCGCGCGACGGCTTGATCTGCCTAAAGAAGGCCCATTGCCTTAAGCCGCTGTCGGCGAGGTCGAAATGAATCCAGCGGTAACCGTTTTGCTGCCTTGCAAAGGGTTCTAGCCACTCTGAAGAGATGGGGACTGCTTGGCCAGCTACTATATCAAACGCGCAGATGGGAGTGACTGTTTGGGTGTTCATTGGCAATCCTTCTTTAGGTGGGTTGGAAAGTTAAGACCACTGATGCTGGCCGCAACACGGATTGCCTTTTAAGAGTGTGCAGCTTTACTCCTATGCAATACCTTTCCGCACTAGGGTCTGGGCAATCAATCCAGACCATCCCGGCTTCGCCGCGCAGAAATGTGGCAAGGGTCATGCTGTTGCTGCGCATCTAAATGATTGGCTTTGTGGTAGGAAAGGCAAAGCGCAATGGCGACCTCGATACTCTCGCCGGTCTCATAGTCAAAACAGTGTTCCAGTCCGCAGAGTTCCAGAATCTCCCCGAGTTGGATCAGTTTCGATACCGTGGCGCCGCAGTGATCACAGAACCCGTTTGCAAGAGCAGCCTTGAGTTCCGGTAGTTCCACAGTTTTTTGAAAGTTGCACTTTCACTTACTCACATGCTTCCAAAACCCCATGTAACGCAATCAGCGATATCTCGGCGATGTCAGACTTCAAGGCTCGGCGATGAGATTAAGGGGGCTTGTGGTCTGGGTTCAGCCCTTCCTTTGAGCTGAGATTTTGGTTTCGGAATTAATCTAACTCGTATTCAACAAACGGAGGCCGCGAGGCTGCGAAGCTGTTTTGCGGCTTGGCCCGGCAACCCATCAACGTCGCTCTCATCAAACACCGCATAGGCTGCGTATGCGAAGCGCGGTGCAGCCTCTATCAATGCGAGCCAGCCTTCTTCAAGCTCTGGCATAATCACACGCTTGGGAAAGTACCCGGCTGCAGGAACTGACTTCAGATACTGAAGGCCCAGGGTTCCGATGCCAAGCTGAAGGCGCGGCGTGTCAAGCTCCGGAAAGTTCAACAAATGGTCTGCTCGGAACTCAGGGCCCCAATCAATAAAGACATACTTGACGCTGTGAACGGTTGGAAGGGCCAACGGGCCGCTGGTGACAAGAACAAACTCATCTTCAAAGAGTTGTAATGCAGAGAGGCTCGACACGCTTCGCGGCCGATACATGATTGCAAGGTCCAGTTTTCCTTCTTCAATCTCGCGCGTCAGTGTTTCGGAAGAAGCGGCTGATGCTCTGATTGCAACATCGGGTAGCGATGTCATTAGATCTGGCAAGGCATTGATGAGATATCCGTCCCAAAGGCTCGGCGCCGCGCCGATTTCCAACGCTGCTGCCATGGTGGCGGGAAGACCAGCGTCCAGCTTTGCCTGTGTCCAGGTGCGCACCAGAACCTGAGCGTGTTTCAGGAAATGCCGCCCTGCAATGGTCAGTGTTGCGCCTGACTTACCACGTTTGAACACCGGCTGACCAAGCTGTTGCTCAAGCGTTCGAATTCGCATGCTGACTGTTGATTGCGTGACATGAACTTTGTTCGCAGCATCGAAAAAGGTGCCCGTTTCAACAACCGCGAGGAAAGTTCGAGCAAGTTCAATATCCATAGCCAACCTATTTGAATATCCGATATTATCGGCGAGAAAAATTCGTTATTCAACAAGATACGTGTGTGCCATACTCTCTATGTAGCGCGAAAGTGCCCCCACCAGATCGGAACGCCAATCAACAATTCTCGTTTGTAGTGGAGATCCCGAGCTGAGGAACCGTTGCAATCTGAATCCTGTGAATTTGCCACCCACACCGGAGCGCTGCACCAACCCCACAATGGGCAAGAAGCCCATTTTCTCATGGAGAAAACAAAATGAGTCGAGTTTCTGTTGTTGCTCTTCTCTCTTCGCTGTTTGCTGTTCCGGCATTCGCTATGCCCGCTGATCTTGACATGGACGGTGATGGCCTGGCGTCTCTGGCAGAGCTTCAGACCAAGTATCCTGAAGTCTCGGATGATCTCTTCCTGGAGATCGATGCGAATGCAGATGGTTTCATCAATGACGACGAATTGGTTGCCGCCGTTGACGCAGAACTTCTCCCTGGTCCCACAGGTGATCAGTAAGCAAAGGTTGTCACGGCTATGAGGAAGCCAATCCCGCCCCACAAATGGCTGCTTGCCGCGATGGGTATTTGGTTGGTTTTGTCCCCCTTTGTCCTGTTTCGTGAGGAAACACTGTTGCAGGGCATGGCTGAACTTGAAGCAATCGCCTTCATGGCAACTGGCATTGTTGTTCTGGTCATGTCCGGCGCTGACGGCCGGAGCCACCTTCTCGCACGGGTGGCTCCGGTTTCAGCTCTGGGGTTCCTATTGATCGCGGCTCCAACGTCGCTGAACTTCACCGGCCATATTGTGGCGACGGCCAATGCATGGCTAACGGGATCAGCGCTGATCGCGCTCGTCGTATGGGAGGTAACGGCGAGCCGCGGATTGCCTGCAATCTCGTAACCTGGCGCGGGGCGGGCAACTGCCCCGCGTTTTTACATTCAGACTATCTAAATGATCTCGTCTTCATCGAACATTGGATCGCCGTCGAGCTGATTGGCGATCATGTCGATCCGCATTTCAACATCCGCGCTCGTCGTTTTGGCGATATGAAACAAGGCGTCGCCCTCGTGCACAAATGGCAAATTATTGCGTCCTACAATGATGCCGTCCGCTTTTCCAAGAACGTCCATTCTGATTTCCCCAAACGGGTCCGAAATCCGGCCGAGCAAGTCGCCGACCTCTACATATTCGCCCGCCGCCTTGAATGTTCTTAGCAATCCACCGGCCGGAGCGCGTACCCAGGAACTCATTCTTGCATGAACGGGCGCCTCACGCACAGACGCGATCCCGCGCTTGGCAACCATGCCCATCGCGTTCATTACCCGAAGAATACCGGCGAGCCCCGCCCGCGCCGAAAGCTCGTCAAATCGAAGCCCTTCGCCACCTTCAAACAGCAATACATCGACGCCGCGCTCTTGGGCTGCCTTTCGCAGCGACCCGTCGCGCAGCTTTGAAATCATGACGACCGGTGCACCGAACGCATCGGCGTACCTGATCGTTGCATCCGAGGCCGGAGAAACTCGTATTTGAGGCAGGTTGGTGCGATGAATAGCGGCAGAATGAAGATCGATACCGAGATCGGAACGCTCAACGATTTCGGTCATGAAGATATGTGCGAGGCGGCCCGCCAATGATCCGCCCTCGCTACCGGGAAAAGACCGGTTCAGGTCGCGCCTGTCCGGAAGGTATCTCGATTGGGTCATGAAGCCGAACGCGTTCACTATAGGCACAACCAGCAACGTGCCCGCGATCTTGTCGAGTTGAGGGGCCCGTAGCAATCGCCGTGCGATTTCGACGCCAATCACTTCATCGCCATGAATCGCCGCGCTGACAAACAGGACCGGCCCTGGGCGGCGGCCATGAACCACATGCACTGACATGCTGACCGGCGTATGATCGGACATCACGCTCACCGGCACGTCCAGCGTAGTCCGCGTGCCTGCCGGGACGGTGAAACCGCCGATTTCAAATGGCTCGCGCATGGCTGTTATCCGCGCCCTCTGGTCTTAGTGTTTCCCTTGGCGGCGTTCTTTTCCAGAAACTCGATGATCTTGCCTGCAACATCAATGCCCGTTGCCTTTTCCACCCCTTCAAGTCCGGGTGAGGAATTCACCTCCATGACAACCGCCCCATGATTGGCGCGCAGCATATCTACGCCACAGACATTCAGCCCCATCGTCTTAGCTGCACGCACAGCGACAGAGCGTTCCTCGGGTGAGATCTTGATAGGCTGGGCGCTCCCGCCCCGGTGCAGGTTGGATCGGAACTCTCCTTCGGCCCCCTTCCGCTGCATCGCCGCGATAACGCGGCCACCAACCACAAGCGCACGAATATCTGTACCGCCCGCTTCCTTGATGAACTCCTGTACCATGATGTTAACTTTCGCGCCGCGAAATGCCTCGACCACGGATTTTGCCGAGCGGTTTGAGTCGGCAAGAACCACCCCGATGCCCTGCGTACCTTCCAGAAGCTTGACCACCAGAGGAGCGTCCCCCGCGAGTTTGAGAACTTCGTCGGTTTGCTTTGGATCATGAGCGAACGTGGTGACAGGCAGGCCAATGCCGTCCCGCGCCATGAGTTGCATGGAGCGCAGCTTGTCGCGCGATCTGCCAATCGCCACTGACTCGTTGAGTGGAAAGACCCCCATGATCTCGAACTGTCGCAGCACGGCCAATCCATAGAATGTGACCGATGCTCCGATCCGGGGGATTACCGCGTCATAACGCCCAAGCTTCTTTCCGTCATAGTAGACCTCTGGTCGGCGTGAAGCGATGTTCATGTAGCAACGCAACGTGTTCACGATATCAAGCTCGTGGCCGCGCTGCTCGGCGGCTTCTTTCAGACGACGGTGGGAGTAAAGCTCTGGATTGCGGGCAAGCATGACAAATTTCATTGGCGTTGTCCTTCCGGGTCCTTGCTTCTGGCTTTCTTTTTGATCTCCGTTGGAATTTTCCCGGAACCCAGCAGATAGGAGTGACCCGGATCGACAAGAATCCCCCGCCTGCGAATGGCAGTGCGGCCGAGGATCAAATCAAATTCCATCCTCGCACGGTTGGCCAGAGAGACGTCGATCTGCCAGCGATGCCGTCCAAGTAAAAGCTGCGTTCTCACGATCAGTCGACGTTCGGGGACACCACCTGTGTTCTTGATCTCGCGTTCGTCGACAACCCTGGTTCGAACCCGGTTTGGTGAACGGCGGTTTTGGACTGGTATCATGAACTCGACCCATCGCTCGCCGTCAATTTCAAACACTGTCTGGTCCACAGCATGGAGTGCTGCGGTTCTTGCACCGGTGTCTATCTTGGCCGGGATATTCTCTATTCCGAATTCGGGCAGGCTGATGCGTTCACGCCAACCTATGATTTCTGGGTTTGAGACACGCTTCACCATAGCATTTACTCTAAGCAGTCATCGTTGGCACGTCTGTAGTTCACAAACGAATTGGCGCTCATCACGACATAGAACGTATCCATGTCGATTAACACGTACCCAAGTTCAAAAAGTGCAACCGACAGTGCACGGATGTCTGTTTCGTATAAACGTCTACGCCCTGCGATCCGACGGACGAGCTTGTCCGGGATTCGATAGCGTCCATTTGGCTTACCGCCAAAGTCCTGATCGTAAAGTTCGGCCAGGCGTACGGCGGTCATAGATGTCCAGTCACTTTCAAGCATGACTTTTACCTATATTGACAAAAATAATTTGTCTATAGACAAAAATATTCTGCTATAGGGCTTTCACTGAACAGAATCTCCACCAATGAAACGAAGATGAGAGACATCGATACTATCCCGAAGGAACTGGAAGCGCAGTTGCAGCAAGCCCTGGCAGAGCGTGACGGGGCTGCGCTCGCAAAACTGCTTGATCCGCTTCCGTTGAGCGATGCCCTGCGTGAACTGCTCAATCTGCCAGTAGAGCAGCGGAGTGCCGCACTATCTTTGCTGCCACCGGAACTGGCTGCCAAACTTGTCGAAGAGGCTCCGAACGCGATGGCGGTCGACCTTGTCGAGCGCATGGAGTCTGAGCAGGCCGCAGAGGTCATCGAAGAGCTGGATTCCGATGTTCAGGCTGATGTCATAGGAGAGCTTGAAGACGCAGATGCGGAAGCGATCCTTACCCGGATGGATCCTGGGGACGCCGCAGATGTTCGTCGGCTGGTGGAATATGAGGATGATCTTGCAGGAGGCCTCATGGTTGCCGAAGCCTTCACGTTTTCCGAGACCGATACAGTGGGAAGAGTGCTCAGGCGCTTCGCCAATGAAGAGTATGACCTTGAACGCTATCGGGGTCAGCATCCCTATGTGCTGAATTCAAATGGTGCCCCAATTGGAGTGGTCTCATTACGCAGTCTTGTGTCCACTCGTCGAAGCGCGCGTTTGACCGATATCATGGCGCCTCCAATTGCCGTCCCGGCCAACATGCCGCTGGAGAAATTAGAAGACTTGTTCGATGAACACCCGTTTCTTGGATTACCGGTCGTGGAGGCGGACGGGCATCTGGTGGGCGTCGTCTCGCGGTCTGCCGTCGATGAAGCCCTTCTGGAACGTGCGGAATCGGCCAGCCTGAAACGCCAGGGTGTCTTCGGTGATGAACTTCGCTCGATGCCGCTGCCACTTAGGGCGCGTCGGCGGCTTCAATGGCTTTCGGCCAATATCGTCCTCAACGTCATAGCAGCCAGCGTCATAGCCGCCTATGAAGAAACGCTTGCCGCGGTAATCGCGCTTGCAGTGTTCCTGCCGATGGTGTCCGACATGAGCGGCTGCTCGGGCAATCAGGCCGTCGCCGTCAGCATGCGCGAGTTGTCCCTCGGCCTTGTCCGGCCCATCGACGCCATGCGTGTCTGGTTCAAAGAAGTGTCGGTCGGGTTGATCAATGGGTTCGTTCTGGGGCTTCTGATCGGCGTCGTTGCCTGGATGTGGAAAGGCAATCCGTTTCTGGGGCTGGTGATTGGTGGAGCACTTGGGCTCAACACCGTCGTCGCCGTGTCCATTGGCGGTGTTCTACCATTGCTGTTGAAGCGCATCGGTCAGGACCCCGCCGTCGCCAGCGGCCCTTTATTGACGACTATAACCGACATGGCGGGGTTCTTCCTCGTATTGAGCCTTGTAACCGCAATGATGCCACTTCTGGTTTGACGTTTTCCCGCACCCGAACCATCAGTTCGGCCGGGTGCCTTCTCACGAGGAAAAAAGAATGACGATCTCAAGCATTGTCGAAACACAGAATCTGAAAAGACGCCCGTTCTGCGACGCCGACACAACGGTGTTCGAAGCGGCTGTGACCATTGCGCTATTGGAGGTGAACGCGCTTGCGGTCCTTGAGGATGGGAAGTTGGTCGGGATCATCACGGATCACGACGTGCTGCTGTGCCTCGCGGATTCAGGCTCGGCCTTCTACGAACAAACAGTGGATGACTGGATGACAGAGAAACCAATTACATGTGCAACTGGCTCGAAGCTTTCAACCGCTCTCAATCTGATGGCGAAACACGACATTCGAAACTTAGTCGTCACCCAACGCGGCGAGCCTTATTCCGTCGTGAGCAGCAAAGAGATACTGGCAAGGATTCATGAGGAAGACGAATTGGAACTGAAAGTATTGCGCGACAGAGAACGCAATAAACCCGGTCGATTTGTTGTTTGAGACGTAATGGCAATTGCAAAAATGAGCAAAACCAGAAGGGCCGCCGATACGACAGGTAAGCTGTATGCGCAGGCTGCAGCGCTGCCTTTGAGACTGTCAAACGCTTCTAAGGTAGAGGTGTTGATGGTGACGTCCCGAGATACAGGACGTTGGGTTCCACCAAAGGGTTGGACGAACAAGAGAAAAAGTCCTTGGTCATCCGCGAAGATCGAAGCCTGGGAGGAAGCAGGCGCAATAGGCGCTATTTCCAAAACACCGCTCGGGACATACGACTACAACAAAATCCTCAATGACGGCACCGCAATAACTTGCCGCGTGACACTCTACCCGATGGTTGTGCAGAAACTCAGCAAGAAGTGGAAGGAAAAACACGAGCGAACAAGGTGCTGGTTCTCACCCGAGCAAGCGGCAAGGAGAGTGTGTGAACCGGAGTTGGGAGCAATGATTTCAAGCATTGAGGCTCGGCCAGACTGGTTGCGAAAAATGTTGAAGAAATACGCCAGTGTCTAGTGTGCACATATCTGCTCGCCCCGGAACTGTTACACCGTTTTGGACCAATCTGGAAAAGACTGACAATGGTATCATCGAAATGCCAGGCAATGGGGCCAGACGGTCAACCCTTTTAGTGCACCACGACGATAAATTGGGTCAACGAAAAGAAGAAGCGTCCGACTTTTGCAAGGCTATGCTGTTCGTCAAACCACGATTGCGCAACAGCGGGTTCAACATGGTCATTTGCGACAGCGTATTGCTTCATGAGGTGCATCATCATGATTGCGAGGCCATCAGGCTTTAGCTGGTGATCTGTCATTGTGAACGACAAGACATCTTCCACAAAGTTGCCGCGAGCCTTTATCAGTGCGGGCAGTCTTTCCGGGAGGGAACCACTCACAAAGTGTTGGTTCCAAGAAGTTAGCATTTTTTGCATTCTGTCAGGCTCGCCGCTGAACCAGATTAAGCTACCAAAGTGGAGATCACTGATGACAAGGCGCCCGCCGGGTTTGACGCACCGCAGCGTGTCATCCAGTGCTCCGTCTATATCGTCGATGTACTCAAAGACCTGTACCGAGACGGCCTTGTCAGCACTCTCATCCTCAATGGGCAAGCTATTTGCGGCACCAGCACGAAACTCCAGGTTTGCGTAGTCACTGCATCGTTCTCTTGCGGCTGCTGTCATATCCTCGCTTGGGTCGATCCCGATGACATAGCCATCCGAGCCAACTGCGCGAGCCAACTCCGCTGTTAACATCCCGTTGCCACAACCGACATCCAAAATAGTCTCACCGGGAGCCGGGCGCAGCGCATTAAATGAAGCCTGTCTTCGCGGTTCTGTTGCAAAGTTTTGAACCCGCCGAGCAGTTTCAACAATTGATCGGGAGTTAAGTTGCGAGCTCAGCAAACTGCTGAAACGTACAGAGTCCGGGTGTGAATTGCCCCTTACGGATCATGTGCGCAACCTCGATACCTGCTAGCGTCGCCGATGCTGAAGCGAATGCCTTGAACCCAAGCATCGGTCGCGTGCGCCTCTTGATGAAACGGTGGTCCTGTTCCACGATAATATTTAGGTATTTCCGCCTCACCATCTCGATTGGAATCGGACAACCAAAGCTCTTGAGCATCTTGTTGATCGCCTTTATGCCAGTAGTATTGGCGCCACTTTTGTCGATGACGATCTTTTTGGGGAGGCCGTTGATCTCTAGCATCCTGGCGAAGAACTTTGTCGCAGCAGGTTTGTTTCGGCGTGGGGAAAGCATGAAATCGAGCGTTTTGCCGTATTTGTCGACCGCTCGATAGAGATAAACCCACGAACCTTTCACCTTGATATAAGTTTCATCCATTCGCCAGGATCGGTCACACGATCCCTTCCGTCTGCGAGCCGCATCAGCAATGGCACTGGAGTATCGTGTCACCCAACGGTTCAGCGTGGTGTGATCTACCGCAACGCCGCGCTCGGACATGATTTCTTCAAGGTCACGGTACGACACGCCGTATCGAAGGTAGAAGAACACAGCAAAGAGGATCACATCCTTGGGATATTGTGCGCCTTTGAAGGAGATCATGAGCTGGCTTTCGGCTGAATTACACCGGCCGCTATTCACTCTCTGCGTTCTTGAGCGTCAATGGCAAAAAGTTTGCAACAGATCCGTTCAAGGTTGGGCTGGATGGGTTAAAGGAGGGGCTGAACGCAGAGAACTAAATCTCAATCACAGGGGCGTCACACGCTACCGCGACGCGGGATCTACAGGATCTGGTAGAAGAGGGCGCTTTGGTCCGAACGGGTGAACTTCGGTACACGCGATATTGGTCAAAGCTGGATCGGGACGGGTAGGCGGATGAGGTACGGCACGAAGGCGGTTTAAAGCGGTCTTTCGCTGCACGTGCAATGGAAACCTTTCTTCGGGGGAAAGCGGATGTTGGATTTCGTCCAATGCACGGGGTGTTGCATTTAGACGCCAGGGAATTCGCCAATACCAGCAGTCGGCTTTCCAAGAACATGCTGTTTTTCTGTCTCAAATCTGAGCGTCCCGAAATCTCACAATTTGAATTTTCCGGGGAAAAGTCCGCACAAGAAACGTCTGATAAGATCAACAGAGCGTCGTCGTGAAAAACCCTGCATATCTGTTAGGTAATTGACCCACATACCTTCCAGCAAAGCCAGCGTTCCGGCGGTGGCATCGTCCACCAAGTTTGGGTCACGCTCGTTTTTTTGAGCTATCTCCTTAAACGCAAGCCGCAAGGTCTCGACAAGTTTTTGATCTTGGGTGCTGCTATAGCGGGCAATACCTGGGTGTGAGCTCGCGATGCCGCGGAATGCATGCCAGATTTTCGTACTTCTTGGATTGAGCAGAGCTTCGGATAGGTCCGCCTCGATCACGGCCATCACACGGTCTTCGGGCGATGCATCCGAACCCAGGTCGGTCAATTTGTCCATTTCGGCATAATATTGAGCACTGAAATGCTGGGCTGCTGCCGTCAGCAAATTGTCCTTCCCGCCGAAATGCAAATGGATCATTCCGCGCGATAAACCAGAACGCTCGCAGATGCGGCTGACCGTCGTATCGGTGACTCCAATATCCGCGATAGAGTCCAGAGTCGCCTTGATCAGAAGTTGCTTATTGGCATCCGGAGCACGTTTCGAGCCACGTTTTCTTCCTCTGACGTTTTCCACTTTATTCAATAATTCCATCCTCTTGATGGCATCCCTCAAGTCTATCTCACAGGAAGATTGACACGAAAGACCGTTCTGGCGCAACATTTAATGGACGATCGTCCATTAGTGACTCGTGAAAATCCGGAAAGGAGGTTGGGTAATCTTTCGTAGCGAAGCATCCCGGGGCTATACCCTCAGCGCACCAGCCACGGCTTATGTGGGTTTTCTGGTGACGGCTCCATTGTTGATCCTGATCGCCTATTCGTTCTGGACGCAATCTTACGTAACGCTCGACAAGACGCCGACACTAAAAAATTATAGCGACGCGTTTGCAGATCCTCTGGTCCGACACTTGATGCTAAGGTCGATCTGGATTGCCGGAGCAGTAACAGCAGTTACCGTCGCACTAGCATATCCCATCGCTTATTTCATCGCGATGAAGGCCCGGAAAAAGACCATCTGGCTTCTGCTCATCACCATTCCATTCTGGTCTAGCTACCTCCTGCGCGTTTTTGCCTGGAAACTCATTCTAGGGTTCAATGGAGTGATGAACTCCGCACTGTTGATGCTTGGCTTGATTGACGAACCGCTGGACTTCCTACTCTACAATGAATTTGCAGTCGTGCTGACGCTTGCTCATGCCTGGGCGCCATTTGCGATCCTGCCGATCTATGTCTCATTGCAGAAGATCGATCCAAGCTTACTAGAAGCCGCCACCGACCTCGGTAACAGCCCTTTTCAGCGCTTCATGCGGGTGACGCTGCCACTAACCATCCCGGGGATTATTGCTGCTTGTCTGATCATATTTATCCCCACGGTAGGTGACTATGTGACCCCGGCACTGGTTGGAGGGTCGGACGGGAAGATGATCGCCAACCTAATTCAGGTGCAGTTCGGGGCCGCCAACAACTGGCCACTCGGCGCCACCCTTTCACTGATCGCGATGCTATCGGTTGGCTTTGTCGCTATAGTGTTTGTAATTACCGCCACCCGGCTAGGGAGGCGTATAAGATGAGACGCCCTTCGACCCTGACAGCCTACGCTTTTCTGTATTTGGTTTTTCTTTACCTGCCCGTCCTTTTTCTGCCCTTGTTTTCATTCAATAGCGGCACAATAGTTGCCTTTCCGATCAAGGGCTGGACGCTGGACTGGTATCGGAAGCTGGGCGAACAGGATACCTTGATCCAGGCCCTTTGGAATTCGCTTGGTGTCGGCACGGTCGTCGCACTTCTGTCTACCGCAATGGGGTTGTTCGCCGCTCGCGCCTTTGTTCGGTACCGTTTTCGGGGTCAGCGTGCTGCCGAAGGTCTGGTGATGCTGCCTTTGGTTATTCCCGGCATTATAGTTGCTTCTTCAATGCTGGTTCTGTTTCTGTTTGTCGGACTCAAGCCGTCTTTGCTGACCGTCGTTCTGGGCCATACATTTCTTGCGCTGCCGTTTTCCGTCTCGATCCTGAAGTCTGCGTTCGATGACTTCGATGCGTCGCTGGAGGAAGCATCTTACGATCTGGGCGTCGGCGTGTTCGACACCTTCCGCCGCGTGACGCTTCCGGTCGTTTCCCCGGGTATCGTAGCCAGTTTGTTGGTCACTTTCACAGTCAGCTTCGACGAATTCGTCCTCGCCTTTTTCCTGTCCGGCAACCAACCAACCTTGCCAGTATACATCTGGAGCCAGATTCGTTTCCCCGCCAAGCTTCCAAACGTTTTGGCCCTAGGCTCTATCCTGCTGCTTACATCGGTCCTGCTTTTGGCGCTGGCTGAGTATTTCCGGCGCCGCGCATCCGCATCAGAGGTCAGATGACAGACAAAAACATCATAGAACTCAGGGGCGTCGAAAAGCGCTATGGTACATTCCTGGCGGCTAGCGGGATCAATCTCGATCTTAAAGAAGGCGAGTTTTTCTCACTCCTTGGCCCATCGGGATGTGGCAAAACCACGGTATTGAGGATGATCGCGGGATTCCAAGAGCCGACCAAAGGCACTGTGCTGATCGACGGTCAGGATATGGATGGTGTGCCTGCCAATAACCGGCCGACCAACATGGTATTTCAGAGCTATGCTATCTTCCCGCACCTGAATGTCGGGAACAACGTGGCCTATGGATTACGCGGCAAGGCCCCCAAAGCCGAAATCGACCAGCGCGTAGCCGAAGCCTTGGAAATGGTCGAGTTGGGGGGGCTTGAGGATCGCGGCGCAAGTGAGTTGTCAGGCGGGCAACGGCAAAGGGTGGCGCTCGCCCGCGCGCTGATCATGCGACCCAAAGTATTGTTGCTGGATGAGCCCTTGTCGGCCTTGGACAAGAAGCTGCGCGAGCAGATGCAATTTGAAATGCGCAATCTGCAGCAATCGCTGGGTATTACCTTTGTGATGGTCACACACGACCAATACGAGGCGATGACAATGTCTGACCGCATTGGCGTGATGTTCAATGGGCGCCTCAAGCAGGTGGATACGCCAACAACGCTTTACGCCCGGCCCTGCGATCAGCAGGTTGCCAGTTTCATCGGTGAGATGAACATTCTGCCTGCCCAGTTGCTAAAGGAAAATGGCGATACGCTTTCAATCCACGCGAAGGCCTTTGGCCAAATGGAAATTGGAAGAAACCCCAACGTTGCAACCAGCGCCCGAGATATGAACATCGGTATTCGACCCGAACAATTAGAAATCACCGCTGAAAAACCCGAAGACTATCCATCAACCGTTCAGGGCAAAGTCAGCAATGTGGCCTTCTATGGCGAGAACATTCACTACCACATTCAGGTTGCGGAAGCCGACGCGCCGATCGCGGTCTCGGTTCCGAACTACTTTCACACGGTTGATTTCAATCGCGGCGACACAGTTTGGCTGGGAGTCCAAAGCGCCAGCGTGATCGATCTTGGCACAGACACAGAATAAGACAATGGGAGGAAAAAATGAAACTTCAGGGAATTGCGGCTTTCGCATGTGCGACAGCGATAAGTGCAGGAAGCGCCAGCGCCGGTGGAGCTGATCTGACGGTTTTTGACTGGTCGGGATATGAAGACCCGGGCTTCTTTGCCAGCTACATGGAAAAATACGGGAATGAGGCACCAAGCTATTCCTATTTCGGAAGCCAGGAAGAAGCCTTTACCAAGCTGAGTTCCGGTTTTACTGCTGATCTGGCACATCCTTGTTCCGACGCGGTCAGAAAATGGGTCGCAGCAGATCTGATTCAGCCGCTGGATGAAAGCAAACTGACCAATTGGGCCGATGTACTGCCCGAGATCAAGGAGGTCGACGCCATCGTTCTGGACGGCCAGCTTTACATGTTGCCGTTCGAATGGGGGAACACGGGCCTTATCTATCGCACCGACAAGATCTCGGGCGACGATATCTCACTGCAATTGCTGGCCGACCCGGCCTATGCCGGTAAGATCGCTATCCCGGATGCCGCATCATCTGCGTATGCGTTAGCGGCGCTGGCTACTGGAAATGCTGACGACTACACCAACTTGAGCGATGAGCAGTTCAAGGAAGCGTCTGACTTCCTGCGCTCGATCCACCCGAACATGCGCTTTTACTGGTCCGACGCAGGTCAGTTTGACCAGGCAATGACCAGCGGCGAGATCGAATTGGGTTGGGCCTGGAACCAGTCAGAACTAAACCTGATCTGGAATGAGGTGCCTGCCGCGATGATGCGAGACGTCGACAAGGGTATCGCGACCTGGGCGTGCGGCTATGTGCATCTGAAATCATCCACGACACCGGTCGATCAGGTCTATGATCTGTTGAACGCGCTTACCGACCCGGCCAGCGGTCAGTACATAATCGACAACTGGGGCTACCCGCATTCCAACGCAAAAGCGTTCGAAGTTGCCGATCAGGCCAACATCGAAGCCTATGGTTTCTCCGATCCAAAAAGCTTCTTCGAGGGCAGTTTGTTCTTTGATGCGGTGAACCCCGAGCTTGAGGCAAAAATGCTGGCGGAGTTTGAACGGATCAAAGCCGGCTTCTGATTCAACAATATCTCCGGGGCCAACCAGCCTCGGAACACAAACACAGGAAACCGCGTGAACATGTCAGACGCGAACCCATATGCTATGCTCTTGGAACCGGTTCAAATCGGGCCAGTCACTGCCAGGAACCGCTTCTATCAGGTGCCTCATTGCACCGGGCTGGGGCACCTCCGACCAAGGGCGGATGCTGCCGTTCGTGGAATGAAGGCCGAAGGCGGGTGGGCGGTGGTTTCCAATCAGGAGACGGAGATTCACCCGACTTCTGACCTTTCTCCTTACGCCGAAGGGCGGCTATGGGACGCGCGCGATGTGCCCGCGTTGCGGCTGATGACAGACGCAGTACATGCACATGGTGCACTGGCGGCTATCCAGCTGGTTCATAACGGCAATCATGCGCAAAACCTGCTAACCCGCGCCCCGGTTCTTGCACCTTCCGAAATGTCCGTCGACACGACACACCCCAAGCAGGCGCACGCTATGGATAAGGCCGACATCCGGGAATTCCGCCGTTGGCACCGCGAGGCCGCCTTGCGCGCGAAAGATGCCGGGTTTGACATCATTTATGTGTATGCCGGGCACAACATGACATTGGCGCAGCATTTCATGCTGCCGCATATGAACCAGCGTAGCGATGAATATGGTGGGTCGCTCGAAAATCGCGTGCGTCTGACACGTGAACTGCTGGAAGACACTCACGAAGCCGTGGGCGACAGCTGTGCTGTGGCGTTCCGTTTTGCTATTGATGAGATGATGGGTGCCGGGGGCATGCAGGCAGCAGAAGAAGGCCGCGCCATTGTCGAGCTCTTGGCTGATCTTCCTGACCTATGGGATGTGAATGTGGCTGACTGGTCCAATGACAGTGCCACGACTCGTTTTCAGCCACAGGACGGATATCAGAACGCGTTTCTGTCCCACGTTAAGCAGATCACCCGCAAACCTGTGGTTGGTGTCGGTCGCCTGACGTCGCCTGACATGATGTTGTCGATGGTCAATAAGGGAATTGTCGACCTTATCGGAGCCGCGCGACCTTCCATAGCGGACCCGTTCATTCCGAAAAAGATTGAGAAGGGTCGCATTGACGAAATCCGCGAATGTATCGGCTGCAATATCTGCGTCTCCTCTGACAATCTGGGCATCCCGATCCGCTGCACTCAAAACCCCACCATGGGTGAGGAATGGCGACGCGGTTGGCACCCCGAGATCATCGCGCCGAAAAAGAGCAACGCGGACACTTTGGTTGTTGGCGGTGGCCCTGCCGGTCTTGAATGCGCCATGCAGTTGGCAAGGCGAGGATATCAGGTGACCTTGGCCGAGGCGTCTGCCGAATTGGGCGGGCGGGTTACGAAGGAAAGCAAACTTCCCGGCCTCGCAGCTTGGTCCCGCGTCGTCGACTATCGTCTGCATGACTTAAAGCAACGCGGCAACGTTCAGCTGTTCACTGACAGCAGGCTAGATGGCGATCAAGTGGCAGAGCTGGGCGTCGAACACGTCTTTGTGGCCACCGGCAGCCTTTGGCGAACCGACGGCATGGGCCGTAACACCCAGCGCCATGTGCCACAGATCGAGCAAAGCGCCAATGTGCTGACGCCTGATGACATCATGAATGGTGTTCTACCGCGGGATGGCCCGGTCATGATCTATGATGACGATCATATCTATCTGGCAGGAGTGATCGCCGAGAAACTGGCGGCTGCAGGATACCAGGTGGTCTTTGTCACGCCGGAGAGTTTGGTTTCAGCTTACTCCATCAATACTTTGGAGCAGCCTCGCATTCAGGCCCGTCTGATGGAGCTTGGTATCGACATTCGTTGCAATCAGGTGCTGACGGCGGTTCAAGGTGACATGGCCCGCATCGGTTGTGCCTTTACTGGTCGCGAAATGGATATTCCATGTGCCTCGACAATTCTGGTCACTGAACGTCAGCGTGAGACGACGCTATATGACAGCTTGCGCGGGCTCAGGTTGAAAACCGTCGAACTTATTGGCGATGCCGCTTCTCCAGGGCTGATCGTCGACGCAGTCTTCGCGGGCCACCGCGCGGCCCGTGATTTTGAACGCCCCAAGGCAGAAGCAGATCAAGATTGGTTTCGCCGCGAGATAATCGATTTGGAGGAAACGAGATGAACAGCCGACCGTTTGAGTTGGATGCGCTGATAGCCTCGCACCAGTACGGCCACGCCCTGCCGCGCGAATTCTATACCTCCCAAGACATCTATAACTATGACATTGCCCGGGTCTGGAACCGCAACTGGCTTTGGGCAGGGCATGTCAGTCAAATCCCAAGCCCCGGTGACTACTTCCTGTTCGACTATGGCCCGGAGAGCATTATCATTGTTCGCGACTGCGATGGCGATATTCGTGCTCATTTGAATGTCTGCCGCCATCGCGGATCTCGCGTCTGCACTGAACAGTCCGGCAACGCCCGCGTTCTTGTTTGCCCCTACCACGCATGGACATATGAGCTATCAGGAAAACTTCGTGCAAGTCACAATATGGGGGAACAATTCGACCCGTCAAAGTTTGGGCTTCTTCCCGTTCAGGTGAGTGTCTTCAAGGGCCTGATCTTTGTCTGTGCCGATGCAAACACCCCATCACTTGATCCTGTCCTCAGCAAACTTGAGCCACTCGTCGAACCCTATGGCCTGAACGATTTGAAAGTAGCGCATACCGCGTCATTTCCTGTTCCCGCGAATTGGAAACTAGCGGTTGAGAACTACCTTGAATGCTACCACTGCGGGCCAGCGCACAAAGAGTATTCTCGCTCCCATAGCTTGAAATCACCGCAAGACATGGCTGGTTTGGTCGAGCCGCTAAAGGCTAGGGCTGTAGAAGCCGGGCTGTCACCCAATGAATTGACTCTTGTCGGCGACGCTGCGCTGACCCCATTTACCAGCGGGTACTATCGTCGCTATCCGCTTTACCAAGGCTACAAAACCGGCAGCCAATCGGGCGAGGCACTTGCACCATTGCTTGGAACGCTCAAAGGCTTCGACGGTGGCGCAACTGACTTTGATATTGGTCCATTGAATTGGTTCCTGATTTATTCGGATCACATGGTCGGCTACCGCTTCATTCCACGAGGCTTACAGGAAACCGACATTCAGGTGGTCTGGCTGGTGCGCGCTGACGCCGAAGAAGGCGAAGACTACGACAAAGAAGACCTGACCTGGCTTTGGCATGTCACATCTTTGGATGACGAACGCATCATTCGCCACAACCAGTCCGGCGTGAATTCTCAATACTTCCAACCGGGCCCCTTGGGCGAAATGGAAACCGCGATCCAGGATTTTTACGATTTCTATTTCGCAATGATCAGTCCGGAACCAGAACAAAGGATGGCCGGTAATGGCTGAGGTAAAATCACGCCGTCGCGGTGGTGGTGGGCGCGCCGCGCGCATAAAGGTGCAACAGGCGACTACGGGCAACGAGGCCGTGCGTGGAGGTTTAAGCGGCGGACGCTATAAGCCGTTGACCCAATCAGATATGGAGAACATCCACCAAGCGGCCCTGACCGTTCTGGAAAACACCGGCGTCACCGACCATTTCCCGGAACTGCTTGATCTGGTGCTGCCCAAGGGCGCGGTGATGAATGACCTTAATCGGCTGTGCTTTCCCCGTGCGCTGATGGAAGACATCCTGGCTGGTGCTGCTAAGGAGTTTTATGTCTATGCCCGCGGAGAGCGTGAAGGCAAAGACGACATGCATTGCTCGGCAGAGAGTGTCTATTTCGCCAACTCTGGCACCGCTGTCACAACCTTCGATTCCGAGACCAAAACTTATCGCCCTTCGGTCCTGCGCGACGTTTATGATTTCACCCGTCTGGTGGACTGTTTGGACAACATCCATATGCTGGGCGATACGGTTTTGGCCACCGACGTGGCCGATGATTTCGCTCACGACATGAACACCATATATGCGATGCTCGCAGGTAGCCAAAAACCTGCCTGTCTGACCTTTCGCGACCGTAGCCACATCCCACATGCCATTCGCATGTTCGATATGGCGCAAGGTGGCGATGGGGCTTTCATGAAAAAGCCAAGCGTCATATTTGGCGGCTGCCCTATGGTTTCCCCCTTGCGGATCGGCAAGGAAAACATGGAAATCCTGATTGATACAGCCAAGTTGGGCCTGACGGTCGATCTGGCAGTGCCTCCTCAGGCCGGGGCCACAGCCCCCGCGACGCTTGCGGGAACACTGGTTCAAACCGTAGCCGAAACACTGGCCTGTGTTGCCATTGTTAACCTCATCACACCGGGCTGTCCGGTCTGCTTTGCTGCCTGGCCCTTCATCACTGACCTGCGCAGCGGATCGTTCACCGGCGGCAGTGGCGAACAAGCCCTGATCGGGGCGGCAGCCATTCAGATGGGCAACTTCTATGGCCTTCCCACATCCGTTGGCGCAGGCATGACAGATGCCAAAACACCCGACGCGCAATACGGGTTGGAAAAGGCGCTAACCTTCACGCTTGCCGCCCATGCTGGTGCCAATCGGCTGTGCGAGTTCGGCGGGATGATCGGCAGCCTGATGGGATGCAGTTTTGAAAGCATGGTCATCGATGACGAAGCAGGTGGTATGATCCTGCGATCGTTGCGCGGGATAGAGGTCACAGATGAAACCATGGCGGTGGATGTAATCCACCAATGCGCCATCGACCCAGGTCATTTCCTCGGCAACCCACACACGCTGAACTATATGAACACCGAATTTGTCTACCCGCGACTCATGGATCGTGAGCGTACAGATACATGGGAAAACGAAGGCAAAACTGATCTGTTGGACCGCGCCCGTGACAAGGCCAATTCCATACTCGACAGCCATTTCCCCAACTACTTCGGCGCTTCAGACG
Organism: Ruegeria sp. HKCCA4812; assembly: GCF_013034245.1. NCBI lineage: Bacteria > Pseudomonadati > Pseudomonadota > Alphaproteobacteria > Rhodobacterales > Roseobacteraceae > Ruegeria > Ruegeria sp. HKCCA4812. Next base: position 562,283 of record NZ_WQFQ01000002.1, on the reverse strand, counting down.
CTCAGGTGCGCGAAGAGTTCCCAATTGTGATGAGCGCAGAAAGTATGGCCCGCCGTGGATAACTCTAACGCCAAGCACTGGGACAACGACCACTTCCTGCACCCGTGGGAAGGGATGGCGACCTTGGGCGAAAACGACCGGACATTTATTGAAGGTGCTAGCGGCATCCATGTCATGAACGAAAAAGGCGAACGCTTGATCGACGGACCGGGAGGCATGTGGTGCACCCAGATCGGTTATGGGCGAGAGGAGATGGCCGAGGCCATGGCTGAGCAGGCTCGGAACCTTGCTTATTTCTCGCCCTTTAACAACTCCAACTCGACTGCCGCGCGGTTCGCGCGCGAAATCGCCAAACGTGCGCCGGGCGACTTGAACAATGTCTTTTTTACCACCGGCGGTTCCACTGCGGTTGATACGGCAATCCGGTTTGTCCATTTTAGAAACAACCTTTTGGGTCGACCGGAGAAAAAGAAAATCATTTCAAGGCAAAAAGCCTATCATGGAAGCACCTACTTGGCGGCCAGCGTCAGTGGAAAAGAGCGTGACCGGCTTTGGCTCGACAAAGCCGATGACCTCGCTCATTTCCTGCCAGACGTGAATCCGCTCTACCGTTCACCTGGTCAAAGCGAAGAGAGCTTTCTGAAGGAGAAAGTTTCCGATCTTGAAAACGCCATTTTGGCGCTTGGCCCAGAAAATGTTGCCGCTTTTATCGCCGAACCGGTTCTGGCATCTGGTGGCGTGATCGTGCCGCCAAAGGGATATCACAAAGGCTGCCTAAACATCTGCAAGAAGTATGATGTTCTATACATCTCCGACGAAGTGGTGACAGCTTTTGGGCGATTGGGCCATTGGTTTTCGTCAGAGGCTGTTTTCGGCATTCAGCCGGACATAATAACTTGTGCTAAAGGAATGACATCTGGGTACGCGCCGATGGGTGCCGCGATTATCTCTGACCGATTGATCGCCGACGTTGCGGGAAAAGATGCCACCTTCTCAAGTGGTTACACCTATTCTGGTCATCCAGTTAGCGCGGCTGCGGGTTTGATGGGCATTGAGATCATTGAGCGGGAAAAACTTCTCGAACACGTTCAAAAGGTCGCTCCGGTTTTTCAGGATCAGCTGCAGCATTTGCGACAGATTGACATCGTTGCCGATGTGCGCGGGATGGGGTTGATGGGATGCGTACAATGCTCAGTCGATGGTGATCCCCGGAGCGATCTGGGATGCGACTACGAGATTGGCGGCCAGATCGATTTAGAATGCCAAAAACGTGGGTTATTAGTTCGACCTATTATCAACATGTGTGTTCTTTCACCGCCCCTTATCATCAACGAAAGTGAAATTGAGCAGATGTTTTCTATCTTGCGCAAAGGGCTTGAAGCGACACGAACGTGGCTTGGCGGAATCAGTGAACAATGAAGAGCTTGCGCCACTGTTGCGGATGTCCGCAGACCGGTATGCCACTGCAGCATTTGAATTCCGTCCTAAATGTCCGCAATGGGCCGCCAGCGGCGAGGCCAATGTGTCATGGCCGAGAGATGCCGCGCTGCCTTGGAGATCTGAAACGAGCCGAGAGTGGTCATTCTTGTCGACCCCCTTCAAGCCTACGCCTGGGTGGTTCACTTGGCAATTTGCCAAAGCTATCCCGCCCACCCGACAGAGCGCAGCTTTTTGACCAACTGTCGCGCTGTGTCCGGCTGACGATGAAGTCGCGTCAAAAACTCTTCTATTGGAAACCCCGGCCAACTTTTTTCGATTTGACCGATCAAGCGGCGACCGTCCTGCTCCCTGCCGACGGAGGAGTAAGCAGCGGCCAAGTACACGACCCCAAGAGCGGAAACCGGACCACCACTTGCGTTGCCCTCTTCAAAGGCAGAGGTTGCTTCGTGGTATTGGCCAAGATGAAAATGTGCCGCTCCCAGTATATTCAAATACGCAAAACGTGTGTTTTCACCTTCTCTTGGGCGATCACGGTCACCCGCTCTTAACCCTTTTTCGAACTCTCCAGACGCGATTGCTACAACGCCGTAAAAGTCCAGCACGTTGCCGTTTTCAGGCGCCAGCGACAATGCGCGTTCGGAATACCTCATGGCACTTTCGAAATCGCGTTCCACAAACGCCACCCAGCCTGCTGCTGATTGAACCCATTCGTGATCCGCGTCGAGTTCTAACGCCCGATCGCGCATTTCGCGGGCTTCAGCCAAAAAATTGTCGTGCCTTTCACCAGCGATTGACAGAAGCGCAAGCGAGCCGAGAGTTTGGGCCGCCCCCGCATAGGGCAACGCGGAGTTCGGATCGATCTCAATCGCGGCGCGGAACAATTCCGTGGTCAACATTTGTCGATGCGCGTCGAAAATTGGATAGATTAGACCTCTGGCCTGCAAGGCCATGTTGGCGGCTTCCAATGCCGCAGGCGATTGCTCCATGAGCGCCTGACGCTCGACGCGGGCCGCGAGTTCTGCATCGTCCGGACGCGGACCGAGACGGAGCACCTCAAAAACCCCGAGTGCGATTACCGCCAGCAGTACGCACGCAACAAGCACTAAGCGAAGTTTTTTCGGACCTCCACTGAGAAGTGGTCTGGCTGTGCCGTCGGCGGCCGGAGATTGCGCTGAAACGACGTGACGCTCGAATGTGGGTGCGTAGCCGCCTTTGCGTATGTGAACGCGAACGGCGTCCGCTCGGCCATCCCTGTCGTAGTAGTCATCTAAAGACCTTCTCAACCGTCCCGCCTCAACGCGAACGAAGTTAGCGGAGTTTGTCTCGTCGACGGTATCCCGTCCGTAGAGATGGAACCCTATGGACTTGGCGCTGAGGTCCGCCCCCTCCTCGGACAGAGATTTCTCCGTCACGTAAATCAGGAATTCCTTGAGACGCGGCGAGTTCGCGAATATCCGACTTTCCACCACCGAAGCCACAGCAGCACGTTTTTCTTCGACACTGAGGTCGTTTCCGCTCTTGTCGCGGCAGGTGCTGTTTCCTTTGGTTTCGGTCATATTTTCAAACAGATAGTGCGTGAGCTTACTGGCGATTTTAGGGTAAGTTACTTCCCTGACGGATATTTTACCCGCAAGTCTGAGCGTGTCCAACCAGACGATTTGGAGGCACGTGACCTTTCTTGAACGATATAACCCAGGACTTTTTGTAAAGTATGTGAAGAGCCGTCAGTTCGACAGTCGCATTGGTGAAGTCTTCGACGATTTGGAAGAGATTGCCGGATCGTACGGGTTTGACGAAGTTTCAAAAGACGAACCCGCCACCTCCATCGTTTCGGAATTGATCGAAGAACTCCAGCGGCGAATAGAGGCCGTTGAAATACGAGACAACGATTGAAGGAGAGATTGCACGATGTGGATCATACGAAACAGAACCCAGCCTGCTTTGGGCTTGTCGATAGCGATAAGTGGCGCGGCCTTTGCAGCGATGGCGGCAGATCAAATCGTCCATGACGCAGAGTTTGTCCGGATGGAGCAGGAATTCGGTCTCGCCTGGGCTGACGATGACGCCACTGTGCGCGAAAAGCTGGTGGCTCTCGAAGCGCGGTTCGGAAAGAAACCCAACATTGTCTACATCATGGCCGACGACGTCGGGTACACAGAACTTGGCGTGTATGGCGGCGGCAAAATTCGTGGAGCGCCAACAGCCAGCCTGGACCGTATGGCGGAAGAGGGCATGAAGTTTCTGTCCTTCTATTCGGAGGTCGAATGCTCGCCGTCGCGTGGCGCGGTTCTGACCGGGCGTCATCCCATCCGAAACGGCGTCTATAACATCACGCTACCGGGCGAGAGCGGAACTGGTTTGCACAGTGATGAGGTGACAATCGCCGAGTTGCTGTCGGACGCGGGTTACTACACTGGTTTTTTCGGCAAGTGGCATCTGGGCGACGACGACGGCAACCATCCGACAGAACAAGGTTTCGACGAGGCGGAATGGTCGGAAGGAAATCCTCCTTGGTGGGTTAACAACAAGAACGCTTCCAAAGATGACGATATTGGCGGATTCACACAGCGCGCTTTGATGCACTCGCCCGGCCCTGAGGGATTTCCCTATGACACCGGCGGCGTCATGCGGGCAAAGAAAGGCGAGGAGCCGGAACTTGTCTATGAATACTCAATGGAAAGGTACAATACCTACGACACAGAGGTCGCGGACAACGTCATCGAGTTCATCACGCGGCGAGCCGATACGGAGCAGCCGTTTTTCGTGAACTTCTGGGGCAAGGGAAACCATTTCTGGGGCGCTCACCCCGATTTTCGCGACACACCTGCTGAAACCAATACCGCAGCTCAAATGGTGGAACATGACTACAATGTCGGGCGCGTTCTGAAGACTCTGGTCGATTTTGGAATCGCAGAGAACACCTTGGTGGTTTGGAGTTCGGACAATGGGCCAATGTACACGGTGCACCCGCATGGAGGTTATTCCTTGCTTCAAGGGGGCAAGGGAGAAACACGGGAAGGCGGCATCCGCGTGCCTGCGATCGCGTGGTGGCCGGGTATGATCGAGCCGGGGCAAGACCCGCTTGACATCGTCCAGATCACGGATTTCTTCACGACGTGGGCAAGCATCGGTGGGGTGCTCTCGGAGGTGCCCGGCGATCGTGTTATCGACGGTGTCGACCAATCTGGTTTGTTCCTGCTTGGAGAAGGCAATGGGCGTCGCGACTATGTCTTCCACTACAATCGCCAAAACTTGGAGGCGGTGCGCAAGGATCAGGTCAAACTGAACCTCAAGCCGAGGAATCCTGACTTTCATTTCTACGAGGTTTTCAATTTGTATCATGATCCCGCCGAGCGGTTCCCAAATGAGGCGCAAAACGGAATTTGGGCGGGCCCGGGCATCACAAAGATGATTCAGGAACACATGCTGCTGATCGAAGATTATCCGCATCGGTCAGTGAGCAGTTTCTACCGTGATTTTGACACGTCCTTCGATCCCGAACCGACGCCGCAGTATACGCCACAAAAGACAGTGGACTGGTAAGTTTCGTTTAAGGGAAGCTTGGAGCCATTGCAAATGGCTCCATCAACAAAATGTCTGCTTGGTTTGCTCTTGAGACCTTGGTCACTATCGAATTCGAGCAGTCGCGGCGAAAGGCGGCTATGCGGGTTGCGGCTGCAGATTCACAGAACCACCATGAGTGTCGGCAAAGGGCCGCCAATGAAGGCGACCCAAATACGCTAGATTTCAATGGCTTCGGCGATGGCCAGCGCATCCTCGAGTTCAACGCCTAGGTACCGGACCGTGCTGTCCATCTTGGTGTGACCGAGAAGATGCTGAACGGCTCGAAGGTTGCCAGTCTTCTTGTATATCTGGGTGACTTTGGTTGTGCGCATCGAATGGGTACCGTAAGCACTCGCCTCGAGACCGATCGATGTAACCCAGTCGCGGACAATCCTTGCATACTGCCGGGTTTAGATGTGCAGGCGCTCATGGAACCGACCCGGCCACAGGTACTCTGAGCCGACCATGAGTTCATCTTCCATCCATTTCTCAACCGAGGCGCGTGTGCCTTCAGAAATTACGAAGCGCACCGGCTTCTGCGTTTTGCTTTGTAAGACCGACGCCCTTTCTTTGATCTGACCGGACGCCATGACGTCGACGACTTTCATCTTCACGAGGTCACAGCCCCGCAATTTGCTGTCAATGGCCATATTGAATAGCGCGAGATCACGGTGATTCTCGGCCAGTTCAAGTCGTACCCGGATTGCCCAGACATGCTTTGGTTTCAATGGTCGCTTCTGACCGACGATGCGTCCTTTGTTCCAGGTTGGCCGAAGCGCACGAATGGCAGGTAAGTTTGGTGTTTCCATGGCTGATCCTCCGATCCGCCATGTCCTCCCAAAACGACAACCTGACGTTGACCAGAGTATCCTATCACAACATGCCGCGCCGCATCCGATGTTGGATCAAGAGCCCAAACCGGTTTTTTTGCAATCCGGCAAAGGTCTGCTTTTCTTGTCGAGCCGCTTGATGAGACGGGAATTGTTTTTTAAGGTCTGAGCACATAGTCACAATCTACAACGGGAGGGCACAAGCTGAACATGCGTATCACCCGCCGACTTCAGCATGGTCCCCGTTTCGCCCTGTAAATGCGTTTGCAGGGCGGGCCCGAGAAACAACCTTTCTATCGGTCTGCCCAAAGCCGCACTTCGGCACCCCTTTCTATGAGCAGAGACTCTGATGACTGTGATGAACATCAACGCTTTAAGCGTAATCCGTGGCGACCTCCTTTTCGATGAACTGAACCTGACAATTTCCAAGGGTGATCGTATTGGATTGGTTGCCGCAAATGGGCGCGGTAAGACAACACTTTTGGAATGCATGGCCGGCCAATCTGAACCGACCAACGGGAGTATCGTCCGGGCGCGCGGTTTGCGAGCGGGATATGTAACCCAATACGTGCCGGAACGCGCCTATGCCAAAACGCTTTATGAGTGGGTGCTGGGTGCCCTTCCTGCCGAGCAGGCAGAATACGAAAGCTGGCGTGTGGATGTCGTGCTTGGTGATCTGAGTGTTCCGCTCGAGTTGCAGCATCGCCTGCTCAACGAATTGAGCGGTGGGTGGCAGCGGATTGCATTGTTGGCTGCCGCGTGGATTCAGGAGCCAGATATCCTATTGCTGGATGAACCAACCAATCATTTGGATTTGCATCGTATAGGCTTGCTCCAGAACTGGTTGTCTGCCTTGCCACGTGAAGTGCCCATTGTGGTGACCTCTCATGATCGAGCATTTCTCGATGCGACCACCAACAAAACGCTGTTTTTGCGCGCGAAAAGGTCACGTGTTTTTTCACTTCCATTTTCGGCAGCACGGGCGGCGCTTGATGAAGCGGATGCTGCTGACCAACGACGGTTTGCCAATGAATTGAACAAAGCGCAGCAGCTACGCAAGCAGGCGACGAAGCTGAAGAACATCGGCATCAATTCTGGGTCTGATCTTCTGGTGAACAAGACCAAACAGCTAAATGATCGCGCGGCGCAGATTGAAGCATCTGCCAAAGCTGCCCACTACGAACGCAGCGCTGGTGATATCAGACTGGTCAACAGCGGAACTCATGCCAGAGCTCTGATCACATTGGATGACGCACGGGTTGAGACGCCTGACGGTCGCTTGTTGTACAAGACCGGGCGGAAATGGATTTTGCCAGGAGATCGCATCGTGCTTCTGGGGGCCAATGGCACCGGCAAAACCCGATTGATAAAGATGGTGCAAAGTGCACTTTCAGGGAATAGTGGGGTGGTCAAATGTGCCCCTTCGGTAGTGCCAGCCTATTCAGACCAGCATCTGAGCCAGCTTTCGGACAGCGACACACCGATGGTCGCTGTTACGGGGCAGTTTGACATTGGTGATCAACGCGCACGTGGCGTTTTGGCGGGCGCCGGTGTGAACATACAGATGCAAGGCACCAGAATCGGTGCACTGTCTGGGGGGCAAAAGGCGCACTTGGCGATGCTGATACTGCGGCTCAAAAATCCGAATTTCTATTTGCTTGATGAGCCGACGAACCATCTCGACATTGAAGGACAAGAGGCTCTCGAGGGTGAATTGATCACACACGGCGCTTCATGTTTGCTTGTTAGTCACGACCGCAGCTTTTTGCGAAATGTTGGCAATCGGTTTTGGCTTGTCACAGATAAAGGTCTGGAAGAAACGGGCAACCCCGAGCCGTTTTTGGCAAGTGAGATGGGTTCGTAGTGATAATTTTGTTCCAACATTTTGTGCAGTGCGGAAGGCATCGAAACGGACTTTCGTGAGATTTAAGCCAAAGCTCACTTTGTTTCGCGTCTGGCCGAAAGATGACTCGCACGCGATCCGTGGTATGTTCAAAAACCCAAACAATTGAGTTCGAAGAATGCCGCGATTGCCTTCTCTGCCAGAAGGCGCTCACCTTCGAGACCTTTTGGCACGCTTTCCCAAGAATATTGAACCCTTGATGACTTTTGTGAACTCAGTCCTTCGGTCTAACGGAGAACTGACCATCGGAGAACGGGAGCTCATTGCAGCGTTTGTATCAGGGCTCAATTCCTGCCGATTTTGTTATGGTTCGCACGTGATCCATGCTGAAACGTTAGGCATTGATCCCGGTCTTATTAAACAGCTTTTGGAAGACATCGAGGCTTCGGATGTTTCAGAGAAGATGAAACCGATGCTGCGTTATGTCGAGAAGCTCAACACCTTGCCAAACAAACTCGTTCAGGCCGATGTCGATGCCGTTCTTGAACAGGGATGGGTTGAGGAAGCGCTGTTCGAAGCAATTGAGGTAACCGGGCTTTTTAACATGATGAACCGCATCGTCGAAAGCGGCGGCGTCACCTTTGACTATGGTGGGCGTACTCAGGGTCACACCTTGCAGAAAGCTGGCCCAGACGCGGCTAAGGACTCCTACTTGGTTTTCTTAGAGATGATAAAGCAGCAAGCCTCTGCGTAGAGTCAGGTGGTGCCTGACGACAAAACTCATGCTTTCCTGTCACAGACAATTACCACCGTTTTGCACCGCGTCCATTCTTCGAAAACGGACTTAGGCACAAGTGCAGCGTATTGGCGCTTCGTCCCGCTCCAGTCACGTATTCGAAAGACAGCGAACAGCGACACCTTACCTAAGTTTTGCTAGGCAGGCAGGATCTCTCTGTTGTCCTCCACCGCATCAATGCTTGTATTGTGGGTACTCGAAGTCCATATACATAAAGCTTACGTTTTTCTTTTTCGACCTGCTGTCTCCTCAATTCGGCGTTCAGTCTTTCGATTTAGACCGACCACGCCGGGTCGCCGCATTGATGCGGGCGACACGCAATTGGAGACTTCCACCATGGCAAATGGCACAGTAAAATGGTTCAACTCGACCAAGGGTTTTGGCTTTATCGAGCCTGAAGACGGCAAGCGCGATGTGTTCGTGCATGTATCCGCTCTTGAACGTTCCGGCATCAGCGAATTGAAGGACGGCCAAAAGGTTACTTTTGACGTCGAAGCTGGTCGTGACGGACGCGACAGCGCTTCCAACCTGGCACTCGCATAGCCTGCTACGGGCATCCTTCTGGGGTGCCCGGTTGCTCAGAGGGTTCCCAAGAGCCGTTGGAGAACAAGTCAGTTGCAACAGCAGGAATTGACCCGGGCGCTCGTTCAATACCGCGTACCCGATACGAAGCGTAGTGTTTTTGAACTGACAATTACTGTTATCCCTTTTTTCGCGCTATGGGGCGCAGCGTGGTTTGCGCTTTCCCTTGGTGTCTGGGTCGCTATTCCACTGGCAACCCTTAACGCTGCATTTCTGGTGCGTCTCTTCATCATCATGCATGATTGTGGTCACGGATCATTTTTTAAAAACCGTACCGTTTGCAATTGGACAGGCCGGGTCTTGGGTGTTCTCGCCCTCACACCTTTTGACATCTGGCGGCAAAGCCACGCGATTCACCACGCCTCAACCGGCAACCTTGATCGGCGCGGGATGGGCGATATCCCTACGTTAACTGTAGAGGAATATCTGAAGCGAAAGTGGGTCGGGCGTGCCGCTTACAGGTTAATCCGGAACCCCTTCTTCCTGTTCTGTATCGTGCCTGTCTACACGTTCTTTCTGCAAAATCGCTTACCCTTTGGTTTCATGCGGTCAGGCTGGCTGTATTGGGCAAGCGCAATGGGAACAAACGCCGCGATTGCGGTGGTCCTGGCCCTGATTTTTTTGGACCGGAGGCCTGGATGTTCTGGTTTATGTATTCCTGCCAACCATGATCGTCGCCGCCTCGATTGGTATTTGGCTTTTCTATATTCAACACCAGTTTGAACACACGACCTGGGAACGGGAAGAGGGGTGGAACCTTCAGAACGCCGCATTCTATGGGAGTTCTCACTATGCCCTACCAGGCATCCTGCGGTGGTTCTCTGCTAACATCGGCGTACACCATGTTCACCACCTTGCCAGCCGCATACCGTTTTACCGGCTAAACGAAGTTTTGCGTGACCATTCTGCGTTAGAAAACTGCCAGCGTATTACTCTATATGAGAGCTTTCATTGTGCACGATTGCATCTTTGGGATGAAAAAAGTCAACGTCTGCTGACATTTTCCGAGGCTTTGTCGAACGCCAATTCCAACAGGCATTTAGTGTAGTCTGGCGCGTACCAGATAGGCTTCGACTGTGTCACCGCCCAAGGCACGAATGGCCTCTAACCGGTGAAGGCCTTCAATCAGCACGAATCTCTTGTTGTCCGAGCGTATCTGGATCGGGGTCTTCTGGCCGTTTTTCAAAATATCTTCGGCCAGCGTCAGAACTTTTTGTTGATCAAGCGTTTTTGCCCGTTTCACAGGTACATAAATCAGGTCGAGCGGATATGGTCGTTTCTCCAGCATAAGCTACGTGACCAACCTTTCGTACATTTGTTCCGATTTAGAGCTCACTTCAAAAGCGGGGGCTGGAACGTACGTCATAGAACCGAACGAACAGCGTCGCGCAGTTCCTGATGCATAATCCAAGTTGCTGGCTCATCGTCACTTTCGATGTGAGAAAATGCCAGGACCTGAGCGGCGCCATCATTCTGCACCGATCCGGCTTCGGGTAGGTCCAGTTCCAGATATTCTGCGATCAATAGTCCGATTTTCTTGAAAACCTTGATGGAGGCCTCGCGCGATTTGTAACCAGCTGCCTGAGACAAGTGACCAATAGTCAGACCTTCCTTGCCTGCGATTGTGAGTGCTTTGAGCAATGTGACCTGCGCGGGGGTGAGCCTGATCTGGCGCAATGCCTCGGCATATTCTCTTTCACTGGGAACGAGGGTTCCGGAGTTTCCCTCCAAACGGCGTTGACCGCTACGCTTCCTGTCTCGTTCTTCGAGAATTTCTTTTAAGGCTTCTATAGCCAATGCTGGTGTTTCTCCAACTGCATCGGCAATCATTGTCTGCGTTTTTGCCGGCGGTTTGGGAAATGCCCGTGCAACACTATCGCCGCTCAGAACGCCGGCCTTGATCAAGTACTTTCCAAACTCTTCCTCAATCACTCCTGATACGTCAGCGTTCCGCGACTTACGAACACTGCGGTCCTGAAATGCTCGTTGTTCCAGACCTCGAGCTGACATCTTTGAACCGGAAAGGGTTATTTGAGGGGTATTTTTGCGCATCAGAGAAACACCACTACAACTATCGCTGCGACAAACACCGCCGATGCAATAGATATCTTTATCCCATTGGACCGGCGACGCGCCTTTTCAGCCTTGATGCTTTTGCCCAGGTTTTCATCAATCGAGTCATTGTTCACGGCTTTGTCCTTCCTCATTTCTCATGCGGCATAGGTTTCCACCAACGCATTGTTATGGCACATTTTCCGTGCACGTATCGTTCTGTCTTGTGAATGGACGATTACATTCCCAACCGTCACCTCTTCGGTTCAAATGAGCGTTGGAAGGAACTTGAATCTTATCGCACCTGTCCCGGTTTGCGCGAAAACCACGCTCGCACTTCCATCCGGAATAAGTTTCAGGTGCAAGATATGCATGCTGTGGAACAGCCACAGTCTCACAGCCGCTCTCCGCTGCCCTGTAACCTCTGAGGCATACCCAACCATCCGAGCTTCCTCTGTCGCTCAGACGACCGTTTTCTGGGACCTCTATTGCAACACAATCCTGGTTCTCCTTACGAAATCCCCAGTTGCAGTGTATTTCCTGCACGCCAAACCGAGTTTCGACGTACCCATTTTGGGGCGAAATCACTTCTTCACACTCTTCTCCGGCACGCTGGAACAGCCGATTGCACGCCCACTGATCTCCGGTTGATGCCAGGTAGGCATTTTCAGGAACTCTTATTTTCTCACAGAGTTCTCCGACATTCTGAAAACCGTGATTGCATTCCCACCCGCGGCCATAGGAGCTACCCGTTAAATATGCGTTTTGGGGTACGTCTGGACTTTGGCAGGATCCGTTTCTGTTTTCGAAACCTTCGCCACAAACCGTTGCACTGGCATTGCCTGCGACTTGGGCAGCAAGCTGCGTTCCTGAGAGCGACACCAAAAGTGTCGAGATCAAACAAAGTATGCAGCGCGTAAACCCAATGAGTGACTGATCCAAATGGAGCTTGAGACCTGATCTATCGGGCATCAAACACGCAATTCATGTGCCAAGTGCTGTTCATGCGGCGCCTTCTTTCCTTGGTCACGCGATGACAGGTGCATGTCCGGTGACAGTTGCAAATGCTTGCGAGGAACGAGCTCATAGCGAAGACCCCAGCGAAACCCGTTCCTATGCTGGGGCACATGCTACAGTTAGTCTGAAGGCCATTGGATTTGCGAAGCCGGCAGCATCGCGGCATCGAGTAATTTTTACCAATATACTCTTGTGGTTCTTAGCCAGCATAGAGTCAAGGCCGCACCGTCGTCACGAAGCCTGTGCTACGGAGATATCTCATTTTTGAGACCGGTGTTTGACCAGGTGGCTTAGAGAATAATTGAGAGACAAAATTCAGCGTGACATCACCTTTGAAACGTCGTCGTTGACGAACTAACAGGGACCGAGCTCTGCTAAGGGCTGGCAGAAGCTCGAAGCTATTAATACGCCACCAATAGGTGACCGCTTACATATTGTGTCTCAATCCCAATCCGAACCGATCAACCAGTCTTTGACTGTGCTTCCAGACAGCGGCAATAGCAACCGCTATCTGGCATCGTTTGTGAATTGCCTACTGCAATTGCAGGTTTTCGGCGGAGGTCTTGCCGCGCATCCGGTCTTCTTTCAGATCGAAGCCGACCTTTGCGCCTTCTTTCAGGCTATCGAGGCCAGAGCGCTGAACGGCACTGATGTGTACGAACGCGTCGCCGCTGCCGTTATCCAACTCGATGAAGCCGTAGCCTTTGGTTTCGTTGAACCATTTTACTGTTCCGGTAGTCATGAGATTATCCTTTCAATGACATTTGCGCCTGCCAGGATTGGCCAGGCTGCTTGCTGCGCTCATGCAGCAGGTTGGGTGAACTCACCAATATTGGAGAGCATTCGCATAAGACCGTCTTGCGCCTGAGCCGGATCAATCTTGTGTTGTTTGTATCCGTTCTGCTTGCGTGCTACGTGGTCTACCGCTCGCAGTTTGGCTGAAAATTCCGCTTTGGTAGTACGGGGCTGCAGCTTCTCATCGCGGCCTTGCTCTGCAGGCAAGTCTTGAGCTTCGGAGCCGCTTGGCAGCCTGTTGCCGATCAGCTTTTCGATATCCCGCAGGAGGGACATCTCTTCGCGATCACACAGTGAAATTGCGGTACCGGTTCTGCCTGCGCGAGCGGTCCTGCCGATGCGATGCACGTAGGATTCCGGTACATTCGGAAGCTCATAATTCACCACATGAGACACATCGTCGAAGTCGATGCCCCGTGCCGCAATATCGGTTGCCACAAGGACGGTGGTCGCCCCTGTCCGGAACCCCGCCATGGCGCGTTCGCGCTGAGGCTGGCTTTTGTTCCCGTGAATGGATGCGGAGTTGATCCCGGCGGCAAACAAATACTTGCAGACGTTGTCAGCCCCGCGTTTGGTGCGCGTGAAAACAACGGCGCGATGCACGTCCTTGTCCGACAGAATGTCTGCCAATACACGGCGTTTGTCCTGCTTGGCCACATGCCGGACGCTCTGCGCGATCCGTTCAATCGGCGTTGAAACAGCCGCCACCTGAACCTCTGCCGGATCGTTCAGGAAGTCATCGGCAAGCTTTCTGATCTGCCCCGGCATTGTTGCCGAAAGCAGTGCCGTCAGGCGTTTCTCGGGCAGTTTTGCCATGATCTTGCGAATGCTGGGCAGAAAGCCCAGATCCAGCATCTGATCAGCCTCATCCACCACAATGGCTTTGGTCGCGGACAGATCGATGACGCCTGTGCCAAGGTGGTCGAGCAAGCGTCCTGGTGTTGCCACCACGATGTCTATGCCGGCACTGAGGGCCTTGATCTGCCCTCCGGGACGCACGCCTCCGACGACCAAGGTCGTGGAAATGCGGCTGAACTGGCTGTAAGCACGGATATTGTCTACGATCTGCGCCGCAAGCTCGCGCGTGGGCGTCAGGATCAATGCGTTGCAGTGTTTTGGAGCGGGTTTTGATTTCTCACGCTCAATCCGATTCAAAAGAGGCAATATGAATGAGGCGGTCTTTCCCGTGCCGGTCTGAGCAATGCCAATCACATCGCGCTCAGAAAGTAGCAGCGGAATGACCTTGGCCTGAATGGGCGTGGGGGTCGAATATCCTTGAGCCTTGATGGCCTTCAGGATTGGCTCGGCAAGGCCGAGGGTGTCAAATGTCGTCAAAAGCGTTTGGTCTCGTGCCATAAACGCGGTTCACCGCTATCGGCACTTGGTCTCTCTAATCTACTGGGAAGCTCGTATGAAATAGCCGCCGTCGTTTCGTTGCTCTCAAGGAGCTATTCAAGACAACGATCTGGGGATCACGGGCGAGAATACTTTGCCGCTGATTTGGTCATCCACACGCGGCGTTGCGCTTCTCCTACAGGGCAAAGGTTAAGAAAGCAACAACTCATTTAAGAGCAGACATTTGCCAAGGTTACGTTTGTCCGCAAAGCCGGAATAGCAAAGTCTTGGATTGAATGTCCGGTTTGCTGATTGCCGCCATGTCCTCGGCGAACGGAGTGGCGGATTTGTCCGCGATCTGTGAATTCAGGCTCGCCCAAATTTTGCTGTCGCAGCGAATGTCGGCAAAGCGGGTTGCAACCGCAGCATCGAGACGGGTGGCAGATGTCGGCTATGGGCCGAGTTTAAGCGAAGGTAGAGAGTTTAGTGCGCCGAGTGCAGGCAACAGCCGGGTGGCACCCGCATAGGAGGCTTTCGCTGTGAACTCTAACTCTTGAGCGCAGGAGATACATTGAGTTCCCGCGATGCGAAATAGCGCGTAAGGTTCAGAAATCGCGATCTTTGCAAGAACGGCTTTTTTACCAATCACGCCGGACTTACTGAGTTTCGGTGAGTTCAATCAGTTCAACTGAAGGTTCGCGTGAGGTATCTAAAGGAAGCTTGGCCACCGCAAGACTCGGATCCGTGAAGTCGATCGCGCCCACATCTACCATACGAACATTTCGGTTCCATTGCGTGTGATAGTAGATGCGTTTGTTTGTGAGGTCGCTGGCGGCGGTCCACTGGGTCGCGCTATAAATCAGGTCTTCGGTTTCCTCTGTAGCGGCATCACCCTCCGCCGCTGTGACGGGAATGTTGAAATTATCCAGGATGCGAAAAGCCTCCCGTACGGTGTCAAAACCACCTTCGGTCTCTCGTGCGGTCTAACTGAACGCCACTGCCCTGACAAACCGGGATGGGGGTGTAAAGTCCCCTGGCAATCCCAGCATACCGCTCCCGGCGCCAAGAGGTGCAAACTGTTGGCCCCCGGCCTCAACAGGCGGAAGCGCCACAGCCGAGAGGTTGAGGTAGTTATTGAGATTGGTGATGTGCCAATCGTAATTTGGAGCATTTGTTATGACACCCAGAGGGGCTTCGAAAATTGTAGGTTTACCTCCGATGTACTGAATGACGATTGCCTCGCCACTCGGGTCCGATACCATGAAGTGGAGCGGTGGTGGAATTCCTATCGCCGGTTCGACGACCGGCACGACACGTATACTCTCCAGGGCAGATCTGACATCAGACACTGAGCCATACTGTGTCGCGATGAAGCCCGCGAAATCGGACGAACCCAGAGAGACTGAAGCAGAGTCCGGCTCATAAATTTGGTATTCGGTAAACCCCGGCAAATAAAACGTGCCAACGACAAGACCTTCCTCGTTCATGACGTCACCAAATAGAGGCTTACCCAGTGCCGTGATCCCTGCCACACCATAGGTCGTGGACCATTCATGGCCCGCCGCGCCATCAGGCATAACGGACGCGTTCATTTTTGTGCCGCGAGGAATAACAAGAATCTCTGGCGCAAGGTCAAAGGTCCCCCACTCCAGCGTCCGTGCGAATATGGTGGTACCGTCAGCACCCGTCAATGTGATGCCTGTACATGCGTAGCTGGCCGTCGCAAAAATGCATGATGCTGTGACTGCATTTAAAACTGAGTGTTTCATCCAGGTGAAAAGACCGATGGCGACGTCTCCTTTTTAAAGTAATTTTCTGGATCGAACTCAATGGCCGTATCTTCGCAAAACCGATGAATAGAGGCTATTAATTTCCGCTTTTGGGTCGGATGTTGTGGCTCCGATTGGTTGCTTTGCTCAGCTATCGCGGTGTCTTGCAGTTATGGTTGTACACCACGCAGAATTGACAGCTGCCCGGGAAGTATCTTGCACGTGTTAATGTTATTAGCAGCTTAGAGCCGTTCTGGATAGGGCGATGGCACCAGACTGGTGAACATGTTGCAAACAATCTTGCGGCAGTGAAGAGTCCACCCAGTCGTCGCGGGTCGGTGAAGACTGGGTGACGGAAGTCATAGAACAACGCCTCTACTCGACGGGAGCTGAGGCTTTTACAGCTTTGTACCGACCCGTGGGCTCGTGCTACAGGCGGAGTACATGCACCGAACACTGTGCGTGTCGAACGACGAGAGCAGCCGTGGAACCCAAAAAAAACTCTTTCATCCCAGGTTTGTGTGAAGCGAGGACAATACAGTCGATGCCATGTTTGTTTGCGTATTCGGTGATTGCGCGACCTGCCGATTGACTCTCAAGCAGGACAGACGACACGTCGGCCTCATTTTTTAGGCGTTCGGCCAAGCGCGCCTTAGCTTTTTGGAGAGATTTTTCTGCGATCCCTTCATCCATATAGTACATTATCTGTCTGTTTGGGGGCTCATGGATATGCGCGGCAGTGATTTTTCCACCTTCGGATAGAAGGGCATGTGCCGCCGCAAGTGCGTGTTCACTGATGCCATGTTCCAGAGACAGCGCGACTAGAATATTTTTGTACATTTCAAACCTCCGTATTTAGGTCTTCAGTTATCTGCTGCTAACTCGCCGCTCCTACTTCATCTTCGGGAGGGCGCTCAGGCACCCCAGCCGCAAGATTGGGGTGCGTGCTGTTTCGTCTTGGGCTTTTGCGCTTTCCCGTCGTTACCTGCTGAGCAAGAGGTCCGGCAGGAACAGGGCCAACTCTGGTACAAAAGTTGTCAACATCAGCGTTGGGAGCCAGGCAAAGACTATGAAGATCAAAGTCGGCCACAGCATGCGCGAAACCGGTTCATCACAGACCTGCGCACCAAGATAGAGCAGAGGTGCAGTCGGAGGGGTGATGTTCGCCATACCTAAGTTTACGCCAATCACGGCCGCGAAATGGATAGGATCCATGCCGGTGCTCTGCGCGATGGGCAGTAGGATTGGTGTTGCCAAAAGCAGACCGGAGATATCATCCATGAGCATTCCGATCAGGATCATCACGACGTTGATCATCAGAAGGATCACAACTGGATTGTCCGAAACGGAATAAACCAGATCTTTGGCCAACTGAGGTGCACCCTGTGAGATCAGGTTGTCTGACACGATCAGAACCATGAAGATCATGACCATGACCACGCCAATCGTAACACCGGAATTCTGGATTGTCTGAGCCAGTGTTTTCCAGGTCAGTCCACGGTAGAAGTAGATCGCGATCGGGATCGAGTAGACCACTGCGATACCCGCAGCCTCGGTTGGCGTCATTATGCCGCCATAGATTCCGCCCAGAATGATCAGTGGCATCATAAGCGCAGGCCCGGCCAGGCGCGCCTGTACTCCGAATGTCGGCAGAAATGGTTTAGGACGTTCCGTCAGGTTTATGTCGTCATACTTCCGAAGCAGGAACTGATTTACGACGATCAAAAGGGTGATCAGGATGATCGCCGGAATGACGGTGGACAAGAAGCACTTTAGTACATGCTGCTGTGCAACCCAACCATAAAGGATGTGCGACGAACTCGGTGGGATCAACAGACCCAAGGGGCTGGCCGCGACGATCAAAGCCGCAGATTGCCCACCCGGATAGTTGGCCTTTTTCAGATGGGGCATCATGATGCCGCCAATACAGGTCAGCGTTGCGTTCGCACTGCCGGAGATGGAGCCGAACACACCGCAGGCTAGTACCCCTGCAGCGCTCAATCCACCTTTGATATGACCAATGAACATTTCAGCCAGAGAGACAAGAGGGGCGGCAATTTTACCTTTTTCCATGATGCCTCCGGCGATCATGAAGAGCGGGATCGCCAAAAGCACCAGTGAACGGATGCCCGTAGAGCCGGTCGGCAGATAGCCGGTGATGGATTGATCTCCGACAATTGCGATGAAGATCAAAACCGATCCGAATGCCACATATACGCTAACGCCCAACAGCAGCATAAAGCAGACAATAAGGAGACTTCCTCCGATGATCATTGGGTTTCTCCTTTTTGCATTTCTGATCTCAAGGGAAGACCAAGTCCCTTGCGGATATGCACGTACAAATATGCCGCCGTGAACGTAGCCATGAGGCCAAAGGCAATCATGATCGCAATCCGCCAGGTCACAAACGGAATGCGCAGCACCGGGGTTGCGCGCAGCCGGGGGAATGAGAAGTCATCAAGCAGCGAGACATAGCAGGCGTACATGAGGAACAGGATCACCGACACCTCGACTGTCAGGACCACAAAGCCGCGCCACCAAATCAACCGAGGGTTTTGGATCACGATGCCAAGAATGTCCGCGTTGATGTGCAGGTTGCGGGCAGAGGCCAGAACAGCACCTGCAAAAAAGCCGATGATGCTAATGCCCAAAAGCCATTCTTCGTAGGCAAAGAGATCACCGCCAAATCCATACCGGATGACAACAACTGCCCCAAATGTGAACGCCATCAGGAAACCGGCAAACATAACGATCTGCCTCATGGCAAAAGCCACTGCTTTCAGTGGATACCCAATAACAACTGGCAGCTCATCGGTGATTTTTTGCGAGCTCTTCTTTTCCGCGCTTTCGACGACCAACGGACGCTCTGCTTCAGTGCTAGACATCTTTCTCCCTCCCTTTGTTGAGCTAGAGACGAAAAAAGGGCCAACTGATTAGCTGGCCCTTCATCTCAGTGTTTATTGCTGTTCTTTTGCTGCCAGCAGGCGGTCGATGATGTCCTGACCGACGTTTTGTGCCATCGCGGGCCAGACCGTTTCCTGGACATGAGCGGCCATCGCAGCCTGTTCTTCGTCGCTCAGGCGCAGGATGGTGTAGCCTTTGTCGAGCAATTTCTGACCGAATACTTCGTCGTTCTCGCGGTTGTAGGCAAAGAAGTCTTCGGACGCCTTGGTCATTGCGGCCTGCAGTGCGGCACGCTGTTCGTCGTTCAATTTGTCGAGTGTCCGCTGCGACGCATAGAACGTTGTCAGTTCCGAGATCGAGTTGTACTCGACAAAGTGAGTGCCAACATCCGACTTTGCGAAGATCGAGTAGGTCGCGGTCTTGGTGCAGCAGATGGCCCCATCGACAATACCGGCCTGAAGTGCGGGGAAAATGTCGCCCCATGCCATGGTTGTCGCTTGATACCCTAGTTCTTCAACCATTGATTTCACGACGCTGGACGACCAGACGCGAATGTTCATGCCCTTGTCGTCAAAGGTGTTCCAGTTTTCAGGTTCTTGCGACGAAACGATGCCAATGAACCCTTCGGGGTTCTGCGCCATTACCCGCACACCGTATTCGTCGGTGATCTCTTGCAGGATGGTGTTAAACTCGGAATCCATGTTGAGAAGCGTGCTTTCCATGTCATCCCAGCCGCCCAGCAGGAACGGCATTGACAGGAATTCCAGGCGTGGATCGGTATCGGCATAGATGAACGCCGATGCCAGGTCGATATTGCCGCGTGCTACATCTTCGAACAGCGCCTCACCCGAACCCAGTTGGTTTGCCGGGAATACTTCGATCTTCAGGCCAACGTCTGCTGCCGCGACATCCGCTGCGACCTGCTCCATCATTTTCGTGCCCTGATGGTCAATCGGGAACACGCCGGCAAAGCGCAGTGTAATGTCTTCCGCTGCGGCTGCTGTTGAGAGTGTGGTTGCAGCAAGCAAAACAGCGCCACCCATCGCGCCGAGGGCGCGGCGGTTAATCTTCGTAATCATTAAGGTTTCCTCCTCAGTGGTGTGCGTCCCGCCGCATTGCGCGCGACGGGACAATTCTTTGCTTCAATTCAGCAAAGTTCCGGGGCGACGAACTCGTATCCGAGATCATCGGCCACAGCCTTGTACGTCACCTTGCCGTGGGCCACGTTCAGGCCGTTCATAAGATGACGGTTGTCCGCAAGCGCCTGCTTCCAACCATTGTTGGCAATAGCCAGAGCGTGCGGCAGCGTGACGTTGTTGAGCGCGTAGGTTGATGTTCGGGCGACTGCGCCCGGCATGTTGGCGACACAATAATGAACAACGTCGTCCACAACATAGGTGGGCTCTGCGTGTGTGGTAGCTTTGGTCGTTTCAAAGCAGCCGCCCTGGTCGATCGCCACGTCCACGACGACCGCACCGGGTTTCATTTTCGAAATCAACTCACGTGTGACCAGCTTGGGCGCAGCAGCGCCCGGGATCAGAACCGCACCGACAACCAGATCGGCGTTGGTGACTTCTTCTCCCAGCGCAGCCTTGGTCGAATAGACAACTTTGGCCGACGCCTCGAAATGGTTCTCCAGCTTCTCCAGAACCGCAGGGTTGCGGTCCAGAATGGTCACGTCCGCGTGCAGGCCGACGGCCATTTGCGCTGCGTTGAAGCCAACGACGCCACCACCGATGACCACAACTTTGCCGGGCTTCACGCCGGGCACCCCACCTAGCAAGACACCCAGACCGCCCTTTGCCTTTTCCAACGCGCTGGCACCGGCCTGAATCGACATGCGACCGGCAACCTGGCTCATCGGTTTCAGCAATGGCAGCCCGCCATTGTCGTCTGTGACGGTTTCATAAGCGATGCAGACCGCACCAGAATTGACCAGATCTTTGGTCTGCTCCGGGTCGGGGGCCAAATGAAGATAGGTATAAAGGATCTGACCTTCACGCAGCATGGCGCGTTCCACGGCCTGAGGCTCCTTCACCTTCACGATCATCTCTGCATTGGCGAAAATATCGGCCGCAGTTGCGGCAATTTCGGCCCCGGCGGCACGATAGGCGTCGTCATCTGCACCAATGCCCGACCCGGCATTGGTCTCTACGATGACGTTGTGGCCATGTGAAACCAGTTCCGCGACGCTTTCGGGGGTCAGGCCGACCCGGTACTCATGGTTCTTGATTTCCTTGGGAACACCAATGAACATGTTCTTCACTCCTTGGATCGGATGATCATTTTGCCGTTGGCATGACGAATTCGGCACCTTCCGAGATGCTTTCGGGCCAGCGCTGCATGATGGATTTCTGCTTGGTGTAGAAACGAACGCCCTCTTCGCCATAGGCGTGCATGTCGCCGAACAGGCTCTTCTTCCAGCCGCCAAAGCCGTGCCAGGCCATGGGAACCGGGATCGGAACATTTACACCGACCATGCCGACCTGAACCTGCTTGCCGAACTCACGCGCAACGTTGCCGTCACGGGTGAACAACGACACGCCGTTGCCGAACTCGTGGTCGTTGATCAGTTGCAGACCTTCAGCAAAACTCGAAACGCGGACACAGGACAGGACCGGGCCAAAGATCTCTTCCTTGTAGATCTTCATGTCAGGCGTGACGTTGTCGAACAGGGTACCGCCAAGGAAATAGCCTTCCTCGTGCCCTTCGACGGTATAGTCTCGGCCATCGACCAGCAGGTCCGCACCTTCTGCGACGCCGGAGTCGATGTACCCTTTGATCCGGTCCCGCGCAGCGGCCGTGACAATCGGGCCCATCTCGGCGTCCAGTTCGAGGCCGTTTTTGACCTTCAGGGTTTCGGCACGTTCTTTCAGAACCGGCATCAGCTTGTCGGCGGCATCGCCAACCAGCAGGGCAACCGAGATGGCCATGCAACGCTCTCCGGCCGAACCATAGGCCGCGCCGATCAGGGCGTCGGCGGCTTTGTTCATGTCGGCATCCGGCATCACCAGCATATGGTTCTTCGCGCCGCCCAGAGCCTGAACGCGCTTGCCGTGGCGCGCACCGACCTCGTAGATGTAGTTCGCAATTGGCGTCGAGCCGACGAAGGACACGGCTTTGACGTCGTCGTTCTCCAGCAACGCATCCACCGCAACCTTGTCACCCTGAACCACGTTGAACACTCCGTCGGGGAAACCGGCTTTCTGCATCAGATCCGCGTACAGCAGAGAGGCCGACGGATCGGTCGGAGACGGCTTCAGGATAAAGGTATTGCCTGCGGCGATGGCGATCGGGAACATCCACATCGGCACCATGACCGGGAAGTTAAAGGGAGTGATCCCGGCGACAACGCCCAACGCCTGACGCGTTGTCCAGTTGTCCATGCCAGTGGAGACCTGCTCCGTGTAATCGCCCTTGAGGAGTTGCGGAATGCCGCAGGCAAACTCGATGATATCAATGCCGCGCTCAACTTCACCCTGCGCGTCGGTGAACACCTTGCCATGCTCAACCGTGATGGCACGTGCCAGATCGTCCTTATGCTCGCGCACCAGAGCCAGAAAGTTGTTCATCAGGCGGGCGCGGCGGATCGGCGGAGTGTTCGACCACTTTGGGAACGCTGCTTTGGCGGCGGCCACTGCGTCGTTCACTGTCTGTACAGTCGCCAGCGACACCTCGCCGGTTTGCGTTCCGGTTGCGGGATTGAAAACCGGCTGAGTATTCTCACCGGAAGGAGCAGTGATTTGGCCATTAATGTAGTGGCCGATCAAAGCGATCGGGGATGCATCTTTCATGATGTCAGTCCTTTTTGGGGTTAGAAGTCAGGGGTTATGGCAAGTCAGCCAATACCTCTCCAAGTGTTTGACAGAGTGTCGCTATTTCGGGTTCCGAGATGATCAGTGGTGGAGACAAGGCGATGATGTCACCTGTGACACGGATCATTATTCCGGCGTCCCAGGCCCGCTTCATGGCGTCATAGCCTCGTGCCCCCGGCGTGCCTTCTCGTGGTGCAAGCTCGACCGCGCCCACCAATCCCAGATTGCGGATACCGATGACGTTCGGCAGACCTTTGAGGCTGTGAAGCTGATCCTCCCAGGGCTGCGACAGCAATGCAGCACGGCGGAATAGATCATTCTGCTTGTAACTCTCCAGCGTTGCCAGCGCGGCCGCGCAAGACACTGGATTGGCGGAATAGGTATAGCCGTGGAACAGCTCAATCGGCGCATCGGCATTTTCCATAGCCGAGTCATATATCTTTTCGGATACGATGACCGCTCCCATCGGAATGACACCGTTAGTCAGGCCTTTGGCCGTCGTGATGATGTCCGGCTTCACATCGAAGTACTCCGATGCTGTCGCGGCCCCCAAACGACCAAAGGCGGTGATGACCTCGTCGAAAATCAGCAGGATGCCATGGCGGTCGCAGATTTCGCGTAGCCGCTTCAGGTATCCTTTCGGCGGCAACAGCACACCGGTGGACCCGGCCATAGGCTCAACGATCACGGCTGCAACGGTCGACGCATCGTGAAGCGCGACCAACCGTTCCAGATCGTCCGCAAGTTCAGCGCCGTGTTGCGGGCATCCACGTGAGAATGCGTTTTTCTCCAGATCATGGGTATGGCGCAGGTGATCGACACCGGCGAGAAGCGTGCCAAAATGCATACGATTCTTAACAATGCCGCCGACCGAGATTCCGCCGAAGCCGGTGCCGTGGTAGCCGCGCTCTCGCCCGATCAAACGGGTGCGGGCCCCGTCACCGCGCATCCGGTGATAATGCAGCGCAATCTTGAGCGCTGTATCAACGGACTCGGAGCCAGAGTTGGTGAAAAAGGCGTGATTCATTCCCTCAGGCATCATCGCGGTCAGCTTTGCCGACAACTCAAACGCCTGAGGGTGGGAGAACTGGAAATTCGGCGCATAGTCCAACTCGTGCACCTGCCTCTGTACCGCTTCGACGATCAGCGGATCACGATGACCTGCGTTGACGCACCACAGTCCGGCGGTACCATCCATGACCTTTCGGCCATCAGAACTGGTGTAATACATCCCGTCGGCCGACTGGATCATTCGGGGCTCGCGAAGGAAATCACGATTGGCTGAAAACGGCATCCAAAACGATGACATTGTGTTGGGTTGATCAAGCACGTTCATTCCTCGTGAGGCAGATTTTCATTTGATGCCAAATCTTTGCAGAGTTCAGGCATTCCGCACACCCGGCTTTGTGGGAATCTGTAAGTTGTTGAAAAACAGACCGTGCTCACATAAAGTGCTTTCGATCAAAAGCGAGAAATCACTGAGGTAACGGTTTTGTCATCAGATTTGGAAACGGCTCGTCGCCTAAAACTGATTCGTACCTCAAAGGGTCTCAGCCAGCGTGAGATGGCCAAGCGTGCTGGAGTTGGTAGCGGGACAATTTCTCAAATCGAAAGCGGATCGACCCAACCCTCTGTTGCTTTGCTCAAGAAGATTCTGGCGGGCGTTGATATCAATCTGGGGTTCTTTTTTAGTTTCGAACTCAAAAATGAAGACAGCTTTTACTTTCCCCATGGAACTATGCGCGATCTTGGGTCACCTGGGGTTTCCTATTTGTTGGTTGCAGGTGAGCGCCGAGACAGGAAACTACAGATGCTGATTGAGGAGTACGAAGTAGGTGCTGACTCGGGTCGAGCTGAACTGTCTCACGAAGGTGAGGAATGCGCTGTTGTGATAGAAGGACGGCTGGAAGTCACGGTAGACGGGCAGTCCAGGGTCTTGGGTCCAGGAGATGCGTATTACTTTTCGAGTATTCTGCCACACAGGTTTCGGAATGCCGGAGATACGTCCTGCAAAGTAATTAGCGCATGTACTCCTTCGTCGTTCTGACCAAACAAATGAGTTCAACTATAAGAGTGTTCAATATTTTGCGTTAAAGCCACATTCGACAATCAATTCAAACTAATAAAATTAGGCCGACTTTCTTACGTGATTCTGAAAAACAAACCAACTTCAGATTTCGCAGCCGCGGCGAATGTCCGGTAAGCGGGCTGCGACCGCAGAAACGGGAAGGTGGGGCGAAGGTCCGCTCTGGGCCGCTTATAACAAGTAGCGGAAAGAAATAACGGTATCACCTTAGATATCAGCGCTATCGCTCAGATTGAAGTAAGTTGGCTACGCCAATTCGCTGGCCATTGACTTCAGGTGACGCATGTCGGTACCGCAGCACCCTCCAAATACTTGGATCGACGGATTCTGCCTCGCAATCGAGGCAATCTGTTTACCAAGTTCAGCTGGATCGCCTTCGTCCAGCTCATCTGCTTCGTCAAGTTCCGCATGCGAGCAACTCGAAGCGTTTGCCACCAAGCCTTTAAGTCGGGGGTGGTTATCAAGCGCTCCGGCGAAATGGGTCGGATGAGCGCAGTTGACCATAAAAAACAGCGCCGCCGAGTCGGTTGCCTCGTCGATCTGATCAATTCCGTCCACAAGCTTGGTCCCGTCCGCCAGACACCCGTCCGTTTCGACAACCAGAGACATGATGATCGGCAGATCTGCGTCTCCGGCGGCGAGGATGCATCCCGCAGCCTCACTTGGACGGTTGAACGTATAAGCGGTGACCAGGTCGACGCTTGTGTCTTTCAGGCTGTGCATTTGAGCGGCGTGGTATTGGCGTGCATCTTCGACCGTCACCGGAGGGATGTCGGCGTAAGGGTCATAGCGCGGGCCGATACAGGCCGACACCAGTACATCATCGCGAGCGGCAGCCTGGCGCACCTCCTCCATTAGACTGACCGCATCTTTGTTTACCTCAACGAGGCGGTCTGCATCGTATCCTAAGGGCGCTGCGCGGTCGGCGTTCGCCATCCATGTGGGCGCGTCAAGGATGCATCCGATACTCATTTCACGGGTGAGATCGACAAGAGCCTTCATTTGACCGGCCAGTATTGCCCTGGTGCCAGGTTCTTCCAGCAATGGAAACGATGCGAAACCAGGTAACTCAACGCCATGATTGAATATCAGGTCGGTGCCAGTGCCGGCATAAACCAGAAAGGTCTTGTTACCTTCGAGTGGGAACTGTCGCGCCATTCTGATCCACACCTATTGACGTCAAGTCTTCACAGAAACCTACATTGTCCCGGGTCTCCTGTGAACCTTAGGGTGGCGACAGAGTGTATTCCGTGAGCACGACTCATCTTCCCGGGCAACTCTCAACCGCAGCGAAATTCTCCTTCTGTGGGCCGCACTACAGCGTCATCAAGCCATAGCCAATGGCAGGTTTGGGCCGGAGCCTTTTTGCATCAGGCATCCGTCATATGCTGGACCAGTGAGGTCAGCTGTCTGTCGCCGTGGCCATCTTCCCAAGCCGTTTTGGTGCGGTCATGCATCAACTGGATGAAATCAGCTGGCGCATTAAGTGAGAGATAGGTCTTCAACGCATCCTGTTGCGCCATCGCGTAAACCTTCAGAGAGGCTTCCGCACTGTCGTAATCCTCAAACGGAACAGTTCTGGCAAAGAGATCATGGTAGTCATTGACCAGTTTGATCGTGGCAGGGAGTTGGTCGGCATAAATCTGCATCGGGATGCCCGCTTTTTGGCAGACAAGTGCACCGTAGATCATTCCGAACATGAACCCCTGTCGAACCGTGAAGAGGCCGGCAAAGAGCGCGGCAAGTGCCGTTGGATTCTCTCCAACATGGGCGGACTTTCCACCCAATTCTCTGATGATACTGCCATAGCGGTCCCAGGTTCCGGCACTGCCCACCGCAAGGATTGTGGTTTCGTCACCACCAATGCCGGAAGGGTAGGCATTGATCATGCCCAGCATGTAGTCAGCCCCCTGTCCCTCAAGGATGGCGACCAGTCTATCGGCATCTGAGGTATCGCCCGTGCTCATGTCACAGATGGTCTTACCCTTAAGCGAGACGCTCAGCCCGTTGACCAGGTCAACAGTTTCCTTGTGGCACTTGATACAGATGATGACAAAATCAGACGCCGCAATAGCATCATTCGGTGAAGAGCAGATCGTGGCTCCAGCCTCAGCAAAAACCTCTGCCTTTTCCGATGTGCGGTTCCAAACGCTGACTTCGTGGCCTGCCTTGAGCAAGCAATGCGCCAGCGCTGAGCCCATATTGCCCAGTCCCAAAACAGCAATTTTCATGATGTTTGTCTCCGGTGGTCGCCAATGAATTACTGCACCAGCATGCGCCGGCATCCGGGGATCACATAGTTGTAAATTTTTCTATATTATTAGATCATCTTACTTATGGATTGGCGCACACTTCCTTCTTTGACATCTCTCAGAGCCTTCGCCGCCGCTGCCGAGTTTCGAAATCTGACCCGGGCGGCAGAGGCACTGAACGTGACCCATTCCGCAGTCAGCCAGCAAATCCGCGGGCTCGAACAACATCTCGACACTCGGCTTATCACTCGTACCCGACATGGCATTTCTCTGACATCGCAAGGCGAATTCCTGTCAGCTCGCCTGCTTGAAGCTTTCGCTGAAATGGCCTCCGTGACCGAGAGCGTGTCGAGTGCAGAGGCGGTTCGACCGTTGGTGGTTAGCGCGACTCCAATGTTTTCAAGCGCGTTCCTCATGCCGCGTCTGTCGATGTTTGTTGACGAATTCCCCGATATCGAATTGAGGATCGATTCAACGATCCAGGCTGTCGACCTGAAGCCGGGCGGAATTGATATCGCCATCCGATACGGAACAGGTCACTGGCAAGGGCTTGACTCGCAGATGCTGCTGCCAGGTTGTCTGACGGTCGTCGCGTCCCGCGAACTAGTCGGAAACCGGATGCTCACGAATCCTAAAGAATTGCTTGATTTCACGCTTCTTCAGGAACAAGCGTCAGTCGAGTTTGACCTATGGTTAGAGAAAGTCGGAATTCCGACCGACGCCGACCGGAGAGTTGTCCGCGTGCCGGGCAATATGCTGCTGGATGGCATCCGTCGCGGCGATGGTATCGGGGCGACGGTACCGGCTTTTGTTTCTGACGAGCTGAAGTCGGGACAACTCGTGGCGCTGTTCGACGATCCAATACCGCAGATCGGCTACTACCTTGTCACTGTGCCGGGCCCGGTTCGACCAGCGGCAAAGTTGTTCATGCGGTGGCTCTCGAAATCAATTACCGAATATGAGAAAAGCCTTTTCCGGTGGACGCCCTCTCACTTGCTGTAGGCAGTAAAGAGCACCGATTAGAGTCAATTTGGGACTGACTTGCCGTATATGACTGTGCGTACAGTGCGCGAATTGGCGCCGGATATGGTCATGTTCCCGCAACTTGGCGTTCGTAATCCACACCATCATACCACCCGAGCGATTTGGTGACGTTCAGGTTGTCGTCTAAGTCCCATTCTTCCCAGCCCGAGAAACGAACATGGTTACCAGTCTCTTTATGATGGCCTTCGAAAGTCCACGCATAAACCGTGTGGTGATCGGCGACGAGAACCGTGTCGAGGTTAAGAACGAGGTTAGGGAAGTCAGCCATAAAACCCGCCGCCATGTCGCCAATCTCCGTCCGGCTCTTCATTGGGTCGCCACCGTTCATTATCATGATTGCATGTTCAGCAAATCTTCCGGCGACATCGCCAGGCGCCCGGTTTGTCCATGCAGCGCAATGATCTTGAGTTATGCGGCGGGCGGTTTGTACATCAGGTGTCATCTATATTTTCATGGTCTAAAAATCGCGAAAACACATGGTTGCAGAAACGTTAGTCGGGCCTCTGAAAGCAATCAAGTTTGCTTAACAGCGCTTCTCAACGATGGCAGGTTTGTTTGCCTCACGGCCATCCGCTCATTGAAATTTCTGCGTTTTGAACGAACGGCAGCTTTCGGGAAGCCGATAGATGAAATCTGAGAGATACCGAATGTCGGCTGTGGGCCGTCACCACTTGCGCCAGCTCAAGCCCATGGTTGCGGCAATGGATTCGGGACAGCCAGCTTGCACTCGGGCTCGATAGGCGCGCACCGAAACGCCATTCTCAAGCGCCGTTATCTCCCATTCGTCATCCGGATTGGGTGATATGTCTCGCGTGCCTTCAGTCGCAGCCCTCTCCCCTGACCAGCCGCGCCTGAGGCGTGCTTTGAATGTGCTGAAAGCTATCCCGTTTTCTTCGGCGACTGGCCAAGCTGGTAGACCGTTGTCCAATTCGGCCAGACTATCTCTTTTCCGATTTTCAAATGCGCCTCGATCCAATGGAAACTCGACATGCTCGCACCGAACTGTCCAAAGCTTGGTGCTATCCTCGACATCCACCAAATCAACAACACTGGCATCCGCGAGCGGTAGCGGTGCGAGACTGTAACGACTGCATAGCCACCAGGCATATTCGTGACTGGCAGCCTTTCCGATAACCTTTCCGCCTAACGGCGCTACCAAGTGAATCACGTTTTATCTCCCTCTAACTAACCGCATGACTGCCGGGTGACAAGTATCGTTTCATCTCACCTAATCACCGCGATCAGGCGAAAAAAGATGTCAACGGCAGATTATCCGACGCCGCAGTGCGGCAGCAAAAGCGTCAGGCAATGGCAGTTTAGGGCCGCGCTCGCCAACCAAACTCCAAGATATCACTCATTCAGTACCTTCAACGTTAGCTCAGCAATCCTCTGAAAGCCCTTCCGCCCTGCGATTTCATATCCCTGAATGGCATATGCCTTGCGCTTTGCTTTGAAATCCTCCGCAGAGTCCTGCGCCAGTTTGTGCGCTTCCTCAAGCTCGCCTCTACCCATTTGATATGCCGTGCATGCCAATCTCATCTGGAAGATCGCGGCCCGCCCAAATTCCGCGGCAAAAATGGCTGGCGTCTTACCGGTGTAAGTTTGGAGCGTTGGGTTCGCGCCAGCAGCAAGAAGAACTTCAAAACATCGATCAGCTCCGACCTTGGCTGCTGAATGCAATGCCGTCCGACCAATGACGTCCTGCGCATCGATATCCACATGGCGGTCAATGAGGGCCTTTACCATGTCTACATCTTTTCGATCGGCTGCCAACATCAGCGTAGTCTGTTTCAAATAGTCCCGCGCATTCAGGACATCCGTGGGCAGCAAGCTTACTAGCTTCAAATGCATTTCGGCCATCGAGTTAGCAAGTTCGACCGGATCTTTGTGGATTCCGGAATAGGCCGGCATTTGCCTCATTGCACGCACAAGATCCGGCACCATCTTTGATGTCGCAGTGAAGAACGTGTCACCACGCACATCTCTTAGCTTACGCTTAAGCTTGCTGCGAAAGTGCTTGATGAAACCGCGTACCTCCAACTCTGACGCACTGGAGAGAAGCAAACCAGCGTATGACCTAATGATGTCAGATTCTTGTTGAAGCGGCGCTTCGATTTCCACCCCTTCATAAGGGCGAACAATGTTCTCCCAGAACCAAGCCGCGTGATCGGCCGCCGCTAAGCGCATAGAGTAATCGATCGGGCCTTCACCGAGCTTCCAGCGAGCAGCTACTTCAGGCTCAACTGACTTGCAAAGTAATCGAAAACTGCGCTCCGCACTGCGACGGCTGAACGCTTCCTGAGCAACCGCAAGTGAAAAGTTGAGCTTAGCGATATCCAGTTTCAGTGGACCGATGGACCGTGCCAGACAGAGTTCGAGAGCCTTTTCAGCGTGTTCGCACGCGCCGTCAAAATTTCCCGACGAAATTGCGTTAAGGGCGCTAAGATAGGCGAGGTCCGGTTCAAACTCGGCAATGCCGGGCAATTTTCGAAGCTTTACCAAGTGTGCTGCGACACGGTATTGGCGATCGGGTTCATTGCTTTTCTGGATTTCAATGCAGTGATCGATGGCTTCCTGAATCCTTTGTCGCTGTTCTACCAAGCTTCCGTTGAATGTCATTATCGCCGGCGACCTTAGCTTTAGATCTCCAAAAACATCGGGGAGCGTATCGTCGCACGGTACAGAACTTATTATTCCACTCAGGAAATCGGCTACCTGCTCTGTGGCCAGTAGCCTTCCGGACCCGTCTGGTGTAATCACACGAAACGGGCCTTCCTTTATCCAGAATGGTAGAGCCTTAGCGAAAGCCTGATCGGCCGATGCCGGGTTGGCCGGGTCTGTCGCGACAGTAGCCTCGTGGCTCCACCTAAAAAGCTCGATCAATTGCAGCGCCTTGTTACGCATAGGATCCGCGTCGTTCGGCTGAACACCTGGCGTCAAAAATCCAACGAGATCCTTGTAGCTTTGCTCGAGTGCACGCGCCCAAAGCAACAACGAGCGAAGCTGCGGTGTCGACAGATGAGCTTCGTCTGAACTCTTATATGAAAACTTATGATCGTCACTAAACCACTCCATGATCCTGGAAATCGCTGGCGTCGTTCGGCCTGACTTCCAGTTGTCAAGGGTCCGTCTCCTTTCTTCATCGTACTCTCCCCAAAGCCGATCGAGAGGTCCTTCCACCTGCTTCAGCCACCAACTCAGAATTGCTTCGACCGGCAGGATCAAACGATTTGAGTTCGCAGTGTCTTGATGGGGCAAAAACCAAAGATCTTCTTCAGGCATGCGAGGTAAAAGCGCTTCAACCTGACACCAGAAGCCCCACGTTCTGCCAAGGGCAGGCATAACGTCGAACGCAAGAAGCACCCAAAGTGCCTGCTGCGGATTTACCGAATATGTCCGCGTGTGGAGCTCTAACGCATCCAGTGAAAGCCCAAGTCTCAAAGCTTGCTCAACAACATCGCCCCATAGGGTTGATGATTGCTCCAGACCCAACGCCTGCCTTAGCAGATCAAGCAACTCGAGCGTTCGGTCAGCCCCTC
Organism: Ruegeria sp. HKCCA4812; assembly: GCF_013034245.1. Classification (NCBI taxonomy): domain Bacteria; kingdom Pseudomonadati; phylum Pseudomonadota; class Alphaproteobacteria; order Rhodobacterales; family Roseobacteraceae; genus Ruegeria; species Ruegeria sp. HKCCA4812. The sequence goes on along the minus strand of NZ_WQFQ01000002.1, from coordinate 530,620 downwards.
CCTCCAATCGCATCTCCGAATTTGCATAACGGCGGCGTTCGGCGTGCTGCCATTTCGGTGAGCCGAATAGTGACACAGCATAAAGGAGTGCGGAATGTGAAGTTGGAAGTTGAGCTTTCGGCAGAGTGTCGAGCATGGTCACACCTCAGCCTGTTGGCGGTGCAGCCTGGACAGTTCCGCCTTCACGTTCCGAAACGCCCGTCGATCACTCGGTGTTCGTGAGAAAACCAGCAATCCACCACCAGCCAGGAATAGCTTTGAGTGTTTTTTTCCAGAGACATAACGCGCCCCAGACTTCACTTCTTTTGCAATCACCTTGTTCAACTCCTTGTCTTTTGAATAATACACTTTGCACCTCGATAAGGGGATGGCGGCGCAACCACCATCCCAATCATTTCTTTCAGTAACTGTCGTGGCCGAGCCTTTTTCAGAAGCCTTTGTGCGTGCTGCGCGCGGCTGGCTAGAGGCTACTTATTTCCCCTTAGGCGGATTGTTTCCGCGGCCAGAACCAGATTTGTTTCCTGTGGTTGATGGGCCGTTCGTAGGGCGTGGATTTGCCATTTCTCTTTCCTTTTCTTTGATCCATTTTTTGCCTCGCAACTGAATGTTGCTTGGCATGAGGAAGAGATAATCGAAGCCGCCCCCATCCGTGAGGAAATCGGGAATACAGTCGTAAAACTGATCATGCGGGAGACAATTGGCCTTAAGATCACGTCACACAGCCAAATTACACCTCGGCCCAGACCAGTTCGAACGGCGAATGTCTGCTAAGCGGGCTGCATCCGCAGCTGTGGGTAACAAAGCTATACGGCGGTTTTGGGCCGGTTAGTCTTGATAGTTATTTAGCCGAGCTGCAGAAGCTGCAGCCGACAATGACCTCAAGTTCCAAATTTTCTCGGGTTTTAGCAATAATAAGATTGGTCATTCTGTTTCTGACGACCTTGCCCATAAATTGATATCTTCTTCCGAACTGATTTCATCGATCTTTTTCAACTCGTCAGAACTGAAGTCGAGATTATCAACAACGCCTGCGCAGTCGACGATCTGTTCCGGCCGCGACGCGCCGATAAGTGCGGTGGTCACGCGCCCACCTCTGAGCACCCAGGCCAGAGCCATTTGCGCCAGAGTCTGACCACGAGCTTCGGCCATGTCGTTCAGAGCACGGACACTTGCCAGAGATCGCTCGTTAATCATGCCATCGAACAGCGACTTTCCTTGTGTGGCACGGCTGCCATCCGGAATATCGCGCAGGTATTTCGACGTAAGAATGCCTTGTGCCAGGGGCGTGAAGGCAATCGATCCTACCTCAAGATCGTCAAGGGTATCGAGCAAACCGTCCCGCTCCACCCAACGGTTGAGCAGATTGTAAGAAGGCTGGTGAATCAGACAAGGTGTCCCAAGATCGTTGAGAATCTTCACCGCCTCGCGCGTGCGTTGGGAGTTGTAGCTCGAGATACCTGCGTAGAGCGCGCGACCCGACCGTACGATATGATCCAAGGCACCCATTGTCTCTTCGAGCGGGGTGTCGGGGTCAAAGCGGTGGGAATAAAAGATGTCGACATAATCAAGCCCCATGCGCGCGAGTGATTGGTCACAGGACGCAATCATGTACTTGCGCGACCCCCATTCTCCGTAAGGTCCCGGCCACATGTCGTAGCCTGCTTTGGAGGAAATGATCAGCTCATCCCTGTAACCCGCGAAATCCGTTTTGAGGATCTCGCCAAATGCCTCTTCGGCTGAACCGGGTGGTGGACCGTAGTTGTTCGCCAGATCAAAGTGAGTGATCCCATGGTCGAACGCTGCACGACACATGGCGCGCTTGTTTTCGTGCGGTGAGTCTGCGCCGAAATTGTGCCACAGCCCCAAGCTGACAACAGGGAGTATTATACCGGACCGCCCACATCGCCGATACACCATCCGCTCGTAGCGGTCCGGCTCCGGGGTGTACGGCACGGGTTTTGGCTTTGGCGGTCGTTGAGCTTTGGTCATGCGCACATAATCAATGGATTGTTGGGCCTGTCAAACGGATCACCTTCATTAAGATCGACACGAGTTTCAGCGCTTCCAGGTTGGGTGCTTATGGTTAGTCTTACTTCAAGCACTAAAGTCTTACGATTTGATCGATTGCTTTCGGTACCGCCGCATAGACGCCGCGAAAGTCTGCAAAGCGGGCTGCAACCGCAGCATCAATATGGCGGGTTGGATGTCGGCTCTGGGCCGTTCGCGTCGTCTAGTTTATCAAGACTTCGATCTATCAAGCACTACTGCTCAAAATAAAGATTCTTGATTTCATTCACCAAGTCATTGTTGTTAAAAAGCTTTTCGACCGCATCATTTGTCTGTTGGACTACATCTTGCAGGTAGTCCCTATGCGCTTGGAAAACAATATTTCGGTTCTTTCTCCCCTTGCGATCGACCTTATCACTGGCATATTCTCTAAGATCATTCCGGGAAATCTCAAATTCCTTGAGTTCAGGCTTCTCTTGCAGGAGAACCGGGAATGCCAATGGGCGCAGTTTGATGGGTTTTGTTGCAAAGATTTGAGCGCGTTGAGTTGTTTCAGAAATCGCTTGTAAGTCAGGTGGCGAGCTCAGCGAACTGCTGAAATGGGCAGAGTCCGGGCGTGAGTTGCCCCTTGCGGATCATGTGCGACACTTCGATTCCGTCGAGCGTTGCCGCTGCTGAAGCAAAGGCCTTGAACCCCAGCATTGGCCGCGTGCGTCTCTTGATGAAACGGTGGTCCTGTTCCACGATATTGTTCAAGTATTTCCGCCTCACCATCTCATTTGGGATCGGGCAACCAAAGCCTTTGAGCATTTTGTTGATGGCCTTAATGCCTGCGGTGTTGGCACCGCTCTTGTCGATCACAATCTTTCTCGGCAATCCATTGATCTCCAACATCTTGGCGAAGAACTTGGTGGCGGCTGGTTTGTTTCGGCGCGGGGAAAGCATGAAATCAAGTGTTTTCCCGTGTTTGTCGACAGCTCGATAGAGGTAAACCCACGCACCTTTAACTTTGATGTAAGTTTCGTCCATTCTCCACGAACGATCACACGGCCCTTTGCGGCGACGTGCTACCTCAGCGATTGCACCAGAATACCGTGTTACCCATCGGTTTAGCGTGGTGTGATCCACTGAAACACCGCGCTCGGTCATGATTTCTTCCAGATCCCGGTAAGACACACCGTATCGGACATAGAAAAACACCGCGAACAGGATCACATCCTTCGGATATTGCGCGCCTTTGAAGGAAATCATGAACTGACTTTCGACTAATTTTGCCGAAAGCCATTCACCCGCAGCATCTGACCTCGTCAACAGCCAAAAACTTGCAACAGATCCCTTTGCAACAGATCCGTTTCGTACTGTTGCGGATACGACGCTGAGGCGCTTTGACACCCTTATATTATGCGCACGCCCGGTCGCAGCTTGGTATACCTGACATCCTTGAGCTGACACGGAAACTGCCCCCGTACGGCACATTTCAAGACTTTTTGCGCGATGGGCTCAAAGTCGGCTCGGAAGTGGGTTGTGCTTTTGACACATAGTATCCGAGCGTCTTCCGGCTCCAGATTGAACAAACGTATCTGCGCCAGATCCAGACATTGATTTCGAATGCTGGTGACCAGGACATGGATTTGCGTTCCAATCAGCTGTAAGGCGGCCGACGGACCCATCGTAGCAACGCCGCCGCCATACATTTCGCCCGAATAACGACATTGGCCATCGCTTAAGTGATGCACGCGCACCTTTGAGGCGAAAGGAACGTCGCCGGGACCTCGACCACCAATCTCGGCCTCGAGTTCCGCGCCTTCGCCCAATTCGTGGGCCTTGGCCGCCAGTTGCGGGTCGTTCAGCAACCCGAGAATGGCCGAGGGGGCGTTTTGCCGCATCAACTCACGTAGCAATCCTGTCGTGTCGGCCGAGGCTCCAGCCCCCGGATTGTCCTGCACATCAGCGATTACTACAGGCCCTTTGCCATTTGCATGCCGTGCAGTTTCAACAGCATCTTTCGGACAAAGCAGAGACGTATCGAACTGCGTTTCCGCCGCTTGCAGCTTTGCGAATATCTGCGCGGCCATTGCATCGGCATCGGATTGTGACTCGCCGTAAGCCAGGACAGATGGTCCACAATCGGCCGTATCCGCTGCAGTAAACCCAACGGCGAGTTCAACCAGGCGCGCGTTTGGCCCGTCGAAGACATCCAACGCGGCGTACAGCGTTTTGGCGGGGGCGACTTCAGTATACTGGCTGTGCAGCGGGATCAGATACTCCCCTTGACGCCACGCTTTTGCGGGCGGGCCATTTGTGCAGATGTCGCGCATCATTCGAAAGGCCCGCGCGCCTGTTTCTGCCATGTCGAGATGCGGATAGGTGCGGAAAATGGTCATCACGTCCGACAGATCCACCATTTGCCTCGAGATATTGGCATGCATATCGAGGCTTGCAACAAGCGGCAGGTCTGGACCGATGACCTGTCTGATCCGCGACAACAGCTCTCCCTCCCCATCATCCAAAGACTCTGTGACCATGGCCCCATGCAGGTCCAGGTAGACCCCATCAAGCTGCGTCATGTTCGCAAGCGCGTTGGTGATATGTCCGGCAATGGTATCAAAGGCGTGATCCGCAACCTTGCCACACGGTTCAGCAGCGCACCACAGGATAGGTTGTAATTCGACCCCTTCCGCCAAGGCAGTTTTTGCGAAACCGGCTATGGGCAGGTTCATACCTTGGGTTATGTTCAGAACGTCTTGACCCCAAAGCAATTCCGGCCAGCTGTCTGACTGCTCAAAATCGCTCAGCTGCGTTGGAGTGGCGACGAAAGTATTGGTTTCGTGTTGAAATCCTGCGATAGCAATTCTCATCTGACCCTTCAGCCGCTTATTGCTGCACCAATTCGGCGGTCAAAATCTCACGCAGTTTTGCCGCCACGATTTCTGGTTTGTGGCGGGTCATCGAAACATGACCCAGGCCAGGAATTTCATGGAACACGCCGTTCGGCGCAAGATCAGAAACCACTTTGCACATGACCGGAGCGGTTTGAACATCCTCGGAAAAGGCGATGACATGCATCGGGACCGGGCAGGTTTTCAACCCTTCACGACAGTCGAATTTCAGACAGGCTTCCCACTGATCAATTGTTGCCTGCGGGTCGCGATTCCGAAAACGCTCGGTGTAGGATGCTTTGAGCTGCTCCCAAAGCTCAGGCTCGTGCAGCGCTTTGGCCGGAAAGGCGTAAACGGCATAGTGCGGGGCAAGGAAATAATCAGGCAGAGTGATGCCGTCCTTGCGCAAGTCGATCTCGGCCTGCATCCAGTCGCGAGTGAACCCGTCGATATAGGCCGAGGTGCCCATCGGAATTGCCAGTCGCACCTTTTCCGGGAAGTCGATTGCGGTTTGCTGCGTGACCAGCCCGCCCAATGACAACCCGCAGACAACGGCCTGACCACCAGCGAATGCATCAATCACCGCAGCGCAATCGGCCGCGTAATCCTGCATCGACCAGGGCGGAGGGGGCGATTGCGTGTCACCCGCGCCGCGTGGATCATAAGTGATGCATTTAAAGTGATCTGACAGGCACGAGAATTGTTCGGAATAAGCCTCAGCCGTCTGATCTCCGCCGGGGACGAACACGACCGGAGGCCCTTCGCCTTCAACGACGACTCGCATGGTGACGCCGCCCATGATCAATTGATGTGTTTCTGATTTTGGACCAAATTCGGGGAAGACTGACATTGGAAGGCTCCTGTGGCCGCAAGGATGCGCTACATTCCGTTGCGGGGAATGATGTGCGTCTTTTCTTCTTCGAAAATGAGTTCATCACCTGACCAGGCTTTTAGGCGTGAGGTCAGGTGAAACTCGGTTGCCGTTGCCCGTTGCTCGGAATAGGTCCAGATTTTCGCGGACCAGTCGTCCCGATCGAAACCGGCCGTTTGCTCCATTGTGGCGACGGCAGACAAGGGATCGCCGGGGTGGATCGTGTAGCGCCGGTCGGACACATCGCTGAGCACCGTTCCGATGTCGTCAAGACGGAAATCGCCGACCGGACCAAACACACCGCCATCCAGAAAGAATCGGTGGGTCACTTCGCCATTGGTCAGATCAGTGTGGACCGAGCGTTCCATTGAGCCATTGCGAACATGGGTTTTTCGCGGGGCCGCGTTTGGGGGCTCCGGTTCCGGCAGCGGACGCGGCTCGGCGCTGCCGTCAGGCTGGACTCTGATCGGCAGGGTCAGCCGGGACATGCCGGACTTGATCATGAGTGTCACCGGCTGCGGCGCAGGCCACAGAACAGGCCAATAGGCTGAGGCGATTTGCAATGTGATGCGGTGGCCTTCGGGAACATGATAGCCGGTTCCGTACAAGGGAACCGTAACGGTCATGTCTTCGCCGGGCGTGATCAGCGTAGGTTGGGTGTCGCTGTCGCGGTGGTTGAGATTGCAAAATCCCCGCGCGATCAGCGTTTGCGCGCCGTCCGGGGCCTCATCCACCAGCAGCACGGCGACATAGGCTTGCGTCTGATCCGCCGACACCGTCAGGTCAACGCTGGGCTGACCCAATAAGTCCAGCGGTTCGGTCAGGGGTGACCCCTTGAACTGTAATGCCCCCCCAGCGTCGATCCGGCAATCCTCTGCCATATCGCCGGGAATGGCGAAAGAGCACATATCGCCCGCAGCGGCACCGAAGCTCTGTGGCGAGCAGATGGACATCGCAGTCCCTGACTGTGCCGTTTCGCCCAGAGTTTGGTCATTCAGCCAGAACGTTTGCTCGGCGATATTGGGCGACGGCCAAGACGGTTCTTCCACCCAGCGCCCCGGGCGTTGCAGATGGGTCCCCGAAGGCGCCGCGCTGTCCTGCAAGAAAAACCGCAATGGGGGTTCATCCATTAACCCCGTGTCGATCCCTTTCAGCCAATGATCCCAGAAACGGATTAACTCGCCGACAAAATCGGCCTTGGGGCCGGGCACCCCTTCATGGGGGTAAAGATGCGCCCAAGGTCCCATCAGGATTTTGACTGGTCCGCCGAGGTGTTCTGCAATGCGGAAGGGCGTGTCCCGATACAGATCCATCCAGCCGCCAAAGAAGTAGACCGGTACCTGTAGGTCCGAGTAATTCTCGCAGATCGAACCACGTCGCCACATCTCGTCGTGGGTTTGGTGCTCCAGCCACATGGCGGGCCAGAATTCAGCGCCTTCCAAACGTTCGCGCCACATGTCGAGCCAGCGATCAGCTCCGACAATTTCGGGGTCCGGCGGCATAGCGTTGTAGAGCTGCATGATTGAGCCCCACCAGAAATTGTCATTGGCCAAACAGCCGCCGTAGAAGTGAATATCCTCGCGCCATCGGTCATCCGTGCCCATCACCGGAGCGATTGCCTTAAGGGCCGGGGGCCGGGTCGCCGCAACTTGGAACGCGTTATACGCCCCCCAACTTTTGCCGAACATGCCGACATTTCCGTCGCACCAGTCCTGATCGGCTATCCATTGGACAATGTCATGGCCGTCCTGGATTTCCTGGTGGGAATACTCATCCTCGGACACGCCTTCACTGTCGCCATACCCTCTTATGTCTACGCGGATTGAGGCGTACCCGGCGGCTGCGAAATGCGGGTGCATGCTTTCATCGCGCATACGCGTGCGATCCCGACGCCGGTAGGGGATATATTCAAGGATACAGGGCATCGGTGAAGTTCTGGCTGTTTCGGGCAGCCAGAGCCGGGCAGCAAGCTTGGTTCCGTCAGGCATTGGAATCCAAACGGTTTCAATGACCTCGATATCGTTCATGACGCTGCCTTTTCTGCTAGTTCCGGCGGGCGGGCGCCGGGTTCCAAAGGGAAATGACAGGCGACAGCGCGCCCGTTTGCAACCTGCCGCTCCGGCGCATCCACACTGCAACGCGATTGCGCCCATGGGCAGCGGGTGTGGAACTCGCATCCCGATGGGCGGGCCAGCAACGAGGGGACTTCGGCCGGCAGCGTGATCCGGTCATGTGTCTTGTCCGGGTCGGGCTCGGGGTTGGCTGACAGAAGCGCCGCTGTATAGGGGTGTTGAGGCGCACTGAACACCTGTTCGGTGTCTCCTGCCTCGACAAAGCGGCCCAGATACATGACTGCGGTTCTGTCCGCCACATGATGCACCACATGCAGGTTATGGGTGATGATCACCATCGCCAGACCTAGCCGTTCGCGCAGATCATTCAGCAGGTTCAAAACTTCGCCCTGCACCGACACATCCAGGCCCGCAGTGGGTTCATCCGCGATGATCAGCGCCGGGTCCAGCGCAATGGCGCGCGCGACGCCGACACGCCGGGCCTGTCCACCCGACAGCTGATGCGGGAAACGCGACGCGAAGCTGGTCGGCAAGCCTACTAGTGTCAGCAGGCGGTCAGCTTCATCCCGCAGATTGCGCCCTTCTATACCGTGAATTCGGAAAGGTTCGGTCACCAGATCGCCGACGGTCATGCGGGGCGAGAGGGAGCCTACCGGGTCCTGAAACATCATCGACATGCGTTTGCGAACGGGCTTCATCGCCTTTCGGTCCAATTCGTCGATGCGCTGGTCCTCAAAAGTGATGGCGCCGGCGCTAATCTCCTGCAAACCGTTCACGGCCCGCGCAAGCGTTGTTTTGCCAGAACCGCTTTCGCCGACCAGGGCAAAAGTCTCGCCGCGGTTGACCTCAAAACTCACCCCAGCCACACCCAGGATCGCGCTGCGGCGTCCCAGTCCGCCGACCGGAAACGAGACCTGAACATCTTCGACCTTGAGAATCGGATCGCTGCTCATGCTGACACTCCGGTTTCTGCTGGTGTGTCCGCGACAAAGCAGCGGGCGACATGGCCTTCCCCGATGTCCTTGTCAGGTGGCGGGGCCGAACAAGCGTCGCTTACCCGGTCACAGCGGTTGGCAAAGATGCAGCCCGCGGGCCGCGCGCGCAGATCGGGAATTTCTCCGGGGATCGTCGGCAGGTGCCGGGTGCGCTCGCTTTGCCGCGCAGGGTCGCATTCCAGCAGCCGCGCTGTGTAGGGGTGGCGTGGATCCTGGAATATCTGACGGACGGTACCGCGCTCGACCACTTCCCCGGCGTACATCACCACAACATCGTCACAAAGCTCGGCGATGACACCCAGATGGTGCGAGATGAACATGACTGAACAGCCGATCTTTTGCTGAAGGTCCTTGAGAAGTTCGATTGTCGTAACCTCAAGCGTCGCATCCAGCGCCGTTGTGGGTTCGTCCGCGATCAGCAGAGCGGGCTCCATCATCAAGGCCATGGCGATGGCGATGCGTTGCTTCATCCCTCCCGAGAACTGGTGCGGATACCGCACCAGCGCCGCACGGGCATCGGGGATGCGCACCAATTCCAGCATCTCGACCGCGCGGCTTAGCTTTTCGTCCTTTGAAAGGGGCGAGCGATACTGAATGTTCAGCATCTGTTTGCCGACCGAGATCACAGGGTTCAGCGCGCCCATCGGGTCCTGAAACACGGTTGCGATGCGCGGGCCACGCAGGTCCCGCATGCGCGACGGGGGCAGGGTGGTCAGCTCATCCTGCCCCTCAAACAGGATCGATCCGCTGTCGATGCTGCCATTGTCGGCCAGCAATCCAAGAATGGCGTTGATCAGGGTGGATTTCCCACAGCCAGATTCGCCCACGATACCGACAATCCGGTTTTCGGGCACATCGAAGCTGACGTTTTTCAACGCGTGCAGCGGCCCGGCCTCGGTCGAGAAGCTGACGTTCAGATTTTCTATGCGCAGCGTGGTCATCAGCGTCCTTTCAGCCGCGGATCGAATACGTCCCGCAGCGTCTCGCCCAAAAAGGTAAAGCCCAGCGTTGTGATGATGATCGGCACGCCGCCAGCAATCGCGATCCAGGCAGTATCGCGGATATTGGTGAAACCGTCATTCAGGATCGAGCCCCAGCTTGGGGTCGGGGGGCGCACTCCAAGGCCCAGAAAACTCATCCCTGCTTCGATGCCGATGACGACTGGGATGTCCATCGATGCGAGGATAACCAGCGGACCGATGACGTTCGGCAGAATGTGCACCCGCAGGATACGCGCCGAAGAAGCGCCCATGCTTTGCGCCGCCGTGACATATTCTGACGTCTTCAACGCGATAGTCTGAGTGCGAATGATCCGCGCGTAACCGGGCACGGTGACCAGAACAACGACGACCATAACGGCGGTCAGCGATGGCCCCATCAGCGTGACCAGCGCAAGGGCCAGCATGACGGTCGGAAAGCTTTTCATTGCGTCAAACAAAAGGATCATCAGATTGTCCAGCCAACGCGGCCCATAGCCCGCGATCAAGCCCAGAACGATGCCTATCACCAGCGACACAGCAGTCGAGACCAAAGCCACAAAAAGCGCAATCCGTCCGCCATGCAGCACCCGGGCAAACAGGTCTCGGCCCAGTTGATCTGTGCCCATCAGATGCTGCGCGCTCGGACCTTGGAACCGGTCACGCGGGTTGATTTTCGTCGGGTCCCAGCTGGTGAGAAAATCGGCAAACACGGCGCCAAAGATGACAAACAGCACAAGGAATAGTCCCAGCGCGCCCAGCGGTTCACGCAGGATTTTGCGGATCGGGCGCCACAGCTCGGCCATGCGCCCGGGGGCGGGGTTAGAAACTGCTTCTGACACGGGGATCCAAAGCTCCGATGATGAGGTCTGCCAACAGATTGAGCAGAACGAACAGGACTGTCGTGATCAGAACGGTTCCTGTCACAATGGGGAAGTTGCGGGTCAGGATGGCGTCATAGACCAGCTTGCCAACGCCGGGGCGGGCAAAGACGATCTCGGCAAAGACAGCCGAGGACAACATCTGACCGATGCCCACGCCCAGCAACGTGACCGTGGGCAGGATCGCAATCGACAGGGCATAGCGGTAGGTGATCGTTCGATCCGGCAGGCCAAAGGCGCGGGCGGTGCGGATATGGCTGGCCTCAAGCACTTCGAGCATCGAAGCGCGCACCATGCGGGCAATATAGCCGACCCAGCCCAGACCAACCGCCAGCGAAGGCAGGACCAGGTGCGTGAGTTGATCGCCGAGATTTCCGGGTTCGCCTGCGCCAATGGCAGGTAGCCAACGCAATTCAACGGCAAAGATCAGCAGCGCATAAATCGCGATCACGAACGAGGGCACGGCAATCACTGCAACGGACAGGATGCCAACGATCCGGTCGGCCCAGCTGCCGCGGCTGACCGCCGCCCAGCAACCCAGCGGAATACCAAGCGCAACCGACCACGTGATGCCGCCGACGATCAAGGCCAGCGTATAGGGCAGTTGTTCGAACACGACCGTAGTGACGGGACGACCCGATAGAACCTCATCCCCTAAATCACCCGTCCAGGCCCCGATGTAAAAATTCCAGAACTGAACCAGAACCGGCTGGTTCAGCCCCATTTTTTCGCGCAGGGCGGCGCGCATTTCCTCGGTTGCCCTGGGCCCCAGCGCAACCGAGGCCGGGTCGCCGGGGATCAGGTAGATCATACAAAACAGCAGGAACATGGCGACCGAAACGATCGCGGCAGCCAGCCCAAGCCGTTTGAAAAAATAGCTCAGCATACGCGCCCCCCAAAAGGCCGTGCGGGCGGCGGCCATACGCCGCCCGTTTGCGTGGATCAGGCGCGTTTGAACAGCGGCAGCAGCGGCTCGCCATTCGGCTTCAGGCCCGGATTTACCGTATCCTTGTGGATCAGGCCGACCACTTCGTGCGTCAGGAAGACATAGCAGCCACTTTCATCCATAAGACCTTGCATCTTCTTGTAGATCTCATCGCGCTTGGCCGGATCGCTTTCGACCAGACCTTCTTCGTGCAGCGCCTTGTATTCCGCGTTGTTGAACCGTTCCCAGTTCCAAACGCCAACCTGTTCCGGCGTGAACCAGACCGTCGCCCAGCTTGGGTCAGGGTTCATCGAAAACCGGCTGAGTACCAACTGAAGATCCATGAAATAGTCGCCGTCCTTGGAACCAAGCGTCCAGAACGTCCCACTGTCATTCTGCTTGATCTCGCAGGTGATCCCCACATCGGCCAGATTGGCCTGTATGACCTGAGCCGCCGTCAGGCGTTCGGACTGGTTCAGGATGTCGAGCGTGACGGTCATGCCTTCCGCACCCGCTTCGGCCAGCAGTTCGCGCGCTTTATCGGGGTCGTAGTCGTATGTCACGCTATCCCGGCTGCCCGGCAGGCCTGGGGCGATGATACCGTTGCCCACGGCCGCTGCGCCGAAATAGGCCGCGTCAACCACAGTCTGCCGGTCAATCGCGTGCTGAATGGCACGGCGGATGCGAACGTCTTTCAGTGCTTCGTTGTCCTGATTCATGCCCAGCCATACATAGGCCAGCGAGGGTTTTTCCTCGACAACCGATCCCGCCGGCGGGTTTTCCTTAAGCCGCGGCAGAGAGGATACCGAAGTCCAGGTGTAGTCCAGATCACCAGCTTCAAAACCCAGCTCGGCTGTCGAGGGGTCCTCAATGGGTAGGATGTGGATTTCCTCATACCCGCCAGGTTCATAAGCCCAATCCGGGTTGCGCTTCAGAACGGTTTTCTGCTTGGGAACCCATTCAGTCAGAATGTACTGGCCAGATTGCGCCACAGGCTCTGACCCGATCTTTCCGCCGATTTCTTCGACCGCTTTGCGCGAAACGATACAGGAGGCGGGGGTCGGCAGCGTGGTTGTCCACAGCGGCACGAATTTGTTTTTCAGATGAATCAAGCCCGAAAGGGTGTCTTTTACTTCGACCTCTTTCAGCGCGCTCCAGTCACCCGCATAGGGGCTTTCATTCGCTGGGTCAGCGATACGCTCGATCGAGAACTTCACGTCATCGGCGGTCATCTGACCGAAGCCGTCTGTGAAACCGATATTGTCGCGCAGTTTGAAGGCGATAGTCAGGTCGTCCAGCTGTTCGATGCTTTCAACAGCAACGGGGCGCCAGTTCCACTCATCGCCCTGTTGGTTCGAGACCAGCGGGGCATAGATCGACCGCATGATGTCGGCCTCGGGTAGAGCCAGCCAGAAGGCCGGGTCCAGCACTTGCAAATCGCTATAGGATCGGATGGTCAGAACTGAGCCATCGGCACTAACTGCCATATGGGGAAATGCGAGGCTGGCCGCGCCCAATGCACCGGCACCGGCCAGAACGGAGCGTCGGGAAACGTCCCCTTTGAAAATCGAACTCATTTGCTTACTCCCTGTTTGTCTTCGTATCCGGGCATCTGTCCGGTTTGGTTGCTTGCGGGCAGGCGTGCCCGCGACTTCAGGTGCCAGCAGGCGTTATCCGTTCTTTTTCTTGTGTGACTGTGGCAGTTGCTCATCAGCGCCGAGCGCTGAGAATCTTGGAATGATCACAGGTGAGTTCACCCAGATCATGCGCGCAGGTTGATTGGATACGTTGCGCAGGACGTGAAGAATGTCGCCGGGAAAGCTGAAACTGTCACCGGTGCGCAAGGTTACGGTTTCGTCCTCGAGCACCAGTTCCAGCTCACCGTCCAGAATGACCCCGTGCATCTCGCCATCGCGCGAGAAATATTGGTCTACGACCTGTTCGGAATAGGGGCGGTAGTCCGAGACGCCCATACAAAACCCACCACCGATGGAGCTGGACAGTAACTGATCGGCATAACCCGATTGCTCGGCCGGTTCGTCATACAGCATGTTCAGGTTCCGTCGGTTGGACTGGCGCACGACATAGGCGCGCTCCAACGGGCCAGAACCGGGGCGGTGGTTGAAAAACCATTCCTCAGGGACGCCAAGAGCATCGGCAATGCGCGAGATCTTGTTGAGAGACGCGCTGACGGTTCCGCGCTCGATCGCGCTGAGATGGCTGATCGAAACACCGCTGCTGGTCGCAAGCTCGGCCAGGGTCATCTGGCGCGCTTTGCGCAGCTGGCGCACCTCGGCACCGAAGGCTGCAAGACCCTCTTCGCTGGCGGTGCGGGTTTGTTTTTTCGATTTGCCCTGGCTCACGAATCCTCCCTACGCTCGCTGGGTATGTCGGAAATCCTACGCTGGTTTTTCTTCTCCGCAAGAAAAATTATTCAAAATTCCTGTATTGGCGCTGCCTCCCTGCGCTTGCTACCATTGGATGCCTATACGCAGGGCGTCGTAGATTGCTGCGTGAATGTTGCGTGCCGATACGGCGTCACCGATGCGATACAGGTCAAATCTGGCGCTGGGATTGGGTTGCGGAAACAGGTCGCCTGTGCCGGAGACAAGCGCACCCTGATTCACCGCTCCGCGATTGCGCGACAGAGGTTTAAGATCAAAATAGAGATCGTCCAAAGGTTGCGTGCCTTGATTGACAACCACTTGATCATATTCCTTTTTTTCGACCAGATCAGAATAGTCGGTGCCGATATGGGCTTGCAGCTGATTGCCTGATTTTTCGATCGCTTGCAGGGTTCGGGTGACAGTGAACACGGCTCCGGTTTTCTGTAGGGACCGCATATAGGGCACCAGATTCATTGCCATAACCTCGGGCGCGAAGCTGCGGTCACGGGTCATGATTTCGACCCGTGCGCCGGAGGCGGCGATGACCTCGGCGGCCATCAGGGCCGGGTGATCTCCTGCATCGTCATAGATCAGCACGTTTTCGCCCGGCTGCACGTCGCCGGATAGGATATCCCAGGCGGATACCGCCAGCTCATTGCCCGAATCGAGGATCGTTGTATTCGGCAGGCCCCCGGTCGCAATCACGACGATATCCGGTGACAGCGCGGTCACGTCACTGGCTTCGGCATATGTGTTGAACTGAAACTGAACGTCCCGCGCAGCACATTGCGCCATGCGCCAGTCGATGATCCCGATCATCTCGGCCCGGCGCTTGGATTGTGCTGTAAGGCGCACCTGCCCACCAGGTTCGGGGGCGGCTTCCAGAACGGTGACATCGTGCCCGCGTTCTGCGGCGACGCGCGCGGCCTCCAACCCCCCGGGGCCTGCGCCCACGATGACTGCCCGGCGGCGCGTGTCCGCCGCAGGTATTACATGCGGCATGGTCAGTTCACGCCCGGTGGCAGGGTTGTGGATACACAGCGCTTCGCCCGCTTGATAAATTCGATCCAAACAATAGGTCGCGCCGACGCAGGGCCGGATGTCATCTTCCTGTCCGGCTTGAACCTTGGAAACGATCATCGGGTCGGCCATGTGCGCGCGGGTCATCCCCACCATATCCAAAAGCCCCGAGGACACCGCATGTCTCGCCGTCGCTACGTCAGGGATGCGCGAAGCATGGAAGGTCGGCATGCCCGTTTCGGCCCGCACCCGCCCGGCGAAATCCAGATGCGGCGCGCTTTTCATGCCCTGCACAGGGATCACGTCCGTCATGGCAGGGTCGGTGTGAATGCGCCCGCGAATGACATTCAGAAAATCCACCTGACCGCTGTCGCGCAGCCTGCGCGCGATCTCGAGCCCTTCTTCCTCGGTGATGCCGCCCTTTTCAACCTCATCGGCAGTATAGCGAACGCCGACAATGAACTCGGGTCTTACACGATCGCGGATCGCATCCAGTACCATGAAGCCAAAGCGCAGCCGGTTGTCGAGATCACCTCCGAACGGAGCGTCCATCGTGTTGGTCAGCGGCGACCAGAATTGGTCCAGCAGATGCCCGTAGGCCTGCAACTCGATCCCGTCCAAACCGGCGGCCTGCATGCGTTCGGCCGCATCGGCATAGTCGGTCACGATCCGCTCGATGTCGAAGTCTTCCATCTTCTTCGGAAAGGCCCGATGCGCGGGTTCCCGGTAGTGCGATGGAGAAACTGACGGCAACCAGTCACCTTTGTTCCAACCGGTACGCCGACCCAGGTGGGTCAGCTGGATCATCACGGCGCAGCCATGGGCGTGGCAGGCATCCGTCAATTCACCCATCCAGCGCACGACCTCATCTTTGTAGGCGAGGATGTTGTTGAACACCGGGGGGCTGTCACGGCTGACGGTGGCAGAGCCAGCGGTCATCGTCATCGCAACGCCGGCTTTCGCGCGCATTTCGTGATAGGCGCGATAGCGTTCCTTAGGCATTCCGTCTTCGGGATAGGCGGGTTCATGACTGGTGGTCATGATCCTGTTTTTCAGGGTCAGGTGCTTCAGTTGATAGGGTTGCAACAGGGCGTCGCTGCTCATGAGGACGTTTCCCGGTTAGAAGGCTGCGTTGCGACGACATCCTTGGGAATGACGACAGGTGAGACGGCCCAGATCAACCGACAGACCTGATCGGTGCGGTTGCGGGCATGGTGCGGGATGCGTGCGTCAAAGCTGTAGCTGTCCCCGGCGCGCAGGGTGATGAACTCATCCCCGATCTGCACCTCCAGCTCGCCTTCCAAAACCAGCCCGTGCTCTTCGCCTTCGTGTTTTTGCAAAGGGTCGTCCGGGCGTTCTGAATGTGGTGCGTAGACCGCCATGCCCATATAGAATTGTCCTCCGATCGAGCTGGACAGCAGATGATCGGTATAGCCCAGCTCTGCCACGTCCTGACCGTACAGGGTATTCAGGGCTCGACGGTTCTGGGCGCGCACAACAAAAGCCTGTTCCATTGGACCCGCCCCAGCGCGGCGGGCAAAGAACCAATCTGGCGTGACGCTGAGTGCGCTGGCGATAGTTTGCAATACGTCAACAGAAGGCTTGGATACCCCGCGCTCAATCGCCGACACGTGGCTGAGGGAGATGCCCGCTTCTTCGCTCAGTTGCTTCAGCGTAAGCTGACGGGCTTTGCGTAATTGCCGAACCTCGCTGCCCAGCGAAGAAATAGCGGATGGCAAGGCGACAACTTTGTCAGATGACATGCGGGTCTCCGAAAAATGAGTGGAGTGGTTAAACTCTATCCAAATTGAAAGCAGACTAGAATTTTAAAGTCAAATTCTATTTTTGGACGAATAGCACGAAACTATTGCATGTTCGATCTGGATTTGCAGAAGTGAGGCAGACATGGATTCCACGCGGCGGATCAAAATGACCGATCAAACCGATCATCCCTTCAAAGTGTCAGAGACAGACCATCTATGGATCGAAATGCCTGATGGCGTACGTTTGGCAGGCCGTCTGTGGCGCCCGGTAACACAGATGCCTGTTCCTGCCATTTTGGAATACATCCCGTACCGCAAAACCGACATGGTGCGCGCGCGAGATGAAAGGAACCACCCCTACTTTGCAGCCCACGGTTACGCCTGCATTCGGGTTGACATGCGGGGCTCGGGCGACAGCGAAGGGCACATGCCGGATATGTATGCGCAGGCTGAACTGGACGATGCGCGACAAGTGATCAAGTGGCTGGCTGCGCAACCTTGGTGCAATGGCCGTGTGGGAATGTTCGGCACGTCCTGGGGCGGTACGGCATCGTTGCAGGCCAGTGTGAATGCACCCGATGCACTGAAGGCGGCGATCGCCGTTTGCGCCACCCATGACCGTTTTGAGGATGACATCCACTATATGGGTGGTTGCGTTTTGTCGGATACTTTCGAATGGGGTGCGACGCTTCCGGCTATTCTGGCCTCGCCTCCAACGGCAAATGTCGGGACAGATTGGAAAGCGCTGTGGAAAGAGAGAATTGAGAACCTTACGTTTCCATTGGAAAACTGGCTGCGCGAGGATGGTAGGGGGCAATACTGGCGACACGGTTCTGTCATTCATCAAGCAGATGCACTTTCTGTCCCGGTTCTGGCTATCGGAGGGTGGAGCGATCGCTATTCCAATTCGGTAATGTCTCTGGTTGATGCGCGACCGACCCAGGTTTGGGGGGTGGTTGGCCCTTGGGGTCACCACTATCCAGATCAAGGGTCGCCCGAACCCGCCGTCGGGTTTCAGAAACTGGCTCTGGATTGGTGGGATCACTGGCTGAAGTCAGACACGTCGCAAACGCCAAACTGGCCGCGGCTTCGGGTTTGGTTACGCGAATACGTTGATCCGAAGGATTTTTTATCTATGGCCGCAGGAAAATGGATAGAAAGTGGCCCAACGATCCAAGAAACAAAAGTTCAGGAACTTTCCCTGTCTTCACTAAAACCCAATACCAACCACGAGCGGTGGATCGTTCCAGCAGATCCGACGGTGGGGCAAAGCGCAGGGGATACAGGGTATTTTGGCCGAACCGGCGGTTTACCCCTTGATCAAAACTTTGATGATTCCCGTTCTTTGGTTTTCGAAACAGCGCCTCTTACAGAGGATCTGATAATCTATGGGTCGGTCGTTTTGAGGTTACATGGAGAAACGAAAGACAAACCAAATCAGATTATCGCAAGACTCAGTGATGTAAATTCTGACGGCGTGTCGGCACGTATAACCTATGGCGTCAGGAATCTGTCGCTGGACGAGAACCTGGATCGCATTTCGCCCTCGGCAAAAACCGATGCATTTAACGCAGACATCCGTTTTCATTCAACCGCCTACCGCATCCGCAAAGGACATCGCATCCGACTAGCGTTCTCTTCGTCTTACTGGCCGCTCATTCACGCGGCGGCACCGAAAGGTGACTTGAGTCTGGATGATGGAGAACTTGTTCTTCCTTTGATGGCCAATAAGCCTTCCGACTTAAGCGAACCTCTTCCGCCTGCAGAAGATTTGCCAGAAGAGAAATCGCATTTCACTTCTGCTGCTGACAGGCTGACACGCTGGAATAAAACCCGTGACAACTGTATCGAGATGGGCTGGCACCAACCACTGGTGAAGACTGCATTCCCTCAGATGGGTACTGTTTTTAGCTACGAAACAGGCATGGTGCATAGATTGAAGACCTCTGATGTCGTCGAGCAAGAGACAAACGTTGATCACAAAATGATTTTTGAACGGCCTGACGGAACCGCCGAGGTTTCAGTTGCTTTGACCGCGTGTTCATCGCTCGGGCATACGACGGTGGATGCTGAACTGATTGTTACATGGAACAAAGAAATCTTCATGACACGGCACTGGCGTAAATCCTAATCACTGCAGCGCAAGTGGTTTCCTCCAACCAGTGTTAGCTGTATTGCAGGTTTTCAATGTTTCGGCACTGGTTGCAATCAAGTAGAAATGTCGTTGGTTCTGCGAAGTACAAATGTCACCATAGTGCGCGACGGTAGCAAAGCCTGACAGCGCAGAGGCTTCATAAATCGTAGCCCCAGCTGCCTTTGCGGTCGTTGATGCGCTTACGATCAGCCAATGAGATTCAACCGTCATTGCGACGGCCGTTTGGCTTGTATCCTGAGCGTTGTTTGATGGCACATCTCTTAGTGCCGCTTTGTCCTGTTCTTCTTCGACGAACTCCGGGACGGAACAGAGGCGCTTGTTCTCGGTGGTTGCGGCATGGGTGACGCGCTGATCCTTGTCGAAGACACAGTAGCGGGGCGAGACGCCCTTCCAGCGATTTGCCAGTCCTTAAGCGCATGCGCGACGCGGAGCACCGGCCCATCTTCAGGCTCGTCTGTGCGGAACTTGCAACTCCAATTCATGAGCACCGGATCGGGGCCAAGCGGTATTGCCAGGATACGCTTGGACGCCACATGTGGCGAGACGGCCCATTGCGCCAGAATGCTTGTACCTTGGTTTGCAGCAACCAATTCGACAATGGCTTCGGGCAACTCGACGGCTGCAGTCCAGTTGGGATAGCGACGTTCTGCACGAAACAGTCTTGCAAATTCTTGATCAGGCTCGGGGATCTTGGTGAATGTGATAAACCGTTGCCCTTCGATATCACGCGCAGATACCGATGCAGCCCCGGCCAGTGGGTGTTCTGGCGCGCACACGAATACAAGAGGATCCTGAAAGAGATGCAACGACCGCGTCGCTGCATGGCTCGACTCTCCGGCGACGATGGCCAAGTCAATCTGACGGTCCAGAAGCGATGTGACCATGTCACGACGGTAACCAGCCATTATCTGAATATCGATCGCTGGGTGTTTAGCGCGAAACATTTGCAGAAACGCGGGGAACCAGTGATAGGCGCTGTAGTTTTCCACCGCGATGCGCACGACGTGATCAATGCCCGCATTCATCCGACGCACTTCATCTTCGATCACATACATCTCGCTCAGAAACTTGTCGCTGAATCGGGCAAGATACTCGGCGGCAGCCGTCATTCGCAAACGTTTGTGCATGCGTTCAAACAGGGGCACACCCAGCCTGCGTTCTGCTTCGCGGATTCTGTGGGACAGCGCTGACGGTGTCAGGCCCAACTCATCGGCCGCGTCAACGACGCGACCGGTTTTCCCAATGGCGCGGATCATCTGCAGGTGGCGGATGTCTAGTCGGGGATTTTCCATACTGATCTCTGCATGAAAGTTGTTCATGAAAACCTACGATTAACGCGAGTGTTGCTCAATAATTTTTCGCCAAGAATACGCCCGGCACAGATGATCAAGATCCATATGGACAAGCTCGCAGACGTCGATTCACCCCGCGCTTGGGACCGTCAGTTCCATGTGTATGGACAGACGAACGCCCGCCTGCACCAGCGAGATGGCCCCACCGCGATGGTGACGCGCGGCCACGGGTTCGGATTGAAACGGATGATGGGCAAAGTATCATAGACGGCTTTTTCGGGTTGGGATGCGTGTCATTGGGTAATCATGACGACCGGCTGGCGCGGGCGGCCATGGATCAGATGCAGGAATTGCCTTTCGCGCCGACATTTTACGGGAGGTCCCATCCAAGAGCCGCGGATTTAGCGCGCACACTAACGTCGAAAGCAGCGGTGCTCTGTCCGGCCAGCCTCACATTCATGCGGGCTTTGGTCTGCCGATACATGATTTTCTCAAGCTGTCGACGTCGAACTACTATTTAAATGCCGAGGCCAGTGAAACCGAGGAGGAATTCTCTGCCCGAATGGCGGCTGAGTTCGAAGCCACAGTGCTGGAGGCGGGACCAGACACAATCGCCGCGTTTCTTTGCTGAGCCGATGCAATCCGGCGGCGGCGCGATCCGCCCGCCAAAGGGAAATTGGCATGCGATGCAGACCATGATCCGGAAGTATGACATTCATTTCCATGTGGACGAGACCGTTTGCGGCTTTGGCCGCACCGGGCATTACTGGGGCGTAGAGGCCTTCGATCTTACGCCTGATAGCACCACCTGCGCCAAGGCGCTGACCGCTGCGTTTTTCCCGATATCGGCGATCATGTTCCGGCAGGATTTCTTTGACGATCTGATGCTGACCTCAGACGCATCCGGCGTGTTGGGCCACGGGTTCACCTATGCTGGTCACCTTGTCGGTGCCGCCGTCGCATTGGAGGCGCTGAAAATCTATGGCGACATAGATCTGATCGGTCATGTGCGCGGGATCGGTCTGTTTTGCGGTATTCAACTGGTGCAGGGCAAAGGAACGCGTGCGCTGTGGGATCCGGCGCTGAAGGTGGGGACAATGGTGCAGGATCGCGCCCACACGCGGGGCTGCACTTACGGTCCGTCCCGCCCGATCGGATTAGTTTTTTGCCGCCGTTGATTATCAACGAAGATTAGATCGACGAGGCAACTGCGATCCTGAAAGCCGCCTTGGACGATGTCCGGGCCGAGGTGAAAGGGCGCGCCTGGGGCTCATCCAGAACGCGGCCAATACGGTAAGAAATCAGCAATTTCGTCGCATCGGCCCAATTGAGTTTCAGACAAAAGAAAAAGGTGCCTATTCATACAGACGCCTTTAGTCGTTCAGGCCTTCATTTTCAGATTGTCCGGGTCATAGACATGGGGATTATGCCGCCGAGCGTTGCGGGGCTGGCCAAGCACACGCACCGTGCAATCGGCCCCCATACCCAGTGATCCGCGCTTGATATAAGCCAGAACACAATGTGTTCCGGTGCGATAGCCTTGGCTGGCTGAGGTCACGTACCCGATCCATTCGCCATCCTTCAGGATCGGATCAGAGGCAAGCGGTTCGGGGCTGTCGTCACTGATTTCCAGCCCGATCCATTCCCAGTTGGCCTCCTCGCCAGACTGCCGCTCGACCGCATCGCGTCCGATGAACTCCCCCTTTTTCATATTGGCAAACCGGTCCAGACCCGCATCGTAAAGCGTATATTCCGTTCCGAAATCCGAACCCCACCCGTGATAACCTTTTTCGATCCGCATCGCATTCAGCGCGTAGGAGCCGAACTGGCAGCCGCCAACCTCGTTCACGCGCGTCATGATCGTGTCGTAGACCGCCACAAGGTGCTCGGAGGCCAGATGCAACTCCCAACCCAGCTCACCGACGTATGATACGCGCATCGCGGTGACAGGAAAGCCGGCCAGCGTGATCTCGGCCACTGACAGCCACGGGGCAGCAGCGGCAGAGAGGTCTGCATCGGTCAGCGGGGCAAGCACCTCTCGCGATTTGGGGCCCATGACCATCAAAGCGGCATCGTGTTTGTAGCCGCGGCTTAGTGTGACGCCCTCTGCTGGTAGGTGGGTGTTCAGCCAGTCGAAGTCTCGCAGATCGGCCAGGGTCGGGCCACATAGAAGGAACCTGTCACTCGCCAGTCGCGCAACGGTGGCTTCTGACCAGATGTGCCCCTTGGGGGTCAGCATATAGCTGAGCCGGACGCGTCCCGGTTTCGGAACACCGCCGCACAGGACGCTGGATAGGAACGCCTCAGCGCCGGGGCCGCGCAGATCGTATTTGGTGAAACCGCCGTGATCCATGACGCCGACGCTTCTTGCCACGGTTTTGCATTCTTGCGCGACAGCGTCCTGCCAGGGTTCGTGGTGGAAGGACAGGTCGGCATCGCCATTGTCCTTGATCGCATCGGTTTCGAACCAGAAGGCGCGCTCCCACCCGGCGATCTGACCCATGACGGCGCCCTGATCCTTCAGGCGTTCATAAAGCGGGGTACAAAGCACCGGGCGGCCACGCTGCATGTTCCGATGCGGAAATGGAATGGCATATTGTAGATCATAGTGTTGTGAGGCACGGGAATGGGCATAGTCCTGCGTGGTCCAATCGCCAAAGCGGCGCGGATCCCACGCACTGAGGTCCCATTCTGTTTCGCCTTCGGTGATCCATTCGGCCATCGCTTTGCCGATAGCGGCCGAATGGGTGATGCCAACCTGCACGCCAGTCGCTTGATAGAAATTCGGCGCACCCGCCGCCGGACCGACCAGCGGCAGGGCATCTGGGGCATAGGCGATGGGGCCGTTGACAAACCGCTGCGCGCCCGCTTCGCCAAGTAGCGGCACATGGACCATCGTCGCCTCCAGCACATCCAGAATATCCTCAACACTGTCAGGGAAAAGCTGATGCGCAAAGTCATCCGGCGGGCCGTCCTCCTCCCACGCGGGGCGACCATCATGGGCGTAGGAACCAACAAGGAAAGCGTTGCGTTCGCGGCGCAGATAGAAGCGGATATCGGGGTCACGCACCAGTGGGAAAAGATCGGCATGATCCTCCAACGCTTTGAGCGGTTCGGTCACAAGATACTGGTGCTCGAGCGTGACCACCGGGGCAGGCAATCCTGCCATCTCGGAGATTTTGCGGCCGTAAAAGCCACCTGCGTTGATGACCATCTCTGCCTTCACTGTGCCTTTCGCACAAGTGACCAGCCATTCCCCTGATGCCGTGCGGTCAATGGCTTTCACGGGCGCAAACCGTTCCACCTGCGCGCCCAGATCCCGCGCGCCCTTGGCCAGCGCTTGCGTTAGCTGGCTGGGGTCAATGTCACCTTCGTAAGGGTCCAGAATACCGCCCAGAACGGATTCGTCCGGGTGCCAGAACGGGTGCATCTTGTCCATCTCGGACGGGCTCAGCAT
Organism: Ruegeria sp. HKCCA4812; assembly: GCF_013034245.1. Classification (NCBI taxonomy): domain Bacteria; kingdom Pseudomonadati; phylum Pseudomonadota; class Alphaproteobacteria; order Rhodobacterales; family Roseobacteraceae; genus Ruegeria; species Ruegeria sp. HKCCA4812. Next base: position 506,939 of record NZ_WQFQ01000002.1, on the reverse strand, counting down.
CTGCAGATCGAAGCCTGCGCTTTCCGAAATTCCGCAAAGATGGCGGAACAGGTCCATTCGTTCCGGCGTATGGGCAGGCCAGAACGCCGAGGTATGACGATAGGTGATCGCGCTGTCCACCTTTTCGGCCAGATCTTTATAGGTTGACCAGCCGTAGTTTCCTGCCCGCATTCCCAGCCATGAAGTCGCGTAGGTCGGGATGTTGCCCGCTGCGTGCCAGGTCGAGCCGGAGGTCAGTTCGTTGCGCTCAAGTAGAAGCGTATCAGTTACGCCGGCCAAAGCGAGATGATACAGGATTGAGGTGCCAACGGCCCCCCCGCCAATCACAACAACGCGGGCAGTGTCTTTCATGGGGCTATTTTCCTTCGGGCAATCGGATATCGAAAGCGGCGCGTATCGCGGCCTCCCGGTCCTTGGGCAAATGGGTTGGTGGCTCGCGCAACATCTCGGCGCTGCGATCAACAGCGACATCCCAGATCGTGCGCGACCCGGCATCTTTCCAATCCGAAATGCTCTGCCGGTTGCCGAGGCTCGGATAAGTGTATTCGGATTTCATGAGTTCCAGTGTCTGCGCCTCGCCCAGGTAGTGGCCGTCGCCGGTCGCCACGGCTTCGATTCGGCTGAGGTCGATCGCGGTTTCGGTCAACTCGACCCCGCGAACCGACCGTAGGATCGCGCCACACATGTCATCGTCGATCACCAATGCCTCGCGCGAGGCGGCCATGATGGACCCGAGCATGCCAACAGACAGGTTGATCATGTCTGCCCCGGCTTGCGCTGCAAGAGCCACCGTGTACCCTTTTTCATACCCCGCCTGCGCATCGGGGGTTTTGGCATCGGTCATTCCCGCAGAAGCGGTTGACGGCAAGCCTAGATGCAAAAGCAGTTGCGTGGCGGCAGCGGCGGCGACGGCAGCTTCGCCTGATCCACCTGTCATTGCACCGGTGCGCAAATCGGAAATGAATGGCATGAACGCAAAGATGCAGGGATACCCCGGCTCGAGGGCGTCGACGACCATCAACCCAGCCAGCGTTTCCGCAAGACCCTGCGCCAGCGCGCCCGCCAAAGTGACAGGGCTGGTTGCCCCCGCCTGCGCCGCGGTGCAGATCTGCAGCGGCATTCTGTGGGCCATGGCCCGTTGCATAATCTCTAACCCTTCGGGCGCAAAGCGCAGCGGCGAGACCGCATGCACGATCACGCCGAAACAGAAGGGTTGCGCTCGAAAGGCGCCCTCGTGGCCCAGGGCCATATCGAACATGGCGATAACCGGATCCAGATGCGCGGCGCTGTTAAAGCTGATCCCGATGGGTTTGGGGCAGGCCCTGAGACAGGCAAACCCGGTGTTGAGGTCCAGCAGCAAGGGCTGGTCCATGTCCCGTGCAATCACCGGGCGCAAACCGTAGTGGATGTTCGGCAATCGTCCCACCAACTGCATAAGATCGTAGAGATCGTACAGCTGGGCACCGCGAAACTCGCCGGTGGCGCTGTCCAGAACCTCTGTCGCCGCTCCGCCTGTTCCGATATGCACATGGCCGCCGCCAACGGTCAGGCCCATATCCTCCACAAACCCTGGTAGATTTACGCGCCTCGCCGCCCGCGCAATGGCGGTTTCCACCATCGATTGCGAAAAGCAGACCCGCCCATCCGAACGTCTGGTTGCCCCGGCATTGACGAATTGCGCTGCGATGGCATCGGGGCATTCTGCGATCCCGGTCTGCGCAAGGATATCAAACGCGGCCTGCACGATCCGATCTACCGCAGCAGCATCCAGTGGCGCAAACCGCCCACCCTGTGGAGGCGGAGTGATGCGGGGCGCGCGACGGTTGGTTTTTGAGCGGGTTCTGCGGGCCATCGGGCGGTCCTTGGAAGAATAATCTACGCAAGGATTGCGCAAACTCTCGCAATGGCAATTCGAAAATTCGCGCACTCAGACCAGAATCTTTCATGCAAACGTCGGCTTTTCCTGCGCAATACTACGGACCAGCATTTGACGTTCTACGACTTCGGCGGGGTGAACATGGCGAGGATTGCGTTTATTGGCTTGGGCACGATGGGCCGTCCGATGGCGCAAGTTCTGCGGGACGCAGGCCATGACGTAACGGGCATGGATATCAGCCCCGAAATGCGTGAAGCGTTTGTCGGCGCGATCGCGCCGTCGTCGGATACCATCGCAGCGGCAGAGGTCATTATCACCATGCTGCCAGAAGCCGATCACGTCGCGCGCGTTCATGAGACACTGATCCGAGCGGCTGCCAAACCTGGCGCGCTGGTGATCGATTGTTCGACCATTGATGTGAACACGGCGCATGCGCTCGCCTTTGAGGCGATGTCTCATGGGTTGGCAATGCTAGACGCGCCCGTTTCCGGCGGCCCTGCTGGGGCCGAGGCCGGAACACTTAGCTTCATGGTCGGCGGAGACGCGGCGAACGTCGAACGGGCGCAACCAATCCTGCTGGCAATGGGCTCCAAAATTACCCATTTCGGTGGACCCGGAACGGGGCAGGCCGCGAAGGCCAGTCACAACATGATCTGCGGTATTACCGCGATGGCGGTGATGGAAGGATTTGCGCTTGCCGATGCCTTGGACCTCGATCTCGACAAATTCTATGCGTTGTGCGCGGGGGCCGCGGCGCAAAGCTGGACGCTTGAAAATCGCTGCCCGATACCCGGTGTGGTTCCCGGCGCCCCATCGTCCAACAACTTTGACCCCGGCTTTGCCGTGCGCCTGATGGCAAAGGATTTGCAACTTGCTCAGGCGGCGGCAGAGTCGAGCGGACAGCCCACGCCTTTTGGGGCCGAGGCGGCCAAAGCCTTTACAATATTTGCCGAAACGCGCGGCGACCGCGACTTTTCGGCCTTTTACACCACGCTTCGGGCGTTGCCCGAGCACTAGAAGGAATAACATATGGCAATTCTGGATTACACCTTGCCCACAGACGGGTTGGCCGGGTCCTTCATAGACGGGCAATGGCATTGGCCCGCAAGCGGAGAGATGCTGGCAGTTGAAAACCCCTCGCGGCGCGAAACGATCTGCGAGGTTGGCCGGGGGACCAAAGTAGAAATAAGCCTTGCCGTTGCCGCCGCTGAACGGGCGCGCCGGGACTGGGCCGCGCGACCTGCCGCGGAACGCGGCGCAATGCTGACCGAACTGGGCAACCGCCTGACCACACATGCCGAAGAGGTCGCCCGCGTTCTGGCCGCCGAAAGTGGCAATGCGGTCCGCACACAATCACGGGGCGAAGCGATGGGCGCGGCTGGTGTGCTCAAGTATTATGGCGGTGTTGCGGGTGAGCAAAAGGGCGAAACGCTTCCCTTTGGCCCCGGGCTCATGTCGTATTCCACGCGCGAGCCATTGGGCGTTGTCGGCTCGATCATCCCATGGAACTCGCCCTTGCAACTCGGCGCGGTGAAGATTTCCATGGCGCTGGCCACGGGCAATTGCATCGTCCTGAAGCCTGCCGAAGATGCGCCACTCGCCGTTCTGAGGCTGGTTGAGCTGGCTGCCGACATCTTTCCACCAGGTGTCTTCAACGTGGTCACCGGGCTTGGGGAAGAGGCCGGCGCGGCGCTGGTCAATCATCCCGGTATCGCGAAAGTGTCGTTCACCGGATCGTCCGAAGTGGGCAAACTGGTGGCTCATTCCGTGGCGGATCGGGTGGCCAATGTAACGCTTGAACTGGGGGGCAAAAGCCCCTGCATCATCTTTCCCGACGCTTGCGCACCAGAGCGTATCGACGCCACGGCGCAAGGTGTGGTCAATGCCATGCGATTTGCACGTCAGGGGCAAAGCTGCACAGCCGGATCTCGCCTGTTTGTGCATAAATCTGTCTGGGATGACCTGATGCCTTTGGTCGCAGAAAAGGCTGCTGCGATGAAAATCGGCGATGCGCTGGATGAAGACAGCGACATCGGGGCCGTGGTGAATGAAGAACGCTACTCTGAGATTTGTGCCTATGTCGCTGAGGCCGAAGAGCAAGGCGCCACATTCCTGACAGGCGAAACGCCAAAGGCAACAGACAATGGGTTTCATCCGATCCCCACAATCCTGACGGGGCTAGACAATTCTTGGCGGATTGCCCGCGAAGAAGTGTTTGGCCCTGTCCTGGTCGCAATCCCGTGGGAGGATGAGGCCGATATGATCGCGCAGGCCAACGACACGCATTACGGGCTGGCGGCGTTCATTTTCAGCTACGACATGAGCACCGTCATCCGCATGACCCGCGCGCTTGAGGCCGGCTGGGTGCAGGTCAATCAGGGTGGCGGGCAAATCCCCGGCATGTCTTACGGCGGGATTAAGCAATCCGGAATGGGCAGCGAATATTCTATCGAAGGCGCGCTTGAGGCCTATACCTATCGTAAGTGCGTGACCGTGGCGCTGTAGGCATGGAAACAGACCGGTTCGGGAACACGATTGACGCTTCGGTCGGCTATGCGCGGGGGCGATATTTGTCCTCCAGCGCAGCCGAAATCCGCCGGCTGCGCCATGCGCAAGCGGTTGCGGCAGAGGTCTTGGAAACGCGCGGGGCTGACGGAATTGGGATTTTTACAGGTAACCCGCGTTACTTTCCGCTGAAACCGGATGATCTGTCGACCTATTGCGAAGAATGGGTGGGACCGGGCCTGTTTTCAGCGGAACTGACCCAGGCTGCCATCGCGCATTTTGGGGGCGGGGATACGGTCGCTGTCACCAACCGCACAAGTGCAGGTATTGTGGCGGCCATATTGGCGCTATGCGATGGGCGACCCGTGGTCTCCGTAGTGCCCGATAAGGACCGCAGCCACGCATCGGTTGAGCGCGGATGTCGGCTGGCGGGCGTTGAGCTTGTGGAAATCGAAGGATCGGCGGACCCAGGGCCAGCGATAACCACGCACGCGCCCGCATTGGTGGTGATCACGACTGTCACAAGCACGTTGGCGCGATTGCCGGACGCTGAGACGAGCCGCGCCATAGCTGAGGGGCGGGCCGCGGGCGCCACCGTGTTCATGGACGAAGCTTATGGCGCGCGTCTGCGCCCAGTGCTGCATGGTGGAGCACTGAGCCTTTCCATGGGAGCGGACATAGCCATCACGAATGCGGATAAGGCGGGCCTGTGCGGCCCGCGCGCGGGCATCCTTTGTGGGGCGTCCACGCCGGTACTGGCCACGCTTGCCAAGGCGTCGGAACTGGGCCAGGAGGCACGCGCACCCATAGCGGCCGGCGCAATGCGCAGTCTGCAGGCCTTTGACCCGGAAGATTTGCGAATCGAGGCAAGCGACGGCGCGTCCATTGCAGAAGCGCTGGCCGGGGCCTGGGGTGCAGAGGTTGTGCAGCGGTCTGATCTGGGGCCGATGCTGGATGAAGAGGACGTGTTAGCGCGGGTGCTGTCACTGGCAGGACGCGACAAGACCGACATTGTCCCGGCAGAGGCGACAGCGGCCGTTGGTATGCTATTGCTGAAAGAGCACGGCGTTTTGACCGTGAACACACATGGCGCGCCGGGCGGAAGGGTTTCGCTGCGCCTGAAACCGACCGCCGGAGCTGTGGCCGCTGTGGGTGGGGTTGCCGCTTTGGTGTCGGCGCTGGACGCGGCCACAGAAGAAGTGTCGCACAGGCTTGACGATGACGCGTGGTTCACGGCGGTTTTGTTCGGAGACGAGTCATGAGCGAATTTGCAAAGTATGATGACAGGCTGGACCGGCTGGTGAACCTCGACCTCGGCAACCGGGGGATCGAGCCGCTCTATGACGCCTCGCGCGCCTTGGCGGGCCAAGCGTTGTGCGGCGCCGCGGCGGATTTGCTGCTTGCCATGCCCGAAAGCGGGACGGCAATCGTCACCACGGGTTCCGTGTCGCGGGCGTGGCTGTCTCCGGCTTTGGGCGAAAACGATGGCCCATCCGGGGCGGCGGCCCTCATTCGCGCGCTTTGGCTCGCCCGAAAAGCAACCTGCGTATTGGTGATTGAGGAAACGCTGATCCCGCCCATGGCTGCTACCTTGCAGGCCTGTGGCGTCGCGATCGTGGATCTTGAGACGACGCGCAAGGCCAGTGCGGATGGCTCAATGGCCTGCGCAACCTTGCTGCCGTATCCGGTGACAGATGCCGAGGGCGCTGTTGCGGCGGCCAAGATGCTGAATCAGCTCAAGCCCGATATCATGGTCTCGACCGAACGCGTGGGGCGCAACGAAAACGGCATTTATTACAACATGCGTGGGCGCGACTACGGCTTAGGCCGGGCGCGCATCGACATGCTGTTCGATGCTGCCATGGCGCGAGGTATCCCGACGCTGGCTGTGGGTGATGGCGGCAACGAGATCGGCATGGGGCTGGTCGCCGATATCGTGAAAACCGCCGTTCCTTTTGCTGCCCCCGGCGATTGCGCATGCGGCGGTGGGATCGGCGCGACCTCTGGCGCCGATATCCTGATGACCGCTGCGGTTTCGAATTGGGGCTGCACGGCGATTTGCGCGGCCATGGCCATGCGCACAGGCGACGCCCGCCTGATCCACACCCCAGCGATGGAAGCCCGCCTGTTGAAGGTCATGACCGCCAACGGGCTGATCAATTCTGCCGATGGGATCATCGACCCCCATGTGGACGGCATCAAGGACACCACCCATATCGCACTGGCGGAAATGGCCGAGGCCATTACCCGCAAAGCGCCGTCATAGCAGAAAGACCCAACCGTGATCACCGAAACACTCCTTCGCAATATCCGCGACCCCATCGCTCATGCGAAAAATTGCCCTGTGACGGGGGCTCTGTTGCAAAGCTTTGGCGGTTGGTGCGCCTGCGTTTAACGTGCGGATGGCTTTCGGTCCCAATTGTAAACGTAAGGTTGAAATTTCCTGATAGCATTGTTGAGCAAGGCCATCGGTTCAACAAATGTCTGGCAAAGCCAATGCTATGGTCTAAGTCCGTCGGTACAAAAATATATGTCCTTGCGGGAATGGAACTGGTCAACATGACCAGCAATTTCAATTCACGCCAGGTCGCTCTTTCCGGTTCAGCAGGTTGCTCAGCTGGTGGGCTAAAAGGATCGCCATTCCCATCGAGGCGGGTCTCAATGAATTTTGCGAGAGACCCGTATCCCAGATAGAATGTGCGTCACATTGAGAGGGGCTGAATGCGCTATCTGTTGTTGCAAATATTGGCGATTGTCGCTTTTGCAGGCGCGCTTTGTGCAGAGAAGAGCGATTATATCGAACTTGCACAAAGAGGATGGGGGTATGAGCTGCGGTCCACGATGCTGGGGCGTGACATGGCGATCCCAGTGCACATCAATGGCCGCGATCAGGCCGGTGCAGCCTTGTGCCTGGTCGGTGAAAAACCGCATCCGCAAACGCTTGTCGTTCTTGATACCTTTCGGGCGTTGCTGAAACACAGCTTCGGCCACCCGACACCCATGCGCTACGCTGGCCCGTCTGCGCGCGATTGTGGAACCGGTCGAACCGTGGTTTTGCGATTGTATTCCGGGTACCCTCCCAATCGGGACCTTTCGTCAGATATCGACTGGCTCAGCGAACTCCACCAGCTTGGTTTGCCTGCGGGTCGAAACTATGTGGTGACATCACCGGCGATGGCACAGACCTTTTTTGGTCATCGGGGGCAGGGGACCCATATTGTGGTGAAACAACCGGCGCATGATCGGCCCAGCAAGCTTGAAAGGGATTTTCACAAATCGATCCTGCTGGAAGAGCTGTTTCAGTCCTTCACCTTTGGCATGGACATCCTGTTATATGACAAATCGTCAGGGTTCTTGTCGAAATTGCAGGAAACGCCGGTAAACTTGCAGCGCCTGCCTTGGAGTTCGCACGACTTCATGCGCGCATTGCTGGCTTCGAACCCAAGCGGTCTTTGTGCGTTTGACATCTTCATGATGCATGCTGTCGCGCAATCCCCGGTGGATCAAACCATAGACCCCGGCTTTATCGAATACATTGACGCCCAATATGATCGGCTATGGGCGCAGGCGGACGAAACCCTCGCCAATCCCAGATTTGCAGCCCTTTTTGATGAAGGCTGCACCAATTCGGTTCGTGTGCCCAGGTAATACCATCTGACGTGTTTTATCGGGCGGGTGACTCCGGGTAGCCTGAGCGCAGGCAATGCGCCCTCAGAGGCTATGGGAGGACATATGGATACGAGGCCTGAAAACCCGCCACGCGCCATTGCGGGATTGTCCGCGTATCTGTCGCAGGGGCTTATCGGTCACGCGCATCTGGTGGACTCTCTTTTGATCGCGCTGCTGGAAGGTGGTCATCTTCTTGTAGAAGGTCCGCCCGGGCTGGCGAAGACACGGGCGGTCAAATGGCTGTCAAACGCTGTCGAGGGCGGCTTTGCCCGTATTCAATGCACACCTGACCTGATGCCCTCTGATCTGACCGGAACACCGGTTTACCAGCCTCAGGAAGGCCGCTTTGAGTTTGTTCCGGGGCCGGTGTTTCACACTCTGGTGCTGGTTGACGAGATCAACCGCGCGCCACCAAAGGTGCAGTCTGCCTTGCTGGAGGCCATGGCAGAACATCAGGTTACGGTTGGAAATGAAACACATGCTCTGCCGGATCCCTTTCTAGTCGTGGCGACCCAGAACCCCATTGAACATGATGGAACCTTTCCCTTGCCCGAGGCGCAGTTGGACAGGTTTCTGCTGCATGTCGTACTGACATTGCCGGATCTGGAAACGGAACGTGAGATCCTTGATCTGGTCATCGCCGAAACCCGGAATGGGCCTCCGGACGCGCAGCGGATGACGCTTGAGGAGCTGAAGATTGCCCGTACCGAAGCCCAGTCGGTTCACGTCGCGCCAGAATTGAGGGACTATATCGTACGGCTTGTGCTTGCGACCCGTGAAGGTCCGTTTTCCGAATATATTGAACACGCTGTCTCGCCGCGTGGGTCATTGGCCCTGGCCTCGGCATCGCGCGCGCGCGCCTATCTACGGGGCCGGGATTTCGCCCTGCCTGAAGATGTCGCCGCTGTTGCGCCCGATGCGCTGGCCCACCGCATGGTGCTGACCTGGAGAGCCGTTGCAGATGGGAAAAAGCCGCGCGAATTGGTGGCCGACATTCTGAATGCGGTCGAGCCGCTGTGACGGGGGTGCTGGCACATGCGGGGGTTCGCCTGACGACCGAGGCCTTGATTGCATTGCGGCATATCGCATTGACCGACCGTGGCAACCCGACAATGACGGCCCTGCCCGGAGGATTTCTGACCCGAAAGCGCGGGCAGGGCGTCGAGGTTGCAGATGTACGCGAATATGTGGACGGGGATGACATTCGTCATTTGGATCGCGGAACAACCGCCCGCACGGGGCGTATGCATATCCGGCAGTTTCAGGAGGAACAGGACCGCGTCGCCCTATTGGTTGCGGATTTTCGTGCACCGATGTTCTGGGGCATCCAGCGGGCGTTTCTCTCAGTCGCTGCCGCCGAAGCCTTGACCCTGATCGGGTGGTTCATGGTTGAAAGCGGCGGGCGTGTTGGTCTTTTGGCGCTTACCCCCGGCGCACCCGTCATCGTTCCGTTGCGAGGGAAAACGCGCGGAATGCTGGACGTGATCGGTGGCCTGGTTCAGGCTCATGCGCGCAGTCTGACCGCGCTGCAAAAAGGTGAGGATGAAAGCTGGACGCTGGAACAGGCGCTTGCCGGCGTTGAGCGCCTGACGCCGACGGGGGCCGAGATTATCATCGCGTCTGGCTTCGATCAGCAGGGAGGCGGCTTTTCGGACGTGCTGGACCGGCTTAATCATCGCCGCACCCCCAGACTGCTGCTTGTGACCGAAAGCAAAGCGCACGAGATGCCAAGAGGCTGGTATCCGATCCGCCTTTCAGATGGGCGGCAAAAGCGGGTCTATCTGGCCCGGGCAGAGCCTTCCGGTGAACTTGCGTTTCAGAAGGTGGCAACACATCCTGCGCTTGTCCTGAATGCCAGTGACCCGGTCGAACAAACCTCTCGTCGCATTTCGTCGGTTTTCGCGGCAAGATATGTGGCATGAGTGAGAAAGCACTCTCTGAAGCCACGATGCTGGCCAGCCTGCGGGATATCCATTTGCCCGCCGAGGCCGCAGGCGGGGCGGTTGCGGAATACGCGGCTGTTCTTGGTATCTCGGCGCTGGCCTCGGTCGGCTGTGTCGCAATCTTGCGGTTGTTGAGTGTCAGGACCGCGGCAAACAGGCGGCCGGATCCACCTGATAAATCTGCTGAACAACCGGGGTGGTCCGTGGATCGCCGCAGGGTGGCTCTTTTGCACAAACTGCGCGCTCAGAATCCGAAGCGTTATGCAGAGTTGACGGGTGATCTTTATCAACCCGGCGGCGAACCGGATCTGGCGACCCTGCAAGAGGAGGTTGCGGGTCGTGTTTGAGCTTGCTGACCCCTGGATCTTGCTGGCGCTGCCATTGCCTCTTGTCATCATGCGTCTGGTCAAGCCGCGGCCGGTTTTCGAGCGGGGGTTCCCAGTTCCGGACCGCATAGGTGGAATGCTTATGGCGGCCAGCCCACAGGCTCAGGCCAGGACCCGGACTTTGGCGGACCTCCTGATTTTGTGGATCATTTGGGGGCTCATGATTTTTGCACTGTCCGGTCCGCGCCAACTGCAACCCGTCAGCGCCTTGAAAGTGTCCGGACGGGACCTTGCGATTGTTCTGGATCTTTCGGGATCGATGGTGCGGGAGGATTTTTATCTCGATGGGCACCAGATCACCCGTTTGCAGGCGGTGACCCGCGTTGGATCCGAGTTCGCCCGACGCCGCGCCGGCGACCGGGTGGCCTTGATTGTTTTCGGATCCGAAGCCTATTTCGCCACGCCTTTCACTTTCGATACAGAGGCTGTCGCGCGACGGATCCAAGAGGCCACGATCGGTATCTCGGGCCGTGCGACAAACATATCCGATGGTCTGGGCCTTGCTTTGAAGCGCCTGGCCAACAGCCAGGCGGCGTCGCGGGTCGTCATTCTGTTGTCGGATGGGGTGAACAACGCGGGCGCTACGAATCCCGGTGGCGTGGCCGAACTGGCGGCCGAGATCGGGGTGCGGGTCCATACGATTGCTCTGGGCCCGAAAGACCTGCAAAGCGCCGAACCTGGTGAGCGCGGCGTCGTCGATGCGACAACCCTGCGCGCCATTGCCGAAATTTCCGGCGGCGAAGCGTTTCGCGTCAAAACCACCGATGATCTTGTCGACGTGACTCAAGCCTTGGATCGGCTGGAAGCGACGGATAGCGCGGGCCTTACGGCCGAGGTCTACCGGTCATTTTGGACCTGGCCCGCAGCAATGGCGGCAGCGCTTGCCCTGTTGGCGGTGTGGAGGCAAGCGTGATGATTGAGCTGGATGTCACTCTGCTCAGACCGGCCTGGGGGCTTTTGTTGCCTGTCATCTGCGGGGCAGGGTGGTGGTTGCTTTCCCGTGCCGGAGGGTTCGGAGCCTGGGACAAGATCACCGACCCGCAGCTTGTCCAGGCGATGGTCGCGATCGGCCGGATCGAAGGCGGCTCCTTCCCGGTTAAACCAGCCGCCTTGCTTCTGACCGCCGGGATCGTCGCGATTGCCCTGACCGGCCCGGCAATCGAACGGCGCGACGCGCAGACCTATCGCAATCTGGATGGCGTTTTGTTCCTTGTGGATGCATCAGACAGCGTGGCGGAAGGCGACCGCTGGCCGCAACTGCTGAGCATGGGGCGTTTGGGTGTCAGTGCGCTTGGGTCCCGCCCCGGCGGCATCATCGTTTACGCGGGCGATGCCTATGTCGCCACGGATATGACCACCGATCACCGCCAATTGGGTCAAACGCTGTCGCTCATCGATGGGCAGACCGTTCCGGACAAGGGATCGCGACCCGAACGCGCGCTGGCTTTGGCGTTGCAGCGGATGGAAGAGGCGGGCATCCTGGCCGGGGACGTCGTCTTATTCACTGACGGAGACGGGCTTGGATCACCCTCATTGCAGCAGGTCGCATCGCTTGCCGCACGAGGGGTGCGCGTGTCCTTGGTGTCGGCTCACCCCACGACTGCGCAAATCCAAACCCACGCCGCGCTCGGCGGTGGTGCTGTTTTCACTTTGAACCAGTCAGATGATCTGGCCAATTGGCTGGCAGATGATGCCGTAACCCGCTTGATACGGGCGGACTATCCGGTGCTGTTCTGGCATGATCTGGGGCGGTACATGCTGTATTTCGCACTGCTCCCCCTGCTGTTTTTGTTCTGGAGGGAAGGGGCATGAGATGGTTCGCGATTGCAGGTGCCACTTGTATTGCCGTTGCCTTTGCGCTGGGCGGCGCTGCCCCTTTTGGCCGCGTCGCATTGGCAATCGGTCTGTATCCAATGGCTGCAAAGCTGTTTTCCGACCCTGACTGGCAAGGTGTTGCCTTCTACCGTGCGGGCGTTTTTGACAAAGCGGCCAGTGCTTTCGAGCGCGCCGGGAACCAGTACAACCTTGGCAATGCTTACGCCCGGACCGGCCAATTGGCCGCCGCGCTGGAAGCCTATGATCAGGCCATGGCCAGGGGAAACCTGGATGCTCAGGCGAATTTCGATGTGCTGGCCGCCTATTACGCAGGGCAGCAGATCACCCCAGAGGCGTTGAGCCTTTTCCCCGAACGCAAATCCGGCCCCAAGGCCGACAGTTTTGTCGCGCGCGGGAATGCGCGGGCGGCGGGAACCGGCAGTGAGGTCACGAACGCGAACACGATGCTGGGATTGGCGGAATTGGACAGTCGCGGGCAACTGGGCGTGCGCCGTATCTTTGATGACAAGTTCATGGTTGCCGATCTGCGCTGGCTCAATCAGCTTTCCGATGTTCCGGGTGAGTTCATGGCGGCCAGGATCGCACACGAACACAAACGCCGGGAAAAGCTTGGTCTTTCGCCGCCAGAAGCGGAGAACCCGGAATGAAGTGGCTGTTTCTGCTTCTTATTGCATTTCCGATGCAGGTTTTGGCGCAGTCGAAAACAGTGCTGCCGTCCGAGGCGTTGATCGAAGTTGCCATCGAAGACGATGCCCCGGTTCCGTTCACCCAAGAGATGGTGCTGTTGACGATCCGTGGTGTCTATCGTCGGCACATCACGCGCGAAGAACTGATCCAACCCCGCTTGGATGGGTTCAGCTGGGCGCAACTGGGTCCGGACAGCTGGTCGGAACAAAGGATCAATGGCCGGAAATACAAAGTGTTCACCCGACGGATGGCGATCTATCCTGTCGAGGCAGGCAAGCTTACAATTGGTCCGTTTGTGCACAGGTTGACCCTGACAGACGAAAATGACGACTGGTTCGAACACGAGATTCAATCAGAGCCGCTGACCATTCAGGTGGCGCAAGCCCCGGCCACCAAGGAGTGGTGGTTTCCGGTTCGCAAATTGCAGATTTCGGATCAGTGGTCGAATGCGCCGGATCAACTTGCACCGGGTGAGGGGGTCTTGCGCGTCATTCGACTGGAAGCCCTGGGCGCGACGCCCGAGATGATCCCGCCCATGCCCGAGTTGACCTCGCCTTCGGCCCTGATCTTCGCGCATCCTGAGAAACGGCTTGTCGAACTGACCCCGGAAGGGCCGGTCACCCATGCGTTCTGGCGCTGGACCATACGCCCCTCGAACGACACGTCCGGCATCGTTGAACCCTTGCAATTCAGTTACTTTGATACTGTGGCCCGTGAAACCCGAGAAGTCATCATCTCACCACAACGCATTGCCTATGGTACGGCCATCGAAGACGCAGGCCTTGGCGTCGCAGAGGCAGATGCGCCACCAGCAACGCTGTTGGGTTGGCCAATGGCCGCAATCGCCATTGTCGTTTTTCTGGCCGGTTTGGGATTGGGACTGTCCGGCCACAAACTGGCCGTTTCAAGGGCATTGCGCCGCTTTGGGGTTTTTGATCCGTTGGCCCGGGAATTGCGACGCAGTGCCAGGTCTGGTCGCGCAGACAGGCTGCGGCAAGCGGCTTCTGCCATCCTGCGCCGCGACGGCCCTTCATCCAGTCGACTCAAACACATGCAAGACTTTGACAGGCAGTATTTTGATCCCAATGCTGCGGCGCCCGATTTGAACGCGTTTGCCAGGGTCTTCCTCAGGAACCAGACCGGCTGAGTCATCAAGCATTTGTTATCTATGGTATCTTTCGCATGTCTCAAAATGAAACAGTTGAACTGATCGGGAAATGCTGTACCTTTCCTGTCGGAGGAGAAGCAATGCACATTGCGGGATGCCCTAAACCGGTGGACCAGGTGTCCAGCGTGCTTATCGTGGATGATCATCCGCTGTTCAGCGATGCGTTGGCCGCGGCATTGCAGCTGAGTTTCGAGAACTGCCGAATTGAAAAAGCCAACACGCTGAAGCAGACACTTGAAATACTTGGCGCAGGCTTCAAGCCCGATCTGATCATGTTCGATCTGAAATTGCCTGACGTAACGGGTATCTCGGGTTTTCAGCAGCTACGGCAGCGCTGTCCGAATGCGCCGGTTCTGGTGATATCGTCCCTGGCATCCGGAGAGCTGGTAAGATCTTTGCTGGACCACGGTGCGATGGGATTTCTGCCGAAAGATACGCCGGCGCAAACCCTGAAACACGCCATTCAGGAGATCACCTCTGGGCGGAGATACGTGCCCACCGAATACAACCGCGTCGAAGAGCTGAAGCCCTCCGAAAGCACCGTCTACCAATCCAGCCCCGAGCTTTCATCACTGACGCCACAGCAGGTCAAAATTCTCAAGCTTATCTGCGTGGGCCAATCCAACAAACAGATTGCCTATGAGCTGTCATTGGCAGAGGCGACGGTCAAGGCGCATATCACCGCTTTGCTGCGCCGCCTTGGGGTGCGCAACCGGACCCAGGCCGCTGTTCTGGTCGACTCGGTTGTCGCCAGACAGTCGCGACACGAACCGGAGGTCAAATCCTTTCTTCAACACTAGGGGGGACACATGCGGGATCTGGAGCATGAACCGAATTTCATTGTGATTGGCCGTTCCGATGATTTGGACCCGACGACCGCCGTTGAAGAAGCCTGCGCGGAAATCGATAGTCTGTCGTCCTGCTTTGTACTGGCCTTTGTCCCCAGCACTCTTGACCCGGCAGAGGTGTCACGTTGCCTGAACAGAAGACTTGCGGGTGTTCCAGTCTTTGGCTGCACCACCGCAGGTCAAATCACGCGATCGGGTTATGAATCGCATGCGCTTTTGCTGTTGGCCTTTCCAAAGTCCAACTTTCGGTGTTCGTCCATTTTGTTCGAGTCGCTCAGGCCGCTCAATTCAATGGAGATCGCTGCCGCAGCGCAGCGACTGGCCGAAAGATTCCGCCACACGGCGGGGTGGAACAGGCTGGCGCTGGTGTTTACGGATGGATTGTCCAAGCAGGAAGACTTGCTGGTCTCAACGCTGGAAACCGTTCTGGATGGATTGCCGATATTCGGCGGCTCTGCCGGGGACGGCCTTCAATATGAAGAGACGTTCGTTTTTCACGGTGGCAGTGCGCACAACAATGCTGCCGTCCTGTTGCTGATTGAAACCAACCTTGGTTTTCAGGGTATCGGTTTTGATCATTTCCTGCCCATCGGGTCAGAGATCATCATCACCGACGCCGACCCGGAAGAACGCGTGGTGTATGAGATCAACGGGGCGCCGGCAGCGCAGGAATATGCACGATTGGTTGGGTGTGCGGCCGAAGATCTTTCGCCACTGGTATTCGCGGAAAACCCGCTGCTTCTCAGGCAGAACCTCAATTACTATGTGCGTGCCATTCGTGAACCGATGGAGGGGGGATCCCTGTCTTTTCTAGCGGCGATCGATGACGGCCTTATCATGACATTGGGGCGCGGGAAGGAGATCATTGAAACGCTCGAAGCTGGACTGAATGTGCGCGACAACACCGGCGCGGCCCCGGATTTCATTCTTGGATTCGACTGTATTCTGCGGAAACTCGAAATCGAACAGAAGCAGTTGAGCAAACAGGTTTCGGATGTTTTGCAATCCCACCGGGTGGTTGGCTTCAACACCTACGGAGAGCAGCAATCCGGCGTTCACATGAACCAGACCTTTGTAGGGGTCGCTTTCTTTGAACCCGAAAAGCGGGAACTGAGCTGACCATGCTTAATCCGGACGACCCGCCAGAGATCCAGATATCCAAACAGGCCAAGATCATTGATGCGCTGATGCGGCGCGCCAACCGTCAGAAAGATGTAGGCCCGTCCGCCTTTCTGGCGTTTCAATCGGCGATAGAGTTGCAGCAGCAGGTGATGAAGCAGAGTCGCGATCTGGAACGCGCGACCACCGAACTTGAAAGCGCCAGGTACGAACGCGAACAAACCCGCAAGAGCCTCGTCAAGGCCCTGTCTTCCATGGAAGAAGGGTTTGCGCTGTTCACGGATGGTGAATTGAATCTGTGCAACGAGCTGTTTCAGGCGATCTTCCCTGATATGTCCGATATTGTCGGGCCCGGCCTCAGCTTGGGTCGGTTTTTTCTGTTGGTGCAGAACAGCCCCGAATTCGTATCGTCCGACAATGGCATATCGAAAATGCTGGATACGCTTGAGCGCAATTGCCATACCGGGATGGTGTCCAGCGACGTGATCGAACTGCGTGGGGATCGTTGGTATCAACTCAGCGCACAATACACGTCGCCTCAGAATGTGGTCATTCTGTTGACCGATATCACATCCGTTGTTCGCAGAAACCGTGATGAGAAAGAAACCCTTATTGACCGTCAGGAGGACTACCTTAAGGCGGTTTTCCAAAACATGAGCTCAGGCGTTTGCACGTTTTCATCAGATACGAAGATCATGATGCACAATGCGCGGTTCAGGGAAATACTGAACCTGCCGCTTTCCGTCTTGCAGGCAAATATGCCAGTGCAAACGCTTTTGGATTTGATGCGGGCGCGTGGGTTGATCAAGGCCGATGATGAACTCAGGATCGGCAAATGGCAACACGAGCTGAAAAGCCGTGGCTGGTTGCGCAAACGTGTGCGCGACGGATCAGACCGCGTATTGGACATTCAGGTCAACCAGCTGCCGGATGGTGGTTTTCTGGTCGAACTGAAAGACGTAACGTTTGAGGCACGCGCGACCGAAACCCTGGAAAACCGGGTAATGGAACGCACGGCAGAGTTGACCCATGCCAACGCCAAGCTGGTTCAGGAATACGAAGAAAAAGCGCGGGTGGAAGAGGCGCTGCGGATCGCAAAGGAACGCGCCGAAGCTGCGGTTTCTTCCAAGACGCGATTTCTTGCGGCCGCCAGCCACGACCTGCTTCAACCGATCAATGCCGCGAAACTCATGATCTCGACCCTGCTGGAGATCACGCGTGAAACCGAGCTTCATGAGATGATGGAGCGTTTGGACGGTGCGTTTGGATCTGCTGAACAACTGTTGCACTCATTGCTGGATATATCGCGGCTTGAAACCGCTGACCCGGACACGGTCTCACCGACAGAAGTTAGCCTCGCTACGATGATTGCAGGGATACAGGGCGACCAAACGCTGGTGGCCGAGAGCAAGAATGTGACGCTTGATGTGGTTCCGTGTTCGGAAATCGTGAAATCCGACCCGGTCTATCTGTTGCGCTCGATCCAGAATTTGGTCGTGAATGCCATACAGTATACCGAACCGGGTGGTCGGGTTCTGGTGGGGTGCCGCAGGCGCGGCGACAAGGTCATTTTGCAGGTCTGGGATACGGGCATCGGGATCGCACGCAAAGACCAGGAGCGCGTGTTCGAGGAATTCACGCGGGCCGAAAACGTGCCATTGGGGTCCGGCATGGGGCTGGGTTTGTCCGTCGTGGACCGCGCCTGCCGGCTGTTGGGTCACAAGTTGTCGCTGCGGTCCAAACCTGGCATAGGTTCGGTGTTCAGCATAGAGATGGACAGGGTCGAAACCGGGCCAAGCACCATCGAACCCTTGGATCTTCTGGCCAATACGGGCGACGTGCCGTTGGATTTCATCATTCTGGTGATTGAAAACGACCGTGACGTTCTTTTTGGAACAACGCAGTGGCTGGAACAGAACGGCGCCAGTGTTCTGCCGGCCCGGTCACCGAAAGAAGCGCTGCAATTCATAAAAGACATAGGAATGCCCCCGGATATCATTCTGGCCGACTATCAATTGGATGATGGGGAAACTGGCGTGATGGCCATTCACCGGATCCGAGAGATGACGCAGACTCAAGTTCCGGCGATTCTGATCACGGCTGATCGCAGCGAAGCGTTGCGCAAAGACGGATTGCGGCATGAAATTTCGGTTATGGCGAAACCGGTCAAGCTGCCTCGGCTGCGGTCTTTGATCTTCTGGAAAATACAGAATGCCCTGCACGCGCAAACGCTCAACACCGACAAAAGTCGGCGATGACATGGGGCGATTTGCCCATACTCTCATCCTTGGGAGGGCCAGGTTATGAGAAGGCTTCTTTGCGGCATCGCCGTTTTGTTTCTGAGTTTGAATGCCGTTTCCGCGGCATCGGTTGATGCCGAGCAAGCCTATGATTTGCTGTTCCAAAATGGCGTTTTGGACACAATCGAACGTGACAAGGAGTTGATTTATCAACGTACCGTCACAAACCGGATAAGACCCGATGCGGCGGAACGTGATAGTGGTCTTATCTCTCTCAGTTTTTCGGATGACGGGAACGAGATGGCCCATCTGGAATTTCGCCAAGATGACAAACACCGCGCCATGGGTGTTTTTCCGGCCAGCGTCGGCAATCCGATGATCATGGTTTTCTATGAAAGCGCCATACGGGATATGGCCGAGTCCGCCGGAGGCAGCCCGTTTTACATCCGAAATCGTATCAAGGATGCGCTGGTTCAACCTGCCGAGATCGTCGAGGGCGAGGCGGCGATTGGTGGCAAAACCATCCCCGTTCGGACCATTTTCATGCGTCCTTTCGCCGAGGATCCGAACCGCGACCGGATGCAAGGGTTCGGAGACCTGGTTCTTCGCGTCACGGTGTCCGAAGAGGTCCCGGGCTGGTATCTGAGCCTTGTGGCGGAAGCTGTTTCCGAACGTGACGGCACGGCCGTTTATCGATCGGAAATGCGGTTTGAAGGAATGCAGGAGGGTCGCGAATGAAAACGCCAGGCCAAATTAGGGAACGCGGCCGCATGACCTTTAAAGCGCTGGTCGCGGGCATTCTGGCAGCGCCCATTGCAGCGTCAGCACAAAGCGTTGCGGATCGGCTCAATGACTACCCGACCGCGGCGCGCGCGGATTACGTGTTTGCATGCATGGTCACCAACGGTCAAACCCGCGAGATGCTGGACAGGTGCTCATGCTCGATCGATTTGATCGCTTCGATCCTGCCGTATGAGCAATATGAACAGGCGGAAACTGTTCTGTCGATGCGTCGGGTCGGGGGAGAGCGTATGGCGTTTTTCAAAAGCGCGGTACTGGCCGAAAACATGGTGGCTGACCTGCGCCGGGCGCAGGCAGAAGCCGAGGTTGTCTGTTTCCGATAAACGCAGGCTCGTCCGTCAGCTGGCCGCAGCTTTGGGAAGGTCTTTTTCGAACGTGTTGCCCTCGGTATCCGTTGCCTTGACCGTCAACATGGTCGAGCCGTTGTCATTGTAGGCAAAACGGAAAGCCGGGTTTTCCGAGATCGAGATGCCGCCATCCATCGTGAACAGCAACTCATCCCCCTGCCAGACTTCGATATGGTCGATGAAATGCGCGGGGATGAACAGTTGCGTGACCTGATCGCGTTGCAGGCCGGAATAGTTCGGGTGGCGGATCATGATTTGAGCTTCTCGGCGTGATGTGGAAATCTGCGCCTCTTCCCCGAAGCTGCGCAGCTTCATCTTGCCCATGGACGCCAATGCGACCTCTGGGTCTTTGCTGGCCGGTGCCGAACAGCCGCCCGATGCTTTGACAAACCGGCCCGTCATATGAAGCCCGTCAGGCGTTTCAGCGATCACGCGGACATTCGAATATTGGTTCACGCGAACGCGCATCTCGAAATCCAACTGACCCATGGCCGGTGAAAAGCTGAAAACGCCTGCGATCGGGGCCGGGTTTTCGTCGATCACGACGGTAGCAGCGGAAATCCGGGCATCGGGATCAAGCTGTTTCAAAACGATCGGCACCGTTGCGGCATCATGCGCCCGGTAAGGGGCGTCCAGCGCAAGCAGCGTGTCCGCGTTCCCGATCTGGGCGTCGCCCACGACATCGTATTGCAGATCCTTCCAGGTTTCGCCTTCGACCAGCGGGTTTTTGATCGGCTGCTGTGCCCATGCAGGCAGGGACAGCGCAAGAGAAAGGATCGCTGCGGGTGCTAGTGCTTTGGCCATGGTGTCTCCTCAGGCAACCGGTGGCCGAGAATGTGCCACAAAATGCGGGGAAAATACATGCCGACGAAAGGCGCGGTGGTTCGGGCAGAGATCTATGCCAATGTTCCGGTCGGAGGGCTGCCATGTTTGAAGCCGTGATTTTGCTATGCGCGCAGGTTGCGACAGAGCCTTGCAGAGAACGACTTTTGCCGGGTTACGAAGCCCGATCCCAGGCTGAATGCGAGCAGAAGCTGATAACAACTCCTCCGCCGCTGTCGGATTGGCGTAGCGGCGCGCCTTTTTGCCAACCCATTGGCCAGGCTCTGGAATTTGAAGAAGCTGCGCCCGGTCTGTTCGTGCATCGCGGCTTGATAGCGGAACCCGACGCGGACAATCTGGGCGACGTGTCCAATATCGGGTTTGTCATTGGCCAGGACAGTGTCGCCGTGATTGACACGGGAACGGCACCGTGGATAGGCGAGGCTGTCTGGCGGGCCATTCGGGCCGAGACGGACAAGCAGGTCAGTCACGTAATTTTGACTCACATGCATCCCGATCACACATTGGGCACAGAGTCTTTGGCCCTTTCAGGTGCGCAGGTTGTCGGCCATGTGGGGCTGGAGCGAGCGTTGCTGGACCGGTTGGGCAACTATGTCGAAAGCCTGAGCGCCGCGATCGGCGAAAGCGCCTATGTGGGCGTCGGGCCGATTTCCGTCGACATCGCCGTCGAAACCACGCACGAGATTGATCTGGGCGGGCGTAAACTGATCCTGCGGGCCTGGCCCCGGGCACATACCGGGAATGACTTGACCGTAATGGATGCAAACACCGGCGTCATGTTCACCGGCGATCTTGTATTTCACCGGCACACCCCGGCATTGGATGGTCAACTGATCGGCTGGCAACGCGTCTTGAAACAGATGACTGGGCTTGAGGTCACCCAAATCGTGCCGGGCCATGGTGGGCCGATCCTGGCGTGGCCTGAAGGTGCCGAGGATATGATGCGCTATTTGAACGTGCTGGAAAGCGACACGCGCGACGCAATCGACAGTGGCCAGCGG
Organism: Ruegeria sp. HKCCA4812; assembly: GCF_013034245.1. Taxonomy (NCBI): domain Bacteria; kingdom Pseudomonadati; phylum Pseudomonadota; class Alphaproteobacteria; order Rhodobacterales; family Roseobacteraceae; genus Ruegeria; species Ruegeria sp. HKCCA4812. Next base: position 485,670 of record NZ_WQFQ01000002.1, on the reverse strand, counting down.
TTGGGGGATGCGGTTGAAACGATCGCTCAGGAAGAAGCGGTGCACTGGGACTTGTTTGACGCCTACAACCCGCGCAATGCAACGGTCGCATTCACCGAACTTGAATGGGAATAGCCCGGTCAGCGAATGGCCCGATCCAGGTTTTTCGCTTCGTTCAGATTGGCCTGATCTGCGCCCTGAACATCAGTCAGCCGCGTTGCCGTCAAATCGGCATTCGTAAAATCGGCACCGGACAAAGTGGCCCCTGTCAGGTCAGCCCCGCCCAATGTGGCCATCGACAAATCGGCATTGGTGAAATTGGCGTTGGGCAATTTGGCAAATTCCAGATCGGCGCGGGACATTTGCGCATCAGTGAAATCCACGTCCGATCCACGAGCCGAGGACAGAACTCCGCGCATAAGCCCCATGGATTGGTTGCGCATGTCGGCCGAAAAATCCGCCCCTTTGAATACTGCCCGGTTCAGATTGGCCTTGGTAAAATCGGCGGCTGTTCTGGCGTTTGTGAAATCCGTATCGCTCAGATTCGCCTGGCTGAGCTGAGTCTGGAACAGCTCGGCCCCGACAAGAGATGCGCCTGAAAGGTTGGCGCCGATCATCCAGGATTGGCTGAGAATCGCGCCGTCCAGAGTCGATCCCGACAAATTGGTGCCGTTCAATGATGTCGCTCGCAGGATCGCGTTGCTGAAATCCAACCCGGACAAGTCGAGATTGTTCAGCCAGACCCGGGTGAAATCGGCGGGCGCGTCGGCCGTGGCAGCCGTAAGCCGGGCCACGACATCGGCGCGGGTCATTTGCGCTTGGGTCATTTTGGGCAGGGTCATGTCAACGCCGCTGAGTGGGGACTGGCCCATGGCCGAGAGGGGCGACAGCGTCAGAAAGATGATCAATACGTGTTTCATGTGTCCCTCCTTCCTCCGCCGGCGCTGCGTCAACCCTGGTCTGAGGTCAATTGTTGCAGCATTTGCGAAATCGCGAACAGGCGCCGCTCGATGATTTGCGGCGTTTCACACAGATAGGTGATCGAGCGTTGACGGTCAGAATAGATCAGCTGGTCCCAATCCAGCTGCTCCTCAAGGGCGTCGATGCGGTCATAATCAGGCGGGTCGGAAGACAGGGCCTGCTCCATTTCCACCCGGGCCAGATCAATCTTTTCCGCCATATCGATCTGCTTCAGCGAAAACTCTCCGATCCCCGCGATGATGTGCTTGCGTCTTTTGGACAAGGTGTCAAAGACGCGCTGGAACACCTGACCCAGAATATCCGGATCGCCGTTGTGACGCGCGGCAAACTCTGCAACCTGGGGCCGCAGGTCTTCCAAGTCGATCCGCCTCAGCGCCAACAGGCCAGCAATTTCATCGATGTCGGCACTGTCTTCGGTGGTTTCGCTGTCAGGGACCTGGTGCGGCCACATGAGGCCCAGCGACAGGTCCTCGACCTTGCGTTGGATGCACGGCCAGGTTGGGTCGGAAAAATCCGCTGCCAGGCCCGGGCCAGCCGCGCCGAGCCAGGCCAGAGCCATAAGTGTTAGCTTGCCGTTAGACATCGCAGCTCTCCTCCACGCGGACATCATGCATGGAATCTGCGCGCGAAGTCCATTCAACCCAATACACACCATTGTCTTAATTGTTTGAACATGGCGCTCGCCCTCATACTCGACCCAAGTTGCCGGACTACGGTTGATTCCGGTGCCATGGGAGGAAAGACAGAGATGAGAACACGCGCGGCGGTTGCTGTGGCGGCAGGCCAACCCTTGGAAATCATGGAGGTTGAACTGGATGGCCCGAAAGCAGGTGAAGTCCTGATCGAGGTCAAGGCGACCGGTCTTTGTCATACGGATGAGTTCACTCGTTCAGGTGATGACCCTGAAGGGATTTTTCCGGCAATTCTGGGTCATGAAGGCGCCGGAGTGGTTCTGGAAGTAGGGGAAGGTGTTACCAGCCTTGAGGTTGGAGACCACGTGATCCCTCTTTACACCCCCGAATGCCGTGAATGCGAGTATTGTCTGAATCCCAAGACAAACCTGTGTCAGAAAGTACGTGCCACGCAGGGTGCGGGCTTGCTGCCGGATGGGACGACCCGGTTCAGCATGCTGGACGGGACACCCATCCATCACTACATGGGCTGTTCGACTTTTGCCAATCACACCGTTGTGCCCGAGATTGCGTTGGCCAAGGTGCGCAAGGACGCGCCGTTTGACAAGATTTGCTACATCGGCTGTGGCGTCACCACCGGCATCGGGGCCGTTATCAACACGGCCAAGGTCGAAATTGGTTCACGCTGCGTGGTCTTTGGTCTGGGCGGAATTGGCCTGAATGTCATTCAAGGCTGTCGCATGGCGGGCTGTGACCAGATCGTTGGTGTCGACCTGAATGACGGCAAGGCCGAAATGGCGACTCATTTCGGAATGACCGATTTCGTGAATCCCTCGAAAGTCAGCGGCGATATCGTGGCACATCTGGTCGAACTGACCGGCGGTGGCGCGGATTATACCTTTGACGCGACCGGCAATGTCGGCGTGATGCGAACCGCTTTGGAATGCGCACACAAAGGTTGGGGAGAAAGCATCATCATCGGTGTTGCACCTGCTGGTGCCGAGATTTCAACGCGCCCATTCCAGCTGGTCACCGGCCGGTCATGGCGCGGAACCGCGTTCGGCGGTGCCAAGGGCCGGACGGATGTTCCGAAGATCGTTGATTGGTACATGGCCGGGAAGATCGAGATCGACCCCATGATCACGCACAAGCTGACACTTGATGAAATCAACCACGGCTTTGACCTGATGCACCAGGGTAAATCGATCCGCGCGGTTGTGGAGTACTGACATGGGTCTGAAAACCATCTCGCAAAACCGCAGTTTCGGAGGGGAGCAGACCGTGTACTCCCACTCGTCCGAGACCTGTGATTGCGAGATGACCTTTGCCATCTACCTGCCGCCTCAGGCCAAATCCGGGCCGGTGCCGGTGTTGTGGTACTTGTCCGGCCTGACCTGCACCCATGAAAACGCGATGACCAAGGGCGGATTTCAGGAGGCGGCGGCGGATTACGGTGTCGCGGTTGTGTTTCCCGATACATCCCCGCGTGGCGAGAATGTTGCCGACGATGACGCCTATGATCTGGGGCAGGGGGCCGGATTCTACGTGAACGCCACACGGGACCCATGGCGGGCCCATTTCAGAATGTATGACTATATCGTCGACGAGCTGCGCGGAATTGTTCTGAAGAACTTCCCAGTGCAGGATCGCCACGGGATCACGGGCCATTCCATGGGTGGACATGGTGCGATTACGATCGCGATACGCAACGCCGACAAATTCGGGTCTCTTTCGGCATTCGCGCCGATTGCGCACCCGACGCGGTCGGATTGGGGCCGCAAGCAGCTCAGCAGCTATCTGGGTGACGACGAAAACACTTGGGTCGCGCATGACGCCACGCTGCTGCTGGAAGAGCACGGCTGGAAAGGTGACCTGCTGATCGATCAGGGCGCGGATGATCAGTTCCTTGATCTGCTCAAACCCGAAGCTCTGGCCAACATGATGGCAAAGCGCCGCCAGCCCGGACAGATCAGAATCCAGGAGGGGTATGACCATTCGTATTTCTTCGTGAACAGTTTTGCGCGCGACCATGTCGAATGGCACGCGGAACGTCTCAGCCAATGAAAACAGCAAGGAAAGATTGATAGTGATCAGAACGGTATTCGCAGCAACCTGCCTCATGCTTTTCCCCGCCTTTGCAAGCGCCGAAGGCGATCCCGAAGCGGGCGAAAAAGTCTTTCGCAAGTGCAAGGCCTGCCATGCGGTGGGCGAAGGGGCTGAAAACAAGGTGGGGCCGGTGCTGAACGGTATTGTTGGACGTCAGGCCGCAAGCGTCGAAGGATTTGGCTATTCACCGGTGTTGATTTCGCTGTCCGAAGAAGGGCTGGTTTGGACACCCGAAGAACTGGACGCGTTTCTGACGAAACCGCGCGACTATGCGAAGGGGATCAAGATGACCTTCGCCGGGCTGCGAAAAGAGGACGATCGGGCCAACATCATCGCATATCTTGCGACCTTTGAGGACAGCGGGTCGTAGGAGATCGCATTGCTCTCCCACCTAAGCGACCGGAAAACCGTCGGTCGGGGCGAGCATCAACAGACACCGTAATCCGACCTGGGTGAGGTGTTGCAATGCAGAGAGAGATCGCTGCACGAAAGGGAGGAGATTGAATGAAAAATCTATCGCTTTGGACCTCCGGGATTGCCATTGCACTGGCCACCACGGCCTACGCAAATGACGACCTGGTTGCCCAGATGGAGAACGCAAAACAATGGGCGATCCAGACGGGTGACTACAAAAATCAGCGCTATTCCGAACTGGATCAGATCAACGCAGACAATGTAGGTGATCTGCAAGTGGCCTGGACCTTCTCGACCGGTGTTCTGCGCGGGCACGAGGGTTCACCGCTGGTGATTGGTGACATGATGTATGTCCACACGCCGTTCCCTAACATTGTCTATGCTCTGGATCTGGCAAATGAGGGCAAAATCGTCTGGAAGTATGAACCCAAGCAGGACCCGGACGTGATTCCGGTCATGTGCTGTGACACGGTGAACCGCGGTGTGGCTTATGCGGATGGCAAGATCTTCCTGCATCAGGCCGACACCAAGGTTGTGGCGCTTGATGCCAAGTCCGGGGATGTCGTCTGGGAAGTCCAGAATGGCGACCCGGCGATTGGTGAAACCAACACAGCCACGGTGTTGCCGATCAAGGACAAGGTCATTGTCGGTATCTCGGGTGGAGAATTCGGTGTGCGCGGGTCAGTTACGGCCTATGACATGAACTCGGGCGAGCAGGTCTGGAGGGCCTATTCCATGGGGCCGGATTCGGACATTCTTGTTGATCCGGAAAAGACCACCCATCTGGGTAAGCCGGTTGGCGCGGACTCGGGTACAAACACCTGGGAAGGCGATCAGTGGAAGATTGGCGGCGGCACCACATGGGGCTGGTATTCTGCGGATCTGGACGAGAACCTGATGTACTATGGCACGGGTAACCCATCGACCTGGAACCCGGCGCAGCGCCCGGGCGACAACCGCTGGTCCATGACCATCATGGCGCGTGACATCGACACCGGTATGGCAAGATGGTTCTACCAGATGACGCCGCATGACGAATGGGACTATGACGGCATCAATGAAATGATCCTCACCGAACAGGAAATTGATGGCGAGCAGCGCAAGTTGCTGACCCATTTTGACCGCAACGGTCTGGCCTACACCATGGACCGCGTCACGGGTGAGCTGCTGGTGGCCGAAAAATTCGACCCGGTTGTGAACTGGACAACTGGCGTCGACATGGATCCCAACAGCGAAACCTATGGCCGCCCGGCCGTGGTTGCGCAGTATTCGACGGAACAGAACGGCGAGGACGTGAACTCGACCGGTATCTGCCCGGCGGCTTTGGGCACCAAAGACCAGCAGCCGGCGTCATACGACCCGAACCTTGGTCTGTTCCTCGTGCCAACGAACCACGTTTGCATGGACTACGAGCCGTTCCGTGTCAGCTACACCGCCGGTCAACCCTATGTGGGCGCGACGCTGGCGATGTATCCTGCACCGGATAGCCACGGTGGTATGGGTAACTTCATCGCTTGGGACAACATCAAAGGTGAGATCAAGTGGTCTATACCCGAGCAGTTCTCGGTCTGGTCGGGTTCGCTGACCACCGCAGGAGGCGTCACCTTCTATGGTACACTAGAAGGTTACATCAAGGCGGTGAATACCGAGACAGGTGAAGAACTTTACAAGTTCAAAACACCTTCTGGTATCATCGGCAACGTGATGACGTACGAGCAAGGTGGCAAGCAGTATATCGGCATCCTGTCAGGTGTCGGTGGCTGGGCCGGTATTGGTCTGGCGGCTGGTTTGACCAACCCGAATGACGGTCTGGGCGCCGTGGGTGGCTATGCCGCACTCAGCGACTATACCGCGCTGGGCGGTCAGCTCACCGTGTTCGCATTGCCGAACTAAGCCAAAGATCTGGCCGGCGCGGTTCAATCGGACCGCGCCGGTTTTCACTTGAAAAGAAACGAGCGTTCCATGAACCATTCTGTACGTCTTCTGGCATCAATTCTTGCATTGTGCCTTCCTGTTGCCGCCATTGCTGACAATCTGGCAGTCGCGTATTCCGAAGATGGACGGTATTACACCGAAGACGATATCCCGACATTCAACGTGGCCGAGGATGGAACCGTGGACTGGATGACATTTTCAGGCTTCCGGCGCTATCACGCAGAATGCCATGTCTGTCATGGCCCTGATGGCGAGGGCTCGACCTATGCGCCGGCTCTGAAAAACTCAGCGTTGGAAATGGATTATTACGACTTCGTTGATATCGTCACAAATGGTCGCCAGGTGGTGAACGCCGCTGAAAACTCGGTGATGCCGGGATTTGGCGACAACCCGAATGTGATGTGCTTTCTTGATGATATCTATGTATATCTCAAAGCCCATGGATCGGGCGCGATCCCGCGTGGCCGCCCGCCCAAGAAAGAGGCGAAATCTGACGTGATCCGCGAGGATGAAGATGCGTGTATGGGCTAAGGCCTGCCTGCCGATTTTCGGACTTTGCGTCTGGCTTTGTCAGGCAGTGCCCGTGTCGGCGCAGACGTCTGACCTGGTTTCAAGAACGGCTTTTCGCGTCTGTGCGGATCCAGCCAACTATCCCGTGTCATCCAAGGATGGATCGGGGTATGAAAACAAACTGGCCGAATTGATTGCCGAAAAGCTGGAACTGCCTGTGCAATATGTCTGGTTTCCGCAGGCGACGGGCTTCATACGGAACACGCTGGCCGCCAAGCGTTGCGATGTGGTGATCGGTTATGCGCAAGGTCATGAGCTGGTGCAGAACACCAACCACTACTACACGTCCGCCTATGCGCTGATCGTGCCGATGGACAGTGATCTGGCCCAGGTGGACAGGCTGAACGATCCCATGCTCAAGGGGAAACGGATCGGGATCGTGGCGGGTACACCGCCCGCGGCTCATATGGCGCGGAACGGGCTGATCGGGCAAGCCAAGCCCTACAATCTTTTCGTTGACCGACGTGTGGAAAGCCCGGCCATCGACATGCTGGATGACCTGCAAACAGGTGAGATCGATGCGGCCATTCTCTGGGGCCCGCTGGGCGGACCACTGGTCAAGGCAGACTATCCTGATTTCAAGGTGATCCCGCTGGTCAAGGAAGAGCTGCCACCGCGCCTGTTCTATCGCATCACCATGGGCGTACGGCAGGGTGAGAAGGTATGGCAGAGACAGCTGAATTCCCTGATCCGGCGCAACCAGGACGAGATCAATTCGTTATTGGCCGAGGCCGGTGTTCCCCTGGTGAATGATCTGGGGACAGAGGTTCTGGACCTGTCGCAATGATGCGGGCAGCGGTGGCAATTGCGTTGATCTCGACTGCCGCAACAGCGCAGACAGTACCCGAACCAAGTGATTATCGCATGGATCACTACCGCGCGCCGGTGCCGGATCAGATAACCGGCGGGACGGTCATCGGCCCGGAAGAGGCATACGGCCTGTGGCAGGAACAACGCGTCGCGTTCATCGACGTTTTGCCGCAGCCGCCCAAACCCGCCAATCTGCCTGAAGGCACGATCTGGCGCGACAAGCCGCGCGACAGCATTCCGGGATCACTGTGGTTGCCCAATGTCGGCTACGGCGCAATTGCCGATGTTACGGCAGACTATTTTCGAACCGGCCTAGAAGCCAGCACCAATGGCGATATCAACCACGGTCTCGTGTTCTTTTGTCTGGAAGATTGCTGGATGAGCTGGAACGCCGCCCGACGCGCAATCGAATGGGGATACACCAAAGTCTATTGGTTCCCGGAAGGTACCGACGGCTGGGCCTTGTGGGGCTATCCGCTGGAACGGGTAGAGCCAGCCCCGGGCCAACCCGTTGCCGGAGGCGGCTGATCTAAAAACCCGCCAGTTTTTTGTGTAAATGACTGACCGTGCCGTCCGTATCCGTCATGGTCACGTCAACTGCTTGCGCCCTGCTTGGAACGGAAATGCCGACCCTTGGATTTTCGGACAGTGAAATCGACCCCGTCATCTGGACATACCCCGCGCCATCAAGATCGATATCCACGGTCTCTACATATCGCATCGGGATGAACAGCAGGGAAATCTGATCCATCTGCATTCCGGAATGCGACGGGTGATCAATGTTCAGATCCATCTTGTTGGCCCGGTTCGCCCCCAAGCTGGACAATCGTGCCCGTGTGTTCAACGCAGGGACGCGGCCCACCAGTTCGGCCTCCATCGTTCCAAGGTTTGCCAACGCCAGTTCCGGATCAGTTCCGGGAGGTGCCGCGCAGGCGCCAAGGCCCGAGGTTTTGACGAAAGTTTCTGACACCCAAAGGTGGCCATCCGTGGTTTCGGCGATGACATGTATCGGCGTGGGGCCGTTCACGCGCATGGTCACGTCGAAGTAGAAACTCGGCAATGGTTCTTCCAACTCGAACACGGCAGAAACCGGCATCGGGTTTTCGTCCAGCACCAAAGTCACCTTGGCCACTTTCGTCCCCCGAGGGGCCGCAATCTGAGCCGCCAGTTGAGCCCGCGCATCGTCGGGCGTGCGATAGGGGGCATCAATCGCGATGAACGCATCTCCGTTTTGCATCGGTCGGTCGCCATACAACATCGCTCGGACATTTTCCCATGCCTCGTTGGATGCCCAAACCGGAGCCGCCAGCACACAGAACAGGACTGCAATCAGATGAGAAACTTTCATGGTCGTCCTCCTTGCAGGAACCTGCCAAAGGCACGGGGCCCATCACAGGTTTCCATTGTTTCTAACACCGAAAGTGCCTGCGGGTCCACGATGCTGACGGTGTTGTCGAACCAGTTTGCGATGACCAGAAGATCTTCGCCCGCCGTCGCATCAATGCCTTCGGGGTATTCTCCAACATCAATCACGGCCTCATGTTCGAGCGTCTCCAGAGATATGACGCTGAGCGTATTGGCATATTGGTTCGTAACAAACGCCCGGCCGTGGGAGAAGGCGATGCCGTAAGGGCGTTCCCCGACCGGGACCGTTGCGAGGACGGAGCCGGTTTCCGCATCGACCACGCTGACATCATTGCTGCCGACATTGCCGACGAACAGACGCCCATCCGGGTCAAAACGCAGCCCGAAGGGGCGTGAACCAACCGGAATGCGGTGCAGAGGCTGAAGAGTGTCGGCATCGAAAACCGACACCTGGTCCGCGTCCTTGTCGGCCGACGCCAGAAAGCGCCCGTCTTTCGACATCGCAATACCCGCCGGGGCGGCTCCGGTGGGCAACTCGGATTGAACATTCAGAGTTTCACTGTCCAGCACCCACAGTCGGGCGTTGTACCAGTCCGAGACGAAAACCCGCCCGCGATCCTGATCCAGAGCGATTCCAATCGGCCCCCCTTCAAGCGTGACTTGCGCGACCGTTTCACCGGTCTCGGCAGACAAACGCCTGACCATCTTGCTGTCCGGGGATACGGTGAACAGCGTTTCATCCAGACCAACCGCCACACCCGCAGGCTTGCCAGGTAGTGGCCAGCGGGCCGTTTCCTGCATCCGTGCAAGATCCATCCGGCTTAGTTCCTCACCGTTCTGACAGGTGATGAATGCTGTCTGTGCCAGTGTCGGGCTGCCAGAGAGCGCCAAAAACAACATCAGCGGGTGGCTAACTTGCCGCACCGAACCGCTCGATCAACGCGTCGAGACCCGCCTGATAGACGCCGGTCACGGCGGCAATGGCGGCTTCGTCATTCAACTCGGCCGGAGGATCGTTGTTTGGATACCCGCGATAGAAGGCACCGCGCCATTCGATGATCGAACCACCTCCGTCGCGCGGTTTTACCGTCAGATGCGACGAATAGTTGGTGACTGGCAGCACCTCTACCGCGACCTCGGTGATCCGGTAGGAGTAGCTCATTTTTTCTGCGCTGTACTTGTACAGAATTTCATTGATCGTCGGCCCGCCTTCCTGGCCAAGTGTCAGCAATCGGGTCGCATCAATCTTATTGCCGCCGTTTCCTTCGGTCGCAAACACAGCCGGATGCCACGACATGTCATCAAAGTTCCCGACAACGGCCCAGACTTCCTCTGGTGAGGCTGCGACCTCGGCAGTCAGCGTGACTTTCTGCCGGGTCGGCCCGTGGGCCCAAACCAGACCCGGAACCAGCAGAGCGGCGGTTGCGGCAAGAAGAAATCGTCGATTCATTCCATGTCCTCCCTGAATGCGCAAAGCGTTGGCACACGCTGCGCGCTCGCGGCGTTTCTTCTGTCAGACCTGACATGCGAGCGCACGTCGCTGGTCACCCGCAACACCCTATGAATAATCGGTGGGTGTCGCGGGAAACCGCAGCAAGATCAACCGTATACGCGCATTCTTATAAAATAAGAATCGAGCTCAATGATGAAGCTGATAGGCTTTGTTTTACAACACGGCCAAAAGTATCGGTTCCGTTTTTCGGGGCGCTATGCCCCGGATGTTTCAACCTGAACTCTGACTTTCAGGCAACGGGAGGACATCTTGAATATTCGCCTGCTGCCGCTGCTTGCGGCGCTTCTTTGGTGTGCATCCGCGATGACCGCGGCGGCGCTGGATGTAAAGGCTGCGGTGCTGCGGATCGACTATCCGTCGCTTCTGCCGATCTCACGTTATGATCTGAAACCGGACGACCTGGGGTTTGCTGGTGCCGCGCTTGGGGATGAGGATAACGGAACTACGGGCGGATTTCTGGGACATACCTATGAAACCACCACGATGGCCGTTCCGCCGGAAGAGGTCGACGCCGCAATGGACCAGATCCTTGCGGGAGGCGTGCGCCTGATCGTCCTTTTGGCCAAGGCGCCTGACATGTTGCGCCTGACGGACAAGGCGGCAGAGTCCGGGGCGCTTGTTTTCAACGCGTCTGCACCTGATGTCGATCTTCGCGACGCAAACTGCCGGGGCAACCTGCTTCATATCGCCCCGTCCCGCGCCATGAAGGCCGATGCGGTTGCACAGTTTGCCGTCTGGAAGAAATGGCGCGATTGGTTCCTGTTGGCGGGATCCAACCCCGAGGATGTCCAGCTTGCGGACGCGTATCGCCGCGCAGCCAACAAGTTCGGCGCGAAGATTGCCGAAGATCGGACCTTTGCGGATACCGGGGGATCTCGCAGAACGGATTCCGGTCATGTTCTTGTTCAGCGCCAATTGCCATTGGACACGCAGGATGCGCGAGACCATGACGTTGTGATTGCCGCTGACGAAACCGATTATTTCGCGCGCTATCTGTCCTATCACCTTTGGACCCCGCGCCCCGTGATGGGGTCAGGCGGCTTGCGCCCAACGACGTTTCACGGCGCGCATGAGGCATGGGGCGCGACCCAGTTCCAGACCCGTTTCGAGGATCTGACAGGGCGCTATGTCCGCCCCGAAGACTACAACACCTGGCTTGCACTGCGCGTGATCGGCGAGGCCGTGACCCGTGCCAGTACGGCAGAGCCCGAAGGTGTTCGGGATTATGCTCTGTCGGACGAGTTTGAGCTTGCCGCATTCAAAGGGCAGAAAGTGACATTCCGCGATTGGAACGGGCAGTTGCGTCAGCCGATCCTTCTGTATGACGGGTCGATCACTGTCAGCGTCAGTCCGCAAGAGGGGTTTCTGCACCAGGTCTCACCGCTCGATACGATGGGATTGGATCGAGCGGAATCCAGCTGTCGCGCATTTGAGTAAACGGAGGTATTGATGAAACGACTGTTGTTGACCGTTGCCTGTGCTGCGCTGACTGCGGGTCCCGTGTTTGCGGGCAAGGCTTTTGTCTCGAACGAGCGGGGCAATACGATTACCGTGGTTGATACCGAAACCTGGGAAGTGATCACCGAATTTCCAGGCGGCAACCGACCGCGCGGGATCACCGTCAGCCCGGATGGCGGCACGCTATATGTCTGTGCCTCGGATGACAATATCATCCGGGTATTTGATACAGAGACCTATGAGGAACTTCCCAGTTTGCCCTCTGGTCCGGACCCCGAACTTTTCATTCTCGAACCCTCGGGCAAGCGGCTCTATATCGCCAATGAGGACGACAATCTGGTGACGGTCACCGACACTGAAACCCGCACCATTCTGGCCGAGGTTCCGGTCGGCGTCGAGCCCGAGGGCATGGGGATCAGCCCCGACGCCAAGTTCGTGGTCAACACGTCCGAGACCACCAACATGGCGCATTTCATTTCCACCGAGGATTATTCCATCAAGCATAATGTCCTAGTCGACCAGCGCCCGCGCTATGCCCAGTATACAGCGGATGGAAAGCGCCTGTTCGTGACATCGGAAATCGGCGGAACCGTCACTGTCATGGACATTGCAGAAGACGGAACGCCGACGGTTGTCGGCAAAATCAGTTTCGAAGTGGCGGGCGTGCAGCCGGAATGGCTGCAGCCCGTCGGTGCCAAGGTGACTTCGGACGGCAAACGTCTGTTCGTTGCTTTGGGGCCTGCAAACCGGGTTGCCGTCGTTGACGCGCAAAGCCTTGAAGTTCTGGACTATATCCTGGTGGGGCAGCGGGTCTGGCAGTTGGATTTCACGCCGGACAAAAAATATCTGCTGACCACAAATGGTAATTCAAACGACATCACAATCATTGATGTGGCTGCAGAGAAAGCCATCAAATCAGTACAGGTCGGTCAACAGCCCTGGGGCGTGGTGACCATTGACTGAAGTTCTGGGAGGGACGGGAATGAAGAAATTAGTGATCGCAGCGATGGTAGCAGCGTTGGGTGGGCCGATATCGGCGGCACCTCTTTGCGATGATCTGGGATTTGCCGGGCTTCTGGCGAAATGCAACCGTGGGGAAACCATCAAGCTGACGCTTGCTTCGGGGCAACCGTTGGGTGAGGACGTGGTTCTGCAATCCGGCGCGTATTACAAGCTTGAGATCACCGCGGACGGTTCGGCGGAACTGGCCATCGAGGGGCCGTCTTTCTTTCGCGCGATCTGGATGAATGAGATCGTGATCAACAAGATCGAGATCCGTCCGATGGCGGTGGACAGCATCGAATTTGACAAGGCCGGCGTCGCCGAATTGTCGTTTATCGCAATCAAACCCGGCAGTCATGAAATTCGCATCCCCGGTTCCACCGGTGACACGCAACGCATTACGGTGAGTATTCAATAGAGGAGAGATAACATCATGAAAAGATTTGCAATGTTGATAACCGCCGGGCTTTTGGCGGCCCCGGCTTTCGCCGACGACATTGACGCGGAAACGGTGGCAAAGATCGAGGCCTATCTTGCCTCTGTCGAGTGTCAGATGGACCCGGATGACATCGAGGTTGAAGATGATGGTTATGATCTGGACGATGTCATCTGCAAGGGTGGCAACCAGTTCGATATCAAACTGGATAAAGACTTGAATGAAGTCAGCCGAAAGGCGGAATAGCGAGTAAACGGGATCGGGTCATGTCCAAACTTCTTGCCGCGTGCCTTGCATTTGCACTCAGTTCGGGGGCTTTGGCCGCCGAGACCCTGCCGACCATTCGCGCGGCCGTACTCAAAATCGGAACGGTGAATTGGGAACTTGAGACCATTCGCCGGAACGGCTTGGATCGGAAACACGGCTTTGTCCTTGATGTTCAACCTTTTGCCGACAATGGCGCAACGCGTATCGCGGTCGAGGGGGATGAGGCTGATTTGGCCGTTGCCGACTGGATTTGGGTTGCTCGTCAAAGGGCTGCCGGCAAGGACTATGTGTTCATCCCTTATTCCAAAGCCGTGGGCGGGGTGGTTGTGCCCGCTGACAGCCCGGCAACCAGTTTGAAGGATTTGGCGGGCGGCAAGATCGGCATCGCGGGTGGTCCGCTGGATAAATCCTGGCTGATCCTGCGCGCCTATGCAGCAAAGGAATACGGGATGGACTTGAAAGCCGACACCGAACAGGTGTTCGGTGCGCCGCCTCTGATCTTCAAATCTGCTTTGAACGGCGATTATGCCGGGGCGATCAATTTCTGGCATTTCCTGGCCAAGATGAAAGCGTCCGGCATGAAAGAGCTGATCTCGGTTGAGGATGCCGGGCAGGCTTTGGGGCTCGACACCAATACGCCTTTGCTGGGTTATTACCTGAAAGAGAGTTTTCTGAACGAAGACCCCGACCTTGCGCAAAGCCTGTTTGCCGCCAGCCGCGACGCCAAGGACCTGCTGGCCAATTCGCCCGAAGCATGGGAGGCGATCAGACCGCGCATGAACGTCTCGTCCGATGCACAGTTTGAACAACTCAAGTTCGATTGGATCGCCGGTATTCCCGATCGCCGCCCGGTTGATGCGGTCGCGACCAACAAGATGCTGGAACTTATGGCCGAATTGGGCGGGGCTGAACTGGTGGGCGCCGCGACGACTGTGCCGCAGGGTCTTTTTGCCGACGTGGAATAGGATCAGATGCAAAACGCGCGCCTCACGCCGCTTATGTCTATCGCAGGCCTTGTGGCGTTGTGGATTGTTGCGGCGTCGCTGACCGCAGACCCTCAGATACTGCCGCAACCCTGGGACCTGATCCCCCGGTTTCATCAAGAGCTTGCGTCAGGAGAGTTGCTGCGCAGCCTTGGCGCGACCCTGTCACGCGTGATCTGGGCGTTCGTGCTGGCAATGACATTGGGAACGATCATTGGCCTGGCCATGGGGCGGTCGGATGCGCTGAACCGCTGGCTCGATCCATGGCTGGTTGTCTTCCTGAACCTGCCCGCGCTGGTTCTGATCGTGCTGTGCTACCTCTGGATCGGATTGACCGAGGCTGCGGCGATCACGGCGGTTACGCTGAACAAAATTCCCAATGTCGCGACGATCCTCCGAGAGGGCGGCCGGGCGCTGAGCCCGGATCTGGATGCGTTGGCACGGGTCTACCGGATGCCGTGGCAAAGGCGACAGCGCCATGTGATCCTGCCGCAGCTTGCCCCGTTTATCGCAGCTGCCGCACGGTCCGGACTTTCTCTGATCTGGAAGATCGTGCTCGTGGTCGAGTTTCTTGGGCGCTCATCCGGTGTCGGGTTTCAAATCCACTTGTATTTTCAGCTGTTTGATGTGGCAATGGTGCTGGTCTACGCGTTTTCGTTCATTGCCGTCATGCTGGTTGTCGAATGGCTGGTTCTTCAACCTTTGGAGCGTAGCGCTCGACGGTGGAGAACTGCATGATCCGAATTGACATCCGAAAGAAGCGCTTTGAACACCACGCCGTTCTGGGCCCCATTGCATTTGACATCGCCGCCGGGGAAACGGTCGCGCTGACCGGACCATCGGGCATCGGAAAGACGACGTTGCTGCGATTGGTGGCAGGCATTGACCCGGATTTCGAAGGCCAGATTGTGCGGCCGGATCGGCTTGCGATTGTGTTTCAGGAACCCACTTTGCTGCCATGGCGCTCGGCTTTCGATAATCTCGCCCTGATCCATGGTAACCTGTCGCAGGCTGACATTGACGCTGCGCTGTCAGACGTTGGCCTGGACGGAAAGGGGGATTTGTTTCCCGGTCAATTGTCATTGGGTCAGCAGCGCCGGCTTTCTCTGGCGCGCGCCTTTGCCGGGCAGCCTGAATTTCTGATTATGGACGAGCCTTTTGTATCACTGGATTCCGAAACGGCCGAGACGATGCTGACCCTGACCGAGGACCTCATCACGCGGCATCGCCCAGCGACCCTGTTCGTGACGCATTCCAAACCGGAAGCACAGCGGCTTTCCGACCGGATTCTGAATCTGGTACCCGGGCCCAGCGGTGCGGTTCTTGGTTAGGGTCATTCTGCGGGCTCTCTCGCGGCACCGGGTGCGGTACGATATATAAAGGGTGCATCCGATTTGGCGGCATGTTCGTTTGCCTGGTTTTGCAGGGTCTGATGGTGGGGTGATTTGATGCAAACCGGATCGGTGGCGGCTGCGTCTCCGATAACGGCCATGGCCTGACAGCGGCAGCCACCAAAATCAATGGTTTTGCGTTCGCAGGTTTTGCACGGGTCCGACATCCAATCCGTGCCGCGATAGGCATTGAACGCGCTGCCATGGAACCAGATATCCGCAAGCGGTTTGTCCTGTACCCGGTCAAATGTCAGATGCGGGATGGACTGTGCCGCATGGCAAGGCAGAACCTGACCGTCTGGCGCCACGTTCAGCCCGGTTGTCCCCCAGCCGCCCATGCATCGCTTGGGGTAGTCGTCGTGATAGTCCGCCGGAACATAATCGATGACCAGTTGCCCCTTGAGGTTTTTCCTGGCCTCGGCCACCTGTCGCGTCACCTGTTGCGCCTGTTCCCGCGTCGGCATCAAGGCATCCCTGTTCCGCAAGGCCCAGCCGTGGAATTGCACTGTTGCAACTTCGATCCGCCGAGCACCCATCTCCTGTGCCAGTTCCAGCGCCCGCGGCAGTTGGTGGGCATTGCGACGGTGCAGCACGAAGTTCAGGGTCAGCGGAAACCCAATCTTCTTGATCCATTCGACCGTTTTCATCTTGCGGTCAAACCCGCCCCGATAGCCGCCTACCTTATCCGCCATCGCAGCGTCGGTACCCTGAAGAGAAAGCTGGATATGGTCCAGGCCGACTTCGTCCAGCTCATGCAGGCGTCGCTCGGACAGGCCGATCGCCGACGTGATCAGGTTGGTATACAACCCGGCCTCACGCGCGGCATTGACCAGCGCAACCAGATCGCGGCGGGATGCGGGTTCGCCACCGGACAGATGCAATTGCAAGACACCAAGCGCCGCCGCTTCTCTGAAAATACGTGCCCAGCTTTCGGTATCCATTTCGTTGTCGAGTTTGGCCATTTCGACTGGGTTGGAGCAATAAGGGCAGGACAACGGACATCGGTGCGTCAGCTCGGCCAGCATGGCAATGGGGGGAGGGGTTTTTACCTGCATCAGATGACATCCAGAAAGCGACGCACCCGAAGGGCATCCAGAAACCCCGAGCTGTCTTCGACAATCTGTTCTTCCGGGGCGTTGTATTTCCTGGACAGTCTTGCGGTGATCTGACCAAAGCTGCGTTGGCCGTCTACTTCGCTCAGAATCGCATGTCCGATCTGATCCAACGTCACGGCCCGTTCAGGTGCCAGCAGAACCCATTGTTCTCGCACGGAATCGAAATGGATGCGGACACCACGCGGCAGCAAGGGGACCTCCTGCGCCAACATCACGACGCCTGCCGCATCCGTAAACCGGTGTCCGGCTTCCATGCCCCCGGAGGAATTCGGGCAGGTTCGACATAGGCACCCCACAGGGCATCCAGCTGCGACCAGAGGACATCGGTCTTGAATATCAGTGCCTTGGCTGCCGCGTCTTGTTTTTCTGCGGTGTCGGCATGATCCAGAACCCATGCCAGACCAAAGGCCACATCCTTGGGGGCTTCTTTCAGGCGGTTGCGGAAATAGGCAAGTGAGCTGTCATCCGCAAAATCGTAATGCCGAAGCAGGCCTTCGATCCTGTTGGCATGAATCTTGGGAGCAAACAGTTCTGTGAGTGAGGCCGCAACCGCTTCCAGCAACGACTTTTCGCGGACGTATCGCACGTAAGCATCCACCGCAAATCTGGTGGCAGGCAATACGCCGTCGCATGAGGCGACATAGTCCGGATCAAGACCGACTGCTTCGGCCAGTCGCAACCAGCGCCGGATACCACCTTCGTTGTCTTCCGTGCCGTCATGATCTTCGATCCGCGACCGCCAGGCTCGACGCAGCGCAGGATCTTCTACACGCGACATGAAGGCGGCGTCCTTCATCGGGATGGAATGCTGATAATAGTAGCGGTTGATCACCCAGGCCCGTACTTCGTCAGGCGTGCATTGACCTCCGTGCAGGCGATGATGAAACGGATGAAGGTCGTGGTAACGCTCGGCTCCGATCTGACGAAGCCGGGCCTCGAACTCTGTGCGGCTTTGGGTCATAGCGTTATCTCCATGCCATCCTGGCCTATCGTCCAGCCTTTCGCCCGTGCCCGGGCGTTCTCGGCGCTGTCGGGGCGCAGAACCGGATTGGTGTTGTTCATGTGGATGAACACTTTCCGGCCGATTTTCATATCGTCGAAACCAGCGATGGATCCATCGTGGCCGTCCATCGACATATGGCCCATGCGCTTGCCCGTTTTCTGACCCAACCCGGCCTGCACCATTTCCGTGTCGTGCCAAAGCGTGCCGTCGAAAAACAAAAGATCGGCCTCGTCAAGCCGGGCGCGCAGCTCGGGCGTCAATGCGGCACAGCCCGGTATGTAATATGCCGTCTTCCCCTGCGCGCTCAGTGCCACCCCGACGGTTTGTTCGCCAACCAATTCGGTTTCGACATGTTCCCCTTCAAGATACAGAGGCACTTTGCCGGGCACCGGAAACAATGACGCCTGCAAGCCGGGAACCAGATCGAACGTCTGATTCAACGAGATCGGCGCGCGAGTCACGACCGAGGCGTTCAAGGCGTCGAAAATCGGGTTCTGCGCGATGACGTTCTGAATGCTTTGGGTTGCAAACAGCGTGAATGGCTGCATCTCGCGCAGCGTCAGCAAGCCAGCCACATGGTCGATGTCACCATTTGTCACCAGCACCGATTGAACCGGCACCGCTCGCAACCCGGTCGGATACAGGACGGGCGTATTGCCAAGCTGCGTTCGAATATCCGGAGACGCGTTCAGGATGGCCCAGTTCTTGCCATCGGGTGAGACCGCGAGTGATGATTGCGTCTGCGCCGGAATATGTCCGCTTCGGGCCAGATTGCAGTTTTCACATCCGCAATTCCATTGCGGAAGGCCGCCACCAGCAGCGGCCCCAAGTATTATCGCGCGCAACGTCATCTATTGTTGGCGCCTGCGGCTGATCAGATCAGGCCACCACCGCGCTCGTCGTCATGATCGGGGCCGTACATGTTGATTTCCATGCCGCATTCGATTTCGCGAATAACAGGTCTGTTCCAAGCCATATCAGGGTCCTCCTCCTAGAAAGTGCTTGCGAGCAATGTGGCAGGTCTCATGCGCCCGTGCGACTCTTAATTCATAAGAAGGATTTAGACTTTGGTCGGTACTCAGGCGTCATCCGACAACGGGGCGACCCCCTGAATGCAAAACCCCTGGTTGCGTATGGTTTTGATTTCAAATCCAAAATCATCCAACCCCAATTTCTTCCTCAGATATCCGATGTAGACGTCCACCACATTTTCGTTACTGGACCCGTCCTGTGACCAGAGCGTGTCAAACAGTTCTCCTCGGGATATTGGCGATCCGGCCTTGCTGTTGAGCAGCGTGAGCAGTTCGAATTCACGTTCGGTGAGCGCAATGCGTGTCTTGCGGATCGAAAGCGTTCTGTCCTGCGACGACAGGCGCGCGGGGTCCGGGCGCTGAGAGAGCACGCGTTGTTCCTGTACTTGCAACCGGGCGACAAGCTCATCAAAGCTGAACGGCTTAACGACGTAATCATCGGCCCCGGCTTCAAGCCCGGCGGCACGATGATCGACATCGGATAGGGCAGACAACATCAATATCGGGATTCCGACCCCGGCAAGACGTGCGGCCCGGACCAGTTCGATGCCACTGTCGGTTCCCAGCATGACATCGACAATCGCGCCCGAGAATACACCGCTTTTCAACCGCTCCAACCCTTGGTCGGCGCGGTTTTCAGCCTCGGCTGAGTAGCCGTGCAGCGACAGGCCCCGGACAAGGGCCGACGTGATTCTGGGGTCGTCATCTATGATCAGCAGTCTGGAGACCATTTTTCTATGCCTCCGCCAGCGGTAGTCGAATGCAGACATTTGTACCGGCATTTGATCCCAGGGCGTTTTCACGCGGAACCGGGCTTGCCACCGAAATGGTTCCTTCATGGGCCTCGATAACCCACCTAGCCAGTGCCAGCCCGACACCGAAGCCCTGACTGTTTGCTGCCCCTCCCTGAACAAACCGCTCGAAGATCCGGGTTTGAGCGCCGTCGGGAATTCCGGGGCCGTTATCGGTCAGCTGTATTTGAACGCCACCATCAACCGATTGGCCGGACAGCAACAACGCCTTCCCGTCCCGCGCATGTCGGATCGCATTGCGTATCAGACTGAGCAGGACCTGACGAATCCAGTTCAGGTCACAGTGCAACGAACAATCCGGGAAGTCGCCCGTTTCAAGCTGCATGTCGGCGCCATCGATTTCAGGTTGAATGTCGCTCACGACTGTTTGCATCAGTTCGCATAGTGCAACGTTGGTTGGTTCCAGAGCCAGCTCACCGGTTTCGGATCGGGCGACGCGCAACAAATCATCGATTCTCTGGTTCAGTTTTGCGGCGCTGCTTTCGATTGTTGCCAACGCCTCTGGCGCGGTCTGGTTATCCCTCTGGCCTATCTGAGCTTCCATCATGATGACCGTCAGCGGCGTGCGCAGTTCGTGACTGACATCAGCAAAAAAGCGGCGCCGGTTTTCGTCGATCTTGGACAGGGATTCATTTGCAGCGCTCAGTTCGCGGGTTCGCTGGGCAATGGTCTCGTTCAACCGTGCCCATTCTGCGTCAACCTCGGCCTGGCGTTTTCTCAATGCAGCGGCCATGCGGTTGGTCTCGCCATATAACTGGCCGATCTCATCATTACGGGTTTGAGGCAGCGAAATTGCGAATTCGGATCGGCCGACCTGAACCGCCGCGTTGCGCAACCGATCCAGACGAGAGAACTGCGGTCGCACAAGGCCAAAATAGAACCACGCCGTGCTGAGCAAGGCGAACAGTGCCAGTGCCAGTGCCGCCCAGGTCAGAACCCAACGGGTCCGTTCGATCCCCGCCATGACAGAGTTTCGAAACAGAACCTCGGTATTCACCGCCTGGCTGAGCAGAGGATCAAACGCCGACGCAAACGAGTCGACATAGGCGCGCAGCTGGGCCTGATCGGCTTCTGCGTCGGCTAGCCCTTCCAGCGTGCTGGCCAGCAGCGCTTCCATTCTGGCCAGACCCAGGGATTGGGTTCCGTATCGCGATTGTTCGTCCAGCCCCAGGGATTGAACTGCGGCAACGGCATCTTCCACATCGGAACGAAGGTTCAGAAACGTTGCCCCAATCTGGTCTCGGATCGGTGAAAGGCGATCAAGTCGAGACTCGACCGTTTGGCCGGTCTGTATCGACTCGGTTGCGATCACAAGAAATGTGGCCGCCTGGGTCGACAGAGCAGCATAGCGTGCCATGCGGGTTTCCGATGCCAGAGCCGTTTCCAGGCGGCTGGCGACGGTCTGCATCCCGAAGTAAAGGATTGCGGCCGCCAGCAGGGTGCCTGATCCAAGCACGACGGCCCCAAGGCCCAAGCGCGTTTTCAGAAGCAGATTCCGCTTTGCGGTTTGTGGCGCTGCCGTCATGATTTTCGCCTCATCAGGCCCCGGGCCGGGTCATACCCCCAAACGGCGATCGCGCTCAGTATTGCGGTTGACGCCAGAACCCACAGCAGGGCCCCCCAGTTGATCTGCAAGTAAAGCAGAAACCGGATCAACTCGACCACATGCGTGAAAGGATTGAGCGCACAGATATCACGCAGCAATGGCGAGCTTTCAGCCATTTTCCACAGCGGATAAAGGGCGGAGGACAGGAAGAACATCGGGAATATGACAAAGTTCATCACCCCGGCAAAATTCTCCAGCTGCTTGATGAAACTGGACAGCACCAGCCCCAGCGCGCCCAGCATCAGACCGCCCAGAACCAGCCCCGGCAGAACCGTGACATATCCGGGTAGGGGCAGGACAATGCCGAACACAGCGGCCAATGCGAGAAACGTATAGACTTGCAGGATGGATATCGCGGTTGATCCCAGCAGACGGCAGAACAAAAGCCACCAGCGCGGGAACGAGCTGGTCAGCAGCAGGCGCATCGAGCCCATCTCGCGGTCGTAGACAAGGCTGAGCGAGCTTTGCATCCCATTGAACAACAGAACCATCGCACACAGGCCGGGGACGATATAGGTCTCGTAAGTGATATAGGTCTGGTAGGGTGGAATGATCGACAGGCCGAGGGCCGCGCGAAACCCTGCTGCGAAGATCAAAAGCCAAACCATTGGCCGGACCAGAGCTGCCAGAAATCGTTCGCGTTGATGGATGAAACGCAGAAACTCGCGTCCGATGATGGCGCGGGCGACTCCCAGGAACCCGTTCATGCCGGCACCTCGGTTCGGGACAGGAACCAATCGGACAGTGTTTGATCCCCCCGCAGGCGGCCCACCTGCCCACTGGCAAGAATCTGACCGCGATGAAGAACCAGAAGCTGGTCGTCGTCGCGCATTTCATCTGTCAGATGCGTGGCCCACAAGACGCAAAGCCCCTGTTCCGCCAGGTCGTGCACATGGTCGGTTATCGCGTGCCGAGCCGCGGCATCAAGCCCAACGGTCGGTTCGTCCAACAGCAACACCGAAGGTTCGTGCAGCAGGGCACGCGCCAGTTCCATCCGGCGGCGATGACCACCATTGAGATCGCGCACACGTTCCGCGGCGCGGTCGCGCATGTTCAGCCGATCCAGCGCCGCATCGATACGGCCGGGGACTTCGGATCGCGACAACCCATGCAGAGCCGCGAAATAGGCCATGTTCTGGCGCACCGTCAAACCCAGATCCAGTGTCGGTTGCTGAAAGACCACGCCAAGCTTTGCCAGCGCCTTGCGTGGGGATTGGCGCAGATCATGGCCTGCGACCGTGATTTCACCGTCCGGCGCCACAAGCAATCGCGTGAGCAGCGACACCAGTGTCGATTTACCGGCCCCATTCGGACCGAGCAGACCGCAGAACATCCCCGCCGACACGTCAAAAGAGACAGCATCCAAAGCCGTCTTGGCGCCATAATGAAAGCTCAGGTCGCGTACGGCGAGACCAGGATCGGTTTTCGCCGAGGGGCGCGCGTCTGACATTCTTCCTCCGTCCCGAACCATGGTTCTTGACAGCAGCTTGCATCGTCGGGGCGCGTTTCTCAACCTTCCAGTCCGAGGCCGGACCACGACTTAAGTATGTGAAGCTTCACGGATTTGATGGTATTTCCCGAAGGATTCGTCGCCAAATTTGGCCAGCTGAGACTGTCAGGGGAAGGCGGGCCTGATCGGCGCGAATACCCCGTTTTGCGGGCACCGCTTTTCAGTTTGCGTTCAGCAAAAACGATCTGAACTCTTTGAAGGCGGGGGATCTGCTGAAAGAGGGTGTGAATTTGGCCACCATTGCGCGGGGAAGCTTCAACGAGGCCGAAAACGGGCGAACCAGATCGCCATTGTCCAGCAAGTTCTGAACCAGAACTTCGTGCGCCATCAACACGCCACCGCCATGACGCGCCTCTTCCAGCGCGACGGAATACAACGAGTGCACGGTTCCCGTCTTCGGTACACGTGCGCCATCTGGTTGGCTGTTCAGCCAATTGTCCCAATCATTTGCCCATGCCCCGTCATGGAGAAGGGTTTCCCGCGAAAGATCTGAAACAGATTTCAATCTGTCCGCGACCGAGGGCGCGCAAACCGGGAAAATCACATCTTCGGCTATTTTGATTTCGTTGATTCCGATCGTTTCACCGGAAAAGAACAAAGTCATGTCAAATGGTTCACGCGCAAGGTTTGGCGGCGTTTCAAGGGCCACGACAGACACGGACAAATCCGGGGCAATTTGCCTGAGCGTTCCAAGTCTGGGCGCCAGCCACAATTGCGCGATCGACGGCAGCGCGGCGACCTTGACCTTGCGCGGCAGGGCCTTGGTTCGAAGTTCCTGCACGGCCATTCCCAATTGATCAAACGCCTGGGTGAACCCGGGCAAAAGCTCTTCGGCGAGCGCCGTCATCTCGACCCCGCGGGCATTTCGGACAAAAAGTTGGGTGCCGGCCCAGGCTTCAAGGGCCTTGACGTGCTGAGTTATCGCGCCCGGAGTAACGGATAGCTCGTCTGCCGCAGCGGCAAAACTTCCAAGCCGAGCCGCCGCTTCAAATGCTCGTAAAGCATTGAGATGTGGGCCTTTCGGGCGACGAGGGGAAAGTGACATCCATTTAAGCCTTAGTTTTTCTGCGGCAAATAAATAGCAATACTGATTTGCTTCGGCCAGTGGAACTCTGGAATTTTGGAGAAAACGCAATCGCATCGGAGGAGCCCGGATGTCGCGGCACTTTGAAAACCCAGTCAGGATGACCGACCCCGTCGTCGCAGAAGCTCTTGCAAACGAGAAAAAGCGCCAGCAGGACCAAATTGAGCTGATCGCGTCCGAAAATATCGTCAGCCGCGCGGTGCTGGATGCTCTTGGGCATGAGATGACCAACAAGACGCTTGAAGGGTATCCGGGAAACCGGTTCCACGGGGGTGGTCAGTTTGTCGACGTCGTCGAGCAGGCGGCAATTGACCGCGCCAGGGAACTGTTCGGATGCGACTATGCCAATGTTCAGCCCCATTCCGGCAGCCAGGCGAACCTTGCTGTTTTCTTTCTGCTGCTCAAGCCTGGTGACAGGGTCTTGTCGCTGGATCTGGCCGCCGGCGGTCATCTGAGTCACGGCCTGAAGGCCAACCTGTCGGGTCGCTGGTTCGAACCGCATCATTATGGTGTCGATGCCGAATCCGAGGTCATTGACTGCGATGCGCTGGAAAAACTGGCCGAGGAAATCCGGCCAAAGCTGCTGATCGCGGGTGGGTCTGCCTATCCACGGGAAATCGACTTCGAGCGTATGGGGCAAATCGCCAGGAAGGTCGGTGCGCGTTTTCATGTGGACATGGCCCATATTGCCGGGCTGGTCGCCGCGGGCGTGCATCCTTCGCCTTTTCCGCATGCGGACATTGTGACGTGCACCACGACAAAAACACTGCGTGGTCCTCGTGGCGGGTTGATCCTCACCAAAAACGAGGACTGGTTCAAGAGGCTGCAATCTGCGGTTTTCCCCGGCGTTCAGGGTTCGATTCACAGCCAGGTTCTGGCGGCCAAAGCAGTTTGCCTTGCCGAAGCGCTTACGGATGAATTCAAGGACTACGGAGCGCAGGTCAAAGCCAACGCCGCCAAACTTGCGGAAACCTTGCAGTCCCGGGGGTTGCGTATCGTGTCCGGTGGTACTGACACGCATCTGGTGCTCGTGGATCTCAGCCCCAAGGGTATCACAGGCAAACGCGCCGAGGTCGTTCTGGAGAAGGCCAATATCACAACCAACAAAAACGCGATCCCCAATGACAGCACGCGACCGCCAGAATGGGTTGGATTGCGCCTGGGCGTGAGCGCGGCAACGACCCGCGGAATGAAAGAGGCCGCGTTCGACCAATTGGCAAACGTGATTGCGGATTTGATCGAAGCTGAGGCCGCGGGTGATACCGGCGCGACAATTCTGCGCTGCAAAACCTCGGTCGCTGCGTTGTGCAAATCATTCCCAATCTACCCGGCGTAGTCACTGCGTGCCCGGTGGCAGGGTCCATTGACCGCTCTGGACCATTGGTGTGAGGGCGTTACCGCTGCGCCATGGCAACGCGTGTCTGATTGGGTGTTTGGGCTGTACCATGTTTGCAAATTTTGGCATATTCGTGCAGTCCAAAACCAAAGGGCCGGTCAATGCTCGCACCTGAACGCCACGCCATCATACTGGAAGAAGTCTCGCGCCAGCCAGCGGTCTCGATCCGTTCGCTGACGGAACGGCTTGGTGTGTCACGGGAAACCGTGCGCAAGGATATTGAACAGTTGGCACTGGAGAACAAGCTTCATCAGGTGCGGGGCGGCGCGACCAGTATCCGCAGGCGGGAACCTCCGATGGCCGACCGGGCTCAAACCAACCCGAAAGGCAAGGAACGGATTGGAGCCTATGTGGCAAGCGTGATCCCGGACGGGGCCAGCGTGATAATCGACAGCGGGTCAACGACAGTGGCGGCGGCGCAGGCTCTGGCTACTGTGCGACAAAATCTTACCGTATATACCAATGATTTGACGATTGCATCTGTGTTGGCACCGGTGGTCGCCGAAGTCACGCTGCTGGGCGGGCGGCTGGATTTTTCAGAGAATGCCACATTGGGTTTGGACACGCTCGACCACCTGTCGCGATACAATGCAGAATATGCGTTGATCGGGGTCGGCGGTGTGAGCTCTCGGGCATTGTTTACGGATTTCTCGCTGGAAGGCGCCAACCTGCGTCATATGATGATGCAGCGGTCGCAGCGGCCGCTGATCCTGGCTGATAGCAGCAAGTTCGACATGGTTGGTCCGATCGTAATGAAACCTCTGCCGGTGAAAGCGACTCTGGTGGTGGATGAGGAGTTGCCAAATAGCATTGCTGGCGCGCTGCAAAGCCAGCCCGTGGATATTGTGATCGCATGACGCAATAACAGGAAAAAAATTGCCAAAATTTGCAAAGTACAAATAGGGTGAAGGGAAATCCGAATCCCTGAGTATGGAGCGACCCGATGGCTGACACCAGACTTCCGCACAGCGCAGCATGTCATTGTCGGAGGCATCATCATTGGCTGCACGGTTGCGTATCATCTGACCGGAAAGTTGCATCGTGATGTGGTGCTTATTGAGCAGGGGTAACCAAGCCGTGGCACCACATGGCATACGGTTGGTCTGGATCGTCAGTTGTGCAACCAACCCGCGATGACCAACCTGATCCGCCCCTCGCCGGGGTTGCATTGCCCAGCGGGTTTGAGCCCAATAAAGCGTTGCCGTCGCGATACAGGTCAAGCTTTGGTCGAGCCGCTGTGTGTGCGCGCAAACAAGCGCTCTGAAAGCCGAATTGTGACGCAAGACAAATATTCAGCTCATATCGTCGGGCCACAATGACATTACAGGCCGTTCTCATCGTCTTGACCGCAGCCGTGTTGCACGCGCTCTGGAATGCGGTTGTCAAAGGCGCGCCCGACAAAGCGGTTGTTTTGGGGTTGGTGGCGCTTGGCCACGCCGTACCTGCGCTGATTGCGTTGCCTTTTATCGGCTTGCCGGTTTGGGCGGCGTTCCCCTTCATCATCGGCTCGACCCTGATCCACTGGGGGTACTATTGGTTTCTCAACACCGCGTACAAACATGGAGATCTGTCGGTGGTGTACCCGATCTCACGCGGGATTACGCCAATCCTGGTCACGGTGGGTGCCATTCTTTTCGCGGGTGAGTTTCTGCCGCCGATCGCGTGGGTCGGCATTGTCTGCATCTCGGCTGGGATTGGGTGCCTGTCCCTGATCGGGCTGGGCCGAAACACAAGCTGGGTCGCCGTGGCGGCGGCGTTTGGCACGGGTCTGATGATAGCGTCCTATTCGATTGTGGACGGCATTGGTATCCGGCTGTCCGGGAACATACTGGGATACATTGCGGCACTGTTCGTTGCCGAAATTTTTGTTGCCGGGTTTATCTTCGCGACCAGATGGCAGCGTTTCGTAGCGCTGCCCAGGCGTTATGTCTGGGCGGGTCTGACAGGCGGCGTCATCTCTGGCCTGGCGTATGGGCTGGTGCTGTATGCCAAGACGGTCGCGCCCTTGGGCGTTGTATCCGCCCTCAGGGAAAGTTCGGTTATCTTTGCATCGCTTATTGGTGTGATGTGGTTCGGCGAAGGACCGAAATCCAACCGGCTTCTTGCAGCGACCATTGTCGCGATCGGGATCGGACTTCTTGCGATGACACGTTAAGCGTTTTTTGCGCCACCGCAGGGAAAGTCTGAAGAATTCAGCGCCTTTGACATGGCCTGATGATCTGTTGATCGTCATGGTCCCGTTCCGCGCTGATCATCCAGGGCGGACGGTTTTCATCTATAGGAAATGCTTATGACATCGAAGATATAATCGATTTTTATTGGCGTTTTTATCTGTCAAACTGCTGTCAAACAATCGGTGCACAATAATCGAGTTCGAACGCCGCGCAAGAATGGCGAAAATAACATTACTACCAACAGAGGATCACAATGAAACACAAAGCATCACTTCTCGCAGCTCTGACTATCGGTGCGCTGACGGCGACGGCGGCGGCATCGGAAACGGAATTGACAGTTTATACCGCAGTCGAGGCGGAAGACTTGGCCCGGTATGCCGAGACGTTCAATCAAAGCCATCCTGATATCAAGATCAATTGGGTTCGCGACTCGACCGGGATCATTACGGCGAAATTGCTGGCAGAACGTGATAATCCGCAGGCCGACGTTGTTTGGGGCCTGGCCGCCACGTCGCTGCTGCTGCTGAAGTCAGAAGGTATGTTGGAACCTTATGCGCCGGCCGGTGTGGAAAAGCTGGACAAAAAATTTGTTGATGGCGACAACCCCCCTGCCTGGGTCGGCATGGACGCCTGGGTTGCATCCGTCTGCTACAATACCGTCGAGGCAGAGAAAGCCGGGCTGACCCCGCCGACATCCTGGAAGGATCTCACCGACCCGATGTACAAGGATCAGGTGATCATGCCCAATCCGAATTCATCGGGCACCGGGTTCCTTGACGTGTCCAGCTGGTTGCAGATGTTCGGTGAAGAAGGTGGTTGGGAATACATGGATGCGCTGCACGAGAACATCGCGCGTTACACCCATTCAGGTTCAAAACCCTGCAAACTGGCGGCGGCGGGCGAAATCCCGATTGGCATTTCCTTTGCGTTCCGCGGGGCAAAATCCAAAGCCGATGGCGCGCCGCTTGAGATCATCGTGCCTTCTGAGGGCGTCGGCTGGGACATGGAAGCCACCGCAATTGTTGCTGGCACCGCCAATTTGGAGGCCGCGCAGAAGCTGGTGGACTTTACCGTCACCAAGGAAGCCAACGAGATGTACAACACCGGCTATGCAGTTGTCGCCTATCCGGGCGTTGCAAAACCGGTTGAGCACTTCCCAGAGGGTCTTCTGGATGCAATGATCGAAAATGATTTTGAGTTTGCCGCCAACAATCGCGCGGCAATCCTGAAGGAATGGCAGTCTCGCTATGACGGAAAGTCGGAAGCGAAGTAACCCCATTGGCAGGAGAGGCTTTCGTGCCTCTCCTGCGCACCAGTCTATTGTTCCCCGAAAAACAACTTACTCACCCGGTTTCAACCGGCCAGGACCGGCCGCGCCCGAGGTGCAGATGTGAGGACTTCTCCCGTGCTTCAGAAAACACCACCCGGTGAACTGTATCTCAGCATCCAAAATTTGTGGAAAGCGTTCGGAAACTTTCTGGCGCTCAAGGACATCTCTTTGGAAATCAACGAGGGCGAGTTTGTCTGTTTCCTCGGCCCGTCCGGGTGCGGCAAGACCACTCTTTTGCGGGCAATCGCCGGATTGGATTTGCAGACCAAGGGTACGGTCATGCAGGATGGCAAGGACGTGTCCAATCTGCCCCCGTCCGAGCGTGATTTCGGGATCGTGTTTCAGTCCTATGCGTTGTTCCCAAATCTGACGATTGAAAAGAACATCGCTTTTGGCCTTGAAAACACCGGACGCAGCAAATCGGATATCGCTGTTCGCGTAAACGAACTCTTGACCCTCGTTGGTCTGCCGGATCAGGGCAAGAAATATCCGGCGCAATTGTCAGGTGGTCAGCAGCAACGGATTGCGCTGGCGCGTGCCATCGCGACCAACCCCGGACTTTTGCTGCTGGACGAACCCTTGTCGGCGCTGGACGCCAAAGTGCGTGTTCATCTGCGGCACGAGATCAAGGAGTTGCAGCGCAAGCTGGGTGTGACCACCGTGATGGTGACCCACGATCAGGAAGAAGCGCTGGCCATGGCAGACCGGATCGTGGTCATGAACCATGGTGTGATCGAACAGGTGGGGCCTCCTACCGAAATCTACCGGGAACCGGCCAATCTGTTCGTTGCCGACTTTATCGGTGAAATGAACCAGATCCGGTCACAGGTCACCAAAGGCGGACGTTTGAGCGTCGGGGAAAAGACCTTTGCCTGCCTCAGCCACAAGTTCAACGATGGAACCCCGATCATCGCGGCCATTCGACCCGAAGACATCATCCCTCATGAAGCTGGTTATCTCGACACGGGCGGCAATCGGAACTGCATAGAGGTGACGCTGGATGAGATGGAGTTCCTGGGTTCGTTCTGGCGCTGCCGCTTGAACAACGAGAAGTTCGGATCATCGGAACTGATCGCAGATTTCTCGATCAACGCTGTGCGTCGTCTGGAACTGGAAGAGGGGCGCAGAGTGGTGATTGAGCTTCCCGAGAACCGCCTTATGGCGTTTGAAGTGCCGGAGGCCAAGGCATGAGCTCGGTTTCTACCAATCAGGACAGCCTGCCTGTCGGGCCGGACATCAAGCCCAAGCTCAGCCGTGATGATATCCTGATGCGCGGCAGCATGATGGTGATCGCGCTGTATCTGGTCGTGACATTGGCGTTGCCGCTTTACACGATGCTGTCCAAGTCGTTTTCGACCTATCGGGTCGAGCTGTCCCAGTACGAGTTTCAGGTAAGTGACGACGTAGGCGTCTTTGATGGAACGATCCTGTCGGCGGACGAGTTGAACAGGCAATTGGGGGTCTATTCCGACTCTGATCTGGTGACGGGTTCCGACGGGCGCTTGCCGGTGACCGGTTTCTTTCCTGAATTCAGCTTTCGCAGCCCGGTGATGTACAAGGTCCGCAATACGACGGATACCGGGCGCTTTCTGGTCGGATCGACATTGAATGAAGGCACCGATTGGGTCGAGCTTGATTCCAACACGTTCCGCCGGGTGCAAATGCGGCCGGTCCAGTCGCGAGGGCTGGACAATTTCATCAACTACTTCTCGACACCGGCATTGTTCAATTCGATCAAGAACTCGCTTTGGATCTCGGTTGTAAGCACCATTGTGACGGTGACACTGGCGTTTTGGTTCGCCTATGCGCTGAACCGAAGCTGCATGCGGTTCAAGGGTGTTTTTCGCCTCATTGCGATGGCACCGATCCTGGTTCCGTCGCTTTTGCCGGGCATCGCGTTGGTCTACTTGTTCGGCAATCAGGGCATGATCAAGGAGTTGCTGTTCGGTGCCAGCATCTACGGCCCCATAGGCATCGTGATCGGATCGGTTTTCTTTACCTTTCCGCACGCGTTTCTGATCATATCGACCGCGCTCGCGATATCTGACGCGCGCCTGTATGAAGCTGCGGCCAGCTTGCGGTCGACGCCATGGCGGACCTTCTGGACCGTGACCATCCCCGGGGCCCGCTATGGCCTGATCTCGGCGGCCTTTGTCGTGTTCAACCTGGTGATCACTGATTTCGGATTGCCGAAGGTCATCGGTGGTCAATTCAACGTGCTTGCGGTGGATATCTACAAACAGGTGATCGGCCAGCAGAATTTTGAAATGGGCGCCGTGGTATCTGTGGTTCTGGTCATCCCGGCCATTCTGGCTTTTGCCATCGACCGGATGGTTCAGTCCAAGCAGGTTGCGCTGCTTTCGGCGCGTTCCGTGCCATATCAGGCGACGCCAAACCCGAAAGCTGACCGCATATTCCTGATCTATTGCAGCCTGATCGGCCTGTTCATCGTGGGTCTTCTGGCTGTGTGTCAGTTTGCGGCGCTGATCAAGTTCTGGCCGTACGACCTGAGTCTGAGCCTCAAGAACTATCAGTTCAACAGAATGGACGGCGGCGGCTGGGGGTCGTATTTCAACTCGATCAAACTGGCGTTGCTGACGGCAGTCATCGGCACGACGGTTGTGTTCTTCGGGGCCTATCTGGTGGAAAAATCAAACGGGTTCAGAACCGGCCGGTCGATTTTCCAGATGTTCGCGATGCTGCCCATGGCGATCCCAGGCATGGTATTGGGGCTGTCTTACATCTTCTTCTTCAACAACCC
Source organism: Ruegeria sp. HKCCA4812 (assembly GCF_013034245.1). Classification (NCBI taxonomy): domain Bacteria; kingdom Pseudomonadati; phylum Pseudomonadota; class Alphaproteobacteria; order Rhodobacterales; family Roseobacteraceae; genus Ruegeria; species Ruegeria sp. HKCCA4812. The sequence goes on along the minus strand of NZ_WQFQ01000002.1, from coordinate 454,006 downwards.
GTCCAATCCGCTGAACGGGATTTACGGCACGATGGCGATTTTGGTGATTTGCACTGTGACGCATTTCTACACCGTATCGCACCTGACGGCCGTCACCGCGCTCAAGCAAATGGACAGAGAATTTGAGTCGGTGTCTGCCTCGCTCAAACAGCCGACAATGAAGCTGTTCGCACGGGTAACGGTTCCGGTTTGTCTGCCGGCGGTGTTGGACATCTCGATCTATCTGTTCGTTAACGCGATGACGACCGTGTCGGCAGTGGTATTTCTTTACTCTCCCAAAACGACGCTTGCGTCCATCGCGGTGCTGAACATGGATGATGCCGGGGATATCGCGCCTGCGGCGGCGATGGGCATGATGATCTTTTACACCAACGCGGCTGCCCGGATCGTTCACCTGATTGCTTCAAAAGGCATTCTGAAGCGCACTCAGGCTTGGCGAAGCCGGTAGTCAAAGGAACGCTGCCCCCGCCGATCAGGTATCGGCGGGGGGGCTTTTTTCTTCCAGCGCGCGCTGGGCGAAGTCCATGAAGGCTCGGATGATCTTTACGTTGCGCCGTTGCGACAGCGAAATCATGCTTTCACCCATTTGCAACTTCACGTCCTTGAGCTTGATTTGTCGCAACCGATCATCATGCCCATACTCTGCCTGAGAGACAAATCCGATGCCTGCGCCCGAGGCCACAAGCTCGCGAACGGCCTCGCGCCCTTCCGCAACGATTGCAGGATTCAACGTGATACCGCGCCTTTCGGCTTCTTCTTCCAGTTTCTGACGTGTTTTTGACCCGTGCTCTCTGAATACCAGCGGCAGATCGGCCAGTTCTTCCAAAGAAAGCGAAGGTTTGGATGCCAAAAGCACGCCTTGGGCGGCAAAGGCCACGATTTCAGTGGACCCCAGGTTCAACACATCCATGTCCTTGCCGGGGGACAGGCTGCCGACAACACCGATCTCGGCGTTGTACGACCGAAGTTCTTCCAGAATTTCTTCGGTGTTTCCGGACCGCACGGTGATGGTGATTTTGGGGTACTTCTTTTGAAACGACCCCAGGAAAGACGTCATGTGATGCGCTGAATCGGCGATGATCCGCAATTCCCCGTCGATTGCGGCCTTGGTTTCCGAAAGGTAGTCCTCGATCTGATCTTCGATCTCAAAATACTGCTTTGTGAACCGGTAAAGCTGTTCGCCTTCGGGGGTGAGGTTCACGCGTTTTCGTTCGCGCTGAAACAACAACAGATCGTGATCCTGTTCCAGCTTTCGAACCTGTTCGGAAATCGCCGGCTGCGTCAGAAAAAGCGCCTCGGCCGCGCGGGAAAACCCGCCATGTTTGGCCACGTAATGAAAGGCTTTGAGCTGGCTGTGCCGCATCACCGGTCCCCAATGATTTGTGCATAGGCTGCACTTATAATTAGATTGATATTTGCAATTTCACATATAGCAACCGTTGCTGCAATGGTGTTTGTGAAAACGCTGTTCTGGAGCCCGGTAATGACGCCATCCCATCCAAAAATCGAGCAACCGCGCCTCGGCGAACCATACCTTTTGACACCCGGTCCTTTGACAACGTCCTATGCCGTGAAAGAGGCCATGCTGAAGGACTGGGGCAGCTGGGACGACGACTTTCGCGCCATGACAAGAGAGCTGCGGTCAAGCCTGCTGGGCCTGCTTGGTGACGGCGCCGACGCCTTCGATTGCGTGCCAATGCAAGGCAGCGGCTCCTTCTCGGTCGAAGCAATGCTGGCGTCTTTTATTCCGCCGGAAGGAAAGGCGCTGGTACTGGCCAATGGCGCCTATGGGCAACGTTCTGCGCAGACGCTACAGTATCTGGGCCGGGACCATATCGTGCTGGACAAGGGCGATTACCTGCCGCCACGGGGCGACGAGGTTGCGCGCATTCTCGCGGATGATCCGGCCATCACGCATGTTGTTGCCATTCACTGCGAAACCAGCTCGGGTATCTTGAACCCCGTCGAGGAAATATCCGAGGCCACATATGCAGCCGGACGCAAGCTGTTGATCGACTCGATGTCTGCCTTTGGCGCGATCGAGCTCAGGCCCTCGGATATTCGATATGAAGCCATGGTGTCTTCGGCCAACAAGTGCATCGAGGGCGTTCCCGGATTTGGCTTCATCGTGGCGCGCAAGAACGAGCTGGAAGCCGCAAAGGGTAACAGTCATTCCCTGTCTCTGGATGTGCACGCCCAATGGGCGCACATGAACAAGACCGGTCAGTGGCGCTTTACCCCGCCGACGCACGTGGTCGCCGCCTTCATCGAAGCGCTTCGGGCGCATACCGCTGAAGGCGGCGTTGCCGGCCGCGGCGCACGTTACACCCGCAACCGGGACGTCATGGTTGCAGGCATGCGTGAACTGGGTTTCGAAACGCTGCTGGACAATCGTTGGCTCAGCCCGATCATCGTCACGTTCTTCTGCCCCGCCGATGAGAAATTCGTATTCGATCGGTTCTACAACCTGATGAAGGACAAAGGGTTCATCATCTACCCGGGCAAGCTGACCGTCGTCGACAGTTTCCGCGTCGGATGCATCGGTCAGATGGACGAAGACGTCATGCGCAATGTCGTGCGCGCAGCAAAGGAATCCCTGGAAGAAATGGGCGTGACAAACGCCGCTCCTCCTCTTCGGGCACTGGAAGAACGCGCCAAGCTGGCCGCTTAAACATCAAGGAAAATACAGATGACCATTCAAACCCCTGTCGAAGCAAATGAGCGCGTCTATCCGACGCCGAAGGTGCCTGCCATTGCCATCTGCCTTGATGGATGCGAGCCCGAATACCTTGATGTCGCGATTGCGAAAGGGCTGATGCCCAATCTCAAGCGGATACGCGAAGAGGGTACGGACCGACTGGCCCATTCCGTTATCCCGTCCTTCACCAACCCCAACAATCTTTCGATTGCCACCGGGCGCCCTCCGATCGTGCATGGCATCTGCGGCAACTACCTCATCGACCCTGACAGCGGCGAGGAAGTGATGATGAATGATGTCCGCTTCCTGCGTGCGCCGACCATTTTTTCCCAATTCTACGACGCGGGTTTCCGCGTGGCGATGGTAACCGCCAAGGACAAGCTGCGCGCACTGTTGGGGGCCGGGCTGAAATTTGACGAGGGCAGGGCGGTTGCGTTTTCTTCCGAACGGTCGGGTGAAACGACGCTGGCGGAACACGGCATCGACAACGCCAGCAAATGGCTGGGCATGGACGTCCCCGAGGTCTATTCGGCAGAGCTTTCCGAATTTGTCTTTGCCGCTGGCGTCAAGCTGCTGAAAGAGTTCAAGCCCGACGTGATGTATTTGTCGACCACAGACTATATCCAGCACAAGTTTGCACCCGATCAAAAAGGCGCACTCGATTTCTATGCTATGTTTGACCGGTATCTGGGCGAACTGGATGAATTGGGTGCGGCCATCGTGGTGACCGCGGATCACGGCATGAAGCCCAAGCATTTGGCGGATGGATCCCCCTCGGTTGTGTACGTGCAGGACCTGATGGACGAATGGCTGGGCAAGGATGCGGCGCGGGTCATTCTTCCGATTACCGACCCATACGTTGTGCATCATGGTGCGTTGGGGTCTTTTGCAACCGCCTATTTGCCTGACGGAGCAGACCGGGACGACATAATCAGCAAGCTCAAGGCGACCAGCGGCATCACCCATGTGCTGACCAAGGCCGAGGCGATCGAGCAATTCGAATTGCCAGGCGACCGCATTGGCGACATCGTGATGGTTTCCGGCGAAAACATCTGCATCGGCACGTCCGCGCATCGCCATGATCTGGCAGCGCTCAAAGAACCGTTGCGCAGCCATGGCGGTTTGACCGAGCAGGAAGTTCCCTTCATCGTGAACCGCGTCATCGACCTGCCGAACCAACCGGTGCTGCGCAATTTCGATGCCTTCTTCTACGCAACAACAGCGGCGGCACAGTAAGCTATGAAAGATCAGACCATGTCGAAAATCGAAGTACGCAACGAGGGAATGCGGATCGGTGGCGAGATTGTCTTTACCGACGACACCGTTCCCGTTCTCTACCCGTACACCAACGAAGTTGTGGGCCACGTACCAGCCGGTACAGCCGAACATGCGCGCCGGGCGTTCGAGATTGCGGCGAATTACAAACCCAAGCTGACCCGATACGAGCGCAGCCAGATCCTGCAACGGGCAGGCGAGTTGATCGGCGAAAAGCGCGACTATCTTGCGAAATGGCTGACGCTGGAGTTGGGGATCTGTCACCAGCATGCGATCTACGAAACCAAGCGCGCGCAGGACGTGTATCAATTCGCGGCGGCCGAGGCACTGAAGGATGATGGTGAGATCTTTTCCTGCGACCTGACCCACAACGGCAAGGCCCGCAAGATTTTCACCACCCGAGAGCCGGTGAAAGCAATCAGTGCGATCACGCCGTTCAATCACCCGCTGAACATGGTCAGCCACAAGATCGCGCCGTCGATTGCCACCAACAATTGCATGGTTTGCAAGCCGACTGAACTGACGCCGCTGACCGCATTGACACTGGCTGACATTCTTTATGAGGCCGGCTTGCCGCCCGAGATGTTCCAGGTCGTGACAGGTTGGCCCGCCGACATTGGCGACGAGATGATCACCAATGAACACATCGATATCATCACCTTCACCGGCGGTGTGCCCGTGGGCAAGATGATTGCCGAAAAAGGTGTCTACAAGCGTCAGGCGCTGGAACTTGGCGGCAACGACCCTCTGATCGTACTGAATGACCTGAGTGAGGCCGATCTAGACAAGGCGGCAGCCATTGCGGTGGCGGGGGCTACCGGAAATTCCGGCCAGCGTTGCACGGCGGTCAAGCGCATTCTCGTGCAGGAAAGCGTGGCCGATACATTCGTGCCGCTGGTTCTTGAGAAGGCCAGGAAGATCAAGTTCGGCGATCCTCAAGACCCGGAAACCGAACTTGGATGCGTGATCCATGACAAGGCCGCCGAGGTTTTTGAAAACCGCGTTTTTCAGGCGGAAAAAGAAGGTGCTGAAATTCTGTACCACCCCGGTCGCCAGGGTGCGCTGCTGCCGCCTATCGTGGTCGACAAGGTGCCCCATGACAGCGAATTGGTGATGGAGGAAACCTTTGGACCCATCGTGCCGATCGTTCGCGTGCCGGACAACGACGAAGAGGTGATGGCAATTTCAAACGGAACCGAGTTCGGCCTGTCTTCGGGTGTCTGCACAAACGATCTGAACCGGGCGATTGCCTTCATCAACGGGTTGAACGTCGGCACCTGCAACATCTGGGAACAGCCGGGTTACCGCATTGAAATGTCGCCCTTTGGCGGCATCAAGGACAGTGGAAACGGGGTGAAGGAAGGCGTCATCGAAGCGATGAAGTTTTTCACCAACGTCAAAACCTATTCGCTGCCGTGGCCTAACTGAGTCTGTTGCCCTTACCCCTTTTGCGGAAAGGGCAACACAGTTCCTCCCTGGTACTGGCGGGCCTTGCGGGGTCTGTATCTTTTGATGACGGCAAAGAGGAGCGGCGATGCCACAAATTGTCCACACTGAAGGGGAATCAAACACGTCTGAGGCGCGCAAGGCGTGGCTGCAAAAATCGATGGGGCCGAAATCATCGCCATTGCTCAAACGCGATGCGAACGTGTTCCTGCATCAATCTCTGTCCTCACCCTGCGTCAGCACCATTGCAAAGGCCGAAGGGCTCTGGATCGAAGATATCGAGGGCCGCCGGTACATGGATTTCCACGGCAACTCGGTGCACCACATCGGGTATGGCCATCCCCGCTTGGTAGCCGCCATAAAGGCACAGCTTGACGATCTGCCTTTCGCGCCCCGCCGCTTCACCAATGATCCGGCGGTGGAGCTGGCTGAAAAACTGGCAGAGATCGTGCCTGGTGATCTGGGCAAAATGCTCTTTACCACCGGCGGCTCTGACGCCAACGAGGTTGCCCTCAGGATCGCGCGCGCCGCTACAGGTCGGTTCAAAACGATCAGCTTCTGGGATGCTTTCCATGGCGCGGGGTTCGGCGCTGCAAGTGTCGGCGGAGAGGCGACCTTTCGCAGTCACATTGCGGGGCCTCTTTTGTCCGGTACCGAACATGTCGCCCCCTTTACCTGCTATCGATGCCCGTACAATCATGCGGGCCCCGAAACCTGCGGGCTGGCCTGTGCGAAAATGGTGGAATATGTCCTCGAGCGCGAAGGAGATGTGGCGGCGGTCATTGCGGAACCGATGCGCGCCGTGCCCTATGTCCCTCCGCCGGGGTTCTGGAAGACGGTGCGCGAGGCATGCAACCGTCACGGGGCGCTGTTGATCATGGATGAAATCCCGACGGGTCTTGGCAAGACGGGCAGGATGTTCGCCTTTGAACATGACGAGATCATCCCGGACATCGTGACACTTGGGAAGGCGCTTGGCGGCGGCATCCTGCCTATTGCCGCCTGTGTCGCCCGCAAACAGCTGGATGTCTGCGGAGATTTTGCCATCGGGCATTACACGCACGAAAAGAACCCGGTCACCGCCCGGGCCGCTTTGACGACGATCCAGATCATCGAAGACGAAGGCCTGGTTCGCCGGTCAGCCGAATTGGGTGAACATGCCATTGGTCGCTTGATGGATGAACTTCAGAACGTTCCGATTGTCGGTGACATCCGGGGACGGGGCCTGATGTTCGGGATCGAAATCGTGGATGATCGCGCCGACAAAACACCGGGAAACGCGTGCGCCGAACGGATCTACTATACCTGCCTCGAGGCCGGTCTGAGCTATAAGATCAGTCAGGGGTGCGTTCTGACATTGTCACCGCCGCTGACCATCTCGCGTTTGGAGTTGGACCGCGCAATCGACATCGTAATTGCTGCAATCAAGGCCGAGAGTTGACGCCCCTTACCGATCTCGTGTCACAATAGAGGATCAGGGGCCGCGTCCTTCCGGGCGCCCTTGGCCAAGTTCATAGGTGACGGATGTTCCGCCAAAGCGCGGTCAAGTGCTTGCGGTGAAGCTCACAGGAGTTTACGCCTTGTAGGCCAAAAATGGGATGTATCCCTTCCCAATCGCGGCCGGTAACATGAATAATACAATGCGCCGCGACAAGCTGGGCCAAAAAGAATAACGGGGTAGAGTATGGCAATTGTCAGCTTCCTTATCAGCCTTGCCGGGGCGACGATGCTGCTGCTTTACGCGGTTCGTATGGTGCGAACCGGGATCGAGCGCAGCTATGGGGCGTCGTTCCAGCGGGTAATGACCCAACAACGCAGCTACCTTCAGGCCTCGGTGGTTGGGTTGACGATGGCGGTCGTGCTGCAAAGCTCGGCGGCCGTTGCTCTGTTGACCTCGGGGTTTGCGGCCAGTGGAATGCTCAGTTTTCCTGCCGGCCTTGCGATTGTACTTGGCGGCGATCTGGGGTCGGCGCTGATCATCCAGATTCTTTCGTTCCGGCTGGACTGGCTTGTTCCGATGCTGTTGGCGGTTGGGGGGTATCTGTTCGTAAAGACCGACGCCAAAAAAACCCGGCAAATGGGGCGCATCCTGATGGGCGTGGCCTTTATCCTGATCTCGCTTCGGTTCCTTCGCGAGGCGATGGATCCCATTCGGGACAGCGCGTTTCTGCCCGCGGTGGCGGATTATCTGGCGCGCGACTATATCACCGCGTTTCTGGTCGGGGGCGCCTTGGCTTTCATCATGCATTCTTCGGTGGCGGCCATCCTCATGTGTGTCACCCTTGTGCAGATCGGAGCGATCCCGTTCGCCGCCGGGATGTCTTTGGTGTTTGGCGCGAATTTCGGCTCTGCCTTCATTCCGGTCTGGCTCACCCGTGCCATGCCAGTCCAGGCCCGGCGCATTCCATATGCCAACCTGGCATTGCGTGGCAGTTGGGCTTTGGTGAGTTTGTTTGCCGCCAACATGGCTTTGCGGACCGGGTTGTTAGGAGACCCGCAAGGCGGGCAGATGCTGGTCAATGTGCATGTTTTGTTCAACCTGTCGCTGCTGCTTCTGGCCTTGCCATTTTGCGGGAGATTGAAAGTTCTGTTCGAAAGGTTTTTGCCGGATCAGAAGAAGGAACTGGTTCCGCAACCGGCACGACCGGCCAGCGCATTGGACATAGGAAACGTGGCAAATCCCAGTCAGGCCCTGCCAAGCCTCAAGCGTGAGCTGCTGCGGATGAGCGACCTTGTCGAAACCATGTTCCGGCCTTGCCTGGAATTGTATCGCAGTGGCGACAAACAACAGATTCGAGCGGTACAAGCCATCGACGAGGACGTGAACAATTGCCTGTCCGGGATCAGGGCATTCGTTTCGGCGATTCCGCCGGATGTATATGATAAAAAGGACGAAAAATCCGCACGCGACTTGATGGAATTCGCAATCCGGCTGGAGACGGCCGGTGATGTCGTAGCCAAGCGCTTGACCGTGTTGGCGGGTGAAATGCGAGCCAAAGGCTCGAGCTTCTCGCAGGAAGGCTGGTCGGAACTTGTTCAGATGCACGAGGGTATTCTGGCCAACATGAAGCTGGCATCAAACGTGCTTATTTCAGACGATCTGGAAAGCGCGCGCCTGCTGAGCCTTGAGAAGACCGAAATCAAACGGGTGGAACGTGAAAGCCGAAAACGACATCTGCGCCGATTGCAGCACGGGTCACGGGAAAGCTTCGAAACCAGTGATATTCATCTTGAGACGTTGCGGGCGTTCCGGGAGTTCAACAGCCATATCGCATCTATTGCTTACCCGGTGCTGTACCAGAATGGCCAGCTTCTCGAGACGCGGCTGATCGACGAAATTGCGAAATAGTCGGATGGTTCTCTGATAAAAATCTGAAAAAGCAAAGGAATGATGCTACACTTCTGATGACGGCAGCGAACAGGAGCCGGACTCGATGCAAGCACGGGAAAAGAAAACAGGAAGATCGAAACGCGAAGCAACAAAATGGCTTCAGTTTCGAAATTCGGTTTTGCGGCTGTTCGGCGTCGATGGAAGCTTCAGCCCAGAGCGCGGCGCAGAAGGCGGAATCCAAAAGGTCGCGGTCGAAAAGGCAACCACGTTTTACCTGCCTTGAAGCTGAATTGCGCGACGGTTTTTGGGGCGTTCCCAGACCTGATCCTTGAAAAATTCTATGAACATCAATTCCGTGGAGTTTGGCGGGCCAAATCGTAGCTTGGGAACATGTTCGAGTGGAACTTTTGCTTGGTGCGTTCAAAGCTTTGCAACAAAGCCGATACCGGACGGCAAGTCCAACCCGGGGAACCGATCTCAACAGGCAGGAATGGGCAGGGCGTTGCTGCGTTTGATTTCGCGCAGAACGACATTTGTTTGTGCGCTTTCCACCGCCGGCAGGCGAAACAGGAATTCTTCAAGAAAAACGTTGTAAGCCCCGATATCCTTGCAGATCACCCGCATGTGGTAATCTGCCTGCCCGGTCGTTGCGTAGCATTCCATGACTTCCGGGCGCTTCTCGATCGCTGCAATGAACCGTTCAAGATGTTCCGGATTGTGCCGGGTCAGATGAACATGCACCAGGGCCTGAAACGAAAGCCCGGCGTGTTCAGGCGACAATTCAGCACGGTACTGCGAAATCAGGCCGGCCTCTTCAAACACGCGGACTCGACGCCAACAGGCAGAGGATGACATGCCCACCCGTTCTGCAAGGTCAGCATTTGAGATGCGGCAATCCTTTTGAAGCAGCGCGAGAAGTTGGCAGTCACGTGAGTCGAGAAGCATTCGAGAAAAATACCCCATATCGTGACAAAAGAAGAGAGGATTATTCAGCAATCCCCGGAAATGGCGGGAAAGTAGAACAGATTCCTCAAAAGATTCCGGTAAAATACCCAGAAAAGGCGAGGCATCCATGACTGACCAGTCCCTGAAATTCGATACTTACGTCCTGTCGGACCGATACAAAGCCTCAGAGGGTCGTGTTTTCCTGACGGGAACGCAAGCTCTGGTGCGCATCATGTTGGACCAGGCCCGCAGGGACGCAGCAGCAGGAAACAACACGGCCGGGTTCATCTCCGGATATCGGGGGTCTCCTCTTGGTGGTTTGGATCTGGAGCTGTGGCGAGCGAAAGAGGAAACCGAGGCGGCCAGGATCACATTCATGCCGGCCGTAAACGAAGACCTCGGCGCCACAGCGGTTCTTGGTGCCCAGCAGGCCTCGCTGGATCCCGATTGTGAGGTCGAGGGCGTGTTTTCGATGTGGTACGGGAAGGGCCCCGGAGTTGACCGTTCAGGGGACGCGTTGCGCCATGGCAATGCCTATGGCTCGTCGCCGAAGGGCGGGGTTCTGGTTGTCGCGGGTGACGATCATGGCTGCGTGTCTTCTTCAATGCCGCATCAGTCCGACGTCGCCTTCATGACCTGGTTCATGCCAACGCTGAACCCGGCCAACGTGGCTGAATACCTGGAGTTCGGCGAATACGGGATCGCGCTGAGCCGATACTCGGGCACCTGGGTCGGGTTCAAGGCGATTTCGGAAACCGTGGAAAGCGGGCAATCCGTGCGGTTGAAGCCGGACCGTAAATTTACCTTGCCGGAAATAGATCTGCCGCCGGGCGGCTTGCACGTGCGCAGCGCCGATTTGCCAAGCCCGGCCATCGAGACGCGGATCGAACACAAGTTGCGGGCGGTCGAGGCTTTTGTCGAGGCGAACCCGATCGACCGGCGCATCTATGACATCAAGGATGCCCCGTTCGGGATTGTCACAACGGGCAAAAGCCATCTGGACCTGATGGAAGTGCTGCGTCTTCTGGGGCTCGACGAAAGCGGATGCCGCCGTTTGGGCATCGACATCTACAAGGTCGGGATGGTTTGGCCTTTGGCGCGGCGCGATGCACTGTCTTTCGTTCGTGGCAAAAAAGAAGTGCTGGTCGTCGAGGAAAAACGCGGGATCATCGAAAGCCAGTTCAAGGAATATTTCTATGACTGGCCGGGGGACAAACCCGAAAAGATGGTCGGAAAACACCGCGCAGCGGGTGATCCGTTGATTCCCTGGACCGGAGAGTTGAGCCCGTTGAACCTGATTCCGGTCGTTGCAGAGCGACTCGACCGTTTTTTCCCGGAAGAGGGATTTTTGGAAAAGGCGAAGGCGCTGACGGACGAACCGCCATCCGTTCTGAATGTTCCGGGTGCGGTCAGGGCTCCGTATTTTTGCTCGGGTTGTCCCCACAACACATCCACCAAAGTCCCCGATGGAAGCATGGCTGCGTCAGGCATCGGCTGTCACGTGATGGCAAGTTGGATGAACCGCAACACGGTCGGTTATGCGCAGATGGGGGGCGAAGGTGTGCCGCATGTTGTTGCCTCGAAATTCAATGGCAACAAACATATCTTTCAAAACCTTGGCGAGGGCACCTGGTATCATTCCGGGTCGCTTGCCATTCGCCAGGCCGTGGCTGCGGGTACGAACATCACCTACAAGATCCTGTACAATGACGCAGTGGCAATGACGGGGGGGCAGCCTGTTGATGGCCCTATCAGCGTTTCCGGGATCGCCCAGACCTGTCGCGCAGAAGGTGTCGACCGGATCGCTTTGGTTTCTGACGATATAACAAAATTCGATTCCAGCGATTTTCCGGCACGAACGAGCTTTCACCCCCGGGAAGAGATGGATGCCGTGCAGCGTGAGTTGCGTGACATCCAAGGTGTGACGGTTTTGATCTACGAGCAGACCTGCGCCACCGAGAAACGCCGTCGCCGCAAGCGTGGAAAAACTGAAGACCCCAAGCGGTTTGCTTTCATCAACCCCGCGGTGTGCGAAGGTTGCGGCGATTGCTCGGTCGAAAGCAACTGTCTGAGTATCGAACCCTTGGAAACCCCATTGGGCCGCAAGCGAAAGGTCAACCTGAACTCTTGCAACAAGGACTTTTCCTGCCTGAACGGGTTTTGCCCCAGTTTCATTACTGTGGAAGGGGCGGTGCGGCGAAAGGAACCCAGGCAGAAACTGGATATCCCGTCGCTTCTTGCCAAGGTTCCCGACCCGCAGCTTCCTGACCTGCACGCGCCGTACGATCTTTTGGTCGGTGGGGTCGGCGGCACCGGTGTCGTAACGGTGGGCGCCGTTCTGACGATGGCGGCGCATTTGGAAGGCAAAGGCGCCAGCGTGCTGGATTTTACCGGGTTCGCCCAGAAATTCGGTACGGTTGTCGGCTATGTTCGCATTGCCCGCACGCCCGAAGAAATCAATCAGGTCCGAATTGAGGCCAAAAGCGCCGACGCCGTCATTGGGTGTGACGTGGTCGTGTCTTCGGCGCCCAAAGCCTCGGTTCACTATCGCAAGGGCACAAAAGTCGTACTGAACCGTGCGGAAATGCCAACAGGCGACCTTGTTTTGCACCGCGATGCCCAGCTCAAGGTCGACGAACGAGAAGCGCTGATACGCCGGACCGTCGGCGAAGAAAATGTCTTCGCGTTGGATGCAAACCAGTTGGCCGTGGATTTGCTGGGGGATTCGGTCTTTGCCAATACCTTGCTGTTTGGTGTCGCGTGGCAGCTGGGGAACATTCCAATCAGTGAGGTTGCAATCAAACAGGCGATCAAGCTCAATGGAACCGCGATCGAGGCCAACATAATGGCCTTTGATCTGGGGCGGGTGATCGCTGCAAACCCGCAGATGCTGAATGCGAAGGAAAAGAGCTTATCGCAAGAATCGTCGCAGCAGATAATCGATTACCGGTCCGATGAATTGGCGATCTATCACGATGCCGCTTATGCGCAACAGTACCGGGATCGCCTGGCCCGTCTGTCCGCAGCACTGCCTGACCAGATACGCGAGGAAGCGCTTTCTCTTGCGGCAAAATCCCTGTTTCGCCTCATGGCAATCAAAGACGAATACGAGGTTGCTCGGTTGCTGACATCGCAACAATTCGAGAAACAATTGCGGTCCGAGTTCGAAGGGGATTTTCGGATCAAATACCACCTCGCGCCACCGGTTCTGACCGGTCGCAAGGATGCACGCGGGCGACCGCGCAAGCGAAGCTATGGTGGTTGGATGACCCCCGTTCTGAGGCTCCTTTCGCGTGCACGCAGGCTTCGCGGCGGCTGGCTTGATCCATTCCGGTTTTCAAGGGACCGCAAGCTTGAAAACGAAACCCTGGCCTGGTTTCTGGCTGTCTTGGATCGCATTGAAAAATCCAGCCCCGAGCTGGAGGCGGAAACCTGCCTGAAGATCCTGTCAGCGCCGCTGGATATCCGCGGTTTTGGCCCGGTGCGCGAAGCGGCAACACAAACCGTACGTACAGATGTAGATGCCATGCTGAACGTGATCGGAGAACAGCGAAGGGATGCGCAGGGCGCCGCTTCTCACAAGGTTTGATTGTTCTTTCGGGAAACTGTCTGGAAACGCGGATTGTACGCGGGGCTGAACGGATCTGAAACCCCGTACACTCCGGTGTAATGGACTGCTGCCTGAAACGGTCCGGTTTTCGTTCGGGCGTCACCGGCAGCGGCGCGACGCCGCCACCGGACAGACAGATGTGGGTAACCCTTCGTCACGGGCATTGCGTTGGCAGAGGCCGTCTTGCTCTGGGTTGACGAGCAAGGGGCTTGTAAGTGCATTTCACCCAGCCGGCTTTCATTGTCTCCGACCCTTGTGATCAGACCCGTGCTTTTTCAAAGGCGGCCCAGGCGGTTTCGAATGCTTCGAAATCAAACGCGGGCTCGCGGGCTGCGTCCAGAACAATACGTTCTGTCGCCAAAAGCTTATGGATTGCAGCTTCCAATTGATCAACGACATCATTCGGTATGACCAATGCGCCATGACGATCGGCGTGAACAAGATCACCGGGGTCAACTGTCAGACCAAAAATCGAAACTTGAGTGTCAATCTCGCGGACGTGGACGAAACCATGGCTCGGTCCGATGGAACCAGCGACAATCGGGAACCCTGAGGGCAAATCCCCGAGATCCCGCATGACACCGTTGGTCAGAGCGCCAGACATGCCGAAACCCTTGTGAACCGTCGTATTGATCTCACCCCAATAAGCGCCGATGCAATCGGGATAATCCAGATCCTCGATCACGGCGATTGAAGGGCCGGGTGCCTCGGCCATGTACTTGTAATAGGCCATACGTCGGACTTTGATGACGTCGGGCGGCTCGGTCGGGGGATTGACCGCAGCAATTTTTGCGGTGCGCGCATAGCCGACGATGGCAGGCCCTTCGGGGGCCGAGCTTAGCATGGTGCCACGCGTGAACCTGTCGAACCCGCGCCTGCCCTGTGCCACCTCGATGGCATTGCAGACAGTTGGCGTATCGACTTTGCGAAGCAAAGACAAAAGGGACGGTGTCATGTGTCCTCCAGCCAGCGGGACAGCGCCGCTGTTGTTTTTTCAGGTTGTTCCAATGTCGGGAGATGGCCCGCGTCGCCGATGATCTCAAGCGCGCTTCGTGGCAGCAGGTCATGCATAAGTCGGTGGCGTTCAACTGGGCAAAGCCGGTCTTCACGTCCGCACAAGACCAGAGCCTTTCCGGTATAAGCCGTCAGCGTCTCGCTTTGGTCCGGTCGGTTCATAAGCGCCTTGGACTGACGTATGAAAACGTCTGGGCCCAGGTCGGTGGCCATTGCCATGCACAGATCCAGGATCGCCCCCCGGTTCGGTCCGTCAGCCAGATAACCGGGCTTCATCTCGTCACGCATCACGGTCCTCAGCTGACCGTTGCGCACGACGGACATCTGCGGCGTACGACGCGCTTTTACCTCTGGCTTTTCCGCCAGTGGATTGGTGTCAAGCAAGGCCAGACGCGAAACACGTTCGGGGGCTTGGCGCGTGACCTCCATCGCCACGATACCCCCCATGGACAGCCCGGCCAGCGCGAAGACCGGCGGCGCATTCCCGAGAATATCCCGGGCCATGGCCTCTATGCTGTCGTGATGAGACAACGGAAAGGTCATCACGGGCATTCTGCCCGACAGAGCATTGATCTGAGGGCCAAAAAGCCGGGCATCACACATCATGCCCGGCAACAAGATCAGAGGTTTCATGCCGAAGCCAGCTTTGCCCCTTCGGACAACGCCGCCAGCTTGGCATAGGCGATCTGGGGATCGACGGCGCCGAAACCCGCAAAAGTGCCAAAGCCGCAATCGCTGCCCGCGATCACCCGGTCCGGTCCCACGATTTCCGTGAACCGGTCAATCCGTTGGGCCACAAGTTCGGGATGTTCGACGAAATTGGTCGTGGTGTCGACCACGCCGGGCACCAGAACCTTGTCATCGGGAATCTCGGCCTTGCGGTCCCGGAAAACAGTCCATTCATGGGCATGCCGCGGATTGGACGTTTCGAACAGGACATAGCGCGACTTGGTCGCCATCAGGGTGCTGAAGACCTTGTCCATGGCGATGTCGCAGCAATGCGGGCCTTCGTAGTTGCCCCAGCAGATATGTACCCGTACCCGATCCTGCGGGACGTTCTGAAGCGCATGGTTCAGGGCCTCGACATGCATGTCGGCAATTTTGATGAACGCCTCATCCGACAGGTCGGTGAACAGCATGTGGCGCGACAGGGCAAGATCGGGGCAATCCAGTTGCAGGTCCAACCCGGCGGCGACGATGGTTTCGTATTCGTCCTTCATCGCGTCGGCCAACGCTGCCAGATAAGCCTCTCGCGTAGGGTAGAAATCATTCTGCAAAAACAACGAGATCACTCCGGGAGACGCGGCATTCATGAAGCCGCGCTCGGCCCCGTGTCGAGCCATGGCCGCCTTTAGGTTGGCGATGTCCTTTTGTAACTCGCCTTGCCCTTTTGATCGCACCTCACCCGTGCACATCGGCCTTGCGTATTGTGGGGTACCGCCGTCATCGGCCAGTCTTTGCAGAAAGCCGGGGAACATCTTCAAGTCTGCCGGCGCGTTACGAGGGCTGTCGCCCGAAAACCCGGTGTAGCGATCTTTGACATAGGTCGCATAGGAGATTTTCGAAGTTTCGCCGTCGCTGACGATATCAACACCGGCTTCGACCTGTTTGCGCACCGTTTCGGCCACGGCGTTGGCCATGCAGGTATCAAAGGCGCCTGTGTCGTAAGGTTCGCCGTTTTCGCGGGCAAAAATAAAATCCACGACGTCCTGCGTTCGGGGCAGAGAGCCAACATGTGTTGTTTTTACGGTCATGGGGACCTCCTTAAATTTTTCGTGCCATCAGGATCGTGTGGCTTTGGGCTTCTGGATCTTCGGCCAGGTATCCGGTCATTTGCAGCCCGTTTTTCTCAAGACACCCGGCGTAACCGGCCGGGGACAGCGATGCGTGGTAGACAAGCTCTGATCCGACTGTGCCGCTGACCTCTCCGGCACGAGGTCCGACGGTCAGCATGAGCATTCCCTTGGGTCGCAAATGGCGCGCCATCCGGGCGATACAGTCTTTCTGCTCGTCCGCCGTAAGGTGGAAGAAGCTGTTCCAGGCAATGATGCCGTCGAATTGTTGATCCAGTTCAAAACTCCGCATATCCGCGTTGCGCCAGTCGCCATCGGGCCAACGGTCGCGGGCAATGGCAAGCATGGCGTCGGAAAAATCGATACCCGTGACGTCAAACCCTTCGGCCATGAACCAACGGGCAATCGGGTCGCCCGAACCACAGCCCAGGTCCAATACGCGGTCACCCGGCTTCAGGCTGGCCGTGAAGCGCGCCAACCAGCGCGCTTCGAACAGGGCCTTGGAACGGCGCCTGTCATATTCGCTCGCCTGCCGTTCATAAACGGCGTGGGTGTCATTCGGGTCCGCGTTCATCCTGTCCAGGTCGCTCCTGCCGGGTCATCGGTTGCGGTGATGCGGTACAGGCCCGCCTGTCCGGTCATAGATGGCTGAACGCCATAGGTTTCGCCGGGAAGAACCAAGGTCGTGTCGCCCACCGAGATCGTAGTCTCGTACCCGTCAATCGAAACACGCCAGTGACCGCTGGCTGGCATCAGAACCACTGGTTTCTTGGCAGCGATCGGTTGGGTCACTGCGGACCCGCGCCCCAGAAAATCGACCTCGAATCCGGGTTTGTCCTTGATCAACGCGTTTTCGCCAATCACCTTTGCGGGCTTTTTGGCCGACAACGCCATCAGATCCCAATACCGCGCAACGTATTTGCCGACCACATCTTCGACAGGAACTTCGGGATAGCTTTTCAGCTGTTCTTCGGTCAGCAAAGGCATCGGGCGGACATTGTGCGGCAGTACCTGGCCCAGTTTGGAGTCGTACAGAACGCCATTGTCGCCCAGCATCAGACCATGTGCCTGTGCATCTTCGATCACCTGAGGCGCCCAGGTGACGCCGCCACCCGCATCGTCTCCGCCCAGGATCGACATGATCATTCCGTAATCCTGGCCGACATTCTCAAAGCCCCGGAAAATACCCGTTGGAATGTTGAAGATGTCTCCTTCCTCGGCGATGAATTCCCCGGCCGTACCATAGCGGCCCCAGAAAAACCGCCAACGACCCTTGGCAACGAAAAAGACCTCGGCCGTGGTGTGGCTGTGCAGTGAGTTGCGGCATTTCGGCGGCTGCCCGGCCGCTCCGATGTTGAAACCGATCTTGTCCGTGATGTGGACATGCTGGTCCGGAGATTCCGAGACGCCGCCGCCGATTATCGTGAAGTTCTCTTTTTGATCGCTGCCGGGAGTATGGGCATCGATAAAAGCGGTTTTACAGGGTTGAAGCTCGCCATAGCGGACTATGCGGGAAGGGATGGATGATTTTGTCATGACGTACGATCCGATTGAACGTTTTTGGAAAGAAAGCTCGTGTGCCCAATAAGGACAGGCCCTTACTTTCCGGGCGGGCGCAGATTCAGTCGCCGCGCCCTCAGGCTTTGACGGTACATATGGAAACGCCGAACGGTTCGGGGCTCGGACAGACCGCCCGACAGGATTCGATATGAGACCGGGCGGCCCACTCAGACCTCGCCGTTCTGCAACAGGATCTGCTTCCAGACCGAGGTTTCATCGAACAGGGTGTATTCACGGCGCAACTGCGGTTGCCCTGTGATAAGCGCGCCGAATTCAGCGTGGCTGATCCCGAGGACATAAACCTGCGCTCCAGTCGGCGCGCCAAACACGCCCCAGCCGTCATGCTTGCCCCAAAGGCTCCAGCGAATTGCCGCACGCGGAGGCATATCGGGGTCATCTCGCCCGATCTGATGCTCGATCTTGAATTCCGCATTCGGAAAACTCGCCCGCAGACCCATCCAGAAGCGGTCGATGGCCTGCCAGCCATGCCCTGTTACGCCACCCACATATTCTGACTGAACAGCGCGGTCATATTCTGAACCGATCACGCCCATATCTGCGTTCATGATCCGCGTCAGAATGTCGGCGTAGCGCTGCCCCCATTCATTGTCATTCCCATGGCCTTTGTATGGTCCAGGCTGATCGATTTCGGGCGTCAGAGGTTTGACGCAGTTCTCTTTGCCGCCTTCCCGGGCAATCAGATCAGCGGCGTATTCTTTGGGATCCCAGCCCATCTGGCGCACAATCGCGCCCTGATCGCGGATCAGCCATTCATCGTTGATCTGATTGCCGATGGCGTGACAATCCGCAAGAATCCGGTAACGCAGCTTGGTGCCGGTGGGCTTGCCATAGACACCCTCGGCCAAATGCGTGGCCGTTGAAATGATCCGATGAGAGCTCAACATGCCCTCTTCCGGTGTGCCGGACCAAATCACGTCTTCGCCCAGCAGCTGCCGATCCGGAAACTCGGCAAGCGTTGCCATTGTGGCCCCAATGACATTCTGATTGCCCAAAACAACCGAACCAGGCGAACGGACGACGATGTCATCGCTGTAATACTCATGCAGCGTGGCGATCCCCCGATCTTCCCAGATCTCTTTGGTGATGCCGATGATATAGTCCGGAAAATCCCGGAATTTCGGATCGAAGCCTTTCATGTCTCTGTCCTTTGTGGGGCCCACCCCTTTGGCAATCGGGCCGAGGTCCGCACAACCAGTGGTCCATCAATGGCCACTTTGCGCGGTTCGGCTTTCGCCGGGGTGTCGATATGTTCGAAAAGTGCGGCAACGGTTTCGGCCACCATAAGGTTGGCCCGCTGCCGGATCGTTGTCAAATTGTAAGCCGGCCAACCGGCCGGCGGCACGTCATCATAACCCACGACCGAGACATCCTCGGGGACGCGCAGGCCAAGTTCAAAACGTATCACGTCCATCGCCGCCAATGCCATGTGATCATTGGCCACAAATACGGCATCCGGCCGTCGTTCAGGGGCGACATCGAACATCCGACGGGCTGCTGTACGGGCGTTTTCCGTGTGAAACTCCCCTACTTCGTGGGCAAACAGTTCCTGCCCGGCCTCGGCCAGTGCGGCGCGATACCCGGCTTCGCGGTCCCGCTGCGTCGAGGCCCCTTGCCAACCTGCGATATAGGCAATCCGTTGGTGCCCACCGGCTAGCAGAAATTCCGCGACTTTGCGGCCGCCGGCATAGTTGTCGGACGTGACCGTGGTGATGCCCTCGATGTCCTGGCTGCGGTTGAACAGCACCACTGGCACCCCGGCCTGTTGGCAGCGCATGGCGATATCCGACGACATAGGCACCGAGGCCAGGATGACGCCATCCACCTGATAATCAAGAATCTCTTCCATCACATCGTCGATGTTCCCGGCCGATCGTGAGGCCATGAAGATCAGCACGTGATAGCCTTGCTCCTGAAGGGCGTTGGACAGCTTCTCGAGCGCTTCCGGATAAAAATAGTTATCCAGGTAGCCTACCACCAAACCGATAATCCGGCTTTTCCCGGACACCATGGCGCGGGCCAGAACGTTTGGACGATAGCCCAGTTCAGCAGCGGCTTTGCGCACCTTCTCTTCGGTCTTTTTGCTGACGGACGCGCCGGGCGTGAATACGCGGCTGACGGCGGACTGGCTGACACCAGCCAGTTGGGCGACCTGAAGGGATGTTACTTTTTCGGCCATCAATCTGCTGTCCAACCCCCGTCGATAAGCATTGACGTGCCGGTAACCAGTGCAGAGGCGTCTGACGCGAGATAACGCACCGCCCCCATGATGTCTTCGACCTCTCCGACCCGGTCCAACTTGATCTTTTCCATGATCCACGCGGCGCGTTCAGGATTGTCGAAAGTGGATTGGGTCAGGGGGGTTCTGATGAAAGTCGGGCAGACAGTGTTGATCCGAATGCCTTGTTTGCCCCATTCGATGGCCATGGATTTGACCATGCCCTCAAGCCCATGTTTGGTCGCACAATAAACCGCCCGGTCGACCCCACCGACATGCCCCATCTGGCTGGAGATGTGGATGATCGATCCCGGCTTTCCTGCCAAGATCAAAGCGCGGGCGGCGTAGGCCGACAGGAAATAGGCCGAACGCAAATTGACGTTGGTGACAACATCAAAGTCATCGGGCGTGGTTTCGATGGCCGCGCTATGGCGCGCCACGCCCGCTGAATTCACCACGATATCGAAAGTGCGGTGATCGAAAAGCTGTTTCAGGGCATCCAGATCACCCTGATCCATCACAAGCGCTTCGGCCGACCAGCCGTGATCTCGCAAGGCGGAGACGGTGTCGTTCAACCGGTCCGCCCCTCTGGCCGCACAAACAACATGCGCGCCTGCCTCGGCCAGCGCTACCGCGCACCCCTGCCCGATACCCGAGGAGGCCCCGGTAACGAGGGCGGATTTTCCGTTCAGAGAAAACGAAGGGGTGCGTGGCAATTCCGTCATCAGCGCATTCCATCCGGTATTTCAATGCGGCCCAAATTGCGGGCCTTGTTGAATTCCCGCAGGCGGGCAAAGACGTCAACGCCAAGCTGCCGGTAGGCATCCAGCAAATCAACCAGCACCCAGTTTTCCCGGATCCTGCCGTTTTCCAAACGCCAGAAATCGAGGCTGCGCATGGTGATCTTCTTGCCTGACGGAGCGATGCCCATCCAACCATCGTCTGTGACGGTCTGGATCATGTTGGGCCAGCCCGTTACGGCCGCATATTCCCCGTCACCGAAGAAGTGATAGGTGATGTCGTCCACGAACTGCCCGCGATCCGGCATACCGTTCAGAAATGGGATCTGATGCCAATTTCGGAACCCCGCGTACCCGCGCCCGGTGCCGATGCCCGAAGGGCCGTACCAGTTCATGCGCGGGTGCCAGAACCGTTCCATCTCCATCACTTCGGGGCCGCCTTGGGACGGGTGTTTCTTGAGATGCTCCAGCATGTCGATGATATGCTGGCAGGTCTGTTTGCCCTTGGCTTCATCATAAGGGCCGGGGACAAACCCGTCCTGGGTGGCAGGGCCGGGGACATGCCATTCACGGCCCAGACTTGGCGCCATCGGCCAGGCACTCGCCTGCATCATGACTTCGGGGATGTCCCAAAGGGCCTGCATCTCGACGATCTTGCCGTTTTCGAAGCGGTAAAATTCATGAAACCGCATCGTGACTTGACGACCCGTCGGCGGGATGTCCAGCCAGGGGCCGGTGAAAACACCGGTGTAATAACCACCACATCCGACCCAATCTGCGCCGAACTCATCCGGGCCGGCCATGACGATGTAATCCCGTCGTTCAAGATCGGGCCAGGCCGCCAGTAAGTCTTTGTAGCCAGTGTCATAGAACGCATCACTGCCGACGCTGTCCCCAAAGGGATGACACAGACGGAACACGGCATCCGGTGACGTGACCTCCGCCAAAGCCCGGCGTACGCCGGCCTCATCGAAATCGTACATCGCAGCCCTGAGCGGTTCGATCAGGGCCTTGTGATGTGTGTGTTTGTCACTCATTCAGCAGCGTCCCGGTAAGGGGCGGGCGCACCGTAGGGAACATTGATTCCGCCATATCGGCGCACACGAACGTTGCATTGTTCCGCGTGGCCAACGAACCCTTCGAGCATGCACAGGCGCGAGCCATACTCGCCGATCAGCGTCGCGGCCTCATCCGTCAGAACTTTTTGATAGCTGTGCGTCTTCAGGTATTTACCAACCCAAAGACCACCCGTGTAACGTCCGGCCTTCTTGGTGGGCAGCGTGTGGTTTGTGCCAATCACCTTGTCCCCGTTCGAAACATTGGTGCGCGGCCCAAGGAACAACGCCCCATAGCAGGTCATGTTTTCAAGGAACCAGTCGTCTCGGTCGGTCATCACCTGTACATGTTCCGAGGCGATGTCATCGGCAACCTGCAACATCTCATCATAAGTGTCGCAAACGATCACCTCACCATATTCGTCCCACGACACCTTCGCGGTATCCGCGGTTGGAAGGATGCCCAGCAGCCGGTCGACCTCGGCCAGGGTGTCATTGGCCAGATTGCGTGAGTTGGTCAGCAGAACGCAGGGGCTGTTGTATCCATGCTCGGCCTGCCCCAGCAGATCGGTTGCGCACAGCTCCGCATCTGCGGCGGTCTCGTCGGCAATGACCATCGTTTCGGTCGGCCCTGCAAAAAGATCAATCCCGACACGACCGAACAACTGACGTTTGGCTTCCGCGACAAAGGCGTTGCCGGGGCCAACAAGCATGTGAACCGGATCGATTGTTTCGGTGCCCAATGCCATGGCCCCGATGGCCTGAATGCCGCCCATGACATAGATCTCATGCGCGCCACCCAGGTGCATAGCGGCAATCACCGCTGCATTGGGTTTGCCCTGAAACGGGGGTGTGCATGCTATGATGCGCGGAACACCGGCGACCGAGGCGGTCGCCACCGACATATGCGCCGAGGCGACCATGGGGAACTTGCCGCCCGGAACATAGCAACCCACGGATTGCACCGGGATGTTCTTGTGCCCCAGAATGACACCGGGCAGGGTTTCGACCTCGATGTCCAGCATTGAATCCCGCTGCGCCTGCGCAAAGTTGCGCACCTGTTCCTGCGCGAATTTGATATCGGCCAGCTCACGATCGGACAATTGCCCGATCAGGTCATCAATTTCCTGCTGGCTCAGGCGGAACGAGGCAGGTGAGTAGTTGTCGAACTTCTCACTCAACTCGCGCACCGCGGCATCCCCACGGGTTTCGATGTCTTTCAGCGTCGCTTCAACCACGGCGCGGGTCTTGGCATCATCTTCCGCCCGATCCGCATCGGATTTGCCGCGTTTAAGATACTCGATTGCCATCTTTCCAATCCTCAGTTTTCCGGCCGTGGCGGAGTCTTCTCGCCTCGGTCAAATGCTTCCCAGCCTTCGCCGTTGAACAGGTCCACGCCCAGCTGCGCCGCAACGTGGGCAAAGTCGACATTCACCCAGTTGTCGACAATCTTGCCGTCGACCACTTTCCAGAAGTCCATGTACCTGATTTCGACACGCTTGCCTGTGGGGGCAATGCCCAGAAATTCGCCGGAATGCGTGGCTTCCTGGCGGCCGAAGGCGGCGGCCCATTCACCCATGTAAAGGCGCGCTTCGTCGATGCAGACCTTATCGGAAAACGCGGCTTGAAACGGGCGCTGCCAATTGTCCTGAAACTCTTGCAGGCCGGTCTTGGTGCCGCAGCCCTGATTGCCCATCCAGCGAAAACCTTCGGCGAAGAATTCACCGATGTCATCAATGCGGTGATCATTCAGACCATCAACCATCGTTTCGATCACGCGGCGCGTGTCTTCCGTCTTGCTCATGTCCGTGTCGCGGGTCAGAACCGCTTGTTCGGGACGGGAACCTTTCATTTTTCTATCCTTTGAGGTTGCCGAAGGGAGGGATTGGGACGTGCGGCCCCAATGCTCAGAAAGTCCCTCGGCATCCTGTTCAGCGCCGGGTGGCGCGACATGGCGTTATGTCGGGCGTTCTTGCTCATCAGCCTTTCACCGCCCCGGCTGTCAGACCGCTGACAATCTGGCGCTGGAAAATCAGCACAAGGAAAATCAGAGGCGCGGTGATCGACACGGCAGCGGCAACCGCAACGACCTGATCGGTTGTCGTCGTCTCGCGATTGAACATGCCGACGATGGCGGGAACCATGGTCTGGTTCTGCGCATCAAGCAGCAGCGCGGTGACCAGAAAATCGTTGTACGCCAGCAAGAAGCTGAACAGTCCTGTGGTGATCACGCCTGGCCACATCACCGGCATGATGACACGGCGGAAGGCCTGAAAGTGGCTGCACCCATCCACGCGGGCGGCCTCATCCAGCTCGGCCGGGATGTTCTGGAAGAACGAACGCAGCATCCAGATTGTGAAGGGCTGGTTGATCGCAACCAGAACAGCAATTACCGCAAAAGGCTTGCCGTACAAGGTTGGTGCGTTCTCACCCAAGATCGGGCTGAGCCATTCGGCCGAGTTGATGAACACCGGCAGATAGCCTGCTACCAGAACCGAATGGGGCAATGCCCGGAACACCAGTGCGACGATCAGGATCCAGAAGGCCAACGTTGATCCTGACCGCGCTAGACCGTAGCCCGCCAATGTGCCCACGGTCAGCGACACTGTCACCACGCCCGTCGTTACGATCAGCGAGTTCTTGAAGTTGTTTGAAAAACCCCGATCGATCCAGACGGTTTTGTAATGCTCGGTCGTCAGACCAAGCACATCCCGTCCCAGTGGGCCAAACAGCGGGTTCAACACGTTCAGGATTGCAGGCAGGACCACGAAGAACACCAGCAGGAAACCCACCAGCAAGGACAGCACACCGATCAGCCAGCCGAACCATTCCTGACCGGGCTTGGTGTAGGACTTTATCATCGAAGGCAGTGTTTTGGTGGCAGCGAAGATCGTGCCCCAGATAACCGCGATACCCAGAATGATATCCAGCAGCGACAAGCCCTTTCCGACGCTCAGCGTGGCCGGCCCGAAGATCACGTTCAGCGCGTTGCTGTCGAACGCATCGACGGGTGACTTGAAGCTCATGACCACGATCCAGAAGATCGGAAAGGCCGCGATCAGGCACCAGAGCGCAAGGAAGATGTTCGAGGTCAACCGCAGGCTTAAGGGCTGGCGAAGCGCACGCGAGGACATGTCAGTGACCTCCTTTATGGTCGCGCCATGTACGGCGCAGCGGAAGGATAAGCAGGATGACGACACCGATCATGGTCAGCATCGAGTTGGCGGACGCCCGGCTGATCGACCGGTTGCCGGCCTGATCCGGCGTCAGGTAGTCGAAGGTCAGCCACTGTAGCGAGATGACGTAGCCCTGGCTCGAAAAACCGACGATCTCTTCGAACACGCGGTAGCTGTCCATCAGGTGGATCATCGACACGAAAATGATCAGTGGCATCAGGTGTGGAATGACGATGTATTTCAGGCGCTGCCAACGGGTCGCACCGTCAATCACGGCACTTTCAAGACTGTCCTGATTGACCGTTTGCAGCCCGGCGTAGAAGACGATCGCTGCAAAGGGTGCCACGTGCCAGACGCGGTAGAGCATCATCAGTACTTCGATGGTCCAGGCTTGGGCGAAAAGGGCGATGTCCCGGTTCAGCCACCATTCCATCATTGCGGTTAGGATGCCGTCGCCCCGGAAAAGCCAGTTGATCGACAGCACGCCGATCACGGGTGTGATGATGAAGGGCAGCAAGGACACAAAGATCACCGGCCCACGGATGGACCGCGCCGCGTTGTTGATCAGTATTGCGATCCCAAGCCCGCACCCGACCACCAGTGGCAGAGTGATCAAGGTGAAGGTCAGGGTGAACCGAAGCGCCTTCCAGAAGTTGATCGTAGACAGCACATGCCAACTGCCGTCGCTTATGGCGCGCCATGCGCGTTCAGGCTCCAATACGTTGCGATAGCTTTGCAAGCCGACATATTGGGTTTGGGTAATGACCTCGCCATGTTCGTCGAGCTTTGGCTGCGAAACCATCTCGGTCACGCAGGTCTGCGTCAGGAAACCTGGCGTGCAGGTTTCCTTTTCGACCGTCTCATAGATCGGCTGAGTAACGTAAAAACTCTGCTTGAACACGCTGACCAGAGGAAACGCGATAAAGAGAAGCATCATAAAGACAGAGGGGCCGACAAATGCGGCAAATGTCCGGAAATTCATGGCTCTGCCTTTCTCATGACTCTCGAGGGGAAGGGGCGGGAGGGCCGTAGCCCTCCCACGGGAGGATCAGTTGCTGATCAGACCTGCTTCTTTCGCGGCAGTGATGTAATCTGCCTCGATATCCGCCAGCGTTGTCTGAGCATCCTTGGCGCCGGTCAGGTAGTCGGCAAGACCGTTGCCCAAGGCGGTGTGCATGATGCCCATCGGGCCAGATGCCGGGTATGCCTTTGCGCCCGCTTCAGCCGAAGCGGCTGCTCCTGCCGCCAAAGCACCCGCTGAATAGGCAGGGCTCAGCCAAACAGCGACGTCGTTGTTTGCGCTGACCATTTCGCCGTCCATGCCCTCAAGCGCGACGCGGAATGCGGCGTCGGCCTCTTCGTCGCTCATGTTCGAAGCGAGAACGATGCCATCCCACCAGATGGTGGTTGCCGGCGCTGCCGAACCCATAGGAGCGGCTGCCATGGTGACTTTGCCGACGACCTGGCTTTCGGCCTCATCATTCATGGCGGCTGCACGGCTGGCCCAAAGGTTCGCCATGGCGATCTTGCCCTGTTGGAACTGTTGCTGCACGTATGTCGAGTCGGAAACCAGATATTCCGGATCCATGTACTCGGTCATGGCTTTCAGTGTTTCCAGCGCAGCGACGCCCTGCTCGTTGTTGATCGTTGGAACGTTGCCGTCGCCAAAGAACGAGCCGCCTTCGCCAAGGTACATGTTGACGAATTCCTGGCCGAGGTTCCAACCGGTCTTGAACGTTCCCCCGATCGGATAGTCCATGACGCCGGCGTCTTTGATCTTGGCAGCTGCGGCCAGGACGTCATCATAGGTTTTTGGTTCTTCGATGCCCAGTTCAGCCAGAACATCATCGCGATACATCAGGTGCTGCGCATTCACCATCATTGCAATGGCCATGGTCTTGCCATCGACCTTGATCAACTGGTTGGGAAGCAGGTCCTGGCCGTATTTTTCGACCAGATCATCCAGCGGACGGATCGTGCCTGCGTTCAGCAACGGCACCAGGGTCGCGTTTGAAACACCGCCGATCTGATAAAGCGCGGGATCCGCAGCAAATGCTTCGGGCTGCTTTTCGCGGAATTCCTGATCCAGCGATGCGCTGAAATTGCCGCATTCTGCCATTGCATCGGTGACCGCCTTCCACGCTTCAAAACCGGCGGACAGCGATTTTAGCGGCACTTCGTTTTCAAAGGCGCAATCTGCCCACGCGCCGGTGGCCGCGATGGACATGGCGCCGGCCATGAGGATCGTCTTGAGTTTCATAGGTTTCTCCCTGTCAGGATCGGTCCGTCGTCGACGTCCGGACCGGTGTTATGCCCTTGCGGGCCGTTTGTGGGGTTAGCCCCCGATCCGCGCACCGCTTCCAGCTTCGAAGAGGTGACAGATATCCGTCGGCACCGAGAACGAGACCGTTTCGCCAATCTCGGCGCGGAATGCTTTGTCTGCTTTCACCGAAACCAGAGCTCCGCCGACCCGAACCGAGATCATGGTCGCGTCGCCCAGCAGTTCCAGCGTATAGATCGGAGCGGTGATCTGACCTTTGCCATCGGCAAGGCTGGCATCTTCGGCCCTGAAACCCAGCGTCATTGGGCCATCCGGCGCATCCACCGCAATTTCGACATGTTCGGCGCGGAAAATTCCGCCCGCAACTTCGCCATCCATCAAATTCATGGCGGGTGAACCGATGAAGCTGGCGACGAACGTATTCGCGGGACGGTCATAAATTTCGGTCGGGCTTCCGACCTGCTGAACCACGCCCTGTTTCATCACGACGACGCGGTCCGCAAGGGTCATGGCCTCGATCTGGTCGTGGGTGACGTAAATGGTGGTTACAGCCAGCTCATGGCTCAGGTTCTTGATCTGGGCCCGAGTGGAAACCCGCAGCTTGGCGTCCAGATTGGACAACGGCTCGTCCATCAGGAACACGTTGGGTTCGCGCACGATGGCACGTGCAAGTGCCACACGCTGTCTCTGACCACCCGACAACTCGGCTGGCTTGCGATGCAGGAAATCGTCCAGTTCAACCATGGCGCTGGCGCGGCGCACCTTTTCGTCGTGTGTTGCCGGGTCGATACCACGCACTTTCAGCGGAAAGCGGATGTTCTCGTAGACGTTCATGTTGGGATACAGAGCGTAGCTCTGGAACACCATCGCCACGTCACGGTCTTTGGGTTCCAGATCATTGACCACGTTGCCGTCGACAAGGATTTCGCCCTCCGTCACGTCTTCGAGGCCGGCGATCATGCGCATTGTGGTTGTCTTGCCGCAGCCTGACGGGCCGAGCAGCACCAGAAACTCACGATCTGCAATCGTGAGGTCGAAATTGTGAACCCCAACGAATGAGCCCCATCGCTTGCCGACGTTCCGCAATTGAATTTCCGCCATGGTGCCCCCTGCAAGGAATCATTTTGCATACGTTTGCAAAACTGTAATTCGCATGTATCAAATCAGGCAAGACTTTTTTGCATACGTATGCAAAAATAACGGAGAAATCCGACTCAACCTGGCTTCGCGCCGCTCGCAAAACTTTGACTACAATGGTAAATACCGTGAACTTTCAGACAGAAAAAAAACTGGTCTCTGCGTTTCACACCGCATTGGAATCCGCCGCAGTGATGGAAACTCCGAAGGTGATGAGCCAATTCTGCGCTTCGGATTCGAGGTGGCGCGGCTTTCATCCGTTCAACGAAATCAACGGCGCCGAACAGGTTGCCCGGCAATTCTGGCAGCCGCTGAAGGGCAGCCTTGCTCATTTACAGAACCGAGTGGATATTCTGTTTGCGGGGCAAAACTCGTTGCGGAAAGAAACCGACGTTTGGGTTGTCGCCATGGGCCATCTGATGGGGCTGTTCGACCGACCGTGGTTGGGTATTCGCCCGACCGGCAAGATGGCGTTCCTGCGATATTGCGCGTTCTACAAGGTGGCCGGCGGAAGAATTGTCGAAACGGCGATGTATTTCGACATCCCGCACCTGATGGTCCAGGCTGGCCAGAACCCGTTTCCCCCGCAGACCGCGGCACATTTGGTGCAGCCCGGACCAAGGACCCATGATGGTTTGCTGCTTGATGAGCAGCCCGCACACGAAGGCGAAAAGACGCTGGCGGTCATCAACGCGATGATCGCGGATCTGGGCCGTTGGGACAGCGGACTGTCGCTGGAAGAAGAATTGGCGCGCACGTGGCGCCAGGACATGATCTGGTGGGGCCCCGAAGGAATAGGCGCGACCTACACGATCGAACGCTATGCCAGGCAACACTCTGGCCCGTTTCGCGCTGCCTTCACGGACCGGTCAAAGACCAATCACGTTTGCCGTCTGGCCGAGGGGCATTACGGTGGCTTCTTTGGATGGCCCAACTTCACTGCCACGCCCACAGGGGGGTTCATGGGGATGCCGGCCACCGGAAAACCCGGTGAATTCAGGGTGATCGATATCTATCGCCGCGTCGAAGACAAGCTGGCCGAAAACTGGATCTTCATCGACTTGCTGCATTTCTGGAAAGGGCAGGGTGTGGATATTCTGGCGCGCACCACCGGGATTGAAGCATCATGAGGATAGATGCGCATCACCACCTGTGGGACCTTTCGGCCGTGCACTACCCCTGGCTTTCAGAGAAAGGTATCGTTCGGTTTTTCGGCGATCCGTCTTCCATCCAGCGGGACTATTTGCTCCCGGAGTTTCGCACGGACGCCGAAGCCATGGGGTTCGGCGCTTCGGTTCACATTCAGGTCGGCGCCGCTGACCCCTGGGCCGAGGCGCAGTGGGTACAATCCGTTGCCGACCAGTTCCCTGACTGGCCGTTGGTGCAGGTGGCATTCTGCGATCTGACCTCGGATGATCTGGATGCACAGCTCGACCGTCTTCAAACCCTGCCTTCGGTGCGCGGCGTTCGTCAGATTATTGGCCGCGCTCCGGGTGAAGACGCCTCAACTGGTACGAATGCGTTGCTTGAAGACCCAAAGTTCTTGACTGGTCTGAAGCAACTGGGCGCGCGTGGTCTTTCCTTTGATCTTCAACTGCTGCCAGAGCTGATGGGTCAAACCGCGAAAATCCTTGCACAGGCCCCGGAGACCCGGATCGCTCTTTGCCACGCAGGTTCGCCATACGACCGGACCCCGCAAGGGTTGCGACGGTGGGCAGATGAATTGACAGCCTTGTCAAACCTGCCACATGTCGTTTGCAAACTCTCCGGCCTGGGAATGTTCGACCACAACTGGCATGCTGAAAGCGTCTCGCCGATCGTTTCAACCTGCCTGTCGCAATTTGGCGCCGATCGCTGCATGTTCGGATCGAATTTCCCGGTCGACAGCCTTACCTCGACCTACAAGGAAACCGTTTCTCGGCATGAGACGCTGATCCCGGGGGCGATGCTGGACGACGTCTTTCGCGGCACGTCAGAACGTTTCTATCGCATTGAATAGCGACGGAATCGACAAACCGGGCTCCCTGCACCGGTTTTCTGAAACGGCTTGGCAACCTCGGCGCGCCGGCTCTGAGGCTGACCGGCGGCCCGCAGGTTCATGTCACCTGTTTCCTTTGATCATCCATTCCCATCGAACACAGAAACGGGCTGTTTCTTTGGCGAGACTGAAATGTCGACTTGTCCGAAAGTCCGGACCAATTGGTCAGGATCAGGCTTTGCGCGACGGCACCGCCCAGCGTGGTGCCGGGACCCGTAACAATGAAAAGATCCGGTGCGAACTCATGCGCGGCCTGTGCAATGGCATGCGTGAAATCATATGTTTCGGTCACTTGATGGCCCAGGGTGTAATCCCAAAGTGCATTCGGGTCGCAAGCTCCGGGCCACCAAATCCGGCCACGCCCGTCGATCAGGGGCAGGTCCGGTTGTCGGAACAGGTCAGCGCTCAGTCGCGTGCGGCCCTGCGCCGAGACCGGAGCCTGAAGATGCGAATGGAACCCGGCATGGTTGGCCAAGCGCATGGGAAAACGTTCCTGAACCACCGGTACGGCCTTTTCGAACGCGGCCAAACCGGCGTCGTCACCTGCAAGCACCAACATGCCGCCCAGATCAATCGACAGGGTCAGCGTTGCATCGGTTCGGTCAATGTCATCCACCAAGGCAAGCAGCTCTGCCTTGCGGGCCTGGTCAGGATGCCAGTCGGAATCCACGAAAGGATAGATAAATTGTCCACCGATCATGTTTTCCTGCATCAGAGTGCCCATGGTGTTGACCACCTCGAACCCTCCTTCGGCGGACAGCGCACCGCCGCAGGCCAGTGTCGAATACCAGCCCATCGAATTTCCCGTCACCGCAACCACTTCGATTTTGTCAGGATTGATGGCGCGGAAATCGCCCAAAGTCGCGGCATAGATCAAAGCAGATGCATTGTCGCCGCGGGTATGCTTGGCAATGGAATATCGGGCCGCACCGTCCAGTTCGCTGAGCGTGTCTTGCCCCTGCGCGCGCCGCATGTCATCAAAGCGTCGCAACAGGGCCTTGTCGCTGAATTGCCGGCCCAAGACACCCAGTTCGGGTCTGTTGTAAGTACCGCGGCCAGGGCAGATGACGACGGCAGTCTGTTTGGCGGAACTCATGTGCCGGCCTCCATCAAGGATCGCGCGGCGGCTTCGATACTGTCCTTCGATGGCATGGTCGCAGCATAGGCCGGGCCTGTTGCGATAATGCTGTCTTCTGCGGTGATGCGGGCCAGCGGCACATCGCTTGTTTCATGAAAATGCGCCATCAGAGCTTCGGCCACGCCGCCATGGTGGCGGGTTTCGTCGACGATCAGGATGCGTTCGGCCCCGCTCACGGCCTGTGTCAGTGCCGCTTTGGGCAAAGGGGACAACCAGCGCATATCGATGATCCGTGTCTTGATCCCGTCGGCCTGCAAGGCCGTGCGCGCCTGATGGCTGAGATAGACGCCGTTTCCAAAGGTGACGATGGCCAGATCGTTGCCTTCACCGTCCACGCCCACCTCGCCGAAGCCGATCTTTTCAGAAGGGTCGGGATAGGTTTGCATCCAGCCGCCATCTCCGGCCTCGTGCAGGTCCCGCATCGGGTAGAGGGCGATGGGTTCGAGGAAAACGACCAGCCGCTGTTCTTCACGCGCCAGGCGCACGCATTCACGCAGCATCCGCGCGGCGTCGGCACCGTTCGACGGGCAGGCCAGGATCAGGCCCGGGATGTCGCGCAATACAGCGACCGAGTTGTCATTGTGGAAATGTCCGCCAAACCCTTTTTGATACCCCAGTCCGGCAATGCGCACGACCATCGGGTTGGTGTATTGACCATTCGAGAAAAAGGGCAGGGTGGCGGCCTCACCTCGCAGCTGATCCTCGGCATTGTGAAGATAGGCCAGAAACTGGATTTCCGGCATTGGCGTGAACCCGTTCTGGGCCATGCCGATCGCCAGGCCCAGGATCGACTGTTCGTCCAGCAACGTGTCGATCATCCGGTCAGGGCCAAACCGTGTTTGCAGTTTTTGGGTCACGCCGTAAACGCCGCCCTTGCGCCCGACATCTTCGCCCATCATGACGATCTCGCCGTGTTCCAGCATCAGATCGGTCAGTGCCCAGTTGATCAATCGCGACATAATCTGCGGTTCGGAATGGGCCTTGAGATCGCCGCCGAACACCTCGGCCCGACGCTCGGGTGTTGGGCCATTGGTCGGTGCGCAGGGGCGTGCCGGCGGGATCAGGCTGGCCATCACCTCTGTTGCGTTTTGCAGGCGAGGGCGTGTGATGGCCTGATCGGCCACGCGGGCGACCCGGGCGCAGGTATCATTGTAGACGCTCAGCGCCTGTTCCGGGCTCATCGCGCCGCACTGATCCAGCAGGCGCACGGAATGCAGCAGCGGGTCGTTGGCCTCTTCGGCCTCAACCTCGGCCTTTGGCATATAGGTGGTTGGCATATCGGCCCCGGCGTGACCGTACAGGCGAACAGTCCGAACATGCAGGAAGGCAGGTTTCCTGCGGCTGCGCACATAGTCGGCCGCCTGTTGCGCAACGCGATAGGTGTCGAACAGATCCAACCCGTCGCACGAGAAATACTTCAGGCCCGGACGGTTGGCGAAAGTGGCCGCGATCCAGCCTTTCGGCGTTTTGGTCGAGATACCGATCCCGTTGTCTTCGCAGCAGAACAGAAGGGGCAGAGGCACAGATTGAAAGGACGTCCACTGCGCCGTGTTGAACGCGCCCTGTGCGGTGGAGTGGTTGGCCGAGGCATCCCCGAACGAGCAATAGACGATGGCATCCTCGGGCATGTCTGCATGTTCAGGGCGATGACGCCGTGCAGCAGCGACGGCATATGCCGCGCCGACCGCCTTCGGCAGATGGCTGGCGATGGTCGAGGTCTGCGGCGGAATGCACAGCGCTTTCGATCCCAGAACCTTGTGACGCCCGCCACTGATCGGATCCTCGGAAGACGAGGCAAAGGACAGCAGAATATCCCATGTCGGGCTTTGGCCCGGCACCTGATCCGCGCGGGCAATCTGAAAGGCCGCATCGCGGTAGTGCAGAAAGGCCGGATCGGTTGGGCGCAGGGCCGCGGCAACGGCCGCCATGCCCTCATGTCCGGACGACCCGATCGTATAGAACCCCTGACCGGCCTTCTGCATCGCGCGGCTTTGCCGGTCCAGCGCCCGGCTCAGGCATTGCGCCCTGTAAAGCGCGACGGCTTCATGACCGCTCAGCGGTCCGGCCGGTGCGGACCCTTCGGGAAAGTCCCGCGCCGCAACACGGCGCAGGAAATTGTCATGCACGATTGCGGCGCGATCCATGTCAGATGTCCTTAGGCGAAGGCTTGCAGACCTGTCTGCGCACGGCCCAGGATCAGGGCGTGCACATCATGGGTGCCTTCATAGGTGTTGACGGTTTCAAGGTTCACCATGTGACGGATCACGTGAAAGTCCTGACTGATCCCGTTGCCACCATGCATGTCGCGGGCATGACGGGCGATCTCAAGCGCCTTGCCGCAATTGTTCCGTTTGATCAGGCTGACCATCTCGGGCGCGGCGCGGGCCTCGTCCATCAGGCGACCCACGCGCAGCGCGGCTTGCAGGCCCAGCGTGATCTCGGTCTGCATGTTGGCAAGCTTCAGCTGGAACAGTTGAGTCTGCGCCAGCGGACGGCCGAACTGTTTGCGGTCCAGCCCGTATTGCCGGGCCGCGTGCCAGCACGCCTCGGCGGCCCCCATCGACCCCCAGGCAATGCCGTACCTCGCACGGTTCAGACAGCCGAACGGGCCCTTAAGACCTTCGACATTGGGCAGCAGAGCGTCTTCGCCGACCTCGACATTGTTCATCACGATCTCACCGGTGATCGAGGCGCGCAGAGACAGCTTGCCTTCGATCTTGGGGGCCGACAATCCCGCCGTTCCCTTATCCAGAACAAAGCCCTTGATCTTGCCGCCATGCGCCTCGGACTTGGCCCAAACGACGAACACATCGGCGATCGGGGCGTTCGAGATCCACATTTTGGACCCGTTCAGCACATAGCCGCCCTCGGTTTTCCTTGCGACGGTCTTCATCGAACCGGGGTCGGAACCGGCATCGGGTTCCGTCAGCCCGAAGCAGCCGATAAATTCGCCGGTTGCCAGTTTGGGCAGGTACTTCTGGCGCTGCTCTTCGGTGCCGTATGCGTAAATCGGATACATCACCAGACTGGACTGCACCGACATCATCGAGCGATAGCCGCTGTCCACACGCTCGACCTCGCGCGCGACCAGGCCATAGGTCACATAGCTGGACCCAATGCCGCCATATTCCTCGGGGATGGTTGTCCCCAGCAAACCCATCTCACCCATCTCGCGAAAGATGGCCGGGTCGGTTTCTTCATTGGCAAACGCGGCAGTTACCCGAGGCAGCAGCTTGTCCTGCGCGTAGGCATGTGCAGCGTCACGAACCATGCGTTCGTCTTCGGCCAACTGGTCTTCCATCAGGAACGGGTCGTCCCAGGTGAAGGGACCGAGATGCGGGGCGGATTGAGGTTTCATGCAAGTTTCCTTTCCACAGCGGTTTTCAGACGCGCAAGGCCCGCTGCAATTGTATCTTCAGCATATGCGAACGACAGGCGAAGATGGCCCGGCATCCCAAAGGCGCGGCCGGGCACCAGGGCAACGCCGGCATCTTCCAGCAACCACGTGCAGAATTCCGCGTCGCTGTCAAATGGTCCGCCTTGTTCCTTCAGCAGGCCAACGCAGGACGGAAAGGCGTAAAACGCTCCGTCCGGGGTGGAACAGCGCAGCCCGGGTACTGCGTTCAACCCGTCGACGACCAGATCGCGGCGCGCGGCAAAGAGGGCGCGACGCTCCTCCAGCAACTCGGGGTCGCAAGTGATCGCGGCCAGCGACGCCCATTGCGAGATCGAGCATGCCCCCGATGTGACCTGACCCTGAACAGCGACCATGGCGCTTATCAGATCGGACGGTCCGATCCCCCAGCCGATGCGCCATCCGGTCATCGACCACGCCTTGGCTACACCGTTGACGATCAACATGCGATGGGTCAGCGCCGGGGCGGCCTCGGCCGCGGACGTGAAAGGTGCAAAGCTGAGATGGCGATAAATCTCATCGGCCAGAACCCAGACCTGCGCGTGGCGCTCCAGCACTTCTGCCAGCCCCGCAAGTTCTTCCTTCGAGTAAATCGCGCCCGACGGGTTCGAGGGTGAGTTCAGCATCAGCCAGCGCGTGCGCGGTGTGATGGCGGCCTGCAATTGTTCAGGCAGAAGTTTGAAGCCCTGCTCCATAGGGCAGGGCAGAACAACCGGCACCCCACCTGCCATCCGGACAATATCGGAATAGCTGGTCCAATAGGGGGCGGGCATGATGACCTCGTCGCCGGGGTTCAGGCTGGCCAGCATCGCATTTGCGATCACCTGTTTCGCGCCTGTTGAAACGATGACCTGAGCCATCTCGGCCCCCGCTTGTCGGGCGATTTCCGTGCGCAGCGCAGGCACACCCGCAGTGGGCGGGTACTTGGTTTTGCCCTCCAGTGCCGCTGAATGCGCAGCTTCGACCACATGGGGCGGCGTCGGCAGGTCCGGTTCGCCGGTAGACAGCGCAAGAATATCAACCCCTTGGGCGCGCAGGCGGGCGGCGGTCTCTGAGATCTGGACGATTTCCGACAATTCGATACCGTTCAACCGGTCAGCGCGCTGGAACACCATGAACCTTCCTCTGCAAACAGGTTCGGTTCTAGCCAGAAAGTCACTTGAGAAAAATACGCCAATAAGTACCCTTTCAGTGACTAAAACTCATGAATGTCATGCCCCGGATCAATTCACTTCCATCTCTTGCGCTCATGCGCAGTTTCGAAGCCGCCGCGCGCCATGAAAGCTATACCATGGCGGCCGAGGAGCTTGGCGTGACCCAAAGCGCGATCAGCCGTCAGGTCCGAGAGCTTGAGGCCGCGATTGGCGTTACGCTGTTTCGGCGGGTCGGACGCGCAGTGCGCCTTTCCAAGGCGGGGCGGGCCTTGCGGGACGAGCTGGCAGGTGATCTTGAGCGTCTCAGTGGTACGATCAACCGTGCAATTGCAGCCGGAGACGGTGCGTCGCTGTTGACCCTGGCCGTCCTGCCCACTTTTGCGACACGGTGGCTGGTGCCGCGCCTTCCGGATTTCAAAACGCGCCATCCCGGGATCGAACTGGATCTGCATTCCTACACGACTCCTTTCAGCCTTGAAGAACAACGCATGGATCTGGCCATCCATTTCGGGCAGGAGGATTGGCCGGGTGCGCAACTGCGCAGGTTGTTCCCCGAGCATCTGGTGGTCACGGCAGCACCCGCGCTGCTGAGACGTCACAGGCTGGACACCCGCGCGCAAACCTTTGATCTGCCGCTTTTGCATCTGACCTCGCGCCCCGAGCTGTGGTCCACCTATCACTCTCAGCTCGGGCTGGATCCGGGAGCGGTTTTTCCGGGGATGCGGTTTGATCAGTTCTCGATGCTGATCGAGGCCGCCGTCGTCGGTTTGGGTGCCGCCATTCTGCCCTCGTACTTGATTGAAGAAGAGCTGGCGTGCGGCGTTCTGACCGAAATCGGCCAGATCGCCAACACGTCGAACAGCGCCTATTACATCGCGACGCCAACAGGTCAGAAGAACGACGCCGTTCAAGTTTTTGCAAACTGGATCAGCAAGCAGACGCGGGCACGCGGGTAACTGGTCAAATACAGAAGATCGAACTCATTGCCCGCAGGCACATCTCAGGCGAAAATCTGTTTGAGCCAGGTTTCAAACATCTGTTTGGTAGCAGAGTTCGCGTTCGATCTCAGGCCATCGACAAGGAAATGGCTCTGTTCGATTGGAATGGCGTCCCCGACAATCGCGATGGCCCTTCCGGCATTGATTGCGGTTCTGGCAAAGCGCTCAAGGATTACCGCGTAACCTCCACCTTCCGCCACGATGTCCACGGCGGCAATTGTCGTGTCCACGGTGAAGCAAGACGCCGCAGGAGAATATTCTGTGCCGAAAGCGGAAAAATACCGGTGCCACATGTCCTGAAATCCCAAAATCTGTATCTGGGGTTTGACCAGCAGTTCTTCCGTCGAAGGCCATTTCCGATCTCGTGATCCGGCTGCAACCGGTACGATACGTTCGTCCGAGATCTTGCTGAACGGCCCGTCGTTCCATTCCCCGTTCCCCAAACGCAGCTCGACATCGACGTTTTCCCTGCCCGCGGATTCTGCCCAGATATTTGAAACCAACCTGATCGATACACCCGGGTGTGCGCGTGAAAACTCGGGCAATCTGCCGGCAAGGAACAAGCTGGCCGTGGAAATCGGCACACGCACGACCAGCTCGTGCTTGTGACTGGAGCCAAACAGGCTTGCGGTCGACAGGTCGATATCGCCCAAGGCGCGCCGAACTGAAAACGCATACGCCTGCCCGACCTCTGTCAGGTTGAGGTTGCGCGCGGCACGAAAGAACAAAGGGCAGCCCAGCTGTGCTTCCAATGAGCGGACGTGCAGGCTCAGGGCCGTCTGTGTGATGCCAAGTTCTTCTGCTGCAGCAGTAAAGCTCATATGCCGTGCGGCACAGTCAAAAGACCGCAGCCAGACCAGATTGGGCGATTTTGACATTTCCAGCACCAAAAAATTTTATGGATACCGGCGATATTTATTCGTTTTACACGCTGCATTCAACGCCCGTAGATTTCATCAGGGAAAAACAGCGCTGGTCCTCTGATTGGTCACCGGAAAGGGAACGCAGGTATGAAAGTTGGATTTATCGGCCTTGGAAATGTCGGCGGGAAACTCAGCGGCAGTTTGATGCGCAATGGCGTTGATCTGACCGTACATGATCTGAACTCTGACCTGGTGTCAGGTTTCGTCGACCGCGGGGCAAAGGCTGCCGAGAATCCGGCACAACTGATGCGGGATTGTGATGCGGTGATCACCTGCCTGCCCTCTCCGGCGGCTTCGGACGCTGTGATGGAGGACATGCTGCCCGAAGTGACCGAGGGCAAAATCTGGATGGAGATGTCCACCACGGATGAAGCAGAGGTCAAGCGTCTGGGTGCGATGGTGAAGGAACGCGGTGGCGCTGCCGTCGATTGTCCGGTCTCGGGCGGGTGTCATCGAGCGGATACCGGCAACATTTCGATTTTTGCCGGATGTGATCGCGCCACGTTCGAACGTATTCTGCCCTTTCTGACCACGATGGGGCGTCGAATCCTTCATACCGGTGAGCTGGGATCTGCTTCGGTGCTGAAGGTGCTGACCAACTATCTGGCCACTGCAAACCTGATCACCTGTTCAGAGGCGCTTGTCGTCGCCAAGGCCGCCGGAATGGATTTGAATACGGCGTATGAGGCAATGAAGATCAGTTCGGGAACATCCTTCGTGCATGAAACCGAAAGTCAGGTCATCCTCAACGGATCTCGCGATATCTCGTTCACGATGGACCTGGTGTTGAAGGATATCGGCCTGTTTCAGGAGGTGGCGGATCGCGTCGGGGTGCCGCTGGAGGTCAATCCGCTGATGATCGAGATTTTCAAGGACGGGATCGAGAAATACGGTCCTCGTGAGTTTTCCCCCAACATCATCCGCCGGCTCGAAGACAAAACCGGGCTGGATATCCGCGCGCCGGGGTTCCCATCGGAAATGCTGGACGAGGAACCCGAAGAGCCCGGTTACGAAGTGATCCCGCAAGGATCTGACCTGAAGGCCGCCGAGTAGGGCGGTGCGCGGCGGGCAGGAAACGGATCTACAGCATGGCGGATCATCATTCTTGCGCCGTTGCATTCGCTGACATGGGGGGATCCTGCATCACGCCTGAAGCAAATCGGCTGAAACGTCTGGCCGTTTTTCGTGCCGCCGTTGCTGTGGGGAACGGTTCGCTTTCCGCTGCCGGTGTCCGCAAGAAACCGGATGGGCGGGGCAGGTTGCACAAGGCGCTCGATAACCACCGCCCGTTCCACGAATAGGTCGCATCATGTATCGCCGGCCATCACGCAAATATCCTTACGAGCCGCCTCCGGCTTGGTCCTGAAAAAGGCGACTTTATTCAGGAAAGGACAATCACGTGACGACCCAAGACGCGAACCCTCAGGACATCACCAAAGCAAGCCCCGAGCCCGGCCCCATGAGCCGCGAATGGCATTGGCACCCGGACTTGCCGGTGAAATACGCCCCGTACTGGAACTGGCCACCGAAAATCGACGTCCTGGCGAAATGGGATTGGCAGAACTGGCTTCAGTTCTCGGACCGCTCGATCTTTCTGGCCTTGGCCTTCCTTGTGGCCTTCTGGGTACAACCCGTCGATGCCGGGCAGGCCTCGTTTGCCCCGGGCTGGATGTCATGGGTATTCATTCGGAACTGGGTGCTGCTGTTGATCGTCGCCGGTGGTCTGCACATGTGGTTCTACGGCGTTGACGGGCAGGGAAAGCTGCTGAAATACGACCCACGGCCTTACATGAAGCGCAAGAACGCTTTGTACAAGTTCGGCTATCAGACCTGGGACAACATCTACCATTCGATGGTCTTTGGCGCGACATTCCTGTCGATGCTGGAGTGCTTTCTGCGCTGGATGTACGCCAACGACTATATCGCCACGCTCAGCTTCGCGGCGCATCCGGTCTGGTTCGTGCTGCTGTTTCCGATTCTGGCGATCTGGCAGAGCTTTCATTTCTACGTAGTGCATCTGTTTCTGCACCAGCCGTTCATCTACAGACATGTTCACGCCGTGCATCATCGCAACGTCAACACCGGCCCATGGTCGGGCATGTCGATGCATCCGGTCGAGGCTTTGGGGTACCTCAGTGCCATCCTGATCGTGCTGGTACTGCCCAGCAACCCGGTGCACATGATCTTTCTGGGGTATTGGCTGATGTTGGGCGCCGCCTCGTCTCATTCCGGGTACGAGGCCATCTGGGCGCGCGACCGTCAGGCGTTGTTGATCGGGGCGTTTTTCCACCAATTGCATCACCGGTATTACGAATGCAATTACGGCAACGCGGAAATGCCCTGGGACAAGTGGTTCGGAACCTATCATGATGGCTCGGAAGAGGCCACGAAACGGACTCGCAACCGCAAACGTGACATGCACGCCAAACAGAGCGGCAGGCAACGCGACGCGCGCGCAGATGGCGCTGCCTCGGTCGATCGTTTGTCTTGCCCGACAACGCTTGACTGAACCGACCCCGTTGGCGAAATCCTGACCCTGAACGAAACTGGGCGCGTGGGGCCGGATGGCATTTCCTTCGGGCCCGATTATACTGGGCAAATGAAAGATACCGCTCCAGACTGGTTTGAAACCTGTGTCAGCCGGCTGACCACGACAAGCACCCAGCGGGTGTGGTCTGTTCTGGTCACGATTTTCGGCGATCTGGCGCAGGATGGATCAGATCAGATCAGTGGATCACTCATCACCGCGCTTACGCGTCTGGCGGGGATCAGGGCCGAGGCCACGCGTGTTGCCCTGCATCGGTTGCGCAAGGAAGGCTGGATTGAAAGCACGCGGGTCGGTCGGAACAGTGTGCACAGGCTGACCAGCTTTGGCCGCCGTCAAAGCGTTGCAGCCGCACCGCGTATCTATTCCCGCGACCCGAACATGCCGGATATCTGGCATGTCCTCATCGCCAGCAACTCGGAAAGTTCCCGAAAGGAATTGTCGGACCTGATGCTGACAGGGGATTACTTCTCGCTGAATGCGTCCACGGCCATGGCGCCCGGGCCGATGCCGGATGATCTTGAGGAGCTTCTGGGTTTCGAGAGCGACACGATGTCCGTCCCGAACTGGCTTCGCGACCTGTGCGGGCCGGAGCCGCTGAAAACTGCCTATGATCAGTTCTGGGATGCCATTCAGGTTGTCGAGCGGCTTTTGCCCGCAGAGGGGGCGGGCGATCCAATGCGGTCGGCGGTTCTGCGCGTACTGGTGGTGCATGCCTGGCGACGTATCGTTCTGCGCCACCCAAGCCTGCCACCGGTTTTCCTGCCGGACGACTGGAAAGGCGCCGCATGCAGAGAAGCTGTCTCGCACTTGTTGGACAGGCTGCCGCGCCCCTCGCTATCGAGCTTGGAAGCCGAGCTGATGGACTGACCCACAGCGGGGCAAAGTTCGGGCGAGCTGTTGGATGTCCTGCCATCGCGAAGGGCTGCGTCGTCTTTTTTGCAGTCAAGAAAACCTCTTTGGTCAGCAGTCACATTTAATGTTACAAGATGTGCGACACATGAGAAGATTGAGTAACATAAGACTTGCATCGAATCAGGGGAAGATTTATTAACCGACCAGACGGTAGATATTGTTCCATGGGAACAGGAGTACTCTAAGATGGACGCTTTCATTTGTGACGCGACGCGCACTCCGATCGGACGCTACGGAGGAGCGCTTTCGTCGGTCCGCACAGATGATCTGGCTGCTCTGCCGTTGGCGGCATTGAAGGCGCGCAACCCTCAGGTCGACTGGGCCAGTGTTGACGACGTGATCTATGGCGATGCCAATCAGGCGGGCGAGAGCAACCGAAATGTTGCGCGTATGGCGGCGCTGTTGGCGGGTTTGCCGATTGACGTTCCGGGAACGACGGTGAACCGTCTGTGTGCCAGCGGCATGGATGCCGTGGGGATGGCGGCGCGCGGCATCAAGGCGGGCGACTATGATTTGGCCATTGCGGGTGGCGTGGAAAGCATGTCACGCGCGCCGTTCGTGATGCCCAAGGCAAGTTCGGCGTTCACTCGCAGCAACGCGGTTTACGACACCACGATCGGATGGCGTTTCGTGAACCCGAAGATGAAGCAGGCATACGGCGTCGATTCCATGCCGCAAACGGCCGACAATGTCGCCGAAGATTATGGTATCAGCCGGGAAGACCAGGATGCCTTTGCCGCGCGCAGCCAGTCCCGCTGGGCCGCCGCGCATGCGGCTGGGGTGTTCAAGGATGAAATCACCCCGGTTTCGGTTCCCCAGCGCAAGGGTGATCCGATTGTCGTTGATACGGACGAGCACCCGCGCCCGGGAACTACGGCAGAAAAACTCGCGGGTCTGAAAGGTGTGAACGGGCCCGACAAAACCGTGACGGCGGGAAATGCGTCCGGTGTGAATGATGGCGCGGCGGCAATCCTGATGGCGAATGAGGCCGCAGCAGCCCAGAACGGCCTGACCCCGATGGCCCGTGTGGTTGGCATGTCGGTTGCGGGTGTTGCGCCACGTGTGATGGGCATCGGCCCGGTGCCGGCCAGCCGCAAGGTGTTGGCCCGCGCAGGGCTGAGCGTGGATCAGATGGACGTGATCGAACTGAACGAGGCGTTTGCGTCTCAGGGCCTTGCCACCTTGCGCGAGCTGGGTCTTCCCGACGACGCGCCCCACGTGAACCCCAACGGTGGCGCAATAGCGCTGGGCCATCCCCTTGGCATGAGCGGTGCGCGTCTTGTGCTGACCGCGGCCTATCAATTGAAACGTACCGGCGGGCGCTATGCCCTGTGCACCATGTGTGTGGGTGTCGGGCAGGGTGCGGCCCTTATACTTGAACGCGTGTAACGGAGGAGACGGGACATGTATGCTCAGATGGTAGAATCCGAAGCGTCGAATGAAGATCCGGACAAGCTTGCTGAATTCCAGGCGCGGATCGACGCGGATATCAAGATCGAGCCAAAGGACTGGATGCCTCATGGGTATCGCAAGACGCTGATCCGTCAGATTGGACAGCACGCTCATTCCGAGATTGTGGGCCAATTGCCGGAAGGCAACTGGATCACGCGCGCGCCGACGCTGGAGCGGAAGGCGATCCTTCTCGCCAAGGTGCAGGACGAGGCCGGGCATGGTCTTTACCTGTATTGTGCCGCCGAAACGTTGGGTGTCAGCCGCGATGAACTGACCGAGATGCTGCTGGATGGCCGCATGAAATACTCGTCGATCTTCAATTACCCGACCTTGAACTGGGCCGATATCGGTGCCGTCGGGTGGCTGGTTGACGGGGCGGCGATCATGAACCAGGTGCCGCTGCAAA
Source organism: Ruegeria sp. HKCCA4812 (assembly GCF_013034245.1). Taxonomy (NCBI): domain Bacteria; kingdom Pseudomonadati; phylum Pseudomonadota; class Alphaproteobacteria; order Rhodobacterales; family Roseobacteraceae; genus Ruegeria; species Ruegeria sp. HKCCA4812. The sequence goes on along the minus strand of NZ_WQFQ01000002.1, from coordinate 410,725 downwards.
GAACGTCCTACGGGCCGTATTCCCGCGCGATGATCCGCATCTGCAAGGAAGAAAGCTTTCACCAGCGTCAGGGATACGATGCCATTCGCAAGATGGCCGAAGGCACGCCCGAGCAACGCAAGATGGCGCAGGATGCGATGAACCGCTTCTGGTACCCGTCACTGATGATGTTCGGTCCGTCCGACAAGGACTCGGTGCATTCGGCCCAGTCGATGGCGTGGAAGATCAAGATCAACACCAATGACGAGCTGCGTCAGAAATTCGTCGACCAGACCGTGCCGCAGGCTGAATATCTGGGTCTGACAATCCCCGATCCGGGTCTGAAGTGGAACGAAGAGCGGGGGCATTACGACTTTACCGAACCCGACTGGTCGGAATTCTTTGACGTGATCAAGGGCAACGGCCCCTGCAACGTGGATCGGCTGGCCGCGCGCAACAAGGCATGGGACGACGGCAAGTGGGTCCGTGACGGGCTGTTGGCCCACGCCCGCAAGAAGCAGGCCGGCAATCTGGCTGCTGAATAAGCTTACCCTGAGGAGGATACCCGATGAATACCGAATGGCCCCTGTGGGAAATCTTCATCCGCGGTCAGCATGGGATGAGCCACCGACATGTCGGTTCGCTACATGCCCCTGACGCGGAAATGGCAATCAAGAACGCGCGCGATGTCTACACCCGCCGCAACGAAGGCGTCTCGATCTGGGTGGTCGAAGCCAACAACATCTCGGCGTCGTCGCCCAGCGACAAAGGCCCGCTGTATGAACCGAGCCAAAGCAAAGTGTACCGCCACCCGACCTTCTTCGACATTCCCGATGAAGTGGGGGCAATGTGATGACCCGGGACGAGGCATTTCTGCAATTCCTGCTGCGGATGGGGGACAACACCCTGATCCTCGGCCATCGTGTCAGTGAGTGGTGCGGCCATGCGCCGGTTCTGGAAGAAGACATAGCGCTGGCCAACACCGCGCTGGACCTGATTGGCCAGACCCAGATGTGGCTGGGCCTTGCCGGAGAGGCCGATGGTGGCAAAAGCGCCGACGATCTGGCCTTCCTGCGCGACGCCTGGGATTTCCGCAACGTGTTGCTGGTCGAGGTGCCGAACGGCGATTTCGGCCGTACGCTGATGCGTCAATTCCTGTTCGATGCGTGGCACTCGATCATGCTGGGACGCCTGATGGCATCTTCGGACGAGCGGGTTGCGGCAATCGCCGCCAAGGCCAGCAAGGAAGTGACCTACCATCTGGAACGTTCGGGCGACACGGTTGTCGGGCTTGGTGATGGAACCGAGGAAAGTCATGCCCGGATGCAGGACGCACTGGATTACCTGTGGCCCTATGTGGGCGAGATGTTTGCCAGCGACGAGGTGGACGCCCAGATGGTCGCCGCAGGGATCGCGCCGAACCCGGCGGATTTGCGAGAGGAATACGACGCTCTGGTTGAGCGGGTCCTCAATCAGGCGACGCTGACCATTCCGGAAAGCCGTTTTGCCCATAAAGGTGGCCGCGACGGGCGCATGCATACCGAGCATCTGGGCCATCTGCTGACGCAGATGCAATGGCTGCAACGCGCCTATCCCGGAGCAAAGTGGTAAAAGCGGATGCGGGTCTCGACTGACCAGATATGGAGCTGGCTGGATGCCGTGCCCGATCCAGAAATCCCGGTGATTTCCGTCGTGGATTTGGGCATTGTGCGCGATGTGCGCTGGGACGCTGACACGCTGGTCGTAACCGTCACGCCAACGTATTCCGGTTGCCCGGCGACATCCATCATCAGTATGGATATCGAAACCGCCCTGCGCGATCACGGCATCGGGGATCTGCGCATAGAAACCAGCATTTCACCCGCCTGGACCACCGATTGGCTCAGCGAAAAAGGCCGCGCCAAGCTGGAAGACTATGGAATTGCGCCGCCGCAACCCGCGGGCGGCCCGGATCGCTGTCCCCATTGCGGCAGTAAATCAGTCGAAAAGGTCAGCCAATTCGGCTCGACCCCGTGCAAGGCCCATTGGCGCTGCGCGGACTGTCTGGAACCCTTTGACTATTTCAAGTGCATCTGAGGAGGAGCACCGGATGGCACGTTTTCACGACCTGAAAGTCACCGACATCCACAAAACCATCCGCGATGCGGTTGTCGTTACGCTTGAACCTGTTAACGGCGCAGCGGAACAGTTCGACTTCGCCGCCGGGCAGTACCTGACATTCCGGCGCGAATTCGATGGTGAAGAACTGCGCCGCTCCTACTCCATCTGTGCTGGCAAGGATGACGGTGTTCTTCAGGTTGGCATAAAACGTGTCGAGGGTGGCGCGTTCTCAAGCTGGGCAAATGAAGAGCTCAACATAGGTGACGTCGTGCAGGCGATGCCGCCCATGGGCAATTTCCATGTACCCATCGATGCGGATGCGGAAAAACAATACCTTGGCTTCGCCGGCGGATCGGGGATCACGCCTGTTCTGTCGATCCTCAAAACCACATTGGCGCGCGAACCCAAATCCCGATTTACGCTGATCTATGCCAACAAGGGCATCAACACGATCATGTTCCGCGAGGAACTGGAGGATCTGAAGAACCTCTATATGGGTCGGCTGAACGTCATCCACATTCTGGAAACCGACGCGCAGGAGATTGACCTGTTTACCGGTCTGGTAACGCAGGAAAAATGCCGTGAGCTTTTCAAGCACTGGATCGATGTCAAGAATACAGACACCGCATTCATCTGTGGCCCAGAGCCGATGATGCTGGGTATTGCCGCCGCTCTGCGGGAACACGGACTTGAGGACAGCCAGATCAAGTTCGAACTCTTCGCCAGCGCCCAGCCGGGTCGGGCCAGGCGCACGGCAGACGCGGCCGACGCAGGCACGCAGGCAAACCAGACCAGTGCTTCGATCACACTCGACGGCGCGACGCAGACCGTCACCTTGCCGAAGGATCAGTCCATTCTGGATGCCGCCCTGGAAAATGCCATGGACGCGCCTTACGCCTGCAAGGCCGGGGTCTGTTCAACCTGCCGCTGCCGTGTTCTTGAGGGCGAAGTCGAGATGCTCGCCAATCACGCGCTGGAAGATTACGAGGTCGAAAAAGGTTACGTGCTGAGTTGTCAGGCTTACCCGGTGACCGACCGCGTGGTCGTGGATTACGACCAGTAAAGGGAGAGGATCAATGACCGACGCCATGACACTTGACAGCTATCTGGCCGCAGGCGGAGTGCTGACCAATCCGACCAACGTACCGCCGCGTTACCGCGCCGAGCTGATGAAACTGATGGCTACGTTTGTAGACAGCGAACTCGCAGGTGCCGCAGGCTTTGCTGATGTCATCAACCAGGGCCCCGGCATAAAGGAACGCATCGCGGCGGCGAAGATCGTGTTGGAAAAGACGGACCATGCGGATCGGGTTCTGAAAATCATGGGTGAGTTCGGCGCCGACACGGATCGTTATGCCACGCATCACCCGTGGACTGCCCGGTTGGATCGAAAAGCGGATATCGGCGCGACCCGCAGCGAACATGACATGCGGCTTGCGGTGTTCAATTATCCGATTTCCGGTTGGACTGATGCCGTCGTCATGAACCTGCTGATGAGCCGTGCCGTGGCAGAGCAACTGGCGGAGTTCTCGACCGTCTCTTACCAGCCACTGGCCGAGGCTTTCCGGCAGATCGCACCGATCGAGGCGCATCACGGCGAACTGGCGTTGGAAGGCGCTGTGAAGCTGGTTGAAAACGGAGCGTCGCAAGACATGCAAGACGCTGTGGACTATTGGTGGCCACGCGTAGCAGTGTCTTTCGGGAGGGATGACCCGGACCGATTTGAGCATCTGAGATCACTTGGTTTGCGCCATAGCACCAACGCTGCCCTTCGGGAACGTTGGGCTCGGTCAGCGGACGAAGCTCTGAAACAGTTGGGTTTGAATTCACCCTCATAGTGCCACGATGCATCCAATTTCAAGGTACTTCAGGGTACACGTCCTAGAAAACAGAGCGGTGACACGCGTGATCCTTTCTGGTTGACTGACGAGCAGGAGGCCAGGCTCGCCCCCTTCTTAGCGGAGTCGCGTGCCACGCCTCGGGCTGATGACAAACGGGTATTAAGCGGGACTATCTTCATCAATCGCAATGGTTCGCGGTGGCGCGACACTCCCAAAAAAACAGAGCGTACAACTCGCTTTACAGCCGGAGAAAGCGTTGGTGCGAGAAAGGTATCTTCGCCCGAATGTTGGCCGGCCTTGTTGCCGGGCAGGGCGAGAAGAAGAAGACTGTGATGATCCCTCTCGTGACATCATTGGCGTGCTACCCTGTTGGGCAATAGGCGCGACCTGTTCCAGGATCTTTCAATCAGCGATCGCACCCGCAGCAACAGTCGTTTACTGGTTAGGAATCGCGACCCCAGAGCCTGTTTTGAAGTTCATGGTTTTCTTTTCGTCGGTCGCTCCATTCTGATAGTTCTGTTTACATTTGCACATCACCTTGCATACGATCCGGTTGAATTCTTTCGATTGTTCTAACGCAAAGGTTTGATGCCATGGCAGAAACGCTGGACCTGCATAAGTTCGAGAACCTAAGTCCTTTCCAGATCAAAGACGAACTCATAAAGCTGGCGCAGAGGGAGTCGCGCCAAATGGCACTGCCATATTTGAACGCAGGGCGCGGCAACCCGAATTGGATCGCTACCAAGGCGAGAGAGGCGTTCTTCCTTTTGGGTCAGTTCGCGATGACCGAGGCACAGCGACATCGCAATGAACCACAAGTTGGACTAGCCGGTATGCCACAAGGGCCGGGATGTTACGAACGGCTCAAGGCATACTGCGCCGAAACGTCGGAAAAAAACGGTCCTCCAGGTGCAGATACTTTGGTGGCCGTGGTGGATTTTGCGATTGAAAAATTTGGTTTCACAGCAGACGATTTCGTACTCGAATTGACCGACGGTATCATTGGCGACCACTACCCGATGCCGGACAGGTGCTTGGAACACAATGAGGCGATCGTCCACGAATACGTGATGTGGGCGATGTGCGCAGGCCATCGGCCCGACGCAAAGTTCGATATCTACGCAGTAGAGGGCGGAACTGCTGCGATGTGCTATATTTTCAAAGCGCTCAAGAACCAGCGGTTGCTTAATGCAGGCGACACAATTGCATTGGGCACGCCGATCTTCACGCCTTATCTGGAAATGCCGGTGCTTGAAGATTACGGGTTGAATACTGTGGATGTGTCTTCTGCTGAAGAAGATCATTTTCAACTTAACGACAACGATTTTGAACTGCTGGCCGATCCTAAAGTCAAAGCGCTGTTCTTGGTCAACCCAGGGAATCCATCCTCTGTCGCGATCAGCCCCGAAGTCATGACCCGACTTGTGGACTTCGTAAAGACCCGCCGTCCTGACCTGATCATATTGACAGATGATGTCTACGGCACATTCGTACCCGACTTTCAATCGGTGATGGGACATCTTCCTGAAAATACGATCGGGGTTTACTCCTACTCGAAGTATTTTGGTTGCACGGGCTGGCGTCTGGGCGCAATTCTGGTGGCCGAGAACAACATCTTTGACAAGATGATTGCTGAGGCACCGGACGAGACCAAAGCTGTGGTGAACGCCCGGTATGAATCGCTAACCCCCGACCCGTCCTCGTTCAAGTTCATTGATCGGATTGTCGCCGACAGCCGGGATGTCGCACTAAATCACACTGCGGGTCTGTCGGTGCCACAACAAGTGATGATGACATTATTCTCGCTTGTTGAATTGATGGACCAAGAGAAAGTTTATCAGAAATTCTGTTGGGGTATCTTGAAGCACCGTTTTGATGAACTGGTCGATGGATTGGGCGTTGAAGTCGCCGACAACCCGTTGTTCGACAAGTATTATGGCATCATAGATTTCGAGTTCTGGCTGCGGAAATACGTCGGCGAAGATGTGGTCGAATGGATCAAGGAAAACGTTCACCCGTTGGATATCTCGTTCAAACTGGCGCAGGACCACGGAATCGTGCTGTTGAACGGGTCCGGTTTTGATGCGCCCAACTGGTCTGCACGCGTGTCTTTCGCCAATTTGGACGACAGCGCCTATCGCCAGATTGGTCGCGCTGTACGGGCTGTGGCCGTTGGATATGTGCAGGCTTATCGCGCGTCAAAAGGATTGCCGTTGCACGGTTAAAAACATGGCCGCTGAGGACGCAGGCGACCCAAACTATCAGCCTGTCTTCTCAGCGGGTCATGTCCTAGCCGCATGCCACATAGTCGCGATCGAAAGTTGAGGTAATTCTGAAGCGACTTACGGTACGAACGCCACAACGAGCGGGCCCCAGAGCGTCAAAAAGATATTTGCAACCGCATAGGTCATGGTGAACGCTGGCGTGGGAGTGGAGTTCCCTGCCTTTTCAAGCAACGTGGCAAACCCCGGGTTCCCGGACCGGGACCCGGTAACAACCGCGCAGGCTTCGACCGGGTTTTTGATGCGCAAGACATAGTAGTTAATAGGGAATTGAACAATCATTGGCATCATTGTGACCAGGACTCCCAACAGAAGCAGGGTAACGCCGTACTGTTGAATTGCTTCCAGAGCAGGTTTACCGGCATTCAAACCAACAACCCCGACGAATACCGCCAATCCGAAACTCTGCAGAAAATTTGCGGCCCCATGGTTGATCCCGCCGATCTTTGGTCGGCGAATACGCAAATACCCGATTATCAACCCTGTCACGAGGCACCCAAGGCCCGAGCCGAGCGACACTTTGGTTCCAGCGATCACGAAGCTGATTTCGCCAATCAAATAGCCAATTGCCACACCAATCCCCAGCGCGATGAAATTTGTGGCCGAAGCCAATGGCGGTACGTATCCCGCCTCTTTTGCCGCTCGGTTCAAGTCGTCTTTGTGGCCGACGATGCAGATCTCATCGCCTGCATGAATTTCGGTATTTTGCAACACCGGCACTTCGTGACCCATTCGGGTAATTTTTGAGATGTGAACGCCGCGTCGTTGATCGGCTGTCAGGGCTTCGCGTAATTCGGCAAGAGTTTTACCTGTCAGTTTCCGATTAGTGACAACAACATTTCGACGTTCTTCCACTACCGTCAATTCAGGTGGGTACTCACCAATTTCTCCGCTTGCACTACCTTCGAACCGGGTCAGGGTTGTAACAAGCCCCGATACAACGATGACGTCTCCTGGGCTGATAATCATGTCCGGTTTGGGATCTAACGGCGCACCTTCATGCAGAATTTTCTCGACGATCAGGTCGCCGTCGTAAGTGTTTTCGATGGATTTAACTGACTTTCCTGCGATCGAGGCGTCGGAACCTACCTGATAGGCGCGGGCGTTAAAGCGGTTCATTGGGAGGAACTCGCCTTCTTCCAGTTTGCGGCCACCTCCGCTGAGTTTTTGGGCCAGCTTAATCGCCTCTTTACGCAGATCCACGCGCATTATGATTGGAATGACACTCACCGCCAAAATTGGCCCGATCGAGCCGAAGATGTAAGTGACTGAATATCCCACGGCGATGTTGGTTTTGAGCTTTTCCGCTTCGTCAGCGGCCAGCCCAAGCAGGTCGATGGCATTTCCAGCGGTACCAATGATTGCGGATTGCGTAAGCCCTCCTGCAGCCAGCCCGGCGGCCAACCCTTTGTCCAACCCAGCCAAACGGGCGACGACCACCACAAAGAAAAGTCCCCAGACAGTCATCATAAATGCAGCCAGTAACTTGGTAAGTGCGGTTCGGTTCAGAGCTGCAAAAAATTGAGGGCCACCATTATAGCCGACCATAAAAATGAAGAGAGAGAAGAAAATATTCTGGACATCGGTGCTCAGGTTAATGCCCCCGATTTGACCTACAAGAACGGCCACCAAAAGGGTTCCGGCGATGCCACCAAGTTCGAACTTGCCGACCCTGAACTTTCCAACGCCATAACCTAAGCCCAGACAAAGAAACAGCGCCATAATCGGGAAGGTACGAAGCTGCTCAGAAATCAATTCCATTTTGAAATCTCCTGCGTCTCTCTTCAGGGTCGTTCCGATCAAGATACAGTGACTAACTATATTGAAAACAAAAAAACAATGTGACTGACGTAGCGCGAGGATTTAAGAGCACAGCGCTTTGCATCTCTATTCCGGCGGAAAGGTTTCGAAAAAGAGCTAATGTACATGGGCGAGGATTCCCAGTCAGTGGATGACGGTTTCTTTGAGTGCGGTCGCTGATTGGAAGACCCCGGATCAACAGTGATGGCGGGTTGCCGCACGCCTCCAATTCTTAAGCCCGCCAAACATAGTCTCGATGCAGTTGCGGCGCTTGTCTTCCTTAACTGGTATCACGGCCACGTTCCCCAAGCAGCCAATCCACATTTGGGATGCTACTGAGCAGAGCCCGGGCGTCGATGTAATCACTGTCGCTCCCGGGGGTCACGAACAGGTTGAGCGGGCGACCCTGGCCATCGCAGGCGGTCATCAGCTTGGTATTTATGCCGCCCTTGGTGCGCCCGATCAGGCGGCCACGCCCCCCTTTTTCGGCCATACTGGTCTCGGTGCCGTGTGCGATGAGATAGGTCGCGTCCATTGCCCGGCAGGGGATCGTGGTCTTCCTTTCGCCGTGGCCGGCAACCAGTTCGGCCAACATCCGGGCGGAGATACCCTTCTTGCACCGACGCTTCCACCGGCTGTTAAGCGTCTTGTTAGTTCTGTATTCCTCGGGAGTGTCGCGCCACCGCGAGCCATTGCAGTTGATGAAGACAATCCCGCGAAACACCGGTTTGTCATCCACCCGAGGCCTGCCGTGCGACTTCACGAAGAAGGGGGCATGCCTAGCCATCTGCGCGCCGGTCAACCAGAAAAAATGACGTGTGTCACCGCTTCGTTTTCAAGCCGTGAACCGTGCCGCGCAGTGAATACGGATGCACCATGGCATCATATATGAAGTAGCTGCCGATTATTTCGGTCTGCGAGTTGATCCGCCCTGTCTTCTGGAAGGTTGAACCCGGCCAGTTTCTCAAACTGAACCGGGCTTGCGACAGGGTTAGAGACACTCGGCCAGAGTTTTTGCCATATTGAGAATGACTTGCGGGTAGAGATCGGCTCCGGGTTCCAGATCAGAGCCCAGCGGATCGATTACGCCCGTCTTGGCCTCGGTGCCGTCCAGCACGGTTTTGACCATGCCGGGGTTGAATTGCGGCTCGGCGAGAACGCAGTTGATACCTTCTTCGCGGATACGGGTTTGAATCTCGGCGATACGAGCCGGGCTCGGGTCCGAGGCGTCGGCGATGGAAATCGCACCTGCGGCCGGAAAGTCAAATGCATCCTCGAAATACTGGTAGGCGTCGTGGAACACGACGAAGCTTCCTCCGCGAACTGGTCCAAGCGTCTCGGCCACTTGTGCGGACAGCGCGGCCATTTCAGCGCGCGCGGCTGCGGCATTGGCAAAATATGCACCTGCATTGTCCGGGTCGGCAGACGACAGCTGCGCGGCGATCAGATTCAGCCAGGTTTCAGCATTTGCCGGTGAAAGCCATGCATGTGGGTCGTGCGCACCATGCGCGTGATCATGATGCTCATCATGCTTGTCTTGATCGGCATGTTCTTCGTGATCGTGATCATCATCCTTGGCGTGGTCGTCGTGATCATGCTCGTGGTCATCATCCTTTGCATGGTCGTCGTGACCATGTTCATGATCATCATGATCGTGCCGGTCGTCTTCGATGTGCTCATCATCATGATCATGTTCGTCTTCGCCGCCATGATCGTGTGCCTCGAAAACAGCGCTTTCGCGGAACTCCAGAAGAACCGTACCATCCGCGTCAAGAAGGGACGTGACCGTCGCACTGTCGGCAAGGGTTTCGATGGCACTTTCCATCCAAGGTGTCAGGTCTTCTCCTACCCAGAACACCAGATCGGCATCCTGCAATGCGGCCGCCTCGGACGGGCGCAGGTTGTATTCATGAGGCGAGGCACCTGGTGCGACGATCAGGGCCGGTGTTCCGACGCCGTCCATAACCCGGGAAACGAGCGAGTGGATCGGTGCGATATCGACCGCGACGTTCGGAACGTCCGCAATGGCCGTTCCTCCCATCAATGCAACCGTGATCGAAACTGGAAGAAGCTTTCTGGACATCAGACCCTCTGTGTGATTTTATAACGTTACGAGTGGCAATACATGATATGAAATAACATGACAAGCGATACGAACCCTGCCTCTGTCGATGAGGCGGCCCCGGTCGGGTTTCAGGAACATGACCATCAGAGTTGCGTCAAAACTGCGTTGGTATCCGCCGAGGCGCGCTGCAAGGGCGAGGGGCTGCGCCTGACGCCGGTTCGCCGCAAGGTCTTGGAAATGCTGCTGCAAGAGCATCGGGCCCTTGGTGCCTATGCAATTCTTGACCGCCTGCGAGAGGAAGGGTTCGGGTCTCAACCTCCGGTCGCCTATCGGGCGCTTGATTTCCTTGTTCAAAACGGGTTCGTTCACAAGATCGAGCGGCTGAATGCATTCGTTGCCTGCTCTCATCCCGGCGCATCGCATTCTCCGGCATTCATGATTTGCAGGAAGTGCGATGCGGTTGCCGAGGCGCAGTCCGCGCCGGCCAAAGGTGTTCTTGGTGCTGCTGCGCGCGCTGCGGGTTTCGAGATCGAGCGAACGGTTGTAGAAGCCGAGGGACTTTGCCCCGACTGCACCGAAAAGGCCTGAAAATGACGCTCGTCTCTGTCGAGAATCTCAGTGTTCGCTATGGTTCAAACACTGTTCTCAGCCATGTGGACATGGCTGTCGAACCCGGCGAGATCGTCACCATCGTCGGGCCGAACGGGTCGGGAAAAACCAGCCTGTTGCGCGCCATCATCGGTGCGACCAGGCCAAGTGCCGGGCATGTATTGCTGAAACCCGGATTGAAGATCGGGTACGTGCCGCAGAAACTGCACGTGGATCCCACGCTGCCAATCTCGGTCGAGCGATTCATGCGACTGACAGACCGTGTCTCCGGCCGTCAGTGCGTCGAGGCATTGGAAAAAGCGGGCGTCCCGGATCTGTTGAAACGTCAGATGTCGCAACTGTCCGGCGGGCAGTTTCAGCGTGTGTTGCTGGCGCGGGCGTTGATCAACCAGCCTGACCTTCTGCTGCTGGATGAGGCAACCCAGGGGTTGGACCAGCGCGGATCGGCGAGTTTCTACCAGCAAATCGAGGCCGTACGCCGCGAAACCGGATGTGCAATCCTGATGATCAGTCACGAATTGCACGTGGTCATGAGCGCCTCGGACAGGGTGATTTGTCTCAACGGGCATGTCTGCTGTGAAGGATCGCCGGCGGTGGTCGCTTCGGCACCCGAATACCGGGCCTTGTTCGGAACGGGAACAGGCGGTGCGCTTGCCCTGTACCGGCACGAGCACGATCACAATCACGACCATGATGCAAACCCTCAGGAAGCGGCGGAATGATGCTTGACGATTTCATGATGCGGGCAACGCTCGCAGGTATCGGTGTTGCGTTTGCGGCTGCTCCTCTTGGGTGTTTCGTGGTGTGGCGCCGCATGGCGTATTTCGGTGACGCAACCGCACATGCCGCAATTCTGGGCGTGGCCCTGTCGCTGACCTTTCAGATGTCGATCTTCACCGGAGCGCTGGCCGTTGCACTGATTATGGCGCTGACGGTCACTTTGTTGGCGGGTCGTGGCTATGCGATGGACACGCTGCTGGGGGTCCTGGCGCATTCCGCCTTGGCTTTCGGTCTGGTTGCCGTTTCGTTTTTGTCCGGCGTCCGCATTGATTTGATGGCATATCTATTCGGCGATATTCTTGCGGTATCCCGTTCGGATCTGCTTGTGATCTGGGGCGGCGCGGCGCTTGTCGTGGCGCTGATCGCCTGGCGATGGGCTCAGCTTTTGACGGCTACATTGAACGAGGAACTGGCCTATGCCAGTGGGTTCGACCCGAGGCGGGAACAGTTGATTCTGACACTGTCTCTGGCGGTGACCGTGGCTGTTGCGATCAAGGTCGTGGGGGTATTGCTGATCGCGGCGATGCTGATCATTCCCGCGGCGGCGGCACGAAATCTGGCCCGATCGCCCGAATCAATGGCGTTGATAGCGGCAGCAATAGGCGCGATGTCCTCAGTTGCGGGGTTACGGGCAGCTTATGTGTTCGATACTCCGGCGGGGCCATCAATTGTCTGCGTCGCCGCAGTCTTGTTTGCCTGTCTCAGCGTGGTGGGGTGGCGAAGACAGGGCAGGGCGTGATGGATCTGAGCTCGATTGCGCTGACCAGGTAATCTCTTCGTTGTTCGGCACCTCAGGTGCACATAGCACAAAAAAGGGCCCGCACACGGATTGCGGGCCCTTTCCGTTCCTTGACGATACAGCTTACTGCGGAATTTCGCCTTCCAGCCCTTCAACATAGAAGTTCATGCCTGCCAGCGTGCCATCGTCAGCGGTTTCGCCTTCAGCCAGCCAGTCACTGCCGTCCTGCTTCTTCAGCGGACCGGTGAACGCGTGATAGCTGCCATCTGCAAGGGCCGCCTTCAGGGCCAGAGCCTCTTCCTTGACATCTGCGGGAACCGCGTCCGAAATCTCGCCGATTTCAACCATTCCTGCTCCGATACCGTCCCAGGTGTTGGAAGACGTCCAGGTTCCGTCCATTACGGCTTTTGTCCGCGCGATGTAATAGGGGGCCCAGTTGTCGATGATCGATGACACACGCGGAAGCGGTGCGTACTCGCTCATGTCCGACGCCTGACCGAAGGTGATCACATTGCCGGCCTCTTGCGCTGCTGCTTGCGGCGCTGTCGAATCGGTGTGTTGCAGGATTACGTCCGCGCCCTGCTCGATCAAAACGGTGGCGGCGTCAGCTTCTTTCGCCGGGTCGAACCACGTATAGGCCCAGACGATCTTGAACTCGACATCCGGGTTCACCTTCTTGGCGTGGATATAGGCCGAGTTGATGCCACGGATCACCTCGGGGATCGGGTAGGAGCCGATATAGCCGATGATGTTCGACTTGGTCATTTTACCGGCGATGTGGCCCTGAACCGCGCGACCTTCGTAGAAACGGGCCGAGTAGACCGAGACGTTGTCGGCGGTTTTATAGCCGGTTGCGTGCTCGAACTTCACGTCCGGGAATTTCTTGGCCACGTTGATGGTCGGGTCCATGTAGCCAAACGAGGTGGTAAAGATCAGATCCGCGCCTTCCAGCGCCATCTGGGTCATCACACGCTCGGCATCTGGGCCTTCGGGAACGGATTCAACGAATACGGTTTCAACCTTGTCGCCGAACTCTTTTTCAACGGCCTGCCGGCCCTTGTCATGTTCATAGGTCCAGCCGCCATCGCCGACCGGGCCGACATAGACGAAACCGACCTTGGTCTTGTCTTCGGCCATGGCCCCCGAGGCCAGGCCCAGCGCCATGGCGGCGCTCGTCAGAAGTGTAGTGAATTTCATGTGTTACTCCCCAAGTTGGTACTGTTGGCCCCTAGTGTGAGGCATGGAAGGTCCGGCCCAGCGAGGCAGGTGCGCTGCTCTTGTCGGCCGAAAGGATCACAAGCACAAGGATCGTGATGATATAGGGCGACATTGCCAGATACTCGACGGGAATGGCAACGCCCGCTGCCTGCAAATTAAGCTGCAACACGGTAATGCCGCCGAACAAATAGGCACCCAGCAGGACCCGCCACGGCTTCCAGCTCGCAAAGACAACAAGGGCCAGTGCGATCCAGCCGACACCGGCGGTCATGCCCTCGGTCCACTGCGGCACGCGGATCAGGCTGATATAGGCCCCGCCCAGACCAGCGCAGGCGCCGCCGAACATGATGGCCAGAATGCGGATCTTGATCACCTTGTAGCCAAGCGCATGCGCGGCATCGTGGTTTTCACCGACGGCCCGCAGGATCAGACCAAGACGGGTGTATTTCAGCACCGCCCAGACGGCCGCCGTGATCGCGATGCCGACATACAGGATCGGGTCATGTTGAAACAGGATCGGACCGACAACCGGAATATCGCTGATCAGCGGAATATGGATGTCGCCCATACTGGGGGGTTTGATCCCCACATAGCTTTGCCCCATCAACGCGCTGAACCCCAGACCAAACAGGGTCAGCGCCAGACCACTGGCCACCTGATTGGCCAGCGCAAACTGCGTCAGCAAGACGAACAGCAGCGATAGAACGGCGCCGCCGATCGCGGCAGCAACAAAGCCCAGCCAGGGCGAGCCGGTCTCGACCGAAATCGCGAAGCCGCTGATCGCACCGACAATCATCATGCCTTCGACGCCGAGGTTCAGAACGCCTGCTTTCTCAACGACCAGCTCTCCGATCGCGGCCAGCAGCAAGGGGGTCGCGGCCACCATCAGTGAAGCGACCAGAAGTACGGGATTGATTTCACCAAGGTCCATGGGTCACGCCACCTCGTTACGGGCCGCACGGATGCGGTAGTTGGTCAATAGGTCGAAGGCCAGCAGGAAGAACAGCAGCATGCCCTGGAACACCTGAATGGCAGCGGCAGGCAGCCCCAGCTGCGACTGCGCGATTTCACCGCCGATATAGGTCAGCGCCATCAGTCCACCGGCCAGCAGAATGCCCACAGGGTGCAGACGGCCCAAAAAGGCCACGATGATAGCAGTGAAACCGTAGCCCACGTTGAAATCGATGCTGACAACGCCTGAAGGGCCGGAAACCTCGAACATGCCTGCAAGTCCTGCAAGCGCGCCGGACAGACCCAGACAGAACAGGATCAACCGGGCCGGGTTCACACCCGCAAATTTCGCGGCGCGCGGTGCTTCACCGGTCAGGCGGATGTGAAAGCCCAGCATGTGCCGGTTCAGCAGGACATAGGCAAAGATCACTGCGATCAACGCGGTCACAACACCCCAGTGCATGCCGGATCCGGCGATCAGTTCGGCATTGTGCGCACTGTCATAGGATTGCAGATTGCGGGACCCCGGGAAGCCAAACCCTTCGGGGTTCTTCAGCAAACCCAGAGAAACCGAGGCCAGCATCTGCTCGGCCACATAGACCAGCATCAACGAGACGAGAATTTCGTTGGTGCCGAAACGCACCTTCAGGAAGGCGGGGATCATGGCCCACAACCAGCCGCCGAAGGCGCCGGCAATCACCATGATCGGAAAGATATAGAAGGCATCCAAAGGGTAAAAGGCCAGCCCGGCACCCGCACCGAAGATGGCGCCCATAATATACTGCCCCTCGGCCCCGATGTTCCAGATGCCTGCACGAAAGCCCAGCGACAGACCGATGGCGATAAGCACCAGCGGAGCGCCTTTCACCAGCAGCTGTGGGCGATAATAAAAGGCGAATTCACCAAAAAGAGGTTCCCAGAAGATGGTGCCGATGGCCTCAACCGGATTCTTGCCCAGTATGGCGAACAGTACTCCGCCAAAAAACATCGTCGCCAAAACTGCAACCAACGGCGTTGCATAAGACCAGACCCTGGAAGGCTGAGGACGTTTCTCCAGCACAATCATCAGCTCGTTCCCCTGACTTCTTCATCTTTTTTCAAATGCTCTCGCCGAAGGCGGCCCAACAGATCAAACATGCGCCACCTCCATTCCGTGGGCACCGCCCATCATCAGCCCGATTTCGTCCACCGTCAGTCCGGTTGTCGGACGTGGCGCGCTCAGGCGGCCCTCGTTCAGCGCAGCAAAGCTGTCCGAGATTTCCATCAACTCATCCAGATCCTGAGAGATGCAGACAACTGCCGTTCCCTTTGCCGCCAGGTCGAGGATTGCCTGCCGGATCGACGCGGCCGCCGCAGCATCCACGCCCCAGGTTGGCTGGTTCACCACCAGCACATCCGGGTTTTGCAGCACTTCGCGTCCGATCACGAATTTCTGCAGGTTCCCCCCGGACAAGGACCGCGCCGCGTTGTCCGGGCCTGGTGTCCGGACGTCAAAAATCTCGATGATCTTCTCCGCAAAGCTCTTGGTCTCGGCCCATTTCAGAAAGCCGTTGCTTTCCAGACCCTCTCGAACCGACCCGGTCAACAGGGCGTTTTCGGTCAGGCTCATGTTCGGGGCAGCGGCATGGCCCAGCCGTTCTTCGGGCGCGGTCAACACGCCAAGTTTGCGTCGTGCGGTCGGGCCCAGCTTGCCGATCGCCTGACCGTTGAACTTGATCGCGTCGGCAGATGTCAGGATTTCACCGGACAGAACGCCCAGCAATTCATCCTGCCCGTTGCCCGCAACGCCTCCAATGCCCAGAACCTCGCCCTTGCGGACGGTCAAATGCACGTTGCGCAATGCGGTGCCGAATTCTGACGGAGAAGGCACCGACAGCCCGCTGACATCCAGCGTCACTGCGCCAAATTCACGCCCCGAACGTTCCGGGGTTTGCAGGGCCGTTCCCACCATCAGTTCGGCCATGTCGCGGGCCGAGGTCTCAGAGGGGACGCACTCGCCCACATTCTTGCCCAGACGCAGGATCGTGGCGTGGTCACACAGTGTCCGTATCTCTTCCAGCTTGTGCGAGATATACAAGATCGACGTGCCTTCGGACCGCAACTTGTTCAGCGTCTCGAACAGGATTTCGACCTCCTGCGGGGTCAGTACCGAGGTCGGTTCGTCCATGATCAGCAGTTTCGGGTCTTGCAGCAGGCAACGGATAATTTCAACACGCTGGCGTTCCCCAGCGGACAGATCGCCGACAGTGCGGAACGGATCCAGCGGCAGGCCGTAGGTTTCCGACACTTCGCGGATGCGCGAGGCCAGATCACCCATGGCGGGCGGGTTTTCCATCCCCAAGGCGATGTTTTCGGCCACGTTCAGGGCGTCAAACAGCGAAAAATGCTGGAACACCATCGCAATTCCGTCAGCCCGTGCGGAGCGGGGCTCGGGCGGCGCAAAAGGCTGACCGCGCAACAGCATGGTGCCACTGTCAGGTTTCACCAGCCCATAGATCATCTTGACCAGCGTGGATTTCCCGGCCCCGTTTTCCCCCAACAGGGCGTGAACTTCGCCCTCTCCGATGTCAAAGGACACCTGATCATTGGCCACGACACCGGGATAGGCTTTGGTCAACCCTTGCAGGCTCAGCAATGGAGTGGTCACGCGCTCAGGTCCTTCTTCAACTCATTCTGCCGGGCCGGGCGCAGCAGTTGCGCTGCGACGCCCACGGCGATCATCTGCGGGTGTTTGCCCAGCGACGGGTCACCAATCGGGCAGGTAATCCGGCTTATCCGGTCGGGCGGATGCCCAAGAGCCGCCAGCCGCGATCGGAACCGCGCCCATTTGGTAGCCGAGCCGATCAGTCCCGCAAAGCGGAAATCGTGCAAAAGCAGCCTGTTGCACAGTTCTAAATCCAGATTGTGTGAATAAGTCAGCACAAGGTGCTCGGCATTGGGCGGTGCATGTCGCACAAGTTCGGCTGGTTTCGTCGCTGGCAGATCGGTCACGCCTGCAGGAATCACGTCCGGAAAGCGCTCGGGGCCGGTATCGACCCAAGTGATCGCAAGATCGGGCAGGGGGGACAGAACATCCACCAGCGCCCGTCCGACGTGACCTGCGCCCCAGATCCACAGGTTTCGTGCCGGTTTATGCACCGGTTCGATCATCCAGCCGTCGATCAGGCGTGGTTCGGGTGCAATGCCCTGACTGCGTGCTGCCGCCAGCACTCGCTTGACCGAAAGAGGCGTGGCGCCACCGGATGCTGATCGTGCAATGATCGTATCATCCAGCGTTTCAACCTTCTTGAGATCATAGACTTCGCTGAACAACGAGACCGCTCCGCCGCAACATTGGCCCATGTCCGGTCCCAGCGTGTGATGCGTCAGGCGCGTGGCGACTGTTTGCGTTCGTGCGGCCTCCGCGGCCTGGTATTCCAGCGTACCGCCACCGATGGTTCCGCTTTGCCCGTCTTTCCAGACCAGCATCGCAGCCCCCACCTCGCGCGGGGACGACCCTTTGATCCCGGCGATGACCACCCGAACCACTTTCCCGTGGGTTTTGACCGCCTCCCTCAAAGCCTCAAGGTCAAATCCCATCAGATGCCTCCCTTCATCCTCTGGACCCCGCGCCAAACCTCTTCGGCCGTGGCCGGAGCGTTCAGGGCCGGGTATCTGTCTCCGCAGGCGGCAACTGCGTTCGACAGCGCCAGCCAGGCCGAGATTCCCAGCATGAAAGGCGGCTCGCCCACAGCTTTCGAACGATAGATGGTGTCCTCACGGTTTTCGCCATCCCAAAGCGTGACGTTGAAGATGTCCGGCCGGTCCGAGCAGGCCGGAATCTTGTAGGTCGAGGGCGCGTGCGTGCGCAGGTTGCCCGTGTCATCCCAGACCAGCTCTTCGGTCGTCAGCCACCCTGCACCCTGTACATAGCCGCCCTCAACCTGACCTATGTCCAAAGCCGGATTCAGCGACGCGCCCGCGTCATGCAGGATATCCGTTCGCAGAATGCGGTTTTCACCGGTCAGAGTGTCCACCGCCACCTCGGTAACGGAAGCGCCGTAGGCAAAGTAGAAGAAAGGGCGACCGCGCCCGGCGATCCGGTCCCATTCGATCTTGGGCGTCTTGTAGAACCCGGTCGCCGACAGGCTGACGCGCCCCTGATAGGCCAGTGCGGCGGCTTCGGCGAAGGTGTAGCGTTCTTCTGAAACCGAGACCTGCCCATCCGAGAACGTGACCGTCGATGGATCGGCCTGATGACGTTCCGCAAGATAGGCGGCCATCCGGTCGCGGATCGTGTCGCAAGCGGCCTTCACCGCCATACCGTTCAGGTCACTGCCCGAAGATGCCGCCGTCGCAGACGTGTTCGGTACTTTCGCCGTGTCGGTTGCGGTGATTTTCACCATCTCCAGCGGTATGCCAAAGCGCGACGCGGCGACCTGTGCGACCTTCTGGAACAGGCCCTGGCCCATCTCGGTGCCGCCATGATTCAAGTGGACTGATCCGTCCTGATAGACATGCACCAGCGCACCCGCCTGATTGAGGTGGGTCAGCGTGAACGAGATACCAAACTTGACCGGGGAAAAGGCGATGCCCTTTTTGATTACACTGTTCTCGGCATTCCATTTCGCGACAGCCGTCTTGCGCGCGGCATAGTCGCTGGATTTCAGCAACGCCTCGGTCATGCCGTGCAGTTCGAAATCGCTGACCTCCATCCCATAGGGTGTGGTGTTGCCGCCGGCGGGCAGAGGACGCACCGGTGCGTCACCCATTTCAACGGCGCCGCGGCTGGTCAGGTCTTCGTGCGGATCGGGATGCCCCAGTGGTTTTTCTGTCGGTGTGCTGTCGGTCACGGCGTGCGCGGGTGCATAGTAATTCCGGCGGCGCAGCTCGACGGGATCCAAACCCAGCGCATGCGCGGCATGGTCCATGACCCGTTCGATGCCGACCATGCCCTGCGGGCCGCCGAACCCGCGATAGGCGGTGGCAGATTGGGTGTTGGTCTTCAAGCGGTGGCTTTCGATCCGGGCGTTCGGCAAAAGGTAGGCGTTGTCCGAGTGCAGCATCGCCCGGTCGGCCACGGGCAAGGACAGGTCCTGCGCCCAGCCGCAGATCGCATAGTGGAGGAATGAGACGCCCTGTATATGTCCATGCTCATCGAACCCGGCCTTGTACGAAATGCGGAAAGCGTGGCGTTTGCCCGTGATGATCATGTCATCGTCACGGTCATAGCGCATCTTGCAGGCCTTGCCGGTTGCGCGGGCGGCCACGGCGCAGGCCACTGCCAAAGCGTTGCCCTGACTTTCCTTGCCGCCAAACCCTCCGCCCATGCGGCGGGTCTCGACCCGGACGGCGTGCATCGGAACACCCAGAGCGTCGGCCACTTTGTGCTGAATCTCGGTCGGGTGCTGGGTCGAGCTGTGCACCAGCATATCCGCACCTTCATTCGGCACGGCCAGCGCGGCCTGACCTTCCAGATAGAAATGCTCCTGCCCGCCCAATTCAAACGAACCTTCGATCACATGCGGTGCATTGGCAATGGCCGCATCCGCATCGCCCTTGGCATAAATGCGTGGACCATCTTCAAACCGGCTGTCGGCAGCCAGCGCTTCTTCGATCGTCAGGATCGGCGTTTCCTCGGCATAGTCGACCTTGCCCAATCGCGCCGCTTTGCGGGCGGCCAGATGGCTGGTGGCAACGACCAGGAACACGGGCTGACCGACATAATGCACCGTGCCGTCCGATAGCAGCGGCTCATCGTGGATCGAGGGCGAGACATCGTTGGCAAACGGCAGATCCTCTGCCGTCATGACCATCACGACACCCTCGGCGTTTTTGACAGCCGACAGATCCATGGCGGTGATCTTGCCCTTGGCGATCGGGCTCAGGCCAAAGGCCAGGTGCAGCGTGCCCTTGGGTGTCGGAATGTCATCCACGTACCGCGCCGCGCCCGAAACGTGCAGAGGGGCGGCGTCTTGGGGCAGGGCTTGCGTCACACTCATGCCGACACCTCCAGCACATTGGTAATCTCGCCCTGATCTTCCAGGAAATACCGTTGCAGCATCGCCTTGGCGGTTTCCAGTCGATACAGGGCCGAGGCGCGCATATCCGTGAGTGGCGAAAAGTCGTCGGCAAAGGATGGCAGCGCGGCGTCAACGGTCTTGCGTGTCCACGGTTTGCCGATCAAAGCGGCCTCGACATGGGTCGCCCGTTTCGGAACAGCAGCCATGCCGCCATAGGCGATGCGCGCCTGTGTGACGCTGCCCTCCGAAACGGTTATGTTGAAACAGCCGCAGACGGCCGAGATATCCTGATCGAACCGTTTGCTGAGCTTGTAAGCCTTCAGACGATCTGGTTGGCGGGGGAAGCTGACGGCTTCCACAAACTCGCCCGGAACCCGATCCTGTTTGCCGTAGTCGATGAAGAACTCTTCCAGCGGGATCGACCGCCGCTCGTCGCCCTTGCGCAGATGCAGCGTTGCCCCCAGCGCGATCAGCGCGGGCGGGTTGTCCCCGATGGGCGAACCGTTTGCGATATTGCCGCCCACGGTGGCCGCATGGCGGACCTGAACGCTGGCATAGCGGCGGATCATCTCGGCATAGGACGGATGCAGATCGGCCATTGCTTCTGCCATGCGATTCATGTCGACCATTGCACCCAAGCGGACTTCTTCACTGCCGAGCGTGATCTTCTTCAAATCATCACAGCGGTTGAGGAAGATCACCGGGTCCAGTTCGCGCAGTTGCTTGGTGACCCAAAGGCCCACATCGGTCGCACCAGCGACCAGAGTCGCATTCGGGTTCTCGGCATACACGGCGGCCAATTCGTCGGATGAGGTTGGCAGCATGCGCGAAGCGGCAATCGTTGCAGGTGGTTTATCTTTGACCCAAACCGGAACGGGCTGTTCCTCGGCCGCTTTCGCCGCGCGAATGATCGGCGCATAGCCGGTGCAGCGGCACAGGTTGCCTGCTAGCAAAGTGTCATGGTCCGTTGCACCGTTCGTGTGCCCGGCAACCATCGACATGACGAATCCGGGTGTGCAGAAGCCGCATTGCGAGCCGTGCAGATCAACCATTGCCTGCTGAACCGGGTGCGCTTCGCCATTCGGGCCGCTGGCACCTTCGACCGTGCGCACCGCTTTGCCATGCAGTTGCGGCAGAAACAGAATGCACGAGTTCAGTGCCTTGGCGCCTTCGTCATCCGTCACCATCACGGTGCAAGCCCCGCAATCGCCTTCGTTGCAGCCTTCCTTGGTGCCGGTCAGGCCGCGATCTTCGCGCAGCCAATCCAGCAGGGTGGCTGTCGGATCAACATCAGCCAGCTCCACTGTCTCTCCGTTCAGAAGAAACGCGATGTTCATTCGAGAAACCCGTCGCCTTACCCGGTTGCGCCCTTGTGGCCCTCCTTCGATGCGACGTAGAAAGAGTGGCGGGCGAATTGCTTGCCATGAGATGTTAGAAACAGCGCGGCTTGTCTGGCAAGAAAAACCGCCTCTGTTATACACCATTAGACGTATACGGCCTGTGACCGTCTTTTCTGATTAATGGGCAGCCACTTGTAAATAAAGCGGTTTTTGATTGCGACGCCCAGTCAATCCCGAAGCACCTTCTGAAAAAGCCGAATAATCAATGGCGATTTTTTTTGCGGCAAACGTAACGCGGTTCAGCCTTTTGCCGCGCAGCCGGCTGGGGTAGCTTGGGCGTCATGAGCAGTTCTCCACGATTCATCCACCTCCGCGTTCACACTGAATATTCCCTTCTGGAAGGCGCCGTGCGGCTGAAAAAGCTGCCGGGCCTGTGCGAGAAGATGGAAATGCCGGCGGTCGCCGTGACGGATACCAATTCGATGTTTTCTGCGCTGGAATTCTCGGTCACCGCAAGCGGCGCCGGGGTACAGCCGATCATGGGGTGCCAGGTCGATCTGACCTATGTCCAGGCCCAGCCGGGCGAGAAGCCAAAGACGCCCGCGCCTCTGGTGCTGCTGGCGCAGTCCGAGACCGGGTACGAAAACCTGATGAAACTCAGCACGTGTCTCTACGTGGACAAGGGCGGGCAACTGCCTCAGGTCACTTTGGAAGAACTGGCCGACCGATCTGAAGGGTTGATCTGCCTGTCAGGTGGACCTGACGGCCCGGTGGGAATGCTACTGCAACAGGGTCAGCGCCCGGCGGCCGAAGCGTTGGTCGATCGGCTGGCGGCAATGTTCCCCAACCGGTTTTATATCGAGCTTCAGCGCCATCCGGGTGAAGATGGCCAGCCCGAGGCCGAACGCCTGACAGAACGCGGCCATGTCGAGATGGCCTATGCCAAGAACCTGCCGCTGGTCGCCACGAATGACGTCTATTTCCCGACGCCGGACATGTACGAAGCTCATGACGCGCTGATCTGCATATCGGAAGGGGCCTATGTCGACCAGCAGGAAGGCCGCCGTCGGCTGACGGCGCAGCACTACTTCAAGTCACAACAAGAGATGGCGACCCTGTTCGCCGACTTGCCCGAGGCCATCGAAAACACCGTCGAGATCGCCAGACGCTGCGCGTTCACGGCCTATCGACGCGACCCGATCCTGCCAAAATTTGCGGATGACGAGGTGGCCGAGCTGCGGCGCATCGCCAATGACGGCTTGCAGAAACGTCTGGCCGTGATCCCGCATGCCGTGACGCCCGAGGAGTACCAGGAACGTCTGGATTTCGAACTGGGCATCATCGAAAGCATGGGTTTCCCCGGCTACTTTCTGATCGTCGCGGATTTCATTCAATGGGCCAAGGATCACGACATTCCGGTCGGGCCGGGGCGGGGCTCGGGCGCGGGCTCGCTGGTGGCCTATGCGCTGACGATCACCGACCTTGACCCGCTGCGCTACAGCCTGCTGTTCGAACGCTTTCTGAACCCCGAGCGGGTGTCGATGCCCGACTTCGACATCGACTTTTGCATGGACCGCCGCGAAGAGGTGATCCGCTATGTTCAGCAGAAGTACGGCCGCGACAAAGTGGGTCAGATCATCACATTCGGCGCGCTCTTGTCCAAGGCCGCCGTGCGCGATATCGGGCGGGTGCTGCAGATGCCATATGGGCAGGTGGACCGCCTGTCCAAGATGATCCCGGTTGAGGGGGTGAAACCTGTTTCCATCGAAAAGGCGCTGAAAGACGAACCGCGCCTGCGCGAGGCCGCGCGCGAGGAAGAGGTGGTTAACCGCCTGCTGACCTATGGCCAGCAGGTCGAAGGGCTGTTGCGGAATGCTTCGACCCACGCGGCGGGGGTGGTGATCGGCGACCGGCCGCTGGATGCGCTTGTGCCGATCTATCAGGACCCGCGTTCGGACATGCCCGCGACCCAGTTCAACATGAAATGGGTGGAACAGGCCGGGCTGGTAAAGTTCGACTTTCTGGGCCTGAAGACGCTGACCGTGATCCAGAACGCGATGGACCTGATTTTCAAATCCGGGCGTCCCTTGCACATCGCCGCCGATGGCACCGAACTTTATGAGCCCGCTGAGGGGGCTGAAAACCAGATCAACGCCATCCCGCTGGATGATGAGGCGACGTACAAGCTTTATTCCGCGGCCAAGACCGTGGCGGTGTTCCAGGTGGAAAGCTCGGGCATGATGGACGCGCTCAAGCGCATGAAACCCACCTGTATCGAGGATATCGTGGCGCTTGTGGCGCTCTACCGCCCCGGCCCGATGGAGAACATCCCCACCTATTGCGAGGTCAAGAACGGCCTACGCGAAATCACCTCGGTCCACCCGCTGATCGATCATATCCTGGAAGAAACGCAGGGCATCATCGTCTATCAGGAGCAGGTGATGCAGATCGCCCAGGTCATGGCGGGATACAGCCTTGGTGGCGCCGACCTGCTGCGCCGTGCGATGGGCAAGAAGATCAAAGAGGCGATGGACGCCGAACGCCCGAAATTCGAGGCCGGCGCGGCCAAGAACGGGGTGGACGCCAAGAAGGCCTCCGAGGTATTCGACCTGCTGGAGAAATTTGCCAACTACGGCTTCAACAAGTCGCACGCGGCGGCCTATGCGGTGGTCAGCTACCAGACCGGCTGGCTCAAGGCGAACCACCCGGTCGAGTTCATGGCCGGGGTCATGAACTGCGATATCCACCTGACCGACAAGCTGGCGGTGTATTTCGAAGAGGTCCGCAAGGGACTGGGCCTGCCCTACGTGCCGCCCTGCGTGAACCGCTCGCTGGCGACCTTCGACGTGGTGGATGGCCAACTGGTCTATGCGCTGGGCGCGCTCAAGAATGTCGGCGTCGAGGCGATGAACCTGGTGGTGCAGGGCAGGGGAGACAAGCCTTTCGTCAACCTCTTTGACTTCGCCCGCCGGGTCGATCTGAAGAAGGTCGGCAAACGTCCGCTGGAAATGCTGGCGCGTGCGGGCGCTTTTGATGAGCTCGACAAGAACCGTCGCCGTGTGTTCGAAAGCCTTGACCGTTTGGTACAGTATTCGGCGGCGATCCATGAACAGAAAAACTCCAATCAGGTGTCTCTGTTCGGCGAGGCAGGCGACGACCTGCCCGAACCGCGCCTGTCGCCGACGCCCGACTGGCTGCCGGCCGAGCGCCTCAGCGAAGAATTCAAGGCCATCGGCTTTTACCTCTCGGGGCATCCGCTGGACGATTACATGCCCGCGCTGAAGCGCAAACAGGTGATGACGCTGGACGAGGTGACGGAAAGGGCCCGGTCTGGTCCGCTTATCGCAAAGATGGCAGGGGTTGTCGCCGGGCGGCAGGAGCGGAAATCGGCCAAGGGCAACCGTTTTGCTTTCGTTCAAATGTCTGATCCCACCGGCGCCTATGAGGTCACCCTGTTTTCAGACACGCTGGAGAAGTGCCGCGAGTTTTTGGAAACCGGCGCGCAGGTCGTGCTGACTGCCGAGGCAACGATGGAAGCCGATCAGCTCAAGCTGCTGGGCCGCTCTGTTGGCCCTGCGGATTCCTTGGTGGCCGAGGCCGGAGCAACTGGGCTGCGAATCTACGTTGACGAAGCACAGGCCGTACCAACGGTGGCCAAGGTGTTGGAAGACGCCGCCTCTGCCGCGAAAGGGGCTGCACGGGGACCAGTCCAGTTCATGTTGCTGGACCCCAGCCTGCCCGGCGATGTTGAGATGGAACTGGGACGTGAATTCCCAATCAACCCGCAGATCAAGGGCGCGATCAAATCCCTTGAAGGCGTCATGACCGTCGAAGAGATATGACGCCGCTTTGTTGCCAGACTGTTGGTGCCCCGCTAGGCTGACTTGACAGAGATGTCTTTAGGTCATGCCACGGGAGGGCGTTGTTATGACAATAGCAGGTCTCAAGTTCAGAAAGATATTATTCGGCGCAGCAGCGACGCTGGCTTTGGTTTCAGCCTCAGCTGGTCTGGCGGATGACAAGAAAAAAGAAAACACGATCAAAGGCGCCGTGATTGGCGCGGGTGTCGGCGCGCTGATCGGCGACGGCAAAGGTGCCGCCGCCGGAGCGGTGGCCGGTGCGCTGATCGGCGCGAATTCCAAGTAAGCGGAGGAGCATCCGGATGAGGACGAATTTGCTTAAGCCAGCCGCCACCGCCTTAATGCTTGCAGCGCCCGGATTGGCCCTTGCCGACGAGGAAGCCGAACAGATGATGCAGGACGCGCTGCCGCTGATGTATCACACCTGCACCTCTGTTATCGAAGAGGCTGATGGGAACGAAGAATACATTCTGGACGTCGTTGGGAAGATGACGGCCCTTTCGCTTTACAACCGTCAGGTTGACATCGAAGCCCACGCGACTTCGGATGAGGAAAAGGCGGCTCTGAGAGAAACATTTGTGGCCGCCTTGAAAGAGGGCTGCACCGGGGACGAAAACGCCCTGTTGGGCGGCGTTGTGGACAACGCGGTAAAATCGACGCTTGGGCTTTAAATCATCAATAGTGAGGCGGTCGTTCGTCACCAAAGACAACGCCGCCTGAACCTTCCTGCGCCCGTTCTGCTTCGCGCTGCAACAGCATTTCAACCCGTTGGGTCAGCCGGTCGATTTCCGACTGTTGTCTGGTGACGACCGTGTTAAGTTCGTCCACGGTACGGGTCAGATGGGCGATCTCTTCTTCCAGATGCTGCATGGGGAACTCCTGTCTTGCGCTGGTCATAGCGACACAGTTGGCCCAAGGCCAGAGAAAGCGCGCCTTGCCCCGATGCGGACCATGGGATAGACCGCGCGCGGAACAAGGACACTCCCAAGGACGCCCCACATGGCCAAGCCCAAGAAACAGCCCCGCCCCAAGGCCGTCACGCCGAAAGGGTTCCGCGACTATTTCGGCGAGGAAGTCACGCAGCGCACTGAGATGCTGCGGACGATTGCGGGCGTGTATCATCGTTACGGGTTCGACGCGCTTGAAAGCAGTGCGGTCGAGACCGTCGAGGCGCTGGGCAAGTTCCTGCCCGACGTGGATCGCCCGAACGAAGGCGTGTTCGCCTGGCAGGAGTTTGACGAGGGCGGCAATGGCGATTGGATGGCGCTGCGCTATGATCTGACAGCACCATTGGCCCGGGTCTATGCCCAGCACCGCAACGATCTGCACACGCCCTATCGCCGCTATGCGATGGGTCCGGTCTGGCGCAACGAAAAGCCGGGGCCTGGGCGGTACCGTCAGTTCTATCAGTGTGATGCGGATACGGTGGGGACGGCCAGCATGGCCGCCGATGCCGAAATCTGCGCGATGCTGTCGGATACGCTGGAAACCGTGGGCATTCCGCGCGGCGATTATCTGGTGCGGGTCAACAACCGCAAGGTTCTGAATGGCGTGCTTGAGGCGATGGGCCTGGGCGCGGACGCGGCAGCGCGCGACGACGTTCTGCGCACCATCGACAAGTTCGACAAGGTGGGTGAGCAGGGCGTGCGCGAGTTGCTGACCAAGGGCCGGCTGGATGCCTCGGGCGCGTTCATCGACGGTGTGGGCCTGTCCGAAGATCAGGCCGAGCCGGTGATCGCCTTCCTGACCTCCAAGGTCGATGATGCCGCTGGAACGCTGGCCAATCTGCGCGCGGCCGCAGGTGACAGCAAGATCGGCGCCGAAGGCATTGCGGAATTGGAACAGATCGGCGAGTTGCTGGCCGCGGGCGGCTATGGCGCTGATCGCATCCAGATCGATCCCTCGGTCGTGCGTGGTCTGGGTTATTATACCGGGCCGGTCTATGAGGCCGAACTGACCTTCGAGATCTTTGACGAGAAAGGCCGCAAGCGGCAGTTCGGGTCCGTCTCGGGTGGTGGTCGCTATGACGATCTGGTCAAGCGTTTTACCGGGCAGGAAGTGCCTGCGACAGGCATCTCCATCGGCGTTGATCGCCTGCTCGCCGCGCTGCGCGAAAAGGGCCGGACCAGCGTTCAGGCCACCGGTCCTGTGGTCGTGACCGTAATGGACCGCGACCGCATGGCCGACTATCAGGCGATGGTGGCCGAGCTGCGCAATGCCGGCATCCGGGCCGAGGTCTATCTGGGCAATCCCAAGAATTTTGGTAACCAACTGAAATATGCGGACAAGCGGAATTCTCCGATTGCGGTGATCGAGGGCGGCGACGAAAAAGCCAAAGGCATCGTGCAGATCAAGGACCTGATCCTGGGGGCCAAGATTGCCGAAAGCGCCACGCTCGAGGAATGGAAGGAACGCCCCAGCCAGTTCGAGGTGCCGCGCAGCGATCTGGTCGCCAAGGTGCGCGAGATTCTGGACAGTCAGGACTAAGCCATGCCCAACCGATCCCAGATCCAGGCCCGGGCCGCGATGATGCGCGTGCGCTTCGAGGCCGCCGGGGCGCAGGTCGTCGACCCGCCGCTGCTGCAATCGGCCGAGACGCTGCTGGACCTCTACGGCGAGGATATCCGCGCGCGCGCCTATGTAACCTCGGACGCGCTGCGCGGCGAACAGATGCTGCGCCCGGATTTCACCCTACCGGTGGTGCAGATGCACATGCGCGACGGGGCCGAACCGGCGCGCTATACCTATTCGGGTGAGGTGTTCCGCCGTCAGGAGCATGACCCCGACCGCGCCAATGAATACATCCAGGTGGGATACGAGGTCTTTGACCGTGACGATCCGGCCGGGGCCGATGCCGAGGTGTTTTCGCTGATGGCGCTTCAGTTGCGCGGGCTGCCACTGCGCGCGGCAACCGGGGATATCGGTATCCTCACCGCCGCGGTCGAAGGGCTGCGCACGCCCGAGCGTCGCAAGGCCGCCCTGATGCGGCACCTGTGGAGACCGCGCCGATTCCGTATCTTGCTGGATCGGTTTGCAGGTCGCAAGGCGCCCTCGGAAGAGCGCGCCGCGCTGCTGGACGCTGCCGATCCGATGGCCTTTGATGCCCCTATGATCGGCAAGCGCCGCAAGGCCGAAATCGCAGCGCGCATCGAAGCCCTGCGCGAGGACCGAGATACGCCGCCGATTTCCGACAATGAACTGGCCGGGCTGGAAACGTTGCTGAATGTGCGCGAGACCATGCCATTTGCGCTGGAACAGCTGCGCGACGTGGCGGTGGATCTGCCGCAGATCACGCCCGCCTTGGACCGGCTGGAGGCGCGTGTGGCTGCGCTGCAAGCACGTGGCGTCGATGTCGAGCGGTTGGATTTCGAGGCCGCCTATGGCCGGACATCGATGGAATATTACGATGGTTTTGTTTTTGGGTTTTACGCGGAAGGTCGGCCTGACCTGCCTCCGATCGCCACGGGCGGGCGCTATGACGCGCTGACACGGCAATTGGGCCGTGGAGACGAAATCCCGGCTGTCGGCGGCGTGTTGCGCCCCGACCTGATGCTGGAGATTGAGGAGGGTGCTGTATGAGCCTGAAACTTGGTGTGCCGTCGAAGGGCCGGTTGATGGAAAAGACCTTCTCATGGTTCGAAAAACGCGGCATGACCTTGTCACGCAGCGGGTCGGACCGGGAATATGCGGGCAAGGTCGAAGGGATCGACGGTGTCTCTCTGATCCTGTTGTCGGCGGGGGAAATTCCGCGTGAACTGGCGGCGGGGCGGATTCATCTGGGCGTCACCGGGATCGATCTGGTGCACGAGAAACTGCCGCGCTGGGAACAGCAGGTTGAAGAGGTTTCGCAGCTTGGATTCGGCAAGGCTGATCTGATCATCGCAATTCCGGCATGTTGGGTCGATGTCGATACGCTTGATGATCTGGACGCGGCAGCAGCTGCGTTTCGCAAAACCCATGGCCACCGGCTGCGGATCGCCACCAAATACCACCGTCTGGTTCGGGAATTCCTGACAGAAGCGGGCGTGGCCGATTACACGCTGGTCGACAGTCAGGGTGCGACTGAAGGCACGGTGATGAATGAAACCGCCGAAGCAATTGCCGACATCACCTCGACCGGAGAGACCCTGCGCGCGAACCACCTGAAGATCCTCTCGGACGGTCTGATCCTGCAATCGCAGGCCACGCTGTGGCGGAGTCGCGTTGCAAAATATGATCCGACAGAAAAAGCGGTTCTGTCCGAACTGCTGGATCGGTTGCGGTAACTACAGCACACCTATTTCTGCCAGTGCGCGGTTCAGATCATCGGGCAGGGCATCGTCCTGCTCGCGGTTTTTCGGCAAATCGGCAGGGGTATCTTCAGGCTTGAGATAACGCCATCCCTGAAACGGGCGTTTCAGGGCGTTCTGTGTGCGGTGCAGCTTTGGGTCCAGCACAATGGCACAGCGGCGGATACCATCGTCTCCGATCACTTCATCCAGCCGCAGGATCCGCTGGCGACACTGGATTACGCCCTTGATGACCCAATAGATCGATCCGCCGTTCAGAATTT
Source organism: Ruegeria sp. HKCCA4812 (assembly GCF_013034245.1). Lineage (NCBI taxonomy): Bacteria > Pseudomonadati > Pseudomonadota > Alphaproteobacteria > Rhodobacterales > Roseobacteraceae > Ruegeria > Ruegeria sp. HKCCA4812. The sequence goes on along the minus strand of NZ_WQFQ01000002.1, from coordinate 380,607 downwards.
CGGCTTCGCGCTTGGGCCACATGCGGGTGACGTGGCGTGGAAGGCCATCTGCGAACCGCTGGCGATAGCTGTCCTGCCAGGCCATCAGCGTGTCGACGCTTTCCGAACCAACGGACAGTTTTATGAGGTTTACGTAATTTTCCACAGCTTTCCCACAGAGTCGTCCCGAAGACCATCTTTATATTGTAGCTTGGTTCCAATTGTCATCAAGGTGTTGTGGTGAGCATGTGATTTGAGGTAGTCTGGATACCTCTTTCAGCACAGGGAATCACCAATGAGCCGCTTTGCCGCCCCCATCGCCGAGCAGATCTGGGATATGAAGTACCGTTTTAAACAGGCGGATGGCACCCCCATCGATCAAACGGTTGAAGACAGTTGGCGGCGCATCGCCCGTGATCTGGCGCGGGCGGAAAACGACCCGGGGCACTGGGAAGAGAAATTCTATGAGGCACTGGAAGATTTCAAATACCTGCCTGCCGGGCGGATCACAGCAGGCGCCGGCACCGCGCGTCAGGTGACCCTGTTCAACTGTTTTGTAATGGGCACGGTGCCCGACAGCATGGGCGGCATTTTCGACATGCTGAAAGAGGCCGCATTGACCATGCAGCAGGGCGGGGGGATCGGCTATGATTTCTCGACCATCCGCCCGCGTGGCGCTGACGTGAAAGGCGTCGCGGCGGATGCGTCGGGGCCGCTGAGCTTTATGGATGTCTGGGATGCCATGTGCCGCACGATCATGTCCGCGGGCTCGCGCCGTGGCGCGATGATGGCGACCATGCGCTGTGACCACCCGGATATCGAACAGTTCATCACCGCCAAATCTGACCCGGCCCGCCTGCGCATGTTCAACATGTCGGTTCTGGTGACCGATCCGTTCATGGAAGCGGTCAAGGCCGATGCCTCGTGGGATCTGATCTTTGACGGCAAGGTCTATCACACGGTTCAGGCGCGTGATCTTTGGAACAAGATCATGCAGGCCACCTATGATTATGCCGAACCGGGGGTGATCTTCATCGACCGGATCAATCAGGCCAACAACCTGAGCTATGTTGAAACCATCGCGGCCACGAACCCGTGCGGCGAACAGCCATTGCCGCCCTATGGCGCCTGCCTGTTGGGTTCGATCAATCTGGCGCGTTTGGTGGTTGAACCGTTTGAGGCAAAAGCCCGTTTGAATGAAGAGGCCCTGCAAGAACTTGTCGCCACGGCTGTCCGGATGATGGACAATGTCGTTGATGTGTCAAAATTCCCACTGGCCGAACAAGAGGCTGAAGCGCAGGACAAGCGCCGCATTGGGCTGGGCGTGACCGGACTGGCGGATGCGTTGTTGATGCTGGGTCTGCGTTATGGGTCCGACGAGGCGGCGCGTCAGACCGAGCGCTGGTTGCACGCGATCGCCCGCGCCGCGTATCTGGCGTCGGTCGACTTGGCCAAGGAAAAAGGGGCGTTTCCCCTGTTCGATGCCGAGAAATACCTGGCCAGCGGCACCATGCAGCAGATGGATGACGATGTTCGCGAGGCCATCCGCGAGCACGGCATCCGCAACGCGCTGCTGACCTCGATCGCGCCCACTGGGACGATCTCTTTGTACGCGGGCAACGTGTCGTCGGGGATCGAGCCGGTCTTTGCCTATGCCTATACGCGCAAGGTCTTGCAGAAGGACGGCTCGCGGACCGAGGAAGAGGTGGTGGACTATGCCGTTCAGATGTGGCGCGACAAGTTCGGCGATGTCGATCTGCCCGACTATTTCGTGAACGCCCAGACCTTGACCCCGGCCGAGCACGTCAAGATGCAGGCCGCGGCGCAGAAATGGATCGACAGCTCGATCTCGAAGACGATCAACTGCCCCGAGGACATCTCGTTCGACGCCTTCAAGGACGTGTATATGCAGGCCTGGGATCAGGGCTGCAAAGGCTGCACCACCTATCGCCCGAACGACGTGACCGGGAGTGTGTTGAGTGTTTCGTCAACTCCAATTTCACTCGAAGGCGCGACAGTAGCGGACCGAGTTCAAAGCGCGTTGGCGCTTCGAAATACGAATGCGAAGCGAGTTGCCGAGGCTGCCGGTCTAAACGCAACGGCGGTCTATGATATCGTAAAGGGGAAGTCTTTGTCGCCTAGGGTTGAGACGATTCAGAAGGTGGCTGCTGCGCTTCAGGTGCCTGTTGAATCTCTGATCGGCGGGGATTCAGTCGCGCCAGAGGTTATTGCAAGTTCAGATTCTGAGCCGCTTCAACCCCATGGCGATGTCATCTACATGTCCGAACCGCTGGACCGGCCGCAATCGCTTGAGGGTTCGACCTACAAGCTGAAATGGCCCGACAGCGAACACGCGATCTATCTGACCATCAACGACATCGTCATCGGCGGCCGGCGGCGTCCGTTCGAGGTGTTCATCAACTCGAAGAACATGGAGCATTACGCCTGGACGCTGGCCTTGACCCGGATGATCTCGGCCGTGTTCCGGCGCGGTGGTGACGTGTCTTTCGTGGTCGAGGAGCTCAAGGCCGTGTTCGATCCGCGCGGCGGGGCCTGGGTGCAGGGCAAGTATATCCCTTCGATCCTGGCGGCGATCGGCGGCGTAATCGAGCAGCACATGATCGCGATCGGGTTCCTCGAGGGCGAAGGGATGGGGCTGAAGTCCGACCCGCAGGCGCAGGTGGTCAACATGGACGCCCCCCGCGGCAAGGCCTGCCCGTCCTGCGGCCAGTATGACATGGTGATGATCGAGGGCTGCATGACCTGCCGCAGCTGCGGGCATTCGAAATGTGGCTGAGACGGGGGGGTCGCTGTGAAAACCAGCAACAGTCTGCAATTTAACCTGCTCAAACTGCAACTTTGACCACCAGAACTTTGCCATCGCGTTTCGAGGCGCTGGCTTTTTTTGATTTGGATTGTGTAGAGAGAGTTGTCAGCGCTTTAGCACGCTCCCAATAAAGTTGGCGGGTGCCAAACCGCATTGGTCCGCTTGGACCAATCAAAGCTTCGTTAGCCTGATTGTGGTCTTCTAGCCATGCAGTGAAATAAAGCAGGTGCCAAATTGAGAATGCCCACGAAGATTGCAGAGAGTATTTGTTTGTAGGCGATTGATAAGTTTCAGAGATGGGCGGGGCCAGATGAGGCTATCCAGCCGAGAAATGCTTCAACAAGTTGAAGAATGCCAGCCGAGTTGCAACTCGCTGCGACGTGCCCGCCGAAAGCTCTTCGGCTTCGTCGATATCGCATCAACCCGTCTCTGGCTCAGCCATTAGTCAACATGACCTAATTGATGAGAGGGATGGCTAAGGAGTAAACCCTTTCGGCACACCGAATATCGGCGAGTCCACGCTGCGACCTGTCAACGAATGCAGAAAAGCAATCAGGTTTTCTATTTCCAATTCCGCAAGCTGGATCGGATCAATATCAATTTTCTTGCGTTGACGTGCCATTTCATATTGGTCCTGCCAAACTAGGAAATCCGTTTTTTGCAACCATGGCACGTGGGGTAAGGCAGCCATTTGTGGGGTCCATTTGTCCAGGCTGGCCTGCGGATCCAAATGATGGCGAATGACGCTTTCAAGATCGGGGAAGGCGCCATTGTGACCGTACGGTGCGGTCAGGGCAACGTTACGGAGCATCGGGGTGCGGAACCTGTAGGCATCCTCAAGGCGGTTGCTTTCACCCATGCGGCCGACATCCCGGACGAAGGGATCCCACTGCCGGGTGCGACCCGGCCCAAAGGGTGGCAAGCCCAGTGCATGGAACTTCTGATCTGACATGAGCGGTCCGCTGTGGCAGGCGGAGCAGCGGGCTTTGCCGTAGAACAGCCTCATCCCCTCGATTTGCGCCGGTGAAAGGGCATTCATGTCGCCCGCAAGATAGTGGTCAAACGGGCTGTCGGTGCTGCGCCACTCGATCGCCATGAAAGCGGCCAGAGCGTTGGCGACTTGCGTGATCGTGATGTCCTCGGTCGTCTCGACCTCAGCAAAGGCGGCGACTATGGCTGGACCATAGCGCGGATCGGTGCGGACGCGTTTCGCCAGAATGAGCCAGCCCTTGTCGATGCGATCATGCACCGCGCCTGTGACTTCATTTTCGGCCACATTGCCCGCCATCTCGAATTGTGAGGTCAGGGGAAACAGAGCCTGTGCCGCCAGCAGGGAGTTCAGGCCCTCGGGCAGCCACTCCTGCGCCGGGGAATTGAAGCCGTTGCCGTAGACGTCGGAAATGCTCAGCCTGCCGTCGTGAAAGACGGTGTGTATGTCCTTGGCCCCAAGATTCCACAGGCCCGGAGAGTTGCGAGGGATGCGTTTGCGTATTCTGTCGGCCCCGGTGCCGGGTGTGCGGTCCGGCCCCAACCCCTGCCCGCCTTCTCCTATGCCCAGAGACAACCCGTCCGAAGTGCCGAAATCCGGGTGGTGACAATGGGCGCAGGCGTTGTTGCGGTTGCCTGACAGGATCGGGTCGTAAAACAGTTGATGACCGATGGCGGCCTGTTCCATATCAAAGGGGATAAAGTCATCATCGGTCAGCGGGCGCGGCAAATCCTGTGCCACAGCGGCCCCGACCCAGAAGAAGGCAACCATCCCATGCGCCAGCTTGTTCTTGCCCTTTGCGTATTTGCGTCTCCGGCTCTGGCTGAACTGGAACAAGCCCGCGATATGATGGAAGCCGGACAGTTTGCTGCCGCGCGCGAGGAACTTCTTCCAGCCGCGCGCTCGGGCAACGCCGAGGCTGAAGAGCTGATCGGCGTGATGTACGGGCTGGGTTTGGGGGTCGAGCAGGATTACGAACGGGCTTTTGAATGGTATCTGCGCGCCTCGATGAAGGGGCATCCGGGGGCGCAATCGGGCGTTGGCTGGTATTACGAATTGGGTCTGGGCATGCCTGCGCCCGATCTGGTGCGCGCGTATATGTGGTACACGCTCAGCGCCATTGGCGGCGACCCCGATGCGGCGATCAGCCTTGAGGAAGTGGTCAAGAAAATGTCGCCGGAGCAGATTGAAAAGGCGCATGTTCTGGTCAACGACTACAAAGGGTGGATGTACCCGTTTCGGTGAGGGCCAGGCCGCAAAGCCCGGCCCAACCGTTCACTTCAGATCCGCATCGCGAGCGGCGTTGACGTCCGCCTCAGCCGCCGCGACCGCCTCGGTCAGTGCAGCAAATATCTCATCGCCACGCGCAACGTTGGACTGGAACCAATCATAGACTGGCGTTGCGGCCTCTTTGAACGCAGCCTTCTGATCGGGTGTCAGCACATAGAGGTCTCCGCCACCGGCAACGAAATCCTCATAGGCTTGGATCGACTTGCGCTTGGGGGAGGCGAAAGTGGCCTGTTGCAGGGCATAGAACCCGTCGACCACGACGCGGCGCAGATCCTCGGGCATCTCCTGGAACTTGGCGTTGTTCATCCACCACAATGCGCCCATATAGGCGTGGCCGTCCAGCGTTACGTATTGCAGGCCCGCATCCGGGAATTTCATGCCCATGATGTCGGTGATGCCGTTCTTGGATCCTTCAACGACACCGGTCTGGAAGCTGGTGAACAGTTCCGGCCACGGGATCGGGGTGGGCGACGCACCCAGCGCCTTGACCAGTTCCTGCGGCAGGTCGGCGACGACGGTGCGGATTTTCAGACCTTCCATATCCGCAGGCTCGGCAATGCGGCGCTGTGTGTTGGCAAAGTTGCGCCAGCCGCCGGTGTTGCCGATGGTCATCAGACGGATTGCGCCGCCCGAGTCCTCAAGCGCCATGTCGCGCATTGTGCGGGTGAAATCGCCCGACAGGACATGCTCGGCAATGCGGTCATCGGCCATCAGATAAGGCAGGTCCAGAACCTGCACGTAAGGAAAGATGCCTGAGGCACCGCCCGAGGTCGAGATGTAGATGTCGATGGTGCCGTCTGCCACGCCCTGCAAGCATTCGGCCCCGTTCGAGCAGAGCTGTGTGCCGATGAACAGTTCGACCTCGATCGCGCCGTTCGAGGCAGATTCGACATAGTTCTTGAAGACGATCAGCCCGTCATAATCCTCATCGTTTTCGTTCGAATTTGCGGTTGCGCGCAGCGTATAATCGGCGGCTGTCGCAGCCATGGCCGACGCCGCCACCAGCGATGTGGCCACCGCTGCGGTTTTGATGAATTCTCTGAGCATGCGTTTCCTCCCTGTGGAACTCAGTTAGTTGGCAAATCCCGTTATCCTCGGGATCGTCATGGATAGTGCGGGTATGTAGGTGATCAGGAAAATCACGATGATTTCGACCGCCAGGAACGGCAGGATCGCCTTGGCGATGGTTTCAACCCGTTCGCGCGATACGGCGGCGGCCACGAACAGCACCAAACCCATTGGCGGGGTGGCGAGGCCTACTGTCAGGTTGACGCTCATGATGATGGCAAAATGGATCGGGTCGACGCCGAGGCTGGTGAAGATCGGGCCAAGGATTGGTCCCAGGATGATGATCGCAGGGCCTGCGTCCAGGAACATGCCAACGATGAACAGCAGCAGGTTGATCAGGAACAAAAGGATCAGCGGGTTTTCCGACAGGCTGAGGATCAGCGAGGCCAGTTGTTCCGGCGCATGGCTGAGGCTGACGACCGTCTTGAACGCCATCGCAGCACCAACCAGCAGCAGAACAACGGCTGAAGTCATGCCTGCATTGCTGAGCACCTCGGGGACCTCTTTCCATGTCAATGTCCGCAGGATGAAGAACCCGATGATGAAGGCATAGCCCACGGCGACTGCCGCAGCCTCGGTCGGTGTGAAGATACCACCCAGAATACCGCCCAGAATGATGACCGGTGTCATCAATGGGAAAAAGGCCTTCAAACTGGCCTGACGCCGCTCGGGCCATGTGTATTTGCGGCTGGCGACGGGGAAGTCATAGCGGTCGGCCATCAGTTTGATCATCAACATCAGACCGACACCGACCATCACGCCCGGAACGATCCCCGCCAGAAACAACGCGGCCACGCTTTCGCCCATCACATAGGCATAGATGATCATGATGCCCGAGGGCGGAATGATCGGCCCGATCACCGAACTCGCCGCCGTGATCGCGGCGGCGAATTTACGGGTATAGCCCTGTTTCTCCATCGCCGGGATCAGCATCGACCCTAGCGCCGAGGTGTCCGCCACGGCGGACCCCGAGAGGCCCGCGAACAGGATCGAACTCAGCACGTTCACATGCGCCAGACCACCGCGCAGGTGCCCCATCAGGGCCTGCGAAAACTCGACAAGGCGGATGGTGATGCCGCCTCGGTTCATGAGCTCTCCGGCCAGCATGAAGAAGGGGATCGCCATCAGAGGGAAGCTGTCCATGCCGTTGTAGACATTGCGATACAGCAACGTGATGTCGTTCGTCTGGCCGTTCAGCCACAGCAGGATTCCGGGCGCCGCCAGCAAAGCGAAAAAGACCGGCAGGCCGATCAGCAGGAAAATCAGGAAGGTGGGTAGGAACCAGATCAGCATTTATTCGGCCCCCACTGCCGCATCAGGAATTTCAGGCAACAGGTGGCCGCCGCCCAGCAGAGTGATGAAGGATCGCAGGATCAGCTCGATATTCACCGAGATCAGCAGGATGATCCCCACCAGCAGCGATGCCATCATCCAACTGCGAGGAATGCGATACCATTCGTCGAACCCGAAAGAGGTGGGCAGATACAGCGCGGCAGTGGCGAACTTGCCGCCAAAGCCGGTGACCTCGGACCAGCCGATATTGACGGCGACCAGCAGGACGGCGAGCGCGATCAAAAGCAGGAACAGATTCAGCGTCTGGCCTATGATGCGGGGAAGGAGGCGTTCCAGCATGTCGATGGCCACAAAACCGCCGCGCCGAAACGCGGTGGGCGCCATAAGACCGGTCATCCACAGCATGCAGAACCGCGCGGCCTCATCCGGCCACGGCAGCGCATTGCCCAGAACGTATCGGAAAAACACCTGGATCAGAATTGCGATCACCATGAGCGCAATCGCAACAACACCAACCGCGCGCCCCAGACGCAGCACGGTTTCGTTCACGAATGCAATCGGTGCAAGCACCGATGCCAGTCCGCCCATGCGGATCCTCCCTTGGTCAGCCGCGGGTGTCCCCCACGGTCATCAAATCGCGCTTAGACTTTCGCGAATTGGCCGAGCTTCCCGGCATAAAAGGTCAGCGCGTCTCCATCCGACATGCTGGCCTTGAGAACCTTTCCAACCACAATAACGTGATCGCCTGCATCGTGATACGCGTGCTGTTCGCATTCGAACCGCACAAGGCAGTCCGCCAACACCGGCGTCCCATTCTCACAGCGCTCGTGGCTGATGTCCCGCAGTGCAAAGGCGTCTTTCGAGCAGCCGAAGCACAGCTCGGCCTGGTCCGATGACAGCACATGCACGCTGAAATGGCGGGCCTTGTGGAAATAGGGGAAGCGACGCGAGTTGCGGTCTCCGGCCCACATGATCAGCGGTGGGTCAAGCGACAGGGACGAAAAGCTGTTGGCGGTGATGCAGACCGGACCGTCCGCGCTGTCGCAGGTCACGATGGTGACACCGGTTGCAAAGCGGCCGAAGGCGTCGCGCAGGGTACGTGTGTCGTCCTTATGTGGAATGAAGGTGCGGGTCATGTCCTTTGAGATTGCGTTCATCATGGTACCTCATGCCCCAGTGCCGCCTCGTACAGGCGGAACCAGCTTTCGCGATCCAGTTTGACTTTCAATGCGTCCGAGGCGTGTTTGATCCGGTCAAGATTGTTGGTGCCCAGAACCGGCAGGATGTTGGCCGGGTGGGCCAGCAGGAACGCCACTGCGACGGCGGCGCGATCCACGCCAAACCCGGCTGCGACTTCATCGGCGACGACCCCAACCGGCGGGTTTCCGGCCATCAACAGGCCTCCACCCAGCGGCGACCATGCCATCAACGGATGGCCATGCTGTTGGTGAAACGCCAGATCACCGTTGGTGAAAGGGCTGATCTGACCCAGAGAAATTTCGATCTGGTTGGTGACCAACTGCGTTTTCATCGCCGATTGCAGCAACGACCAATCCCACGGGCGGAAGTTGGACACACCCACCGCACCGACCTTTCCACTGGCGACGACCTCATCCAGGGCGGCTCCGGTTTCATGGTGGTCCATCATGGGGTCCGGGCGGTGGATCAACAGTAGATCGATGTGGTCAATCGCCATTTCCGACAGCGACGTCTCGACCGATTTCAGAATGTGGGCGCGCGAGGTGTCGTAGTATTTTACCTTTGCATCCGTGTAACGGCCAACCGGCGCGACGATGTCGCATTTGGTGACGATCTCCATCTTCTGACGCAGGTTTGGATTGGCGCGCAGGGCGGCACCCAGCACGGCCTCGGCCTGGTAGCCGCCATAGATGTCGGCCTGATCGAAGGTGGTGATACCCTGATCCAGACAGGTCTGAATCTTGGCCTCGACATGGCCCGCGGACGTGTCACTGTCATCGCCCAACCGCCACATGCCATAGACAAGGCGGCTCATCTCCAGCGAGTCAGATAGTTTCACACGTTGCATCAGCGGCGTTCTCCGTTGCCCAGCGGTGTGGCCGGGGTCGTTTTGGGAACCCTTCCGTAAGCTTCGGGAAGGGAACAGGTTTTCAAATTCGGCAACACGCGGGCGCCGAAATGACGGGCTTCGTCCAGATGCGGGTAGCCCGAGAAGATGAAAGCGCGGATGCCCATCTTCTGGTATTCCTCGATCTTCGACATAACCTGATCCGTCGATCCGACCAGAGCGGCACCGCAACCAGACCGTGCCCGGCCAACACCGGTCCAGAGACCGGGTTCGACATAGCCGTATTCATCCGCCAGATCGCGGTTCCTGGCCTGATGCGCCACCCCCAGCGAGGTCGAATCCAGCGCCCGTTCGCGGATGGCGCGACCGTATTCGTCGTCCAGCTTCGAGACGATGTAATCCGCGTGTTCCTGTGCCTCAGCCTCGGTATCGCGAACGATCATATGGACACGCAACCCGTAATCCAGCGTGCGGTCGTAGTTTTTAGCGACGGCGTGAACGGCCTTCATCCGTTCGGCCAGTTGATCCTTGGTTTCAGGCCACATCAGGTAGACTTCACAATGCTCGCCGCACAGATCCAAAGCAGAGGGAGAATAGCCGCCGAAATAAAGCAGCGGGCCGCCGGTCTGATATGGCTTGGCCGGGTCGGTGGTCAGGCCCGAGAAGTTATAGACCTCGCCTGCATGATTGATCTCATCCTGCGTCCAGGCCTGTTTCAGAATCTGCACCACTTCGCGCGAGCGCTGATAGCGGAACGCGCTGTCGGCTTTCTCACCGGGAAAGTCGGATGAGATGATGTTGACCGTCAACCGCCCCTTCAGCATGTGATCCAGCGTTGCGATGGTGCGGGCCAGCATGATCGGTTGCATCTCGCCACAGCGCACGGCGGCCAGCAGGTTGATCCGGTCGGTGATCGGAGCGCAGCCAGCGACAAAGCTCAGCGTGTCTTGACCGACCTGATAGGAGGACGGGCAGAGGATGTTGCGAAAACCCTGCGCCTCGGCCTCTTTCACAATGTTCGAGCAATGCTCCCAACTCGACCGCAGGGCACCATCGGGAACGCCAAGGAACTGGTAATCATCGGAACACAGCGCAGCGAACCACGAAACTTCGGCCGCATCCAGATCGGGGGATGTGATGGGGACGATGCTCATTTGATTCACGCTCCGTACATCTTTGACTTTCCTCTTGCGTAGCAATCGCTTTGATGTAGATCAATAGTGTATCAATTTTTCCTGCGACCGAGTGAAGCGTCTGCCGTGCCTGCATCCAACCGAAACCCCAATGCCCTGCCGGTATATATTCAGATCGCGGAACTTCTGATCCGTGACATCGCGGCTGGTCGCCTTATTGACGGTGAACGATTGCCGCCCGAGCGCGAGATGGCCGCAGAGCTGAATGTCTCGGTTGGAACGCTGCGAAAGTCGCTCTCAGAGCTGGAAAAAAAGGGGATGTTGGAGCGTATCCAGGGCTCGGGCAACTACATACGCGAGACCGGTACGCAAAACAGCGTCTATGCAATGTTCAGGCTGGAACTGCCGAAAGGGGGCGGCCTGCCCCGTGCGGATATCCTGTCGGTTGACCATCTGAAAAAGCCGGTCGATCTGCCGAAATTCGGTGCTTCTGACGCCGGTTCGCGTGTCCGGCGGATGCGCTACCTGAATGATACAATCATCGCTGTCGAAGAAATCTGGCTGGACGAATCAGCGGGCCTGATCGACCAGAGCCTGCTGTCCGACTCGCTCTATCGCTACTATCAGCGCCAGTTGGGCTTTTGGATCGCAAGAGCCGAAGACAGGGTTTCGGTCCGGCCTCTACCGGACTGGACGCCTTCTGGCTTCACCAAGCCAGCCGGCCAAGCAGTCGGTTACATCGAGCGTTTCAGCTGGTCGGAAAGCGCCGAACCCGTCGAATTCTCAAAAACTTGGTTCGACCCGGATCGGGCCAACTACGTACAACGTCTGAAGTAAAAGGAATTGCGCATGACTCGGACCATCAAATACGGGCTGATTGGATGCGGAATGATGGGGCAAGAGCACCTGCACAATATCGGATTGCTGGAAGGTGCCAGTGTGGCTGCGATCTATGAACCCGATCAGGAGATGGCAAAAGCCGCCAAGGAAATTGCGCCAACTGCAACCATGGTAGGTTCCGTGCAAGAGCTACTGGCGGTAGAGGAACTGGACTGCGTCGTCATTGTCAGCCCGAATCATCTTCATGTGGACCAGATCTGCGAAATCGCTGAGACACGTCCTCTGCCGCTTCTGGTAGAAAAACCATTGTTCACCGACCCGCAGGACGCGCCCCGGCTCGAACAGTTGCAGCGCGACTACCCCTGCCCGATTTGGGTTGCGATGGAATACCGGTACATGCCACCTATCGCTGCTTTGATCGACAAGGCCGAGGCGACAGGTGGGGTGAAAATGCTGTCGATCCGCGAGCATCGTTTTCCCTTCCTCGACAAGGTCGGCCACTGGAACCGGTTCAACCGAAATACTGGTGGCACTTTCGTCGAGAAATGCTGCCACTTCTTCGACCTGATGCGTCTGATATTGCAATCCGATCCGGTGCGCATCACGGCAAGCGGCGGGCAGGCGGTGAACCATCTTGATGAAAGTTACGACGGTCAAACCCCGGATATTCTGGATCACGGCTATGTTCTGGTCGACTTTGCTTCGGGTGCGCGCGCGATGTTGGAACTTTGCATGTTTGCCGAAGGCTCACGCTATCAAGAAGAAATATCGGCCGTCGGCCCGGACGCCAAAATCGAGGCGTTTGTCCCCGGACCCGGACGATTCTGGCCCGACCATTTGGGAGCCCCGCTGCTGCCCCAGGTGATCCTGAGCCCGCGCAATCCCAAAGGTCCGGTATCAATGGACGTTCCGGTGGACCCCACCCTTTTGGCGGCTGGGGATCACAATGGGTCGACCTACTATCAGCACAAAGGGTTCCTGTCCGTACTTCGTGGCGAAAAGGCGAAACCGGATGTGAGTTTGAAGGACGGCCTCTGGGCTGTCAGGATGGGGCAAGCGGCGCAACAGGCAATTGAAACCGGTGAAACGGTTTACTTGGCCGACTGATCGGGGCCGGAGTCGCAGGTGCGTTTTGCGATCGCTAAAAGACGCCTTAGACTGTTGCTGGCAATGTCTTTCATCGTATGACTAGGACCACGATCGCTTGATTGGTTTAAGAGGGTCAAGCTCGCTGAAACTTCAATCTGCAGCGCGCTATGTTTATGCAGAACGCGGCGTTTCTGGAATGTCTGGTCTTTGCTTTTCTGTCTGGTCAAGCGCGTCACGGGGTTCTGAGCTTAGTCACTGTCGAAGATTCGCATTCTAAACTAAGTTGAGTTACAGATTATTGTGCCAACTCAAGTGCCGACAGGTAAAAAGGAACACATAAACTAAATAACATCAGTATCTTATGCGCTTAGTAACGAAACTTCTCTCACTGCTTTGTATTCTGGCCATCTTCTTGGTGACCTCAAGACCTTTGCAAGCTTGCTCAGTCTGCGTGACTTTGCCTGAGGCTTCGTCGGCTGATCACATTATTTCCGCGGACATTATCGTTCTGGCCGGTCCCACACCGGACAACCCGTTCCGGTTTTCTCCGGTTCACATTCTGAGAGGGACAGAACAGAAAATCTCAACGCTGCCGGAAATACCATTTCTGATCGAAAGCAAGACCCGCGCAGCTTTCCGGTCCAATCCAGAAAAGACGGTTCTCTTCACCTATGGCGCAACCGACAAGGATGGTGCAGGGCGTAGCATTTCACGAAGCTGGAAGCGCTTATTCATGATGACGCCAGACAGATCTCGCTTTGTTGAGGATTTAATAGCTGTTGGAGGATCGTGGGCGTACGGCGACAATGACGGCTCGGAGCGTGTTATGTTCTTTGCGGGCTATCTAAGCCACGAAGATCATGTGCTGAGAAACATCGCTATGGTTGAAATCTACCGTGCCCCATATGAATTTGTTCATCCACTGCGGAACACGGTGCCTACTGAGCAGCTCCTGCAAGAATTTCGTAGTCTGAACAGGATCAGTTACATACCCGTCGCGGTGCGTCTGCTTGGCTTGCAATCTGATAAACAGGCAGCCTCTGTTGTGCGTTCGCGATTTGAACAGGTTTTGAAAAGCAATGGTCAAAACCTTTATGAATGGGCTCTCGCAGGTATCGAAATCGACGGCGCCCTTGCAGTTACTGCGATTGAGCGAGCACTGCAGCGCCCCGGCTGGCAACCGCCCGAAAAGCAATCCCTGATCCGGGCTTTGACCGAAGGCGGCACGGTTTTGCCTGAACTTCGCGCTCAGATTATTGGCATTTTCGCGAGTGAACTCGAAAAGGACCGTAATCTAGCGCCGCGGATCGCAGTCGCCATGCGCAACTGGGGCGAGACCGCCCTGAATCACCAATTTCAAACGCTTATCGTGAGGGGTGAAATTGATCCCGCGACACAATTTGTTCTCGGAACAACAATCGGCGCGGGGCAGGTCACCGATTGAAAGTGAGCTGTGCGCTGTTCTTTGGCACAAGTAATGCGAAATGGATCTCGATCGCCCGTTTTCAGAGTTTTTTTGGCGTTGGTCTCTTTGTAACGCAGGGTCTGGTTCGGTTTACGTTTAAGAAAAAGTGGCAGCGGCTTTGTTCTGAAACCTACGGTTTCTGATTGTTTGCTTCTTGATCTCCACTCTTATGTTCAGGATTTTGGCGTCTCGGCCATGATAGACGTCGGCGGGTGTCAAGTTGGCCAGTCTCTCGGGGTAACAGTAGTTGTTGTTGTGATCGACAAAGGTGCCAATCTGTCGCTCAAAACCTCCGGGTAGGAAGTAAATTTCCAAGAGAACCCAGTTCTTCAAGGTTTGGTACCAACGCTCGAACTGGAGTGGGGTTTGTGGGTGGTGTGGCGCATCGCCAACGTGATCCGAGACAGTTCGCCAGATCACCCGCGGCGTATGTCGAGCCGTTTTCGCTGAGCAGCCTTGACTCGTGTGCGACCTTGACGTGATCTCAGTCCGAGGTCTCAGGGGCGGTCACCTGCCGAGCCGTGTCGCCCGCAGGACAGGCTCTCCCAGCTTCCGGGAACACCTTCGACCAGAAGTATTAAAGACTTTCGGTAATGCCCTCGCGGAGACACAGCGCCGCTATGCTATCCTCAACGCGCAGAGCGGCCGGGACAATACCGACATTCCATTCGGCCCAGTAATGTTTGCGGGTCTTGCGTTTGATGTTCCTGACTAGCTTTTAGTCTGCGTCTTTCTAAGTTCCGGATTTCTTGTTCATCTTAGCTTGCTAATAGGTTCAATGAACTCGAACCCCTCCGCTACACAGATCCCTAAATCTACCCGGTGGGTGCTGAAGTCAGACAGCCAAAATTGGAAGATCCTTCGTCGCAGTTCGAGGCGAAAGATAAGCTTGAGTCGCTGCAATGCACGTTGCGTTTCGCGGCTGAATCAGCCTTGAGTTGGTCGTCGATTTTACTTGTCTGGCCGCACTGTCTACCGTTGAGAAAGAACAGAAGGGAGTTGGCGACATGGTCGAGGGCGGCGGGCCGGACAGAACAACCGAACTGAGAATCGCTGTAACACCATTTTTCAACCTGGCGGCCACGATGTCATTTATCGATCCATTTCGTGCCGCCAACTATCTCGAGGGAACAACACGGTTCCGATGGCAACTTGTGTCCGAGGCGGGCGGAATGGTGACGGCCAGCAATGGCGTTGGAGTCAACACCACCCGGTTCTCAGAGGCGGGAATGAACAAAGCGGACATGCTTTTCGTCTCGTCAAGTTGGGAGCCGGAGCGCCATGTTTCTGCTGCGTTGCGCGCGAACCTCAGAAATGCCGCGAAACGTCAGGCAATCTTGGGCGGGCTAGATACAGGTGCCTTTGTTCTGGCCTATGCCGGGTTGCTGGAAAACTATACGGCAACAGTCCATTACGAACATATTGATGCGTTTCAAGAATTGTTCCCCAAGACGGGCATCAGTGAAGCACTGTGGGTTATTGATCGCCGTCGTGTGACTTGCAGTGGGGGTGCGGCTTCGCTCGATCTTGCCCTGCATCTGATCCAACAGTCTCATGGTAGCGCTCTTGCAAATGCCGCTGCACGCTATGTGTTTGCCCCCCCGATACGCGCCCACGGGGCATTGCAGTACCCCGAGAATATCGAACCTTTGGGCAACTCTGTTCCAACAAATGTGCGTGCCGCAATTCGTGTCATGGAGGCAAACCTTGAAACGCCACTCTCCATTGCGGAGGTTTGCAGGCATGTCGGGTTATCACATAGGCAACTTGATCGGCTCTTTGCGCAATGCGTGCGAAAAACGCCAGCACTTTACTACCGCGATATCCGCCTCGACCGGGCCCGCGGCCTTGTGACCCAAACTGCCCTGACCATGTCGGAGATTGCCTTTGCGAGCGGATTTTCAAGCCAGGTCCACTTTAGTCGGGCCTACAAGGACCGCTTCGGTCTCCCGCCGAGCAAGGATCGTGTTCAGGGACGCATTCCATTCGAGTTCCGAGCATGGCCAATGCACCGTGCACCAAAGCCTAAGGCGAAAAAGGTTAAGTAGTCGGCGATTCATGGTAAGTCTTGTGGTTTGATCCGCGAAATGCTGGTGCAGTGAGTTCCTGATTCCAGTCGTGAGGACAGCCATGACGCAGTTTCCAGATCAAAACGCGTTCGAAGCAATAAAGTCTGGTTTCGACCCAGATCCAAATCGTGCGCTTTCGTTGCGCAAAGAGGCTTACATTGACGCAAACTGGTTTGAGGTCGACCGTACGGAGATCCTTGCCAAGTCTTGGCAATGGGTTTGTCACGTCGAAAAGCTGTGTACGCCGGGGTCATACGTCGCCACACATATCGCGGGGCACCCAATCGCTGTCGTCAGGGATAGGGAAGGGGTCTTGCGCGCCTTCTACAACGTCTGCAAACACCGCGCCCATGAGCTGTTGAGTGGCGAAGGCGAGACGACCCGTATCATGTGTCCCTACCATGCTTGGGTCTACAAGCTTGACGGTCAACTTGTCCGCGCACCTGAAACAGATCACCTGGAGGACTTCACGCCACGCGATATCTGCCTGGATGCCGTTCAAGTGGAAGAGTTTGCCGGTTTCGTTTTCGTCAACCTCGACACGCAAGCTGCCTCGCTGTCGGATCAATCCGGCAATCTGGAGACCGAAATCCGCCACTGGGCCCCTGATATCGAACAACTCACTTTCGGGAAAAGACTGACATACGATATCAAGTCGAACTGGAAGAATGTCGTCGACAACTTCCTTGAATGCTACCACTGCCCGACCGCCCACAAGGACTTTTGTGATCTTGTGGACATGGACACGTACAAAGTCACGACCTACGGTATTTATTCCAGCCACATGGCAGAGGCGGGGCAGAACGCCAATTCCGCCTACGACGTCTCCAACGCGACTGTAAAGACCCATGCGGTCTGGTGGCTTTGGCCCACAACTTGTCTGATGCGATACCCGGGCCGGTCCAGCATGATCGTGTTAAATGTCATTCCGGTCGGACCAGATCGCACGTTGGAGACCTATGACTTTTTTCTTGAGACGCCCGAGCCTGATCCGATGGAAATCGACGCGATGCGCTATCTGGATGAAGTGCTTCAGGTTGAAGACATCAATCTGGTCGAAAGTGTGCAGCGAGGAATGAAAACGCCGGCCTTTACGCAAGGTCGAATCGTGTCGGACCCTTCAGGATCCGGCAAATCCGAACATGCCGTTCATCACTTCCACGGGCTGGTACTTGATGCTTACGCAAAGGCCGCTCCATGATGCAGCCGAATATTGTTGTGGTGATGGCCGATCAGTTGGCACCACATTTCATTGGTGCTTATGGGCACAAGGGCGCCAAAACCCCGCACATGGACAAACTCGCGGCACGCGGGATGCGATTTGACGCCGCTTATTGCAACTCGCCGCTCTGTGCGCCGTCGCGATTTGTTTTCATGTCCGGGCAATATGTCAGCCGAATTGCGGCTTATGACAACGCGTCGGAATTCCGTGCCAGCGTGCCTACCTTTGCACACTACCTCAAGGCTCTGGGATATCGCACGTGCCTGTCAGGCAAGATGCACTTCGTCGGACCTGACCAGATGCATGGGTTTCAAGATCGGATTACGACCGATATCTATCCCGCCGATTTCGCTTGGACGCCGGACTGGGAAGCCCATGATGAGCGGATCGACAAGTGGTACCACAACATGCAGACCGTCAAGGAAAGCGGTGTGGCAATCGCGACATTCCAAACGGATTACGATGACGAGGTCGAGTTCGCAGCGCGCCGGTGGCTGATCGAGCGCGGACGGGATCACGCAGCCGGCGACGTCTCTCCGTTCTGCTTGGTGGCGAGTTTCATCCATCCTCACGATCCATATGTGGCGAAGCCAGAATTCTGGGACCTCTACGCCGATTATGAAATCGACTTGCCGCAAGGCCTCTCTCTGGAAGAGCACGACCCGTTCTCACGCCGTGTGATGGATGGGATCGAAGCCTCCACTGTGCCGCTTTCGGATGAAGAAATCGGCCGCGCACGGCGCGCTTATCTGGCAAATGTGAGCTATTTCGACAGTAAAGTCGGCGCGATCGTCAAGGCGCTGGAAGAAACGGGTCAGATTGACAACACATTGATCATTGTGACCGCGGATCATGGAGACATGCTGGGTGAACGGGGTCTTTGGTACAAGATGACGTTCTTCGAACACTCTGCCCGTGTGCCCTTAATCTTCGCAGGCCCGGATGTGGCCGAAGGCACGGCGCCTCACGCGTGCTCTCTCGTCGACCTGCTTCCGACCTTCCTGGAGGTTGCCGGAGGGACACCCGACATGCTGGGCGAGCCAGTTGACGGTCGGTCCCTGATGCCCTTGACGCGTGGGGAGGATGCACCAGAGGACATTGCCATCGGCGAATACTGCGCAGAGATGACA
This sequence comes from Ruegeria sp. HKCCA4812, assembly GCF_013034245.1. NCBI lineage: Bacteria > Pseudomonadati > Pseudomonadota > Alphaproteobacteria > Rhodobacterales > Roseobacteraceae > Ruegeria > Ruegeria sp. HKCCA4812. Next base: position 362,167 of record NZ_WQFQ01000002.1, on the reverse strand, counting down.
CCTTGGCCTGTCTTCATGATCCGGCGCGGGACACTGAAGTATATTCACTGCGATGTGGATCCACCGCAGCTCTATGACCTGTCTCGGGACCCGGATGAGCGTGTCAACTTGGCGGATGACCCGGCCTACAGTGATGCAGCCGCTGCCTTTGCATGCGAAGTCGCTGAGAGATGGGACAGCGAAAGGCTCCGGGCTGATGTTATGCGCACCCAGAAATCGAGGCGCGCGCTTCATGCCGCGATGGAGGCCGGGGCAAGCGAGCCATGGGATTACAACCCGCCGCGCGACGCCAGTCAGGAATATGTTCGCAATCACATGGATTGGACTGCGGCAGCCGCGCGCTACCGCTTTCCACCGATGGGGGAAACAAACTGATGGATATTCAAGACGGCAAGGTGGCCCTTGTGACGGGCGGACGGGGCGGCATCGGCCGTGCGATCGTGGATCGGCTGACCCGAGAAGGGGCCGTTGTCTACGCAGCCGATCTCAGTGAAAGCGGATCCGTGTCCAACCCAGCAGGGGCCGATAGCCATTTTCTCCGACTTGATGTCACCTCAGAACCCGAGGCCATTGCAGCTATGGAGAGGATAAAGACTGAGCACGGCAAACTCGATATTCTCGTGAACGCTGCGGGCATCGAGATCGAAAAAACAATTGAGGATACAAGCCTTGAAGAATGGAACCGCTCGTTTGCGGTGAACGTGACAGGCACATTCCTGACGTCCAAATATGCGCTACCTTTGATGCGCAAGGCGGCAAAGAGCGGCAGTTCTGCCTCTGTCATTAACTTCGGATCATATGACGGTTTCATCGCAGATCCGGGACTGGCGGCATATTGTGCAACGAAAGGTGCGGTTCATGCCCTGACCCGCGCGATGGCCTGCGATCACGGGCCCGAAGGCATCCGGGTCAACGCGATTTGCCCTGGCTACATCGACACACCAATGCTTCAAAGCTTTTTCACCGGCGACGGCTCGGGTGGCGGCGGCAAGACGATTGACCAGCTTCAGCAAGCTGTGCGCGATGTGCACCCGATGCGCACTTATGGAACGCCAGACGATATCGCAAACCTTGTGAACTGGCTCGCCAGCGATGAGGCCCGATATGCAAGCGGACAGCTTTGGGTGCTGGATGGAGGCCTTAGCGCTCAAGTCCAGCAGATGCGGCTATGAAATGGGCCGTCAAACCCAGGAAGGTCGCCGACGAGGGTGCTTTACAGCCACGCTATGCGCTTGGCGAAACCCCCGAGGTTCACCTGATCTACCGACCAAAAGAGGTGCGTTACCATTTGCGCCGTGTTGTTTCGCAGGAGGCCCCGGAATGCCAAAATCCGTAATCATCACATGCGCACCGACCGGGGGCATCCACACCCCGACAATGAGCCCTCATCTGCCCATTACGCCAACCGAAATCGCAACGGCCAGTATAGAAGCCGCCGAGGCCGGTGCCTCCATTATCCATTTGCATGCCCGCCATCCCGAGACCGGCAAACCCGATCCCAGGCCAGAATTGTTCCAGCAATTTATGCCTGTCATCAAACAATCCACAGATGCCGTGATCAACGTTTCAACCGGCGGTGGTCTTGGCATGTCCATGGACGAACGCATGTTGGCGGCCACGACAACAAGCCCCGAAATGGCATCCCTCAATGTGGGGTCGCTGAACTTCGGAATCTTCCCGATGCTTCAGAAATACACCGAGTTTCAGCATGATTGGGAACGCCCTTTCCTCGAAATGACCGAGGATTTCATCTTTCCCAACACGTTCAGGACAATTCGCTACGCCATCGAAAAGCTTGGGGGTGAACATGGCACACGGTTCGAATTCGAGTGCTACGATCTTGGCCATCTCTACAATGTAAAATGGTTCGTTGATCAGGGTCTGATCAATCCACCGTTTTTTATTCAGATGGTGTTCGGAATCCTCGGCGGTGTCGGTGCTGATCTCGACAACCTGATGCATATGCACACCATAGCCGACCGGCTGTTCGGGCCGGAAAACTACGAATGGTCGGTGCTGGCTGCGGGGCGCCATCAGATGCCATTTGCGACTCAGGCGGCCCTGTTGGGGGGCAACCTTCGTGTGGGGCTCGAAGACAGCCTGTTCATCGGCAAGGGCGAACTGGCGACATCCAATGCCCAGCAGGTCCGGAAAATTCGAGACATCGTGGAAAACCTCGGGCTTGAGGTTGCAACACCTGCCGAAGCCAGAGAGCGGCTCGCGCTCAAGGGCGCAGACCGGGTGAATTTCTGATAGAAGGGAACAGGCATGCAAGGCAAATTGCTTATCAATGGGGAGATGGTGGAAGGGGAGGGTGAGGCCCTGGCCATTTTGAATCCCGCGACTGGAGAGAAGATTGGTCAGGTCGCAGAGGCCAGTGCGGACCAGGTAGAGGCCGCAGTAAAGTCATCTGAAGAGGCGTTCGAAACCTTCCGACATGTCCCGCCGGCCGAACGGGCCGTGCTGCTGATGCAAATCGCCGATATTATCGAAGCCAATCAGGATGAGTTGGCGGAGCTTGAAAGCCTTGATGTCGGCAAACCCTGGCCATCGGCACGCGATGATGAGTTCCCTCTTACCATCGACACATTCCGCTTCTTTGCAGGGGCGGCCCGGACCATGACGGGATCGGCCGCGGGCGAGTATGTCGTAGGCCACACAAGCATGATCCGCCGCGACCCGGTTGGCCCTGTGGCGGCGATTGCCCCTTGGAATTATCCGTTGATGATGGCCGCCTGGAAACTTGCAGCCCCTCTTGCAGCCGGCTGTACAGTTGTTCTGAAGCCTTCCGAGATCACACCTTTGTCCACGCTGCGCCTTGCTGAACTTTTGCAGGACGTCTTGCCCAAAGGGGTGCTGAATGTGATTCACGGGCGTGGTCCCACGATTGGGGATCAATTGATCAACAGCCCTCAAATGGAAGCAATCACTGTCACGGGGTCCCCGGCCACTGGCATGGCCGCTATGCGCGCCGCCAGCGAGCAAATCCGCCATGTGCATCTGGAACTGGGTGGCAAGGCCCCCGTCATTGTTTTTGATGATGCCGACCTGGACGCTGTGGCTGAAACGATCCGCTATGGGAGCTTTTTCAATGCCGGGCAGGATTGTGCGCAACCGTGCCGGATCCTGGTCCAGGACAGTGTGTATGAAAAATTCGCGGCCATGGTCGAAGCGCAAGTAAAAGAAATAAAAGTTGGCGCGCCCAAGGCTGAAGGCACCGAAATGGGTCCGATGGTTTCCGCAGCTCAGCGCGACCGCGTTTCCGCCTTTGTCGACCGCGCACGTCCTGGATGCGAGATCGTCACAGGTGGCGCAAGCGGAGATGGAAACGGGTTCTTCTATCAACCGACGGTGTTAGCAAACGTCGATAATTCAGCAGAGATCGCAACGGATGAGGTCTTTGGGCCCGTTGTGACGCTTTCCCGTTTCTCGGACGCGGATCATGCCGTAAAGGTGGCGAATGCAGGTCGATACGGACTGGCATCCTCGGTCTGGACGACCGACGTGGGACGGGCGATGTCGATTACATCTCGCCTGCGCTACGGTTTCACATGGGTCAATACGCATGGTGTCGGCACACCTGAAATGCCTTGGGCCGCGATGAAAGGCTCCGGCACGGGCTGTGATATGAGCGTCTATGCGCTCGACGCCTATACTTCGATCCGTCATGTGATGGTGGCGCACTGATGCGGCTTGCGGGAAAAAAAGCGTTTGTTACTGGCGGGCGCCAGGGAATTGGACGCGCCATCGTCGGTGCTTTCCTAAAGGAGGGCGCCGAGGTAGTGACCTGCGGGCGGGGTGGAGCCCCTGACGGCCTGCCCTGTGAATGGCACGATCTGGACGTCAGTGATCCGGTGAACGTCCAAATGGTAGCCGAGGCTGTGGGTGCGTTGGACATTCTCGTCAACAATGCCGGGGTCCAGGTGGAAAAGACCGTGACGGAAAGCACCGACGCGGATTGGGATTTTGTGATCGGCGCCAACTGTCGAGGGGTGTTCAACTGCTGCCGTGCCTTTATTCCGACCATGAAATCCGGCGGGAGCATCATCAATATCGGCTCAATCTCTGGCAAGGTCGCGGACCCTTCGATGGCTCTCTACAATGCGTCCAAAGCTTTCGTGCATGGGCTCACGCGATCTATCGCCGTGGATCATGGCCCAAGCCTGCGGTGCAATGCGATTTGTCCGGGATGGATCAATACCGGCTTGCTTGAGGCCGCATTCGAACTTGCAAAGGATCCTGTCGCGGCAAGGCAAGACGCACTGGCCCGTCATCCCGTTCGTCGGTTTGGCGAGCCGGATGATATTGCATCCATGGCTGTCTGGCTCGCCTCTGACGAGGCAAGCTTCGCAACCGGTCAGTTCTTTACCGTCGACGGCGGCATGACGGCCGCGTCGCCACTCAACCCCGGAGTGTTCTGATGTCGGAGATCTCACATACTGCAATTCTTGGTGCTGGCGTTATTGGTGCAAGCTGGGCTGCGCTGTTTCTCGCGGCTGGTCGATCAGTTACTGTCTACGACCCGGCACCAAACTCTGAAGAGAAAACCCGCGCTTTCATTGAAACAGCTTGGCCCACGCTTGAAGAACTCGGCCTGACCGCCAGAGCCTCTCCGAACGCATTGGCGTTTGCAGAAACAGCAACATCTGCGGTCGATGGTGCAGACTTCGTGCAGGAGAATGTTCCAGAAAGAGAAGCGATCAAACACGCACTATATTCTGAAGTCGAACCAGCCCTGAGCGAGGATGCGATCGTTTCCAGTTCCACATCAGGCATGATGCTGGAGGCTTTGCAAGCTGGCTGGCAAGATCCTGCGCCTTTCATCCTCGGACACCCGTTCAACCCGCCACATCTTATCCCGTTGGTGGAGCTCACTGCAAACGCGCAAACAGGTGATGGCGTTCTCGAACGAGCCGAAGCGTTTTATCACGACATAGGCAAGGTCACGATCCGCATCAGGAAAGGCTTGCCTGGCCATGTGGCGAACCGCCTTCAGGCAGCCGTCTGGCGCGAAGCGGTCCATATGGCTGTCGAGGGCGTTGCTTCGGTCGAAGACATTGACAAGGCCATGTGGGCGGGCCCCGGTCTGCGATGGGCGGCCATGGGGCCGACGATGTTGTTCAATCTAGGCGCGGGAGAGGGTGGTCTGCGCGCCTTTTGCGATCACTTCCGGGATACGTTTAACGGATGGTGGGACGGGTTGGGTCAGCCACACTTGAACGACGACGTTATCGAAACGTTGGTTCAGGGCATAAACGAAGAAGCAAACGGTCGATCCCCGCAGACACTCGCGGCCGAGCGAGATGCGCTTATTGTTGCCATGCAAAAATCCCTCAAAAGCATTCGACTAGAATCGAACACTTGAACGCTGAGCGTTCGTGATAACGCATTGAGGAGGCACCACCGGCCGAATTTCGGAGCTCTGGCTGCGCAGTGTGTCGACAATCCGTTCCGCCGTGGCCGCGCCAAAGCCCTGTTGTAGCCTTGTGATGAGGTTACTGTCGCGGGCGGCAAAGGGTTGGAACATCGAATGTACTACAAAGTCGGTGCTTTTGATTGTCTGGGTCTCTTCCTCGGTCGCGACGTGCTAATTCTTCTGTTCGTCGCCTCCGGCATATTGTTTTCAGCTTGGGCATGCGCGGCATGACCCTGGTAAACGCCACTGCCTTTTCTGCGATCTTGCGCGAGACCCTGTAGAATTTCTGCCGTTCCTAAAGCCTGGTTGCGCCCAAGAAAGCTGCGGTTGTTAGGGGCTAGAAGATATCAGGGTCCCCTGCTGTGGTAGATTTCTGCCGGTTGGGATGAACTGAGCAAAAACAACCCGCGAAACGTTGCGGAAATCGTTGCGTGAAATACGCTGAAAGCAAAAAAGCGCCCTTGGGCGCCTTGTTTTATTGGTCGGAGTGAGAGGATTCGAACCTCCGACCCCTGCCTCCCGAAGGCATGCCTAAGTATCTGACTGGCAAGTAACTTTTATATTTATCAACGTTTTGAGTGTCGCTGACTGTCGCTCCATGTCGCCCGAATCGGCGTCCCAGTGTCCCAAAATTGTCCCAAGCAGACAATTCGCCGCTTCTCCGGAGCCATCGTCGCCCTCACGAGTAGCAGGGGTGACGGGGCGAGGAAGAACGGCGTGGCTCGCTTCTCTGGTGGATCGGAGCGCTTATCTTCCCCAACGTTTTTCGAGCATGTGCGCTTCGAGCCAGTCAGTCAGTCGCTCGGTCTCTTCTATTGCCGCAAAAAGATGATCGCGTGAGACATGGATGGCCGGATCGAGAAACGAGATGTCCGCCATCTCGGGATCGCTGAACATGGCGCGGTCCTGCTCGCTCATGAAGAAATGAGGTGTGGACCGATCTTTTCTGGCTTTGCCGTGTGTCACACGCATGGATGTAATGTCCTCGGGATGTTGATCACGGTTCCGGGCCAGCGTTACCTGCTCGATAAGATCGAGATTGGCAGGGCAGTCATTGCGGGAAATGCCAAGCACCTGTTCGAAGCAGAGCATGTAGCCATTGAGGAATCCTTTCTTGAAAACCTTTTTCTTCTCGTCCGCCTCCCATTGCACACCAAGTTGCTGTTCCCACCTTCTGAAGTAGAGTTGCAGTGAAGGAGAGAGCATCGACAAGCATGTCCGCCCGAGCACTTCAAGCGCCTCGGACGCCTCGATCCATTCAGCCAGATAGGCGGGCTCGCCATCCTCGCTGTAGGGCGGGTTGTCAAATGGCGGCTCACCGCCCTCAATCGCCTTCATGGTCTGCATGAAGGGCGCAGCAGCAGTATTGTAAAACTGCCGGATGAAGCGCGTGCGCTCCTTGAAGAAAAACAAGACGTCCATAATCGCTCGCAATGCCGGATCAGGCAATGCTCGCCGATTGCGATCTAGGCTGCAATCAGATTACCGCTGGTGACCAAAGCAGCCTCATCTTCAATACCTGTGACACCGACAATGGTCGCGATCTGCGTGAACCCGCCCGTGCCGTCAGCATCGATTGAAACAGTCGTATCACTACCGCTGTCGCTGAACTGGATGAAGTCGGTGATGACATCAGACATCGGATCATAAGAGATCACGTCTGATAGGTCGATCACATCGCCATCAGCGGTGCTGAAATCCATTATCTGGTCAATTTCAGAGACCTCGCCGCTATCAAACATGAATGTATCGGCACCGGCACCACCAAAGAGCGTATCGAGTCCATCATCACCGTAGAGCGTGTCATCCCCTGCGCCGCCGTGAAGCAGGTCGTCACCGGCATCCCCGTTGATCGTGTCGTTTCCAGCGCCGCCATGCGCATCATCATCGCCTGAGTCTGCATCAATGGTGTCCTTGCCAGCGAGACCGATCAAAACGTTATCGCCAGTGGTACCCGTTACAGTATCAGCGCCAGAAGTACCTTCAATCCAGTTCGCGTAATCAGGCAATTGATCGGTCACAAAGCCATCGTCAAACTTCAGGTTCTCGGTATGCCATACTGAGTTCCAGAATCTAATGTCGTTGACGGTGATCTCATCTGTGCTGGCATTGATCGTAATTTTAGCGTGGTAAGTACTGTAGTCGGCAATCGAGATATCGTTGATCGTCGTTCCTCCGGTAATCCAGATTGTGTCATCTCCGCCGGCTCCCCCTGCTACTGTGTCCAGGCCCTCGGAATAGATGAATAAATCATCTCCAGAGTAGCCGGCGGCATAGTCGTTTCCTGCGAACATGCGGAATGCTGTTCCACCGCTGTCAGAAGTGGAAAGGCTGTCGTTTCCTGTTGTGCCCCAGAGCTCGAACTCCATCGTTGTCAGGTCCCATGAAGTTGTATCGGCAAACTCGATGGTTTCGACCTCGCCGCCACCGGATGGATAATCGAAGTAGCTCTCGATAGTGACCTTGTTCCCGCTTGAGTCTTCGACTACCAGATCATCAAAGCCGTAGCCCACTGATGCGGCCTGATAAATAGAGATGTCTTCAGGGTCCCAACCTTCCCAGAATACGATCTTGTCAGCGCTTCCACCTGTTTCGTAGATGATGTCTTCGCCTTCCGAGAAGATGTAAGTGTCGCTACCGGTCCCGCCGCTAAGCGTATCATTTCCAGCCATACCGTTGAGGATATCGTCGGGAGAAACGCCGTAGGAAAGACCCGTCAAGTAGTCTGCGCCGTCACCGCCGCGCTGCTCGATGCTGATTGTATCGAGATCAACTGTCGAACTGGTTTCTAAAAACTCAATTGTCTCAAGTTTTGCGGTCGAGGAAGACGACATCTGCCCAAGGAACACGACCTGACCAAGATTTTCGACAAGGATTTTCAGATCGTAATTATACTGGCCGGTCGCAATAAACGAGACATCATCCAGTGTGTAACCTACTGGGATAACCAAGGTTTCATCACCGCCCGCATCCGAGAGCGTATCGAAGCCTTCCGACATGATGAATTCATCGTTGCCGGTGCCGCCTTGAATTGTATCGTTGCCGACACCGCCGTCCAGAATATCATCACCGTCGTTGCCTGTAAGTGTATCATTTCCACCCAGTCCGTAGATCGTGTAATCGGTACCGGATGTAGCAACGTGGTATTCACCTTCTGCACTTCCGTAGAACGTAATTTCGTCAAGTGAAGTCAAATCAAGCGTGGTCGTATCGCTGAACTCGATTGTTTCGATCTGCCAAGAAGCCCCACCAAAGAATTTCTCAATCTCGATTGTCCCTATGGTACCAACCACAATGAAAAGGTTGTCACCAGAAATACGCGAGAACGTAAGATCGCCGGAATCTATCCCACTGGGAAGAAAAATTACGTCGGTATTCGAACTTCCAGTAAGATATTCTGTGTAGAAATCGTTCCCGGATGTGTAGATATAGTCGTCCGCTCCGCTGCCGCCATTGGCAAAGTCGCCACCCGCGCCAGTGTCTAGCGTGTCGTCGCCGCTGCTCCCGTACAGTGTGTCGCTGCCGCTACCGCCGGTTATGTCATCATCACCGGCGTCACCATGAAGAAGGTCGTTACCGCTACCGCCGTCGATTGTATCGTTGCCGTTGCCACCGTACACGGTGTCATCGTCATCGCCGCCATTCAGGGTGTCGTGACCTCCAAGACCGGAAATCGTGTCATCACCGGCCAAGCCATTGAGAGTGTCGTTGCCTGCTGTTCCGTTGAGAGTGTCGTCATTCGCAGTCGAGCCAGGATTGAGATATTCATTTTCGATATCGGACCATGAAAGCGTGTTGTCGGAAGCATCCACCGCGTTATCGAGCCAGGTCTCTTCTTGTGTTGTCAGGTTTGATAGACCCTTCGTGAACTCGATAAATTCGGCAACCTGTAGCCAGTAGGTTTCTGCGTCTACACCAACCTTTGAAGCCTCGGTTTCGAGGTCGTCTATGAAGTCCTCGTCAAGAGCGAAGGTCCCGTCAATATCTCCTGCAAACACATCGTACGAAGCGTCCCCGCCATAGAGACCATCCATGCCAACTTGAAGAAGTAGGTGCGTCTTGAACCGCTCCATTACGTTGTCGAATATATTTTCGAGAACTTCCGCCGCATTTTGCCAAGGATTCTCGTCATACTGATAGAAATCTTTCCCGAATAGCTTTTCCATGAACTCAAGCTTGCGAGCGTCAATGTAAGGCCCACGACTTGAAGAACTAACGCCGTCCACGCCTGCCCATTCGTACAGAATATCAACGATATCCGCATTCAGAGTGGAAGGCGTTGCAAGGACCGAAAGGTCCCAATTGACGGCGAAATCCTCTACTGAGTCCAACAAATCTTCGTCTTGGCTCATCGCGATGTGGAGATCGGCGATCTTTCCGAAGCCGCGAAGCGTGGGGAGAAAGAACGCTCGCAGATCAGCAGTGAAGTCTCCTGCGAATTGGGTATTTCCCTTGTCATGTACGAACCAGGCATCAGCAATCGTATCCGTCGATCCATTGCTATACTCAAACGTACTTGTGTGACTGATGGGATTTCCGTTGATCGTGCTCGTGCTGTCATCGACGCCTGCAAGATCAATGCCGACAATATTCAGAGAGGCGAGTGTTTTCAGCTCACCATCCTGCGTGACCGCATCCTCATTTGCATCCTGCCAGATGACCAGCTCGTCCCATGCATCATCGTACTGATTGATGATCAGATCGCCGTTGCTATCCAGGAGCGAAAGCTTCGCAAAGCCGTCAATAGTTGGGCTGCCGAATAACTCCGTGACATCATCAATCTTACCATTGTCGTCGATATCTCTAGCAAGGAGTCCATCGTCAGCGTCTACCCAGGCTGTCTGCTCGGCAAAGCCGTCGCCATCCAGATCAAAGAAGGTCGTTGTCGTTGATGCGTTGAAGGTTGTGAGTTCGACTCCATCTGAGTCAAGATCAACGACCAGCGGTGATGCAACATCTTTAGAGTCATCAAAATCATCGCTGTCGTCGCCAAACCAATTGGGTAACTCAAGATCAAATATTCCTGACATATCGTCTAGAATGTTTGGAATTACGTCCGCGAACCCTCCAATAATGTCATCAGGAAGGACGTTCATCATAAGAACCAAATCAGCGATCTCACCAACGAATTCGACTGCCATATCTGCCCTCGCGCTGTTGTCGAGGTCCTTTAGCGCGTTGAAGAGTGCATCCACGAATTTCAAACCGTCAGTATATTCTGTGGAGTTGTCGAGACGCTGAATGTGATGATCCGGTGCTGAGGACATCGCTTCAACTATTGTCTTGGCGATATCAAATGAGTCTTCGATCAAGTCTCCCCCACCGTCATTGGACATGAAGTCGTCCCAGAGAGCGCTCGGGTCACTTGAATCATTCAAAAGCTTGTTGGGGAACCAGTCGTTAGCATCGAGACCTGCATCGACGTAAGCGTCGTTGTGAAGCTCTTGAATATCTGACCAGATTGGTGTTGTTCCCGAGTTATCATCATATTTGTTCAAATATCGCTGCGCGATATCTTTGTTTAAATCGGTCCATGCTGTTTCGTCATAAGTGAGATCAACCGAGTTATTGCCCGCAGCGTAGTTGGCGAAGTTGTTGGCAAGCTGCCCTTGCCACGTATCATTGTCAGTAACCGCCGCACCAAGCGTTCCATAATCGTCGCCATAACTCTCTAACAGCGCATAAAACCCTGATACATCATCATCGTCCAATTCGTCCTGTAAATCATCCATCTGTTGCTGTGTAAGTGTAGGCATAACTATTTCTCACTTTCTAAAGTTTCTTTGCTTTTAATTTCAAAACTGTTGACTAGATTGATCGCCCGCTCTCTTTGGTCGCGCCAATCAGAGAAAAAGGTTTTCCGGTTATAGGAAATTTTGAATTTTATTCCGTTGGAGTCGAAGTAATGCCGACAAGTGGGAGTTTTTGACTTTTCAATCGGCGAACAATCGATGAAGCTAATAATATTGCCTTCGGCATCCCGTTCTAAATGAGCATCGTACCAGAGCTTAGGGCCGTCCGGTCTTTTATGGTACCAGTAGTGTCTCTCTAATCCGTCATGAACACCTAACGACTCTTCCTTGATTAGTCGTCTTCTAAGCCCAGAAACTTGATCACTGACACTTTTTTTTCTCGATGGATCGGATAACAATATCCATCCAATCCGCCGTTCTTTCTTTGTTACCCGATCATACTCTGCGCGGTTCTCTAGCTCCCAAATCGAGGTCATCTCGGGCCAGATGACTTCCAGCAGGATGCTCTCTTGTTGTTCTCCTGGCTCCGGCCAGCCATCTATGTACATAAGTGGGATCTCGAAGCGACGCCCTGCGATCTCGAAGATACGCGTCTGCTCATCGAGTGGCTTTTTGGGGTCAACTTTGGACATTTCTGGTGGTCCAAGATGATCCAACAAGCTCACGGCTCGTGGTTTATCTTCGAGGTCAAGAAACGCCAAAGATACGAGGATAAATAGGGCAAGGGCCGCGGTTGCGACGATTATTCTTTTTCTATTGCTCAAATGATTTTCTCTAAAGAAATAGAGTTTTCGAACAATTAGAATGCCACAAAAAATTGGCGCTTAATACGTTGAATGCAATCTGTTTCTCATGTAAGTTGTATTGTTTTATCTTTCCACAACCAGCAATTCACAATTTTTGTGAGTAATGTTTATTTGGATCGCTCAGCTTAATTTGATTGGTGTGCAATCTGATCAGCCATCATCTGCATCTTGATCCGGCCACTCCGATGATTGCTGTGAATCCTGATTTCAGGCGGAACGAACCCACGCTCGCCCACGGCCTGCTCGATCCAGACCAGCACATCATAGCCAGTGCCGCGTTCATGATCGCCAAGATCGTAGTCGAGGCTGATGACTTCGACCTTTCCACCTTCAAGCAGTTCTATGGCCTGGTAAGGTCAGAACACCCGCACCCATCCAAGCGGCGTTTGGCGACGATCATCGAGGAAAACACGCATGGCAGTTCGTTCCGTTGATGTTGTGTGCTGACAGACCGCCAAGGAAGCGGCCTGTGCCTGATTTCACGTCCGCCGGATCGGGCGATCTCTCCACCCCAGCAGCCGGAAGTACCAATGGCTGCTCCCGGGATTCCACCCTGTGACTTGGCGAATGACCGCGCGGTCGTTCTCGGTCACGCTCTCATAGACAGGCGCTCCATAGCGCCGTGCCCATCTGTGATACCGGCGCAGATACTCACCGACGGTAACTTCTTCCTCTCTGGGCAAACACTCCCTGCGTTTTCCCAGGCTCGTCATCACGTAACCTTCGCGCTCGCACGCTGTTGGATGAACTAGAGCGTTATGTCCGGCAAGGCGAAGTGCAGCCTCTTCATTGGTGAAGACAAGACACCTGCGAACGCGGCCATCGTAATCGATTTCGGCCCATACGTGTGGAATTTCATCAGCACGATAGACTATCGGGGCGGGCTCAGCAGGCTTTGCCGCAAACTTGTTGACGGTATCTATCGAACCTTGGGTATTGCGCTGTGCCTGCCTGGCCTGATCATTCAGACCGCGAAGCAGTTCAGCTTCTGGAATGGTTAGTCGTGGCATAGCAGCCTCCTTTGCCTTTGATGACACCGACGATGGCATGGAAAAATGCCGGTTGACTTGAACACGTTCTGGTCACGGACACTGCCTAGTCATTATCGTCGCGCCGATAACCGCGCCCCTTGCGACCGCGACGATTGTCTCGGTCATGCCCGCGCCGTTCATCAAGTTGCTGTTCGCGTTCGCTCCAGCTAAGCGCGTGCTCTTCCTCACCGTCGTCATCGTCGAGCAACTCGATGCCTTCGGCGAAGTCAGCGGCATCATTGAAACCTTCGCGCAGATCACCGCGCGCCATATCGGTCGGATCAACACCTCGCTCCTGCGTCTGCCGTGCTGCCAGTTCCAGCTTCTGCGTTTTGCGAACGTCCCGCGCGAGCCGCTTCTCCAGCGATTGCCGCTCACGGGTGGTAAGCCGATCGGCAACCCGCTTCCGCCGTTCAATGTCCGAACGCTCGCGATCATGACGCTTGGCCAGCGCATCCGTCTCGGCCTTGTGCCGATCAGCGGGATCAAGCCCCGCTTTCTTCTGGAGCGGCCCGAGTACCGATCGCAGCCCCGGTGTCTTATCGATTAGATCGGCGACCTTGCGCCGGACACGAAAGCCCCATCGCTGGCTTTCCGAGAGCTGGGCGGCATGAAGCTGCATCCGCTCGCCCTGCTGACGGGTGAGCATCTCCTGCTCTTTTTCGGTGATGGCGGCGCGGCGCGCCGCATCGAGACCGGCAAGCTCGCGCTCCAGCGCTTCGCGCATTTGCGTGATCCGCTCCGCGCTAACGGCCTCGCCCTGATCATCTCCGCCCTTGTTCTGGCCTTCGCCACGATCACGGGCGAGGCGGTCATGCATGATCTGTTTCGCCTGATCGACCGACGGCAGATCGGCAGGATCGAGACCAGCGAGCTTGGCTTTGATCTCGCGCGCCTTGCGGCCTTTGACGTAGCGGGTCAGGCTGTGCACATCGCACTGCTGATCAATGACGACAAAGCCGCGCTTGTCGCCGCGCGCGAGAACATAGCCCGCACCATCCAGCGCCGCCCGAAACCCTTCGGCACCATCGGCCTGTTCATAGGCCGCAGTGATGTCTTCGCGGCGCTGCTCGGGCGTGATGCCGGTTTCATCGGTCTGTGCCTTCTCGGCAAGGCTGGGCTCAAGCTTGTCCTTCTTGAAGGGCCGCTTTTCTTCCCAGGCCTTCAGACCGGGCGGCAGTTCGTGACCGAAGCGATGGGCGAGATCACACGCACAATCCATCAGCTTGGATTTGTCGTGACTGATGTGGATCGCCTTCATCGCGCCGATATCGATGCGCGACCAGACAACGTGGCAATGCTCACGGCCAACGCCGTCACCGTCTGGCTTCACATGAAAGACGACGGCACGCGGCTGGCCTTCGAGTCCGAGGCGTTCCTCGATGACTGCGATGGCTTCCATGTACTGGTCACGGGTGAGCGGTTCGTGCGGGTTGATCGAGAGGCTGTAGAGATATTTCTCGGCACGGGTTCCGGCGGCGACGGCCTCGAATTCAGCGAAGGCACCGGACAGATCGTCGGCAACAGCACCGCGCAGATCAGCCAGTTCGACAGACTCGTTGTCGAAACTGTTCATCAGGTGGATGGCAAGATCGCCGCCATTTGCGCGCTGGCTGCCCTTGAGGATCATGGCTGCCTCCCGAGTGCTTCGAAGAGCACGGTGCGCATCTCGGCAAGGTCGCGATGGACAGCCTCGATCACGGCAGCGATTTCTGCCTGATCGGCACCATCGGCCACCTCCCGAAAGGCGGTTGCAAGCTGGCCCATCTGACCGAGCATCTGCGCTGCGGCCTGCCGATCCAGCGGCGGCGTGCGAGACTTGCGCAGTGGCTTGGTATGGAGCGCTGCGTGACGGACATAGGCAGACGCAGAAACACCGGCAGCGTCGGCGCAGGCTTTGATCAGCGCCGCCTCGCTATCGGTCAAACGCATCGTCAACGTCGATGTGCGTTTGCGTTTCTCGCTGCCGCTGGTCGTCATGTCCTTTCACTCATTGCGGTGCAGGAAGCTTTCCTGCTCGTGGTCCACCGGCGATGCGGTGGCCGGGGTTTGAAGGGGACGGGAGTCCCCTCATCAGGTTTCCAAAGGGCGCGAAGGCTCTTTGGGCGATGGGGTTTCAAGGGGAGAGCGAAGTCTCCCTTTGGTCGTGGTTCAGGACGCGAAAGTCCTGATCGATGGGGGTCGAGGGAGAGAGCAGAAGTCTCCCCTTTCCCGGTCTTTGCTGTTCACAGGAAAGATCGGACGCAGCGCGCTATGGCGGAAGCTCACAGGCTGGTCACGGACCTGCCTGACAGAGCTTCACGGCTATGCGCTGCGAGCGGCACGAAAGGCTCGATGCCTGAAGGTGCCGCTATCCTGGGGGATGCAACGGGGGACGGTAGTGCCCCCTTGCCAAGATGGCGCGGTGTGACCGCGCACATCTTGTATTCGAACCAATCCGGCTCTCATTCCATTATGCCATTGGGGGCATTAACGAAGCATTAACCATTGGCGCTAAACCAATGCCATGCTGCATTACAGTGCCCTGTCTAATTCTATTGGTCAAGAATTGGTCACGGGCGCGTCCCGCCCCTTCGGGCCGGCCCGCGGTTTCTATTTTGAGCTTTCCTGTTCCAGGAATCGCGCTTCAGCTTCTGCGATATAGACGGCCAGTTCGTCACTGACCTCACATTCGATCGCGATCACACTCGGCCAACGCCCACGCTTATCGGCGAAAAACGCGGCTCCATGCTCTTCGACGAGTTTTTTCGTTAGAGCGAGATTGTTGGTGCCAACAGCGACATGCAACGCCGAGAGCCCTGTCGATTGATCGACCATGTTGACGTCCAGGCCCTTGGCGATCTGCTTGTCGACGACATCAGTGGCACCGTGATAGGCAGGTCCGACTATGTCCCACTCGAAGAAACGGGCCTGTCGCGGTTCCGCCTTCGTCTGCTGTGTGGTGCGCGGCTGGACTTCATCATCGCTCATAGGCTCGGTGCCTTCTGTTTGGTCAAAGTCAATTCGTCTGTTGCATCAACAAGCGCGGCGGCTGTCAGGAACGGACGCTCGCGGACTTCGCCGGTCAGCATTTCGGAATCGTCATCCGGCATAAGCCCCTTGCCGTAGTGTAGCCAATAGACGCGCGGCTCGTCCGTGAGGATGTTGCGAAGCACGCCGAACAGACGGTTTTCTCGTGCGATCAGAACGCCGCTATAGTGGTCTGTAAACATGTCTTGGGTACGCGTTTCCGAGATGCGAAACGCCTGGCTATTGGATGACGGAAGAATTTCGACGACGGCGTCGGGTGCTTTTTGTTCAGAGCGGCGATAATTCCCGGCGAAGTCATGGATGATCTCTTCTCCACCCTCATCCGCCTCACTAGACAACAAGAAACCGACGAGCCCGGACTCGAATGCGATTAATGGGTCAGCGACTTCGTCCTGCGGTTCGGGGATGGCGAAGCCTTCGGTCTTCAGAAGCTGCAAAGACATGCCCACCACCATTTCACTGGTCTTATGAGTGCCGCGGACAAAGCGCTGCATAGTCGGAAGGGAAATTTCACGTCGGCGCGGATCGGCATTGTGAACACGTGATAGAAGGGTCGGCACACCGATGCTGTGGGCCTTCATGTAGGCCTTGACCGCTTCGCGAATTCGGTCGCGCTGCTCCTGATCAAAATGGGCCGGTAGATCATCATCGGGCATAACGGGCGTCCAATAAATTCTATGCTGATCACGGCCATGATCAGCGTCGAAGCGATTCCGGTCAAGGTTCGCAGGCCGCCGTGACCAGTCGGTGACTACCCTCGCGGCGGTCGTGACCAGCCCGTGTTCTTCAGACCAAGCCTTAAGAGTGACAGCTCTGTTCGTAGCGCGTGGGGCAATCCCGCGCTTAAACGAAAGGAGCCTGTCATGGAATGGGCAACCACAGAACACCTGATTTTGCTCGCCCTGCTGGTCATCCTGCTGATGATCCTGCTCAGCTGGCGCTTTGACAACAAGAACAACACGACCTTCGGCGCGGCACGCTGGTGCACGGTCTGGGACCTGTTCAAGGCGAAGCTGTTCCAGCGCAAGGGTCTTTATGTCGGGGACTGGGCCGGTCGACTTGGCCTCTATTACCACGGCGCGCATGCCGTCACATTCGGGGTGACCGGCTCGGGCAAGGGCGTCTCGGCCATCGTGCCAAACATGCTGGAGCAGCGCTTCATGTTTGTCGTCGATCCAGGCGGCGAGAACACGGCGATCGCCAGCAAGACCTGGCAGGCGCGCGGCATCGAATTCAAGTGCATCAACCCGTTCGGCATGCTGGATGCAGAGCCTACGGCGCTGCCAGCGCACGGCTTCAATCCGCTTGCGGTGTTGAACCCTGACTCGCGCAGCTTTGCTGCTGATGCGCTTCTCTTTGCAGAGATGCTGACCCCGCGCACTGGTGAAGAGCGCGGCGGCGCGGCCTACTTCAAGGACGCGGCCACGGCGGCAAAGCGGGCGATGATCCTTCACATCGTCACGCGCGAACCGGACGAACGGCGCAATATCGCGACGCTCTATGAATATGCGTACAGCGACGCCGCTGGCTGGGCCGCGCTCATCGCAGCGATGAAAGCCAATCCGGTCTGCGGCAATCTAGTTGCGCTCGAAGCCAACAAGCTTGAGCGCACAGAAGCGCAAGCGCCGGAAGAGTTTTCGGCGGTGATGTCGACGATCCAGCAAGACCTCGACTTCCTTGCAGACCCAATGGTGCGCGAGCACTTCTCGCGGGATGACGTCGATTTTTCGATCCTCAAAGGCATCGAGAACCCGAACGGCGGCATCATCACAGTCGTCATCCCTCTTGAGTATATCGAAAGCCACGGTGCGATCACACGGCTCGCAATGGCCTGTGCGGTGCTTTCGCTCCAGCGCGAGCCCTATGCCGCTAGGCCGGTCACTTTCCTGATCGATGAAGCGGCCTCGCTCGGCACGATCAAGCGTCTGCCGAACTGGCTTGCCACGCTGCGCAAGTACAATGTCCGCTTCTGGACGATCTGGCAAAATATCGGCCAGGTCGAGCATCTCTATGGCCGCAATTGGCAGACGATCATCTCGAACTGCGGGCTGCTGCAAATCCTCGGCGTCGGTGATCTTCAGACCGCGCAATATACCTCGTCGATGATTGGCCAGTGCACGGTACGCACGGTCACCACAAACGCCAAAGGCGAGCAATCGGTCTCGCAAACGGCAAGGCCACTGTTGATGCCGGAAGAACTGCTGCGCACCGACGATGGCATGCAGATCGTACTGATCGGCACGCTGTGGCCTGCCATGCTGAAGAAGGTGTCGTACTGGAAACAGCCGCGCCTCGCTGGCCGCTATCACGACAACCCGTACCGCGACACACCGACGCCGCGGCACGGCGCGCTCGACGGACTCGCGGATTTGTGGGGCAAATTCTACTACATGCTCGTGTGGTGGATGGCACCGCATCCGCTCGCGGCCTGCATCATCGTGATCCCCGTCGTGCTTGGCCTTCTTTCTGTATTCGGGGGCGGCCAATGATCGAGCTCATCATCATCTGGCTGCTCTACGTGTTCGTGGTCTCGCAGCTCCTGCCAATCCTGCTGGAGCTGCTTGGCTACCTGCTCGTGTTCCTGCTGGAATGCTTGTGGATAGCCTTCACCACGACCCTGAAGGCAATCTGGTTCGGACTGACCTTTCCGTTCCGGAGACGGCAGCCGTCGCAAGCCTACGAAGAGCCGGAGCCCGAACAAGCGCCGGAAGAGGAGATGGATTTCGCGACGATGTGCGAAGGCCAATCCCCTTATCTGGTCGCCTGCTATCTGCTGCGATTGGACCCGGATGGGTTTACCGAGGAAGAGTTCAAGCGGAACTACCGCTACGCCATCATGGTGAACCATCCCGATCGCGGCGGGAGCGATGAGGCCGCTACGGCGGTCAACATCGCCCGCGACGTCATCAAACAGGCACGTGGCTGGGCGTGACCAATCCGTGTTCTGTGCGGCGCGTTCGCGCGCCGTCACACTTGCAGTCAGAACATAGGAAAGGAGATCACTCATGAGAGCGATGACAATCCAGGTCTCTGACCGACTGCGCGAATATGCGCATCGACGTGCAGACGAGCTCGGAGTTGATGCCGAAACATTTCTTACTGCGGCGATCGCGGAGGCCTTCGTGAATGGGGCGCTGACCGGCCCCGAACCAAGGCCCGAACGAGAAGATGACGAAGACTATCCATTCGTCACCGATCCGGGGGGCGGCGTTTGGTACGAAGACGAATTCGACGGTCTCGACGTCGAGGATTTCGAACTGATCGGCCTGATGGACCCGCCCGATGAAGAAGAGGAAGCGCTGATGCGGGAGCTGATGGCACAAGCGGCGAAGTGGCGACGCCTTCACTGAAACCAAGGGGAGCGTTCCGGCGCTCCCCCATCTCATTCGGGAGACCAGCCAATGCCGCTACTAACCATTCACCTCGATGACCGCGCTCTCGGGTTTGCCAAGGAGCAAGCCGAACAGACCGAACTCGATAACGCCGAAGCCTATCTGACAGCGCTACTACATGGCGCGATCAACCACGAAATGAAGCGGGACGAGGAAGCGGCCAACCTGCCGCCGCTCCTGCCTGCCATCGTCATCTACGGGCATGCGGAGCTCATCGAACGCGGCGAAACACAGAATGACGGGATGCCGGTCGATGAAGTCGACATCCCGTTCTGATCCCCGTGGGGAGAGCGCCTATGCGGCGCTCTCTTCTTCTTCGATCATCTTGGGATCGTATTCCCGCAGGACGATGCGGCCACCGCCGACAGGAACGAGATCGAGCTGGAGCGTGAAGCCGCGTTCGTCCTTGTGGTCCCAGGCGGCACCGATCTTGGTCCAGTGGGCTTTGTCGCCTTCGGTGACATGGTAGGCGATCAGGGCGGGTGCTTTGGCTTCTTGGTTTTGTTGTTTTTGGTTCGTGCGTTTCATGGTCTTTCTCCTTTTCAAGGTTTTTACGTTTCAAGATGACCTGCACCGCACGTCAGGGCGTCAGAGGCGGCATGCACCGCCACAGCGGGGAACCGGCAACACGGGAGCGAAGCGAATGGTGCGGGCAGCCCGGTTGCATGACGCCGCGCCCTGCGTAAGCGTCACCGGTCGTTGAAACGAAACCTTGGGAAGAGCCGTGAAGACCTATCGCGCGAACTTGGCAGCATCACGCCAAAGCACCCGATGAGCCGATCTCATCATTTGGTGGACAGGGAAAATCTCCCACAGGATTCCTCGGCGCTTGGGCACAAAGACCGAGCCAACACGTCTGGACACGGCTATGCTGTCGGCAGGCTAAGAAGAGCGGATAGGGAATAGATGCCAAGTGAATTTGAAGAAATGCGAGATCGCGTTCAGGCAGTCTTCGGCGCATTTGATGAGACGGTGCTCATTGTCCTGAAAGGTCATCTGCTGATCGAGGAAATGCTCGATTCAATCATCAGAACGTTTGTTTTTCATCCCGATTATCTTGACGATGCACGACTGAGCTTTACTCAGAAGCTGCACATTGCACGCTCAATCTCATTAGACGAGCATGACAATGCGATGTGGGAGATCGCTATCCGCATCAATAGGCTTCGCAATGAGCTTGCGCATTCCCTGGATTCGCCAAAACGCGCTGGCAGGATACAGTCTGTGCTCGATGCGTATTTCGCAGAAGCAAACGAAGACGAACACATAGCACTCGTCAAGGATCAGGAAGAGCCGGTCAAGCTGGCCTTTGCTGCCAGCTACTTCATCGGCTTCCTTGGAAGCTTTAAGGCCGAGATCAATCGCTTCCGTGAAGTCATCGACGGCATTGATCAGGTCATGAACCCGCACCGGCATCAAGGATGATCGACGAAAGAGCACTGTCACCAGCGCTCTCCCGTCTTGTGGATCAGAATAGGCTATATTGCCGTGCCGCCAGTTCCTGCGCTTTCCAAACCGGATTGGCTGCGGCCTCATCCAAGGCTTCGCTGACATAATCGAGAACACCGCCGCCATCGATCACTTCGGGCTCCGGCACGAAGTGTGAGCGATAGCCCGTCTCGGTTATCGGCAGCACCGCGCGCGCGGGTTCGATGGATTCGATCTCGATATGCGCCATGCTGTATTCGTCGGGATGACCGCGATACAGGCGTGCCCAGCAAGGGCAATAACGGACCTCGATCAGGATGCCATGCCAGTCGAGGGTATAAGTTTCGTACTGTGCCATGCTGCCCTCCTAAGCCTTGATGTGACCGGCAGCCCGTGCCTCGTCGGCATAGGCGCACAGCGTCTTATCAGCGGAGAAGTGCAAGTCGCGCTCGACTGGCAGACCGAGCTTGCCGCGCAGGCTTTCAAGATTGGTGATGCTGACATAGCCAAGCTCGGGACAGCCAAGTCCGAGATCACAAAGACCGAAGGCAATATCGGGCTCTTCGGGGTCAAGTTCGGTGAGCAGCCAGGTACAGGTAGCATCGGGGGTGAAGAGTTTGACGACCGGCTCAAAGTCCGTTTCCGTGACCTGCCGAGCAAGTTCCGACTGACGGATTTCGCCGTTGCGCAGAAGCTGCTCGCGTATGGGTTTGGTGAATAGTTTCATAGTCTTGTCTCCTGTTTGTTGTTTTCGAAAGGCCGCGGGAGACACACGGCGGGGGCATCAGACGCGCAGGTCATGCCCAACACGGTCCCTCGCAGCAAAGCGCAGAGGAAGTGGTGCGGGCAGCGGCATTGACCGAGCGGCGCGCCCGCCGATACGCGGCCCTCATCTTTCGAAAGCAAACAGTGGAGACAGCTCAGAAACGCACAATTCCATCAGCGCGAGGGATCGACGCCGCATGGCCGAGACCGCACTTTGGGTGGGCTCGGTTCACGAGAGCCCGGTTCTGCTGCGCAGGACGCGCCGAAGCAGTTTCAATGGACGCAAAGAATACCAGTTGCTACCATTGGATGATGAAAAAGAACATGAATGTCATAGAGTTACGTAGTGTCTTCAGTGCAGGGCGATTGAGTTTCGAGCGACTGTCCGGCTGGTCATCAGCGCGGAATACGAGCAGATGAATGCGTCAGCACCACAGCTGGTTAAACGGAGTCGCCTTAGCGGCGCGCTGTTGCGACCGCTTGGTCATCCCTTCTGGGGAGCGGAGCAAACGATCTCGGGTGTCACCGTGCTTGGCGGGAAGCCCCGGCAGGTCGCATTCTCGGACATGCTTGGCCCGGCGGAGCTAACCAAGGCGCTCGGCTTCTCCGGCATTAGACTGCCGCTAAAGGACGGCACTGAGATCACGATTGCAGGGCTAAACGAGAATGACGCACTTGGCTTCATCTCGTCCGTCAGCAACGGATTTCGCAAATATTTCCTTGATCGCTTCGCCGCCGTCGAGGAAGAGCTTCGCGCCCTTGGAGAGGTTGTTCAGCGCCTTGAACAGCCGAGGCGCTATCCATCGGCCTGTCTACTTTGCCCCTTTGTTGAACGGGTAAGAAAGGTTGCGGCTGCATTGCCCGGAACCATACCGGAGGGCGTACTGCCCACAGGGCAACAAGTGCTGCTCGACCGCGTCTTGGCGCTCCACACAGAGCCGGAGCGGAACCGCGAGGCTGCGGTCGAGCGTTTCATTGCAACCGAACTCGAAGAGATGGAACCGTTCTTCGATCAGATCGAGTCTAACCCCCTGACGCCTGAACAGAGACTGGCTGTTGTGACCGATGAGGACGCAACGCTGGTACTCGCGGGTGCTGGATCGGGGAAGACCAGCGTGATCGTTGCCAAGGCGGCCTATCTGATCGAGCGCGGTATTCGCCAGCCCGAAGAAATCCTGCTGATGGCCTTCGGCAAGGATGCGGCAGACGAAATGGCAAGCCGGATCAAGGAACGCTCGGGCGCGTCGGTCGACGCGCTCACCTTCCACGCCCTTGGCTACGGTATCATCCGTGATGTCGAGGGTGGTACGCCTGCATTGGCTGCCCATGCCAGCGACGACGCCCAGTTTCGCGCATTGCTGCGCGATATCCTGATCAATGATGTCGCCAAGAATTCAAAGCTCGGGAAACTGATCCTGGAATGGTTCTCGGCGTTCTACTGGCCGTACAAAAGCGAATGGGACTTTGAGACCAAGGGCCAATACTACCAGTATGTTGAATCCCACGAGCTGCGCACACTCAAAGGCGACGTGGTCAATAGCTTCGAGGAATGGGAGATTGCCAACTGGCTGTATCTCAACGGCGTCGCTTATGAATACGAGCCACTCTACGAGCACAGACTCCCCAAGAACGATCGCAAAGCCTACACGCCGGATTTCCGTCTGACGGAGAGCGGCGTCTACATCGAACATTTCGGGGTCCGTAAATCGAGGGGAGCGGACGGATCGACGCGCCTGACCACGGCTCCGCATGTCGACCGCGAAAAATATCTCGAAGACATGAGCTGGAAACGCGGGGCCCACAAAGAGTACGGCACCACGCTGATCGAGACTTTCAGCTATGAGAAAGTCGAAGGCAGGTTGACTGAAGCCTTGCGAGAAAAGATCGCACCCTATGTCGAACTGAAACCCATTCCGCCGGACCAGGCACTGACGGCTCTGACGGAACTTGGACAGGTCGACACATTCACCCAAACGCTGGCCACGTTTCTCCGCCACTTCAAGAGTTCGGGTACGTCGATCGAGCAGTGCCACCAGCGCAGCGAAAAGGCTGCGGATGTACCGCGAAGCAACGCCTTCCTGAAGATTTTCGAGCCGCTCTTCGCCGCTTATCAGGAGCGCCTCGGGGAGCGGATCGATTTCGAGGACATGATCATCCGCGCAGCCGAGCATGTCGAAGCGGGCCGCTACCAAAGTCCCTACCGACACCTGCTTGTCGATGAATTCCAGGACATCTCGGAGGGACGCGCCCGCCTGCTGCGCGCGCTAAAAGCGCAACACGATGACGCCCGCATCTTTGCCGTCGGCGATGACTGGCAATCGATTTACCGTTTCACCGGGTCAGACATTCATCTGATGCGGAACTTCGGCGAAGAGTTTGGTGGCAGCTTCGCAGGCACTGACGGTGTCCATCGTACCGTCGATCTCGGACGCACATTTCGTAGCGTCGACAAGATCGCCCTGCCTGCGCGCCGGTTCGTCCTTCAAAACCCGTCGCAAATCGAGAAGAAGGTGGTGACTGCCAGCACGGCGTTGTCACCTGCGATCAACGTGGCATACTACACGCGGGGGCAAGACGAAGGGGCGCTCACGGACACGCTTGGCCGGATCGCGCAATCGTCCGGCAACAAAACTAGCGTGCTCTTGCTCGGCAGATATCACCATCTGCGCCCCAAGTCCCTGAAGCAGCTAACAGCAAATCATCCCAACCTTTCCATCCGCTTCATGACGGCCCATGCCTCCAAAGGTCTGGAAGCCGACCACGTCATCATCCTGCGCGCAGCATCCGACCGGATGGGCTTCCCGTCCGAAATAGTCGACGATCCGCTACTCGATCTTGTGCTGCCGAAACCGGAGAAATTCGATCATGCAGAAGAGCGCCGCCTGTTCTATGTGGCGCTGACCCGAGCAAGAAAATCAGTCACCATACTCGCAGATCGCGAAAAGACATCGGTCTTTGTCCGAGAGCTGATCGACGAACCGGCCTATGAAACGATCGAGATCGGGGAGCCTGGGATCGCCGAGCACCGATGCGGTTCCTGCGGTGACCGTATGCTTGCACGGACTTCAAAGCAGGGCCGTACATACTATTCGTGCGAACACCGAAAGCTCTGCGGCGAGACACTTCCGACCTGCTCGACCTGCAACCGCGACCTGCCTCTCAAACGCAAACCACTTACTGAAGTCTTGACCTGTTCCTGCGGCAGCGAGTTTCCGGCATGTCCTGAATGCGATGGTGGCTGGCTGGTCGAACGCAAAGGGCGATACGGCAAATTCCTAAGCTGCGTGAGATACCCTGACTGTAAGGGGAAACGGACAATTCGGGAAGAAAGCGAAAAACGTGGGTGAGCCACGCTTAAAAAGCTAGATTGCAGTCAGTGCAACAAGTTGGCAATAGAACTTGACTGCAAACCAATGAAAATGCTGCAATTATCACCAATCGAGCCAATAAACAGAGAATTGGAATAAAGATGCATTTGAGCAAGATCAGGCTTAAGAATTATCGCCGCCTGGCAGACATAAAGATCGATTTGGACAGCGAGCTCTCGATCTTCGTGGGCGCGAACAACAGCGGCAAAACCTCCGTCGCCCATGCGATGCACTTCTTCATAGGCGGTGCCCGTGACCGTGTCAGCTTTCATGACATAAGCGCATGCCGATGGAGCGACATCGATGCGTTCGAAGCCGGTCAAGCAGACGCTGCACTTCCGGTCTTGTCAATTGATCTATGGTTCGGTGTCGAGCAAGCGGACCTGCATCGTGTCATCGACCTTCTTCCCAATCTTGAATGGCAAGGAGCGATGGTCGGCGTTCGTATCTCCTTCGCTCCGCGTAGCGAAGATGAGACTTTGACGCGCTTTCGGGAGCGACACGCACAAGCACAGGAAGCGGTCGCCGCCCTGGAGAATCCGGAAGGTGAGGAACCGTATGTTGCTCCACCGCGAACGCTGCGCGAATATCTCGAAGACGAGCTCCAGCGAGAGTATGAATTCAAGTATTTCGTGCTTGATGAAGCCCAATTCAACGAAGAGCTTGAGCCAAACGAAGGTTACGAACCGCAAGAACTGCTACGGGATCAGGGTCGCACGGGAAAAGATATCGTCAACTCACTGATCAAAGTCGATTTCCTGCACGCACAACGCCATCTTTCAGACAGTGAGGGAGGCAGCCGCGCAGAAGAACTATCCCGGCACCTTAGCCGCTATTACCAAAGGAACCTTCAGCGCCACGGTGACGATTACAATGCGATCAGGGCGCTAGCGGACTCGGAGATACTGCTGAACCAGCATCTCGAACAGGTCTTCGCGGATACCCTCCAACGGCTAGCCCAATTAGGATATCCGGGGCTGACCAATCCGCGCCTGATGATCAAATCCGCGCTTAATCCTGCGACGGTAATGAACAGCCAGGACGGTGCCCATGTTCACTACGCCCTGAACGACGAGGGCCTGACGCTCCCCGACAAATATAACGGGCTCGGTTTCAAAAACCTGATCTATATGGTGGTCGAACTTCTCGATCTTCACGCACAGTGGCTGGCAACGGAAGAGAAGCGCCCGCCTCTGCATCTGGTGTTTGTCGAAGAGCCTGAAGCCCATTTGCATGCCCAGTTGCAGCAAGTCTTCGTCAACAAGGTGTTGGAAATTCTAGCGGCGGAAGATGACGCGCCGGATGGTTTCCACACGCAACTCGCGCTGACGACGCACTCTCCGCACATCCTGTACGAGCGCGGTTTCCAGCCCATCCGCTATTTCAGGCGTGAAGGTACAGGCATTGCACAAGCGTCCAAGGTCCTGAACCTGTCGGAGTTCTACCGCACTACAGCCAACCCGAGCCGTGATTTTCTGGAACGCTATTTGAAGCTAACGCACTGTGACCTTTTCTTTGCCGACGCGGCTGTGCTCGTCGAGGGCAATGTCGAACGGCTGGTGATGCCGCAGATGATTGCAAAGGCAGCGCCCGGTTTGCGTTCCTGCTACCTTAGCGTTCTCGAAATCGGTGGAGCCTATGCTCACCTGTTCCGGACACTTATAGAGTTCATCGGGATAACCACGCTCGTAGTCACCGATCTGGATAGCGTAAACGGACCCGCCGACGAGGATAACGCGGATGATGCCGAACCGGTGGACGGCGACGATGACGAGAATGAAGTTGTGGCGGGTAGCACTTGTACTCCTGAAACTCCGGACGCGTTGACGTCGAACCAGATGCTTGCCCAATGGTTGCCTGGCACAAACAGGATCGACGAGCTCTTGGGTGCCGATGAAGAAGCCAAGACAATTGCGGCAGATGACTTTGGGTTAGGCGCTATCCGTGTCACCTATCCCTGCACCGTCAATCTTGCGCGTGGCGACGAACAGATAGAGCGCGCCGGTCGCACGCTCGAAGTCGCCTTCGCATTCGACAATCTGGAGTGGACACAGGAAGTCGCTAATCGGGAGTTGAGGCTCCGGGTGCGCGCACCACAAAATCTGGAAGACTTAGCACGACGTCTCCACGATAAAGTTCATAGTTCGAACTACAAGAAAACGGATTTCGCGCTCGCACTACTTGCCAAGGACCCTGACGCTTGGAACGTCCCTCACTACATTGCCGAAGGCTTGGAATGGCTCGAAGCCACTCTGGGGGTAGCGGAGGAAGACGAAGAGCAGCAACAAGGTGACGCCGCATGACAAGCCGCATCGGCAAGCCCAATACAGATACCGACACGGCGCTTCACGAGCGGCTCGCAGGCGACGGCAACCGGCATTTTGTGATGGTGGCGGGAGCGGGTTCGGGAAAGACAACATCGCTCGTGAAAGCCCTAGCGCAGATCGAACGCACCCAAGGGTCTGCCCTGCGCCGCAACGGGCAACACGTCGCATGCATTACCTACACCGAAGTGGCCGCGGAAGAAATTCGCGGAGACGTCGGGAATCATGAACTGTTCCACGTCTCGACCATCCATAGCTTCCTCTGGACTGTCATAAAGCCATTTCAAAACAATCTTCGGGAATGGGTAAGCAACCGGTTGCTAGAGAAGATTACCGAAGAGCAAGAAAAAATCGACAATCCGCGAACAAGAGAAGCCACGAAAGCCCGCGCCGCGGAGAATATCGAACGGTACAATCGACAACTAACGGAAATTAATGCAGTGAAGAGCTTCCGGTACGGGACCGGTAGTGACTACGCGAACGGCGTTCTCGGCCATAGCGATATCCTGAAGATCGGGCCCGAATTTATCGCCGGACACGCATTAATGCAGACCCTTCTGACGCATCGCTTTCCGGTCATCTTTGTCGATGAGAGTCAGGACACGGACCCGGCCTTCGTGGATGCTCTTCGTCATGTGGCACGTGCGGTTCCACAAGGCTTCTGTCTCGGCTTCTTCGGCGATCCGGTCCAGAAGATTTACATGCAAGGTGCCGGACCTATTCCGCCAGAAGAGGGATGGGAGACGCTTGAAAAGCCGGAAAATTTCCGGTGTCCGCAGGCCGTGCTTCGCGTCATCAACCGTATCAGGGCGGAAGACGATCAGCTTGAGCAAACGCGCGGACGCCACGTTGTGGTGAATGGGGAAGACGCTCCCGTCGAAGGGTCAGCCAGAGTATTGATCCTGCCCGCCGATGATCGGCGACAGGAACGTCTGGAAGAGGCGCGTCGCTGGCTGGCAGAACAAGACGGTGATGAAGGCTGGTTGGAGCAAGAAGACGAGGAAGCGTTGCGGCTATTGGTCCTGGTCCACAGGATGGCGGCAACCCGACTTGGTTTTCCAAACCTCTACAGCGCACTTAACGACAGATCACCGGAGGATCTTAGCAGCGGCCTGATTGACGGGACTGCTTGGGTGGTACGTCCATTCCTGTCGTACATCCTTCCAGTAGCGCTTGCGCGTCACGAAGGGCGAGAATTCGAGATTATGCGACTGCTTCGCAAGCACTGCCCGCGGTTGCAGCCGGACGCGCTGGCTGGTGTCGACACCGCGGGACTTTTAAACGGATTGCAAGGACAGATCGGCGAACTGGTGGCGATGTTGGAAGCCGGGGGTGACGCGCGTGTCGGCGATGTCCTCCGTTTCATGGGAGACAATAACCTGTTGGCGTTCGACGATCGTTACGTCGAGCTCATCGACCTGTACGCGGGTACGGATGATCCTGTTGCCGAGCCTGCGACCGACAATGCCGCTCTTCGTTTTATGCAGTGCGATGCATCGGAGCTATGGGGATATCGAAAATATATAGAGAAGATGTCTCCGTTCGCCACGCAGCAAGGCATCAAGGGCGCGGAGTTCGACAAGGTGATCGTCGTCGTCGACGATCAGGAAGGGCGAACCAACACCTTCTCCTACGGAAAGTATTTCGGGGTAACACCACAATCGGATACCGATCGCGCAAATATCGCTGCCGGAAAAGATTCCGTCATCGATCGAACGCGACGCTTGTTTTATGTATGCTGCTCGCGCGCACTGTCCGATCTAGCCGTCGTCATCTTTGCGGAAGACACAGCACAGATGCGTGATGCGCTAATCGCCAAAGGGTTTTTCGAGCCCGAGACCATCCATGTATTCGACTAGGACATTGCCTAAAAATGAGAGAGGGCTGCCTATGCGGCAGCCCGATCTTCACCCTGAAACTGATGAAGATAATCGACTGCGCGCTGCGCATGTGCGGCTGCGCCGAAGATCGCACGTTTGTCCCTTTTCAGCACCTTGAGCCACGACCCGATATAGGCGGCGTGATCGTCACGATCTTCGAGCTCCAGCCCGAGATCGGCACACAAAAACGCGGCACCAAGCTCGGCGACGAGCTCTTCGCGGGCATATCCGGCATCGCCGAACTGCTTGCGACCGAAGGAACGATCAAGGCGGTCCTCATGCCGTGTCCAGTGCACGCTCTCATGGGCAAGCGTCGCGTAATAGCGCTGCGCATCCACGAAAGCCTCGAAAGGCGGCATCTGGATATGGTCGGTATCGATCCGGTAGTACGCAGAATTCCCGCCAGTCTCGATACGGGCACCGGTGCCATCGAAGAACGCTTCGGCACGTTCGTCACGCGCATCGGGATTCTCGGCACCTTCGGCGATTGCGTAGTAATGCGAAGGCAGACCTTCGATCTGCTCGACATTGAAGACGGTGTAGCCCTTCATGAAGGGGATCGTGACATCGACATCATCACCCGAAGCCTCATCGGTCTCGGTCTTGACGATGGTGTTGGCGTAGACGACGGGCGAGCCCTTCTCGCCCTTGCGGACATGGGCATCGAGCTCAAGGGCTTGCTTGAAGGTCATCCAGATCGGGGCGGCAAAGCCGCGTTCCATCGCGGATGCCCAGAGGGTCAGAACGTTGATACCGCTATAGCCTTCGCCGTTAAAACGAAGTGGCCGCGTAACCGGCCCTGCGGCATGGGCGGCGTTCCATGGTTGGGTCCAGGGTTTCACCCCTTGCTCAAGTGCACCGACGATCTGATCGGTGATGCGGGTGTAGATGTCCTGCCGCGGTGTCTTGGTCGTAGTCATGATAGTCTCCTTTCGCTGTAAGTCCTTGAGGACGCGAAAGAAGAAGGACGGGCGTAGAAGCCGGACGGTCACCGCCGCAAGGCGGGGAACTGGCAACACGGTTGCGCGGGCAGCCTGTTGACCGGACGGCGCGCCCGGCCAGAAAAGCGTCAACCTTCAAGGTCATTTGCGAAAGGAGAGCTTCGCGCGCTCCAAGACGCTATGGACGTGGCTAACCGATAGCCTGGTCAGAAAAGTTCGGTGAAGTCTAGGCCGTACTGCCTTCCGCCATGGCAGGTTCACAATCGTCAGGCATTTGCAGGCAGTCGCTCGAAACGAATTCGGCTTTGTTTTTGATCTTCAGGGGAAATCCTGGGCCAGTTACGACCTCACCGGCGGCTTCTTTGCCAGAAACCATCTGGTTAAGCTTCAACAAGAAGGAGAGGGCTTCGTCGGATTTCTTCATATTGTAGGCGTCACGGACTGCCTGATCTAGCTTCGCATGCACGTCTTTGAGTGGAGACGCACCAGGCAACTCCATACTTCGGTAAAGCTCTCTCAATGAAAGCTCATGCTCTGCTTTGAGTTCATTACGCAGCACACGAAGCTCTTTGGCAGCCTTGGCAACCTTTTCGACGGCCTTCTTTGAAGGCGATTGGGGCCATGGAAAGGAATCGAATACTGTATTCGAAGTATAGCGGGGATCGCTTTTAAGAGTGGAGCATCGCGCGGTGAACCATTGCCAGTGCGTGTCCGACTGCAAAATTCCGAATGAATAGTCATCATCCAGTGGAAACGCAGTAAGCGAGTCATTTGGACGGATTTCCGGTGATATGAACTCGAATATCGGACGTTTGGTCACGCGACCACACACGATATATCGGTCAAGCTTGTCGATTTCAGATAGAAGTTCTCCCCGCCTCCGGAACAGTTGCCACCACTTGGCAAGCGCGTTCGCATGGTCCTTGGCAATCTTCGCTGTGGGATCGGCAGCAAGTGCCTCGGCATTTCGCTCGTCTTCCTTGTCCGCCGACGCCTGTCGATCTGCCAGTACATTTGCCTGCACGCGCGCGAACAGTGATTTAAACTTCTGCGCATGCAGAAGATCAAGCTCTTGAAAATCGATCACATATCGGGACGGCAGTCCATGGACGGTGCCAATTAGATCGTCCGTAATCATGAAGGGATGAAGATACGGTGTGTAAGTCGGTTCCTTGCTAAGAAGTGCGCGCGCAGCATCCGCTTCTAGCAGGAAACCTTCATGGCCGTGTGTTTGTCCTTGATAACAAGCTGTCGACTTGGCGTTCGCGGCGATTGCTGTCGCGATACTGACATCCGTATTGAAGGAAAGCGAAGGCCCTATCTCATCAACTTCTTTGATTTCCCAAGGCGACTCGCGGTGGTCTCCGACCTGACGAAACAGAAGCTTCTTGCTTTCATGCTTCCCTTTAATCCAGTTCGCGATAGAAACATGAACCACGGCGTCGCCAGACCAGACCTGGCTCGAAACAGCTTCGGTTATTTCTCCACCGTTCTTCAGAATATAGTCCAGCCCACCAATTCTAGAGTAATTCTGCCTAATCGTATTCGTTCCGACGAGACCAGCTCGCTGCCCTTCCTTAAGGTGATCGTGCGACTTCCTGAACCAGTAGACGCAGTAGTCCGCTCGGCCAGGGATGCCCGGAATTTTCTTTCGGACACTATTCACATATGCACGCCCCAACTCTTCAATCATCTTGTTCTTTGATTGATAGGGCGGGTTTCCGATGATGGCATCGATCTCTGGCCAATCACAGAACAGTGCATCGTCACACTGAATGTTTGCATCAAGGTTATCCAGCGGAAGAGCATCGTCTCCACTTAGCGCAAGTTCAATTTGTTCTCGTTCGAGAACTTCAATCGCCTCATCGATTGCGAGTTTTTTTGCAAGCATGAGGGTGACTTTGGCCAACTCCACGCCGAAGGAGTCTCTGTCTATCCCATAAAACTGACGCGGGCTGATCAATGAGATGGATTTCGCCTGTTCGTCGAAGTTCTTCTTACTGACGCTTTCCTTGAGCTTTGCCATCAGTGCGATTTCGACGCGAACCAGTTCTCGGTACGCCAGATACAAGAAATTTCCGCTGCCACACGCAGGATCAAGCACCTTAAACGCCATCAATTCGGATCGGAGCGACAAAAGCTCTTTCATGGTCGAAGCTTTGGCAATCTTCTCGCGCCATGGTCGAACTATAGTGGGATTTACAATACGCAGAATGTCTGCTTCGGAGGTAAAGTGCGCGCCGAATGCATGGCGTTCTTGGGCATCCATGCTTTGCTGAAAGATCGTACCGAAAATTGCCGGGTTGACCTTGGACCAGTTCTTGGTTGCTGCACCCTCTTCGCCGCCTATCAGTTCCAGTTCTTCGTCCGTTAAGTCGATAGGCTCGACTTCCTGAAAAATACCACCGTTAAAATACGGCACATCCTGGAAGCGTCCACCTTTTGCAGGTGCTTTGGTATCCATTTGCCGGAAGAGGCCGCCGAAGAGATCAAAGGAGCTCTGCCCTTTTGTGAGGCAGTCATTGACGATGTTGTAGACGATGTTGGCCGGAAGGAGTCGGATGTCCTCGGCGAACATTGCGACGACCAATTGAAGTACAAAGCGTTGCGCCTGCGCGCGATCGATGCCGCGCCCTATCAGACTATTGAATAGTTGTGCGACCTTGTCGGCAGCTTCACGAGAAACCGCTTCAAGATCGTTTCCGAAAACCGGCTCGGGATCACTTGGAAACAAAAAGTTCAGCGCAGTATACCGAAGAGCCAGGTCCTCCATCTTGACCGTGTCGACAGGTTCATCGATCTGCTTGTCAAAGTCGTAAATCCAGAACTCATCAAAGTTACACAAGACGACATAGCGCGGGCGATCCGGAACCGCATGAATCCAGTAATCGAAGGCTTGCTGGTAGTGGTGGAACAGATTTTCTCCGCGCCTCTTCATTTCAATAAGAACGCGCGGTTTCCAAATCAGGTCGGCGAAGCTTGTGCCCTTCGTCGCTTTTTTCTTGATCCGAAACTCAAGCTCGGCCCCCGCTTCCTTGTAGCCCTTATGTCCGAATGCCTGAAACAAGCGGTCACAAAATACTTGTGCCTCGCCTTTTTCGTCGCCCTTGAGCAGTTTGGCATACTCAAGGAACTCATCGATCTTGTCGGTTGCGTCGCTCACTAGGTCGTTGCCTCTCTGCCCCAGTAAACCGTCCGGCAGGTAGGCCACCGTCGGTCTCTTGTTGTTGTTCGACGAAGGATCGCATGAACTCCCTTAGAACTTGGGAGGCTGGTATGTCGCGAACGCGGCATGCGGCAATGAACTCATCGCGAAGCTCGCGTTGGACTCGAATACGTAAGCCGACGTCCTTCATGTGCGAAGTGTAGCCATTGGATACACGGTTGGACAGAAAATTCTTTAGAATGTCGCCAACTATGCTCGCCACAAATTTGCCACATGGAATTTCAGAACAATTCTGGGAACGGCGGATTTCTGCGGGTTGTGGCAGGGTGGTGAGCTGTGGCAAAAATCGTCGAACTTAGGTGGTTATCGAAACTGGAGCGCCGCTAAGTCGTTGAAAAATAAATGGTAGCGGGAGAGGGACTTGAACCCCCGACACAAGGATTATGATGCCTTAAAAGAATAGTGGATTTCTGCGGGTTAGCGAGGACTCGCCACAGACTTGCCACAAGGATTTTCGAGCAACCTGTCCAGCATGCCTTTGGTCTCTGACTCGGCGAACTCGACGCGCTCGATGACGTGTCCATAGGTGTTCAACGTCGTCTGGATGTCTGCATGTCCCATCAGTCGCTGGATTTTCTTGAGGTTTACACGGTCTTCGATGAGCAGCGAGGCATAGAAGTGCCGTAGATCGTAGGGCTTGTACTTCGGAATGATGCGGGTGCCCTCATCTGTCTCTTCCTCGACCACCAACCCTGCTTTCATGCATGCCGCTGCAAATCCCCGACGACGCCAGTTGTTCGTGTTCACCCACCTTCCGTTACTCGTAGGGAAGGCGAGGTCGAACTTGTTGTCGGTGGCATAGTGCTCGGCGTAATGGCGAACCATGTCGATCGTTTGCGGGCTAAGATCGATGAAGCGGCGACCGGATGCAGACTTCGTCGTTGATAATTTGAACCCTCCGGCGTCGAGCGCCCTGTCGACCTGCACACCGTTCTTCGAGAAATTCGATTTCTGGATGACCAAATACTCTTGCGGACGCATCCCGCTGTCTGCGGCCAGATAGAGCATCGGCCTGTAGCGCTGCCAGGTTTTTGCGACCTGCTTGTTCTTCGAATTTGCTAGCTGATCGGCAGCGCCGAGCAGCAAGGCAACTTCTTCCATCGTCGGGATTTGTACGGGTTCGGTGTTGCGATCTTTTGCGCTGATGCGGACACCGGCGGCGATATCATGGGTCAGCAACCCGCGATGCACCAGTTCGAGCACCATCGAGTGAAAGTACGAGAGGACTTTGCGCGCCTGATCGCGGCTATGGTTGCGAAGTAGCCAGGACCGGAAGGCCACCACGTCAGGTGCGATGAGTTCGGAAAGCGGCTTTTTCCAATCGTAGCTTTCGATGATGTCGGCGCGGTAGCGGTAAGTCTTGAGCGTGTAGGGTGTGACGGGGCTGCGCCCGTTCCGGCCCTCCTTCTCGCAGGCATCAAGCCAAATCCGCAGACCTTCGGCAACTTCGATCCTGGCAGTCGACATCTGACCGAGCTGCCGAGCACACCCACCTTCAAGGAACCCGCGTGCTTCCTTCATCGTATTGAATGACTTGTAACCATAGCCGGATTTTGCGGCACTGCTCGGGTAACGAACCTGATAAGTCGTTCCTTTCTTGCCTGTTCTTTTTCTGATGTCGGACATTAATTCCTTCTGCTGCTCGAATTTATTGGGATCAAACAATCTATCAATATTTGCTGGTGTTTTCAGCATCTATTTGCGCTTCGCGATAAATGCGCACAAGCGTTCCTTTTTCTATTCGTAGCTTGCCGTCGATGGGGTCGATGAAGAACGGCAGTTTGCGGTTTCCGCTGGCATCTTTCTCGGCGGCGCGTTTCATCTGCCGCTCGTTGAGTTCGACGCCAATGTCGGACAGAACCTGCCGCGCTTCGTCAAGGCCGATATAGCAAGGATCGGGAATAGGCGGTTTCATGGCGGTGCTCCTTTCGTGGGCGGCCATGCGCGCAGATCAGAGATCGTAGTCCTTGCAGGCGGGGCGATAATGGTGCGTGTCCATGTAGAAGATACGACCACCGCCCGGTCTGCGGACCTGATACTCTTCACCATATTCATTGGTCGCAAAGAGCTTGAGGCGACACGCCTTCACATAGCGGATATTGTAGATGTCCTTGAGGGCGTTGATGTCTTCGATCATCGCATCTTTCAGCTCGTCGATATTGATGGTGCCCAGCTCCTTATAGGAGACAAGCAGACCTTTAGGCTCGAATGAGCCTTTGCGCGTCGTCATGGCGATTTCCAAATGATTTAACAAATCCGCTGCTTTTGCAGTTCTCCTTATACTTTCATTTTACCAATTCTCGCAGCGATGCGTCAAACTTGCGATCCTCGCTATCCCTTGCTGGAAGCGGTTTAGCGGCGAATTCTTCTGCCGCTCTGACGGCCTCTGACGCGTCCCGGTTTGCGCTATTCCTTCTCCTTTCCTTTGCCTGCCTTCGGCCTGCCGCCCATCAGCGGGCCTTTCCCTGCTGATGATGTGTGGGGCGGTCAAGAAAGGCCGTGATGGGCACGGCCTCGAAAGACAAAGGAGAGGATCATGAATAAGCTCTTCACACACGCCGCCCTGCAAGGCCGCAGCGTCAGCGAACTTCGCGCGCTGTTCGCTTCCGTCCAGCAAGAGTTGGTACGCAGCGAAGCGGGATCACAAGATCGCAGCACCGCGCTGCGCAATCTTGAGACCATCAGTCTCACGCTTGCCCGCAAGCATGCCGGTCCGCGGCTCTAAACCTCTTCCCGTGATCACACGTTGTTCACGGGAACCTTCTTGTCTGCCGTGACCAATTCGAGATCACGCAATTGGCGCGGGAAGCCCCTTATTGTTCAGTCATGCAAATTCCGCGCGACATATCGGCTGCGCACGCAAAGCCCGAGAAGCTGCTCTACACCTATGAAGAGGCAGCCTACGCTCTTGGGATGACGCGCGGAGCACTGCGCGACCTTGTCTACAAGGGTCGCGGGCCGGTGACAGTGAGCATCGGCAGGCGTGTATTCTTCGCAAAAGACGATCTGGTCGCTTTCATCGACAAGCATCGTGACGGACCACTTGCCTAGCCGGATTTGCCCTCTTCAAGTTTGGCAAGTTCGTCGGCCAGATGATCGGGCCGCAGATTGGCATAGCGTTTCAGGCTCTTCGGGTCTTTGTGACCGGAGATCGCCATCACCGCCATATCGGACCAGCCCGCTTCAAAGAGTGAAGACACCCGCTCGTGGCGTGTGTCGTGAAAGCGGAAATGCATCAGGTCTGCACGTTTGCGCGCGCGGCGGAATGCAAGTTTGAACGCGTTCTCGCTCATCGGGAACACACGCTCGTCGATGCTGCGCGGCAAAGAGTCCAGCACTGCGATGGCACGAGGTGAGAGCGGTACGGTGTGATCGATGATCTTTTCGGGCGTACGGCTGTTCTTGACGCCGCGAAAAACCAGCTTGCGGGCTTTCAGATCGACATCGTTCCACTTGAGGCTAAGTAGGCTGCCGCGCCGTCCGCCGGTTTCAAAGCCGAGCTCGACGAAGGGCCGCAGCCACGGATTGCGTGCTTCTTCGCACGCTTCAAGAAGCCGCTGTTTTTCTTCTGGCGAGAGCCGGACATCGCGTTCGTCATTGACGACAGGACGGGTGACATCTTCTGCGTTGACCGGATTGACGATCAGCCCGAGGCGACGCTTGCGGTGGTCGATCACACGCTTGAGCGTGGACAACTCGCGCTTGACCGTACCTGCGGCGATGGGTTTGCCACTCTTGTTTGTCGTGGCCAGCCTTTTGTCGCGATAGGCTTCGAATTGCTCGGGAGTCAGATTGGCGACGGCGTGCGCGCAAAGTTCTTTCTCTTCACGCATGAAGCGCTCAAGCCTTTTACGCTCTGCGTAGCGTGAAGTCTCGCCTGGCCGTCTGTCGGTAACCTCGCGCAGATAGGTCTCGATCAGATCGCGCAGCGTGGTGCGCTGGCTAGGTGTCCGGTCGACAAAATGACCGCTGGCCATTTCGGATTCTATCTTGTGCGCCCAGGCTTCGGCGAGTTTCTTGGTCTTGAAGGTGCCGGACTGCGCAGGCCATCCCTTGCGACGAATCTTCGCCTGCCATTGTCCGTCGCCGCGTTTGGTGAAGCTTGCCATACCGCGTGCCCGCCCGAGTGTCCCAAAATTGTCCCGAACAGTATATACGGAAAAAGAAAAAGCCCCAAACGGGGCTCTAAGCTTTTGATTTCATTGGTCGGAGTGAGAGGATTCGAACCTCCGACCCCTGCCTCCCGAAGACAGTGCTCTACCAGGCTGAGCTACACTCCGACCGTGGCGGGTGATCTATACGCGGCGTGTCTGATGCGCAAGAGGATTCTGTATTTCGATCACTCGAATCTTTCGAACGCAACAACCAAAAAAGGGCGGCGCACCGATAAGGTCGGAACCCGGTAATTTGAGCAGGTCTTCACGATTCGAAAAAACGAGCGGTTGCTTGTCTGCGTTCTTCTGGTTGATCGGCAAGCAAGAGTGTCCGCCAACTTGTTCGCCCTTGCCGGGCAGGTCACGATTGCACCGGTGCCAAGACGTCGAGAGGTTCACAGGCACGTTGAGAGACAAGGGAATCGCCCCCCTTTGCAACGGAAACCCTGTGGTTTTCTTGTCCGCTCTCGCCCGCGCAGCCATCGTCATGAATTGGTTGTGAAGCGTCCCAGGCAATCACGGCAAGCGATCTGTTTTGTACAGACGAATTTTGGTTCCACCATGGTCGACGACCGGTCCTGGCGCCAGCAAAGGCAGACGTGTGGCCCGGGCAAGCCCCGGAGCGCTGGTGATCACGCCGACCCGCCATCCCCGGAACCGGTTCATCAAGGTCTTGCCCATCGCACCATAGACCGAACGCAAGCGTCTTTCGTCACCAATCCGCGCCCCGTAGGGCGGGTTCACAATGACCAGCCCCGCAGGACCTTCGGGGGGCTTTATGTCACTGACGGAACGCTGTTGAAACTGCGTCACAGCAGCGACTTGCGCCCTTTCGGCATTGGCAGTCGCCGCGTCGACCGCGCCCGAGTTGCGATCCGAGCCGTAGAAGGTAAGCGCGCATTCCGCCGTCTTCGATTCCCGTCGCATTTCCTGCCACTGATCAGGGTCAAAGCCCACAAGGTCTTCGAATGCAAAACTGCGGGAGCGGCCAGGGCGCAGGCCCAGAGCGATCTCGGCGGCCTCGATCACGAAGGTACCCGATCCGCACATCGGGTCCAGTACGGGTTCATCGCCCGAGTAGCCACACTCTCTCAGGAACATGGCGGCCATTGTTTCGCGCATTGGGGCCTTGGCAATGGCTTCCTTGTGACCGCGTTTGTGCAACAGCTCGCCGGAACTGTCGACCGAGATCGTGCAGATGTCTTTCTCGATTCGAAGCAAGACCCGAAGGTTTGCCTCGGATGAAATCGAGGTGCCCAATGTATCGGATATTGCCCGCTCGATCCTCTGACGAGCTGCACCGGCGTGATAAATTCTGGATTTGCGGCTGATGGCTTCCACCTTGACCGGCACGTCAGGACGCAAAACGGTGCCCCAAGGAAATTTCCGAGCACGTTTGTCCAATTGGGCAAGGTGCACGGCGGGGAAACTGCCCAGTCGCACCAGAACCTTGTTGGCGCCGCGCAGTGTCAGGTTGGCGCGCCAGACCTCGGGCCATGAACCCCGGCATGTCACCCCGCCGGGTACAGTTCTGACCTGCGCGAATCCGTTGAATTGCGCCTCGTCACCAAGAGGCGCCTCGAGGCCAGGCGTGGCAACCAGAAAGATTTCCAAATCTGTGTCTTTTTCCATTCCAGTTGCTTACACTGGAACCTTGTTGGGCGCGATATGCAATTATACGCCATGGAATCAGAAGAAATGACCGATCAATCGCAGGATTGTGTGGTTCATCCTCAAGTTTTGGCGGTAACAGGTTTGCGTTTGTGACCTTCCCCGCGTAAAGGGTCCTTGATCGGAAATACGCCTGCGGATTTTGGACCGTTTTCGACGCTTTTGCGACGGAGGCTCGAAAAAACCGCGCTATTGCATGACCCCGAAAGGGCGTTGGCAGAGCTGGCGCAGAAAAGAGGCTTGGAAGAACGTAGCAACATGCAAACTTTCAAACTGAAAAAGGGGCTGGATCTGCCGGTGGAAGGCGCTCCTGACCAGACCATTCACCCGGGCCCGGAATACTCGACCGTTGGCGTCCTGGGCGGTGACTACATCGGCCTGAAACCCAAGATGCTGGTGCAGGAAGGCGACAGCGTCGTACGTGGCGCGCCGCTGTTCTGTCACAAGGACGCGCCTGACGCGATGATGGTCGCACCGGTAAGTGGCAGGGTCGTCGCGATCAACCGTGGTGCCCGTCGGGTGCTGCAAAGCGTCGTGATCGAAGTGACAGATGTCAATGACGCCGGTGTTGATTTCTCGGGCATAGGGGATGCCGACAGCGCCGAAGGCGTGACGGCCAAGCTGTGCGCCGCCGGCCTGTGGACGTCGTTCCGCACACGTCCGTATTCGAAAATGCCGAACCCCGGCGCCAAACCGGATGCGATCTTTGTCACCGCCATGGACAGTGACCCGTTGGCCGCTGACGCTGCCACGATCATTGCCGAGGCGCCCGAAGAATTTTCCGCCGGATTGGCGGCAGTCAGCACATTGACCGAGGGCAAAACCTATCTTTGCCAAAAAGAGGGTGACACGATACCCGGCGCAGATGTCGCCGGTGTCGAAGCTGTATCTTTCGCAGGCCCGCACCCATCGGGGCTGGCCGGAACGCATATTCACTTCCTCGAACCCCTTGCAGGCGACAAGCAGGTCTGGACCATCGGGTATCAGGATGTCATCGCCATTGGCCGCCTGATGCTGACCGGCCATCTGGATCCGAATGTCGTGATTGCCCTGACGGGGCCGGGTGCGCGTCAACCACGTTTGATCCGTACCGTGATGGGCGCATCAACTGACGATCTGACCCGCAACGAAGTCGATGTGGACGGTACGCCCCGTGTCATTTCGGGTTCGATCCTGTCGGGCCGGCACGCTGAGGGCCCGACCGCCTATCTGGGCCGGTTCGCGCGCCAGATCAGCATCATCCGTGAAGATCCCGATCAAATCCCGTTGGGCTGGATTCGTCCGATGCCGTCGAAATACGCGGTCCAGCCTGTATTAGGTTCGGCATTCGCCAAGAAGCTGTATGCCTTTACATCCAACCTGAACGGCGGGCGTCGGGCCATGGTGCCCACAGGTGTTTTCGAAGACCTGATGCCGCAGGACTATCTGCCCACTCAGTTGCTGCGGGCGCTGCTGGTAATGGATACAGACACTGCCCAGGCCTTGGGTGCGCTGGAGCTGGACGAAGAGGATCTGGGCCTTGTGGGCTTTGCCTGTCCGGCAAAATATGAATACGGGCTGGCGCTGCGCGACTGCCTGAGCAAAATTGAAAAGGAGGGCTGAGCCGAATGGGTTTGCGCAGCTTCTTTGACAGGATCGAGCCGAACTTCACCAAGGGCGGCAAGTACGAAAAGTACTTCCCCATCTACGAGATGGTGGAAAGCTTCATCTACACTCCAAAAACCGTGACCACGGTGGCGCCGCACGCGCGGTCCTATGTGGATATGAAGCGGATCATGACCTATGT
Source organism: Ruegeria sp. HKCCA4812 (assembly GCF_013034245.1). Taxonomy (NCBI): domain Bacteria; kingdom Pseudomonadati; phylum Pseudomonadota; class Alphaproteobacteria; order Rhodobacterales; family Roseobacteraceae; genus Ruegeria; species Ruegeria sp. HKCCA4812. Next base: position 321,196 of record NZ_WQFQ01000002.1, on the reverse strand, counting down.
CGTGATCGCGACGATCCCCTGCATCCTGTGGGGGATGTGGAACACCGGCTATCAGGCGAACTCGGCGATTGCTTTGCTGGGTCCGGAATCGGCCACCGGCTGGCGGATTGCTTTGTTGCAGATGTTCGGGATTTCGCTGGACCCGTCCAGCATCTTTGCCAACGTCATGCATGGTCTGATGTATTTCCTTCCGATCTACATCGTCACGCTTGTCGCGGGCGGTATCTTCGAGGTCATCTTTGCCACCGTGCGCGGGCACGAGGTGAACGAAGGCTTCCTTGTTACATCAATGCTTTACACGCTGATCATGCCTGCTTCGACGCCCCTGTGGCAGGTGGCATTGGGCATCATCTTCGGCGTTGTGATCGGTAAGGAAGTGTTCGGGGGCACCGGCAAGAACTTTCTCAACCCCGCGCTTGTGGGGCGGGCGTTTTTGTATTTCGCTTATCCGGCGCAGATGTCGGGGGATGCAGTCTGGACACCCGTTGACGGGTTCTCGGGCGCAACTGCATTGGGCGTGTCTGCGGCCGAAGGTGTACAGGCACTGGCCGCCGAAGGCATCACTTGGTCGAGCGCGTTTTTCGGCACCATTCAGGGTAGCTTTGGCGAAACATCGACATTGGCCTGCATGATCGGTCTGGCTTTCCTTCTGATGACCAGGATCGCCAACTACCGCCTGATTGTGGGCTGTCTGGCGGGCACCATCGGCTTTACTTTGTTGCTGAACCTGATCGGATCGGACACCAACCCGATGTTCGCGATGCCATGGTACTGGCATATCGTGTTGGGCGGTTACGCTTTCGGGCTGGCCTTTATGGTGACGGAACCTGTCTCGGCCAGCCACACCAATGTAGGGCGCTATATCTACGGCGCTCTGATCGGTGTCATGGTCGTGATGATCCGCGTGATCAACCCGGCTTTCCCCGAAGGGATGATGCTGGCAATCCTGTTCGGCAACGTCTTTGCACCGCTGATCGATTATTTCGTCGTGCAAGCCAACATCAAACGGAGGGCGCGTCGCCATGTCTGATACGCAATCCCCAGATCAAAACGAGGCACCCAAGGGCGCATTGGCCAAATTCCTGGCGGCGTCGCCGGATTCTGTTGGCAAGACGATCTTCATCGCCGTTGCCGTCTGTCTGGTCGCCTCGATGGTTGTGTCCGCAGCCGCAGTCAGCCTGCGCCCGGTGCAAGAAGCCAACCGGCTGAAGGACAAACAGGTAAACGTTCTGCAAGTTGCGGGCGTGTTTGAGCCGGGCATCGACGTGACAGAGGCTTTTGCCGCCTTCGAACCACATGTGCTGGAGCTGTCCACAGGCACCTTCGTCGATGATCAGTTTGATCCGACCACGTTTGACGACATCACCGCCGCCAGCGATCCAGAGCTGAGCGTCGCGCTGGACAATGACCCAGCCGGTATCGGCCGCAAATCCAAGTACCGTGTTATCTATCTGCTGCGCGATGATGCGGGTGATCTGGACAAGGTGATCCTGCCTCTGCACGGATACGGCCTGTGGTCGACGCTCTATGGATTTATCGCGCTTGAAAACAACGGCAACGATATCTACGGCCTGCAATTCTATCAGCATGGTGAAACTCCGGGTCTTGGGGCCGAGGTGGACAACCCGCGCTGGAAAGCCTTGTGGAACGGGAAAAAGCTGCGCGACGAAGCAGGTGATCTGCAAATCACCGTTGCCAAATCGCAGCCCGCAGCCGGGCCAGATTTCTATGTGGATGCGTTGGCGGGGGCCACGCTGACCTCGGTCGGCGTCGATAACCTTGTGAAATTCTGGATGGGCGATGCCGGCTATGGTCCCTTCCTGGCCAAACTTCAAGCAGGAGAGATTTGATGTCCCAGACCAAGAAAGAGATGCTGGTCGACCCGCTTGTCGACAACAATCCGATCACATTGCAGGTGCTGGGCATCTGTTCGGCGCTTGCGGTGACATCGTCGCTGCAAGTGTCGATGGTGATGGCGCTGGCGGTGATCTTCGTGACCTCGTTTTCGTCCTTCTTCATTTCATGCCTGCGCAACCAGATCCCCGGTTCGATCCGGATCATCGTTCAGATGGTGATCATCGCGTCGTTGGTGATCCTGGTGGACCAGATCCTGAAAGCCTATGCTTTCGAGATTTCGAAAACCCTGTCGGTTTTCGTCGGCCTGATCATCACCAACTGCATCGTGATGGGCCGCGCCGAGGCGTTTGCGATGAAGAACCCTCCGGTTGCGTCCTTCATCGACGGAATGGGCAATGGCATGGGCTATGGTCTGATCCTGCTGCTGGTCGGCTTCATTCGTGAGCTGTTTGGCGCGGGGTCGCTGTTCGGCGTCACCATTCTGGAAACCGTCAACAATGGCGGCTGGTACGTGCCCAACGGCATGTTGCTGCTGCCGCCCTCGGCGTTCTTCATCATCGGTCTTATCATTTGGGCTTTCCGCACCTGGAAGCCGAACCAGGTGGAAGAGCGTGAATACAAAATTCAGCAGGTAGAGGCCCACTGATGGAAGGTCTGATCTCACTGGCCGTAAAGGCCATCTTTGTCGAAAACCTTGCGCTCAGCTTTTTCCTTGGCATGTGCACTTTCATCGCCGTGTCCAAGAAGATTTCGACAGCGCTGGGGCTGGGGATTTCGGTCATGGTCGTGCAGGCCATCACCGTACCTGCCAACAACCTGCTGCTGAACTATCTGCTGAAACCGGGCGCGCTGGCCTGGGCCGGGTTCCCGGATGTGGACCTGACCTTCCTTGGCCTGATTTCCTATATCGGCGTGATCGCGGCGATGGTGCAGATCCTCGAGATGGTTTTGGACAAGTATTTCCCACCGCTTTACAACGCGCTGGGGATCTTTCTGCCACTGATCACGGTGAACTGCGCCATCCTTGGCGGGTCGCTGTTCATGGTGGAGCGTGACTATAACTTTGCCGAGGCGGCGACTTATGGCTTGTCTTCCGGTTTTGGCTGGGCACTGGCAATCACCGCAATGGCCGGAGTACGGGAAAAGCTGAAATATTCGGACATTCCCGATGGTCTGCAAGGTCTGGGCATTACCTTCATTACCGCAGGTCTGATGGCTATGGCCTTCATGTCCTTCTCGGGCGTGAAACTGTAAGGGGGCGTTAATGGAAACCTTTACCTTAGGCGTAGCTCTTTTCACCGTAATCGTTCTGGCATTGGTGGCCATCATCATGGCCGCCCGATCCAAGCTGGTATCGACTGGAAACGTCAACATTACGATCAACGGCGAAAAGACCATTTCCGTTCCGGCAGGTGGCAAACTGCTACAGACACTGGCTGCCGAGAAGCTGTTCGTTCCTTCGGCCTGCGGTGGCGGCGGCACCTGTGCGCAGTGCAGGGTGCGGGTGCATTCGGGGGGCGGGTCGATCCTGCCGACCGAAGAAAGCCATATCACGAAACGTGAAGCGTCATGTGGTGATCGCCTGTCTTGCCAGGTGGCGGTCAAGCAGGACATGGATATCGAAGTTCCGGAAGAAGTCTTCGGCGTCAAGAAATGGGAATGTACCGTTCGGTCGAACGAAAACGTAGCGACCTTCATCAAGGCCTTGATCCTAGACCTGCCCGAGGGCGAGGATGTGAACTTCCGCGCCGGTGGCTACATCCAGATCGAAGCACCTGCACACCAGTTGAAATACACGGATTTCGACATTGAAGAGGAATATCGCGAGGATTGGGATCGCTTCAATCTGTGGCAATATGAATCGGTGGTGACCGAGCCCATCGAGCGCGCCTATTCGATGGCCAACTACCCGGACGAAAAGGGCATGATCATGCTGAACGTCCGCGTGGCCTCGCCGCCGCCGGGGTCCGAAGGCATTCCGCCGGGTCAGATGTCGTCCTACATCTTCAACCTGAAGCCGGGTGACAAGGTCACCATTTCAGGCCCATTCGGCGAGTTCTTTGCCCGTGAAACTGACAAAGAGATGGTCTTCATTGGCGGCGGCGCCGGTATGGCACCCATGCGCAGCCATATCTTTGATCAGCTAAAGCGGCTTCAGAACCGCAACCGGAAGATCAGCTTCTGGTACGGTGCGCGGTCGAAGAAAGAGATGTTCTTTGTCGAAGACTTCGACAGTCTGGCTGAAGAATTCGACAATTTCGAATGGCACGTGGCCTTGTCGGACGCGCAGCCCGAGGACAATTGGAAAGGCTATACCGGCTTCATCCACAACGTATTGTTCGAAGAATACCTCAAGAACCACCCCGCGCCTGAGGATTGCGAATACTACATGTGTGGTCCGCCAATCATGAACCAGTCGGTCATCAACATGCTGCTGGATCTGGGCGTGGACCGCGAAGACATCATGCTCGACGATTTCGGCGGGTAAGGAACAAAAAAGAACCGGCGTTGAAGACGCCGGTTCTTTCATTTGGCGATAGGCCTACGTTATTTTCCGTAATAATCTCGGTACCACGCAACGAACTGGGTGATGCCGTCTTTCAGGTCTGTCCGGGGACGATAGTTCGTCAGTCTTTGTAGCAGCCGATTGTCCGCCCAGGTGGCATGAACATCACCCATCTGCATCGGCATGAAGTTCTTGATCGCCTTCTGCCCCACGGCCTGTTCGATGGCTTTGATGAAATCCATCAGGCGCACTTTTTCTCCGTTGCCGATATTCACGATGCGGTAGGGCGCGACGGGCGACAGGCTGTCTCCGTCCTCGATATCCTCACGGCTGGCTGGCCGCACCGGAGGCACATCGATCAGCAATCTGATGCCGCGTACAAGGTCTTGGACATGGGTGAAATCTCGGTACATGTCGCCGTGATTGTAAATGTCGATCGGGTGGCCATCCAGGATGGCGGCGACAAATTTGAAATACGCCAGATCCGGCCGTCCCCAGGTGCCGTAGACGGTAAAGAAGCGGAACATGGTCGTCGGCAAATCCCACAGATGCGCATAGGAATGCCCCATCGCCTCATTCGCCTTCTTTGTCGCGGAATAGATGGTCAGTTGGGTGTCGGCTTTTTCCGTCTCAGTAAACGGCATGTCTTCGTTGGCACCGTAAATGGAAGAGGTCGATGCCATCAAAAGATGATCCACCTTATGTTGCCGTGCAATTTCCATCACGTTGAATGTTCCAACGACATTCGATTCAACATAGCTGCGGGGATGTTCCAAACTGTGTCTCACACCGGCCTGAGCCGCCAGATGAACGATGACTTCCGGCTGAAATTCTTCGGCGACCTGCATCAACCGATCAAAATTTTCCAACCGATCCTCGGTTGCCGTGAACCCGGGTGTCTGAAGCAGAATTTGATGGCGACGCTGTTTCAGGACCACATCATAGTAATCCGTCATCCCGTCGTATCCATGCACGCGGAACCCTTCCTCTAACAGCAGCTTCGCCAGATGGAACCCGATGAACCCCGCAGAGCCCGTAATCAAAACCCGTTTCATAGAACCCTCAAAACGCCCTGCACGATCATCGCCGAACAAAAGGTTCTGCCCCTGATGCCGGGTAAAACACTTTGAACTGCGCCGAAGGTCATATCGAACATCCAGACGTCATTGGTCAACTCTTTGCTGATTCAATCAGATGCTCATTGCCGCCAATGGGCGAGAAGGATAGGGATCAACATGTATGATTACGAACTGGATCAGACGGTGGTTCGACCGCAGGGCGGGGCGGACAATGAATGCAGTGTCTTGCGACATCGCTCCGGCCGAGAAAGTGACGGCCGTGGGCGATATTCACGGTCGTCTGGACTTGTTGCAGGCGTTGTTGCCCCGACTGGACGATCAGAGCTTGCTGGTCTTTGTCGGAGATTACATTGATCGGGGGCCATACAGCGCGCAGGTGCTGCGCCACCTGTTTCACCTGAGCGAGACGTCAGGAGGACGCGTTCAATGTCTTCTTGGAAACCACGAAGAGTTTCTGTTGCAATTCCTGGAGGCGCCGAAACGCAACGCCCGGCTTTGGTTTCAAAATGGGGGTGTACATACACTGGCGTCTTTCGGGCTGAAACCGCCCGGGGATATCGACAACTACCAGCAGGTTCGAAAACTGGCGGATGATCTTCGCCTGAAGATGGGGGGAAGCCTGATCAACTGGCTTGCCGACCGACCTTTGACCTGGACCACCGGCAACGTCACTTTCGTTCATGCGGCGCTGGACCCCCGACATCCGATTGAGGCCCAGGATCGCCAGATTTGTCTTTGGGGACACCCCATGTTTCCCAGGCTGGCCCGCAGCGATGGCCGATGGGTGGTACATGGCCACACAATCGTGGACCTGCCCCGGATCAGGAAGCGGGTGGTATCGATTGACACGGGCGCTTTCGCTTCGGGTCGATTGACAGCCGCCGAGATCAACGCCGGTTGTGTTCGGTTCACCTCGACCGGATGAACAGTGGGCCTTTAACCGACGATCATTTGCTTCATGCGAAGCGCTTCATATTCCAACTCTTTGAGACGGAAGTGGACAACGTCTCCGATCGTGATGACGCCGCACAAGTGACCGTCGCGCAGCACCGGCATATGGCGAAAACGACCCTCGGTCATTGTTTTCAGAACTTCATTCAGCAGATCATCCGGTGTGCAGGTCTTAACATCCTTGGTCATGAGGTCTTCGACGGATTGCGGAAGGGTCTGGCCGGGTGTGTCTGCCATGCGCCGAACGATGTCGCGTTCTGACAAAATCCCCTGCAACGCCCCGTTCTGATCCGTCACGAGAACAGCACCGATCCGCTTTTCCTTCAGCGTGTTGACCACAGAATGGATGGTGTCATTTGGCCGCACCGAAAACACCGCGTCCCCTTTCCCTTCAAGCAGCTTGGCCACGGTTGTCTGCGAATGCGACAGGTTCGATTCCGCAGACTGGCTGTACGTCGTCTTGTCAGCCTTGTCGCCACGCGAAGGCGACTGGTAAGAGGTTGGAGCCATGGGCAATCTCCTTGTGGTTCTTGCAAAGTCTTTCCCTTTCACCTTAGCGCAGCTAAACGACCTGTATAGGGTGCAATTGCGCCGATCGGCAAAAACGCGGGCCCGGAAAGGACGTTCAAGCCATTGAGTGAACTCTATCTTACGCCACCCATAGCGGCATTGATCTTCTTTGCCGTTGTTGTTTGTGGCCACAATTTCCGCATGGCGTGGAAGCAACAGCCGCCGGGTTGGCAAAAACGTGCGTGGTTGTTCGGCGTGCCGGCGGGGGTCGGCCTTTTGATGCTGGGTTTCCTGCCGCTGAAGATGTGATCGCAGTTTGACTCTGGCGGGGGCCACTGGCATATGCCGGGCACAGAATTTCCCGGAGATCGCCCGATGCGTCTTATGCCTTTACTGGCCGTTGCCACCCTTCTTTCCGGCTGTTTGTTCGACAAAGAACCCGAGGTGGTTCGTCTGTCGGGCGAAACGATGGGCACGACCTTCAACATAACCGCGATCGGCGAAGATCTTGATGAGGCCGCATTGGCCGCGGCCGTCGAAGAGACACTGGCCGAGGTGAACGCCAAAATGTCCAACTGGGATCCAGAATCCGAAGTGTCCGTTTTTTCGGCGTCAACCAGCACAGCCCCCGTTCCGGTCTCGGACGAACTCGCATTGGTCCTTTCGGCCGCCAATGACGTGCACGAAAAAACTGGTGGGACTTTTGATGTAACTCTGGGCCCGTTGATCGAACTTTGGGGCTTTGGCCCTCGCAAGCCCGAGGATCCGGTGCCATCGGATGCCGAAATCGAAGCCGCGTTGAGCGGCGTCGGGCAAGCCCGTCTGCTGACGCTCGACACCGAAGCCGGCACGCTGTCGAAGGCTGATCCGCAGGTGGGCATCAACCTGTCTGCGATTGCGAAGGGCTATGGCATCGATACGGTTGCCGGCGCTTTGCAGGATGCCGGTATCGACGATTACCTTGTCGAGATCGGCGGTGATCTTGTTGCCAAAGGCAAGAATGAGCAGGGCGAAGCCTGGCGCATTGGCATCGAAAAGCCTGAAACGGGCGCTCAGGGCATTCAATTGATCGTTTCCCTGGATGATCGCGGCATGGCCAGCTCGGGCGATTACAAGAATTTCTTCGAACAGGACGGCGTGCGCTATTCGCATATCATCGATCCGACCACGGGACGCCCGATCACACATCGCACGACCTCTGTCACGGTTCTGGCGGAAAACGCAATGTTGGCGGATGCCTGGGCAACGGCCATGCTGGCTTTGGGTCACGAGAAGGGAATGGACATTGCGGAAAAGCATAAACTTGCCGTGTACTTCATCTCGCGGGATGTGACAGGCGGCGAAGATGCCTATATTACTTCGCACAGTACCGCGTTCAAAAACGCTTTGGGAACCAACTGACAGGCAGGAACCGAGATGAGCACTTTTATTCTGGCCTTTATTCTTTTGGCGCTTGTCATGGTCGGTATGTCATTGGGTGTCATGCTGATGGGCAAGACCATCAAAGGCAGCTGCGGTGGCCTGAATGCGATCTCGGGCGCCGATAAATGCGTTGTGTGCCAAAAGGATGTCGACCCGGACAGCCCGCTGCGCGACCAATTGCAATGCAAACGTGCCAGGAAGATGCTGGAACAGATGGAACATCAGGCCTGAAGCAAGTTTTGCTTCGCTCTGCGAACGGAAGTGGCTAACTAGGTCCTCATGACTTTCGGGGAGGCACCGCGTTGGCCAAGGCAAAGAATATCCTGTTCATCATGTTCGACCAGCTGCGCTGGGATTATCTGAGCTGTTACGGGCACCCACATCTGCATACTCCGAATATCGATCGTCTGGCCGCGCGCGGTGTCCGCTTTGACCGGGCCTATATCCAATCGCCGATTTGCGGCAGTTCCCGCATGTCGACCTATACCGGGCGCTATGTGCATTCCCATGGGGCCTCATGGAACAACATTCCCCTCAAAGTGGGTGAGATCACGTTGGGCGACCACCTGCGCAAGGCGGGAATGGATTGCTGGCTGGTCGGCAAGACCCATATGGCCGCCGATGCCGAGGGGATGGCCCGTCTTGGGCTGGAGCCCGACAGCGTCATCGGCGCCCGCGTCGCGGAATGCGGGTTTGACGTGTTCGAACGCGATGACGGGTTGCGCGCAGAGGGTCCGGACGGATTCTATGACCCGGAGGGGGCAAAGAAATACAACCATTACCTTGCAGACAAGGGATACGAGAGCGACAATCCGTGGCATGATTTTGCCAATTCCGGTCTGGATGCCGATGGCAACGTGCTGTCAGGGTGGTTCCTGAAGAATTCATCCGAACCGGCAAATATCGCGGAAGAGGACAGTGAAACACCATATCTGACCACCCGTGGAATCGAGTTCATGGACAGCCATGACGGACCATGGTGCTGTCACCTCAGCTACATCAAGCCTCACTGGCCTTACATCGTGCCGGAACCTTACGCTTCGATGTACGGGCCCGAACATGTCGTGCCCGTGGTCCGCTCGGAAGCTGAGCGAAAGAATGCCCACCCCGTCCTGAAGGCCTTCATGGACACCAAGGTCGGTCAGGCATTTTCGCGCGAGGATGTCCGCGAAGCGGTGATCCCGGCGTACATGGGGCTGATCAAACAAGCGGATGATCAGATGGGTCGTCTGTTCGACTGGATGGAGAAAACCGGGCGGATGGACGACACGATGATCGTGCTGACCTCGGATCACGGTGATTTTCTGGGCGACCACTGGATGGGTGAGAAGACTTTCTTCCACGATGCCTCCACCAAAATGCCGCTGATCATTTATGACCCATCACCCGAAGCGGACGTCACGCGCGGCACCACCTGCGACGCGCTGGTCGAGTCGATCGATCTGGCGCCAACGTTTCTGGAACTGGCAGGCGGCGAAAAAGCCGGGCATATTCTCGAGGGGCATTCTCTGCTGCCGATCCTGCATGGTCAGTCCAAAAAAACGCCCCGACAGGTCGCGATTTGCGAGTATGACTATTCCGCGTCCCCCATCGCGCAGCGGCTGAACGTACCCGTTCGTGACGCGGTGATGTTCATGGTCGCGAATGAAAAGTGGAAGCTCATCCATTGCGAGGGCGGGTACAGGCCGATCCTGTTCGATCTGGAAAACGACCCCGATGAACTGGTGGATCTGGGTGACAGCGCGGATCATTCGGAAGTCATCGCGCAAATGTACGATCACCTGTTTGCCTGGGCGCGGCGCCCGTCGCAGCGCACCACCCGGTCCGAACAGCAGTTGATCGATATGCGGACCCGAAGCGGGGGCACGGGCATCATGATCGGCATCTACGACGAAAACGACACGCCGCTGGAACTGACGGTCAAGTATCGCAACCGCAAGGCGAAGCCATACACGCGTTACCTCAAAGACTAGTCTCGTCCGGGTTTTCCCCGATAAAACCATGATGGCTTTGCGTCGAAAAATGCAGCGGCTCATTGTCCGCCAGCGATGGGCCGAAGCCGCCAGGCCGTTTGATTAATTCTGCGTAAATTGCCGCAAAGATGGTTCACCCCTTGCCGGCCAGACGCTAGAAGAAGACCCAAGAGCAGTAATCGGAGATTTTCAATGCCAACCCCCAAACCCGTTGTTCTGTGCATTCTTGATGGGTGGGGCGTGTCAGACGACACACAGGCGAATGCGCCCTATCTGGCGAACACGCCGACCTTTGACGCGATCATGGCCAAATGCCCGCACGCCACGCTGACAACGCATGGCCCGGACGTAGGTCTGCCCAGTGGGCAGATGGGTAACTCCGAAGTCGGTCATACAAACATAGGTGCGGGCCGCGTTGTGGCCATGGATCTGGGTCAGATCGACCTGGCCATCGAAGACGGTTCGTTCTTTGACAATGAGGCATTGCAGGCATTCATATCCAAGGTCAAATCCTCAGGGGGTACGGCTCATCTCATGGGGTTGGTCTCGGATGGTGGTGTTCACGGGCACCTGAACCACATCATCGCTGCAACCAAGGCCATTACGGATGCCGGTGTTCCGGTCGCCCTTCATGCGGTCACGGATGGGCGCGACGTGGCCCCAAAATCTGCGCTGACCTATTTTTCCAAGTTGGAAGAACGGCTGCCCGAGGGGGCACGTGTCGTCACGGTAAGCGGTCGCTATTTCGCCATGGATCGCGATAATCGTTGGGAGCGGATCGCAGAAGCTTATGACGCGATGATCAACGGCAAGGGCAGGGCGGCCGACACCGCACATGGCGCTGTGGACCATGCCTACAACCAGTCTGAGTCTGACGAATTCGTTACGCCGACCGTGTTGCAAGGTTACAAGGGCGTATCCGACGACGATGGCTTTTTCTGTCTAAATTTCCGTGCAGATCGTGCTCGCGAAATCCTGCGCGCGATTGGTGAACCGGGCTTTGCCGAGTTCGAAACCGGGCCGCGGCCGAAACTGTCGGCGCTGCTGGGCATGGTAGAGTATTCGGACGGTCACAACGCATATATGACCGCGGTTTTTCCGAAACGGGCGATTGTGAACACGCTCGGGGAATGGGTCGCCAAGCAGGGGTTGCGTCAGTTCCGGCTGGCTGAAACCGAAAAATACCCCCATGTCACTTTTTTCCTGAACGGGGGCAAGGAGACCCCTGAAAAAGGTGAAGATCGCTATATGCCCAAATCACCCAAGGTTGCGACCTATGATTTGCAACCCGAGATGTCCTCGGCCGAGGTCACAGCCAAGTTTGTCGAGGCGATCGAACAAGGTTACGACCTGATCGTAACCAATTACGCCAACCCTGATATGGTCGGGCATACCGGCGACCTTCAAGCTGCGATTAAGGCATGCGAAGCCGTTGATGCAGGATTGGCTCAGGTCGTTGCTGCCTTGGAAAAAGCAGGCGGCGCAATGATCGTCACCGCCGATCACGGTAACTGTGAAGTGATGGTTGATCCGGAAACCGGCGGTCCGCATACGGCGCACACGCTGAACCCGGTGCCTATAGCTTTGGTCGGAGGGCCAGAAGGCGCGCAGGTACGTCAGGGGCGGTTGTCTGATCTGGCGCCGACCCTGCTTGATTTGATGAACCTGCCCAAACCGCCGGAAATGACCGGAGAAAGCCTGCTGTCATGAGGCTGACCGCCCTTGCGATTGTGCTGCTTTCAGCTTGTCAGGCCTTTGCCCAGGACGACGCTTCTCGGGCAGCACTGGATGCGGCAAGGATGCTGGAACAGGCGTCGATCTCGCTGAGCGAAGCAGACGGCGCAAGGGATCGGGTGCGGGCGCTGACCGAAACGATACAAGCCTATGAGGCCGGGCTGAGCGCGATGCGGACCGGTCTGCGCAAGGCTGCAACACGCGAAGCGCAACTGAGCGCGCAATTGAGCGCGCGTGAAAAGGACGTCAGGCAGTTGCTGGGCATTTTGCAGACCATCGAAACGACCGCACCGCCAGTGCTGATGCTGCACCCGTCAGGCCCATTGGGCGCGGCGCGGGCCGGAATGATGCTGTCCGAGGTGACGCCTGGGCTCAATGCAAAAGCGCAAGCGCTGGCACAGGACCTGCAAGAGGTTCAGACCCTGCGTCTGCTGCAACAAAGCGCCTCGGAAACTTTGACCGAAGGGCTGCGCGGTGTGCAGGATGCCCGCACGCGGTTGAGCGAAGCGATTGCCGACCGCACTGATTTGCCGCGTCGGTTTGTCGAAGACCCGGTGCGCACGGCCATTCTGATTTCTTCGACCGAGACTCTGGATGGTTTTGCAAGCGGTCTGTCAGAGATTTCAGAAGGCGAGATCATTGAAACTGACGCAAGCATCCTGGATCAGAAAGGACAGATTCCCTTGCCGGTGCAGGGCATCCTGCTGCACAAGGCCGGTGAACCGGACGCTGCAGGGGTCGCCCGCGCTGGTCTGGTCATCGGCACCCGTTCCCGTGCGCTTGTAACATCCCCCACTGCGGCCACGATCCGCTATCGCGGGCCATTGCTGGATTTGGGAAACCTTGTCATTCTGGAGCCGCAACCGGGCCTGTTGTTCGTGTTTTCGGGCTTGCAAGAGGTCTATGGTCAACCCGGGCAGGTGATCCCCAAAGGCACTCCGGTTGGCCTGATGCCGGGTGAAACGCCGGAAATCGGCGCAATATTGTCAACAAGCGGTGATGGCACTGGAACTGATCGCCCAGAAACGCTCTATATAGAGGTAAGAGAAGACAACACCCCGGTGGACCCGGAAACTTGGTTTCGGACCGACAAGGATGGATAAACGAGTATGAAGAAATTTGTGATGGCCGGTTTGGCCGGAACTGTGGCAGGCATTCTTGCGACAACACAGATCGCAGGTCCCCTGCTGGCGCAGGAGGCTGTGAACAAGGCCAGCGTCTATGAACAGCTTGACCTGTTTGGTGACATTTTCGAACGCATCCGTGCGCAATATGTCGAAGAGGTCGAACCCGAAGAACTTATCGAGGCGGCAATCGATGGTATGCTGACCTCTCTTGATCCGCATTCCAGTTATCTTTCGCCCGATGATGCCGAACAGATGCGCGTTCAGACTCGGGGCGAGTTCGGTGGACTGGGTATTGAGGTCACGCAGGAAGACGGTTTTGTCAAAGTCGTGTCTCCCATCGACGACACACCCGCTGACGAGGCTGGGATCGAAGCCGGAGATTTCATCACACATGTGGATGGCGAAAGCATTCTGGGCCTGACGCTGGACAAGGCGGTGGATCTGATGCGGGGTCCGGTCGGCTCCGAGATTGTTATTACCGTCGTGCGCGAAGGCGAACCTGATCCCTTCGATGTCACCATTATCCGTGACACGATCAAACTGACCGCCGTTCGCGCCCGCACCGAGGGCACAAGTGTCGTGCTGCGGGTAACGACCTTTAATGATCAGACTTTTCCCAACCTACAGGAAGGGTTGAAGGAACAGATCGAAGAAGCTGGTGGCATCGACAAGGTCAATGGTGTCGTACTGGACCTGCGCAACAACCCGGGCGGTCTGTTGACACAGGCCATCAAAGTTTCGGACGCGTTCCTGAACGAAGGGGAAATCGTCTCGACCCGTGGACGGGACCCGGAAGAGGGTGAGCGTTTCAACGCCACCCCCGGCGATCTGGCGGAAGGCAAACCCATTGTCGTGTTGATCAATGGTGGTTCGGCCTCGGCATCTGAAATCGTCGCGGGCGCGCTTCAGGATCATCGCCGGGCCATCGTCGTCGGCACCAAAAGCTTCGGCAAAGGGTCGGTTCAGACGGTGATGCCGCTGCGGGGTGATGGTGCGATGCGCCTGACCACGTCCCGGTATTACACCCCATCGGGGCGGTCGATTCAGGCTCTGGGTGTCAGCCCTGATATCATCGTGGAACAACCCCGTCCGGCGCCAGAATCGGAAGAGGAAGAAACAAACGCCCGTTCACGGTCCGAGGCCGATCTGCGCGGCAGCCTCAACAATGACAGCCTGAGCGAAGATGAGATCCGCCAGATCGAGGAAGATCGCGCCAAGGCCGAGGCAACCGCAGAGCTGAGGGAAGAGGATTACCAGCTGGCCTATGCCATCGATATCCTGAAGGGGCTGTCGGCCTTCAACCCCAACGGGCCGTCACAGTAAAACGGTAAGGGCTGCGGATGTCGCAGCCCTTGGCTCCCGGCTTTAGCTTTCGATCCGGTGCAGTTTTTTTTCGTCGAGAAGCAGCGCCAGAACGAGACCGACCGAGACGGACAAGGCCGAAAAGACGAAAGCCATACTCATCCCGCTGTCAAACGCCGCCGACATTGCCCGTTGAACCGTCTCTGCTTCGCTGGATGACAACCGGCTGATAACCGCATGGGCGGACGGCGTATCAAGTGTTCCGCCGTTGATCGTGCGAAGCTCTGCTTCGGTCAACTTGATGCCCGAAGCGGCCACATACTGGCGAAGCTCAGACAGGCTGACGACGTACATGATGGCCGTGGCACAGGCGACAGAGATTGCGCCGTAAACCAGGTGGGTCATGAAGCTCAGGCCGCCAACCAGACCAGCCCGTTCCGGCTTTACGGCGCACATTGCAGCAGTGCCTGACGGCCCAACCGTCAAAGTTGCGCCCAGCCCGATCATCGCCATGCCGGGCAGGATGCGAAAGTACCCCAGATCACTGGGCAGCGCGACAATGGTCGCAGCTCCGATCGTTGCGATCAGATATCCCCAAAACAGCAGCCGCTTGGGGCCGAAATCATTGTAAAGCGTGCCCGAAACAATTGATCCCACGGCAAGCAACATGGTCAGCGGCGCCAAGCCCAGTGCCGATTCAAACGTCGACCAGCCCAGCACCTTTTGCATGTATTGGGGAAAATACAGCAGCCCCACAAATGCCGCGGACACGTTGAACATGTTCAGGCCAAGGGTGATGCGAAACTCGCGGTTTTGCATCATCTGCGGCAAAAGCAGCGGCTCTGTCACGCGTTTTTCGACTTTGGGGAACAGAATGAAAAGCGCAGCACTGATGAAAAACAGCATCAACAACGGAACGGATGTCCATCCCCAGTCCGCGCCCACATCCAAACCGTAAAGCAGCAGCAAAACGGCAAAGGACAACACACCCATTCCGGCGAGGTCGAGGTGTTCATCCGGTTTGTGCTGTGTTTCGCGCTCCATCAGGATCAGCGCGGTGGCCATCGAAATGCAGGAAAAGACCACATTGGCGAGAAAAAAGTAGCGCCACTCTCCCAAGTTCACGGCCAATCCGCTGATCATCGGACCAAACACGTTTCCGGTGGTCACACCTGCCAGAATTAGCCCCATCACCAAGGCTCGATGTTCTGGCTTTGATACTTTGGTTGCCCCGAATGCCAGCGTGCAGGGCCACACACAACCCGCGCCGATGCCTTGCAGCGCACGCGCAATGACAAGAAAATCAAGACTGGGCGAAACAAAGCACATGACCGAGGAAAACAGAAAGATCGACAGGCCAAAAAGCATCATTCTGCGGTGGCCATACATGTCGCCAAGCCGTCCGCCTGCGACCATGGTCATGGCGAAAAACAAGGCATAGATGTTCAGAACCCATTGGGTGCTGGTGATGTCGGCGTCAAAGCTGCTTTCGATCGCAGGCACCAGCATCAGGGCGCCGGTAAAATCAATACCGATGCCAAATCCGGTAACCATCAAAGCGATGACTTTGACTATGCTGCTGCGATCCATGACAAGGCGCGATCCGCTCTGAAAACGCCAATGATGCACGAATCTGGCAAGATTGACAGGAAAACCAGCAGGAACGGATTAGGGGTCGTCTCGGCAAATCCGGCGGAAAGCGCGTTTCAGCATATCCAGTTCAGCCCGCAGCAGATCAATTTCGGCCCTTAGATCATCTGCGGCGGGCTCACCGGCAATCACCGTGAAGCTTCCCAGTTTCTCGGTCGTGGCTGCATCTGCAACGACGAACGTGTGCACACCTTCGGACAGGGCGGCAACAGGCACCTGTATGCGCAAGTCCCATCCGTTTTCTGCGGGCGACAGGTCAACGTCGCTGAGGGTTTCGCCCTGATAGCTTACCTCGGGGTTAGGCGTACTGCTGGCTTGAATGTGGCCTTGCCAGATTCCGTTTTCGAACCGGATGAAGGTTAGCTTGGTCTGCGTCATGACTGATCTTCTCACAAATCGGCACGATGAAAACGGCAAAACGTAAGATCCCGCACCACCATGCGATTCATCTCGGGCGTTTCAAAAATCAAATCCAGCCAGATTTTTTCGATCCTGCGCTCATTCAGCGGGAGATGCGCCAGATCAAAATCCACGGCTTTTGATACCTCGCCGGGATCAAGGCTTCGCAATACCTGTTCCATGTTGGGCCCGTGCTGAATGTTGAGGCGCGCGAAAACGCCCGATGGCTTTTCACACTCGATCAGGGTTTCCAGCCTCACAAGATGCTCGCGCGTTAGATGAATTGCAGCATCCTCAGGCAATTCAACCGAAACGGACAGGAAGGACCCCCCAAAGCTGAAAACCTCGATCACGAGACTGAACGGAGCCAGATCTCTGTCCCCTCTGTTCCGGACTTGCCGAACGGCAATTTCAGAAAGCGGGCAGTCGTGGAACACGCTGACCTGACTGTCCAGAACGGTCTTTCGCGGGGCCGAAGCCACACCCGGTTGCGTCAGGGGCGCACGCCATAGGTCGGGGCGGCAGCTCCAGTCTGTTCCGACGGGTTTGGGAAACTGCGTTGACCCAATCGTTGGCCGGATCAGGCGACTGTCCGCCTGCTGAATCAGATGATCAAGATGCCTGCGCAAACCGCGGGCCTGATCCCGTTGCAAGCGCAAATCTGCCTGGCTGGCATACGGCGCCTGATGCGCGGCTCGACGCCAGCGCCCCAGAATCTTGCGATGAAAATAGCGATCCAGAATCCTGCCCATGGCCACGTCGTCCGATAATGCCCGGCCTTAGTCAAGGACAACAGCATGAACAAAGCCGCAATAACGGAATTGCTATCGAAGCCTTGTGTTTTCCTGTTGGGGTCCCTCCATAATTTGGTTAGGCGCAACATGCTGAAACTGAACCGGTCTATTCTTGCAATGTACCGGGTCAGTGCTTACCGTTTGGCTCCTGCAAAGTGGGTCATCCCAAGAACAGCCACACAACAGTTTAGCGCATGACAAGGCCAGGTTATGGAGTCCACTTTATTTGCCTTCATTTGGAAATATTCGAAGAAACAGCAACTTGTTCTTCTTCTGCTGACGGTCCTGTCGTTCCCGTTTCTTTACGCCTCGCTGGAACTGCCCAAACAAATCATCAACGACGCAATCGGCGCGCCGGGTGACACGGTAACCATCTGGAACTTCACCGTGACGCAGGTTCAGTATCTGATGATACTGTGCGTTGCATTTCTGGCGACGGTGATCGCGAGCGGTGTCATGAAGATGCGCATCAATACGATGAAGGGCGTCCTAGCCGAGCGCATGCTGCGGCGCCTGCGCTATACGTTGATCCAACGGTCGATGCGGTTTCCGAAATCCTATTTTGCGACCACCAGCCAGGGTGAGCTGGTATCGATGATCACGTCCGAGGCCGAACCGATGGGTGGCCTGATGGGGGATGCCATCGCGCAGCCGGTTTTCCAGTTCGGCCAGATGATGACGATCGTCACCTTCCTGTTCATGCAAAGCGTTTGGTTCGGACTTGCCAGTATCGCGCTGATCCCGCTTCAGGCCTGGCTGATCCCCAAGCTTCAGCGGCAAATCAACCTTCTGAACAAGGACCGCATTCAGGAAGTTCGACGTCTGAGCTCAGAGATCGGCGAAACTGCGGCGGGTATCAGCGATCTGCGTACCAACGGAGGGTGGCGCTATCGCCTTGCGCAATTCAGCCATCGGCTGGGGAAACTGTTCGAGATCCGTTTTAAGATCTACAACAAAAAATTCTTCATGAAGTTCCTCAACAACCTGATAACTCAGATGACACCCTTCCTGTTTTATTCAGTGGGTGGATATCTGGCGATCACTGGCGAGGTGACCGTCGGTGCGCTGGTTGCCGCGTTGGGCGCCTACAAGGATCTGAGCGGCCCATGGAAGGATCTGCTGACCTATTACAATCAGGTACAGGACATGTCTTTGCGGTGGGAAATCGTCACCGAGAGATTTGCGCCGGACAACATGATACCGGAAGAACTATTCGAGGGTGAGCCTGAAACCATCCCGCGTCTGACTGGCGACATAGAGCTGCAAAATGTGACAGTTCGCGATAGCGATGGTAAAACTGTTCTCGAAGATCTCGATCTGACCATTCCGCGCGGCGCGCGCGTCGCAATTCAGTCTGGACAGGCGTCGGAACGCAGCGCGTTGGGTCAGCTTTTGACTCGAGAGGTGTTGCCGGCTCAGGGTGAGGTGATCATAGCCGGGCATAATCTGCGGGGTCTGCATCAGGCCGTCATCGCGGCCCGGATCGGCTATGCCTATTCGCGCCCTTACCTGTTTGACGGGACATTGGGCGACAACCTCATGATGCCTTTGCGCACGCATCCACGACATCAAGCAGATACGCTCAAGGCCCCGACGCGGTGGCAGATCGAAGCTGTTCGTGCAGGCAATTCACCGGATTCTCTGGACGATGAATGGATTGACCCGGGCCTCGCCGGTCTTGACGATATCGACGACATACGTGACTGGTGGTTCCAGCTGGTGGAAGCGATGGGTATCGACGAGTTCATGTTCCGCCGCACTTTGCGTACGCAGTTCGACCCGGAAATTCACCCGGTTCTGGCACAGGAAGTTGTCAATTTACGAGGGACCATCGCCAAGCGCCTGGCAGAAAAGGGGCTTGATCGATATGTGTACCGGTTCGACCCTGATCGCTTTAACCCGGCAGTTCCGCTGGGCGGAAACCTGTTGTTCGCGGCGCCATCCAAGGACATTTCTCCGGATATATTGGCGGGTGACGAACGGTTCGTTCAGATGCTCAGGGCCCATGATCTGGTTGACGACGTGATCAGCATCTCTCAGGCCGTCATGGACACGCTCAGCAAGACCTTCGGGCGGGACGGGGCGGATCACTTGCTTTTCCTGAGGCTTGGCATGTCCAAGGATATGTATCACAAATTGCTGGATATCGAAGAACGGCGCAAAGCCAAGGGTGATATGGCCGTGAGCGACCAGGAGCGCGCATTGCTATTGACGGTACCGTTCCTGTTGACGGCCGAGCAGATCGGCCCAAACTTCCCGGAAGAATATAAGGAAAAGATACTTGCCATCCGAAAAAGCCAGGCCAAGCGGCTGCGGGATGCGATGGGTGGCATGTTCATGTCAGTTGCGCCGGACATCTATGTGCCACGTCTGACCGTGATGGAAAATGCGATCTACGGCCGGGTGTCGTTGATGGCCGGTGCACACGCGGACGAAATAGAAGACGTTGTGGCCGAAGCCATGAACGAAGCCGGCCTGCGACGCCGTGCAGCTGCCATCATCTACGATCTGCCAGCAGGCCTGGGCGGGAACAATCTGCCGACCGTCTTTCAAGAGCGGGCTGCATTCTCACGCGCAGGCATCAAACGGCCTGACGTCCTGATTCTGGACAGGGCCCTGGCAAGTCACGATTCCGAAAGCCGGTTGCGCACCCGCCTGAAACTGCGGGAATTGTTGCCGGATTCCATTATGATCTTTATGGAAGATCACTTTGCACATCCCGAAGCGTATGATCTGTTTGTGGAAATCAAGGATGGTCGTATCGATGGTGTGTCACGATCCAAATCCCCGCAAGAAGACAGCACGTCGGACGATCTGAGCCGCAAGCTCGAGATCATTTCGGCGACCGAGTTGTTTTCCGGCGTGGATGGCCGCAACCAGCGGCTGCTGGCTTTCTCAGCGCAGTGGTACGAAGCAGCAGCCGGGCAAGTCATCTTCTCGCGTGGTCAGGCGCCCGACGCGGCGTATCTGTGCGTCTCAGGGCAGGCCAGGCTTGACTGGCCCACGGATGATGGACAAAAACGCCCGATCTCGATCATCGAACCCGGGCGACTGATCGGCGATCTCTCGATCATAACAGGAGAGCCCAGACAACTGGATCTGGTCGCCACCGAAGATTGCAGGTTCCTGCGTATCGGCGCCGAGGAACTGCGTGCCGTGGTCGAAAGCGACGCTTCGGTTGCTACGCAATTGCTACAGACTGTTGCAGGGTATCTGACTACGTTGTCCACAAGAATCAATGCGGCGCAGAACCCCGAGGAGCTGCTCCCGACCATTTCGGATCAGGCGAAACAGGAAAGCACGGGTAAAAATGCCTAAAGCATATTCCGCTCATGACCATCTGGTCGAAACCGCACGCGGCAAACCGGAAATCTGGCGCCTGTTGCTGGGGCTCTTGCTGGTTGCCGTGCTGGTCAGCGTTCTGAACATGGTGTTTTTTACCGTGGTTGCCGGGATGGGTCCGGAAAGCTGGGCGCAGACGCTTCTGTTGGGCGGTTCACCCCTCGCGTTGCTGTTGCTGTTGGCCAGTTTCGGATTCATCATTCTGGGCGTGGCCGTCGCCGCGCGGCAGGTTCAGCACAGGTCTTTGGTGTCCATCGTGGGCGGGTACCGATTGGCTGCGGGCCAATTCCTCAAAGTGTTGAAAGCACTGCTTATTTTGGGCGCTGTCGGGTTCCTGCTGCCGCCTTATGGCTTTGGCGGATCTCTGTCGCAGAACCTGCCATTGTCAACCTGGCTTCTTCTTTTGCCGGTTTCGGCCTTGGTTGTTCTGGTGCAGACCAGCGCCGAAGAACTGTTGTTCAGAGGCTATATTCAGCAAACCCTGGCAGCCAGATTTCGATCGCCTGTCATCTGGATGGGGGTGCCATCCATCCTGTTTGCAATTGGACATTACACACCGGACATGGCCGGCGACAACGCGTTGCTGATTGCGCTGTGGGCTTGCGTTTTCGGTCTGCTGACATCGGACCTGACGGCACGGACCGGAACATTGGGGCCAGCTATCGCCTTGCATTTTTTCAACAACATCATAGCGTTGCTGTTCATCTCGTTGCCCGACAATCTGAACGGGCTGGCGCTGTTCACCCTTCCGTTTGATGCATCCGACGCCGAACAGCTTCGTCCCTGGCTTCTGGTGGACCTTGCCGTGATGTTCGTTTGCTGGCTGACCGCGCGACTTGCGCTCAGGCGTTGATTGCAATTCCTTCCGTGGCGTCCTATTTGACGTCAACACCGCACAAGCCAAGGTTCCGACATGAACTGGATCACAAACTACGTCCGCCCCCGGATCAACTCGATCTTCTCACGCCGCGAAGTGCCTGAAAACCTCTGGCACAAATGCGACGAATGCGGAACGATGCTGTTCCATCGCGAGCTGGCGGAAAACCAGAATGTCTGCACACAGTGCGACCACCACATGGCGATCACACCGCGAGAGCGGTTCAAGCACTTGTTTGACGGCGGCATCTTTACCGAACTTGAAGTACCCGCGCCAAAAGACGACCCGTTGCAATTCCGCGATCAGAAGAAATACCCCGACCGCATGAAAGCAGCGCAGAAGAAGACCGGCGAAAAGGAAGCCATGCTGGTTGCCTTGGGTGAAATTGGCCGCACCCCCATTGTGGCCGCCGCGCAGGACTTTTCGTTCATGGGCGGATCGATGGGCATGTATGTCGGCAACGCGATCATCGCCGCCGCGCAGGAGGCGGTAAAACTCAAACGGCCGCTGATCCTGTTCTCGGCGGCCGGTGGCGCCCGTATGCAGGAAGGTATCCTCAGCCTGATGCAGATGCCGCGCACCACTGTGGCAGTCGAGATGCTGAAAGAAGCCAACCTGCCATATATCGTGGTACTGACTCATCCGACAACCGGTGGCGTTACTGCGTCTTATGCGATGCTGGGCGATGTCCATATCTCGGAACCCAATGCGCTGATCTGCTTTGCCGGGCCTCGCGTGATTGAGCAGACGATCCGCGAAAAACTGCCCGAAGGCTTTCAACGCGCCGAATACCTGCTGGATCACGGGATGCTGGACCGTGTCACCAGACGTACCGAAATGCGCGATGAACTGATTACCATCACGCGGATGCTGATGAATCTGCCGCCGGCGATCAAGGGCGATCTGCCTGCACCGGAACCAACCGACGCAATCGAGGCCCCCGCCGAAGAGACAGATCAGAAATGACGGCCAAGACGTCCGACGCCATCCTCGACCGGATGATGGCGCTGCACCCCAAGATCATTGATCTGACCTTGGACCGTGTCTGGCGTCTGCTGGCGGCATTGGACAATCCGCAGCTGAAATTGCCGCCGGTCATCCATATTGCCGGAACCAACGGCAAGGGCTCGACTCAGGCGATGATCAGAGCGGGGCTGGAAGGGGCGGGGCGCTCGGTACATGCCTATACCTCGCCGCATCTGGCCCGTTTTCATGAACGTATTCGATTGGCCGGAGAGCTGATCTCGGAGCCAGAACTGACGGCGGTTCTGGATGAATGCTACGCTGCGAATGGCGGCGAAAACATCACTTATTTCGAGATCACCACATGCGCCGCCCTGTTGGCCTTTGCCCGCGCCAAGGCAGATTTCACATTGCTCGAGGTCGGGCTGGGCGGGCGTCTGGACGCCACAAACGTGATTGAAAACCCGGCCGTCACGGTTATTACCCCCGTATCCATCGACCATGAACAGTTCCTGGGTGATACTTTGGGCAAGATCGCGGCGGAAAAAGCGGGCATCATCAAGCCCGGCGTTCCGTGCATTGTCGGCCCGCAACAGGACGAAGCGCTTGAGGTCATCGAATACACGGCCGCCCGATTGGGTGCGCCTTTGTTGGTTCATGGTCAGCACTGGCACGTGCAGGAAGAAAACGGGCGTCTGATCTATCAGGACGAAACCGGTTTGCGGGATGTGCCTCTGCCCAACCTTCTGGGCGCACATCAGATTCAGAATGCGGGCGCGGCGTTGGCGGTTCTGCGCCATCTGAACATGGGCGACGACGCATACGAAGCTGCCGTGACCAAGGCCGAATGGCCGGCGCGAATGCAGCGTCTGAAATCCGGCCCGCTCGTCGATCAGGCGCCGCAGGCCGAGATTTGGCTGGATGGTGGTCACAACGCCGCCGCCGGAATCGCGTTGGCGGACGTGCTGACGAACCTGCCGCAAAAACCCACGCACATGATCTGCGGCATGCTCAACACCAAGGATGTGACAGGGTATCTTGCACCTCTGGCCGAGAAAGCGACAAGTCTGACAGCCGTATCCATTCCGGGTGAGACCGCAACACTCAGCGCGGAAGAAACCGCCGCGGCTGCGGCCAGGGTCAACCTTCCCGCATCCACTGCTGACAGCGTATCGGACGCATTGAAAGTGATCGCGGACAATGACCCGCAGGCGCGCGTTCTGATCTGCGGCTCGCTCTATCTGGCTGGAAAAATTCTGCAAGAAAACGCGTAGGCGCGTTCCAGCCTCATGATCTGGCTGACACTGTCTTGGATAGGGCGCGGGCGATACGGGCGGATCAGCGCCCCTGTCGCCCCCAATCCTGATCCTGCATTTCCCGCAGGCGCGATGCCGTGCGTTCAAATTCGAAGGTTCCTTCACCTTCGACATACAGCATCTCGGGTTCCGCCGCAGCCGAACAGATCAAACGCACCCTGGCTTCGTAAAGCGCATCAATTAGGGTGACAAAACGCTTGGCCTCGTTGAAATTGTTGCGCGACAGGCGCGGGATGTCCTCAAGCACCAGCACCTTTACCTCTTCAGCGATCGCCAGATAATCACCCGGCCCAAGCATGCGGCCACACAGATCATAGAATGAAGCCCGCGCCACCCCGTTGCGAAACGCGGGCAATTCAACGGCCCGGCCTTTGACGTGCAACACAAGCGGATCAGCGGGTCCACCGGCAAGATCTGTCCAGACCTCTCTGATCTTCTGCCGGGCTTCTGGGCCAATCGGAGTGAAATAGACCGGGGCACCCTCCAACCGATTCTGCCGATAGTCCGTGGGCGACACCAATTCCCACACCTGCAACTGCTCTTTGATATGGGCGATGAAGGGCAGGAACAGCTGCCGGTTCAGCCCATCCTTGTACAGATCGTCGGGATGCCTGTTCGACGTGGTAACCACGACCACGCCGCCCTCGTGCAACAAGTCAAACAGCCGCCCGACAATCATTGCGTCCGTAATGTCGGTGATCTGCATTTCGTCAAACGCGAGCAAGCGAACTGAATTGACCACCTGCTGCGCCACCGGTGCCAGGGCATCCTCGACATTCTGTTGCCGGGCCTTGTGCATTCCAGCGTGAATCTCCTGCATGAAAGCGTGAAAATGCACGCGCCGTGCTGGGATATTGCCCAGCGTATCGACGAACATGTCCATCAGCATGGATTTCCCACGCCCGACACCGCCCCACAGGTACAGTCCTTTGGGTGGCGGAGGCGCCTTGCGAAAGAGCCCTCGTTTTACCGGCTTGGACAGCGCCGCCCGGATGCGTTCGAATTGGGGCAGAACGGCCTCTTGCGCGTCGTCGCGTGTCAGCGTTCCGTCCGCAATGCGGGCCTCGTAAAGCGAAATAAGATCCGTCATGAATCCGAGCCTTACCCGTCGTCTCGGCCGTTGAAAAGAAGCCATTTTTGGCGACACATCAATTTTGTTTATCCGTGACCGCAAATCTGCTGAATTGACGGTGACACCAAAAGTAATACGGTCCTTCGGACGTAACGCCTGAGGTCCCATGTCTCAATCCGCCCGCTTGTTGAATCCGATTCTGATTGTCGGATGTATCATCATCACGGTCAGCTTCGCTATTCGTGCGTCGTTCGGCGTATTCCAGATTCCGATAGCCGATGAGTTCGGCTGGCTGCGGACCGATTTCTCGATGGCGATTGCAATTCAGAATCTGGCCTGGGGCATCGGGCAGCCGATCTTTGCTGCGATTGCCGAAAAGGTGGGCGACCGCCGAGCCATCATCCTCGGCGCTCTCACTTACGCGGCTGGCATGGTGCTGACGGCGTGGTCCGTTACGCCGTTCGAGCATCAGATATACGCGTGGCTGGTGGGTTTCGGCATCGCCGGGACCGGGTTTGGTGTGGTTCTGGCGGTTGTCGGACGCGCGTCCACCGATGAAAACCGGTCCATGTCGCTGGCCATCGTTACCGCTGCGGGCAGCTTTGGGCAGGTTCTAGGGGCGCCGACCGCTGAATGGCTACTGACTTTCCTGCCTTGGCAGCAGGTTTTTGTCGTGTTCGCCGCGGCAATTCTTGCCCTTGTGCTGACCTTGCCCTTCATGCGCGCACCCCAGCCCGTTTCGAAGGCAGAGATGCAAGAAAGCATGAGCGAGATTCTGGGCAAGGCGTTCCGCGACCCTTCCTATGCGCTGATATTTCTGGGTTTTTTCAGCTGCGGATACCAACTGGGCTTCATCACCGCGCATTTCCCGGCTTTCGTGACCGAGATGTGTGGACCAATCCAGCCCGTAGGCGTACTGCATTCCATCGGGATCACCTCCACATCCGCACTTGGTGCGGTGTCGATTTCCTTGATCGGTCTGGCCAATATCGGCGGCACGCTACTGGCGGGTTGGGCCGGCAACCACTTTCCGAAAAAGTACCTTCTGGCCGCAGTTTATACGGGCCGGACGATTGCTGCGGCTTTGTTCATCGTGTTCCCGATCACACCCTTTACGGTCATCGTGTTCTCGCTGGTGATGGGATCGCTTTGGCTGGCCACCGTGCCGCTGACTTCGGGGCTCGTCGCGCATCTATACGGTCTGCGTTATATGGGAACGCTCTATGGTTTTATCTTCTTGAGCCACCAGATCGGCAGTTTCCTGGGCGTCTGGCTTGGCGGACGCATGTATGACCAGTATGGCGACTACAACATGGTTTGGTGGATCGGGGTCGCGATCGGTGCCTTCAGCGCCATAGTCCACCTGCCGATCCGTGAGAACCGAACAGCAGTTCCTGCCTGAGGCACATCGATACGCCACAGGCAGGGAACCAATCGGGCAAAGGCGTTACCGAAGTTCGGCCTCGGTATTGCCGCCATCCACCGTAACGACATGACCGGTGGTGCGTTCCATCAGCGCCAGCGCAACAAAGGCGTTCGCGACATGCTTCGCCTCGACTTCGCGGCCCAGCAGGTTGCCTGACATATAGGTCTCCTCGGAAACGCCACGTGCGGCAGCGCGTTCCTGAATGAACCCATCCGTCAGCAGGCCAGACCGAATTCGGTCTGCATTCACCCCGTTCACACGGATTCCATATTCGGCCAATTCAAGCGTCAACTGGCGCAATAGGAACAGGGTGGCGGCTTTTGGCGTGCCGTAAGCCCCCATGTTCCGCCCCGGGTTGATCGCCTGTTTGGAGATATTGAACAGGATCTGACCGCCGCGGCCCTGAGCTTGCATCACTCGGGCAGCCTGTGTCGCAAATGCCTTGTGCGCGAAGAAATTCAGTTCAAAAGCCGCGCGGAACTCGTCGTCACCAAGATCCAGCAAAGCGCCCGAAGTCGCCGACCCGGCATTCGATACCATTACATCGATTCCACCAAACCGGTGTATCGCCGCCGCAATCGCGGCATCTGCGGCGCCTCTCTCGGTTACGTCGCAGGCATATGTGGAATGCCATGTGCCAAGTGTCGATTTGGCTTCGGCCAACGCCCGTTCATCCCGGTCCACCAGAACGACATTTGCACCAGCGTTAGCAAAGGCCTTGGCGGTGGCCAAACCTATCGCCCCTGCACCGCCGGTCACCATCACAATCTTGCCCTGAAGCGGAGGTGGTGAGCTTTTGCCCAGCTTCGCCTGTTCCAAGGACCAGTATTCACAATCAAAGCGATCTTTTTCATTGATGGGAAAAAAACCGCCCGCGTCTTCGCCCACTGTTCGAACCCGCAGGTTTTGTTCCGCAAGATCCGCCGCCGCCGAGGCAGCCTTTGCGTTCGGGCCCATTCCCAGGATCCCCACGCCCTCGATCCAGGCATGCTTGGGGTCTTGGGGCAGTAGTTTCTTGGGTTCGTCGGCCTGCGGCGCCTGCCGTTCAAAATACGCCCGATAGTCTTTGGCAAACTCTTCGACCTTTGCCTTGATCCGCGACCGCCCCCCAGACAAATCCGACGCGCGCAATACAATCGGGCATCCTTTCGTCCGCAACACGTGATCCGGTGACGCCATGCCCCGCTGGGCCAATGAGTCAATATCCGGACGATCGAAAAACTGCATGACATCCGGCCCGTTGCGGAGGTCAAAAACCGGCATCGGGTCATCCCGTTGGGCCGCCACTTCGGCGATGACCCCGCGCAGGATCGGCAATACCTCAAGATTCTCAGCTGGATCGCGACGGCCAATTGTCGTCAGGTCCTTCATTCCGAAATAGGCAGCAACCTCGTTGGTATGCGCCACAATCCGGTCATAGCTTTCCTGCGCCGACACGCCGAACGTGAAATGCCCGTGCTGAAGCAGCAGAAGCCCTTCGACATTCGGGTTTTCGTCAAATACCTCGGCCGCCTTTTTGGCCAGCCCGAAGCCAGGCATGATATAGGGCACAATGCCCAGTCGGTCGCCAAAAATCTCGCGGCAGACTTCCTCGGCATTTGGCAGATTGGCGAGCACCAGAAAGGGTGTCGCATGCGTATGATCCACATATTTGTGCGGCAGAAATGCATGCAACAGAGTTTCCACAGAGGGGTTCGGAGAACCCGAATCCAACAGATTGGCGCGCTGAACATTGACCATCTGCGCATCTGACAGATGGTCCAATGCGCGCAGTTTCATCAAAGGATCAAGCCACACGCCCGGCAGGCCCGGTGCCTCGATGCTGTCCAGATCCCACCCAGATCCCTTGACATGCAGAACGCGCTGCGGATCACCGAACAGATCAGGGCGTTCCAGTTTGACCGACGTGTTGCCTCCTCCGTGCATCAGGAGGTCCGGGTTCTGACCGATCAGCCGCGAGGTATAGACACGTTCGCCCAGTTCCTGATCCGCGGGGTCTGTTCCGGCCCGGTCACGCCATTTCCGTGCCTCGTCGGCCCTGTACCAGTTTTCAATCATCATTCATTCTCAGCAAGTTAAGCGGGTGCATGATCCGCGGGGGCGATTGCACAATTCAGGACTGTGATAAACAAAATGTTAACCAGCCCGTTCGGGAAACAACCGGGCAAGCCCGTCAGCAGACGCCTCGCTGACGCCGCGCTCGGTGATAAGCCCCGTCACCAGCCGGTTTGGGGTGACATCAAAGGCAGGATTGCCACCTTCCGTGCCATCTGGCGTCACGCGTACATCCGAGATGTTCCCCTGCCCATCAACCCCCATGACATGGGAGACTTCCCTGGAATCACGTTCTTCGATCGGGATTTCGGCCACACCGTCGCGAACGGTCCAGTCAATCGTAGGAGAGGGCAGGGCGACATAAAACGGCACACCGTTGTCCCGCGCAGCCAAAGCTTTCAGATAGGTCCCGATCTTGTTGCAAACATCACCTTGGGCCGTGGTTCGGTCCGTGCCCGTAATCACCAAATCAACCAGGCCGTGCTGCATCAAATGACCGCCGGCATTGTCCACGATGTAACGATGTGGAATTCCATGTTCGCCCAATTCCCAGGATGTCAGCGCTCCCTGGTTGCGTGGTCTGGTTTCATCCACCCAGACGTGCAAGGGGATGCCCGCGTCATGTGCGTGATACATCGGGCTTGTGGCCGTGCCCCAATCCACAGTCGCCAGCCATCCCGCATTGCAATGCGTCAGCAACCGAACCGGTTCTCCGGCGGGTTTTCGGGCCGCTATATCCTTGATCAGTTCCAACCCGTGCCGGCCGATTGCGGCGTTGATCTCGACATCTTCGTCTGCAATCTCTTGCGCCAGCGACCAGGCGCGCTCGGCACGGTCACCCGGAGCAAGCGGCATCAGCGCTTCTCGGCATCTGTCCAATGCCCAGCGCAGGTTGATTGCCGTGGGTCGGGTTGCATGCAAAACGTCATACGCGGCATCAAAGGAGGCTTCGGAGCTGTCCCGAGACATCTGCTCGGCAATTCCAAACGCAGCGGTCGCGCCTATCAAGGGTGCGCCCCTGACCCACATATCCCGTATCGCAGCTGCAAATTCATCAAGGGTTTTCAGGGTTACGACCCGAAAATCATGCGGCAACCACCTTTGGTCGATGATCCGAACCACGCCTGCCGGTTTGTCCCACCAAATAGACCGATAATGGGTGCCTTGTACTTTCATAACGCAGTCTCCGTATTCGAAAAGCCTGATCGGAATTCAAGCACAGGGTGCGTTCTAATGAGGTACTTGTAAACGGGCGTTTCTGAATTCGGGTCAGTATTTGATCTGGCAAAAGGAATGATCATCCCTTTCTGGCGGCACGTATTTCCCGTTCCAAGGCGTCCAGAAACCGCGAGCGGTCGGCTTTGCCGAAGGGTCGCCCACCGCCGCCGGTTCCCAACGGATTGGCCGCGCGCAGATCGGCCATCAAGTCACGCATTGCCAGTTGTTGGCCAATATTTGCCGCAGTGAAGGTTTCACCATTCGGGCGCAGCACGCGTGCGCCCGCTTCGACGCATTTTGCGGCCAAAGGGATGTCAGACGTTATGACGACATCCCCTTCTCCACAGCGTTCGGCAATCCATTTGTCGGCCTCATCCGCGCCTTCGGAAACGACAATGACCTGTACCAGCGGGTTGGCCGATGGACGAAGCCCGCCATTGGACACCAGCGCCATCGGCACTTTGTGCCGCGTAGCGACCCGTTCGGCCTCGGTTTTTACGGGACAGGCATCGCCATCGACATACAGCGTCGTCACGCCTTTTTTGCCTCTTTCTTTGCTGGTTCCACCGGTTTCTTTTTGACCTTGAATTCCTCGGGTATAGGCATGCGGTTGAACGCATCTAGGCCCGCGATTTTATACGCTTCGGCAAGGGTCGGGTAGTTGAACGTGTTCTGAACGAAGTAGTCCACCGTACCTTTCAGGTTCAGCACGGCCTGCGCGATATGGATCAACTCCGTCGCGCCTTCACCAACGATCTGGACACCCAACACTCTGCGGGTCTTGAGCGAGAACAGCATTTTCAACATGCCGTGTTCCAGCCCCATGATATGCCCGCGTGACGTCTCGCGGAATCGCGCGACACCGACCTCGTAGGGGATGTTGCGCTCCTGCAATTCTTCTTCCGACATTCCGCAGGTTGATATTTCAGGCACTGAATAGATGCCATAGGGGTACCACGGGCTTTCCGGCAGCGTGGGCGTTTCAAGCGCGTGACAGGCAGCCACGCGCCCCTGCTGCAAAGAGGTCGATGCCAGCGACGGATGTCCGATCACATCGCCCGTGGCATAGATATGCGGCACCGCCGTTTGATATGTCTTGCGGTCTACCTTGATCCGGTTGCGGTGGTCTGTTTCCAGCCCGACGGCATCCAGATTGAGTTTGGACGTCGCCCCCATGCGTCCGGCCGCAAACAGAAGCATTTCAGCGCGAACGTGGCGACCGTTTTCAAGGGTCACTTCCACATGTTCACCGGCGTCTTCAATTTTCTCGACAGCCGAGCCCAAACGCAGGTCGACACCGTTTTCCCGGATCTGATGGGTAAAGTCGTGGATCAGCCGGCTGTCGATGAAATCCAAAAACGTGTCGCGGGGTTCAATCAGCGTCACACGCACGTCCAGGGCTGAAAACATCGTGGCATATTCCACGCCAATGACGCCGGCACCGATAACGACCAACGAGCGCGGAATCTCAGCCATTTCCAGAAATTCGTCACCGTCCACCACCGTTTTGCCGTTGAACGGGACATAATCCGGTCGATAGGTTTTCGTACCTGTCGCGATCAGGAACTTCGCGGCCGTCACACGCGTTGTTTCCCCGGCATCGGTTGCGACCTCTACTTCGTGCGGCCCGACAAATCTGGCCAGACCGTCCAGGGTTTCGACGTGGTTCCGATTGAACTGATGCTCCAACACATCGACTTCATGGTCGAGGGTCATATGCAGGCGGGCTTTCAAGTCTTCTGCCCGGATCTGATCCTTTACCCGGTATGAACGCCCGTAAAAGCTGCGCTCGCGCCAGCCCGACAGGTTCAGAACCGTTTCGCGCAAGGTCTTGGACGGAATTGTCCCGGTGTGGACAGAGACGCCACCAAAACGGTCTTTGCGGTCGATGACCAGCACACGCCGTTTCAGTTTGCCTGCCTGAATCGCCGCAGAACGCCCTGAAGGCCCCGACCCTATGATGATCAGGTCATAATCGTAGCTGCTCATCCCTCAGTCTCCGTATAGTGCCTCGGCATGGAAGATGACGTGATCTTCCATAAACGTGGACACAAAGAAGTACGAATGATCGTAACCCGGCTGGAAGCGATACGTCGCTTGCTGGCGACGTTCGGCGATGGCTTGCGCCAACGCTTCGGGGCGCAGAAAATCCATGAACTGATCGTTTGCACCGGTGTCGATCAGGATCGGACCGTCGAAGCCGGTTTTCTTCATCAACAAGGACGCATCGTGTTTTGACCAAAGCGCTTCGTCGTCACCAAGGTAGGCGCTCAGCTGTTTGCGGCCCCAATCCGCTCCGGTCGGGTTCGAGATCGGCGCAAAGGCTGACACCGAACGGAAGCGTCCGGGCAGGTTCATGGCAAGTGTCAGGGCGCCGTGCCCCCCCATGGAATGGCCCGTAATGGCCTGGCGTTCGCTGTCGATGGCGAAGTTTTCGAACAGCAGGGCGGGCAGCTCTTCGGCGACATAGTCCCACATCCGAAAATGCGGTGCCCAGGGTTCCTGTGTTGCGTTCACATAGAACCCCGCGCCCTGACCCAGGTCGTAATCTTCGTGATCTGCGACGCCGTCACCACGCGGTGACGTATCTGGAAACACCACGGCGATCCCTTGTTCCGCGGCCCACGCCTGAGCCCCGGCTTTGGTCATCGCGTTTTCATGGGTGCAGGTCAATCCCGACAAATACCAAAGAACCGGGACCGGGCCGTCCTTGGCCTCGGCTGGAAGAAACAGGCCAAAAGTCATGTCACACTTGCACGACGAGGAAGCGTGGCGGTACACGCCCTGCACACCGCCAAAACAGGCATTTTCCGAAAGGGTTTCCATCAGGCACCGTCCTTGTTTTCGAGTCGCAACATGGCTAACGATCCGCGGACCCGGCGTAAAGTCTGTGCGCCTTCGTTGAGAGTATTTTTCGAAAAGGTGAAGGTCAGAATGTGCCGGCCCAGGCGATCACCATCGGCACGGTGAGAATACTGACGATTGTGGATAGAAGGATTGCCGCCGACGCGCGATGCGGGGCAATGCCGTAATGCGCGGCCAGCATGTAAACATTGCCCGCAACAGGCAAAGCAGCGGCAGAGATAGCAACAGTTGCGGGAAAAGTATCAATCGGTATCAGCCATAACAGAGCGACCGCAACGCAGGCCGGATGGATCACCAGTTTGCAGAAGCTCAACCATGCCGCGATCTGGACACGTTCAGCCGACTTGTCCGCCAATGATGCGCCAATGGCGAACAATGCACCCGGAGTTGCTGCCCCACCGAGAATGATCAGAAAATCGCCAAGAGGTTCAGGAACAGGCAATTGCAGCGAGGACCAGATGAGACCGGCCGAGATGGATACGATCATGGGATTGCGGACCAAACCCAGTCCGATCAGCTTGAAGGTGGTCGGGGTCAATCTGCCGTCACGGCCGCCGTTGATCAGGATCACGATCAGGGAAGAGAACACGACCAGATCGACGGTCAGGACCAGCATCACGGGCCCGATCGCAGCCTCGGAAAACAAAAGGGAAAGCATAGGCAGCCCGAGGAACCCGACATTGCCGATGGCCGCGCACTGAGCCTCGACCGCAGCGGTCGGAATGTCGAGCCCGCGAAGCCAGGCGATGGTCGACGCCAGAACGTAAACGGTCATGGTGCCCAGCAAATATCCAAGGATGAGCCGGGAATTGAAAATCTCGGCAAAGGGAAGGGTGGCGGCAAAGCGAAACAGCATCGCCGACAGCGCAAAGAAAAAGACGAACTTGGTCAGATATGCCGTGGCTTCAGCCGAGAAGAACCGTGTGCGCCCCGCCCAAAAGCCCAGGCCGATAATCGCGAAAAACGGAAGGGTGCGCAGAAAGATTTCGACCATGGGCCCAGTCCTAGCACGGTTTGAACGCGCTGCAAGTCCCCGGCATCAAAGCAAATGCAACCTCCGCTTCGCTGAAATATTCGAGAATCGTTGTATCTAAACCGAACGGTTTATAAACTGGCGCGGCTATCGATCGAGGAGAAGACATGACCCAGACCGCCACCATCCTGCGCACCGGCCGGAAATTCGACCAGGTTCTGCGCGGGGCTCGAGAGGTTTTCATGGCGGATGGGTTTGAAGGGGCAAGTGTGGATGACATTGCCCGCGCGGCTGGCGTGTCAAAAGCAACGCTTTACAGCTATTTCCCGGACAAGCGCCTTTTGTTCATGGAAGTGGCCCAGACAGAATGCTGCCTGATGGCCGAGCGGGTCATCTCGATGATCGACGAAACCAAGCCTGCCCGCGAAGTGCTTCAGATCACGGCGACGCAATTGACGGCCTTCCTTGTGTCAGATTTCGCACAGCAGGTTTTCAGGATCTGCGTTGCCGAACGCGACCGGTTTCCCGAGCTTGGTCGTGCGTTCTATGAGGCAGGGCCGCAAAACGGCCAGCGACAGATGGCCGAGTATCTGGAAAAAGCCGTGGCCAAGGGCGAATTGGCCATTGATGATGTACATATCGCTGCCGAGCAGTTTTCCGAACTGTGCAAAGTGCGAATCTGGACCCGGGCGGCTTTTGGCATTCAGAACACGTTCACCCAGGAAGAAATAGATCAGGTCGCTGCTCAGGCTGTTGACATGTTTCTTGCCCGTTACGGGGTCTGACCCACAAAAGTGATGGCCCGCGCCCGGAACAGGGGCGCAGACCATCGCTCACTCACCAAAACACTCGATACACAACAGTTTAAAGCTGTAAGTCTTGTAAAACCCTTTACTCGATGAAAGTTCTGGCCAGACCCTCGCTGACAGGCTGCGCCAGATACGCAATCATCGCGCGTTCGCTTGTGTTGACGAACAGGTCTGCGGGCTGGCCGGGGACCGAGTCCAAAGCCGCCACTTCGTCGGATTGCTGATCGTTCAGTTTGACCCGGGTCTTGTAATAGCTCTCGCCCGTCCGTTCATCCTTGAATGCGTCGGTTGAGATATCAAAGAGGGAACCCCGGGCCTCCGGCACATCGGCCGGCGCAAAAGCCGGCAAACGAATCCGTGTGGCCTGACCCATTTTCAGCTTGTTGACGTCACCAAGTCTAATCCGGCCCGAAATCGCCGAATTGCAACCGATAAGGATGTCGTCGCCGCCTTTACCGTTCTGCGGATCATCGCCGACCGCGCCGTTCAGCGCATTGGTCAGATCGCTGACGACAATCACGTCGCTATCATCCGAGGCAACGACGTTCTCAATTGAAAACAGCACATCGGTCTCGGCCTGGTTCGAGATCACGTCCTGACCGATGACACCGATGCCCCCTGATGCGTTCACATTCAGTTTGGCGCCTGCATCCGCCAGCGTTTCCTGTACAACCGGGCCGTTTTGGCCGACCCACCCATTGTGCGGATGGATGGCCGAAACCGCGCCGGGGATGGGTGTGTTCAGGTCAACTTCGTTCCGCCCGACAACGCTCAGTTCGCTGGAACACGAGACTTCTTCGGTCGCCAGATTCTGGGTGATGACTACGGTCGCGTCGCCGGTGGCCTTGCTGCCCGAAGTCGGCCCGGGCTCTTGCTCCGCGTTCAGGCTACCGCTCAGGGTGACGGTGCGAATGTCAACCTTGGCCAACCAGAGCAAAAAACTTGAACAGGAATTGGGAACCGATCTTTTCCTGCGCCTCAACAACGAGGTGCCTCGACACTGTACGGTGCCCGTGTCGTTGAACTGGCTGGGCGCCTTCTGAACGATGCGCAGAAAATCCGTGACACCGCGACCGAGTTCCGCGACCCTGAAACAGTTCCTTTGACCGTCGGAATGCCTCCGACTTAGGCCCCTTATCTGACCGGGTATCTCTCTGAACCCTTCAGCTCGCTGTTTCCAAGGATGGGGGTCACGCTGATCTAGGATCTGCCTGAAAATATATTGCGTATGGTCGATGATCACTTGCTGGACATGGCGCTTGCGGCGAAGATCAACAGCAGCGCCACTTTGGATTTCACTTCAATCTGGTCTGAACCATTGTTTCTGGCCCTTCGAAAAGGGCACGCGCTTTGCTCCTAGTCATCCACCACCCCGGGGGATGCTCCGCCATATGATTTCATCCGGCTTGCACACTGTTTCGGATACGAACTTGAGGGGAGGCTTCCCAAACAAGATGGATCAAGCCGGATCAGCAGACGTTTCGACCTGACCGCGCTGAGGTTCGAGACGACCTGCCGCCATATTTGCCATTCCGACGATTGTACAATTGTCTCTGCCTTGGCCGCTGAACAACGAGAACCAAATCTCGGCTGCTTCGGACGCTGAACGGGCAAAGGTGACTGCCACGACAGTCAGGAAGGTGGGATCGAAGCGATAAGGTTTTGCATCTATGTCAAAACCTGTTCGGTGCTCTGGCCTCAATACGTGGTGCGCATCTGGTATCCCTGATGGAAAGTCATGCGCACGAAAGTTACCGGATCGCTGCGAAACCATGTCGTGCGTTCCAGCTGAAACAACGGTGTTCCGGGCGGTACCGCCAGAAACTCCTGCAAATGCCCTGTTGCCGGGACGGCAGAGAAGGCAATTTCAGCGTTTGAAAACGGCACCTCGGACAGCAGCCACTCATTCGGCCCGGTGGTCAGGAAATCTTCGTCGAGAACCTGAGGCACGGTGCTGACGTTGATCCAGCGTTCCTCGAACTGGAATGGACGGTTGTCGGCGTGGTGCATACATTGCAGATGGACGACCTGCGCGCCTTCCGGGATGTTCAGCTTTGCCTGCAACCACGCGGGGCAATCGATCAGTGTTCGGCTGACCAGAGCATAGCGGTATTCGGCGTTCATTTCTTCGATGGTCTGCCGAACGACAGTGATCGGCAATTTCGCCTGCTTTACCGGTGTGGTCACGACACGCGTGCCACCCTTACGTTTGCGGGTGACAATTCCCTGTTCGGCAAGTTCCCGCAGCGCCCGATTGACCGTCGCCCGTGCAACGCCGAATTCGGCTGCCAGTTCCATCTCGGTGGGCAACAGGCTGCCCTGTGGCCAGACACGGGTTTGAATGCGGTTCACGACTTCGTCCCGAATGTCCTGAAAGCCGAGGGGTTTTTGATCGATCACGTAGTGTTCATCCAATTACGTACAAGCATATTGCTATTATGAGGCCATTTTTGTCAGCCCGTAAAGGCGCAGCAATCTCAAAGCCTCGGCATGAGATCAGCCAAGGCCTGTCGATAGCCGGATACGATCCGATCCCGAGCAATATGGCGGCCCCGGCGTACCTGATGGCGGCCAGCCGACCACAGATCGGTCACTACGTGGTCCTTCGCGGCAAAGACCAACCCGTCGAGCAACTGTTCAGGACGCAGGGCACAAAGTGCCGGATCCTGGCTGTCAATGGCAACAAGATCCGCCAGCATCCCTTCTGCGATCTGGCCCGCCGCGCGCCCCAGGGCCTGCGCGCCGCCCAAAGCAGCATTGCAATACAGTGTCTGTCCTACCGAACCGTCCCCTTCGACCAGGACATTGCGCGACAGATCTCGCAGGCGTTGGGAATACTCCAGAGTACGCAGTTCCTCTGTCATCGAAACCAAAACGTTTGAATCCGACCCAACCCCGAAACGACCACCGGCTTCAAGAAAGACGGCCCCATTGAAAGGGCCATCCCCCAGATTGGCCTCGGTGATCGGGCAAAGCCCCGCGACCGCGCCCGTTGCGGCCATATCGCAAGTTTCCTTTTCCGTCATGTGAGTGGCGTGGATGAGACACCAGCGATGGTTTACCGTTGCATTGTTCAGCAGCCATTCCACCGGGCGGGCGCCCAGACCCTCGTGAACCTGCTCAACTTCCATGGGTTGTTCCGCAATGTGAATATGGACAGGTCCCGTCTTTTTTGTGTCCAAAACCCGGGCAAGATCTTGCGGTGATGTCGCGCGCAAGGAATGTGGGGCAATGCCTATCTGACAGTCATCCGGTAGATCACCCAGTGCCGCCTGCGCACGTTCGACCAACGCCAGATAGCGGTCCACATCATTGCCAAATCTTTGCTGTCCCGATTCCAACGGTTGCTCGCCGACCCCTGCGTAAGAATAAAGTACGGGCAGATGCGTCAGCCCGATTCCCGTCTCGGCCGCAGCAGCCATGATCCGCTGGGACAGTTCTGCGAGATTGTCATAAGGTGTGCCGTCTGGCTGGTGATGCAGATAATGGAATTCACCAACCGAGGCGTAACCGGCTTCCTGCATCTCTATATAGACCAGAGCGGCAATCGCCTGCATCTGATCAGGCGTCAGATGCTGGGTGAATCGATACATCAGTTCCCGCCACGTCCAGAAACTGTCGCGACCGGCCTTTCGGTATTCGGTCATGCCTGCCATCGCGCGCTGAAATGCGTGGCTGTGCAGATTGGCCAGCGCAGGCAGCAAAGTGTCGACGCAAGTATCGCCTTCTTTCGCCGTCGCGCCCTGTTGCAGGGACACTATCAGCCCTTGCCTGATTTCTACCCGCAGGTTCGTAGCCCAACCGGTGCTCAGTAGTGCGCGATTAGCGAAGATAGCCATTTTTCACCTCATTTTATGCATAGACATATAAATGATAGAAATGTACTAGAAAAGTAGGAAATGCATGGAGGGTGCGAGTCACATGCAGACGCAAACGCAGGTTTTGACGGATCTTGATGCCGCAACGATGACCGAAGGCGGTGCGCCATACGGTTTGGTCCCGGATGCCGCGATCGCGTTGCAGGACGGGCGTATCGCATGGGTCGGCCCTTTTGTGGATCTTCCATCACGTTTCGCCGACCAACCAAGGGTTCGAATGGGTGGGCGCCTGGTTACGCCCGCCTTGATCGATTGCCACACCCATGTGGTTTACGGTGGCCATCGCGCCGCAGAGTTCGAAATGCGCCTGAACGGCGCGAGCTATGAAGAGGTCGCCCGCGCCGGGGGTGGGATCATCTCGACGGTAAAGGCCACGCGTGCAGCCGGAGTGGAGGAGTTGGTCGCACAGGCATTGCCGCGAGTTGATGCGATGCTGGCCGAAGGGGTATCGGTCATCGAAGTGAAGTCCGGTTACGGATTGGATGACGATACCGAATTGAACATGTTGCGCGCGGCTCGGGCGTTGTCGGATCATCGTCCCGTCCGCGTTCTGACCAGCTTTTTGGGGGCTCATGCGGTGCCTCGGCACTATGAGGGCAGGGCGTCGGACTACATTCATCAGGTCTGCGTTCCCACGCTTCGCGCCGCTCATGCCGAGGGATTGGTCGATGCGGTCGATGCCTTCTGCGAAGGCATTGCCTTTCAACCCGAAGAGCTGATCCCGCTTTTTGATGTCGCGACAGAGCTTGGCCTGCCGATCAAGATCCACGCCGAACAATTGTCGAATTTGGGCGGCGCAAAACTGGCTGCCGGATACGGCGCGCTGTCGGCAGATCATATAGAATATCTTGACGAAGTAGGTGTTCTGGGCATGGCGCAGGCCGGTACCGTCGGCGTTATTCTGCCGGGGGCGTTCTACACCTTGCGCGAGACACAGGCGCCACCGATTGACCTGTTGCGTCGGCATGCTGTGCCCATGGCGCTTGCCACGGATTGCAATCCCGGTTCGGCACCGATGACCTCGCTGTTGCTGGCGATGAACATGGGATGCACCCTGTTTCGCATGACGCCAGAAGAGGCCCTGCAAGGCGTGACGGTTCACGCGGCCCGTGCTCTCGGGGTGGCTGACTGCGGTCAGATCTCAGTCGGGCGGCGCGCTGATCTGGCGGTTTGGAATGTCGAACACCCCGCGGAATTGGCCTATCGCATCGGCTTCAACCCTCTTCATACCCGCATATTCGGAGGTATATTTTGACGACCCTCACCCTAACCCCGGGTACCGTTACCCTGTCGCAACTGGAACAGGTTTTTCGCGAAGAACGCGCTGTTCGGTTGGACCCCGCTTGCCGCCCGGCCGTCGAAGAAGCGCACAAGCGCATCGCCGATGCGGCGGCGGGAGAGGCCGCCGTATATGGCGTGAACACAGGGTTCGGGAAACTGGCAAGCGTCAAAATCGCGGCCGAGGACACAGCGACCTTGCAGCGCAACCTGATCCTCAGCCATTGCTGTGGTGTGGGCCCTGCGATCCCGCGCGCCCTTGCCAGATTGATGATGGTTCTGAAATTGCTGAGCCTGGGGCGCGGGGCCTCGGGGGTTCGGCCAGAAGTGATCACCCTGCTGGAAGGGATGTTGTCACAAGGTGTGACCCCGGTGATCCCGGCGCAGGGTTCGGTCGGGGCTTCGGGTGATCTTGCGCCCTTGTCCCACATGGCTGCCGTCATGATGGGCGCTGGTGAGGCCGAGTTTGGCGGCGATGTGATGCCCGGTGACGCTGCGCTGTCCAAAGCGGGTCTGCACCCGATCGAACTGGGCCCCAAAGAAGGGCTGGCGCTGATCAATGGCACCCAGTTTTCGACGGCCTTTGCGCTGTCCGGCCTGTTTGGTGCGTGGCAGGCGGCGCAAAGCGCGCTGGTTACCTCGGCGCTGACGACGGATGCGATCATGGGTTCGACCGCCCCGTTGCAACCGGAAATCCACACGTTGCGCGGGCATCGCGGGCAGATCGAGGCCGGCGTGACCATGCGGGCGCTGCTGGCCGGGTCGGTCATTCGTGAAAGCCATCGGGATGGCGATACCCGGGTTCAGGACCCGTACTGTATCCGCTGCCAGCCTCAGGTGGTGGGGGCCGCGATGGATGTGCTGAGGCAGGCCGCAACAACGCTGGAAATCGAGGCCAACGCGGCGACGGACAATCCTCTGGTTCTTTCGGAAACCGGCCTGATCGTTTCGGGCGGGAATTTTCACGCCGAACCCGTTGGGTTTGCCGCAGACATGATCGCGCTTGCCGTGGCCGAGATCGGGGCAATTGCACAACGCCGCATTGCGTTGATCGTTGATCCGGCGCTCAGCTTTGATCTGCCGCCTTTTCTGACTCCCAATCCGGGCCTGAATTCGGGCTATATGATCGCTGAGGTGACGACTGCCGCACTGATGAGCGAAAATAAGCATCTGGCCAATCCATGCGTGACGGACTCGACGCCCACATCGGCCAATCAGGAAGATCACGTTTCGATGGCGGCCCATGGTGCGCGGCGATTGGGGCAGATGGTTGCCAACCTGGAACGTATTCTGGGGGTCGAACTGCTGTGTGCCACACAAGGGGTCGAGTTCCGCGCGCCGCTGCCTACGAGCGAAACGTTGCAGGCCGTGATGGCACGGCTGCGTACGGTGGTGCCGGCCTTGGGTGACGATCGCTATATGGCACCCGAGATCGAAGCAGCCTCGGCCCTGATTGCCAGTGGTGAGATTGCCCGTGGCACGGGCATCGCCATGCCGGAACTTGGCGCATGAGCGGCCAGGTCGAGATTTCGCGCGGTGACGGTCCGATCGTGCTGGGTCTGCCGCATACCGGCACCCATGTTCCGGCCACGATCGAGGCCAAGTTGAATGCGCGGGGCAAGGCTCTGGCGGATACGGATTGGAATGTTCACACCTTGTATGAAGGACTTCTGCTCGGTGCGACGACGGTTCGGGCAACCTTCCACCGATATGTGATCGACGCCAACCGGGATCCGTCGGGCGTGTCGCTTTATCCCGGCCAGAACACGACCTCTCTTGTGCCGCTGACGGATTTTGACGGCCAGGGCATCTGGGACATCCCGCCTTCGGAAAAGGATATCCTCGAACGACGGGAAGCTTTTCATGCACCGTATCATGCCGCCCTGAAGGCCGAGCTGGAGCGCGTGAAGGCGGCCCATGGGGTTGCGGTGCTGTATGATTGCCACTCGATCCGCAGCCATATTCCTTTTCTGTTCGAAGGTACTCTGCCCGATATGAGCATCGGCACGAACAATGGGGCGACCTGCGCACCGGAAATCGAAGCCATAGCGCATGAATTCGCGACGTCCTCGCCCTATACGGCTGCTCTGAATGGGCGGTTCAAGGGCGGATGGACAACGCGCCATTATGGGCGCCCCTCGGAAGGGGTTCACGCGATCCAGATGGAGCTGGCCCAGTCGACCTACCTGAAAACTGAAGCGCCGCCCTGGGCTTTTGACGCCGACAAAGCCGACCGCCTGCGCCGGTGGCTCAAAGACATTCTTGACGCTATCCACGACACTGCATTGGAGCTTGCCCGATGACCGATCCTCGCAAAAATACCCGTGACATCTATCCCCCGACAGGGCCCGAACTGAACGCCAAAAGCTGGATGACCGAGGCCCCGATGCGGATGCTGATGAACAATCTGCACCCGGATGTGGCCGAGAACCCGCATGAGCTGGTTGTCTACGGCGGCATCGGCCGTGCCGCGCGGACATGGAAAGATTTTGACACCATCGTTGCCAGCCTCAAGGATCTGGAGGAAGATGAAACGCTGGTGGTGCAATCCGGCAAACCGGTCGCCATCGTTCGGACGCATGCCGATGCACCTCGGGTGCTGATCGCGAACTCGAACCTCGTGCCGCATTGGGCCAACTGGGACCACTTCAACGAGCTCGATAAGAAGGGCCTGATGATGTACGGCCAGATGACGGCCGGTTCGTGGATCTATATCGGGACGCAAGGCATCGTTCAGGGCACTTACGAAACCTTCGCCGAGGCGGGGCGTCAACATTATGACGGGGACCTGACCGGCAAGTGGATTCTGACCGGCGGTCTGGGCGGCATGGGTGGCGCGCAACCTCTGGCGGCGGTCTTTGCAGGGGCGTGTTGCCTGGCCGTCGAGTGCAATCCAGACAGCATCGATTTCCGCCTGCGCACCAAGTATCTCGACGAAAAGGCCGAGACGCTGGACGAAGCGCTGGAAATGATCGACCGCTGGACCAGGGCGGGCGAGGCGAAATCGGTCGGTTTGCTGGGCAATGCGGCCGAGATTTTCCCCGAGATCTACCGGCGGATGCAGGCGGGCGGGATGCGCCCTGACATCGTGACCGACCAGACCAGCGCCCATGATCCGGTCAACGGTTATCTGCCATTGGGCTGGAGCATGGCGCAGTGGAAAGACAAGAGGGAAAGCGACCCCAAGGCCGTGGAAAAGGCAGCGCGCGCGTCGATGAAGCAGCACGTGGCCGCCATGGTCGATTTCTGGAACGCGGGCGTGCCAACCCTGGATTATGGCAACAACATCCGGCAGGTGGCGCAGGACGAAGGTTTGGAAAACGCCTTTGCCTTCCCAGGTTTCGTGCCCGCCTATATCCGCCCGTTGTTCTGCCGTGGCATCGGCCCGTTCCGCTGGTGCGCACTGTCGGGCGATCCCGAGGATATCTACAAAACCGACGCAAAGATGAAGGAACTGTTCCCCGAAAACACCCATCTGCACAATTGGCTCGACATGGCGCAGGAGCGCATCGCCTTTCAGGGCCTTCCCGCGCGCATCTGCTGGATCGGACTGGGCGACCGCCACAAGGCCGGTCTGGCGTTCAACGAGATGGTCAAAACCGGAGAACTGAAGGCGCCGGTCGTCATCGGTCGTGACCACCTCGACAGCGGCTCGGTCGCGTCGCCGAACCGCGAAACCGAGGCGATGAAGGACGGCTCGGACGCGGTGTCGGATTGGCCGCTGCTGAACGCGCTGGTCAATACCGCCTCGGGCGCGACATGGGTCTCGCTGCACCACGGAGGCGGTGTTGGCATGGGTTTCAGCCAACATGCGGGTGTCGTGATTTGTGCCGACGGAACCGATGCAGCGGCCAGACGTCTCGAACGGGTTCTGTGGAACGATCCGGCTTCTGGTGTCTGGCGTCACGCAGATGCGGGTTACGAGGACGCCAAGGCCTGCGCACGTGAACACGGGCTGCGTCTGCCGGGGATTCTGGGCTGATTTGCCATTCATCTTTGAATTTGTCTGCATGGCTTAGCGCTAACGTCTCATTTTCCGGTTTCGAACCGGGGATGTTTCCGCTAGGGCTAAGCCGTTAAGCAGCCCGCCAGGCTAACGACAACTGACAAAGGTGGCTCGCCCGTTGCTCGATATTGCACAAGTCCGCACTGTTCTTTCGGACGTCTATGACCTCGCCCCATCGGCCACGTTGGCCAATGAGATGAAAGACACGTTTGCCCGTATGGATCGTGTGATCAGCCCGCCGGATTGGGCGATCTATGCGCCCTATGTGCGGGCGATCAACGCGCTCAAGAAAGAGCGTAACGCCGTGATCCTTGGGCACAATTACATGACACCGGAAATCTATCATGGTGTGTCCGATTTCGTGGGTGACAGCCTGCAACTGGCGATCAAGGCCAGTGAGGTGGAAGAGGATGTGATCGTTCAGGCCGGGGTTCATTTCATGGCCGAGACATCGAAAATTCTGAGCCCCGGGAAAACTGTTCTGATGCCCGACATGGATGCGGGCTGTTCTTTGGCAGAATCGATTACGGCCGAAGGAATCGACGAAATGCGGGCCAAATACCCCGGCGCGCCGGTTGTGTCTTACGTGAACACCACTGCCGAGGTCAAAGCGGCTTCGGATATCTGCTGCACCTCGTCGAACGC
The DNA here is from genome assembly GCF_013034245.1 of Ruegeria sp. HKCCA4812. Lineage (NCBI taxonomy): Bacteria > Pseudomonadati > Pseudomonadota > Alphaproteobacteria > Rhodobacterales > Roseobacteraceae > Ruegeria > Ruegeria sp. HKCCA4812. The sequence goes on along the minus strand of NZ_WQFQ01000002.1, from coordinate 277,169 downwards.
CTTGCAGATCGTGAATGCCATGGAGAGCGACACGGTCATCATGACGCCGGATCAATATCTGGCTCAAAACGTGGCCAATGAAAGCCACAAGAACGTGGTGTACTGGCCTGGTTCCTGCATCGTGCATGAACAATACACCGCACAGGACCTGCGCGACTTCCGGGAATGGAACCCCGGAACGCGCCTGATTGCGCACCCGGAATGCCCGCCGGATGTGGTGGCCGAGGCGGATTATTCCGGTTCGACCAGCGGGATCATCAAATATGTGCATGATGAGAAACCCGAAAAGGCGATGCTGATCACCGAATGTTCCATGGCGTCGAACATCGCCGATGAACTGCCCGAGGTCGATTTCGTAGGGCCGTGCAACATGTGCCCGTACATGAAAAAAATCACGCTTGAGAAGATCCTCTATGCCCTGCACACGATGGAAGGCCAGGTCGAGGTCGCCGAAGACGTGGCAGAGAAGGCTCGCAAATCCGTTCAGGCGATGATTGATCTGTCCCGCAAGCTCGGCATCTGATCGGCAATGACCGACATCACCACGGATCGCGTCATTATTGTCGGGGCCGGGATTGGCGCGCTTTATGCTGCGCTGAAACTGGCACCGCGACCGGTGGTGATCATCTCGCCTGACCCGCTGGGCGAAGGCGCAAGTTCGGCATGGGCGCAGGGGGGCGTGGCGGCGGCGATGGACCTGGCCGACAGCCCGGAAAGTCACGCCGTTGACACCGTCAATGCCGGGGCTGGAACCGTCGAGCCTGACGTTGCGGATTTAGTGACGCGAGAGGCACGGGACTATATTCTGGACCTGACCACTTTGGGCACACCGTTTGATCGCACCGAGGGTGGCGGATATGTCCTGTCCCGAGAAGCCGCGCACAGTTTTGCCCGCGTCGTGCGGGTAAAGGGCGATCAGGCCGGCAGTGAAATCATGGCCGCCCTGATCGAGCGAGTACGCGAAACTTCTTCGGTGCAGGTGTTGGAAGGGGTCCTTGCCGTTGCGCTGGAAGTGGCGGATGGGCGCGTAGTGGGCGTGGTTTTGCAAGACGCCTCGGAAAGCGGATCCGCGCCCGTGACGCTTCGTGCACCTGCCGTATTGTTGGCGGGTGGCGGTTCTGGCGGGCTTTATGCCCTGACGACCAATCCGGCCCGCATCCGGGGGCAGGTCATCGGAATGGCCGCACGGGCGGGGGCACTGATCGCCGACGCCGAATTCGTTCAGTTCCACCCCACCGCCATGGACGTAGGTGAAGACCCGGCCCCATTGGCGACCGAGGCCCTGCGCGGAGAAGGGGCAATTCTGATAAACAAGCGTGGCGAGCGGTTCATGCAGGCCGTTCATCCTGATGCCGAGCTTGCCCCGCGCGACGTTGTGGCCCGCGCGATATTTGCCGAGGTGCAGGCCGGCAACCGACCGATGCTGGACACCCGCAAGGCTTTGGGCCCGCAAATCAATGAACTTTTCCCGGCGGTTGCCGCATATTGCGCGCGCAACGGAATCGATCCGGTCCGGGATGCGATCCCGGTTGCTCCGGCAGCGCATTACCACATGGGCGGGATTGCCACAGGCACTGATGGCCGCGCGACGCTGGATCGGTTGTGGGTGTGCGGCGAGGCATCTTCGACCGGCCTTCACGGCGCCAACCGGCTGGCCTCGAACGGTTTGCTCGAAGCGTTGGTGTTTGCACGCATCTGTGCCCAGGACATTGCGGGTTCGATACCGGACACTTCCGCGTCGGAACCTGTGGCCCTTCGAATTGATCAAGCTGACATCCCTGATACGTCCGATGCGGTCAGTACGTTGCGCAAGACCATGTCGCGCGATGTTGGCGTTGTCCGGGACCGCGCCGGGTTATGCCGGGCATTGCGCAGGATTGCCACGCTCGAAGAGCGGTATGGCACATGCCCGTCCTTCAGAAACATGTGTGCCACAGCAACCTTGATCGCCGCGGCGGCATTGCAGCGCGAAGAAAGCCGCGGCGCGCATGAGCGATCCGACTTTCCGGAAACTGCCGATGGCCCCGGCAAACGATCCCGGATGTATCTTAGCGACGCGCTGCACATTCGCGCCGAAGCCTGCAAGGAAAAATCATGAGTTTTGCGACCCTGCCCGATCTGATCCTCGAACCCGTCATCCGCGCGGCGCTGATGGAGGATCTGGGAGCATACGGTGACGTGACCACCCGCGCGGTGATCCCGCCGAACGCTACTTATACGGCCCGGCTGAATGCGCGTGAGGATGCCGTCGTTTCGGGTATGCAGGTGGCAACGATTGCGTTCCGGCTGGTCGACCCGACGCTTGAGGTTGAGGTGCTTGTCAAGGATGGCCAGCGTTGTCGGCGCGGCGACACGCTGATGACCATCAAAGGTTCCGCGGCCTCGATCCTGTCGGGTGAGCGGGTCGCGCTGAATTTTGCCGGTCGTCTGACCGGTATCGCCACAAAAACTGCCAGCTTTGTTCAGCAGACAAAGGGCACGAATGCCCGCATGACCTGTACCCGCAAAACCACGCCCGGACTTCGCATCGTCGAAAAACAGGCCGTGCTGCATGGCGGCGGCTTCAATCATCGCTACTCATTGTCCGACGCGATCCTGATCAAGGACAACCACATTGCCGCCGCCGGGGGTGTGCGTCAGGTTCTTGAGGCCGCCAAAGCGCAAGCCAGCCATATGATGGCCGTCGAGATCGAAGTCGATCGACTGGACCAGTTGGCCGAAGTGCTCGAGGTTGGCGGCGCGTCCGTCGTATTGCTGGACAACATGGATGACGAGATGCTGCGCGAAGCGGTTGCCATGGTGGACGGGCCGATGAAGACCGAAGCCAGCGGTAATGTGACGTTGGATCGGGTTGCATCAATTGCGGCGACCGGGGTCGATTACATCTCGTCCGGGGCGCTGACGCATTCCGCCCGAACCGTTGATCTGGGGCTTGATTTCTGAAAAGCGCGGCATTTCCGCTTGATTTGGGATCGTTTGCGCCAACACGGTTGCGCCTTCAGATTTTATCGATAATAAATCCACGGCAACGCAAGCTGCAGGAAGTTTTATAGATAAAATGATCATCCCTCATTCCGGCTGGACCCGAAAGTCTGCGCAAGCTGTTCATGACCTCCCGTTGATGGACCTTCTGTTCCGGGCACAGACCGTGCACCGCGAGAACTTTGATCCGAACAAGATCCAGACCTCTAAGCTGCTGTCGATCAAAACCGGCGGGTGCGCCGAGGATTGCGCCTATTGCTCGCAATCGGCCCGCAACGGATCCACCCTGCCTGCATCGAAGCTGATCGAGGTTCAGCGTGTACTGGCCGAGGCCAAAAAGGCCCGCGACGGTGGCGCGACCCGGTTCTGCATGGGGGCCGCCTGGCGCGAGCCCAAGCCGCGCGATATGCCTGCCCTGGTTGCCATGGTGGAAGGCGTCAAGGCGATGGGCATGGAAACCTGCATGACGCTGGGCATGCTGGATGACACCCAGGTGGTTCAACTGCGCGATGCCGGGTTGGACTATTACAACCACAATATCGACACGTCCGAACGCTATTATTCCGAAGTGATCACCACCCGTACTTTCGCTGACCGGATCGACACGATGAACCGGGTGCAGGAAGCCGGAATCAAGGTCTGCTCGGGTGGTATTCTGGGGATGGGTGAACACACTGGTGACCGTATCGATATGTTGCTGACTTTGGCCAACATGACCCCGCCGCCGGATTCGGTGCCGATCAACATGCTGATGCCACAGGCGGATACTCCGCTGGCTGATGCGGAACCGGTTGATCCAATCGACTTTGTGCGGATCATCGCAACCGCTCGCATCCTGATGCCCAAAGCCTATGTTCGGTTGTCCGCCGGGCGCAGCGACATGAGCGACGAGATGCAGGCGATGTGCTTCTTCGCCGGAGCTAATTCCATCTTTGTCGGTGAAACTCTTTTGACGGCGGAAAACCCCGAAGAAGACACCGACTCGATCCTGTTTGCAAAACTTGGCCTTCAGGCCGAAACGGCTGAAGACCATAAGCGCACGGAAGCCGCCGAATGAAAGCAGTCGAACGACTGGAATCCATGCTGGGTGCGCTGGAAGCCCGGCACCGCCGCCGGGTTTTGATCCCGGCGCGCGGGCTGGATTTTGCGTCCAACGACTATTTGGGGTTGGCCGGGTCAAGCCTGTTGCAAGAGGCCGCGCAGGCGGCGCTGGCGCGCGGCGTGCCCGTCGGCTCGGGCGGCTCGCGACTGCTGCGGGGGAATCACCCGGAGCATGAGGCGCTGGAACACGAAGCGGCTGCGTTCTTTGGGGCCGAGGCCGCATTGTTCATGGGCGGGGGGTTTCAGGCCAATCAGGCAATCTTTTCCACTCTTCCGGCTGCCGGGGATCTGGTTTTGTATGACGAACTGGTCCACGCCAGCGCCCATGAGGGGATGCGCGCCAGCCGAGCGGATCTGCGCGCTTTTCGTCACAACGACGTCGCGGATGCGCGAAACGTTCTGACCGAATGGCGATCCGCTGGCGGGCACGGTCAGGTATGGGTCGCTGTTGAAAGCGTCTATTCCATGGAGGGCGATCTGGCTCCGCTGGAAGATTTGTCATGTCTGGCGTGTGAAGCCCAAGCTGTTCTGATCGTGGATGAGGCGCACGCCACCGGCGTTTTCGGGGCAAATGGTAAAGGTCTGGCGCATGATCTGAACGCTGACCTTCTGACCCTGCACACCTGCGGCAAGGGGCTTGGAGTTTCCGGCGGGCTGATCTGTGGCCCGCGGGCGATGGTCGATACCCTGATCAACCGCGCACGGCCCTTTATCTTTGCAACGGCGCCGTCCCCTCTGAATGCCGCGCTGGTACGGGCTGTCCTGCGTGAACTGGCCGGGAATGACGATTTGGTCACTGCTGCACGCAAACGTCTGCGCCATGCACATGAGGCGGCCCGTGAAACAGGGTTGCCTGACGCGGCCTTGAACAGCCAGATCATTCCCGTCGTTCTTGGGGACGAGGCCCGCACGATGGCGATGGCACAGGCTTTGCAACATCAGGGGTTCGACATTCGCGGCATTCGACCGCCTACCGTTCCAAAAGGCACATCCCGTCTGCGCGTCTCGATCACCGGGAATGTCGGTCCCGAGGACATTTCGGCCCTGTTTGCAACCATCTCCAGCCATCAGTCGGAGGCCGCATGAGCGCTCTGGTCATTGTCGGAACCGACACTGGCGTCGGAAAAACAGTTTTTTCGGCTGGCCTGACGGCGGCCCTGAACGCCACTTACTGGAAGCCGGTTCAATCGGGTCTCGAGGATGCAACGGACACGGAAACCGTCTGCACCTTGTCCGGCGTGGACGTGTTGCCCGAGGCGTATCGCCTGAACATGCCTGCCTCACCCCATCTTTCTGCCGAAGATATGGGCATAGAGATCGATCTGTCCCGGCTTGCGCTGCCGCAGGTTGACGGGCCGCTGGTTGTGGAAGGGGCTGGGGGGCTGATGGTGCCTCTGAACCGCAAATCCTACTATCTGGATCTGATTGCCCAATGGCAGGCCCCCGTCGTTCTGGTCGCACGCACGGCGTTGGGAACGATCAACCACACCACGCTGTCCCTGATGGCGCTCCGGGGCGCTGGGTGCGAGGTGGTCGGCGTTGCCTTTGTCGGAGATCCGGAGCCCGACGTGGAACAAACCATCGTCGAAATGAGCAAGGTGCGACACCTCGGACGCCTGCCTTATCTTGGCGACCTGACGCAGCAAAGCTTGTCAGAAGCTTTCTCGTCCATAGACGTGGCGACCATACGGAGGTTTCTGTGACCCCGCTTGAGTTTGACGCCCACCACCTTTGGCATCCCTATACCAACGTGGCCGATCCCGGTGCGATGCATCTTATCGACCGGGCCGAGGGCGTGTATCTTTATCGGGAGGACGGCGCAAAGATGATAGACGCCATGTCGTCATGGTGGTGCGCCATCCACGGCCACAAGCATCCCGAAATCACATCCGCCATGCAATCACAGCTGGAAAAGATGCCTCATGTGATGTTCGGAGGGCTGACACACCATCCGGCCATTGATCTGGGGCGCAGGATGGTCGACATGTTGCCCGAGGGGCTGGATCGCATTTTCTATTGCGACAGTGGGTCTGTTTCGGTCGAAGTGTCGATGAAGATGGCGGTGCAGTATCAAATGGCTCATGGCCGCACCCGCAAATTCGAATTTGCCACAATTCGGGGCGGCTATCACGGTGACACGTGGAAAGCGATGAGCGTCTGTGACCCTGTGACGGGTATGCACGGGCTGTTCCGAGGGGCTTTGTCGATCCAGCACTTCCTGCCGCGTCCCCAGGTTCGGTTGGGGGATGACTGGCCCGAAGACCCGGCGTTGAACGGATTGGAGGCGCTGGAACGACTGTTGGCCGACAAGGGCGATCACCTCGCGGCCCTGATCCTTGAGCCCGTGGTTCAAGGCGCCGGGGGCATGTATTTCTATCATCCCCAATGGCTGCGCGCGGCACGCGCCATGTGCGATGCTCATGACGTGCTGATCATTTTTGACGAGATCGCAACCGGGTTTGGCCGAACCGGCAAGCTGTTTGCCACCGATCATGCGGGCATCACCCCGGATATAATGTGTTTGGGCAAGGCATTGACCGGTGGGCATATCTCGTTTGCTGCTACCGTGACCAGCAAGCAGGTGGCGTATGGCATTGGCAACAGTGAGGCCGGAGTGTTCATGCACGGCCCGACCTATATGGCCAACCCTCTGGCCTGTGCCGCTGGTTCGGCCAGCCTCAGACTGCTTGCCGAGGGGGACTGGCAGCGCCAGGTGGCCGATATCGAAGACCAGATGCGGACCGAACTGGAGCCCGCGCGCAGTTTGCCAGGCGTTGCAGATGTCAGGGTTCTTGGCGCTATTGGCGTTATCGAAATGAAGGAAACGGTTGATCCTTCGGTCGCTCATCGGCTGGCCCCTGAAACCGGAGTGTGGCTGCGCCCCTTTGCGCGCAACATCTATTGCATGCCGCCTTACATTGTTTCACCTGATGAGCTCGGCCGGATCACCAGCGCGATGGTCGCTTTGGCCGGGGGACAGCAATGAAACACCGGTGGCTGGCGCAATCGGATGACAGCAAGCTGACACTGGTCTTCGGGGGGTGGGCGCTGGGTTCTGCCCCGTTCCGCGGGCTGACCGGAGGCGGATCAATTCTGCTGGTGGATGACTATACCCGGCTTGATGATCCCTTGCCCGATCTGGCCGGGTTTGACCGCGTCGAAATGCTTGCGTTTTCCTTCGGTGTCGCATCCGCGGCCCATTGGCTGGCCAGCACAGGGTTTCGCCCTGACCGGCTGGTTGCTGTCAGTGGTACGTTGCATCCTGCCTGCGCAGACCGGGGCATCGCGCCCGATATTGTCCGGGCCACGGCGGATCAGCTGTCATCGGCAAGTTTCGTCAAATTTTGCCGACGCGCCGGACTGTCTGCTGACATACCTGAACTGGACATCGAGCAGGCAAGAAAGGAACTTCATGCGGTCATCGAGCGTGGCTCGGCGCCTGATCCCGGCTTTGATCGGGTTTGGATATCAGAGCGGGACCGGATCATTCCGACCAATGCTCAGAGGACGGCCTGGGCCGCAACCCCTGATGTGGTCAAGGGCGTTGCCGCTCCGCACGTGCCATTTGAACCGGGCCAAAGCTGGGCGGAGTGGATGTCATGACGGCGCAATTGGCGGACAAGGTTCAGCGAAGCTTCAGCCGAAGCTTCCAGACTTACAACGATACAGCCAGCCAGCAGGCCTGGGTTGCCCGCAAGCTGGTTTCCGAGATGCAACGGGTTGGCGCGCCGAACCGGTTTGATGTGGCCTTCGAGCTGGGATGCGGCACTGGCCATCTGACCCGGTTGCTGCGGCAGAACTTTGACCTTCCCGATTTTCACGTGAACGATATAGCGCCGCAGGCTCGGGCGACGGCAGATGCGGAAAATGCGGCCTTCATTGCCGGAGACGTCCGCCTGGTCGAATGGCCCGCAAAGTTGGATTTGGTCGCGTCGGCCTCGATGATCCAATGGATGGAGGATCCGGCCGGTTTGCTGCAACAGGTTGCCGAGGCGCTTGAACCCGGAGGGTGGCTGGCGATTTCCGGGTTTGGTCCATTGCAATATCAAGAGCTTGCGCAAATCGGATCGACAGCCCGTGCACCGGGCCTATGCCTGCCTGACGCCCTTGCAACCGCCATAGATGGGCCGTTCAAGATTCTGACGGTTGGCCAAAGCGTTCGGCCATCCTATTTTGACACGCCCAGAGATGTGCTGAAACATTTGCGCAGTACAGGAGTAAATGGCCGGGCTCAGGGTGCATGGACCCGGTCCACCTTGGCCCGGTTCGAAGCTGACTACGTGCAGAAGTTCGGAACTGACGGCAGGGTTCCTCTGACTTACCACCCGGTGTGGGTCATTGCCGAAAAGCGTTAGGCGCTTTTTCGGCGACGACAAGGTCGATTTCATTCGCCGACAGCATCTGGCAGATGTCCTCGGGCGGGGTCACATCGGTAAAGAACAGATTGATCTTGTCGGCAGGTTCCAATGTGACCGGCGCGCGCTTTCCCAGCTTTTCGCCATCGGCCACGACAATGCGGACCTGTGCGTTTTGAATGGCGACGCGGGCCAAGTTTGCTTCTTGCAGGTCGTGCAGCATAAAGCCCGGGTCCGCATTGACCGCCCCGACTGAAAGAATGGCGAAACGGACGTTCAAACGTTTGATCAGGTCCTGAGCTTCAACACCAAATGCGCCCCCATCGTGCGACCGCAGCTCGCCACCAGCCATGAACACCCGGTTGTTGTTTCTTGAAGCCAATGCCTGAGCAACAAAAACCGAGTTCGTCACGACAAAGAGATCGCTGTGGTTGCCAAGCGCCTGCGCCACATAAGCGGTAGTAGAGCCGATATCGAGGAAAACGGAGTCGCCGTCACTGATGACCTCGGCAACCGCCTTCGCCAGTTTCTCTTTCGCGTCAACCTTCTTGTCCAGGCGGCTTTGCAGCGACGGTTCCAGAATGTCTTCGAGAAGATGAACCCCGCCATGGACCTTGCGCACGATGCCGCGTTCTTCCAGATTGCGGACGTTTCGCCGAATGGTTTCCAGGCTGACCCCAAGTTCATTCGCCAGAACGCTTACCCGGCACGACCCGCCCGCGCGAAAAAGGGCGCGCAGGATTTCTTCTTCTCGTTGGTTTGTGGTTGGCAGGTTCATGTTTCGCGCTCTGATGGCATCGTCATAAGGGACGTTAAGCCATACCACAATACCCACATAAAGCAACGTTATCCGCGGGTATGGCTTTAGAAACTTGCTTCATGCAGGAAATAATGTGGCTTTACGTGGTTTTTATTGACACAAAACCCCACGATGTGGTCGTCTGTACTCAATACCACCGATTCATCGAAAAAAATCACGACAGGGAGAAGGTGTTATGAATTGTAAAATGGGAATTTCTGCGCTGGCCATCATGGCCGCCGGAGCCGCAACAACTGCATGGGCTGTTGAGTCCACGGACCCAATCAAACTGACGCTGCACGACTGGTCGGGGCAGTTGATCAATACCAAGATCATGGGTTCGATCCTGGAAGAAGCCGGGTACAACGTTGAATATGTTCAGGCGGATTACATTGCTCAGTTCGCCGGTCTGAAAACGGGTGACCTGCATCTGGCAATGGAAATCTGGGAAACCACCGGACGCGAAGCGCTGGACGAGGCAACCGGCACCGGCAAGGTCGTCAATGTCGGCGAAACCGGCCTGATGGCGATCGAAGAATGGTGGTATCCCAGCTACATGAAGGAACGGTGCCCGGGATTGCCGAATTGGGAGGCGCTGAAAGACTGCGCCGAGGAATTCGCGACGGCGGAAACTGCTCCGAACGGGCGTTATGTCGGCGGCCCGGTGACCTGGGGTGGCTTCGATGACGAGCGTGTCGAAGCGCTTGAACTGGATTTCGAAGTCGTCCATGCGGGTACCGACGCGGCCCTGTTTGCAGAATTGGAATCCGCTTATCAAAGACAGGATCCAATTGTTCTGTGGGTCTACGTCCCACATTGGGCGCCGGCAAAATACGAAGGCGAGTTCGTCGAGTTCCCGCCATTTACGCCAGAGTGTTACAGCGACCCTTCTGTCGGTGTGAACCCGAATATGGCCTATGATTGCGGCAAGCCGCGTGGCCCGATCTGGAAAGCAGCCTGGTCTGGCCTGCAAGAAAAATGGCCGGGTGCTTATGACATCATCGAAGCCTACAAAATCAACAATGATGAAATGAGCGCTATGGTTGGCAAGGCCGATCTGGACGGCGTGGAAATCGACAGCGTTGTTGCAGAGTGGATGGAGACCAACAAAGACCGCTGGTCTGGCTGGATCTCGAAGTAATCCACTGGCCAGAGCGGGCCTGTCGCTCTCTCGGACCGCTCTGGCCTTTTTCGCGAATGAACCGGACCACCCTGATGCCCCCCAAGACCAAACTGTCGTGCCGAAACGTCTGGAAGCTTTATGGCCCCAACGCAGATCGGTTGCTGCGGACAACCCCCGAACCTACGGCAGAAGAAATTCGCAAGGCAGGCGTGATCGGCGCAGTGCGCAACGCAAATATCGAGATCTCGGAAGGTGAGATTTTCGTCATCATGGGCCTGTCGGGGTCCGGCAAATCCACTCTGGTTCGGTGCTTGTCCCGGTTGATCGAACCAACCGCCGGTGAAGTTCTGTTCGACGATGCTGACCTCTTGCGCGCCAGCGAGAATGAGCTGATCGAAATCCGGCGTCACAAGATGGGCATGGTGTTCCAGCATTTCGCGTTGCTGCCGCATCTGACCGTTTTGCAGAATGTGATGTTTCCGTTGACGATTCAGGCCACACCCAAACCCGAAGCCGACGCCAAGGCCCGCGAGGTGGTGGAACTGGTCGGTTTGAAGGGGCGCGAGGATTATTACCCGCGTGAGCTGTCCGGCGGCCAGCAACAGCGCGTCGGCATTGCCCGTTCCTTGGTGACCGAGCCTGATCTATGGTTTCTGGACGAGCCGTTCTCGGCCCTCGATCCGCTGATCCGGCGCGAGATGCAGGATGAATTCCTGCGGTTGCAGGAGCGGTTGCACAAGACCATCGTTTTCATCACCCATGATTTCGAAGAGGCCGTTCGCCTGGCCGACCGCATCGCCATCATGAAGGACGGAGAGGTGATCCAGATCGCCACGCCGGAAGAGCTGGTGATGCACCCGGCCACCGGTTATGTGGCTGAATTCACGAAACATATCCCCCGCTCAAAGGTCCTGACCGTCGGCGGTGTCATGACCCCCGGCGCTGTGGGCGAGGGCAATCCGATCTTTCAATCCACGCGCATCTCGGACGTGGCGGAACGGATTATCGCGGCAGATGCGCCGATCCCCGTGGTTGATGCTGATGGCCAGCCCGTCGGAGCGATTGACCGCAAGGCCGTTGCGCATGTGCTGTTCGGCGGCGGAGACACGGCATGATCCGCCTGACCCGCAGCCAGATGGCAATTCTGCTGCTTGTTCTGATCACCATCGTGCTTGGCTATTTCGGTCGTGATTTGAGCAAGGCGCTGGATGCGCGCTGGTTGACCAAGTTCCCTTCGGCCTGGGTGATCCCGTTCAAAACCTACATTTCCTCGGCGATGACATGGCTGATCGAGGATGCCGCCATCGGGCCGGTGTCCTTCACCGATGTCACCCGCGCCATCGCGTGGTTGATCGAGCAGCCCTACAATCTGGTATTGGCCCTGCTGGCCGACGGCTTTGTCAGCGGTCAGGGAAATGACGCGCAGGTCATCCTGCCTGCGATCAGCTGGATCGTGGTCATCACCGCCGTTGTCGCCTTGGGTCAATATTGCCGTGACTGGGGATTGGCCGCTCTGGTCGGGGCCTGCTTCGTCTATCTTGCAGTTTTCGGACAATGGGACAGCGCCATGGTGACGCTGGCCTCGGTCCTGATCGCGGTGCCGATTGGAGCGGGCGGCGGGTTGCTGTTGGGCATTCTCGCCTATCGCCATCCGCTTTTTGAAAAGATCATCTCACCAATCCTGGACCTGATGCAGACGATCCCGATCTTTGCCTATCTGGTGCCGATCCTGTTCATGTTTGGCTTTGGCCCGATCTCTGCCTTGGTCGCGACGATCATCTATGCGACCCCGCCGATGGTGCGGATCACAACGCTGGCGCTGAAAGGTGTGGATCCTGAGATTCTGGATTTCGGACGCATGGCGGGCACGACCCGGCGGCAGTTGATGTGGCGTGTGCTTGTGCCCTCGGCCAGCCACAGCCTGATGGTGGGCGTCAATCAGGTGATCATGCTGACCCTGAACATGGTCATCATCGCCTCGATGATCGGGGCTGGGGGGCTGGGCTTTGACGTCCTCGCCGCGCTCCGCCGTCTGGACATTGGGGCAGGGTTCGAAGCCGGCATCGCCATCGTGGTACTGGCCATCGCCGTCGACCGTCTGAGCCAGGCCTTTGCCGAACGGATGGGGCAGGTGCATCATGAGGTCCCCGGCTCGTGGATCGCGCGTCATCGCCGGACGGTTCTGGTTGTGGTCCTGATGCTGCTGACCTGGGTGCTGGGACAGTTCTCGCCTCTGTTGCTGGAATATCCTGAAAGTCAGACCATTACCACCGGCGCGTTCTGGGACAACACGGTCGAATACCTGAACGTCAACTATTTCGACACGTTCGAGGCCATCAAGGTTTTCTTCCTGACCTGGTTCATGATCCCGATCAAAACTGTTCTGCTGGGCATCCCGTGGCCATGGGTCATCGCGATGCTGGCCCTGCTGGGCTGGCACGCAGGCGGTTGGCGGCTGGCGTTGCTGTGTGGTGGGATGGCCTCGCTGGTACTTGTGTCGGGCCTGTGGTCAAAGGCGATGGTGACAGTGTATCTGTGCGGTGCATCGGTCATTCTGGCAACGCTGATCGGGGTGCCTCTGGGTGTTCTGGCGGCGCTGAACAAACGCGCTGGAACGGCCATCAACCTGCTGATCGACACGCTGCAAACCCTTCCCAGCTTTGTTTATCTGATCCCTGTCGTCATGCTGTTCAGGGTCGGCGATTTCACCGCGCTGATCGCCATCGTTCTTTATGCGCTGGCCCCGGCGGTCCGCTATGCTGCCCATGGCATACGGTCGGTTAGCGAAGAGCTGATCGAGGCCGGTCTGGTTTCGGGCTGCACCCGCAGGCAATTGCTGCGCCATATCCGCCTGCCGATGGCGTTGCCTGAAATCCTGCTGGGCGTCAATCAGACGATCATGCTGGCGCTGTCGATGCTGGTGATCACCGCCCTCGTCGGCACCCGCGATCTGGGGCAGGAGGTCTATATCGCCCTGACCAAGGCCGATACCGGCCGCGGTCTGGTGGCCGGCCTGTCGATTGCCTTCATCGCCATCATCGCTGATCGGTTGATCAATGCCAGTGCCCGCCAGGCCCGCATCCGCTTTGGACTGGAGAGTTGATATGAGCCATCCCGACCTGATGACCCGCATCCGCGCTCTGCCGATCTGGCAGGGAGAGATCGAGGCCACTCCGTTGACCGGTGGCATCACCAATGTGAACTACAAGGTCACGGACGGCAGCGGGTCTTATGTGGTGCGTGTGGGCGACGACATCCCCCTGCATCAGGTGATGCGGTTCAATGAGCTGGCCGCCAGCAAGGCAGCCAATGCGGCAGGTCTGTCGCCTGCCGTGCTGCATTCCTCGGGCGATTTGACAGTGCTGGAATTCATCGAAAGCCGCACATTGACGGAAGAAGATGTACGCCACCCGAACATGCTGCCCCGAGTTCTGGAATTGGTGAAGGCCTGTCATGTCGAAGTGCCGAAACACCTGCGCGGGCCGTCGCTGGTATTCTGGGTGTTCCATGTCATCCGGGACTATGCCGCAACGCTAACCGAGAATGACAGCGCCCATGCAAAGCTGATCCCCGATCTGATAGACGCAGGCACGCTGCTGGAACGTGAGGCAAGGCCGTATGACATCGTGTTCGGCCATAACGACCTGCTCTGCGGCAATTTTCTGGACGACGGCAACCGCCTTTGGCTGATCGATTTCGACTATGCCGGGTTCAATTCTCCGCTGTTCGATCTGGGCGGGCTGGCGTCGAACAATGGCCTGTCGTCTGAACAGGAAGACTGGGTGTTGGAGAGCTATTTCGAAGCCCCGGTCACCGACGGTCTGCGCCACCGCTATGCGGCGATGAAATGTGCCTCGCTGCTGCGGGAAACCATGTGGAGCATGGTGTCCGAGATCACCTCGGATATCGACTTTGATTACGCAGCCTACACAGCTGAAAACCTGGCGCGGTTCTGCGCAGCCCTTACCGATTTCAAAAATACCTGAGGACAGACATGACCGACCTTCCGAATACAGCCAAAGCCGTCATTATCGGTGGCGGGATCATCGGCTGCTCGACCGCCTATCACCTGGCCAAGCTGGGCTGGACGGATACGGTGCTGCTGGAGCGCAAGAAACTGACCTCGGGCACCACGTTTCACGCAGCGGGTCTGGTGGGGCAGTTGCGTTCGAACGCCAATGTCACGCAATTGCTGGGTTATTCCGTCGATCTGTACAACAAGATCGAAGAGGAAACAGGGCTTGGCACTGGCTGGAAGATGAACGGCGGCTTGCGTCTGGCCTGCAACGAAGAGCGCTGGACCGAAGTGAAACGCCAGGCCACTACGGCGCATTCCTTTGGTCTGGACATGCAGCTTCTGACCCCATCCGAGGCGCAGGAGCTGTGGCCCTTGATGGATGTCTCTGACGTGATCGGCGCGGCTTACCTGCCGACAGACGGTCAGGCCAATCCGTCAGATATCACGCAGGCATTGGCCAAGGGCGCCCGCATGGCCGGAGCGAAGATATTCGAAGATACCAAAGTCACCGATATCGAGATCGAAGATGGCAAAATTCGCGCGGTTATCACCGAACAAGGTCGGATCGAGTGTGAAAAGGTGATCTGCTGCGCCGGGCAATGGTCCCGCACCTTTGCCAGCCGCTTTGGCGTCAACGTTCCTCTGGTTCCGATGGAGCACCAGTACATGGTGACTGAACCTTTCGACGTGCCCGGCAATCTGCCCACTCTGCGCGATCCCGACCGGCTGACTTACTACAAGGAAGAAGTCGGAGGTCTGGTCATGGGCGGCTATGAGCCGAACCCGATCCCCTGGGCCACCAAGGGTATACCGCAAGGCTTCCACTATACCCTTCTTGACAGCAACTTCGATCATTTCGAACAGCTTATGGAACTTGCGCTGGGTCGCGTGCCCGCGTTGGAGAACGCTGGCGTCAAGACGCTGACCAACGGGCCGGAAAGCTTCACGCCTGACGGCAATTTCATCATCGGCGAAGCGCCCGAGTTGAGGAACTTCTTCGTCGGTGCTGGCTTCAATGCCTTTGGCATCGCGGCTGGCGGTGGTGCGGGCATGGCGCTGGCGGAATGGGTGCATAAGGGCGAGCCGCCCTTCGATTTGTGGTCTGCCGATATCCGTCGCTTTGGCCGCCCGCATTTCGACACCGACTGGGTTCGCACCCGTACCGTCGAGGCATATGGCAAACACTACACGATGGGTTGGCCGCATGAGGAACATGACTCGGGCCGCCCCTGCCGAAAATCGCCGCTTTATGACACGCTGAAAAAGCAGGGCGCGTGTTTTGGCGAGAAACTGGGCTGGGAACGCCCCAACTGGTACGCGGACGCGTCAAAGGGCGAGGTGCCCAAGGATGAATACAGCTTTGGCCGCCAGAACTGGTTCGATGCCGTCGGGCGGGAACATAAAGCGGCACGTGAAGCGGCTGTGTTGTTCGATCAGACCTCTTTCGCCAAATTCGCCCTCAAGGGTCCGGATGCTTTGGCAGCGTTGAACTGGATCTGCGCCAATGATGTGGACAAGCCGGTTGGCGCGCTTGCCTACACCCAGATGCTGAACGACAAGGGCGGGATCGAGTGTGACCTGACCGTTGGGCGCGTGGCCCATGATGAGTTCTATATCGTCACCGGCACCGGCTATGCCACCCATGACTTCGACTGGATCAACCGCAGCATTCCCGAGGGCATGAATTGCCAGCTTTTCGATA
The DNA here is from genome assembly GCF_013034245.1 of Ruegeria sp. HKCCA4812. Lineage (NCBI taxonomy): Bacteria > Pseudomonadati > Pseudomonadota > Alphaproteobacteria > Rhodobacterales > Roseobacteraceae > Ruegeria > Ruegeria sp. HKCCA4812. The sequence goes on along the minus strand of NZ_WQFQ01000002.1, from coordinate 261,089 downwards.
TCACCTCATCGAATGCGGTTCTGTCATTGATGGGGCCAAAATCACGTGAGATTCTGGCGCCGGTGACGCGCGATGACGTCTCGAACAGCGGGTTCAAGTTTGGCACGATCCGCACCATCGGCATCGCCGGGTGCCCGGTTAAGGCGCTGCGCGTGACTTATGTGGGTGAACTGGGCTGGGAACTGCACCTGCCGGTGGAATATGCACAAACCGTGTATGACGCCTTGATGGAGGCAGGGCGCCCGCATGGATTGATCAATGCGGGCTACAGGGCGATTGAATCGCTGCGTCTTGAAAAAGGCTATCGCGCCTGGGGCTCGGATATCGGGCCGGATCATACGCCGTTCGAAAGCGGCTTGGGCTGGGCCGTGAAACTCCGGAAAAATATTGATTTCAAAGGGCGCGCCGCCTCTGAGGCGCAAAAAACCGGCGGCGTAAAGAAGATGCTGGCATGTTTCACGGTTGACCCCGAGGTTGTTCTTCTGGGGCGTGAAACGATCTATCGGAATGGCGAAAGGGTCGGATGGCTGACTTCGGGCGGCTATGGTTACACCGTCGAAAAGTCGATCGGCTACGGTTACATCCGAAACGCCAACGGTGTCGACGCACAATACGTCACATCAGGGACATATGAATTGGATGTCGCCACTCAGAGGGTTCCTTGCGAAGTGACGCTGCAACCGCTTTACGACCCGCAGATGAGCCGGGTGAAGACCTGACCCGAGGGTGCAAGAGCAGATCTACCGACACACGCACGGCGATCGGAACATATGGGGAAAGCATGCAAACAGGGCAAATCCGCCCCGAGTGTCCGAGTGTTCGTTGAATCTGACGGATTTCGATCCATAAGCCATTGATAAAGTTTCAGTATTGTCACACCTCATGCCCATCTGAAAACTGAACTGCAAGACTTCTCATTCAGCTTTCAGGGCAAACAACCTTTCATCCGTCGGAGATTGGATGACTTCAGCCGAAAGGACCGGAAATGGTAACCCCAGATGCGTTGACTGAGCATGCGATGAAGATTGCGGATATTGCCTCGGAGTCCGCGATGCGGTTTTTCCGGGGATCTTTGGGCATTGAATTCAAGCAGGATGAAAGCCCGGTGACGCAGGCCGACAAGGCAGTTGAGGCAGAAGTACGCACCTACTTGAAACAGCATTTTCCCACGCACGGCATCTTTGGCGAAGAGCACGGGCAAGAAGCAGGCGACGGGCGTCATATGTGGGTGATTGACCCGATTGACGGAACCCGTTCGTTTCTGTCCGGTCATCCTTTGTTCGGGTTTCTTTTGGCGCACCTTGTGGATGGGCGCCCTCGGTTGGGGCTGGTCGGAATGCAGGCCTTGCATGAGACCTATTTGGGTGTGGTTGGTGACGGCGCCAGCCTGAACGGGCGACCGATAAAGGTGTCGCACACCACGCGTCTGGATCAATCGGTTTTGTATGTGAACGAAGGGGACAAGATTTATCGCGATCATCCTGACCTGTTCAGCCGGCTGATGAATGCAGGGCAGACGCGCCGATTTGCCTATGATTGTTACCCCCATGCCTTGCTTGCTTCGGGCCATGTCGATGCTGTGGTGGATTACGATCTGCAACCTTATGACTATCTGGCGCTCTCACCTCTGATCACGGCTGCTGGCGGCGTGATGACCGATTGGCAGGGGCACGCTTTGACCCTCGATTCAGATGGCGCGGTCGTTTCCGCCGCAACCCCTGAACTGCACGCAGAACTGCTTGACCTCATCAATGTCGAGAAATGACAGTGTTGCGCAACCTTTGAAAACTAGTTCCCGCGATCGGATTTGAACAAATACAAAAAGACAAAAAGTGATCCTATTGACGTTGTGACGATTCCGACGGGCAACTCCTGCGGAGCCAGAAGAAGGCGTGACAAGATATCAGAGAGTGTCAGCAGAATGGCGCCCACGATGGCCGAGACGATCAGCAGGTTTCGATGCAGAGTTCCGGCGATGCCGCGTGCAATATGAGGCACCATCAGCCCGACGAAGCCGATGACACCGGCAACGGATACGAAACTGGCCGTCGCCAACGCGGCCACGAAGAACATGCTGAACCGCAGGCCCTGAACGGGAATTCCCAGTGACGAGGCTGTGAAATCCCCGGTCAGCAGCGCGTCAAGCCACCGGCTGCGGTAAAGCGAATAGCTCAGGATCAGGCCCAATCCGATCAGGACAAGCGGGAAGGTTTCCCATCTTGCCAGCCCCAGACCGCCAAGCATCCAGAATATCACCGAATGCGCAGCGCGATTGTCGCCAGAGAAAATCAGGTAATTGGTGATCGCGGAAAACAGAAAGGACACCGCCAGGCCAGCAAGGATCAGTTTTTCGGGTGCGCTCGTACGCAAGCCCTGAACCAGCGCCAGAACGATGCCGGATGCGATCAGACCGCCGCAAAACGCCGCCAGCGGCAACGTCCAGATTCCCAGGACATCCCCCGTGACGGTGATCACCAGAACGGCGCCAGCAGCAGCACCAGAGGACAGACCGAACAGAAACGGATCTGCCAGATCGTTTCGCGTCGTTGTTTGCAAAACAACACCAACGACGCCCAGTCCCGCACCAATCACGGCGGCAAACAGGGCGCGGGGCAGGCGAAGGTCGAAGACGATCCGGTGCAAAGGCGACATGTCTCCGTCCACCAGACCGGTTCCAAGGCCGATGGCCGAAAAAACTTCGCGCACGGGGATTGGGGTGGTCCCGTAGACGATGGACAACAGCAAAAGGGCGGTCAGAACAACCGCCCCCAGCAAAATCAAACGGCCCAATTGGACCATATCAGTTGATCTCCGGGTGCATCGCCTTCGCCATCTTCTCGATCGCCTCGATATTTGCCGGACCGGGCGTCAGTTCCTCGTAACGCAGGCCAATCCAGCGCTCGTTCTTTACCGCGTCCGTTTGTGACATTACCGGGTGATCCTTGAGGAACTGGAAAGCGTCCTCTGCGCCGTTGCCGGACTGATAGTCGAGCAGCACCAGAAATTCCGGGTTAGCCGCGGCGACGGCCTCCCACGACGTGCGACCCCAGCTGGTATCCAGATCATGCGTCACGTTCGCGCCACCCGCCGCTGTGATCATCGCATCGGGAATGGCGAACTTGCCGGCGGTGAATGGAGCATCGGCCGGTCCGTCCAACAGGAATACGCGGGGCTTTGCCATATCGGCTGTTTTTGCTTCGATGGCTGACAATTTGTCTTTCCAGCCGGCAACCAGCGCCTCGGCCTTGTCTTCGACATGCATGACCTTGCCCAGACGCAGAACGTCATCAAACAACAGGTTCATGCTGGCCTCGGGGCGATCCTTGTCCAGATGCACGCAGCTTTCGGTCAGGATCATGGTCTTGATACCAAAAGGTTCCAGTGTGTCGGGCGTGACGTCACCGCCGGGTTTCATGCCATAGTACCAACCGGCAAAAAACAGATCGGGTTCGACGGCCACAAGGTTTTCAATGGTCGGGTATTTGGGGGCAAGCTCTGGGATATCGCCACGCTGAGCATCAAAATCAGGGCTTGTTTTGTACCAGCCGGTAATTCCGGTAAGCCCCACGATCTTGTCCTGAAGGCCGAGCGCAAAGGCCATATCCGTCATGTTCATGTCATGCACGACCAGACGTTCCGGCGCCGAGTCAAAAGCCAGCGGTTCGCCGCAATTGTCCACGGTGACGGCTTCCGCTGCCGCGCCACCTGCCAAGCCAGCGAAAACAACCACCGGCCAAAGTTTCTGCATCATATTTAAGTTCCTGTTATTATGACAGTTTCCGTTTTCGGATATCCAGTGCGGGGATCATGCGGCCTTCGTGCTGAAAGCACAGATAATCCACGCCGAATGTCTCACGTACCCGGTCTGGGGTCAGAACTTCGACAACAGGCCCGAACCCCGTCAGACGCGTGGCTTTCATCAGCGCCACATGGGTGGCGAATTCCGGGATCATGACCAGATCATGGACGATCATGACGACCGTTACCCCCAGATCAGCAACCAGAGACAGCATGTGCCCCTTGGCATCGGGGTCCAGATGGTTGGTTGGCTCGTCTAGAAACAGCAAGGACGGGTTCTGGGCCAACGCGCGCGCGATATGTGCGCGCTGACGTTCTCCGCCGGACAGTTGACCCATCGTTTTGTTGGCAAAATGCGACAGCTCGGTCGTCGTCAGAACCCGTTCCAGATCAGCCTTGTGCTGAGCCATCGAACGTTCGCCCTGAATCGGGATTTGCCCCAGCGCAACATAATCTTGCAGGCGCATCCGCCCGTCAGGCATTTCCTGCTGCCCGACCACAGCAATGGAGCGGGCACGTTGGCGGGCGGACAGGGTCCGAAGGCTTTGGCCTTCTATCCAAACATCACCCAAGATAACCCGTTCGATCCCGCACAGCAGTTTCAGCAGAGTGGTCTTGCCGGCGCCGTTAGGCCCGGCGATTGCCAGAATTGATCCTTCTTCCAGACGAAAGGACACATCCTGCAACAGGATATCGCCATTAAGAGCATAGTACTCCAAATTCTCGGCAACCAGAAAACTCATGAAGCGCCACCGGACGGCAATGCGGGTATTCGCGACAAGGTCTTTGCGAAAAGGGCAGGGGGGCGGTCCGAGGCGCTGGTCCAGCCATCGTCACTGTCGCCGAACTGGGTCGCGAATTCGACCAGGGCGGACAGGTCGTGTGATGTCGTGATATCGCCAAACAGGTACTGCGCTTTTCCCGGGGCCTGAAATCCGACGGTCATGGCCCGTTCACAACCTGCCATGCACGCCACCATTCGGGTTTCAAAACCGTCAGGCAACCGGGCATTCAGCACGTCTTGCGCGGCCTCGGCAGACATCGCCCCCTGACATGTTGAACAGATCAGAACAAAGTGATCAGAATAGCAGGTCATAGCCATCTCCGTCGTTTGCCAGACGCAGACAGAGGGCACATACCCAGATATTACGCAAACGCGCCATCAAGCCTCCTTCCGAGACGCCCCGCCTCGGGTTGGTTCATAGTGCGATGGCAGGTCTCCTGACTTGCGGGTCGTTGCTTGGCCGACCTTCCCAACCCATGCGGGTCAGTGGTGAAGTGGCGTCGCTCACCGCTTACAGTTGCGGGGGCAGTCACGGACTTGGCACATTCCAGTGCCGCACCGTGTTCCCATTTTCATCCCTTATGGAACCATCCCGCTCAGCTAGTCCGGCAATGCCAGACTTGTCAAGCGGCAGACGAAGGCGTTGGTAGATGGAATTGCGACAGCTGACCCAGCTGTCCTGCTGCGCCAGCCCGGACCGAACGGTGTCAATAGTCTGATACAAGAAGGAAATCCGGTTCGGAATCTTTCTCGACCTTTGAAAACCGTGGAATTGGCTTTTCAAACCCAATGTCGGTGCGGTCGTTATTCACGGTCGATACCTCGCCAATAAGGCAATCGCCGCGCTCGGCCCAAAAAGCGTGCCAGATGCCGGGCATCAGAGTTACGCTTTGCCTCGGCTTCAGCCGCACGTACTCTTGGGGTTGCAAGGTTACAGGGCAGGCATCGCTGGGGACCGTCACCGGGTTGTCGCGGTCGACGCCACCGTTTGGATCCGACGCATGAATTTCCAGAACGAGATCGCCGCCGCCCCGGTTGATGATGTCTTCTGCCTTGATAATATGCCGGTGCATCGGAGAAAGCTGATTGTCTTTAAAGATCAACAGTTTTCTGCACAGAGCATCCCACGCCCGGATTTCAGATCCTTCGTCTAACCATTGCGTAGAGTGAACGGGAATAGGCAATGTTCGTCGAAATGGCCTTGTGCGTAATTGGTAATGTTCCATCCCAGCCTGCGGCTGCGGACAGTTTCGACCAAAGAGATGCGCATTTTCTCGGGCGATCAATCCGCAAAGAGCGGCTACGCGGCGCCGAAAGATTGAATGAACGTCTGGGCCTAGGGCTTGATGTGGTTGATTTCGGATCGTTTCATCATGCCATCCAGCAGATCAAAGTTCGTGCGCCCAAGGGGGTTCCGCCCCGGCTCGGGAAACGGTCACGGCCGCGACGTCAGCGCCCAGTTCCATGGCTGCTTGCAGGCTTTCAACCGTCAATCCGCGCAGACCTGACTTGGTCAGATGCCCTGCGCGGCTGAGCTCGGTCAGAACGCCGGCGTTGAACGTGTCACCTGCGCCGATCGTATCGACCACTTCAACGGGTTTCACAGGAACCGAGACTTCGGAACCATCCGCCAGGTAACCGTGCGCCCCGTCACTGCCACGCGTGACGATGACAACGGAAGGACCCGCCTGCAACAGCACAGACGCTTTTGCGGATTCGGCTTCAGCGCCCGGAATGATCCAGTCCAGGTCCTCGTCTGAAACCTTGACGATATCCGCACGCGAGATCATGCGGTTCAAACGCGTCCGAAATCGGGTTTGATCCTTGATGAAATCCGGGCGGATATTCGGGTCCAGCATCACTGCCCGGTCGGAACCGTGGCGGTCCAGAAGGGCGGCATAGGCATCTGCGCAAGGTTCACACGCAAGGCTGATTCCACCGAGATACAGGGCAGAGACGGCAGGAAGCTGATCGGGCATGTCTTCGGGCAGCAACATCCGGCCCGCGGTGTTTTCATCGACAAAGCTGTAAGTCGCGTGTCCATCCGAGAGCTGCACAAAGGCAAGCGTGGTGGGACGGTCCGAGATGATCACATGTGTCGTGTCCACATGGCTCGCTTTCAGCGCATCGATCAGTTGTTGGCCGAACATGTCCGATGACAAACCTGTCAGCATCCCAACCGGAACACCCAGACGTCCCATCGCGACGGCTGTGTTCAGAACCGCACCACCAGTATGTGGCACAAAACCAATTGCGCCCGATGCGGTCGGTTCTGAAATCATATCTATCAGCGCTTCACCACAGCACAGGATCATGTCTTGGTCCTTTTTGGTAAGAAACTTCGGTTAGTCTGGTTATTGTCTCAGCGCGTTCTTGCAGAAGTTGTTTGCGCCGATGATCCCGAACTCTGCCTGTTCGGACACGTATAGGTTCAGGGAGCGGCGTAAATCGCTGAAGCGGCCGCCGCCGTTGAACGCATCCTTGAAGTTGTCACTGAATAGCCAGCGGTTCTTCTCGGCAACGCCGCCGACAAGGAAAACGCCCCCCTCCGGCATCAAGGTGACCGCCAGATCACCCATCAAGGCACCCAGATGGGTGGTAAAAATCTGCGCGGCTTTTTCGGCGACCAGATCGGTGCCGTTGCGGGCATCGTTCAGAATGTCCTTTGCAGAGCGCGCCTGAGTTCGCGCTTGACCGGCTGCCAATTCAACCGCCTGATACAGGATCGGCAGGCCGGTTCCGCTTAGGAACATTTCTGCTTCCAGCGCCAGGCTGTCCCCAAAGAAGCAACCCGGTGCGATGCGACGTGCCGCCTCAAAGATATCAACTTCGTCGCGATGGCGCGGGTACAGGCCCACGTGCCCGCCTTCGCCGGAAACCGTGTGATACCTGCCTTCGGAATATAGCAACGCACCAACGCCAAGCCCGGTTCCGGGCCCTACAACCAGCCGTGTGCCTGCGGGCGGCGTTGCCTGACCCTGCAAGACCGCAACATCCGACCGGGTCACCTCGGCCACCGACCACGCCGCAGCGGTGAAATCATTTATGACAAAGGTGCGCTCTGCTCCTGTTGCTTTCGCCAACTCGGTTTCCGAAAGATCCAGGTTTGCATTTGTCAGCTGAATCGTTCCGTCCCTGACCGGCCCGGCTCCGGCTGCTACGACGGCCTGTGGGTTGGTTCCGATCTCGTCCCTAAGGTCATGGAACGCCTCCAGCAGGTCTTCCAATGTACCTGTCGGGTGTTTCCGAAGGTCTGCCAATTCTCCGTTCGTGACGACGCCCAGACGTGTGTTCGTACCGCCGATATCCGCGACCAGATTCCAATGCTCATGCACGGCACCGAATGGTTGCGCTAACGGCTGAGAGACGCTCTGACCCCCGGACAGGGCGGATTTCAGCGCCATGAAAGACGCTTTGGGCGTTCTCGCAAGTGTTTCGAAATCCACGTCCACCAGTCCAAACCTCTTCTCGTACCCGAAGGCCCATTCATAATTGTCCAGCAGCGACCAGACAAAATAGCCATTCACCGGAACACCTTGTGCCAAAGCGTCCAGCACGGCCGCAAGGTGCTTGTCGAGATAATCGATACGATCATCGTCCCGCACGCGCTCCTCACTCGCCATACCGTTTTCGGTGATATAGATTGGCAGCGCCCCCGTATAGTCTTTCCGTGTTCTGACAAGAAAGCGGGTGAGGGCAGAGGGATCGATTTCCCATCCCATCTGCGTTTTGGGTAACGGTCCGGGAACCTCTTGCAGGCTGGGCCAGGCGGCGTCCGCCGGGGCAATCAATTTTCGGGTATAGTAGTTCAACCCGCACCAATCGACCTGTGTGCCGATGGTTTCAAAGTCGTTCTGCCAGCTCTTGGGCAAGTGTGGCTCCAACCCCTCCAGGGCTGTTTGGGGATATTCCTTGTTGAAAACACCGCCAAGGAAGAATCGGTTGTAGATCGCATCGTAGCGATCTGCCGCAAGCCGCGCTTCCGCGCTGTCATCCGCGGGCTCGGACCATTCGAGGTTGAACACGGCACCCAGATTGCCCATCCCAAGACTGCGCATGGCCTGAATCGCCCGCCCGTGGGCCAACAAAACGTGATGCATCGCCCGGGCGGCGGCGCGGATATCGCGCAGACCGGGCGCATGGTGGCCTTCAAAATGGCTCAGCCAACTGACACACCAGGGTTCGTTGATCGGCGCGGCACTGAACATCCGGTCTCCGATCCGACCCATGATGACCTGCGTATAATCCGCGAACCAATCCGCGATATCGCGATTGCACCATCCGCCCTGATCCGCAAGCGCTGACGGCAATTCCCAATGATAAAGCGTCACACAGGGGCGGATACCGCGTTCCAGCAGGGCGTCCGCCAATCGGTCATAATAGTCCAGCCCGGCCTGATTGACCTGACCACGCCCGTCCGGCAGCACGCGTGCCCAGCTGGTCGAAAAACGATAACAGTCAAACCCGGCCTCGCGCACCAGATCGAAATCCTGCTCGAACCGGTTCAGGTGATCGCAGGCGACGTCTCCGTTTTCCCCGCGCACCACGTTGCCTGGCGACGCCGCAAAGGTATCCCAATGAGTTCGCCCCGCCCCGCCCTGCGCGTGGCCTTCAATCTGGTACGCAGAGGTGGCAACACCAAAGAGAAAATCTTTGGGAAAATCAGCGCGTGCGTGTTTCATGGTTGCACCCTGTTGGTCGCAGGGCCGGTTGACCTGCCAACGACCAGCTCGGCCTCCAGCAGCCGGGTTTTGACGGGATCATTCGGGGATTTGATGCGCTGGATCAACATGTCAGCCGCCATTTCACCCGCCTGACGGACGGATGAGCGCGTTGCCGTGAAAATCGGAACATCCTGCCCGTTCTTCAAATAGGACAGGTCGTCGTCATGGGCGATCACTGACACATCCGTACCCATCTCAAGCCCGTTTTCGGACAGCGCACGCCGCACACCGATGGCGGATATCATCGACGAACACAGAATCGCAGTCGGAGGGGTGTCCAGGCGCAACATGTTCTGCGTCTCGTGATGGCCGTAAACCTCTGTCATTTCAGCGCTGCGCATCAGATCGGCATCGGGCGCAAGCCCGGCCTGACCAAGCGCCTCAAGATATCCGTCGCGGCGGCGTTGGGCAAAATCCATATCTTCCAGACCGTTGATCAGAGCGATACGGCGATGGCCAAGGTCAATCAGAAAGCGTGTGGCGCGCATGAACGAACTTTTGTTGTTGACGTCGATCCAGTCATATTGCGCGTCGACGCCGGTCGACCGTCCGTGCACGATGAATGGGACGCCCATGCGGGTCAGGACTTCGATCCGTGGTTCGTTCACTTTGGGGCCTTGCAGCACGACTCCGTCCACCGCGCCGCGCTGAAAAAGACTCCGATACGCTTCTTCAATCGAAGTGTCGTCGGCATTGGTGAACATCATGTCATAGCCATGTTCAGCGTATTTCTTTGCGGCACCGGCGACGAAGTCTCCGAAGATCGGGTTGACCATTTCATGCCGGGACGAGCTGGGAATGACGTGGCCGATCACCATCGATCGTCCGGTCGCAAGCCCCTTGGCGCGACTGTTCGGCCGGTACCCGTGTTTGCGCGCCGCGGCTTGAACGCGCGCACGTGTGTCCTCGCTCACTTCGGGGTACCCGTTCAGCGCCCGGCTGACCGTAGTTTGCGAAAGGCCCAGAACTTCCGAGAGCTGCTTCAGGTTCATATTACGATTCAAAGCGCCTTCAATTGAGTGGCTCTTTTTTGTTTTGTGAGCAAATACGGCATCCGTCAACTTGTTTTGCGTTGAAAGCAGAAAATATAATTTATTTTGGCGCTGGGAAGCAAAATATTGACAGGGCGCCAATGTTAGCGGATAACACACATCATCCAAAGCGCTTTGAAAGCGAGTCTTTGAATACATGAAAGCTTGGGAGGAGGATTTGATGAAACACGGGCTTTACGCAGGTGCGGCGGCACTCGCCCTGATGGCCGGATCAGTTCAGGCAGAGGGTGAGATGATCCATGCCGTCGGCGAGGGCAGTTTTGACTGGGATGGGTTTCAGGCCTTTGCCGAAGCGAATGATCTGTCCGGCGAAAGCCTGACCATTTTCGGCCCCTGGCTGGCTGGCGAGGGCAAGTCCTTCGAAAACCTCGTGGCCTATTTCGATGAGGCAACAGGCGCGAATTCCAGCTATGTGGGTTCGGATTCTCTGGAACAGCAGATCCTGATTGATGCGGCCGCAGGCTCGGCGCCGAATCTGACTGTTTTCCCGCAGCCTGGTCTGGCGGCAAACCTCGCAAAACAGGGCTATCTGACGCCATTGGCCGAAGGCACTGCGGACTGGATCAAGGAAAACTTCGCTGCGGGTCAATCCTGGGTCGATCTGGGTACGTTTGAAAACGCAGAAGGGTCTGACGATTTTTACGGGTTCTTCTTCAATGTGAACGTCAAATCGCTGGTTTGGTACGTGCCCGAAAATTTCGAAGACTTTGGGTATGAAGTGCCCGAAACCATGGAAGAGTTCAAAGCTCTGATGGATCAGATGGTCGAGGACGGCGAAACGCCCTTGTGCGTCGGTCTGGCCTCGGGCGGCGCAACGGGTTGGCCTGCGACGGACTGGGTCGAGGATCTTATGCTGCGTACGCAACCACCTGAAGTCTATGACCAATGGGTGTCGAACGAAATGAAGTTCAATGATCCCCGCGTCATAGCCGCGATTGAGGAATATGGCAGCTTTACCCGCAATGACGACTATGTGGTGGGTGACGCAGACGACACAGCGGCAATCGATTTCCGTGACAGCCCCAAAGGTCTTTTCGATAGCCCGCCCGCTTGCATGATGCATCGTCAGGCTTCGTTTATTCCCGCCTATTTTCCGGAAGGCACCGAATTGGGGGTGGATGCTGATTTCTTCTACTTCCCGGCTTATGCCGAAAAAGATTTGGGGACACCGGTACTTGGGGCCGGGACATTGTTCACAATCACCAACCCAAACCCCGCAGCCGAAGCCTTTCTGGAGTTCCTCAAGACACCTTTCGCCCATGAGATCATGATGTCGCAGGATGGTTTCCTGACGCCCCATCTGGGTGCAGACCCGGCGAACTATTCGAATGATGCACAGCGGGGGCAGGGCGAAATTCTGACCAACGCAACGACCTTCCGCTTTGACGGGTCCGACCTGATGCCCGGTGCGGTCGGGGCGGGTACGTTTTGGACCGGGATGGTCGATTACTCGTCGGGTGCAAAAGATGCAGCCACCGTGGCACGTGAAATCCAGGCGTCCTGGGACGCAATCAAGTGACCAACTCATGGGGCGGTCCTGAGGCCGCCCCGTTTGCCAAACGGATGGGCGTATCATGACACCCGCACTACAAGGCCTGCTGACGATCGCCATCGGCGTGTCGGGTTGCGTGGGCTACTTCTATCTTTCCAACCAGTTTCTGGACAAAGTCCTGTTTCCGCCGCGCGGGCCAAATGCGGGCCGAAACATCAATCGGGCGAACTTGATCCGCCCGTGGTTGTTCCTGTTCCCGGCGCTTGCTGCATTGGGGCTGTATCTGGCGTATCCGGTGGTTGAAACCTTGCGCCTTTCGCTTACGGAACGCGTGCCCGGTGGCGGATACCGCTGGGTTGGCCTGGACAACTATTCCCAAATGGCGGCCGAGCCGAAGTTTTGGGAAGCCATGCGCAACAACATGTTCTGGCTGATCGTCGTGCCGGCCATGTCAACGGCTTTTGGTCTTCTCGTGGCGCAACTGACCGACCGCATCCTCTGGGGGAACTTTGCCAAATCCTTGATTTTCATGCCGATGGCCATTTCATTTGTTGGTGCATCGGTGATCTGGAAACTGGTTTATGATGCGCGACCAGCGGAACAGGACCAGATAGGCATCCTGAACGCGCTGTACATCTTCTTCGGCGGAACCGAACCCAACACGTGGTTAACAATCCCTTTCTGGAACAGTTTCTTTCTGATGGTTGTCCTGATCTGGATACAGACGGGTTTCGCGATGGTCATCCTGTCGGCGGCCTTGCGCGGTATTCCCGAAGAAACCATCGAGGCGGCCATTTTGGATGGGGCCAATCCCTTTCAGATCTTCTTCAAGATCAAGGTACCGCAGATCAAAACCACGATCCTTGTTGTTTGGACGACGATTACGATCACCGTTCTCAAAGTGTTCGACATCGTCTTTGCCATGACCAACGGCCAGTGGGAGACGCAGGTGCTGGCAAACTACATGTACGACAAGCTTTTCCGGGCCAATGACTGGGGCGTCGGATCCGCCTCGGCCATGGTGATCATGTTGCTTGTTACGCCGATCCTCGTCTGGAACGTGCGTAACGCGCGCAAGGAGATGGAGTAAGCCATGAGCGATATCGCCGGAACCAAACCCGCGCTCAGATGGGTGGTGCATCTGTCAGTCGTCTTTCTTGTGACCCTTTGGGTCATCCCTACGCTTGGCTTGTTGATTTCGTCTTTTCGGACGGCAGATCAGATATCGTCCAGCGGCTGGTGGCGGTCGCTGTTTCCCTCTGAACAAAACCTGACGCTTCGCAGTGCCGCGCCCGAGACGCAGGTGCTGGAAAACGGAGTGTATGTCATTCAGGGGGCGTTGTTCGGCGAAGATGAGCAAGCAACGATTTCCAGATGGGGTATCAGTTCGCGCGAGGTTGATGCATTTGAACCGGGCCAAACAGCCGAGCTGCGCCGAGGTGGTACGATCACGGTGGATGCGGCGGGCAACTATCGGATGGAAAACGCTGAGGAATTCACCGGGAAACGTGGCGCGCGCATCTTCGTAACAGCGGAACTGCCACCCGAGTTCACTTTGGAAAACTACCGAAAGGTTCTTCTGGATCAAAGCAGTACGGACAGCATGGCCAAGGCGTTCTTCAACACGCTGACGGTGACCATCCCTGCAACAATCATCCCGATTCTGGTTGCTGCCTTTGCGGCTTATGCGCTGGCATGGATGGAGTTTCCCGGGCGCGCCCTGCTGATCGCGGCCGTTGTTGGCCTTTTGGTCGTTCCGCTTCAATTGGCCTTGATCCCGTTGCTGAAATTTCACCTCAATATCGGGATCGGCAAAGGCTATCTGGGAGTCTGGCTTGCGCATACAGGCTTTGGGATGCCCTTGGCGATTTACCTGCTGCGCAACTACATGGCCGGATTGCCGCGTGATCTGATCGAAAACGCCCGCGTCGATGGCGCCACCGAGTTTCAGATCTTTACCAAACTGATCCTGCCACTCAGCTTCCCGGCGCTGGCGTCTTTCGCGATTTTCCAGTTCCTGTGGACATGGAATGACCTGCTTGTTGCCAAGGTTTTCCTGATCGACGCGACCGGCCAGACAACCGTGATGACGAACCGCATCGTCGAGCTGCTGGGCACACGTGGCGGCAATTGGGAAATCCTTGCGACCGCTGCCTTTGTCTCGATCTTCGTGCCGCTGGTCGTCTTCTTCGCAATGCAAAAATACCTGGTCCGGGGCCTGTTGGCCGGATCTGTCAAATAGAGGCGTCTGATGAACGTGCAGAACAACTTTGTACACAGCAATGCAACGAAACTGTCTTCGGATTGGTGGCGCGGTGGTGTGATCTATCAGATCTACCCACGCAGTTTTCAGGACAGCAACGGGGATGGAATCGGTGATCTGAAGGGCATCACTGCGCGGCTGGATTACATCGCCTCGCTGGGCGTTGATGCAATTTGGATCTCGCCGTTTTTCAAATCGCCGATGAAGGATTTTGGTTACGACGTCAGCGATTACCGCGATGTCGACCCCATGTTCGGGTCGCTGGCGGATTTCAAAGAGCTTTTGGATCAGGCCCATGCCAAGGGTCTGAGGATCATGATTGATCTGGTTCTGTCGCATACATCCGATCAGCACCCTTGGTTCATCGAAAGCCGCAGCAGTCGTGAAAACCCGAAATCCGATTGGTATGTTTGGGCGGATCCCAAACCGGATGGCACGCCACCGAACAACTGGCTTTCTATCTTCGGCGGCTCGGCCTGGCAATGGGATGCCCGACGGCTGCAATATTATCTGCACAACTTCCTGACATCGCAGCCGGATCTGAATTTCCACTGCCCGGATGTTCAGGATGCGTTGCTGGACGTGGCGCGGTTCTGGCTTGATTTGGGGGTGGATGGCTTTCGGCTGGATACCATCAATTTCTATTTCCACGACAAGGCGCTTCGCGACAATCCTGCGCTGCCGATGGATCAACGCAACGCCACGATCGCACCGGCCGTGAACCCCTACAACCATCAGGACCACCTGTTTTCAAAAAGCCAGCCCGAGAACATCGCCTTCCTTGAAAGACTGCGGGCCTTGACGGACGAATATGAAGGCCGGGCTTGTCTGGGCGAGGTCGGAGATGCGCAGCGTGGGCTAGAGATCATGGGCGAATACACATCCGGGGATAAGCGGATGCACATGTGTTATGCCTTCGAGTTCCTGGAAAAACGTGCATTGACCGCCACTTACACAAAGCACGTTTTTGACCAGCTGGAAGCGAAGGCAGGTGACGCATGGCCATGTTGGGCATTTTCCAACCACGACGTGCAACGTCACGTCTCGCGCTGGAATTTGGATGTCGCGGCAGCCCGCCAGCACGCGGTTCTCATGATGTGCCTGCGCGGCTCTGCCTGCCTGTATCAGGGCGAGGAGTTGGGCCTGCACGAAGCGGATGTGCCGTTCGAGAAACTGCAAGACCCCTATGGCATCGAGTTCTGGCCCGAATACAAGGGCCGCGACGGCTGCCGCACACCGATGGTTTGGGCAGCACAAGATGAACAATCGGGTTTCAGCACCGCAGAGCCCTGGCTGCCGGTAAGCGCACAGCAGGCCGGGCAGGCGGTGGACCGATTGGAGGCGGATCCAAGCTCGATGTTGAACCACTACCGTCGCGCCATCGCCTTGCGGCATGCGCATCCTGCTTTGGCAAAGGGGGCGCAGACCGGCATGACGGAAACGGGTTCGATTCTGTCTTTTGTGCGTGAGGATTCGCATGAGCAGATATTCTGCGCCTTCAATCTGGGCACGGATTCTGCCGCGTTCAAGCTGCCCGAAGGCAGTTGGCAAGTGATGGGTCAGGACCTAGGCGGTGTCGAAGGAAGCGGCAACGTTGTCCTGAACGCGGCGCAGTTCATCCTGATGTACAGGAAAAAGGGATAAAGCATGTCTGAACTCAACCTCACGGACGTCGCCAAGTCCTATGGCCCTGTCGATGTTTTGAAGAACATCAACCTCGACATCGAACAAGGCGAACTGATCGTTTTTGTCGGTCCTTCCGGATGCGGCAAGTCCACCCTGCTGCGGATGATTGCCGGGTTGGAGAAGATTACAGGCGGCACGCTGGAAATCGAAGGGCAGGTCATGAACGATGTTCCGCCTGCACAGCGGGGCATCGCGATGGTGTTTCAAAGCTATGCCTTGTATCCCCACATGACCGTTCGCGAGAATATGGCTTTTGCCCTGAAAATCGCGAAGATGCCCACGGCCGAGATTGATGCTGCCGTGGACCGTGCCGCTCAAATCCTTCAGCTGGAACCATTCCTGGACCGCCTGCCAAAAGCTCTTTCCGGGGGGCAGCGTCAACGGGTTGCCATCGGGCGCGCGATCGTACGTGACCCAAAGGTGTATCTGTTCGACGAACCCCTCTCGAACCTCGACGCGGCACTTCGGGTGGCCACGCGGATCGAGATCGCGCGTCTGAAAGAGGCCATGCCTGACAGCACCATGATCTACGTGACCCACGATCAGGTCGAGGCGATGACTCTGGCCAGTCGGATCGTGGTATTGGCCGACAAGGGCATCGCGCAGGTCGGGACACCGCTTGAACTGTATGAGGCGCCTGACAACGAGTTTGTTGCGCAGTTCATCGGTTCGCCGTCCATGAACCTGCTGTCCGGCACAATCACCGGAACCGGCGAAATGACCACCGTTGACCTGTCATCAGGCGGGATTGCAAGATCCGCGGTTCCAACCGAAGACAGTGACCTGGGTAAAAAGGTCAATATCGGGGTGCGCCCCGAAGACTTGGCCATGACGGAAGAATCCGCGATTCTGTCCGGCAAGGTGGATTTCACCGAAGCCCTGGGCGAAGTCACGCTGCTGTATTTTGAGAAAACCGATGGTGCGGATGCAGTCATTGCAAAGCTGCCGGGCGTTCAGCGAAACCTGCGTGGCCAGACGGTCTCGGTCACGGCCGCACCGGACAAAGTGCATCTGTTCCACAATGGATTGTCCATGCGCAAATAGCAGCGAAACGCAGTTCTTGACAGAATTGCGTTTTGTGTTTCACCATAATTGAAACGTTTCAATGGTGAAAAATGCGGGTATCGGCGCAGCTTTACACGGTTCGGCAATGCGGTGACCTCTCGGACCAACTGAAGTTGGTTTCCGCTTGCGGGTTTTCGGATATCGAAACCACCGGCCTGCATGACATGACACCGCAAGAGATGGCGCGCATCGTCCATCAATCAGGTCTTAACCTTCGTTCTGCACATTTCGATTGGGAGGAGTTCCACGAGCGTTTCGACGACATCGTTGAAGTACTGCACCTTTTGGAATGCCAGGTGGCGGTCATGCCTTGGCTGGCGCCACAGGCGCGGCCCGGCACTGCCCGGGGATGGAAGGCAGTGTCGGGCCAGTTGTCCGATTGGGCGGATCGACTGAGGGATCACGGCGTCAGCCTGGCCTATCACAACCACGATTTTGATCTGTTCGGGGCGCCGGGAAAAACACCTCTTGAACAGATTCTGGCGCAAGAAAACATCTATTGGCAGCCTGATATCGGTTGGATCGTCGCGGCTGGTCAGAACGCGGCTGACCTGCTGGCGCGCCATGCGGATCGCATCCTGTCTGTTCATGCAAAGGACGTGGATCCGCAGGGCGGATCAGGCGACAGGCGCTGGCGCAATCCGGGTGACGGTGTTGTCGATTGGGACGCCACGATACGAGCCCTTTCAGCCACCAAGTGCACCGACCTTTTCGTCGAGCATGATGAAACCGCCGATCACAGACGCACCTTGCAAACGGGGCGGTCGTTTTTGACTGAACGGCTTGGGGGCATCGGCTGATGGCGCGGGCAACGATCAAATCGATCGCCCGTATGACCGGCTATTCGGTTGGCACGGTTTCAAACGCCCTGCGCGGCGCTTCTTCGGTTAAACGGGAAACGCGGGAAGAGATCCAAAAGGCGGCGTCCGAGCTTGGGTATCGGGTCAATCTGGACGGCTTGAAACTGCGCACCAATAAATCCTACAGGATTGCAGTATTGGTCAGCGTTTCGGGCAGTGCCGCTGAAGAATGGGAGGGTGTGGAGTTTACCCGGATCCTGGCCGGAATATCCGACGCGGTTCAAGGGTCACGCTATGAGTTGAGTGTCTTCAGTGTACGAGATCTTGAAGCCGCATTGCAGACCCTACATTCCATCGTGCAGGAAGGGTTGGCAGACGGCGTGATCTTTTCCGGAACTCGGGTGAATGACCCGCGTATCGCCTATCTGCAAGATGAGAGTTTTCCGTTTGTCACATACGGGATGAGTGACAGTGCCCAACCACATCCTTACGTGGATCTCGACAGTCAGGCTGCTGCTTTTGATGCAACGGCTCGGCTGCTGGCATTGGGGCATAAGCGGATTGCGCTTATCAACCCGCCGGATGACCTGATCTATGCCCGTCAACGTCGCCAGGGATATTCAGATGCTCTGACAGCAGGTAGCATGGAGTTTGACCCGGCCCTTGTTTATCCCGGCCCGACCACGGCGAAGACCGGGCAAAGGGCCTTTGCGGCGCTCATGCGAATGCACAACCGGCCAAGCGCCATCATTTGCGCGAACGAGGCGATGACCCTTGGCGCCTTGTCCGCTGCGGCCGACATGGGCGTTCAGGTCGGCAGGGATGTCGTTGTCATTTCAAACGACGATCTGAAACTTAGCCAGTATTTCATACCCCCGCCCAGCACCTACTATTTGCCGATAGGCGAGACCAGCCGCATGCTTGGGGAATTCATGCTTAAAGCACTGGACGGCGTTGATCCGTCGGAAACGCAAAAAAAGATCAGGGCCACATTGATCGAGCGGCAACCTGACACCCCGGCGCCGGGTATGGCGCAGACCAACTGAGCCAACAGAGGAGAAACCGAACATGTTCAAAAATCTATTTGCCGTTGCAACGCTTGCAATGCTGACAGCGCCGGCGGCCTTTGCCGCCGATCTGGAAGGTCGCGTTCTCAAGATCGGAACGGATGCGACCTATCCCCCGATGGAAACCGTCGACGAAACAACTGGTGAAATCGTAGGCTTTGATGTCGATGTGATGAATGCAATCTGTGAAAAGATCAATTGTGTTCCGAGTTTCGTAAACACCGCTTGGGACGGCATCTTTGCCGCGCTTCAACAGGGTGAGTTCGACCTGGTCATCTCGGGCGTATCGATCACGCCCGAACGTGAAGAAACTATGGACTTTTCCGAACCGTACATCGTTGTCAGCCAGGCCATTTTGCTGCAAGTCGACAACGCGGATATGACGCTTGAGGATTTCAAAGCGGGTGGCCAGAAACTGGCGGCACAAACAGCGACGACCAACGCCCAACTGGCGGAAGAGCTTGTAGGGCGCGAGAATGTCAGCCTCTACGACAACTTCTCGGCGGCTATTCTGGCGCTTCAAAACGCAGACGTGCAAGGGGTGATCATCGATGGCACCTCTGCCGCGGCCTACGAGCAGGAGTTTGCCGGAGAACTGACGGTGGGCATCACAGGCCTGCAATCGGATCCATTGGGAATCGTGTTTCAGGAAGGTGACCCGACGGTGGATGCAATCAATGCCGGTCTCGCCGTCATTCAGGAAGACGGCACGCTGGACGCGCTGAAGGCCAAATACTGGGGCACAAACTGATCCTTCAAGCCCTTCCGGGCCCGGCGGCAGTCGTTGCCGGGCCATGTTTCAGCGGAGAAGTTCCATGTCGCGTCTCAGCACGATCCGCCCGAGCAATCTTGTATTGCTCGCAGCCGCTCCCTTCATCATATATCTGTTTGCCACGTCCTCGAAGTACCTGCGATCTCTGATTGCAATTCTGGGGGTCGGCAACAATGCAGGGCCGATTTTCGTCGGCTTTCTGCTGATCGTCTCGGTTGCAATCCTTGGATATCTCTGCGCCCGGTATGCACGTTTTACCAATCACGCCCCCGGTTGGTTACGGGTTTCGGCCCTTGTGGCGCTGCCCGCGTCAATTGCGCTTTTGGTCATAAGCATTGCTTCTCCACAGCTTTTGATGCCCTTCGCGGAATCCGTTTTCTTTCATGCGCTCAGCGAGAACACATCAACCCTGATCGACCGGTCCAGTCAGACGTGGGTGTTGTATCCCGAAGTCGTGACCCAGGTTCAAACAGGACTGCAAGTTCTTCTGGCCGCATACACAGCTGTTGTCGCCTTGAGCCTGCTGTCGGCGCGGTTGCAACCCCCTTGGCGCAGGTGCGTTCTTTTGGGGCTGGAATGCCTTACAGGTGCGGTTTTGTTCTATCTGATGTTCATGGCCCACTGGCAGTTCGCGACGGGCGTTGCCATTACGTTCCGCGCAGCCATCTTCGCCTATATCTTCTCGGCCATTCTGGGCTTGATCTGGGTGGGGCTGCAATCGTTCAAACCACGGGCGCGCACCACGATTCTGTATGGTTCCATCAGCCTGGCATTGCTTGCGATATCAGCCTTTTTCTTCATGCAGCCGCAGGTCAGTTACGTTCTGGTCGGAAGCACCGAAGGGCGCATCGCCATTGTGCGCGGCACACCACAGGCGCAGGCTGACATCATCCGGTTTGGAGAGTTCGACGGTGCCGGCGAACGACAATACCGCATACGCAGCGCCACTGATGCAGCGGCCGCCCTGGAGCAGATTGAAACCGTCGACAGCGTTTCCGGAGCGTTTGTTCCCGTGGATGCTCATTCACAAGGCTATCCGGTTCTGTGGCAGACCAGTTTCTTGCCTGACAAATACCGGAATCCCGCTCTGGCTTTTGCTGTTTTCGGCTTTCTACTGCTGACGCTGACCATTGGCGGCGCACAGCACAAGCTGCATCCCTTGGCGGTCGGGGCCGAATTTTTCGTGGACACGATACGCGGCATTCCGATGTTGGTGATCATTCTTTACATCGGCCTGCCCTTGGCGGGCGCGGTCAAGGATGCCACGGGCGGCGGCATTGACATGACCAACATGACACGCGGGATCATCGCGATTTCGGTCGGGTATTCGGCCTATATGGCTGAAATTTTCCGATCTGGGATCGAGGCCATCCCGAAAGGGCAGCTGGAAGCAGGCAGTTCGCTGGGCTTGTCGCGCTGGCAGACGGCGCGGCTGATCGTTCTGCCGCAAGCCCTGCGGATCGTCACTCCGCCATTGGGCAACGAATTTATCGCGATGATCAAGGATACCTCGTTGCTGTCCATCCTGTCCGTCCGCGACATGACCCAAAGGATGCGAGAGTTTCAGGCAGCAAGCTTTCTGCCCTTTGCGCCGTTCAATACGGCAGCAATTCTGTACGTGGTCCTCACCCTCTGTTGCGCAAGCTTCCTGAAATGGATCGAACGGCGCACGGCAAAGGACAACCAATGAGCAAACTGGAGCTTGGGGTTTGCTACTACCCCGAACAATGGGATCCGTCCCAGTGGCGCAGTGACGCCGCGCGGATGGCCGGGATGGGTTTGGATTGGGTTCGGATCGCCGAGTTCACCTGGGGTCTGATTGAACCGGAACGCGGGCGGTTTCACTGGGACTGGTTGGATGACGTCATCGAGATTCTGGGGCGGGCCGGTCTGCGGATCATGATGTCGACTCCAACGGCTGCGCCACCCAAGTGGCTGATTGATGAGCACCCCGAAATTCTGCCGGTTGGCCCGGACGGCCGGGTCAGGGGTTATGGTTCCCGCAGACATTATTGTTTTTCCAGTGACGTGTACCTGGCCGAGGCGCAAAGGATCGCCACGGAATATGCCGCCAGGTATGGCCAGAACCCGCATGTCCATGCCTGGCAGATCGACAATGAGTACAATGACCACGACACCGTTCTCAGCTATTCCGATGCCGCACGGGCGGGATTTCGGCGCTGGCTGGCAAAACGATACGGTACAATTGACGCATTGAACGAGGCCTGGGGGACCGTGTTCTGGGGGAGCCTCTATTCCGGCTTTGACCAGATTGAACTGCCCAATGGTTTGGTTGCTACACCCAACCCCACCCATGCCCTTGATTTCAGGCGCTATTCTTCGGGCCGGGTGCGGTTGTTCAACAAGACACAGGTGGACGTGCTGCGCGAACATGCGCCGGGTCGAGATATCACGCACAACTTCATGGCCGGTAGTTTCGAATTCGATCACCACGCAGTGGCCGCCGATCTGGATATCGTCGGCTTTGACAGCTACCCGTTGGGTAATCTGATGGGCTCAACCCTGTCAGAGAAGGAAAAGCGCCGTTATCTGCGAACCGGCGCGCCTGATTATCAGGGGTTTCATTGCGACTTGTATCGCAGTCAGGGGCGGGGGCGGGTATGGGTGTTGGAACAGCAGCCGGGGCCGGTGGACTGGGCGGCACAAAACCCTTCCCCAGCCGAAGGGATGGTTCGGCTTTGGACCTGGGCCGCATATGCACACGGCGCGCAAGCTGTGATGTTTTTTCGATGGCGCCAGGCAAAGTTCGCGCAGGAACAATACCATACAGCCTTGCTGCGCTCGGATGACAGTCTGGATCAAGCCGCGCTCGAACTGGCTCAGATTGCGAAGGATCGCGAAAACCTGCCGTCAACGACGCGGGGAAAAGCCTCGGTGGCGATTATGCTGGATTACGCTTCGATCTGGGCGGCCGATATTCTGCCGCATGATGATGACTTCCCCAATTCCCATATCTTCCGCGAATGGTACACTGCCTTGCGCAGTCTGGGTGTGGACATTGATTTTGTGGGTCCCGAGGATGGTTTGCAAGGCTACGCCCTGATCGTGTTGCCGCAAAGCATGATCGTGACCCCGGATCTGGCCGCGAGACTTGATGCTTCAGGCGCAAAGCTTTTGATTGGTGCCCGGTCCGGCAGCAAGACAGCTCAAATGCAGACCCCTTCGAATCTGGCGCCGGGTGCGTTGGCGGATCTGACCGGCGTCCGTGTCGCCCGTGTCGAATCGCTGCCGGATATTGCAAGGGAGTCCGTGCAGTTGCAGAACGGTCAGCTATTTGACTTTGCTGGTTGGCGCGAAATCGTCGAGACAGAGGCAAATGTCCTGGCGCGCTTCAAAAGTGCCTATTGCGACGCCAGCCCAGCGGTCGTCCGGTCGGATCGTGCGACATATCTGGCAATGGTACCCGGCGGTGCGCTCGTGCACGAGATTATGCGCGATGTCTTGGAATGGGCAGGGCTGAAGCCTCTGGACTGCGATCCAGACCTACGCGTAACCCGACTCGGTACGTTGCATTTTGCTTTCAATTTTGGTGACATGTCCAAACCCCTGCCTGGTGGTGGATCACGACGAATTTTGATCGGCTCGGATCCGGTTGGCGCGCGCGATTTTACCGTATGGCAGGTAAACTAACGCTCTGAAATTCAACCGAAACGTGTCAAGAACAAAAACTGGACATAAGAATTCCGTAAACTGTCACTTTTGGACTGACGAACGGGCACAGAAAGTCCTATGAATAAAAATACAAAAACAAACTCATCCAACAATGGGAGATCACCTATGGCTAAACATTCTTCATTTTCGAGACGCTCTGTGTTGAAAGGCGCAGGTGCCGCGGCACTTGCGGCACCCCTTTACAGCAAGAGCGCTCTGGCTTCGTCGGGCGAAATCAACATTCTGATGTGGTCGGACTACCTGCCGCCCAGCTTCATCGAAGAGTTTGAGACGCTTACTGGAATCAAGGTGAACTATACCGGTATCGGCTCGAACGAAGAGATCATCAACAAGATGAAGGCCACCAAGGGCCAGGGTTTTGATATCGTTTCACCGACCAACAACCGGTCGTTGCAGTGGGAACCGCTGGAGCTGCTCCAGCCTTTCGACATGAACAAGGTTCCGATCGATCTGGTGAACCCTGCCATGGCCAAGATTGGTACTGATGCGTGGAACTTTGGCGATTCAGGTGCGCACTGGCTGCCGCATATCTGGGGTACGGAAGGTATCGCTTACCGTACTGACCTGTGGCTGCCGGATGGTGATGCGCCGTCCTATGGCGACGTGTGGTCGGAAGCGAACGCCGGGAAAACCATGGGCCGCGCGCATTCCATGATGCTGGGTGCCGGCCTTTACATGGAACGCGCTGGCGAGATGGAGCCGGGTTCGGTCTGGGCGGCATATGGCGATGAAGACACCATGCGTAAGGTTTGGGGCCAGATCACCGATTGGTGCGTTGCACGCAAGGACCGCATCAAACTGATCTGGAACGACGCCGACACACAGAAGAACGGTCTTCTTAACGAAGGCGTTATTGTTGGCCAAACTTGGGACGGCCCACCCCTTGCACTGAAATCCGCAGGCGAGCCGGTGCACTATCAGGCGCCTGTCGAAGGTGCGATGGCTTGGGTGGATGGTATGTCCATGCCGACTGGTGCCGCGAATATCGATCAGGTTTACGCTTTCATCGACTTTGCCTATCAGGCCAAGCCGGCCGGTGTTGCGATTGACAGCCACGGCTACAACTCGCCGGTATTGGGAGCCGACCAGTATTCCGGCGACACCTACAAGAAGAACTTTGCCGAGGCCTATCCGGGCGACTCGCTGGCCAATCTCAATCCGTGGCCTGCAGAAGCGCCGTGGTATGCTGAAACCCGGACTGAGTTCGTCAACAAGTTCAAGAGCGCTTAAGCGTTCCGAACCTTCGCCCTCCGCATCCTGCGGGGGGCACCCATCTGCGCGCCGTCCCGGCGTGGCGGACACTAATACTGTGTGGTGACAACACGCACCTCAGGGAGAAACCAAAAATGAGTGCAGGGGTCGGAGTCGATCTGGAAAACCTGTGGATCCGTTTCGGCGACTTTGTCGCCGTGCGCGATGCAAACGTCAACATCAACGGGGGCGATTTCTTTTCTTTCCTCGGGCCATCGGGCTGCGGAAAAACAACCATTCTGAGGGCAGTGTCCGGCTTTCTTGAACCAAGCGAAGGCAACGTCCTCATTGGTGGCAACAATATGCGTGGCATCGGGCCCAACAAGCGTCCGACGGCGCTGATCTTTCAGAACCTCGCATTGTTCCCGCTGATGAAGGTCTGGGAAAACATCACGTTTTCCATGGAAATCAAAGGGGCCAGTGCTGCCGAACGCCGCAGGCGCGCCGATGAGCTTCTGGACATGATTGCGTTACCGGGGCAGGGGGACAAGCTGCCAAGCGAATTGTCAGGCGGTCAACGTCAGCGTGTTGCGATTGCCCGGGCACTCTGCGCCGAACCGGACGTGCTGTTGCTGGACGAGCCCCTTTCGGCACTTGACCTGAAACTGCGCCAGCACATGCGGACCGAGTTGCGTGAAATTCAGCAGCGCGTGGGCATTACCTTCATCTACATCACGCACGACCAGGGCGAAGCGCTGACCATGTCGGACAATATCGCCGTCATGCGTGCCGGTGTGATTGATCAAATCGCCGACGGGAAGACGATTTACAACGATCCCAACACGGCTTTCGCGGCTTCATTCGTCGGCGAAAACAATGTGTTCCGCGGTAAAATCAAGCAAGTGATGGGCAAGGAAGCTTTGATCGCGACCAACCGTTCGGGTGATCTGGTGGCAAGGATTTCGACGGCCAATCAGGGCAAGATGAAAGAAGGTGATGACGCGATGATGTTCATCCGTCCCGAGGCCTTTGCAATTGCCCCCGATGGCGCAACGGGCGATCACTTCGTCACCGCCCGGGTCAATCATGAAGAGTTCGAGGGCAACGTCTTTAACATCTTCACAGAAGGTGAAGGCGGAAAAGAAATCAAGGTCTCGATCCCCAACCATGGGCAATCTTTTGAGGACCACACCGGACAGAACATCACGCTGGAATACGAGACGCACAACGCGGTCATCGTTCCTGCCGGTGAACTGGCAGCGGAATAGGGGGACGATCTCATGCCCCGATTTCTGAAAGAATTCTTCAATCGCAACGGCACCGGTATGGGCTTGGCGATCCTGGGTCTGGTTCTGTTCTGGACCATCGGCCTTATCATCCTGCCGCAGCTGTCGATGCTGGATTTCTCGTTCCGTCCAAACCTCCCGCCTCCAGAGATTGGCGGGCCGAAGGACGTCTATACGCTGGAGAACTACAAGTACCTGATATACGGCCCTGAAGGCGGCAGTCAGGATTACAACACGGTTGACCTGCGGGTGTTCTTCCGCACCCTCGTGGCGGCCGTTTGCGTGACGATTTTCAACCTGATAATCTGCTATCCGATCGCCTACTATCTGGGGCAGTCCGTAGGCAGCCATATCCGCATCTTCGCGATCATGCTGATCATCCCTTACTGGATCAACGAAATCCTGCGCGCCTTTGCTTTGCGCATTATCTTCGGTGAAACCGGTGTTCTGAACACGTTGTTCGTGGGACTGGGGGTTTGGGATACGCCGTTCGACTTCATCCGGAACGATATCGCGCTCTATGCCGGGCTGGGTTATGCCTATATTCTGCTGATGATCTTCCCAATGTATAACGTCATAGAAAGCCTGGATAAAAATCAGATCGAAGCCGCGCGCGACCTTGGTGCGCCGTGGTGGCGGATACATTGGCGTGTGGTCATTCCTTATGCCAAGCCAGGGATCAGTTCGGGCTGTACGATGGTGTTCATGCTGTCTGCGGGCGCGCTGGCGGCACCGCAGATCCTGGGCGGGCCTTCGTCGCTGTGGTTCACACAGCTGATCTATCAGCAGTTCAACGATAACAACGACTGGCCGCAAGGGGCTGCTTACGCGATCGTCCTGCTGGTGACCTGTATCCTGTTCGTGCTGGCCATGATGCGCCTGTTCAAAGTGAACATGGGGGATATCGGGAAATGAACAATTCCTTTCTCCGCATAAGCATCTGGGTCTATCTGGCGATCTTCTTCCTTTATCTGCTGGGACCGCTTGTGATCATGTCGATCACCGCGTTCAACTCGTCCGGCTTCCCACGGATGAGCCCGTGGGAATGTCTGACCTTCCAGTGGTTTGGCGAGCTGTTTCAGGATCAGCGCATCCTGAACGGTATCAAGAACTCACTGATCATCGGGATCGGCACGGTCATCCTGTCAGTGGCCATGGGTCTGGCGGGTGCACTGATGCTGACCCAGATCTGGCCAAAACTTCGGGCGACTTACTATACGATCATTATCGCTCCGATCCTGATCCCGGGTGTTGTTCTGGGTATCTCGACGCTGGTGTTCTGGGATCGTATCAACCGGATGCTGGGACTGGGGGCGGACAGCTTCCTGTCAAATGGCATTTTTCTGACGGTGATCGGCCAATCAACCTTTATCGCCAGCTACTGCATGCTGGTGTTGGTGGCACGCTTGCAGCGATACGACGTGGCCTTGACCGAGGCTGCGCTGGACCTTGGTGCCAGCCACGCACAGGCCTTCCGCAAGATCCTGTTGCCGTTCATGCGCCCGGCGATTGCATCGGCAGCGGTGTTGGCGTTCCTCGCATCGTTCGAAAACTACAACACCACCACCTTTACCTTCGGTGAATACCCGACGTTGACGATCGAACTGGCCCAAAAGGTCCGTTATGGCATCACACCCGCGATCTCGGCGCTGGCCTTCATCATCGTGGCGCTGACAGTGTTCTTCGCTCTGCTGAACGAAGCCAAGCTGAAACGTCAGGAACTGGTGGCAGCGGCGCGCAAGAACGCGACGGTTGAAGAGCTGGCCGGCAAGATCAAACTGCCCAGCTTCTTTTCCGGCAACATGGCAGCGGTTCTGCTGGTTGTATTTGCCGTCGCAACGATCACAGTTGTCGGCACTGCGGCCACCTACAATCCGGCGCAGTGTATCGCCGACGTCCGCGAGCAGAAGAAGCTGGAAGCGGAACAGCGTATTCAGGAGTTGCGCAAACAGCGTGAAGAACGCCTCAAGCAACGCGAAGCTGAAGAAGCGGAACAGGGCGGTGTTCAAACCACCCCGAAACCGTCGAACAACAGCGGCTTTGGCAATGTTTTTGCACCGAACTCTTTAGGGGGTGACGAAAACGAAGGCGCAGATGGTGGGTCTGACTCCGAAAGCGCTCCGTCCAACAACAGTGGTTTCGGCGGGGTGTTTGACCCCAATAGCCTGCAAAGCGACGAATAGCAGCGCAGCTTCGTAATCTCGGCACCCGCCCGGACTGACCTCAGGTCGGTTCGGGCGGATTGCGTTTCAGGATTTTGACGTCACAACCTTCGACGGTGAGCCCGTTCCAATCCACCGGCCCTGCGTTGTAGTTGATCAGGAAGTCATGATTGGCCGTCTCGCGCAGTCGCAGGCCTTGCGGCATCCTGCGCAATGTCAAATCGGCTTCTTCCGCCGCCATGGCTATCACGCGGTCCCAAAGGTCTGCATCCGGGAAGCCGGCCAAGTACCAGATTCCGTCCCCTGCCTTGAGAGCAGGTGTTCCGTCTTCCAAACTCAGCAGGTCTTTGGCCGTTCCTGACAATCGGTCGATCCAATGCCGCGCCGTTCCGCCACCCTTGACCGCGCGTTCAACCGTGGGCGGCAGAGTTTCGACCAGATCAACATCGCAATCGATCCTGCTCAGACCGGGTCTGCCCTTTTCAGGGATTTGAAAATCGCGGGTGATCGCGCCGCTGCGCGGTCCCAGAATGGCAAGATCGCATCTCTCAGCCAGACGTTGTTCCACATCAGGATCCATTGTGGCCAAACCGGGGGCAAAGATCACCGAGTAATTGCCTGGAATGTCCTTCGCCGAAACAAAGTCTACCGACAGACCGGCCCGTCGCAGCGCGCGATATGCCGAAAAAACCAATCGGAAATAGTCAAATCCCGCGCCTTGTGGTTGTGTGGACCACGCCCAGTCCGAGGCGTAATCGAACAGAATGGCCACTTTGGCCTGTATCTGTTGCACCGCACCCAACGAGTTCAGGTCATCCGCGGTCTGGCGGGCCTCTGCCAGTGCAGCAGCAGGGTGATTGTTCGATGTCATCAAGCCGGCATGCATTTGCTCTTGCGCAAACGGGGCTTGCCGCCATCGGAAATAACTCACCACCTCGGCGCCATGAGCAACCGCCTCCAATGACCAAAGCCGCACCATTCCGGGCAGCGGCGCCGGATTATACGGTGCCCAATTCACCGGGCCGGGTTGTTGTTCCATCACCCACCAACGGCCGCGCCCGACCGCCCGGTAGAGATCATGATGAAACGCCTGCATGTCCGGATCGCCCTGTTGCAAAAAGGCGGTCTTGTGTGCGTCGTCGGCGTCCAGGCGGTCCGACAGAAAACCGATCGGATAACTGTCCCAGGTAGCGATATCCAGATCCGCGCCAACTTTGAAATGGTCGAAGTCCAGAATACGGCCCATGTAATTGTGCAAGAGCGGCGCATCGGTCAACGGCCGCAGCGCATCCACCTGTGCTTTGTTGAAACCCGCGACCTGATCCGAACTGAAGCGCCGGAATGCCAGTACATGAGCCGGGTTCGGCTCGGTCACGGTTTGATTGGGCAGGTCGACTTCGCTGAAGTTGCGATATTCCATCGACCAGAACACATTGCCCCACGCTTGGTTCAGCGTTTCAATTGTTCCATACCGTTCGGCCAGCCAATAGCGAAACGCCTGTTGGGCAGCAGCGCTGTAGCTGAGAGTGGTGTCGTGACACCCGTATTCATTGTCAATCTGCCACGCGACCACATGCGGGTTCTTACCGTACCGTTCACCCAATATCCGCACGATGCGGGTAGATTCGTCGATATAGCTTTGATGGCTAAAACAGTAATGCCGCCGTGATCCGAACTTGCGCAGGTTGCCGTTTTCATCGGCGGCCAGCATGTCCGGGTGTTTGTCCAACATCCAGCGCGGCGGCGTTGCGGTTGGCGTGCCCAGCACGACCTTCAATCCGGCTCCACCGAGTGTCTCAATCGCGCGATCCAGCCATTCGAATTTAAAAACGCCGGATTGCGGCTCGATGCGGCTCCACGCGAACTCGCCAATACGCACCCATGTCAGGCCTGTTTCGACCATTTGCGCGGCATCGTCGGCCCACATCGTCTCTGGCCAATGTTCAGGATAATAACAAACGCCCAGTTCCGGCTTCATAAGATGACCTTGTGTTCTGCCTGACCCTGACCTGCGTTTCGCGCGGCAAAGGTCATGCCGTTGGTCGGTTGGCTGTCTATTGCTTCTGCGCTCAATCCCTGACGGGCCGTTGTGCAGAAAAGCGTATTCAGTTCATCGCCCCCGAAAGCGGGACATGACGTATGGGATGCGTCAAATGCAACGGCCTTCAGAAACATGCCGTCGGCCGTGTATGCCGCAATCCGGCTGGCACCCCATTGTGCAATCCAGATATTCCCCTGGGCATCGATGACCGCGCCATCCGGGTTCAGACCTTCTTTGCGCAAATCCAGAAAAACTGCGCTTTCGCCTTCCGGCCACCCGGTTTCGGCGTTCAGACGCCAGCGCCTGACCTGTTTCGTTGCGGTGTCACAGAAATAGGCCACCGAACGATCGGTGGCAAAACAGATCGCGTTTGAGATTGTTACATCCGGAACCAACCGTCTCAACTCACCTTTCCAGAAGCGATAGATTGATCCGGCCCCGGGTTCCGCCTGCTTGCCCATTGTGCCGATCCAAAACCCGCCCCACGGATCGGCGCGGCCATCGTTTGAACGGGTGACGGGGTTGTCGGCTTCCAGAGGCGTGATCAAGTTCCGCTTTCCGGATTGCAAATCGAGACGCCACAGCCCCGTTTCCGACGCCATAAGAAGCGTATCGCGATCCACCCAACCCGCGGCCGAAACCTGTTCATCGAAGCTCCAGCTTTTTGGCGCGTCCCGCTCGCGGGTCATCAAGCGCTTGCCGATGATATCGAACCAGAAAAGCTGACGTCTTTCAGGATGCCACAACGGGCCTTCACCCAACTCGCAGGGGCGGTCGTCAAAGGTGGTGCTCATCCGGCGGCCTCGTCATAGGCCGAAACGATATGCCGGGTGCGCTCGGCGATTTCGGCGACATCCATTCCGGGTTTGTAAAGTGCAGAGCCTATCCCAAAGCCATCTGCGCCCGCTTTGATCCACTGTCCGAAATTGTCGGGTCCGGCACCGCCAACAGCAAAAACAAGCGCGCCTATGGGCAAAACTGGTCGTAAGGCGGCCAAACCCGCCGGACCAGCCATCACCCCGGGGAACAGCTTCAAACCGGTGGCACCGGCCTTGAGGGCCGCAAAAGCTTCGGTTGGGGTGTAAACCCCCGGCCAGCTTTGCAGGCCCAACGCGACGGAACGCTTGATGACCTCGGCGTCATAGTTGGGCGATACGATCAACTTGCCTCCGGCGGCCGACACAGCGTCCACCTGATCGACTGTCAAAACAGTGCCCGCGCCGATCAGGGCCTGATTTCCAAACGCATCAACCAAAGTGCTGATACTGTCGAGCGGATCCGGAGAATTGAGCGGCACTTCGATCCGGTCGATGCCGGCATCGATAATGGCGCGGCCAACGGCTTTGGCTTCGTGTGGTTGCAAGCCACGCAATATGGCGATGATGGGACGGCTCATGCGGTTTGCCTTGTCATGTTTCGGGCCAGCGCAAGCCCGGCCAGAGTTGCCTTGGTGGCGTTTGCCGTTTCCACGAATGCGCCTTGCCGTTGCAGGGCTTTTGCATATGTCTGCGACACGCCTTCCGCCCCGATAATGGCCAGTTGCTGCCCCAGCCAATACGGCCGTGTCGCTGCCAGTTCGGCCCCGATCAACAATCCAGAAAGGCGCGCGCGTGCGGTGGCTTTGGCCTGACCTTGCAGCAAGTCCGCCGCTCGCAAGTTAAAGAGACGCGCAGCCAATTGTTCGGGCTTTGACAACGTATCCGCAACCGCCTCGGCGAAGGCGTCTTCGTCCCAGCCCGGGCCTACAGAGTGCCGCAGCACGGACTGACCACACAGCAGGTCGAACAACTCACCCGTCATGAAGGTACGAAAGCTTACAACCTCGCCAGCGCTTACCTGAACCCATTTCGTGTGGGTTCCGGGCAGGCAGATGACGCCGTCCCAATTCTGGCGCGCACCCAGAAATCCGGCAATCTGAGTTTCCTCACCCCGCATCACATCCGGCGGAGTTGTCTGTTTCAGACCGGGTATGACAAAGGCCCGAATGCGCGGGTCTGATCCGGGTACGCGGATCGGGACATCCGGCAAGGGGTCCGAAGGCACTGTCGAATAAGGGGCTTCCACCCAGCCCTGGCGTGCGCCGACCATTCCGCAAGCGACCACATCCACCGGCGCGCCGGGCAACCAGTTTTCGATCAAATCCAGCAGGGCGGCTTGAAACCCGTCAGGCCCGACATGCGCCATGCCCTTGTCTGATTGCGCATGGTCCAGCGCAGTCGAACCCTGCATGGCCCAGGCCCGCAAATGAGATGTTCCCCAGTCGACGGCGATCCATTCAGTATTCATAACATCACCCCGAAACCACAACGCCGCCATCAACAGCTATACATTGCCCGGTCATCGCATGGCTGGCCCTGGACGCCAGAAAAAGTGTTGGTGCTATCATATCCTCGGGCTTCAGGTGCTCTTTCAGACATTGCCGGTCCAAATGGGCCGCCAGATCCTCGGGCGTGGCCCATTTTTCCAACTGTTTTTGCGTCAGAACCCAGCCGGGGGCCAGAGCGTTTACGCGGATTTTCCTCGGCCCAAGTTCTCGTGCCAATGACCGTGTCATCCCCGTGATCCCGGCATTCGAGGTCGTATAGATCGGATAGCCAGCATTGCCCATCATGTAACTGATCGAGCTGAAATTGATGATTGCCCCGCCATCTTTCATTTGCCGGGCGGCTTCTTGACACGCGAAATAATAGGCTTTCAGGTTCACCTCGATCATCCAGTCCCAGAATTCCGTCGTGGATTCCTCAAGCGTATGACGTTGGTCGTTGGCCGCATTGTTTACCAAAACGTTCAAAGGGCCATGAGCCTCGGCAGCTTTGACCATCGTCGCGTGCAGCAGTTCGGTATCCGTCATGTCGCCTTGCAGGAACAGCGGCGCGCGGCCGTGCTTGTCGCGCATCTCTTCGACAAACCCGCTGGCATCCGACCGACCAATGAAGGCCACATTGGCCCCCTGTGCCATGAATCCATCTGTCAGCGCCGCACCAACACCCGAGCCACCGCCGGTGATATAGACGGAGGCCCCGTTGAGATCGTGGAATGTAGCTGGTTGGGTCATCAGTGGCTCTCTCTGGTCACGAGGCGGGTGTCTTTGCCAACAAGGAAATCCAGATCCGCCCCCTGATCCGCTTGCAGTACGTGGTCGATGTAAAGTTTTGCATATCCGCGTGTGTAGTGCGGATCATCCGGTTGCCACGCGGCGCGGCGGGCGTTCAGTTCGTTTTCGTCCACAAGCAGTTCCAACTCGCCGCTGCTGGCTGAAACACGGATGCGGTCTCCGGTTTTGACCAGCGCCAGCGTGCCACCCGCCTGTGCTTCGGGGCTAACATGCAAAATGACGGTGCCATAGGCTGTTCCCGACATGCGGGCATCCGAGATCCGGATCATGTCTCGTACACCCTCTTTCACCAATTTCGCCGGAATTGGCATGTTGCCGACCTCGGGCATGCCCGGATACCCTTTGGGGCCACACCCTTTGAGCACTAGGATGCTCTTGGCCGTGACCGGCAGGTCTTCACGGTCTATATTGGCCTTCAGGTCTTCGATGTTGTCGAACACGAAAGCCTCGCCCTCGGTTTCAAGAAGCGCGTCAGTGGCCGCCGAAGGCTTGACGATTGCCCCATTCGGCGCAAGGTTGCCGCGCAGAACACGCAGGCCCGCAGCGGGCTTTACAGGATCATTGAAGGGACGGATGACGTCGGTATTGAAACACTCGGCTCCTTCGAAGTGAGCCGAGATATCCTTGTTCAGAACCGTCTTTGCCGGGCGCAGGAACGATTTGAGTTCATTCAGTACAACCGGCATGCCGCCTGCGTAGCAGAAGTCTTCCATCAGGTATTTGCCCGACGGCATGCAGTTGACCAGCAGTGGTATTTCGGATCCGATTTCAAAGTCTTTCAGGGTCAAGTCAACCCCGACACGCCCCGCCAGCGCCAGAAGGTGAACCACCGCATTGGTCGAGCCTCCTACGGCCGCGTTGGCGAGGATGGCGTTCTCAAACGCCTCTTTGGTCAGGATGTCCGAGGGCTTGAGGTCTTCGTCGACCATCTCGACGATGCGCCGGCCGGTCATGTGTGCCAGCGCCATACGGCGAGCGTCGACCGCCGGAAGCGCGGCATTGGTGGGCAGGCTCATGCCCATCGCCTCGACCAGCGACGCCATGGTGGACGCGGTGCCCATGGTCATGCAGACGCCAGCGCTGCGCGACATGCCGGATTCGGCGTTCATGAAGTCCTGCAAGGTCATTTCGCCGGCCCGAACCGCTTCGGAAAACTTCCAGACGTCGGTGCCGGACCCGATATCCTGTCCGCGGTATTTACCGTTCAGCATCGGGCCGGAACTGACGACGATCGAAGGCAGATCGACTGACGCGGCCCCCATCAACTGACCCGGCGTGGTCTTGTCGCAGCCGCCCAACAGAACGACCCCGTCAATACCATAGGCGCGGATCGATTCCTCGACATCCATGGCCAGCAGGTTGCGGAACAGCATCGCGGTGGGTTTCATCTGGGTTTCACCCAGCGACATGACGGGGAATTCTACCGGAAAGCCGCCCGCCTCCCACACGCCGCGTTTTACGCCCTCGGCCAGATCGCGCAGGCCCGAGTTGCAGGGGGTCAGTTCCGACCAGGTGTTGCAGATGCCAATTATGGGTCGTCCGTCAAAAGCGTGGTCGGGAAAGCCCTGGTTTTTCATCCACGACCGGTGGATGAAGCCATCCTTGTCGAGTTTTCCATACCAATGTTGTGAGCGGCGTTTTGTCATTTCTGGCTTTGTTTTTCTTGGCGGAAGTTGGATCTGAGTATTTGTGAAAAGATGAAGATCAGGCGGCGCGGGCCGGGCGGCACCAGTCGGGCAGCCAATCGTTGTGGGCCGTCAGCAGATCCGTGACAAGGTTGCGGATCTGGCGCAGGTCCAGTTCGGCGGCGGTGTGCGGATCCATCATCGCGGCGTGATAGATATATTCGGGGTTCTGTTCTGTCAGGGCCCGAACAGTCAGTTCCTGTACGTTGATCTGGGTGCGCATCAGGGCAATCAACTGCGGCGGGATGTCGGTCACGACAGAAGGCTGTACGCCGTTGCTGTCGACCAGGCAGGGGGTTTCGACCGCCGCGCCCATGGGCAGTTGCGGGATCTGGCCGGTGTTGGGCAGGTTGCCATAGGCCATGTAGGGCGTGTTCGTAACGATCGCGTTCATCAGGTCGGCCGCGAATTCGTGGCTGCGCGTGACATCGATATTGCGCCCGTCGGTCAGGGTCTTGGCCTGTTCCTTCCACATCTCGACCTGCTCGATGCAGCGGGTGGGGTATTCGTCCAGCGGGATGGAGAATTCCTCGATCAGGTCCTGTCGCCCTTCCTTTATGAACCACGGCACGTATTCGGCCAGGTGTTCCGAGCTTTCTGTGCAGAAATAGCCCAGGTGATCCATCACCTCGTACCGCACCTTGTTGGGGCAGCGCGGCATCAGCAGCGGCGCCTTCGGGAATTTCCCCGTGTGATAGCCCTGGCGCAGTGCCGGATACAGGTCGCGGCCTTGATGTTCCAGTTTCAGAAAGAATGCGACGTGATTGACGCCCGCGACTTTGTAGCGGAACTCATCCTTTGGCAGATCCAGATCGTGGGCCAGTTCCTCGACTGTATTTTGAACCGAGTGACAAAGACCCACATGTTTCAGGGAAGGGAAGCGTTCGGCCAGTGCCCAGGTGTTGATGGCCATCGGATTTACGTATTGCAGCAATGTCGCGTTCGGACAGAGTTGCATCATGTCCCCTGCGACATCCCAAAGCACCGGAACCGTGCGCAGGCCTCGCATGATCCCTCCGACGCCCAGCGTATCAGCGATGGTTTGACGCAAGCCATACTGCTTGGGGATCTCGAAATCGGTGATCGTGCAGGGCTTGTATCCCCCCACCTGAAACGCGGTGATGACGAAATCGGCCCCGTCCAGCGCCGCGCGGCGGTCGGTATGGGTCGAGACTGTCGCCCCGGCCCCGACCGAGCGGATCATGGAGCGCGCAACTGCTTCGCTTTCCGCAAGGCGCTGGGGGTCGATATCCATAAGCGCAAAGTGACTGTCGGCCAGCGCAGGGGTTAACAGAGCATCCCCAACGATGTTCTGCATGAAAATTGTGGACCCGGCACCGATAAAGGTAATTTTGGTCATTTCACAGCTCCGAGGGTCAAACCCGCAATGAAGTGTTTCTGCATCAGGAAGAACATGGCCACCGGTGGCAGAGCCGCCACGATGGAGCCCGCGCTCATCAATTGATAAGCGGCGCGGAATTGTGCGTTGAAACTGGTGATTCCGGCGGTTACAGGCTGGCTTTCCGCGCCTTGCGTCAGGACGACGGCCCAGAAATAGTCGTTCCAGATGAAGGTGAAGATCAGCACGCTGAGCGCGGCGATCGCGGGCTTCATCAGCGGCAGGACCACGTACCAGAAGATGCGCCATTCGCTGATACCCTCGACCCGTGCGGCCTCGATCAGTTCAAAGGGCAGGGCGCGGATGAAGTTGCGCATGAACAGGGTGCAGAACCCGGTCTGAAATGCGATGTGGAACAGGACCAGCCCGGTCTTGGTGTTGTAGAGCCCAAGTTGCAGGGTCAGGTCGCGCACCGGCACCATCAGGATCTGGAAGGGCACGAAATTCCCGGCCACGAACATGAAAAATATCCAGAGGTTCGACTTGAACTTGTAGATGCCAAGCGCGAAGCCGGTCATGCAACTGAGGGCCACCGCTCCGATCACGGTAGGGACGGTGATCATAAATGAATTCAGCAGGTATCGCGGCATGTCCGAATTGAAGAACACTTGACCATAGTTGAAGGCGCCTTCAAAGCTGGACGGCATCCCCCAGTAATTCGCGTTGGTGAAGTCAGCAGCAGGTTTTACCGAGAAAAGAGCAACCGCCAGCAGGGGACCCAGCCACAACAGAAGGGCCAATGGAAGCATGGCTTGATACGTGATCTGCGCCGCGCGGGGTTGTTTTTCGATGGGTTTGGGAAACATCTTAGCGCCCCTTCTCTTCACGGTACATCGACCACAGGAAGTAGGCGATGAAGCACAACATGATCAGGAATAGGATCACGGCGATGGCCGCGCCATAACCCATGCGGAAGCCATATTCGGACAGCGCGACCTCGAACATGTAATAGGCCAGCACGCGGGAGGATCCGAAAGGTCCGCCTTGTGTCATGATTGAGATCAGGTCGAAAGACCGTAATGCGCCGATGATGGTCACGACAAACGCGATAAAGGTTGCGGGCCGCAATTGTGGAATGATGATGTGCCAAAGCATCTTCCAACCCTTGGCCCCGTCCAGGCGTCCTGCTTCGATCTGTTCCGGGTCTACAGCGTTCAGGCCGGTCAGGTACAGGATCATGCAATAGGCGGTTTGTGGCCAGAGGCCGGCGAAGATGATGCCATAGGTCACGAAACGCTCATCGCCCAACACGTTTACCGGGCCGAGGCCGAAGAAGCCGAGGAATTCGTTCAGCAACCCGAAGGTCGGATCGTAGAACCAGGTGAACACCAGCCCCACCACGACCTGAGAAATCACGAAAGGAAAGAAAAACAGGGACTTATACAGGCGGATGCCCCAAACGGTCTGATTCAGGAACAGGGCGATGAACAAACCTGCCGGAATCGCAGCCAGGTAAAGGATCAGCCAGATCAAGTTGTTTTTCATCGAGATGTAGAAAGCATCCCGATCCACCCACTCCCAATAAAGGTCTTCGTAGTTACGAAAGCCAACGTATTCGGCAGCGCCCAGGCCGTCCCACTCGTAAAGAGACAGGTTGAAGGACTGGAATACCGGGATAATCACATAGACCAAAAAGAACAGCATCCCGGGGGCCAGAAACAGCCAGGGTGCGATGCGTTGTTGGTTGCGATGGAACCAGCTTTCCTGTTCTGAGGCGTCGGCAGCAACTGTCATGGGAAACTCGGGTCTGTTGGAGCAAGGCGGGTCGGAACCCGCCCTACGATTCAAAGGAGCGTGGGCCGGGCTTTGGCCCGACCCTTGCCTAGTCAGTTATCGTAAATACGCTCGCGCGCGCGTTCGAGCTTGGCCAGTATCCGGTCCAAGTTGTCGGGTTTGACCATGAATTCCTGGAAACCTTCCATGGACACTTTGGCCATTTCCGCAGGCGCGTCGCGGTCCCAGAACTGGGCTACCCCACCGGGGCTGTTGGACGAAAGCATTTCAAAGCCCTGTTGCAGGAACTTGTCGTCATCCACGGCGGATTGCGCGTTGACCGGCAATTGGCCGAGATTTGCGCCGTTGTTGATTTCGGTCTGTTCATCAGCAGAGACCACGAAACGCAGGAATTCGCGCGCAGCTTCCTTGTTCGAAGCATTGGCCGGGATGTGGAACGTGTCGGTCGGGGCGTCTTCGGCCAGCTCAACATCGGGATTGATCGCGACGAACTGGTAGAAATCCAGCTGGTCATCCGTCAGGCCCGCATCGCGCAACGGTGCCACTGCGAAGTTGCCCATCAGATAGGCTGCTGCCTCACCATTGACCATGAAGGGCAGGGCTTCCTGCCAGCTATACGTCTGGTGATTGTCGATGAAGGCGCCCATGTCGATCAACTGTTTCCAGTTGGCGAAAGTCTGTTTTACCCGGTCATCTTCCCAGCTGACTTCGCCGTTGGCGAGTTGCTGGTGGAAGTCGAAACCATTGGTCCGCATGTTCAGATAATCAAACCAGCCACCGGCGGTCCAAAGGAACTTGGTGCCAATAGTATAGCAGGCCCGTCCGGAATCGACGATTTTCTGGCAGTTGGACAGTTCTTCTTCCCAAGTGGTCGGCTCGCTCAGGCCTAGCTCGTCAAAGATGTCTTTGCGATAGTAGACACCCCACTGATAGTAGGTATAGGGCACGCCCCATTGCTTGCCGTCGATTGTCAACGCGCCCTTGGTCGAAGCGAGGTTGTCTGCGATCTCGGGCTCGGCCCATAAATCTGAAACATCCTCGAACAGACCCGCCTCGACATATGGCTTCATACGGTTGGCCGCGTACCACGTAGCCACATCCGGGGTGTCGGCCGTCAGGAAGTTCCGGATCTGTGTTTTATAGGCTTCGCGGTCGATGACGGTTGTTTCGATTTCCAACCCCGGATGCTGTGCCCCAAACCGTTCGATCATCGCCTCCATCGTCGCGCGTGGCGCCGGGTTCGATGTGTCCAGAAAAATCCGCAGATCTCCGGTGAGTTCCGCAGCAGCTGGCGCTGCCATCGCGACACCAAGCGCCAGCGCAGCCGTCGTGCGCTTGAAAGTTGAATACATGGTTTCCTCCCTGTTGGTCTCCTGCAAAGTTCCAAATAATGAAACTTTGTTTTATATATTGAAAACTACACATCGACTCGGTTACTGTTGTCAAGACCCTCGTGAGGATGGCGAGGGATAATCGGAGGAGAATGATGGCCCGTGTCAGGTGACGGAACTATAGGCAAAGCATGTGATGTGCTGGATCACGTGGCATCGTTCGAGCGCCCCGTGCGATTCGCTGAACTTTTGGAAAACAGCGATTTTCCAAAGGCTACCCTGTATCGATTTCTGCAATCCCTGACCAACCAAGGAATGCTGTCTTATGACCGCGACAGGCAGACCTATGCGCCCGGGATGCGGTTGGTTCGGTTGGCCCATGCGGCATGGACGCAAAGCTCACTGGCTCCGATAGCGCGGCCTTTTCTGGATGCCCTCAGCCGAGAAACCGGTGAAACGGTGCATCTGGCGCAACTTGATTCCAGTCAGGTTCTTTACGTCGACAAACGCAACGCCGCACAACCAATCGAGATGTACTCTCAGGCTGGAAAAGTTGGACCGGCCTACTGCACGGGGGTCGGCAAGGCGATGCTGGCATTCTTGGACGAAGATGCTTTGAAC
This sequence comes from Ruegeria sp. HKCCA4812, assembly GCF_013034245.1. NCBI lineage: Bacteria > Pseudomonadati > Pseudomonadota > Alphaproteobacteria > Rhodobacterales > Roseobacteraceae > Ruegeria > Ruegeria sp. HKCCA4812. The sequence continues at coordinate 221,328 of NZ_WQFQ01000002.1, read as the reverse complement.
AAGGCGGTGTCGCAGCAAAGCTATCACCGATTTACCGACAAAACGCTGACATCCGAAAAGATGTTGCGGACTGATCTTGACAGAATTCGCAGCCGGGGATTTGCCATCGATGATGAAGAGCACGAGCCGGGCATCATTTGCATCGCCTGCCCAGTTCTGACGTCAAACGGTCGGATGCTTGGCGCGATTTCGATAACCGGGTCCACCGAACGTATGGATTTCGATCAACTCGAAGCCTGGGTGCCGCGCCTGCGGCGTGTGGCCGAACAAATTGGAGCCGAGGCACAAGCCTGGCGGTTTCCCGAAACAGGCCAAAGTTCCAAAAACGACAGGATGCTGATGACATGACAGGTGTAACTCTGAATCGGGCAATCAAACGGTATGGTCAGACACAGGTCATTCATGGGATCGATCTGCAAATCGAAGATGGAGAGTTCTGCGTTTTTGTAGGGCCTTCAGGGTGCGGAAAATCCACGTTATTGCGGATGATTGCAGGGCTGGAAGAAACCTCGGAAGGTGAGATTCACATTGGATCGCGCGAGGTGACACATATGGATCCAGCCAAGCGCGGCGTGGCGATGGTGTTTCAGACTTATGCGCTTTACCCGCACATGTCAGTGGCCGAAAACATGGGATTTGGCCTGCGCATGAATGGTGTCCCAAAAGCCGAGATCGACCAGAAGGTTCAGGAGGCTTCGAGCATTCTGAAACTTGATCCCTATCTCAAGCGCAAACCCAAGGCCCTGTCCGGGGGGCAACGGCAAAGGGTTGCGATCGGGCGGGCGATTGTACGCGGGCCCGAGGTTTTTCTGTTTGACGAACCCCTGTCCAACCTGGACGCTGAATTGCGTGTCGAGATGCGCGTCGAAATCGCGCGTCTGCATCAGGAAATCGGTGCAACGATGATCTATGTGACCCATGATCAGGTCGAAGCCATGACGATGGCCGACAAGATTGTGGTGCTGCGCGATGGCAGGATCGAACAGGTCGGCGCCCCGATGGATCTGTACCGTGATCCTGACAACCGGTTTGTTGCAGGTTTTATCGGTTCGCCCGCGATGAACTTTCTTGATTGCGATTATGCCGACGGCCATGTCACCCATCCCGCTTTGGGCCAGCCATTGCCGGTCTCGGCAACCGTTCCTGCCGTAACGGACAAGGTGACATTGGGGATGCGCCCTGAACATATTCATATCGACCGGTCTGCGGACACCTGCACCGTGGATCTGACCGAAGCGCTTGGGGGTGTCTCCTACTCGTATTTGCTGACGCCAAATGGCGACAAACTGATTGTCGAAGAGAGGGATGACCAGCGCAGCAAAACCGGCGACCGGATTGGCATATCCATTCAACCTGACCGTGCCATGGTATTTGATCCCGAGACAGGGCAGAGATTTCGGTAATCCTTGGCCGCAACCCGAAAAACTTTGTGGGACAAGCCGTACAGTTTCATGGAAAACACTTGGCGTGACCTGAAGGGGAACGCCAGAGACAGGTGGGTGAAACGTTGAGCTGATGACGTCAAAAGCCATCCACGCCCAGCCCGTGGCAAAACGCGCGGGCACAGATCATTGATTCCCAGCGCAACGTGATTTAAGGGAGGCCCTGTCAAAACAGAGTCACCCAGGGGCGGTATCGTGATCGCGCCCCTCCCGCGCCACGCTGAAGTGGCTTCAACTCTTGGATCGCACGCCCCGAAAGGCTTAAAAAGGTAAAAGAATATGGCAGATAAATCGAACTTCGACATATTGTATACCATTGTAGACGAAGCGCCCGAACTGGCCAGCGCCTCGTTCCTGCCCATCATTCGCAAGTTCGCTTCGGCTGCTGGCGTCAGCGTGGGCACCAAGGACATTTCACTGGCCGGGCGCATTCTGGCAGCCTTCCCCGAGAACCTGACGGATGAGCAGCGTGTTTCGGACGATCTGGCGGCATTGGGTGAGCTGGTAAAGACCCCGGACGCCAATGTGATCAAGCTGCCGAACATCTCGGCATCGGTTCCGCAACTGGTTGCCGCCATCGAAGAGTTGCAGTCGCAAGGCTATAATATCCCGGCCTATCCCGAAGATCCTTCGACCGACGAAGAAAAGGCGATCCGTGCGCGTTATGATGCCATCAAAGGCTCGGCCGTGAACCCGGTTCTGCGTGAAGGTAACAGTGACCGCCGTGCGGCGCGGGCTGTCAAAAACTATGCCCGCAACAACCCGCATTCCATGGGCGAATGGACCTCGGACAGCAAAACCAAAGTCTCGTCCATGTCGGGCAACGATTTTTACGCCAATGAGAAATCGGCCACCATCACCGCTGCCCAGGCAGGCGATGCAAGGATCGAGTTTGTCGGCAAAGACGGCAGCGTGACCGTTCTGAAAGACGGCTGGCCGCTGGCCGAGGGCACTGTCGCAGATGCGACCTTCATGTCCGTCAAGGCGCTGTCGGCCTTCCTCGCTGACGCCATCGAGGACACCAAGAAAGACGGCACCATGTTCTCGCTGCATATGAAGGCGACGATGATGAAGGTCAGCGACCCGATCATCTTCGGTTATGCAGTCAAGGCGTGGCTGGCCCCGGTGTTCGAGAAATTCGGAGCCGAGCTGGACACTCTGGGCGTGAACCCGAACTCAGGCCTAGGCGACCTGTTGGAGCGGGTTCAGGGCAATGCCGAAATCGTCGCTGCAATCGACGCGATCAAGGGCGACCGCCCGTCCATGTACATGGTGGACAGCGACAAAGGTATCACCAACCTGCACGTCCCGTCGGACGTGATCATCGACGCCTCGATGCCCGCCGTGATCCGCGCGGGCGGCAAGGGTTGGGATGAGACCGGCGCCAAGGGTGATACTAATTGCGTCATCCCCGACCGGTGCTATGCAACTGTTTATGATGAAAGCATCAAGTTCTTCAAAGCCAATGGTGCATTGAATCCGGCCACTGCCGGTGCGGTCGCAAACGTTGGTCTCATGGCGCAGAAAGCCGAGGAATACGGCAGCCACCCGACCACCTTCGAGGCACCCGCCGACGGCACAATGCGCATCGTTCTGGCCAACGGCGAGACCCTGCATTCGCACGAGGTCGAGAAGGGTGACATCTGGCGGGCCTGCACCGTCAAGAAGGCGCCGATCGAGAACTGGATCCAACTGGCGATGGACCGTCAGCGCCTGACCGGATCCGAGGCGATCTTCTGGCTGGATGCGAACCGCGCCCATGACGCCGAGCTGATCAAATACGTGGAACCGGCGCTCAAGGCTGCGGGCGTGGCTGACAAGTTCCAGATCATGGCCCCGCGCGAGGCAACCCGCCAGACGCTGGAAACCATCACCGCCGGAAAGGACAGCATCGCCATCACCGGCAACGTGCTGCGTGACTATCTGACCGACCTGTTCCCGATCCTTGAACTGGGCACCTCGGCCAAGATGCTGTCGATCGTCAAGCTTATGAATGGCGGCGGCCTGTTCGAAACCGGGGCAGGGGGCTCGGCACCGAAACACGTGCAGCAATTGGTCGAGGAAAATCACCTGCGCTGGGATTCGATGGGCGAATTCTGCGCGCTTGGGGAATCCCTGAACTTCCTGGCCGACGCCAAAGGAAACGCGAAGGCAGGTGTTCTTGGCGCTGCGGCAGAGGCCGCAACTCAGGGCATTCTAGACAACAACCGGTCGCCAAGTCGAAAAGTCGGCGAACCGGACAACCGCGACAGCCACTACTGGTTCGCGCGCTACTGGGCCGAAGCCTTGGCAGCCCAATCTGACGATGCCGATCTGGCGGCTGAAATGGCACCACTTGCAAAAGAGCTGGCAGACAAAGAAGAGCAGATCTTGTCGGAGCTGGCCGCAGTCCAAGGACCGTCGGTGGATTTGGGCGGATACTATCACACTGACCCGGCCAAAACCGCCGCTGTGATGCGCCCCAGCGCTACGCTGAACGCAATCATCGGCTGATCGCCGTCGAACAGGCGGGCGAGTTTCGTCCGACATCAAAACACGAAGGGACCGCCTTTGCGCGGTCCTTTTCATGGAACGCGGGATTGCCAAAAGACCCGCCCCGAAGCTTGCGCCTGACGATCTGTAGCTTGCTGTGGCTACGCCGTTAAAACCAACCTTGTCAGGTTCTATGAACGACTTGCGCAATGTGTGCCCGGTAAACACCTGGGCATCAGTTTGGATTTCAGCGCGTGGCCGTCCGGACGCAGGCGCAAGTTTCGATCGCTTTCCTGAAACTGCGAACAGGGCGGTCAGCAAGGATCGAAAGATCCTGATTTTTGGAAAAAATTTAAGATTTACGGGATTCCCCCAATAGCGCCGGTTTTCAGTCCGCGTTAGGTATTTGGGGACAAAGAATTTCACTGGTGAGGCCTTAGGGCTATATCACTCACTCAGAAAAATGGCCAGCATTTGGGGTGCTGGCCATTTGCGTATCTGGTTCACCAAATCCTTGAACAAACCAGCGTGTTCAGACGCTTACGCGCGAACAGGCCGTTCATTTGCCTAGCATTGAACTGGGGGGGGGGTGGTTCTGATCAGCCAAATCGACGGGTTTGAGCCTCGACAAGCGATGGCTTGATTTGGTCAACGCCTGACGCAGCTACACCTTTGTGCTGCAAATATGACAGACGACGTGCTTCCCTCCGGGCAAGAGCCAGAGATTCCAATATCAAAGCGCAGACGATGGACAGCATTGTCGCAACAAAACCGGATACTGCGACGACGACAGACGGAATTCTATCGACAAGCCCAGTTTCCAAGAATTCCCGGAATACGGATACAAACACAAAGAGCGAAGGCAAAAACATAAACACGGCCAATGACAGGAAAAACGCAATGGGCTTTTCATCCTTGATCAGCAAGCCGATCATTTTGAGAATCCGCCACCCGTCGGAAAATGTCGCTAGCTTGGAGTTCGAATCTGGCAGGCGTGACGAGTATCTTGTTTGAACCTCACCGATTGGCATGCGCATCTGCATAGCATGAACTGTCAGCTCTGTTTCAATCTCGAACCCGTTTGATACTGCGGGGAAGCTTTTGACAAAGCGTCTGCTGAAAACGCGGTAACCCGAAAGCAGGTCGTTGATTTTGCTGTTGAAGAAGAATTTCACAAGCCAACTGAACAACGCGTTGCCAAATTTGTGGCCCCGCCGATAGGCTTCGGTTTCTTCATTCACCCGGGCGCCGTTGACCATATCCAGATTCTGCGAAACGAGCAGGTCGATCAATTCCGGCGCCGCCGCGCTGTCATAGGTCGCATCCCCGTCAGCCATAACGTAGACATCCGCATCAACGTCGGCAAACATTCGACGGACCACGTTGCCTTTGCCCTGGTATGTTTCGGAATAGACTAGGGCGCCTGCCTCAAGCGCGACCTTGACGGAGTCGTCGGTGGAATTGTTGTCATATACGTAAATCGTTGCGTCGGGCAGGGCCGCACGGAATTGCCGAACGGTTTCACCTATGGCAACGGCCTCGTTGTAGCAGGGCAAGATCACTGCAACGTCCAAATCCGATCTGGTCGCGGACGACGGTGAGCTATTCTGAATATTGAAGGCGCCCTGTATCATATGAAAATCACGCTCTTTCATTGGCATCAATTGAATGATGATCGTGCTTGGGGTTAGAAGGTGCTGCGCATTTGAGGCTGTTATGAAGCAGATAAGAGGCCAAAATTTGTCATTCTGAAAAACCTCGTGTTTAACGCTGACAAAAAAGGGGCCGATTGAAGAACCGGCCCCAAAGTTTCAGCTGAACCGAGGGATCAGTTCGACGCTGCCATCAGTTTTTCGTTGTGCTCGCGCAGCGTGTCGGAGACGATCGCATACCATTCCCCGGTTTCGCGCATCTCGTTCAGGCCTTTGTTCAACATCGCCAGGTATTGCTTGCCGAACGGATTGCTGCGGTGGCTGATAAAGCGCAGCGAGGAAAGCGAGGTCACGTACGGGTTCTCAACCAGGTCGTTCTGGTTCAGTCCCATTTCAACCATTGTGTCCGAGAACAGCTGAACTTCAAAGGTTGCAACATCTGCGGTGCCGGTCAGGACCGCGTCAAGGCATTCGCGTGCGGTGATCGGCTGCATCAGCGTAATGGTTTCACCATTGTGCAGACCTTCCTGTTCCAGATCATGGATGAACCAGCCATCCATACGGCAGATGGTGGCGCCCTTCAGTTCTTCAAAGGTTGTCGCATTCGCATACTGGCTTTCCGGAATGGTGTAGAACCCGACGACAATGTCATAGACCGGAACAGATGAATCGAACTGTGTGCAGCGCACCTCGGTTTCCCAGGACCATTCGTAAGTGCGGTTGGTGCAATCTGGCATGTTCCACGCCATAGACACGTCAAAGGCGCCAAGAGGCAGAAGAGTTTCCAGGTGCGAGTTCCAGTCATCCACGAAGCTTACGGAATAGTCGCGCGCGTTGCCGCCGCGCTGCAAAGCCGTGGTGCCCAGACGGGTGATTGCTCCGCCACCGTTCAGCGATTCATCTGCGAAAGGTGCCCAGCCATTGCCGGTCACCAGCTTGATCGGCGGCTGGTAGACGCTCGAACGTTTGACGCTGGCTGCACGTTGTTCTTCAGCTGCGATGATTTCCTGCGCGCTCTGACCATTGGGCAGGCTGCCGTCTTCACAGGGAAGGGCCAGAACCAGACCTGGCTCCAGAGCGTTGGGGTTGGTGATTTCGTTCCGGTTCGCGTTGAAGATCGGCTGATAGTTCGACGTGCCATAAGCTGCGATTGCAATGGTCGCCATGGTGTCGCCGTCTTGGACGGTATAGTTGGTACAAGCTTCCTGCGCCGCAGCGGCGCCCGCACTCAGAGCAGTGATCGCGGTTGCTGAAAGCGCTACCTTCTTTATCTTCTCGTTAAACATGTCCACTTCCTCCAGACTTTAGTTTGTCAGGCCAGATCGGGGCCTTATCCATTTTCCATTTGATGACGCAGGGCGGTTGACACGATGTCGCGCCATTCGCCCGATTGCTGCATGATTGCCAGACCCTGATTCAGCGTCTCAAGGATCGCTTCCCCATCAGGATTATCTTTGTGGGTCATGACGTTAAGCGACTTGATGGCCGCAAGGTTGGGGTTTTCGATAATCCGGTGCTTGTACCCAAGCCGATCTATTGCCTCGGCTGCCAGATGTGCTTCGATGGCAACGATATCTGCGGTGCCTTCCATCAGAGAGTGAAAGCAATCATCCGGTGACGTTGGGCGCAGAAGTTTGATGACCGGTTCGTACAGGCTTACCGCGTCCATGTGAGACAGGGACCAACCTTCCGGCCGGCAAATCGTTGCACCGGCAAAGTCGGCATAGGTCAATGTCTCCTCATAGCCGGAACCTTCCCGGGCGAAGAACGTATCCACAACCTCGTAGAACGGGTTTGAGAAATTGTAGGTCTCGCACCGGTTGCGATCATCTTCCGACAGCGCAACGGCCTCTTCGCAATTGGGGCGCGACCAGGGGAAGGTGGCGTCAAATGCAAGCGTCGGCATCAACAGGTCCAGATGGGATGACCAGTCATTGACGAACTGAATCTTGTAGGCCTGTTCGGGAGCGGCACGAAACATCGCTGTCTCAACCAGATGGGTATAGAGCCCCCGATTGGGCAGAGATTCATCGGTGAACGGAGCGTAGTTCCCACCGGTGATCAACAGCAATTGACGATCCCGAATCTCGGGCCGTTCACCCGTTCCGGCATTCCGGATCAAAGCGGCAGCTTCGGCGCGGGCGGCTTCGATCTCTTCTTTGGCAGCAGCCCGTGCTGCAACGACCGCCTCTTCACTTGCTTTCTTTGCCTCGGCTTCCGCTGCGGCAACACGTGCTTCTGCTTCGGCCACAGCTTTTTCAGCGCGTTCTTCTGCGGCTTTTACCAGCTCAGCCGCCATTTCCGCAGCCAGCCGCTCTGCCTCGGTGTCAGCCAGCACCGGAGCGCGCCCGACATCTTCCAGACAGGGCAGTTCCAGAACGTCGCCGACGCGGATAATATTGGGGTTGGAACCGATAACATCCCGGTTCGCGTCGAAAATGATGCGAAAGTCTTCCGTCGCATACACTTCGATTGCCAATTCCCGTAAGCTATCGCCGCGTTGAATTTCATAACTTGAACACGCCTCTTGCGCAGATGCTGCACCCGTGGCGGCAGCAAGGGCAAGGCTTGATATAAGTAAGTGCTTTTTCATGGGTCCTGTTGCTTTGCCTGTTTAGGTTCTTGTAAGTTTCGCCACTGCGATAGAAAGATTGTCCTGATCCGGGTCACCCTTGGCCTGCACGGCCCTCAGCAATGCTTCGGCAATGTCTTGTGCCAGCCCCTGTTGATGATCCCGCAGAATGGCCTGAATTTCGGCGTCGCTGATATACTGCAAGCCATCACTTCCAAGGATCAGGACATCGGCGGGCGACACGATCAATGGATCTTCCGGGCAGTCCACTTTGGGAATGGCCCCGCCCGTAACTACGGACGTCAATTGATTGCGGTCCATTTCCCGGGCCACCGCTTCGGTGATCTCGCCAGAAGCCACTTTCGACGCAATCACGGGTGCCATCGAGTGGTCTTCGTTGACCTGCGTCAACGCTCCATCTCGAAACAGGTAAAGAGGGCTGTCGCCGATCGAAATCCAGAACACACGCCGCCCCAGAAGAAGGACACCCAACATGGTCGATCCCATGTTGAACCCTTGGCCCCGGGCCTCGGTGTAGTTGGCGATCGCGGCATTGGCTTGCATGGCGGCCAACGGAAGCGCATCTATCGCGGATCCTTCGTTCAGTGTTTCTGCCTCAAGTTCTGCGTCCAGCGCGTCGCGCCATGCGGCCACAATCATTTCTGAAGCTATTTCACCCGCCTCATGGCCACCCATACCGTCCGCAATCACAACATAACCCGCGTCCGACGCGTCAAACATGCGGGCCGCAATCGCGTCTTCCTGCGTTTCCCGCTGACCCTGGTTCAGGATCAGCGCAACATCATATGCCGGAGTTGCCAGCATCAATCAGGAATCCCGCCAATCAAAGCCGTCGTCACAGAAGGCCATGAACCGGATCGAGGTTTCGCTGATGCGGATCAGGTCTCCGCTGGACAGGGCCACGGTACTGAGAACAGGTTTGCCATTTAGACGTACAAGATTGGCCTTGCCGCCATGGCCCAAGTAACACTTCCGGTCTTCGGGGTCATAGGCGATGACTGCATGGTTCGAGCGCGAAATGCCGGTATCGCCAAAATCCAACTGAATGGCCTGGTCATCGTTGCGTCCGATTTGCATCAGGCCTTCGGTGAGCGTAATGCTTGAACCTCGTCCCGGACCGGCTGTTACTACCAGCCAGCCCACCGGGAATGTCTCTTGCGCCGCTTCTGCTTTCGCTACGGGTTCGGAGGATTCGATCAAGTCCTGAACATGCGTATCGGCGCGCTCAAATCCCAGAAATGTCGTCTTGACCCGTGAACGGCGATCCTCGACCGGGGCGGGGGCTGGTGCAACCTGCTCAATCACCGGCTCAGGGGTCTCTTCGACCTGCTTCGTTTCTAGGGCCGGAGCTTCGGCAACCTCAACCTCGCCGACTTCTGGCTCGGTAGGTTCGGACACGACCTCTGCCGTTGCTTCCTCTGGCGAAGTCTCGGCGGGTGTTTCCGCCACATGCAGGGTGACAACCTGCTCGACCTCAACCAGTTCTTCGACATGCTCTTCCACCAGAACGTTTTTCGGAGCGTCGTCCTCTTCCAAGTTGTCTTCTTCCGAACTGTCTTCGGCGAAGATCGACACCTCGGGGTCGGTCACTGCCTCCGGCTCGGCCTCGTCGAACTCGGGCATCTTTTCTTCGGGGATCAGTTCATCCGTTTCCTCATAGGATTCGGATGTCATGTTTCCACCGGCCAATGCGGCGCGCAGTGCGTTGAAATCCGCAATGGGTTCCTGCTTTTCTTCTTCGCTTACGGCGCCGTCTACTGCGGCCGGTTTCTCGGCAACGTCTTCTTCTTTGGATTTGCCGGCACCTTCGAGAAGCCGGCTCAGAGGGCTTTTGTATTTGAACATGGTGTCGACACCTTCAAGTTAGTGACGCAGATAAGCCGCGTCGTAAGCTGCTACTGTTCCCTGCACGTCAGCGCAGAGCCACTCAATGGATACCCATGGGAACTGGTACATTCTGCGGCGGGCCGGTTCCCGCCAGGGTGGCAAACCTTGATACCACCCTCAGCAAACACACACTGGCAGATCACTTTTGAACCGGTCAGATTACTCCTGTGCAAGCTGCATGATTGCGGCCGTCTCGGCCCCATTGCGCAACACTGTCAGATTTGCCTCGGGCTGCTCGCTTGAAACGAGTGCGGCCAGCATCTCATCAAGGCTTTCCGAGCCGTCAAATGTGATGCCGGAATGGCTTTCATTCAGCAGGACATCGTCTTTTTGCAGGCTTCCTGCCGCGTCAGCCGGAACTGCGTTCACCGTGGTTTGCCATCCGCTATTGCCTTCGGCGCTAACGGTAAAGGTGTAACCATTTTCCAAACCAACGGATCGTATGGCGGGAAGGGCCAACAGACCATTTTGCGCCCGGGTCTGACCCAGCGGGCGATAGCGGGCAGCAACCCTTGTGTACCCATCGGCGTCAACCTTCAGGTTATCCAGAACCTGCGCCGCAAAAGGAACATCCTGACGGACTGGGCTGCCATTCAGGGTATAGATGACAGCGCCACGCTGTACCCAATCGCCGATCACGCTCATGTCCTGATTGGCGTCCACCCCCGTAACTGCAATGGTGGCTCCGGTCGAGCCGCGGCGGCGGGATGTCTGGAAGGGGATATCGACATCCCAATGCGCAAACGCCACCTGCTGTTCCGCCGGAACACCGGCGTTGGCAATTGCATCAGTTGCAGGTGTCTCGATCTCAGACACTGCTGTAATATCAGTCGCTTCTTCCGACTGTGCCGGAACTTCGGAACGTTCAGTGTCTGCGGAGGCTGTTTCTGTGGCAGCTGGCTCCGCAGGTACTGGTTGTGCCTGCTCGACAGGCTCTTCCGGCTTGGGTTCGGGTGCGATGGCCACTTCGGGTTCGGGATCGGTGGCCTCTGTGACAGAAGGATCTGTAACGAGCGCCTCTGTCTCGGCGGATTGTATGTCTGCCGCGGGCTGCGCGACCGGTGTTTCTGCCTGGTCTTCCGTCTTGTCGCCGGACATCGCAAAGAAACCACCCGCGGCCAACGCAACTGCAACAACAGCCGCGCCTGCAATCAGCTTGCCGCTGCCGCCGGACCCGCTCTGAACCACTGTATCGACAGCGACCGGGGTTTCCTCTTTCTTAGAGATTTTGGTAAGATCGACATCTTTTTTGTCTTCGTTGCCAAGAACGATGTCCGAGTTTCCGGCCAGCAGGGCCGTAACTACGGCTTCGGCGTTCTCGCTTTCGGCCTTGATCCGGGCCTTTTCTTCCTCTTTATCTTTGCGATCCATTCCGACAATCACGGACACGGGCCGATAGGCGAATGTGTCGAACATGACGCCGGGGCCGCGGAACATGCGCAACCAATCCAATGCAGATTGAAGACGATCCGTGGCGTGAACTTCCATCGCCTTGTCAATCGCCTCAAGGAACCCGTCTGGGTATCCTTCGAAACGACCGGTCAATGGCGTGTAGGGGTCATCCTGCCCGTTGTTGAACGCGTTCAGGCGGCTCTGGCCGTCGATGGGGCGTTCACCGCTGATCGCGTGATAAAGCGTGGCGGCCAGAACATATAGGTCGCTGCTGGGCCCTTGATCCGCGCCCCGCACATAGAATTCGTGCGGAGAGTATCCATCCTTGATGACGCGCAGGGTCAGCAATGCTGCCGATTTGTTCGCCGCTTGCTCGCGTGCGGCGCCAAAATCGATCAGGACGGGGTCTCCGTTCTCATCAATCAGAATGTTGTCTGGCGAAATGTCCCGATGCAACATGCCGCTCTGGTGAATGAAAGAAACCGCGGACAACATTTTTTCGGTGACCTGAACGATGAAATCAGGGCCGCCGTTATTTTCCGGATTTTCCACGTAATCCAGCAGGTCGCACCCACGGATGAGGTCCATTGCGATATATGCGGTGTCATTGTCTTCGAACACCTGATGCACATCTACGATATTGGGATGTACCAGACGCGCATGATTGCGTGCCTCCTGAATAAAGAGGTCAATGATCGAGCGCAGGTCGTCCTTGAAGGAAGGGTCGTTTGGTTCGACCAGATCACCGTTGCGGCGGCACAGCGCTCCGGGGAAGCACTCTTTGATCACGACGTCGCGCTCCAGGCTGTCGCGCGCCAGGTAAGTGATCCCAAATCCGCCGTTGCTGAGATAGCGGAGGATTTCATACTGCCCGCGCAACAGCTTTGCGCCTGGCTGCAATCCTTCAATTTTCGGTTCGTCGTGCGTCGCGCCGACAGCCTGGTTGTGGCTCATTTCAATCCGCCCGTTCTATTCATTTTGCGGCTTAGAAAAACCGGGCCGACAGCCCACGAACTCACAACCAAAAACAACCGCAGGACACTTGAGAACGGTTAGACGTTTCAAATTTGACTTTATTGGGGCCGCCTGATGGCTTCACTATGGATCGTTTTTCGCATGATGGCTTATGTTGTGCCTAGCGGTGCCTATGAGGCAATATATAGACAATGAATATGGGCTGATTGAAAACTTAAACCCGAAATCAAGCGTGTTGGTCCACGAATTCGAAACAATAAAGGGCCGATTCCTCGGCCCTTCGAATCGCTGCAATGCAGCTCAATCTTGACGGGAAAGCGTCAGGTTCCGGTTTTCGGTTGCGCCGCTGCGACCGTGCTTCCAGCCCAGGCAAGGTTGTCGCCCAGCTGCGCCAGAATGCTGATTGCGTCCTTCAATGGTGCGTCCCCGCTTTCGAATTGCAGCAACAAAAGCAAATCTGTCGCCTTTTCAAATTCTGCGGGAATCCAATCAGCTTCGGGGTCGATTTCGCCACCTTGTTCCAGCCGCTCCGCAAAATCTTCGACGATCTCCTGACAGCTGTTCAGAAACGCGGCCGGTTCGATGTCAGAGGTTTCACGTAGATCTTCATAGATGCTTGCTATTGCGGCCAGCCAGTCCTCGAGAATGGGATTGTTCAACGGGGGCAGGGCAGACCCAAGCGATGACTGCATCGATGTGGTGTCATTCGAAACAGGCTCTGGCTCTGCGCCCTTCACCGCCTCAAGATAGGGCAGGATGTCCTGCTGCAAAGCTTTCCGCGCAGCCTCGAGATCGCCGCGGCGCCGGTCGGATGCCGCTTCCAGCACGTGTTCCGCAAGGTTCTGCCCGCCGCAGGTTTCCCAAAGCGCAAAGTCGGGCTCGGGCTCTTGCGCCATGGCACGCACGGCGACCGGCGTACCAATTGGGACAACGGCGCGGAACATTCCTTCTTTTTCTTTGTTCAGGCGCGCAAGGACGCGGTCCAGGGCACCCTGCACCGGTGGCAGATCAGCATGTGTTACGGCCAGCAGGCTGTTGGCCCGAAGTTCCGGGGGCACCTGAGACCACAAGTGGCGCTCGGTCTCGCGCCAGGCATTGGTTCCATTTGTGCACCAGATGGCACAATCGACGAAGTTCAGCAGATCCAAAGTCGGCTTGTAGGTATCATCCAGAGCACCCGAGCCCGGAAGATCAAACAGTGATATTTCCTTGAGGGCCGGAGTATTGATGCCGACCGATATGAAATCGGGCTCCTCCTCGGCCGCTTTTTCCAGCACTATGCCGGAATAGGTCTTTGGTTCCCTGTTCCACCAACCGACAGTCGTTTCGGGCGCATCCGCGTAGGCGACGATCACCAGCGGCAATTTCAGATGCTGCGGGCCAGTTGGCAGAATGTCCGCGCCAGCCAGCATGTTCGCCAGACTTGACTTGCCTGCGCCGAATTCCCCGGCGAAACCGATATTGACCGCGTTTGACAGACGTTCAGCGTGGGACAGAGCCCGCGCACGCATATCCTCCAACGCCTCGTCAGGCGTCAGGTTTTCAGTTGCGGTCAGGAAGCGCTCCAGTTGGCGTACTTCCTTTTCAGTTCCGGGAAATTCAATCATTCCGCAGCCTCTGCTTGTCTTTCATCCGCATCGGGTGTTCCAAAAACCGTCTCCAGCTCAGCTGCAATGCGACGCGCTTTGTCGAATGCACCTTGCGCTTCCGCTTGGGCGTTCAGTTCTCCTGAGTTGGACCGGTGTTCAAGATGACCGGCCAGAAGGGCCATATAGTGGTCCAGAACCGTATTCAGCCGTTCCAACAGATCGTCGCGGGTCGTGTCGATCAGGTCATCCCCGATCAGCTCGAACTCCTGCACGATCAGCCGTTCTGCACGCGCCACAACGCTATTGCGCGAGATCAGACGCGACAGCCAGTTTACACGCAATTCAACGGTAATGCCACGGGTCAGGGCGGTGGTGTCAGGCCGGAACCAACGTACAGCACTGGTGGTCATGCGATTGTCGACCGGTTCTTGCCATCCCGGCAATGCCCGCAAGGCGGCATTGCAATGCATGTCGATCGCGTAAAGCTCGCTGAGCATGCGCTGCCGAACAACTTGCGACGCCCCCTGTACCAGTTCACGCATACGCTCGCGCAATGGCGTAAAATTGAGCTCGGTCTCTCCGCCTTTTGCCAGCAGAGGCGACTGGCCGTCCGGCCCGCGCACAACGATAGCCACCGATTCCGAGACAGTGTCATCCATGACCCCGCGCAGATTCGACAGGACATCATCCATGTCACGCGTGATCTCCTGCGTTTTTTCAGCAATCAGCTTGCGTAGGTCGCCAAGTGTCTTGTCGCTTTCATCGGCGTTTCGAACATCCGAGCCGTCTTCATCTTGCAGCGCCCGCAAACGAACCTGAGAGCGCTCAAGCTCCCCGCGTGCGAAGCTGTCGAGATGTTGCCAGGCCATCCGCAACTGTTCGTTGATCGGTCCGTCCGTCAAAGCCTGAGTGACATGACGACGCAGATCGGGCAGGCCCGACGCGATCATTGCGGCAAAGCGCAGAACCGCTTCGCGGCTGATCGGTCCCGGGCCTTGTTTGATCTCGGCCACACCGTTGAGGTATTGCTGCATCTGTTCCGGGTGAGCGCGCAGCCATGCCAGCACGTGGTCGTGGTTCACTCCGGTTTCATCGCCGGTCAGAGCATAATGCGCCCATTGCGCACTGCCCATGAGGACATCGATGTTCGAGTTGCCGAGCGCCTTTTCCAACCCGTCCAGTACATCCAGACGAACCTTGGCCGCGTCTTCGGCGCCGCCGCCCAATTCGTCCACACGGTTGATGAAGACGACGATCTGCCCAAGTTCCAGCGCTTGCATCAACCGGAACAATTTCAGATCCGCGCGCGACAATGCCTGATGCGCGGACAGAACCACCACAAAGAAATCGGATTCCTTCAGATACTGTCGTGAAATTTCTTCGCGGATCAGCAGGGGATCATTCACGCCGGGCGTGTCGGTGACCGTCAGCGGAAACGGAAAATGGCCCAGGTCAAAATAGACCTCGGCCTTGCGGGTGATGTCGCTGTAAAGCCCGCGATCACTGCCCGGATCCAAAGCCCCGTCTTCGGACGGATCATCCCCGGCACAGACATATCTGGCGAGGTCATCTGACGTCAGTTCGTCCAGATCGTGCTGTTGGCCCAGCAGTTGTTCATAGCTGTCACCCAGACGTCGACGCGCCCGGACCTTCATGGCCTCGACCTGTTCTTCGATCATCTCGCGCTTATAGCTGTCCTCGTCATCGGGAAACATGTTGCGCAGTTCTTCACCTTCGGCGATCAGCGATTGCCATTGGTAATTGTCGAAGAAATGGAATTCGGCACCTTGCGTCCGGCCGGACGGATGGCCGAAATGCATATCGGTGATAACAGTTGTCCAGGGGTTTACATCCGAAGGCAAGTACTCTGCCTGACCGGTGAAGCCGTTGATCAGACGCGATTTTCCAGCCTTGATTTGCCCGACAAACGCAATTGACGGTTTCAGATTGCTAAGATCACCAATGATGCGCGAAATGAACTGGCGCGTTTCATCATTGGTTGCCCCGTTCATTTCTTCTGCTATGCGAATAAGTTCGCGGCGATGTGTTTCACTCATTACTCATTACCCTGGTTACAATAAAAAACAGATTGAAGTAGTCGAAAATTTGAATTCAACGGAGGCAATCATTTTTCGGCCTCCTGCAAAGAGGTCCACAGGTTGACGACCGCCCCCAGTTTGCGGGCTTCGTGGATGGCGACCGCGATCTGACCACCGTCACTCAAAACGGCCAGACCGGCCCCTTTCCCGCCCGATGGCCGCATGACAATCAGTTGCGGGTCTTCACTCTCTTGCTGAGAGTCGCCATCCCAGCCGGCAAGATCAGCCACAAAACGGGCCAGCGTGTCCTGGTCGGGATGCATCGGCTCAGATGGCTTGCAAACGCCTTCCAAAAGAGGTGCGGCTTCGTCCGAACTTTCCACAAAAACACGACCCGAGGCGAAGCGGCTTGACGCTTCAAAAAAACGTTGGGCAAATGTTTCCGCTGCATCGGGTGTTGCCTCGGCGGGCAGAGAGTCATCAACAGGTTTCTCAGCACTCGGGACGACGGAAACAATTGGCTCGGACGGAAGCTCGATGGCGGCGCAGGCTTTCTCGATTTCGCTGAAGGTGATACCTACCTCATCCACTTCAAGCGCTGTGTCCGGTCTGCCCGACGTCAACTCAAGCGGGGCAGGCGAGGCCGAGATCTCCGACACCAATCCAGCCAGCTTCTCGATCAGTTCGGCGCGTGATTCCGTTTCAAAGTCCGGAACCTCACCTGACGGTACCTTGAAGACATCGGTGATCCGGGAGCTGTTCACCTCGATTGCCAGACAATCCCCGTTTGCGGCGGTGAATTCCAACCGGCGCGGCAATACTGTGCCACGGATTGCCCGCAATACCGCAGAACGGCGCGCGGCCGCTGTTTCTCCTGCGATCCTCACGGTCGGAGACAGCCGTGCGACCGAGGTCCGCCTGATATCTTCAAGCAGGTCGAGAATGTCCGTGTCCATCATGCCGTGACCCCCTCTGGTCCCGTTCAAACCGCAGCCGCAACCGGCCCCAGACTGAGATGTGATTTGGTAAGCGCCAGTCCGACATTCGCACTGTTGCGGCAGATATAGCAGACCACATGATCAGGATATTCCTTGGTCCGCAGAAAGATGTTTAGCCTGTCCTTGGAAAAAACGGCGACTTCCCCAAAGCCAGCGCTTTCTTCGTCTGCACTGCCAGCCTGACGCAAGAGCGCTTCAAAGGCTGCAACCCCGCGCCCCTGAAACAGATTGGCCACAGCCACCGCCAAAACATCCAACGAATCCGCGCAGTCGGGATCTGAAACAGAACTGCCCAAAAGCATCCCTGTCTCCATGTCGATATACCCGGCTGCTATACAGTCGGGTATCGTTTCCATGGCGGAGTTCAGTGCGGTTTGAATAGACATCTAATCCATTGTTTTCATTTATGAGTTTCTCACTAGCTCGATTCGGATACCCTTACAACACATGCCATTCAGCGCCGCTATTTTCTTTGGCTTTCGGAATGGATCGAAGTGCCTCTTTGGTTTGCCTTTCGTTGTGTTCAATGGCGATCTGATCAAACTCGGCCAGAAAGGCCTTGAATACATTCTTCAGCCCTTCTGCATCTTGCGGCAGGTCTTCATTTCTCGAAACCTCCTGCCACATATCCGACGCGCTGAGAGGCGATCCGACCGCAACTTCGGGCAGGCCACTCAGCATGGCAACGCTTCTTTCAACTGCGTCAACCTGTTCGGTGGTGGCCGCTTCGATCAAACCGCTGGTTTCGGGTTCCGGCTCATACTCATCCGCAGTGTTGCCGGTTTGCGCGGCCATCAATGCCGTAATCGAGGATACAGAAACTTCTATGCCGCGATCTTCAGCCAAATCGGCCTGCTCGGATTCCTCTTCTTCGCCATCCGGCACGATCTGGGTCTCTTGCATCGAAGTGTTCAGCGAGGCAAGCACATCATCGGAATTGTCAACAGCCGCAAGAGGCGCGGGGCTGATTTCAGCATCATCCAGAGCGCCCGTGTCGTCATCCAATGCGTCCTCCAGATCGGCGTCAACGGACAGCTCGAATTCGTCTTCGTCATCCTCAAGGCCCGCGACATTCGTCAATTCCAGCGGGTCGTTCGAGGTGTCCTTGAAAAAGGAACGCAGATCATCGCTTGTGTCGGGTTCAACGGGCAGCGGAACCGGCTCTGCCGTCATCTCTGCGCGCAGCCGTTCAGCCTCTTCCGCATCGATCCGAACCCGCTCGGCCTCATCCGAGCGCCGCTCGACCCGGGCAGGTCGTACCGGGAAGCTGGTTACAACTGTTTCGCCTACAGCGTTCGATTGCCCGGCGGCCTCCAATGGGTTCACCAACCTCAAGGGTGCGGCTTCGTCTCTGGCTGTCGGCTCGTCTGATGAACGGGCAGGGCGCAAAGGTTTGACTTTGGGTGCGTCGGCCTGGCTCTTGTCGATCTGGTATCGAGCCAGCTGATCGGCACGGTTGTCCATAATCTGTTCTGTGATCTCCAGGAAACTGTCGATCATCTTGCCTCCGCCGCTGCGCGACCACATCTCGGCATCGCCTGTCTTGTCCCGGGCAGTGATTGCGTCGCGGGCCGAGAACAGAATGGACCGATTGAACAGGTGACCAGCTTCGCGGTTAACGCGGCGCAGTACTTTTTGACGGTCTTTGAGGCTCAGGGCATCTGCCCGCGTCACCAAAAGCAAAGAGTTGTGTTGCAACCTCTCGGGTAGGGAAACCCATGTCGCGCGTTCGGTTTCGCGCCAGGCTTGTGTCGCGTGGGTACACCACAAAACGCCGTTTGCCTGACCCACCGCGCGTTGCCACACATCCGTCGAGATCTTGGGGTCCGAAATGCCGGGTGTGTCGATCAGGTCGACAGCCTCCAGAATATCGGCCTCAAGGAAGATGCGGATGAACTGTGCGTCATTGACGCCAACGGTTTCAAGCTGATCCAGCTCGATCAGTTCAGTGCTTCCGTCATGGCGTTTTATATAGGGCGCTTGATTGCCCCAGCTAAACCAGACCGGTGGCAACTGGGTTGCCGTCACCTGCGTCGGCAAGGTCTGCGTTCGCAGCAAAAAGTTCATCAACGTGGATTTACCGGCGCTGAACTCGCCCATCAGGGCGAAAACCGGTTTGCGACGGGACCACTGCTCGATGCGTTCCCATGCCTTCGGAGAAACAAAGCGTGTTTGTGTATCTTTTGCCATTTTTCTACTTATGCCGCTTCGTTGCTTAGATCTTTCAGTATGTCACCCAGAATCTCGTCCTTGGATTTCTGTGGCTGCAAGCCCGCCATCGCCGCCGCAGTCTGACCCGGGTTCTTGTCGGCAGAAGACGAGATGCTCAGCAGGGTTTCCTTCTGCTCGCGCAGGAAATCCGTCAGGATCGCGCGGACGTTTTCCAGAACCGCCGCGATCTGGTTTTCCTCGATATCCTTGGTGATCGAGTTTGCCTCGGACGCGATCAGCCGCGTGTAATCCGCCGCATATGCCTCAAACCCCTTTCGGCGTTGCCACCAACGTCGCCACCAGGTGCTTTGCAAGTCCAGTGCGATCGTCCGGCCGATGCCGAGAGGCGGCGGAACACGGGGAACAATGGGCGCTTCGATGCTGAATTCGCCCAGATGGTTGCCGAGTATCTTATGATAAAGCGCTTCGACGTCCGCAGCAGCGGTTGCGTACAACGCCCCTGCATCCTTTCGCATGGCGCGGGCGAAACTGAAATAGGCAGCCTTTTGCAACGTCCGCAAACCCGCGGGATCGTATTGCCACGTGCCTTGTTCGCCATTTTTTTCAAGATGCGCGATCAGAGAGTCCGTTGCGCGTTTGACGAAATTGTCCTCGGCTGACTTCAGACGCTCCAACACTTTGTCGCGCAGCGCATTTGTCAACTCGGCGGCTTTCTTTTCGTATTCGGCTGACACCGTGTTTATCGCCTCTTCGGGCGACACGCCGTCAAGATCCCGTGCAACGCCTTCGCCTTCGGACAGATTCTTGGCAACCGCAGTCGCGCGGATCTGACTGGCAATGTTACGCGCCCGATGGCGGACGCGGTCCATCAGGCGCGCTCCGGCACCGTCTGCAATGCGCTCATTTATGGCCAGCAGCAGATCGGGCAGACCGGACAGCGCCCAGATTTTGTCGAGCGAGGCCGCCTGATCACCGAAACCGGCGGCCAGGTAGAACGTATTCAAGGCCTGGCGCGACTCTTCTGTCAGAATATCCGGGTTCCCTGTCAACGCCGCTTCGGCCCATAATGCGCTGCCAAAAACGACGCTGGTATTTGTGTCGATATTGTTCTGTTTCAGCGTGTCCTGAATGCGGTCACGGATCTCTGGAACCTGGTTCACAGGATCGGACAGCTCGTCGATCCGGTTGACGAACAGGATGATCTGCCGGTTCTCGAACTGCGCGATAATGCGCATCAGGGCCATGTCCATTGTCGTCAGGGCCTGGCTTGCCGCCAACACCACAACGCAGACTTCGGATCCGCGCAGGCTGCGCAGAGTGATTTGTTCACGCACCATGAACGTATCGTTCACACCCGGCGTGTCGCACAGTTTCAGCGCGATGGGGTATTGCGGAATGTCCATATACAGCTCGGCTGATTTGGTAACATCAGCAAACCGGCCCGTTTTGGGGTCAATATCGGGATCGTCTTCATCGCCCAGGCAAACATAACGCTGAATCAGTTCCTCATCGAAATGATCATACTGATGGCTTTGACCTAGGATCAGGTCGAAATGTTTGCCAAGACGTTCCTCTGACTTGGCCTTCATCTCACCGATCTGGCGGCGGATGTCTTCCATCTCGTCATCAGCGCCGGCGCGATTGGCCAATTCGCCAAGACGACCGCCACCGACCATCAGGTTGTCCCATTCTTCCTGCTCGAAAAACGTGAACTTGGCCTTTGTATCACCGGGTGGGCGCGTGTTGATGTTCAGGGTCGTAACCACCGACGTCCACGGGTTGACGTCTGACGGAAGCAGGCCGGGGTGCCCGGCAAGAATATTGACGATCGAGGATTTTCCGGCCTTGACCTGGCCCACCATCGTGACGCTGGCGGTAAAGTTCTCCATCCGGGTCTTGAGCGTCGCCAGCCGTGCCGAGGAGCGCGCATCAGCCACCTCAGTCAGTTGATCAATCTGAGCCGTCAGTGAAGCCATGGTTGCCGTCATCGGTGCCAGTGCTTCGTTGCCCACAGACAAAAGGTGATCGTTGCGCGCCATACTTAACCTCCGGTTCCCGTTGCAGCAATTTGGGGCGCATGCGCAACACGCCCTGCCGGAACGCTTGTCAGAGTGTCGATCCGCGCGATCAGGTCCAATGCATTGCCCAGTATTTCGGCCTCGGCCCGAGGTGAAATGGTCTCGTACGATTTGGAATCGGCCAGAACTTCGATCGAGCTGAAGCGGTCGCCGTTCTCGAGGCATGCAACGCGGCGCCCGGTCGGGAAACCTTCGGATTTTGCTGCGGGTAACGGCATGCGGGCGTTCGCAAGCAGATAATGTTCACCCGAATGCGTTCGAAGGGAAATGCCAAAGCCTGTGGTCGGGTGGTCGCGATTCAGAGTCTTGAGCTCACCAAGGAAACTCTCACGAGCGAAGAAGACAGCTTCTTGCTCGGCGGCAGCGGAGGGATTCAAATCGGTCACAGCAGAAAGCCTTGTATTGGAGTTGAGCAAAAAAACTCGTACCGGCGCCAAAGTGGCAAAAAGACTCATTAACTCCTGATAAACAACAAGTACCTTCAAGGCGGTGTTATTTTGGCGCGAATAAGATTTTTTAGCGGTTGAATTGTGGCGGCAATGTGGTCGATCTCTCATAAGAATGCCTCAACCGATGCGAGTATTTCGATGCGGCAGATCAGACCGAGAAACGTCCGGCAAGCTTGGATGCAGGCATAATAGGCGCAGCCAAATGAGGCAAAGGCGACGTCTTCACAGGTGCATTCGAGTGATTTGGAGGTCGAAAATCTTTTAGCTTCATACTTCTGAATAAAAACAAATATTTATGTTTTGTTGCTTTACTGAAAACACCGGATCTGGAGGATGGAACCAAATGCCCAGGCAGTTCCAGCAGCACAGTCTGAGGCAGTTTTGCGGGTCAGACTGCATCAACTCTGGCCCGTTGTGCCTTGATTCTCCACTAAGTCTGGCGGCACAAGTTCCGACTTGAAGTGTTGGCGTCTATTCAACGTTAGCGCGTTTTTTGACGACTTGATTGTACCAGGCGTCAACATGTGAACCAAAAGCCGTAAAGCAGCTTCATATAGGTACTCTCAAACCAGTTGAAGGTGGGAGTCAGATGCCTCTGGTTTCGCAGCCGTTGCGTTGCTTGCGGTATCAACCAGGCCGAAAACAGGTTGCAGTTTTCAACCAGGCAGCCCGGCAAGTCACAAACTTTGTATTCCTCGAATTTTCCCTCTCGCACTCCGATGCAAGCTTTGTTATTGACCGCTTCATTCCAGCGCAAACGCGCTTGGTTGCGGGTGTGGCGAAATTGGTAGACGCACCAGATTTAGGTTCTGGCGCCGCAAGGCGTGGGGGTTCAAGTCCCTCCACCCGCACCATACTGATTTTAAAAGGAAATATCAAGGTATCGCTTTCTGATGTGCCGTGCATGATTTCTCGGTTTCCCACTTTGTTTCCCAGATTCACGTTCTGGCCTTGTTCTGTTCTAGGACTTCTTCCGACGATCCTGAGCCCGCTTCGATAGCTGCTTTTGGTTCGCCTGATTCCGATACTTTCTGACCATTTCTAGCGTCTTGTGTCCGGTGACGGCCTGAATCTCGCTGTCACTACACCCAGCCTCTGCCAACGCCACAGCGGCGTTATATCTCCACCCGTGGATGACATAACCTAACGCACCCACCTGTTCTCTTACGTCCATAACTCGCTGCTGAATGGTTCTCTTGGCCACGCCTTGCGTCAGGTTCTTCGCCATCATGAACTTACCCTTGCGGGGCAGTTGTTCCAGATAGGCCCGCAGAAAGTCAGGGCAGGCCACCCAGAGTCGTTGATCGGTTTTGTCTTGCACTACAGCGATATAATCGCCGTCATAGTGCCCCCATTCCATGCGGATCACATCACCGACCCGTTGGCCTGTTCCAGTGCAAAGCATGAATGCGGTCAATTCCCATTCCAAACTATGCTTGCGGCAGTATGCTTCGAAGGCTCTTAGCTTGCCTTCGGGCCACGGCTCATACTCCCCACCCGTCAGCTTCTTCACGCCGCTGGCGGGGTTGGACGTGATCCATTCAAGGTCGATTGCATGGCGGGAAAGTATGGATAGCATTTCCACCATGGAATTGGCCTTGCGCCATGTGTCGGCGTATTTGTCACGTGCGGCGATTACGCCCTTTCGGCGCAGCTTTGTAAAATCAGCCTTACCGTTCTTCTCACGGATCAATTCAAGTGTTCGGCGGTACTCCTTCTGCGTACCGGGCTTTTTGGTTCGGAACTCCGGTGTCTGATAATAACTCTGGATCAAGGCGTCGAATGTTGTCTTTGTCGCCTTCTTGTGGTTGCCGGATCTGATAGCCCAATACTCGGTGTCGAACTCTTGGCTGTCTGGATCGTTTGGCAGTCTTTGGTAAGTCTCGCCGCGCCGAAAATAGTAGTACGTCCGCCCTCTGACGGTCTTGGTTGTCACATATTTTCGGGTCAGTTTCTTTACCATGTGATTTCTTCATCATCCATTTTCGTGCCGTTTAGAATGGCGTCCAGCTCTGCAACGCTCCACCGTTCAACGCCGGGGGCGATTGGCTTTGGCCTCGGCAGAGACCCTGATTCAACCAAGTTCTGGAACCTCTCCAAGCTCATATCCATCAACTTAGCTGCGTTTTTCTCGCCCACAGCTATTGGCGTAAGGCGTGTCATCCTTTGCCCTCCAGTGCTGCGCGGGCTTTGGTTAGCGCACCAAACCTTATTCCGCATGAGGTTCCCGGCTTCATTAGTCCCGGATAATCCTTGTCAAAAACGCTCGCCGCCTCTGCAAACGGCCCCAAAGCCCCCTCCAACTCCGCAATACGTGCCTGGGCGGCTTCTAGGGCGTCATCTGAAGCGTGGTAGTATTTCACCGAAGCGCCATACCCATCAGACTCTGGCATGGCTGTAAACGCGTCGGCCAAGCGATCTGCGTATAGTTTGGCATCTTCGGCGGTATCGAAAGCGAACGCCTCCAAGCTGACAATCCAATAGTCATCTTCTCGCTCTGGCGCTGTGGTCTCATTGGTCATGGGGTGGGGTCCTCTTTTGGGGTAGCAATGGCGAGCGCATCACGGACCTTCTCAACTCCGACCTCCTCGATAAGGACGCTCATCAAGCCAATGAGCCAATACTCTATGTGGCACTTTTCCCTAATGTACGCAGCCAACATCACTCATCCCCCGCTAGAGAACGCAGGGCTTCGTCGTGTTCGCGCTTCAATATAGGCAGCGCGCCCAAACATTCCTCAACTGACCTGCGAGAGAGAAACAGTCCGTCAGAACCATACAAGTGGAACAGACCTTCGTCGCCTTTTTGGATTTGGTATTCGACGACAACGTTTCCGGTAAGGTCCGCTTCCTTCACGCTCTGCTGTTCCGTGGCCAACGGGTGGCGAAGTGTCGGGTTACACGTTGGGCAATTCTCTGCCATTTCAGCAGTCATGTGTATGCAGGTTCCAGCCATAGGGTCGCTCGGCTGTTCCGTGGCGGGCTGTGTGCCGGGGGCGGCTTGTGATGGTTTCCAAGCAAACGGCTTTACCTCTATTTCCCTAAACTCATATTGGCGTTGGTCCGCTGGCCCTCCACGATAAAAAACAGCGGGCGCAAAATACTTGTCCTTGTGTCGAATGGCTGGGCCAGTGGTTGGATCGTCGGTGTCGCCCCACGCCACATCATGAAAGTTGACATCTGTCGGTCCCTTCGGCGCGCTATCCATATCCCGCCATCCGGCCTCTGGTGCGGGGGTGCGTGTGTTCCAGGCGTATACCGCTTCTTCAATGGTACTACACTCAGGTCCGTTTGCATCACAGCCCTCGCAGTACACAAATGGCCGTTCCGCACTCATCTGCTTTATGCCTTTGCCGCCACAAAACGGGCACGGCTCTATGCGTGTGTCAGTCATTGCTTTGCTCCTTTAGGGCTTGGATGTGTTCGGCAGCGCTGTCCGCGTAGATGATGTCTCGCTGGCGGCACTTCGCTATTGCCTCATCCAGCCCCTGAAGGCGTCCTTGTTCACGTTTCAGGTTGGATATTTTCAACGTGTCTCTGACCTGTTGTTCCAACTCTTCCACACGGGCTGAGAGGGCGCGGAGCATGTCGGCGGTCTGTTCCATGACCTTTACGTCATGGTCAGTAACTTTAAGCCCGGCTGAAATTGCGATTTCTGTCAAATCCTCTTTGATAAGACGCTCAACCGCTTCTTTACTGATATCAGTCATATCACCACCCCCAGCCGCCAAAGACGCCGACGGCGGTCTCATTGCCGTCCGTGCTGATCATCAGGCCCAGGTCGGCACTGCCAATGCTGCGGGAATAGCCGATGGTTCCGACTGTCTCGCCGTCATAGAGCGCCAGCCCCCCGCCGATGTAGTTGTCCCGCGACAGGTCCATTTGCAGGACGGACTGGCCCAGAGCGATGTTCGCAGTATTCGCGGCCCGTGCTGCTTGTGCCCGTGCCTCTGCCAGCCCATTGCGGACGCTCTGCAAGCCCGCGCGGTTTTCAGCAATGCCGGTTTCATACGGCTCGTATAGCGACGGGTGCAGCGGCTTCGGATCGGGCCGCTCTGACTCACCACAGATCCCGTCAACGATACAAAGCTCCTGCTCGTGCGTGATTTCAGCCGCCAAAGGTGCGGCCAGCGTTGCAATAAATGCTGAGCAAGATAGCAGGTTGCGAACCATTGTTGTACTCCCGATCAATGTGTTAGGTGTTTCTGTGACTAACATATGTTAAATAAATTAGCATTACAAGGCGTAATGCCGCTTAAGATGGAACTGGCGTTAGGGCGTCAGTGTTCCGAAATGCGCGTAGACAGCGCATTGAGTGCGCCAAATGGCCCCGTATAGATCCGCCAGCGAAACCTTATGCTCGTTTGCGTGACAGCCAGCGCACCCGTGGTATCCCCAGAAATCATGAGGCTTTTGCGCTGTTCCGGTCCCGGTTTTCCGGCGGGAATGACAGAGGTTCGTTGTCGCCCAATTCCAGTTGCACCAATCAGATTTCATCTGGCATTCTTTGCCCATGGCGAACTTGCGCAGGTCGTCGGAAACGAACATTTCGACCTTTTGGCCGAGAGGTGGTTTACCCATGAGGCTCATGCCGCAAGCCTCCTGTATTCGTTCCCTTTCCCACGCTCCATAGACAGGCGCTCATACCAAAACTTCACCCTCGGCGGTTGGGTAAAAGCGTAGATAAAAGGCGCTCCGAAATAGTAGTTAGAGGCTTTTCTGATGGTCGCCCCTGACGCTATGGCCGTATCAACGATTAGGACCTTGCTGCCCCGCATTCTCTTGAACGGAATGAACGGAATACCCAGAAAATGACTGGCATAAACCGAGGCAATCGCCCCCGATCTGCCCGGCCCGGTTACAAAGTCCGCGCCAGTAAACCCGCGCAGCGCGTCACAAAGCTTTGCTTCAAACTCATCTGCTTCCACGATGCGAATACTCATGGCGCTCTCCTCAGATTGGCGTTCAGAGACCGGAACAGTTCGATCAGCGTCTCTGCAGCCTTTCGGGTTCCCATTGCTCTCTCGTGAGCCACTACGGCGGCAATGTGCTTATTCACGGCGTCCAGGTGGTACTCAGACGCTTTTGCGGCCTGTCTGCGCGCTTCGGCGCTCCCCTCTGCCAGATCAAATTCTATGGCCTCGGCCCGCTTCACCATGTATTCGGCGCGGTCCCTCTCGCCCTTGAGTTCGGCAATCACTGCGGCGTTCTCGACAAGCCATTCTGCTGCCGCTTGCGCGCGCTCGGCTGTGATTGGGCCTTTGATTTCGAAGGTCATTTCCAGCACTCCCGTAGTTGGGCGTATTTCGCGTCGTATTCGGCCTGTAGTTCGTCAGACCAACGCCCCTCCCCCACTGCCCAACTGCGTAGGGCATAGAGGACAGCAGTCGAAGTCTCGGAAGCTATCTTGCGGGAGAGGGCGGAGGTCTGCGGGTTCATTAGAACGGGATCTCGTCGTCGTGGACGCCGCCAGACGCCGGGGCCGGTGACTGGTCATAGCCGCCCTGATTGTCGCTCTGCTTGCCATCCAGCAGCGTTAACTCACTCTTGAACGGGCGCAGCACAACCTCTGTGCTGTAGCGGTCTTGGCCGCTCTGGTCCTGCCACTTGCGGGTCTCAAGCTGGCCTTCGATGTAGACCTTGGACCCTTTGCGCAGGTACTGCTCGGCAATGCGGGCCAGAGGCTCGGAGAAGATGGCAACGTTGTGCCATTCCGTGCGTTCTTTGCGTTCACCTGTGTTTTTGTCCTTCCAAGTTTCAGACGTGGCGACATTCAGGTTGCAGACCTTGCCGCCGTTTTGGAATGTGCGGGTTTCCGGGTTGCGACCCAGATTACCTACGAGAATGACCTTGTTTACTGAGCCAGCCATTTTATGCGGCCTCCTTAGAAATTTTATCGAGGGTTTCGGTTGTCTGATCGACGCTGGCGAGAAAACGTGTCACCGCCTCGGTGATTTCCTCGGCAAGCTCTGCGTCCCTATCCACCCGCGCGATGAATAGTTGGAGTTCAGGCGGGAACGATGGGCAGAACGAAACAAAGTCGCACCATTCCCGCCCCGTGCAGACCATCTGCCACTGCATTTGCAGCAGGTACTTCCGGTCGATGCTTTTGCCCATCAGCGTCTTGATGTGGGTCGCGGGCTGTGGGCACTTGATTTCAACCAGGCCATCAGACCCGATAATGCCATCCGGGCTTGCCCCTGACATTTCAATCGTTGGGTGCGGGATGAACCCGACCTCCTCGACATCGTTGCCGCTCGTCAGTTCATACATCGCCCGCGCCCGTGGTTCGGTGTCTGTGCCGTGCTGCATTGCAGCGCTGGTGAACGTCTCTGTCGGTTGCCCGGTCAGGCGTTCACAAACAAGCTGCGCCTGATAGTTCTGGAAACCTGCCGTTGTCGGCTTCATCATCACGTCAGCGATGCGCGAAGCTGTAACTTTGCCGAGACGATCCGCGAACCACTCTGCTGTTCCTTGTTCAGACATTCTCGGCCTCCTGCGCCTTCTTGGCCTGAATGGTTGTGTCCAGCTTCTTTACGGCGCTTCCGAACTTTTCAGCCGGAAATTGCTGCAAGTCGCCGCACCCGTAGGCGCGGCAAAGCTTGTCCTCTGCTACTCCAGCCGCTTCGGCTAGGTCGCGCAGCCTGATGAACTGAGCTGGGCTGACGGTTGCCTGTGCCTTCGGTGCAGCCTTAGCGGCAGCGTTCCCATCGTCATCCTCCGGCGCAATCCCGGCCATCGTCATCAGCCCATATCGGCGGGCGTATGTGACTGCCGATCCATATCCCTGCATGTCGTTCTTTTGCAGAATCAGTGGTACTTCACACTCCAAGGTGTCGCCGGATTCACTGTGAATGAGGATAGTCTTCACATAGCGACCGTGATCCCCTTCACCAGTGGGCTGAATAACAGCAATGCCGTGCTTGTTCAGGGCTGGCATACAGGCGTCCATGACATTGCCAAGGTCGGCATATTTGCTGCGGAAATGGGGGTTGTCCGACTGTTTCAGCGCCTTCCCCATTTCCATTTGGGCAGCAACCAGCGCAGCGGAAATCCCTTTGTGGCTGGCTTTAATACTCTCTTGCTTTGACATATCTCGCCTCCTTTCAGGGCTGCGTAATCTGGTTGACCCCAGCAGGCACGGTCGGGAGGAAACCCGCGCTGCTGGGGCCTGTCTCACCCGGTACGGTGGCGGGTGAAATCAGGGATAGGCACAGGAATATTGCCGCGAAAAATCCGAAATCAGCGGTCATAGCCCCACCATCCATTCGAAAAACTCCCGATACATGGCGTCGGCCACCAGCAGCGTGAACACGCATGTCCCGGCTGCGATGAGCATCAGCCATACAGGCGGCAATGCCCCGGCAAAGCGGTCCCGTCGGATCTGCGGCGCGTTCATGCGCTCAAACGCCTGCGGGATTGTATGGAGAGGGTGCCCCGCACGGTGGGGAGAATAGGGGGCACCCTCAGACGCGCTGCCCAGGCACTGGTTAACAACCGAACAACACTCGGTAACATTGGGCTGCGCGTATTCTGACTGGTTTGGGGATGAGGTGATGTAGGTCATGACTCACCCCGCGCTAGAGAACGCAGGGCGGTCTCAAATGAGTGAACCTCAATATGATCCCAATCCCCGGTCATGCTGTGGGCCAAGCGCACCACGGCCTCGACGTCAACCCGCGCCGCTTCCTTCACGCTCGGCTGTTCCGTGGCTGGTTCTGGTGCGGGGGTGAGGGCGGATAGGATGCGGCGTTCGTAATCGGCTTGGGCGACGGCTTTGGCTTCTTCCACAGAGTCGCACGGAATGCTTTTCAAGCCGCCACCCTTCGGAAATTGGATAAGGCAATAGTGCTGTCCCGGAACAACACCGGCTTCATAGAGCAACCGCCCGTCCATATCCCGCGCCGTATCGCGCAGGTGTTGACCATTAATTGTCGTCGGCAGCCACTCCAAAGGCTTCACGGCAATCCCGCGTTTCTCAGTCATTGATCCGCTCCACAGTAATCACGTCGCCGTTCTCGTTCGTGAACGTGCCAGACACAGGGGCACCATCCGCCATGGGCAGAATGAGCTTGTGCGTGTCTTGCTTGTCCGGGGTGGTGGCGGGGGCGTTGTCGAAATACTCGAACGATCCGTCATAGCCGCCGTAAAGGGTGATTGTGCGGGTCATGACGAGACCTCGACAAGCTTGCCGCCCTTGGCCTCGTACCACGTGTCGGGTTTCAATCCGTCCTTGCCGATGCAACCTGTAGCGAATCCGCAGCAGTCACCGTTTTCGTCATATTCAGCGACGGACAACCAGGTCCCATCCTGGCCTCGCACCTTTGCGTTGTATCCCGCACTTGCTACGACGGACTTTTGCCCAGATACGTCAATCTGTGCGTAGTTACCGCTGGACCCGATCTTTGCGTAGTAACCGCTGGACCCGATCTGTGCGGAGTAACCGCTGGACCCGATCTGTGCGTAGTTACCGCTGGACCCGATCTGTGCGTAGTAACCGCTGGACCCGATCTGTGCGTAGTAACCGCTGGACCCGATCTGTGCGGAGTTACCGCTGGACCCGATCTGTGCGTAGTTACCGCTGGACCCGATCTTTGCGGAGTAACCGCTGGACCCGATCTGTGCGGAGTTACCGCTGGACCCGATCTGTGCGGAGTTACCGCTGGACCCGATCTGTGCGTAGTTACCGCTGGACCCGATCTTTGCGTAGTAACCGCTGGACCCGATCTGTGCGTAGTTACCGCTGGACCCGATCTTTGCGGAGTTACCGCTGGACCCGATCTGTGCGGAGTTACCGCTGGACCCGATCTGTGCGGAGTTACCGCTGGACCCGATCTGTGCGGAGTAACCGCTGGACCCGATCTGTGCGGAGTAACCGCTGGACCCGATCTGTGCGTAGTTACCGCTGTCTTCATTCTTGCCCTTAGCGGCTGAAACAATCCAATCGACGCATTTTTTGACGAACTCCCCAGCACTAAGTTCAGCCTTAATGGTGATTTTCCCGGCGGCAATCTTGCTGTCACCACTGCTTTTTTTGTCCGTATCGCCCTCAAGGGAAACCATGGCGTACTTCACGTCACACGGGCCATAATACGACCACACGTCCATGGGATTTTCGCAGGCGTGGAACCCTGACCCACATATACGCACATCCCCGTCGTGTTCGTAGGTTTTGCCAACTTCGAACTGAAAGTCGCGGCAGGTCCAATCTGAGTTAAACCCTTTGTAAGCAGTGATTTTGCTCATCGAATAATCTCCCCACGGCGAAAGGACTGGATCAGACGCCCCGTCCAGAGCTTGCCGTTGCACTTGATGGTTGCAGTGTTGTGTAGGGGCTGGCTTGCTACGAGCTGGCCCTGAATGACGATGTGCGGGCTGATCTGGATGCAGCGGATCATGACTCGGCCTCATCACTACGATCTTCGCCTTTGGATTCAGTGGCTACTTCCCGACGGTCTTTGAGGCTTTTCAGGCGCTGCTTCATTGCCTCTTGGCGGCGTTCTTCAATACCTGGAGTGGTGAAGGGAACCATTATTAATCTCCAACTTCGTACACGTATGAGCCGCCGTAGCGACGACCACTGGACAATGACTTCCGGCGAATGGTGATTTTCCCTGCCGACAGTGCCGCGTCGATCTGCGCTTCGACAAACTCATCGGGTGTTGCCCGCAACCATTTCTTGATCTGGGTGGCGGTTACCGGGCTTTTGCGAGGGCCGCGAACGCCGCGAACAAAGCGGACGATCTCACACTGACAGGCAACCGCGCCATTCTTGCACCTAGGGTCAGCGAAGTTCACAACGTGTGCCGTTCTCATGACTGCGCCTCCTTCCGCTCGTCGTAACGGTCGTCGGAGCCGTAGCCGAGGGCCTGCATTTCGTATTCTTCAATGCGATAGATTGCGCTCCATCCAATCAGGCGGCTTGCTGCCTCACGGTCGCGGTACGTCTTGTCGCCCTCGGGTTCCTCGATAGCGATCCCGGCGACCTCCATACCGTCGTCATACTTGTTGGCTTTGAGAAATGCGGTTGCGGTCTCGCCGCGCTCGTTCTCTGGATCGGTTTCTTCCAACCAGATATCGGTAATGTCGATAATACGGTCGCAGACGGCCCAATCGGGAGCTGCCTTCTGACCTGCAATGATGCGTTCGTAAAACATGGTATCAATCTCCCGTTGATGATCCTAGAATATGTTAGGATCGCCATCAGTGTCAACAACAAATGATAAAAAATTTATCACCACGGGTTAACATATGCCAAGGAGAGCCATGCGACGGGCGAATACCAGCCATGCCACACGTTAGCGTTATTATGTCTTGATCGTTTGGTCAAAAAGCGCATTTAGGGCGTGCAAAAACGCAAAAACCCAAAGGAGATAAGGGGAAATCCCCCCCCCCGCAAGTATCAGGAAAACAAGGACTAAATGCCGCATGACGAAGGAACAACTGACTGATAGCGAAACTGTCGTTCTCAGGATGCAGTTTCGCACAATGATCCTGTTCCAGTATTTAAGCTGGGACTCATACTATAGGCGGATCGGGCAGGTACTGCTGGGGTTCGCGCCTGGGACCGGAACCACTATCCACGGGATAAGCCGAGTTACCAGGATTCCGAGAAAAACCGTGAGGCGAAAGCTGGCCGCGATGATTGAGAATGACCTTGTTCAGAAAAACGAAGAAGGCCACTACTCCCACACAGAATTTGGCAGATCCATGCATATAAGGACATGGCGCGATATTATGGCTGTGGCGCGGGGTGAGCAAACGGGGCTGAGCAAAAGCGTCCTGACGGATCTGCGCAACATGCCCACATTCACCGGATACGACTACCCGTTTCTTGCGAACGTCGCATTCGACAATAACGCGAACATGGACATTGAGCCTAGGACAAAAATACCCAGAAACTCAATACCGTCTGTGACTTAACATGGGGGGCATCGCGCCCCCCCTTTTGCTTGACGCACAACTTTTAGGCGCATCTAAAGATGATGTTAATAGATTTTTGTAATATGAGGGGCTTGATGGAACGTGAAGAAATACTGATTGACGGCGCGAGACGCACCGGCATGACAATCGACTTTTTACACGATTTAACTCACAATCTTTCGCGCCAAGCCTTGCGCAAGGTCATTGGCAATGCGTCGTCGATCCCCTCATACAGGAAGTCGAGCGACAACCCGTATTTCTTCCGCAGGGCCAATGCGCCGTCCAGCGAAAGCCGATGATTCCCAGCTTCCCAGAGTGAATATGTGGTGCGTTTGACGCCGATTGCCTCAGCGTAATCCGCCTGAATCATTCCCTCTACGTCCTCACGGTGCCAGCGCAACCGCCGCGCTATGGGAAGAAATGGTTTGCTATCTTTCGGAGTCATGGCGCGGATTGTCTTTGCTTTCCGCACCAGAGGCAACGACGGCTTGTTAGCTTTTGCTGTGTTAGACTTATTGACAAGTGATGGATAATTTAGCATTGTGCGTTTATGGCTAGACGCACCACCAAGCAAATCGTTCATCATATCACCAATACAATAGGGTCCGACGCAATTTGCGCCGGGCTCCAGGTTAGCCCGTCATCTGTCCGTTATGCGCGGCACAAGGGGAAGTTCTCCGCTTGTTGGTACAGCGGCCTTTCCGAAATGTGTGCCGAGGCAGGAATTACCTGCCCGAAAAGCGCTTTTACTTTCCGTCCCCGTGTCAAAAACGTGGGGAATGGTAGCGGCAAAAACAAGGGCCGGGTAAGAAAATCCGTACCAAATCGCCGATCCAAGGCGAGTAAGCCCGCCCCACTCAACCGCGTTGAGGCCGGGTAAATGGGCAAGCGATCCGATTTCGAGCGCATCCCGCGCGACTTCTATCCGACGCCACGTGAAGCGGTGGTGCCGCTGGTGCCGCACTTGCCGAGCTTATGTTCTTATTGGGAGCCCTGCGCGGGTGATGGCGCTTTAATAAAGGCAATCAACGAGCAGACACGCGGCGATGTGGAGTGCGTGGCTTGCTCTGACATTGAGCCGCGCGGCCTAACGTCTTGGATGCAGAAGGTTGACGCGCTCAAGGCCGGGGCGGTTGCTGTAGAGTTTGTTGGTGCAGACTACATCATCACCAACCCGCCGTGGGATCGGAAAATCCTGCACCCGATGATCGAGCATTTCTCAGCAATGCGCCCTACATGGCTGCTGTTCGATGCCGATTGGAT
The DNA here is from genome assembly GCF_013034245.1 of Ruegeria sp. HKCCA4812. NCBI lineage: Bacteria > Pseudomonadati > Pseudomonadota > Alphaproteobacteria > Rhodobacterales > Roseobacteraceae > Ruegeria > Ruegeria sp. HKCCA4812. Next base: position 187,405 of record NZ_WQFQ01000002.1, on the reverse strand, counting down.
GCACACCAAGCAATCCGCGCCATTCATGCCATGGCTGCGTAAGGTCGTTTCTGTTGGTCGGGTGAAATGGATCCCTGACAGCAAGTACACAGGCAAGGATAACTGCTGCTGGTATCTGTTTGACCAACACGCAGAAGGCCCAACCGAATTTGTAGGGCGGGCTGCGTAATGGGAAGCCTCAGCCGTACAAAAGGGGCCGCTTATGAGCGTGAGGTAGCCAAAGAGCTATTCGACCTCACAGGCATCACCTTCGCCCGCAACCTGCGCCAATACCAGCAGGCCGGGAATGATGACCTGATCCCAGATGATCCGGCTTTCCCATTCTCACCAGAACTCAAGCGCCGCGCCAAGGCATACACCTGCGCCGACGAGTGGAAGCAGCAGGCCACAAAAGCCGCAGAGAAGCAGGGGAAGCTGCCAGCGGTTATCTGGCGGGGCGACCACATGAAAAGCCGCGTGAGCGTTCCTATGCGGGCTTTCTGCGCGGCCTTTCCAGCGGATCAGTGGGTTGACCTCAGCCTAGAGGGCTTTGCGCTCCTGGCTCGGGAAATCATGGCAGGCGCAGCACTCACGGAAACTATCGAGCATAGAGGAGAAGTGGGGTGAGTCGACGGCAGTCAATTAGTTGGCGTGTGCGTGGTCTAGTGATGGCCCGACACTTCCTTGGCGGGAAATTTATTTGCCATTGGTGCTGTGAACGCCTCTCTCACAAGGAAGTGGTGATCGACCACTTTGAGCCGATTGCGTTAGGTGGCAGCGATGACCCAGAAAACCTAGTGGTCTCTTGTGCGCGCTGCAATGGGTGGAAATCTGACAGAACGCCACAAGAAGCAGAGGGCGTTATCAACGCGCGATTGGAGGCCGTTAAATGAGCGGCACCGTCAACATATCCCGCGACATTTGGCACGACGCCGCCTTTAAGCCTGAACCTTTCACCGAGCGTGAAGCCTGGATCTGGCTTGTTATGGAAGCCCGGTACAAACCGGGTGAGCGCCGGGTAGGCAATGTGGTAGCGCACCTAGACAGAGGCCAGCTTGCTGCTTCCGTGCGCTTCATGGCTGAGGCGTGGGGATGGACGAAATCCCGTGTCGATAGGTTTCTAAAGCGGTTAGAAAATCGGGACATGATCGGGACAGACAGCGGGACAGGTCTGAACATCATAACCGTTTGTAAATATGATGAATATCAAGCTCCGTTAGTAAAAGCGGGACAGCCTAAAAGTCAAAAGCGGGACAGCAGTGGGACAGCAGCGGGACAGCAGCGGGACAAACCTAATAAAGGGGTAATAAAGGGGAAAGAAGGGAATGACTCTTTTGATGAGTTTTGGTCCATCGTTCCTCGCAAAGTCGCCAAAGGTGACGCCCGAAAGGCCTATGCCCGTGCGCTGAAAAAAACCGACAGCGCCACTCTCTTCTCAGCAATGAAAGCTTACGCAGCAACGCGAGTGGGGCAGGACGAAAGATACACCAAGCATCCCGCAAGCTGGCTCAATGCTGAGCAATGGGAAGACGCTCAGCCACAACTTACCCCGATCAATGGAGGCAACAATGAATCTCCCAACAGCACAGACCGGCTTCAACGCGTTATCACCGCAGCAGCAACAGGAACATCGGGCAAAGATTGGGGTTAGGGCGCAGGCCATTCTAGGCCAGTTCTGGCACGACGCCGACACCCCTGACGCCGTTAAGGCCATCGAGATCGAGGGCTGGATGGACGTTCTGGAAAACTGCTCGCATTCCGAGATCCGCGATGCATGGCGCGACTACCAGATTGACAGCAAGAACCGCACATCGCGGGGGCGGCTGGCAAAGCCGGATGCCGGAGCATTGCGGGCGATAATCCTCCGTAAACGACCAAAGCCGCAAGTGGTCAAGGCCCCTGAGCCGGAACCCGAGCCGCGCGTCACGAAAGAGCAGGCGGCGAAAATTCTTGAGGAGGCCGGTTTCAAGCCCCGCAAGTTTGGGGGTGCGTCATGAACGCTATGGAGAAACTGGCGGCGCAAGAATGCGCAGCGGCGAAACGTCTGTGGGAGTTCGGCGGCAGTGACCGTTACCCGGCTTCTTTGCCGGTACGCCCGCGCCCTAAGCCTGCGCCAAAGCTGGAGCCCGTCGTCAGCATCACCGAGGAAATCCCAGCTGGAATGCCTGCCTTCGATGAGGCTCTGGAACACGTGAACTGGTGTCGAATGCAGGGCATGTCACCGCAGGACGTGTGCCGCTCCATTAACTCATCGCACCTCGCGGATAGCTGGGGCGGCGCAGTCGCAATCCTCGAACGGTACATCGTGAAGATGCGCAAGAACGAAAATCGGAAGCAAGGCTAATGACCGCATACAACCACGCAGAATTCAGCATTGAGAACAGCAAGCGGGTTCCCCTCACCGATGAGGAACGCCGTTTGATTGACGAGGAAGTGGCCGCTGGCAGGGTCCAGAAAATCCCGACAGGCAAATCCGCTCTGGACGAAGAATATATCTGGGGAAAGACAGCGCGGGGATATGAAGGCCTTGTTCGGAAAAACCCACTGACGCGCGCCGAGGCCCTGGCGAAGTTCAAGAAACGTTTGGGCAGCAGCGTCAGGATTGACGCGAGAGTGGCTGAGCGCCGCGCCGAGGTTCTGCGCCTGACACGCGAGGGCTTTACCGCTCAAGTGATTGCCGACTTCCTCGGATGCAGCAGCGCGGCTGTCAAAAAAGACCGGAAGTATTGGCAGGATAACAATGAACTCCCGAAGCTATCCAGCTCGGGCGGGTTGAGCCAGGACGACATTCAGCAGCGCCGCGCAAAGGTTTTAGAGATGATCAAGGCGGGCATGTCTCACAGCCAAATTGCGGCTCATCTCGGCGTCGGGAAGGGCGCGGTTGCCAACGACCGCGCCGTTTTGAGGGCGGAGGGCAAGCTGTGACACTCAAACAGCAAATTGCAGCCCTGTTCGTCCAGACAGGCGGAAGTTACTACAACCTCCCCGGCGTGGAAGCTTGGGATGAAGACAGGGACGCCAGAATGTATGGGGGGCCGCATCCTGTAGTCGCCCACCCCCCGTGCCAGAGATGGGGGAAGATGTGGAAGGGGCAGCCCGGCAACATCAAGCGCGGTAAGGTCGAGCGCAAAGGTGACGACAAGGGCTGCTTCAAGTCGGCGCTGTTCGATGTTCGCGCATACGGCGGGGTCCTTGAGCATCCTTGGGGGAGTCATGCCTGGGCGCATTTCGGGCTGAACAAGCCGCCGCGCTCAGGGGGATGGGTCAAAGCAGACGCCTACGGGTGGACATGCTGTGTTGAGCAGGGGCGATACGGGCACTACTGCCCAAAGCCTACCCTTCTATATGCCGTTCAGGTCGATCCTCTCCCGGATCTTCGTTGGGGTGTGACCAAGGTGAGGGACGAGGACTTCCCCCCGGAAGCGGTGGCCAAACACGGTATCGAGTATTGCCGGAAGGCTGGGCTCATGGCGTTCAAGGGCGGTGGGAAAGACAGCACGGCCCGGATCGCAACCCCGCCAGAGTTCAGGGACCTGCTGGTCTCAATGGCCCGGTCAGTGAAGCGGGGGGCCTGACATGACACTCAAACAGCTAAAGGCCCAGATATTCGCCCTATGCACTCAGAACGATACACAGGCCGCAACCATCAAGCGCCAGTGGATGGAGATATCCAACCTATCGAAAGAGCGGGACTACTGGCGCCGAGAGGCCGAGAGACAGGCCAACAGGAAACCAACGCGGGAAGAAATCCACGAGGAAATATTCGGAGGGCATGAGTGATGCTTGAGGCAATTTGGATCGCAACAATAGTTGTCGTTACTTGGGTATTTGTAATCTATGCCGCAATGGTTGCCATGGATCGATTGCGTTGGTGGGCTGATGCCGGACTCGCGGCGATAATTCCAATGGCCGCCGTTGCAGTCCCAGTAGCCACTTTTGTGGCGGGCTGTGTTTTGTGGCTATTCATTTGAGGGGCGCAGTGATGGACCGGATCACAATCACCGACCACGCCCTAGAGCGCTTTCAGCAGCGCTTCGGCGTCAAGTGCAGCCGGGAGGGCCTCGCCTCTGTTCTCTGGTCCTATCCCATCGTCCGGCTGGGCGTGGAAATGGCCGAGAAAAAGCCGATTGAGGACAGGTTCACCGAATGGCGGGCAAAGATCCGCAACGAAAACATACAGGCCGTATTCCGCCGCAACGCGGTTGTGACGGTCTATCCGATTAGGGGGCAGTGATATGGGTAATGAACAGTTGAAACCCTACACCCTTCCGCAAGGCAACGTGCAGATTTGCTTTAGTGGGGGGCGTACTTCGGCTTACATGCTGCATCAAGTCTTAGAGGCCAACGGTGGCTTGCCTGATCGTGCTAAGGTGATTTTCGCCAACACAGGCCGAGAAATGCCCGAGACGTTGGATTTTGTGCAAGAGGTTTCTGACCGGTGGTCCGTTCCTATTGTTTGGGTTGAGGACGCAAAGCGCGGCAGCGGCCAATTGTTTGATGTGGTTTCACACAATTCAGCCAGCCGCAACGGCGAGCCTTTCGCACGGCTAATTGAGCGAAAGAAGGCTTGCCCTGACCAGTCAAAACGCTTCTGCACTGAAAACCTAAAACTCTTGCCCGCAAGACGGTTTCTGATGACGCAAGGATGGACGAATTGGACAAATGCTTTGGGCATCAGGGCTGACGAGACGCAGAGGGTTAAGCCCTCGCCCGATAAGCGGGTTGTGCGGTGGTTCCCATTGGCTGACGCGGGCGTTTCGAAGCGTGATGTTTTGGCATGGTGGGGGCGACAGGATTTTGATCTGTGTGTCCCTGATGGATTGGGGAATTGCGATGGGTGCTTCCTTAAATCAGAAGCGACCCTTGCGGCATTGGCGCGTGATCATCCAGACCGGCACCAATGGTGGGTTGATATGGAAAACAAAGCCTCTGCGCTCACGGCTAACCCAAATGGGGCGAGGTTCCGAGACCAGTATACCCGCGCCGAGTTGGGAAGATTTGTAGAGCGGCAAGGCGACTGGATTTTCGAAACCGAAGGCGCGCTTTGCCAAGCGGGTCATGGGGAGTGCACAGGATGACTGATTGCAAAACCTTAACCTATCGCATTTGGATTGGCGGCAACTATGACGACGCCGTGAGGACTGTTCGCGAGTTCTGCCAAGAAGGCGCTTGCTTCGCAGTCCAGCCCGCCGATTTTGTCTACACAGGCGGGATGGAGTCTGGGGTTTGCGTGACCTTGATTAATTATCCGCGCTTCCCAAAGGAGGCGGCAGAGCTGGAGGTTTTTGCCGGTCGGCTGGCAGACCTACTCAAGGCACGGCTTTTTCAAGATAGCTACAGCATAGAAGGCCCCGAGCGCACTGTTTGGGTCACAACAAGGGGGCAGTGATATGGGATTCAACGCAGCAACCCAGATCGACGGTCGTCTCAGAAACCACGACTGGCGGCGCACCATTGCAGAGGGCGTAGAGCTGGCAAAGGGCCAGATCCGCTCTGACGTAACCATGGATGAAACCCACGTCATGTGGGCGCTTCTGTGCGAGGCTGCCGAGGTATCAAAGATTGCCTATAGCGGGCCGCCCAGAACAGGAATGCCGAGCAAGTCGGCCTTGCCCGAGGCCCCGGACGACGTGACCCAATGGCAGCGCATTTCGGCCTATCTGCGCGGTGAAGTCGAGGAACTGCCGGAAATAGAGGCGCGCGCCCCGCGCCCATCAGCGGAACAGGTCACGCGCTCAGAGATTATCCTGGAGGTTTGGCACCGTTTCTGCATCAACCGATTTGGTGAGCGGTCGAAGATGAAAAAGGCGGTGTACCTGAAAGCCTGCGGGATGCCTGACCGCAAGGTGAGGACTGTAACCGGCATGACCAAGCAGCGCATCCACTCGGCAAAGAAAGAGGCAATGCAAGATATGTGGGAAATTATCAGGAAGTATTGACTATGCGACTAAATTTGCTATGATGCTTGGCATAATCAGATGAAGTATGCGCGATTTTAGAGTTTCGCGTTATTATCATCACAACGGGATGGCTCGCCTAAAAGCAGGTGGGCCATTTTGAATCCGCCCTTTGGTGGTGTGTTGTGGTTCGTAACTGTTCGAGCCAACTTGCAAGGCGGCACACCTCCTGAGCGCGGCGCAGAGACCGGACGACCAGCCGGTATAGATCACAAAGCCGAGACAAATAGCGCACTCGGTCACGCGCTCAACAAACCAAAAAACTGTTGAACACGCCGGAGTTGATCACCGGCACGAACCCGCCCCGCCTCTCAACGATGCGCCTCTGGGCGGGTCACTAGTACGCTGCGCCAGCCCAGCGGAAACAGGCTGGCAACCAACCTTCCCGAGGACATGATGGACCCAGACGAAGAAGCCCCGCTGTTCTTTGAATTCGAGGTTGATGAAGAGGGGTACACGCTCTGCACAAACATGACAGACGAGCAGGTTGTGGAAATGTTGGTAGAGCAGTTCATACAGCGCAACACGCAGGGGATGGTTCATTGACCCCCACTAACGAGGACTACGCAATCGCCGCTTTTTGCGAGGCAGCGACCAACGGCGTGTCTCATGAAATCATGTGGGCCGCAGTTACCTGCGCACTGGGGGAAGAAACCCGTCGGGTAAACAGCGTCCTACTCGACGCAAACGTAAACGCAGCAATCCAGGCCGGTGAATGGTTGGACCGGGTAGTGGAAACAAACACAAGCTAGAGGCAGGCAACCGGCAACGGACCTGAAAGGCTATGGCTGATAAAAAAACGGACAAAAACAAAATCGGGGCAGGAAAGGCAGGGCCCGGACGCCCCAAGGGCTCACGGAACAAAACCACGGCGCTTATCAAGGACGCCATTATCCAAGCCGCAACAAACGCAGGCAGTGAATACGGCAAGGATGGCATGGTCAGCTATCTGACAGAGCAGGCGCACAAGAACCCCGGCCCGTTCATGGGGCTGCTTGGTAAGGTTTTGCCCGTTCAGTTGGCGGACGCCGACGGTGAGAAGCTGACAATCACCTTGGCACCGGAAACCAAGAAACTTTGACCCTGTATGAAATACGCGCTCGGGACGCGGGGCAACTATCGCTGTGGTTCAATGGGCAGTCTGATCGACACCCGCACGGCTCGTCCGCTTCCCGGTGGATCATACCGTACCAATGGAACAGACGGATCAATGATCCTGAGTGGGGTTGGTGGCTTTGACATTCAAGCTCAACCCCGGCCAGCGTCGGGCAATGGACACAGTCCTTACCAAGGGGTTCCGTTACAATCTCCTGTATGGTGGCTCACGCTCTGGCAAGTCTGCACTGCTGGTTAGCTGCGTTCAAGACAGGGCGTTGCTAGCGCCGGAGTCACGGCACCTAATTGTTCGTAAGGAAATGTCAGCGGCCCGCGTGTCTATCGCAATGGACACGTTCCCGAAGATGTGGCGCTTGAGATACCCGGACATCCCGCCGCCCACGTTTCACAAGCTGGACGGTGTTTGGGAGTTCCCGAACGGTTCAGAGATATGGCTTGGCGGTCTGAACGACGACAAGGCCGTTGAGAAGATGCTTGGCCGGGAATACGCCACGATACACGGGGAAGAAATCAGCGAGTGGCCCTATCACTGGTTTACGCTGCTACGCTCCCGCCTCGCGCAGGTAGTGGACACTCTTGAGGGTGAGCCGCTTTCTCAGCGCTTCTACGGCACACTGAACCCAACAACGCGGATGCACTGGACCTATCGCCTGTGGCGCGAAGGGATAGACCCGCAAGACGAAGTGCCAATTGACCGCAGCCAATACGCCTATTGCGTGGTCAACCCGTATGACAACCAAGCCAACCTGTCAGGGGATTACCTGGCGGACTTGGAGGCGCTGCCAGAGCGGCAGAAAAAGCGCTTCCTGCTGGGTGAGTACGTCGCTGACGACGAGAACGCTCTGTGGCGTCGTGAGTTCATTCACCGTTCGGTATTGCAGGACGATGGCGACTGGCCGGTCCAGATGCAGCGGATCGTCATCGCGATTGACCCGGCTGTGTCGAATGAGGCGGGTTCGGATGAAACCGGCATCATCGCGGCTGGTCTCGGCAAGGATGGCAACGCGTACATCCTTGCGGATGAAAGCGGCAAGTATCGCCCGGAGGAATGGGCGCGCAGGGCTATCAGCCTTTATCACAGCCTGAATGCGGATCGGATCGTTGCCGAGGTGAACCAAGGCGGTGACATGGTGGAGTCCACGATACGCGCACAGGCCGCAGACGTGCCGTACAAGGCGGTTAGAGCAACAAAGGGCAAGGTTGTAAGGGCCGAGCCTGTAGCGGCGCTGTACGAGCGCGGCAAGGTGTTCCATATCGGGCAATATCCCGAACTTGAAGATCAAATGTGTTCGGTCACAACCGGGTTTGACAAGAAGGTCTCTGGCTGGTCGCCAGATAGGGTTGATGCTCTGGTTTGGGCGTTAACTGACCTGTTCCCGAGCCTGACGCGCAAACAGCACACAGGGCCTATCCCGGTCCCCAAGTTTTCGATGGTGTAAGATGGCAGAAATCAAATCGACTATCTCGCGCCTGATTCAGGACGCGACCAGTACAGATGTGGAGGAAATCCGCTCTGACTTGATGGATCGCTACCTTGGCGAGAAGTACGGCGACGAGAAGACGGGCAAGTCACAGTTCATCTCAACCGACATATCGGACGCAATTGAGGCTATTCTACCTGATATCATGGATGTGTTTACGTCAGCGGAAGACATCCTTGAGTTTGACCCAATAGGGGCGGAGGACGAGGAAGCGGCCAAGCAGGAGACCAAGGTTGTCTCTCACCTGTTCTGGCAAAAGAACCGGGGCTTTGAGAACCTGTATGTCTGGTTCAAAGAGGCGCTGATTGCGCAGAACTCCTATGTCCAGTTCGGGTGGGAAGACAAAGAACGGGTCTCCATCGAGGATTACGAGGGCCTGACCGAGGACGAGCTGTTTGCAATCGCATCGCAGCTTGACGTGGACGACTACGAGATCCTTGACCAGAGCGTGGACGAAGAAACCGGGCGGATCAACGTTAAGATCCGCTGTGTCAAGAAGTCAAAGCAGTACGTCATCGAGGCATTCCCGCAAGAGGAATTTTTCAAAACGCCACGCTGGAACAAGGTTGGCCTCGACGGTGTTCCGTGCTGCGGGCGTCACCGCAAGCTGACACGCGGCGAACTTGAGGCGATGGGCTTTTCCAAGGAAAGCATTGACCGCGCCTTCAACGACGAAGACGAGATTCAGGGACAGTCGCGCAACGACACGCAGGACCACTTCGAAGGCGAGGCCAGCGAGGGTAGCGACACAACCAAGACGGTTCGCGTCTATCAGGCGTATCTGTGGGCGGACCAGAACGGCGACGGGATCAACGAACTGTTGCAGGTATGGGCCTGCGGCGATGGTTCCGAAGTCATGGAGTGGGAAGACGGTAGCGAGGCTATCGAGGAAGTCTCGGGCCTGCCTTTCGCAGCCCTGACGCCGTTTATCATGCCGCACCGCCACGTCGGGCGCTCAATGGCTGAGCTTCTGGACGATATTCAGCAAGTCAAGACCGTCCTGATGCGGACGACGCTCGATAACGTCTACGCCACGCAATACGGGCGTCCTGTTGTTGACCCGGGCAAGGCGACAGAAGACACATTTAGCGACATTGCCAACCCCGCACACGGCGCGCCGATCCGGTACGAGGGGGATGTTCTGAACTACTACGTCCCGCCATCGGTTGCGGGAACAACCTTGCCACTGATCGAGGCGTTTGACGGGGTAAAGGAGCAGCGCGCAGGTGCAACCCGGTACAATCAGGGGCTTGACGCCGAGTCTCTGAACAAAACGGCAACGGGCATTCAACAAATCATGAACGCCGCGCAGAAGAAGACCAAGCTGATTGCGCGCACCTTCGCAGAAACCGGCTTGCGTGACCTGTTCTTGGGCATCCATCGCGACCTGCGGTCGGGTCCGATGAAGGAAATCGCCATGAAGCTGAGCGGCGAGTGGGTCTCGGTCAACCCACGCACATGGAAAGACCGCACTGACATGACGGTGAACGTCGGCATGGGCCGAGGGGATCGCGACGAAAAGCGCGCGTTCTACACCCTGATTGGCCAGGTGCAGGAAAAGCTGATGATGGGCAAATCCCGCATGGTGGACGAGTCCAAAATCTACGCCACTGCCGAGCGCATGGCCGAGACATTCGGTATCGAGTCCGTCGAGCCGTTCCTGCATGATCCGCGCCGCCTGCCCCCGCAACAGGAGCAGCAACAACCGGATCCGGCGCTATTGGTCGCGCAGGCGCAAATACAGAACCTGCATCAGGAGACGGCCAACCGTGCAGCCAAAGACCAAGCCGAGATTGCCCTCAAGCGTGAAGAACTCGCTCTCAAGCGTGAAGAACTGGCAATCAAGCAAGCAGAGGTCCGAAACAAGGGCCTCAAAACTGCGGCAGATGTTCAGAAGGATGCACAAAGGCTGGAGTTGGACCGTGACAAAGCGGTGAATGAAGACGATTTCAAGCGCGACAAGCTGGCTATGGACGCAGTGACCGGCGCTTTGGACCGTGAAGCGCAGGCTTTCATCAGCACCCCGGCAATTCCTCACGATGAGGTCGGGGAATGAGAGCCAAGCGCATTGAGCAAATCCTAAAGGATCAAGATTTTCAGTCAGTCGTCTCTGCCTTCAGGAGCCAACTGACGAAAAAGGTCATGTCTGCGGCAACCTCACAAGAGGACCGTGAGAAGGCATTGGACCTATATCACGCCGTTGATTTAGTCATGAAAGGGCTGATTAGCGCGGCACAAAATCTAGAGGAATCTGATGACAATGGATGAGAACCTGAGCCAGGCAATCTCAGTCGAAGATGCAGCAAGTCTGATGTTCGAGGAACCTGAAAAGGCCACCCCCGAAGCGGACGACGTGACCGATGAGGTCGAAACGGACGAAGAGTCCGGCACCGAGGAACTGGAAGCGGATGAAACGGAAGCCGATGAAGGCCAAGCCGAGGACGACGCAGAAGGCGACGAGGAAACCGATGAAGCCGAAGATGAGGACACCGTCGAAGATGATGACGATCCTGTCTTTGAGATTGAAACGGTAAACGGGAAACAAGAGGTCTCTCTTTCGGATCTGACTGCGGGCTACATGCGCCAGTCTGACTACACGAAAAAGACCATGGAACTGGCTGAACAGCGCAAGACGTTCGAAAGCCAGACACAAGAGGTTTCCCAGATCAAACAGCAGCTTTCCGAAGCTCTGGAATATTGGGCGGTTCCTATGGAACAGGAGCCGAATTGGGCAGAAATTGCACAGGAGCGCACGCCGCAAGAGGTGTTTGCACTCCAGCAAGAATGGACCGAGCGTCAAAAGCGCAAGGAACAGGCAACACAGCACTACCAGGCATTGCAGGCGCAGGAGCGTCAGCGGGTTCAGGCCGAAGAAACGGAAAAGCTTTTCGGAGTTTTCCCCGAATGGCGTGACCCGGCTGTATTCCAGCAGGCAGCGCAAAAGGTGGTTGAGGTGGGTGGCAACTACGGATTCACGCCGGAAGAAATGGCGAGTGTCGTGGACCACCGGATGATCCGAGTCCTTGAGGACGCGCGGAAGTATCGGGAAATTCAATCGGTCAAGCCGAAGGTCACGAAGAAGGTGGCCAAGGCGGCGAAGAAGATGAAACCCGGCTCAAAACCCGACAAAGCAGAGCAGGCGAAGGCGGCACGTCAGAAGCAATTGGACCGCCTGAAACAATCTGGCAGCGTTGATGACGCTGTAAACCTCCTACTTGGAGGCTGAGCGGTCCTGTAATTAGGACTTAGTAAGATGGCACAGCCAACCAACACCTTCGACTCCTACGACTACTCCAACAGTATTCGCGAGGATCTCTCCAACATCATCACCAACGTTGACCCTGATGAAACGCCGCTTTACAGCAAATCGGCCAAGGGCAAGGCGACTTCGACCAACACTGAATGGTTGACTGACGCGCTGCGTGCATCGGCGAACAACGCGCACATTGAAGGTGATGACACTGTAGCGGAAGCGCGCACCGCGCAAACCCGCGTCGGCAACTACACGCAGATCTTCAAAAACGCCGTTGTCATCCCTGACACCGACGAAGGCTTGGACAACGCCGGTAAAGGCCGCGCGATGGCCTATGAAGTGATGAAGGTCGCCAAGGAGCAGAAGCTCGACATCGAGCGCGCCCTGTTCCTGAACAATGCGAAAGTTGCGGGCAACTCGACCACTGCGCGTGAACTTGGCGGTCTGCCGACATGGCTGACAACCAACATCAGCGAAGGCTCTGGAGCCACCTCGGCAACCGGCGCAGGCGCTGCTGCACGTACAGGCGGCACCGCGCGCGCCCTGACCCAGACCATCTTTGACGGTGTGATGGAAAGCGTGTGGAACAGCGGTGGCAAGCCCGACACTGTTTATCTGCCTTCGTCGCAGATGAACGTCGTTCTGGGCTTCACTGGTTCGAACAACCAGCGCGCAACCATCGACGCCAGCAAAACCAAGGTCGTGAACGTCACCGACGTTTACATGACGCCTTGGGGCACCGTTGAGTTCAAAATGGACCGTGAAATGGGTACGGATCAGATGTTCGTCGTTCAGTCGGACATGATCGAAATCCCCCATTTGCGCGGCATGAAGAACGTGGCCCTGGCAAAAACCGGCGACAACGAGAAGCGTCAAGTGACCTGCGAACTGACATTGAAGGTCCGCAACGAAAAAGCACTCGGCGGCATTTACGACCTGTCGTAAGCCAAACGGGGCGTCCCTACGGGGGCGCTCCATCTAGTCGCGCCGAATTCGCGCCAATCGCGCCGCTATCCGCTAATAAGCGAGGCCACCCCCATGAAAGTTGAAGTTCTAGTCTCGTCCATCCGTGGCGAGGAAAACCGGCTGTATCAGCGCGGTATTCAAGACATGCCGAAATCTGACTTTGACGCGATCAAGGCACATAGACCAGAGGCCGTGAAAAAGCATGAAACTAGCCGAAAAAAACCTCCTGCAAGACGGAAAGCTAATCCGGCAAAGGACGTTTGACCCAACCCCGCAGATTGAACAGGCCAAGGCTCTGAGCAGCGCCGGGGTTGATGGATTTTCCGAGAATAAATTGGTCGCTCGCATCCCTAATTGGTTGATTCACGAGTGGCTGAAAGAAGCTGGCGTGTCGCATGACGACCCCGCCGCACAAGACGTTCTGCGCAAGAAGCTGTTGAGCGGTGATGCAGATGCATTTCGTGTCTGGAAAGGTACGTTCTGATGAATTTTGGCGAGCTGAAAGCGGCATTATTGGCAGAGATTGGACGCGCTCCGTCTGACGTTGTGTATCAGCTTGTGACCGCCGACATAAACCGCGAGCTGCGTATCTCGGAGATGGTTGAGACCACCACATTAACCGAGGCAGCGTCTATCACGCTCCCTACGGGCTTTCTGGGGGTTGTTCGGGCCTATCTGGACACAGACCCTCGCATCGCGCTTACCCCCACCACAGGGCAGGCTCTGGACCGTATGCACTACAACGGGAACACCGCCAGAGAGTATGCGATTGAAGACGGGGTGATGTATCTCAACCCCGTGCCGACCACATCGGAGACAATCCACCTGACTTATTACAAGCGGGTTGCGGATCTGTCAGCCGACACGGACACAAACGACATTCTGACCAACCACCCCGCAATCTACATCTACGGTGCCCTGACGCACCATGCGGCATTGAAGCAGGACGCGCAGAAGGCCGCGCTTTGGAAAGCGGCTTATGACATCGCCATTGATGGCGCGATGAAGAACGACACCAAGATCAAGAATGCAGGGGCACCGCTTAAAGTGGCGGTTGGGACCGCGCCGTGATTGCCGAGTATCAATTCGGCTCATGGCTGCCGGACCAAAGCGACTACAAGAACCCCGGCCTTGAGGAATGCAAGAACGCCATTCCTTCACCTCGCGGCTATCATCCCGCATTGGGGTTGCAGGCCACGGGAGACACAATCTCCGGCGAGGTGCTGGGCGCGAAGGAATATGAGCGGGCAGACGGAACAAGCTGCATCGCAGTTGCCACCACCTCGGACTTATACACGGTCATTGGCGGCACGGTAACGGCGGCGGGGCTTGGCTTCTCGCTTACAACCCTGTCACGGTTCAACTTCGAGCCTTTCGGGCCTTCGATGTACGCGACCTGCAAAGAACAGGGCACATATCGCCTCGCGGATATGGAATCTGACGTTTCGTTTACGTCGGCAGTTCCCCCGAGGGCGAACGCGATGGGCCGTGTCGGTGATTTCCTGATGGTCGGGAACATTGTCGATATTGACGCATCAGACCAGCATTACAAGCTGCGTTGGTCGCCATACAACAACCCGCAGGGGTCATGGACGCCAGACATAGCAACCCAGACGGGCGGCGTTGATCTGGATCGGGGGCAGGGCCAGATTGTTGCCATATCGGGCGGCGATTACGGGCTTGTCTTCCAGCAATACGGGATTTCGCGGCTCACGTATTCCGGTGGCGGGTCCGTCTTTGCAAAAGAGAACTTCGAAAAGAACCGGGGTTGCGCCGCACCTCTTAGCGTCGTTCGTGTCGGGCAATACACCTATTTCCTGAGCCATGACGGGTTCTCAGTCACCAATGGTGCAACGGTTGAGACAATCAGCAGGGGTCGCATTTGGAGCTGGTTCACTGAAAACGTCAACAACGCTCAAATTCATCTTGTGAATGGCGCTGTAGACTGGCCGAACCGCTGTGTGGTTTGGACCTTCCCGAGCCTTGGCGGCATCACGCGCGACAAGCAACTCTACTACAATTGGGAAACCAAAGACTGGTCATATGTAGAACGTCAGGTTGATTTCTTTGTAGCGGCCAAGCGTGAAGACATGACGCTTGAAGAAGTGGCAGCGGTCTATCCTGATTTGGACGCAATGACCATTAGCTTAGACTCAACGGCGTTCAAGGCGTCGGGCCGCGCTCTATCCTGCTTTTCCGGGGGTGAGCTGCACACTGTTGATGGGTCCACCTTGGCTGCGTGTTTCGACAGCGGGGATATTCAACCGGCGACGGGCCGACGCACGTTCATCGATGCGGTCACACCTCTGATTAAAGAAGACACAATGACGGTCAAGGCCGCCGTTGGCACTCGGGAGATGATGACAACAACGCCAATTTACACGGCCCCAGCAGCGCAAGGTCCTCTAGGATACTGCCCCGTTGTCGCTGATGGCCGGTATTCCCGCATCAGGATCACGACAGATGCGGGGACGATCTGGGACGATGCTTACGGCTTTCAGGTCAACTATCAACCTGGCGGGGTCTACTGATGGAATTACAGTTTAGACAGGCCCCAAGTGAATTAGCGGCGGTTCAAACCCGCGCGGTTCCGATATCTCACCTGAACGTGACCGCAACCGCGATAGGGTCGGCCCAAACGTTGTTCAGTGTGCGCGAAAACGTGACGCTGGAAATCAAGCGCCTTTCGGTTGTCAATACGACCGGAACGGCGGCAACGCTGTCGCTCTACAGTGTTCCTAGTGGAGGTTCTGCGGGCGTCTCAAACGCGGAACTGGTTGGGTACAGCGTACCGGCGAATACTGCTGTTGATCTGACTGACATTATCGGGGGCCTATATGCCCCGCTAACAACCTTAGAGGTTTTCTCCGGCACAAGTGGCGCTCTGACCGTGCATGGATGGGGCGAAGAAATCCTATGATGATGGTTCCGGTTCCCGCGCATGAGCTGGACAACTGGTTGCCTCATATCGCGTGGCATCTCGGCAGCTTTTGCGAAAACGGGCTTTATGAGCCGGAAGACTTCATTGCGGACATTCGAGACCGCAAGCGGCAACTCTGGATCGCTTGGAACGGGATGGTCAAGGCTGTTTGCCTGACTGCGATAGCCGAGGATCGGCAGAAATCCTGCCTTGTTACCCATTGTGCGGGATCCGGGTTCCGGGATTGGGCTCATATGATCGAAGGGATTGCCAATTGGGCGCGGGCGGAAGGGTGCCAGCGTCTTGAGGCCACAACGCGCCCCGGTTGGGAGAAGGCGCTCAAAAAATTCGGGCTGACGAAAAGTCACGTCGTATTGGAAAAGAGGCTATAATGGGCGGAAGTTCAAAGACCACAACACAGAGGGCAGACCCCTACGGCCCGTCGCAACCAATGATCAATCAGGGTCTGAGCGATGCGCAAAGCCTGTATAACAGGGGCGGTATGCGGATCGACCCGTATGCAGGGCAGATGGTTGCGGGGTTTGATCCGCTTAGAACGCAGGCAATCCAAACCGCGCAGGAATCCGTTGGTAAAAACTTGGAGTCGGCTGATGTTGCGCGCGGCTCCCTCACCGCTATGCTTGGGCAGGGTGCGTTAGAGTCGGCGAAACAGAACGTCATTGAAGGCTTGATGCCCTCGATCAACGCCACATTCGCACATTCCGGCATGACCGGATCCGACCTGCATCAGCAAAACCTGACAAAAGGCCTTTCGACGGGCCTGGCACAGCTTGAGGACAACGCCCTTAACCGGCGGCTGAGCGCGGCCAATGCACTGCAAGGGCTCGGGCAGTTCACCAACAATCAATCCGGCTTCTTGGATCAGTTGGGCACGGGGCGGCAGCAACACGCGCAAGATGAAATCAACGCCGACATGTTGAGGGACCAGCAGACAAAAAGCGCTGATCTTGATGCATTGCGCAACTATCTATCGCTCACATCCGGCGTTGGGAGTGCGTTCGGGGTTCAAACCGCAACACAGAGCGGCGGTAATTCTGGCCTTCTTGGTATTCTTGGCCTTGGTCTGCAAGCGGCACCGCTGCTTTCTGACCGGCGCGTTAAGGAAGATATCAAGCGCGTTGGCGCAATGGACGATGGGACGCCTGTTTATACGTACCGCTACAAGGGCGGGAACACCTATCACATGGGCGTTATGGCAGATGAAGTGGAAGACAAGCACCCCGACGCGGTTGTGACGCTTCCAAGCGGCATTCAGGCCGTGCATTACGGGAGCCTTTGATATGGCTGGCCTTTTCGGAGACATGAAGCCGAAGACAGCAAACCTGCTACAGGGTTTGGGTCTTGGAATTACGCAGCTTGCAGCCGGTCGCGCGCCTGACTTGTCGCCCATCTATGCGCAAGTGCAACAGCAAGAGCAGCAACAAGCAATGCAGGAGGCTATCGGCCCCGCGCTTGAAAGCATGGACCCGAAAATGCGCCGCGTTCTGGCCGCAATGCCCCCGCATCTGGCGTCTCAGTACATCATGAAGTTGATGCAGCCCCAGACACCGGCAAAAGGCGTCGTTATCAACGGACGACTGGTCAACCCGATGACGGGCGACGTGATTGCGGATTATTCGGATCAGGGCGCGCAGGGTTGGGAAGTCATCCCCAAAGAAGAAGCCGCTGCGATGGGCCTTGACGCCACGAAGACGTGGCAGCGTGGCGTTTCCGGTGCGAACACTGGTAAAATCTCTCAAGTCGGCGGCGGCGGCGTTACCGTCAATATGGGGGATAATGGCGTTGATTTTGGGGATCCTGGCCCCGGCTTGGTGTGGCAGCGAGGCCAAAACGGTGAGATACTGACTGATGAGCGCGGCGCGCCTATTGCCATCCCATATCAAGGGGGGCCGGTGTGGCAGAAACAGCAAGCGGCAGCACAAGAAGCTGATGTTGCGGCTGAGCAGGCCGAAATTGCCGAACGCACCAAGGAAACCGCGAACAGCATTGTTCTTGATGAAATCAGCATTGCTAAAGACCTGATCGCGGGAGAAAGTACATTCTCACCCGCGACCGGCATTACCGGGGGATTAGCGTCAAACATTGATAGCACCCGCGCGGGTGCCTTGAAGAACCGATTGACCACGATAAAAGCGAACATCGGCTTTGACAAACTTCAAGCCATGCGTGACGCTTCACCAACAGGCGGTGCCTTGGGTCAGGTTTCAGAGTTTGAAAACAGGTTGCTGCAAGCTGTCTTTGGTAGCCTTGAGCAGTCGCAGAAGGCCGAAGATATCCTTTACAACCTCGACCGGCTTGAGAGTATCTACAACCGCGTTGTCAATGAGGGCATCCCAGAGAATGAGGCCCGCGAACTGACCCGGCAGATTGAAATGGAAGGCTTCACGCAGAAAGAAGAAGGGGCAACAAGCCTCGATTTCAGTAAGATGAGCGCCGACGAACTGGCCAGTGTAAACATTGAAAATTTGAGTGTTGAGCAGCAAGAAGCAATGTTGCGCAGGTTTGAGGAACTCGAAAATGGCCAATGACCTTAAGGCCAAGCTAATCAAGCGCCAGCTTGAAGCCCGTCAAAAGGCTTTGCGCGCGAAAAAACCAGAGGCGGATATGTCGTTCTGGGGCCGGGTTAAGGACAACGTTATCGGTGTTGATGATGGCGTTATGTCCACTGGCGAAAAGATTGGCACGTTCCTGAATAAAGGCGGCGAGTCTCTGACGTTGGGAGTCGTCGGGGACGAGGCGTCAGCAGCCGTTGAGAGCCTTATTCCCGGCGTCGATTATGAGACACGGCGCGACCACTACCGAGAACAAGAACGCGCTCTAGAGGAAAGCAACCCCGGCGCGGCCCTCACCGCTGAAGTAGGGGGCGGCATTCTCGGCGCGCTTCTCCCAGGCGGGGCGATTGGCAGTCTTGCTAAAGGTGGGTTGCTGTTACGTGGCGGCGCGTCGGCGGCGGCTGGGGCCGGTATGGGTGGGGTCTATGGCTTCACTGAAGGGGAGGGCGATAATCGCCTGGCTTCGCTTCGTGATGGGCTTCTGTGGGGCGCTGGGGTTGGGGCTGCGACTCCCGTCATCGGGTCTGCTGTTCGGGGTGTCGTGAATAAGTTCATCCAGCGAACGCCGAAGAAACAGGCGCTAGCGGCGGCGAAGACAGCGGCAGAACAGCGCGCTTCCTCCGGCGCACAATACCGGGCCTTTGAAAACGCAGATGCACAAATCGGTCCAGAGGCCATGGAGCGCCTGACATCTCAGGTCGCAAAGCGCATTGATGACGCCGGGGCACCAAAAATCCCCGGCCCACTTGGGCTCAAGCCGAAATCTGGCCGTGACATCAATAAGACCCTTGGGTTGATGGTCAAAGAGGCCAGCGAAGGCCAAGCAGCGGCTGGTCCTGGGCGATACGGCATCCCGCTACGGGCTATAGAAGACGTTCGCAAACAAGCTGGCGTTCTTGGTCGGGAAGTTGACAATGCGTTCCGTCCAACGCAGGGCGCGAACATCGCAAAACAAGCAGTGAATGAGATTGACCAATTTATCGATAGCCTGAGACCTGAAGACATGGTTGCGGGGGATGTTAAGGCCGCGACAACTGCACTCAAGAAGGCGCGGTCAATGTGGAAGTCGGCTGTAAAGACCCAAATGCTCGAAAACGCCTCTGATGAGGCTGACAACTACCTCAGTGGGACCGCAAGCGGGCTTCGCAACCAGATCAAATCGCTTCTGCGGAAAAACAAGAAAATGAAACTCTTCACGAAGGCAGAGGAAGACGCACTGCGCAAAGTCATTGGCAATACAGCCGTTGGGCGCACCGTGCGGTTGCTGGGCGATGGTCTGGGCGCAAAAATCGCGACATTCGGCGGCGGCGCAGCGGGCGGTATTCTCGGCGCGGCTGTTGGCCGTGGCGCTAGTGAAATTGCCGCAAATGTTGGCGACAGCATGGCATCACGACAGATGGATATTGCCAAAGCGCTTATCTCGCAAGGCGCGCTTCAGAACCTTCCTCAACTCCCCGCAGCAACCCAGAACACTATTGAAGGCTTACTGCGTCGAGGTGGGGTGGCGCTGAGCCAGTAACATATAGCGTAATCAGCATCCCCGCTATCGGGAGCAAGAAGCCTGCATAAGCAAGCCAGTGGGCTTGCTCGTCATGCTTGTGAAACTGCCAGCATGACCAAAAGAATATACCGGAAACAACGTTTCCAATGAAAACCGCAAACGCAAAATCAATAACACTCATGCGGCCAATATAAACACCAAAGAGGCAAATTCAATGAATTACAACTGGTCGCCGTATGCGGTGGGCGGTGCTGCCGCTCGTCCTGACAGTTTCACCGGATTGAACCCGGCTTTTGCCTCTGGTGTTTACGATATGGTCAGGGCCGCGCATGACGCCGGGGTGCCTTTGCAGATCACGTCTGCATACCGATCACCAGAGTTGCAGGGACAACTTTATGACGCGGCAGTCAAAAAATACGGTTCGCCAGAAGCGGCGCGCAAATGGGTCGCGCCTCCCGGTAAATCTCAGCACAACTACGGGACTGCTGTAGATTTTGCCATTGACGGCAGCTTGATCCGTGACGCGAACTCACCTGCCGCGAAGTGGATCGCACAAAACGCCTCGAAATATGGGCTTTCCGTTCCGATGGAATGGGAGCCCTGGCAAGTGGAAATGGCAGGCGCGCGAGGCGGCAACCAGAGGATGACGTTTGGCGGGCAGCAAGCGGAGACTTCCGGCATTCTGCCCCCGTCACCTGATCAACTCGACATGGGTACGCCCGAGCAGACCAACTTTGGGATCCTCGCCAATATCGGCAAGGAGATAACCCAAGCCAGTCAACCACAAGAACAGCCGGTTCAATTTGCCCCACGACCGCAAGCGCAGATCCAACCTGCGCAGCGCGATCCAATGGCCGCTTACCTGCAATTCATTCAATCGATGGGTGTCTAAATGGCGATTACTGACTATGACTCAAACGCGGCCAACAATACGGCAATAAATGGCGTCAACATTGCCGAAGGTTGCTCCCCAGCCGGGATAAACAACGCCATTCGGGAAGTGATGGCGGATCTGGCAGGTGTCATTGATCTGATCTATCCGGTTGGCTCAACGATTATGTCCACCAGCTCTGCAAACCCTGGGCTGCGGTTTCCCGGCACCACATGGGCACAAGTCGCAGAAGGCCGCGCCATCGTTGGTGTAGGCGATAACGGCGAAAGCACATGGGCTGAAGGAGACCAGCGCGGTTCCGAAACACACACCCTGACAGTGGCTGAAACCCCGGCTCATACGCACGCCTATTCCGGCATAACCAGCACAGGCGGGGCGCACAGCCACATTGAGGGCGGCGGCGCAGGCATCAACGGCGGACGGTATAGTTTCGTCGACACCGGAGTCCCCAATAGCAACACTCAATTCGCGGGCAGTGTTGATGGTCGTGGTTCGCTCACCTCTACCGCTGGGTCACACGCTCATACGTATTCTGGGACAACAACAAGCATTGGCTCGGGTGGCGCTCACAACAACATTCAGCCTTCCGAGGCGTTCTATGTCTGGGAAAGAACGGCGTGACAATCAGCGAGAATAGCGAACGGGGCGAGGTGTAATGATCGGCCTTCTTCGCTCCCCATCGGCTTATGAGAAAGAGCCGGGGAAATACCTTCTAAACCAAATCGGACATACATACTTAGTTGGCTTCGCTCCGGTGTTCGTATGTGGCTGGCAGGCAATTCCGTTTATCGCAATGGCCTATGCTTTTTGGGAGTTTCTGCAACTCTGCTGGTTTGACGCCAAACTAAGTGACTGCCTTGAGGATCTGGGGCACGTGATGACTGGCGCGTTTGTCGCCATGTTCCCGGCTGCTGCTATCCCGCATTTGGTTTTGGTTGCCGCCGGGGTCCAATGGCGGCGCGAGAATGCTGGATGACATTTACAGAGATTGGCAGCTAGGGACCGAGTTCGACCGCTGCCGATATGTCTACGCGGTCACGATGTTCGGATTCTGCGGGATCGCCCTGAGCTTCACGGTGACAATCGCCCGAGGGGGCAACCCGGTAACGCCTGAGCTTTATGGGCCTGCGGTCTACGCAATCCCGGCTTTATTCTGGTCACTGACACAGGCCGCAACCTGCCTGATTGCAGCGATTGGCTGCGTCATGGGGGGCAGGGGTGGCGCGCTTATCGCATTGCTTGGCTCAGCCCCGGCATTGCTGCTTTTTACGTTGCTCTGGGTTCTCGCGCTTGAGGCCGAGCAAGGGACGCTGGTTATCGCGGGCTGCCGCACTCTCTGCGTCCCACTGACAAGTTTGGTGTTGATCGCATCTTTTAGGCGGGGGACGCAATGAACGAGAAGAACCCTTTAGAGTTCCGGGGGAAGGGATTTTCTCAGGAAGATTTCACCCCGGAGGAGCGCGCGCAGATGCGAGAGCGGCACCACTTCTTTGATCGCCACTTCATGCACCCTGACGAGTTCCTTAAGAATACCGGCCTTTCGTGGTTCTCCCGAATTGCGCAAGGCTTCCCCGCATTCGTCAAGATGTTCGCCACAATCTCGGTGATTGGCGGTGGCTACATCATGGCTAAACAATTGGGGCTTTTCTGATGAATTTTGGTCCTTCTCTCGTCGGCGGATTAACCGCAGGGGTGATGCTGATCGGCGTCAACTATGTGATGCCTGAACCTGCATTCATCTCCATAAGGGAACTGTCCTATTCCGGGGGGTACGTAACGCTAGACCGCGCCATTCGCCCGCCTGATGTAATCGCTGATTTTCAGGTTGTTGTGACCTCGGAAGAAACAGGCTTTACGGTGTGCCACGGGACCGGCTGGGCTGAGTTCGAGACAGACGAAAGCCGCCGGAAGGTGTTCACGCTGGATGACTATGTGGGTGATCCTGGCTGCCTGTCCCGGCTAGATGGCAGTTACACCATTTACACCACATGGGCACCGAGAGACGGACGCAGGCCGGTCCAGAATATAACCCATTTCAACACGGACGACTGAACATGGATTTAGATCGCGGTGACACGCGCCTCATTATCGATGAGTGCGCGAAAGAAGGGCTATTGCGCAATCAGGCTGCATACGTGCTGGCAACGACGCGCTGGGAAACGGCGCACACGATGAAGCCGGTTCGAGAGGCATACTGGCTAAGCGAGGAATGGCGCAGGCGCAACTTGCGGTATTATCCCTATTATGGGCGTGGATACGTGCAGCTTACTTGGCGCGGCAACTACGTCCACGCCGGTTCAGTGTTTGGCCGCGACCTCGCGAGAAATCCAGACGCGGTGATGGAACCAGAGTTAGCCACCAAGATATTGGTCAGAGGCTCTAAAGAGGGCTGGTTTACCGGCAGGAAACTGTCCGACTACATCAACTCTGAGAAAACAGATTGGAAGGGCGCGCGGCGCGTTATCAACGGCACAGACAAGGCTGCGCAAATCGCGGAACTTGCGGCCAAGTATGACGCTGCCCTTGCTGCCGAAGGATACGGCAAGAAGACCTCCACCAACATATTCGAAACGATCATCGGGCTTATCCAGAGCCTGCTCTCAGCAATCACAAAACGGGATTCCAAAAAATGAACTATGCACCCATTGCCCGTATCATCCTGCGTTACATCATCGGCGGCGTTATCGTTGGCTCGCAAGCCGCTGGTGACACCCTCGCAGCAGATCCAGACCTTGTAACCGCAATCGCGGCGGCTGTCGGCGCTGGCGTTGAGTTGGCGTATGCCATGGCCAAGCGGAACGGCTGGTCGTTGTGACTTGGTTCCTGACGACCCGCATCGGACGCTTGCTGAGCGCCGCCGTGGTGGGGGTAATTGCATTCCTGACATTCGGGGCCGTGAAGAAGAAGCAAGGCCGCGCAGAGGCCCGCGCAGAGGCGCAGGAGGATGACTATGAAAACGCCGCTGATATTCGCGACCGCGTTGGCCGCAACCTTGATGACCGCCTGCGGGAATATGATGACCGAGGCTTCCGCGACTGAGCAGGAACTATGTATCCAGTGGGGGGAGAGCCTTGCGACACGTTCTAGACTGGATACGGAACAGACCAAGGCCGAAATTCAGGAAGGCTACGCGCGTTTTGCTCTGGCTTGCCCAGCCTTTGACTACTTGGTGCCGAAATAAATACGAGCCAACCGTTCACGATCACTGGATCGGGCTGGCGGCGCTTGTCGGATACCACGCGCTAATTTTCATAGCAGGTGCGGTGATCTTCTAACGCTAAATCATGTGGAAGCATGCGGTTAAGTTGGCATATTTAGTTGACAATTGCTAACTAATTTAACAATATGCAGGGAGTACCGGACAGGCTTGCACCGGGAAAAGCGGGCCCAACCGAAAGGTTACGGACATGAAATCTCTAGCAGCAGCATTAGCCCTTATCACAGCAACCCCTGTTTTCGCAGAGGCTTCGAATGAACAAAATACAGTGTTGTTCAAAAACGGGTTCAAGATAACAGTTCTTTCTAAGCCGGTTTGTGAAAGCGCCGAGAAGTACAACACAAATTGGGACGTATTTCGGCAGAAAAAGGGCCTTGGCAGGCAGTTGCACCGGGGAGCTGTGCAAACAAAATTCGGCGCAGTCGATTCAGTGACCTACCTCATCAAAGGTGGCGAAGAAACGGTTACGTTCGGTTACGTTCCCGGCAATGGGGACGTGTGCCTTCTGGCCTTTGCCGAGCCATCGCCCGACGCTTAATTCATGACCCCGGCACAAAGAGAGGCCCTAGAAGCCTACGAGCAGCACGGCAGTCAGCGTAAAGCGGCTGCCGCACTCGGGATTAGCAAGAATGCGCTACAAGATCGCTTAGTAAGGGCCAAGCAGTGGCTGGACGCCCCAGAAGGGCAGAAGGCGGCAATCGAGGTTAGCGGCCTCGATATCGGCGCAGCTAAGCACGGCTGGCGTGTCATCCAGCACAAAGACGGGTCGCGTGACTCGGTATTCTGGAAGGCGGACGCGCAAGAACAAGAAGACATGATCGAGCGCATCAAGGCCGCGTTCGAAGACTTGCCAGCAGCAGAGCCAATCCCCGCCCCGGCGCATAAGGCAAAGGACCTCCTGACCCTGTACCTGACCGCAGACGTGCATATCGGCATGTTGGCATGGGGGCCAGAGACCGGCGAGGACTACGACACCAAGAAGGCCACGCAACGGCTGATCAACTGGCTCGGTCAGGCTGTAGAGGCATCGGCCCCGTCTGAAACCGCAATCATCCTAGATGTGGGCGATTTGACCCACGCGGACGACCACAAGAACCAGACACCAGCTTCTAAGCATGTTTTGGATGTGGATTCACGGCACTACCGCACCATAGACGTGACAATCTCCACGCTTGTGACAGCGGTTAAGCTGGCGCTCAAGAAGCACAAGAATGTGATTCTTCGCATCCTTCCCGGCAACCACAACCCGGAAAGCTATGTCGCGATCATGTTCGCGCTCTATGAGCATTTCCGCAATGAACCCCGCGTGACGGTCGAAAAGCAGCCGGGGAAATACTTCACCTATCAGTTCGGCAAAAACATGATCTGCGCCCACCACGGCGACGGTGTGAAGGCAGAACGGCTGGTGAACTTCCTGGCCGATACATACGCCCCGATGTGGGGCCAGACGCAATACCGCTTTCTATGGACCGGGCACCTGCACCACCACAAGAGCGCGGACATAGGCGGGATGCAGTGGGAGCAACTACGCGCCCTCACGGCCAAGGATGCATACGCGGTCGGTCACGCATACTGCGCCCGCGCCCAATTGCAGGCCGTGACGTACCACAAGGAAAAGGGCGAGGTTGGCAGAGTGAAGGTCACGGCATGACGCGAAGAATAACGGTTAAATCAGTTGGAACTGTCAAGGTCCACGAGGGCGAGCTTCGGGTTTACCGCGACCACAACCTGATAGCCGCAGTGGAACTGACCGACCCGATGCGGTTGCAGCTCATAGCCGAGCTTACAGACGAACTTCGGTATCCATCCCAAGGGTAAACAGGGAATAAATCATGAGACTGAGTATCGGCCTCGGGCTTTCCACGCTACGCGGCACAGCAGCAATAATCACAGCAACAGCGCCTCCTACAATGGGGGCGCTTTCTGATTCAGACACCCCCGCAGATGGATACGTG
The DNA here is from genome assembly GCF_013034245.1 of Ruegeria sp. HKCCA4812. Taxonomy (NCBI): domain Bacteria; kingdom Pseudomonadati; phylum Pseudomonadota; class Alphaproteobacteria; order Rhodobacterales; family Roseobacteraceae; genus Ruegeria; species Ruegeria sp. HKCCA4812. The sequence continues at coordinate 161,595 of NZ_WQFQ01000002.1, read as the reverse complement.
GCGGGGTCTTACACGTCCACAGAGGGCACAATCTCAAGCGCGGTTCCGACCTACTACGTGAACGGCGCTGTGCAGCCGGGGACCTACGACCTGCAAGCGGGTGACGCTGTTTTTGCGCGGGTTCTGGTCACTGACAGCGTGGGTAACACGCGAACCTACACAACCAACACAAGCACGGTTCCGGGTGGGGCCGTTGGCGCGTTTTCTTCGGCGTTCTCTAGCGCCTTTGCAGTCTAGGAGGCAGACACATGGCAGTTCAAAGCAGGGCAGCGCTGAAAGCCGATAAAAACACAGCTTTTGCTGACAACACATCGGGCGACATTTCAGCGGCAGATTTGCGGGGGGAGTTCGACGACGTAATCGATAGCGTTTACATCCCCGGCGATGATAACACCGGCGACACGCAGCTCATGACAGCGGCGGAAAAGTCCAAGTTGGCAGGGGTTGCGACGGGCGCTACAGCGAACACGGGTGCCCTTGCGGATCTGGATACAGTGGGAACGGCTCAAATCGACAACAATGCCGTTACCATTGCCAAAATAAGCGCAACCGGAACCGCAAGTGCTTCAACGTACCTGCGGGGCGATGGGTCTTGGGCTACGGTCCCCGGCGCGAGTGGCGGTGATGCTTGGAGTGATCCGGTTGACAGCAACATTACTTTTGACGCCGACGGGACGCGCGATATCGGCACTGACGCTGTAAGAGCGGGGCACATCTACGCCGACAATCTTACAGTCACCAATGCTGTAAGCGTTGCCTCATACACGGGGCTTTTGGGGCTAAACGGCAGCACGTCGATCGACGTTAACACAAGGGCATTGCTCGAAGCGCGCCTGTCAGATGTTACGGAGCTTGTGGAAACAACTGACACACAAACCCTGACGAACAAGACCCTTACCGCGCCTGTCATAACCTCGCCCGAAGTTTCCTACACGTCGGACAACGACGGAACGCAATCGTCAGGCACCTACACGCCTGCGGTTTCTGGCAGCAACATCAAGCGCATTGTGAACGGCGGCGCATTCACCCTAGGGGTGCCGAGCGGCGAAGGGACATTCGCGGTTCAGGTAACGAACAACGCAAGCGCCGGAACAATCACCACGTCTGGGTTCACCGTGGTTAAAGGCGACACCCTCACAACAACTGATGGCGACGACTTCATGCTGTTTATCACAGTCGTGAACAGCTTCTCCGTCCTGAACGTGGTGGCGCTGCAATGATGCTTCTGTATACGCCATATATCGCGGGGCCGGTGGGAAACCCTGAACTTTTGGTCGATCCGGGGTTTGATGATGCCTCAAAGTGGTCGCCACCCGGCGGCGTTACCATAACCAGCAGTCAGGCGCAGTGGCGCACAGCGGGTTCGTTCTCGACATTCTGGACGGGATCGGGCGCTGCCAACTTAGCAACGTTGAATGGGGGTAGCGCTATTGGGGCCGCAACCGACTATGAATGGGCGGTGACTGTCGAAAACTTTACCGGCGGCGGCAACTACCAATGTCAGGTGACGTTCTACGACGCCAGTTTTGCCGCGATCAATACCCCTAGTAACAACCTCAACATCAACGGGACCGGCACATTCACCACAACGCTGACCGCGCCTTCCAATGCGGCTTATGCGGCATGGAGGGCCAAGCCGTTCAGCGCGGATTATGTAATGGATTGGTCCGACGCCAGCCTGAAAGCGGCTTAATATGGAGACCCTTATGCACGGAAATCTCATTCGCAAAGACAACCCCTCAGACCGATCAGTTACCTACGGGTACAAGGTGCCAGAGCCGGGTCAGGAATATGATGCGTTCACGCGACTAGTGGACAGTCGTGACGACTGGCACATGATGGAAAGGGGCGCGCTCAACATCGCCAATTGCGTGGTGGTCGAACCCGGTGATTGGGCCGTGCTTTGTTCCGACGGAATGTACACGCTCATTACCGACGACGTGGTCACTGCCCTATTCACAATCGAAGCCCAGCAATAAAGGCGGCTTGATATGGTAACGGTCAACAATGATTCCGAACTGACGACCCAGCTTAACGCGGCCACAGGCGGTGAGGTCATTGAACTGGCGGCGGGCGTGAATTTCGGGCGCTACAACACGCCCGGTAGCAAGACCTACACAACGCCAGTCACCATCCAATCCTTGGACAACCAGAACAAGGGGTCGTTTGAAAAGCTCCAGGTGAACTCCGGCAACGTGATCCTGAAAGACTTCAATATCAATTACGTCTACCGGAGCGGGGACTTTACCTTTACCCCCGCGCTTCTGACGTTCAATTCGCCGAACGTCACGGTTGACGGGCTTCGGATCGTCGGGAACCAGACGGACGGGGGAGGCCTGATAACTGGGTGGGCCGCTGACTTTCAGGGCCTTGGGACCCCCAGCGACAATCTAACTGTTCGGAATACCTATGTTGAGGGGTTCGACAATGGGTTCCGCATCCTGATCGCCAATAACGTGACCTTTGAAAACATTGAAATGGAGGCCTTAGCGGCGGATGGGATTGACCCGACCGGGGTTAAAACCATGACGATGCGTAAGATTTACGCCCACGACTGGCAAACTCCACGACCGGGCGCGCATATCGATTTCATTCAGTTATTGCGCCACGCCAACACGGGCGGCTGCGAAGACATCCTTATTGACCAGTGCATCTGCGACCAAGGGAACGGGTATTTTCAGCAAGGTGTTTGGGGCGGGATTGACGGGTTTGATGTAAGCAACTCGTTCAACAGGCATAAGCGGGTAACTATTCAAGACACCATCTTGATCACTGGCCACTCAAACGGCATTGGCGTTTCCGGTTGTGATGATTTGGTTATGCGGCGTCTCATGATGCTACCGGGACCATTCGCGAACCGCGACACTATCACGGGCGGTATTCCGGTTATGAATGTAAGCGCAAGCAATGGGCCAGTTACAATTGAGGACAGCATTTACCCCGGCGATGCTGGCGGGTTCCCGTCTGGCTCGACCTTCACCAACAACTACATCCGCACCCGTGCTGACATTGGCGGGTCAGAGATCCTGGCCCCGAACGTGGGCGACGTGAACGGGTTCAATGATTACCAAATTGCCAGCGGCGCGCTTGAGAGCGGCGGCAGGCAGGCAGGCCCCAGAATTGCGCAAAGAGTCGGCGGATGGGTAGACGCGGGCATTGCCCCACACGCAGTATATCAAGCACTGCCAGCAGGCTTTCAGGGGTCTTCCCCGCCGCCGGCATCTAACTCCGCTATCATGTTGCCCGGTGGTCAGCCCCTGATAGTTGGGGGCCAAATCATTTCGGTGTCTTGATCTGGCTGACCCTAGGGGCTTTCGTTGCGCGCAGCAGAAGCCCTTATTTGTCGTTTCTAACAGTTTTCGCTAGATGATGGATATCGGCCAAACCCTTCTGCAAGCATTCTGTCGGGTCATCATTTTCATCACCACCCACTACAACGTCGATTTCCCTCAGGGGGATTTTGGCGACCGGGTCGCCATTCCCTAGGCAAATGACGATAACCGCGCCGTCATAGTCTATAGATAGCCACGCCTCTAAGTCTGCACTTGTCTCAAACTCAACATTGAATGTTACCATTATCGTCTCTCCACTGCTCTAACTGCTGTTTCCCGGTTTCCGTTTTCGTTCACGCTATGTCTAGGGAAATTTCCCAGCCAAGTTTTTGATTTCTAACAATCCGCGCAAAATTTAGGTTCTGGCGCCGCAAGGCGTGGGGGTTCAAGTCCCTCCACCCGCACCAAATGAATTTACCATAATCATCATTATGCGTACTGTGAATGCGCCCGTCTTCAGAGATTGTGGACACCTTCAAGCCCTTCGTTTTCCAAACATATCAGTGGACCCAATTGACTGGGGTACTGCAATGCCCAATGGAGCATACCTGCTTTGGCAGATCTCGGGTTCGTCAGATTGCAATGTTCCGCAGCCGCGATTGGCTTGTTTCGGGCTCGATTGAGTGGTCGGGATTATTGATGTTCTCGACCCCCGTGCCCCTGCCCTTTGCTGGTCACCGTCCCACATGTCAGTGCCGTCAGAAAGCAAAGCTTCATACGCTTTGCGCGACCTTGTTCATGGCGAGTTAGCACCACGGTCAACCATTCAGGCAACCGGCCGCAATAATGCGGCCGGCCTTTTGATCTTGCTGATGTCTGCGCAGAATCTCAGATTGGCGCCGATCGAACCGGTGCGGGACGTTCAGTCGGTCTCGCCAAAACCTTTCGGTACCGGCAGATCAGGCAGAGTTGTCGCACGCTTTTGCAAGGCTCGCCCGATGACCACACGGCTGATTTCCGTCGTCCCGTCCACGATCCGCAGCATTTGCGCAAGGCGGGACAAACGATCTAGGCCGTAGGGTTGCAACAGCCCCGCACCACCCAGGACCTGCGCACAGGTGTTAGCGGCCTTCACGGCGGCATCGGGCACGAACCTTTTTGCATGGGCGGCCATCAAGGGGCCTTCGGGCGTGCCAAGGGATTCTGCCGCCTTTCGGTAGAGAAGCTTTGAGGCTTCAAGGTCGGTTGCAACCTCGCCCAGCATCCACTGAATCCCGTCCAGATCAAGGCTCCTGCCGCCAAACATCTTGCGGTTCTTGGAATAGGACAACGCCGTATCCAGCGCGGATTGCATCAATCCACAACATCCTGAGGCAATCGAAACACGGGCAATGTCGATGGCCATGAGCGCGCCCTGAAGACCCTGACCAATGGGCAGGATGATGTTGGTTTCATCGACCACGACCTTGTCCATGTACATTTCGGCCAAGGGCAGGAAGTTGTAGGACGGGGTATCGTAAAGCGGCCCAAAACTGAGGCCCGGTGCGTCGGCGGGAATGGCGATCATCGCCATGTCCTTGTGGCCGGGTGCGTCGCTGGTCTTGACCACAGTGAAATAGATATCCGCCTCGGTCGCGAGGCTGACCCATGCCTTCGCGCCGCTGATCGTCCATGTGCCGTCGCCATTGACCACGGCGCGCGAATACATGTTTGTTGCGTCCGATCCGGATTGTGGTTCGGTCAGTGCAAAGTTCGCCAGCTTGCGTCCAGATGTCAGGTCCCGCGCCCACTTTTCCTTGAAGGCATCCGTGCCATAGCCGCAGCCCGCGAAGGTACAGATGTTATGCATCGACAGCGCAAAAGCATATGCGCCATCGCCCTGTCCCAGTTGTTCATAAACCTGTATGCCTTCTGCCAGCGGCAAGGCCTGCCCGCCAAACTCTTCGGGGGCGTAGAGCCCCGTCAGACCAGCGGCCCCGGCCTTGTCCGAAGCATCGCGCGGCCACTTCTTCGCGGCGTTCCAGGCATCCACATTGGGCAGGATCACCTGCTCGGCGTGGTCGCGTGCGGCTTGGAGTATGGTGTCGAGTTTGTCTGACATTGGTGGATCCTTTCACGACGGTCATTCTCAGATGGCGCCACAACCGGGAAGCCATGGATGAGTGGGATGATATTTTTTGAGGGCAAAACTTCCGATAAGAACGTTTTTCTACAGCAAGATATGGCGATCCTGCCCGCTGGGGACCATCTCGTGCAATGACAGATCATTGTCCAAAAGTGACAAATCGGGCGCCCTACATTTGCACCCTGCGGTATGAGCTGGGGGTGCTTCCGGTCCAGCGCTGAAAGGCCCGGTGGAAATTGGCCGCCGACGAAAATCCGACATCATGTGCGATGGCTTCAAGGCTTTTGCGCCCCGCCTGAAGATCACGGATAGCGATATCACGCCGCAGGGCATCCTTGATGGCCTGAAACGATGTACCATCCGCATGCAGCCTGCGGATCAGGGTGCGGGGGGTCATGTGCATCGCGGATGCCGTCTGGGTCAGGGTTGCCGCGTCCCATCCCGATTGGACCAGATAGGTGCGCACCCGCAGCGATTGGGTGTGCTCTCGCGAACTGGTGAAGATCCAGTCTCGGGGCGCGTTGTGCAAAAACCTGTCAAGGTCATTTGTGCTGCGCGCCTGCACTGGACCCAGCGCATTCGGATCGAACGAAATCGCGGTGGCACCTCGGCCGAACCGTAGTGGTGCTGGAAAGATGACCGCGTAGTCCTGATCAAAGTCGGGGCGCTCAAACACGAAATCGACAGCCTTGACCGGAACTTCGTGCCCCGCCAGCCAAGACATGAGCCCGTGGGCAAGTTTGAGTATCAGCATGTGCCCGAACCGCTGAACCTGGGCCGCGCCCCGTGGCTTCAGCGTAAGCACCAACATGTTGTCGGCGTCATCCAGAGCAAACTGGTAGTCATCCAGCAACAAGTTCCAGAAGGTCGAAAAGCGGTAAAGTGCCGATGAAAGAGACGTGGCTTCCCGGACTGTCGTCAAAAGATGTTGCAGAGCTCTCGGCCGGATCGGGCGGCTCCAAAGCCCCATCATCTCATCACCGGTCTCAACTGCGGCAAGTTGATAGAGACATACGATTTGATCCAGCGTGACGCGGCCATGAGGGAGACGCGTATCCGCGACCAAACCCGACCGGCCGAGAAGCGATGCCATCTGCGCCTCGGGGCATAGCGTGCGCAATGCCGTCAGCCAGTCATCGATAAACTGGCTGGAAACCGTGGAAAGGATCGTTGGTGCGACATTGGTCATGACGTGCAAGGAGGTATCACCAATTCCGGTCGAGATGAAACACGGCGCGTGCAGATGGCGGATTGTCAATGTCTTCACCACACAACGCTCTGGTTGAGCTTATTTCAGTGGGCTGGCGCCCCTGTTCGCCGCACCGGTCATCGAATATCGCTGTGCGCCGGCGGGCCAGAGCTTTTGTTTGCGTCAGCAAGCAATCTTGCGGATGAACTGGGCACTCTTTTGGCTCGGGCCGCCAGTGCCCCAAATCCCGGGCAGTAGACGGCCAAAATTTAATCAGTCGGGCTTTGATAATGAGCAGCTGAGAGGCTGAAACAGGCACCAATTCCAGAACACTGTAAAAATAAATAGCAATTTTTTTGAATACTTTTACCATGTGGTCAAATTAGGGGGCGGATGAATGTTTGACATCATCATCAGAAAGGCCAGCTTGCCGGATGGCCGCGAACCGTTGGATATTGCGATCAAGGGCGACCGTGTTGCGGAAATTGCCGCTGACATCATGGGTGAGGCGCGCGAAGAAATCGATGCAACGGGCCGCCTGGTTTCACCTCCGTTCGTCGACCCGCACTTCCATATGGACGCCACGCTGAGCCTCGGGTCGCCACGTATGAATGTTTCGGGCACGCTTTTGGAGGGCATCGCGCTTTGGGGAGAACTGAAGCCCCTTCTGACGCCCGAAGCGGTGATTGAGCGGGCCATGCGATATTGCGATCTGGCCGTGTCGCAGGGATTGCTGGCCATCCGTTCGCATGTGGATGTTTCGTCAACTCCGTTGGTGGGTGTCGAAGCTTTGCTGGAAGTGCGCAAGCAGGTTGCCCCCTATATTGACCTGCAATTGGTGGCATTCCCGCAAGATGGACTGTACCGCGCGGAAAATGCAGAGAAAAATCTGATCCGGGCGCTCGATATGGGGGTCGATGTGGTGGGCGGCATCCCGCATTTTGAACGCACGATGTCGGAAGGCGCCCGATCGGTCACGAGGCTGGCCGAGATTGCCGCAGATCGCGACCTGATGCTGGACCTGCACTGTGATGAAAGCGACGATCCGATGTCGCGCCATGTGGAAACCCTCGCCTATGAGACCACGCGCCTCGGGCTCGGGGGTCGTGTGACTGCAAGCCACGTCACCGCGATGCATTCATACGACAATTACTATGCCTCGAAGCTTGTTCCGCTGATCGCGGAAAGCGGCATGAACGTCGTGCCGAACCCGCTTATCAATATCACGCTGCAAGGCCGCTCGGACACTTATCCGCGCCGCCGTGGCCTGACACGCGTACCAGAATTGCGTGCAGCAGGTGTAAACGTTTCCTTCGGGCAGGATTGCACCATGGATCCATGGTATTCTCTTGGGTCCGCCGACATGCTGGAAGTGGCCCATATGGGCGTGCATGCGGTGCCGATGACATCCCGCGAAGCGATGGAATGGGCTTTCACATCCGTTACCCAGAACGGTGCCAAGACCATGGGTCTGCCCGACCCGACAATTCGCAAAGGCGGCCCAGCCAACATGGTTGTGCTGCAAGCGCGTGACCCGATTGAAGCGGTCCGCATGAAAGCCACACGTCTTGCCGTCATCAAACACGGCAAGGTGCTGGCGCGCACCGAACCAAGACTGGCCGCGCTTTCCCTGCCCGGCCGCCCCTCGACCCTGGATCCCGCGGATTACGCGCCCAGGCCCAATATTCAGGAAGACCAAGAACAAAAATAATTGCCACCAACAGAAGAGGATACTCCGATGAAACTCACCACTACACGTCGTCAACTGATGGTCGGCGCCGCGGCCACGCTGGCCCTGCCGGCTTATATCCGCCGCGCCAATGCACAATCTGCGATCCGCGTCGCTGGCGTGCATATGTCTCCGGTCGAAAATGCATGGAACAGCCGGATCCACGTGGCGATGCAGGAAGCCGCCGAGGCTGGTCTGATCGAATATGAGTTTTCAGAGGGTGTGGCTCCGACCGACTATCCCCGTGCGATGCGCGAATACGCCGAAGGCGGCGCGCAAATCATTTGGGGCGAGTCTTACGCGGTGGAACGCGAAGCACGCGAAGTGGCTGGTGATTACCCCGATACCGCGTTTTTGATGGGGTCCTCCGGCGGGCCGGAGGGCGACAATTTTGGTGTCTTCGGCACCCGCAACCACGAGGCGGCCTATCTGGCCGGAATGCTTGCCGGCCAAATGTCGGAAAGCAACGTTTTTGGTTCCGTCGGCGGTTATCCGATCCCCGAGGTGAACCTCCTGATCAATGCTTTCCGGATGGGCGTTAGTGAAGTGAACCCTGACGCCACTTTCCTTAACGGTTTCATCGGAGCATGGTTTGATCCGGCTCGCGCGCAGGAAGCCGCGATTGCCCAGATCGACGCGGGCGCGGACATCCTGTTTGGTGAACGCATTGGCACCGCAGATGCCGCTCAGGCGCGCGGCGTGAAGGCCATCGGTTCACTGATAGATTATACGCCGCGCTATCCCGGCACGGTCTTTGCCAACGCGATATGGAACTATGGGCCAACCATCGAAGCCATCGTGGCGGATGTTCAGGCCGGCAATCCCACCGGGCGCAATTATACCGAATATTCCTTCATGGCTCATGGCGGCAATGAGCTGATCTATGTCGCCGACGAAGTGCCTGCCGACGCCATCCCTGCGATGGAGGCCAAACAGGCCGCGATCCAATCCGGCGAATGGGACGTTCCGATCGACGAAAGCGAGCCCTCCTGATCCCGGGGGTTTTGACGTGACCGATGCCACGGCTCTTGCAGCTGCCGTTTCGGCAGGGCAGATCACTGCCACCGACGCGATGGAAGCAAGCCTTTCCGCCTGCCACGCGCAGGCGGATCTGGGCGCCGTGGTGTTTCTGGACGAAGACATGGCCCGCGCCGGCGCGAGGGCGGCAGATGCAGCGCCATCTGATCGACGCGGGCCCTTTCACGGGGTTCCGTTCCTGGTCAAAGACCTCGGCGGTTCCGCCAAGGGACTGCCCGCTGCTGCCGGGTCTGCGGCAATCCGCACGCAAGGGCGAAAATCCGAAACTGACAGCTGCCTGTTGCAGGATTTGCGCCAGACCGGCCTGATCCCTTTTGGCGTGTCGGCAACACCGCCATTCGGCCTTTCTCTGACATGCGAACCAGATGGCATGGCTGCGGCCCGCAATCCGTGGAATCCCGCGTTGACGCCCGGTGGCTCATCTGGCGGCGCCGCGGCTGCGGTTGCAGGCGGCATCGTCGCCATTGCTCATGCCACGGACGCGGCCGGATCCATCAGAGTACCTGCCGCGTGCTGCGGCTTGACCGGGCTCAAGCCGTCACGTGGTGCGGTGCCCGGAGGCCCTGATTTTACCAATCACCTGATGGGGATAGCGTCAGAACTGGTTCTGGCACGGTCCGTTCGCGATGTGGAAACCGCCTTTCAAGCCGTAGCCCAGCCCATGGCCCCGGTATATCCGGCGGACCGCCCCCGCATTGCATTGGCACTGCCTGAGCGTTGCGGAACTGACCAGTGCAAAGCCGCCAAGGATGCGGCTGACACTCTGCGCGATGCAGGCTGCGAGGTGTATGACATTTGTACCCCGGACGAGATGGGGGCCGAGGCTCATGCAATTGCACGCACGATACTGGCTGTTTCGCTGGCCGAGTGGCTCATTGCACTCAGGATATCTGATGACCAGGTTCCACCGCTTGCCGCCGCCATGGCTGCCGAGGGCCGTGCCACATCTGCCACCGCGCTTTTTGCGGCCACACGGCAGCTTGCTCGTCTGACATATCGTGCTCGCAAGATTTTCAGTTCTGTCGATGCTGTCCTGATGCCGGTCCTATCGTCTGCACCGCCCGTTATTGGCAGTTTGGATCTGTCTGGCGGCTCCGCAGATGAACACATGGCGCGGCTGGAGGCCTTTGCCCCGAACGCAGCGCTTGCCAATGTTGCAGGCTTGCCGGCTTTGGCATTGCCTTTTGGCATGGCAAATGGCCTGCCAATCGGTGTGCAACTGATGGGACCACCCGGCTCGGATGTCGGGCTGCTGAAACTTGGCGCTCTGATCGAGGCGCGTGCGCCCGAACTTACCTTTCCGTCTCCAATCGCAGGCCTGCCCACATGAACAAGGTTCTGGAACTTCACGGCATAACAAAGCGTTTTGGAACGCTTACCGCCAATGATGATGTGACACTGTCATTGGCCCAGGGTGAAATCCTAGCATTGTTGGGTGAAAATGGCGCAGGTAAAACGACGCTGATGAACATCCTGTTCGGCCATTATGCAGCCGACGAAGGCTTTGTCAGTGTGTTTGGCAAAGCGTTGCCTCCGGGTCTGCCCCGCGCAGCGATCGAGGTAGGTGTGGGCATGGTCCACCAGCACTTTACGCTTGCGGGCAACCTCACGGTTCTTGAAAACGTCATGCTTGGTTCAGAACCCCTGACACGCGCACGGTCCGCACGTGGCGAGGCGCGTGCAAAGTTGTTGAAGATCGCGGATCGGTTTGGTCTGCCCGTGAATCCCGACGACAGGATCAAGTCCCTTTCCGTGGGTGAGCGTCAACGCGTCGAAATTCTGAAAGCGCTGTACCGAGACGCGCGCATACTGATCCTGGATGAACCCACGGCCGTTCTGGCCCGGCCCGAGGCAATGCGCCTGTTTGAGACGCTGCGCGACATGACGAAAGAGGGTCTGTCGCTTATCTTCATCAGTCACAAACTGCATGAGGTCATGGCGGCCTCTGACCGTGTTGCCGTTCTTCGTGGCGGTAGGTTGGTCGCGGAACGCAGGACCCCTGAAACCACCCCCGGAGAGTTGGCGGAACTGATGGTTGGCCGCAAGGTGGAACGACCCGTTCGTCAAGACCACGAGATTGGCGCGCCGGTTCTGGTCGCAAACGATGTGCGCGTGGAAGAAGACGGTGAATTGCGGCTGGATGACGTGTCATTCACCGTCCATGCAGGCGAGATCCTTGGTATCGTCGGCGTATCAGGCAATGGTCAGGCCTCGCTTGGCGGGCTGTTGTCTGGATTGATCCACCCTAACGCCGGGCAGTTGACACTGCTGAACAAGGATATCGGCCATCTGGGCCCGCGTGGCATGATCCAGGCTGGCGCTGGCAGGGTACCGGAAGACCGCCATGCAGAAGGTGTCGTAGGTGAATTGAGCCTGTGGGAAAATGCAGTTCTTGAACGTCTGCGCACACCAGAGTTTTCGCGCCGAGGCTTTGTCCGACAACGCGCCGCCCGAGAATACACCGCAGGGCTTATCGAACGATTTGATATCCGAGGGGCCAGTCCCGACACGCGCACACGGCTGCTGTCTGGCGGCAACATGCAAAAGCTGATCCTGGGGCGAGTTCTGACCAACGGACCGCGTTTCGTGCTCGCCAACCAGCCGACGCGGGGCCTTGATGAAGGGGCAATTGCCGCAGTTCATGCCGAGCTTCTGGCCACACGGGCCGAGGGTGCTGCGATCCTGCTTATTTCAGAAGAACTTGAAGAAGCCGTAGCTCTTTCAGACCGAATACAGGCGATCGTTAAGGGTCGATTGTCGAAACCGATATCCGCTGATGAGGCTGACCCGCAACGCCTTGGCCTGATGATGGCAGGTGTCTGGAAGGAAGATGATGATGCGGCTTGAACGACGCACATATGTACCGCTGTATCTTGTGGTCATTGCGCCGCTGGCCGCGATCTTTACCGCGTTGTTATTGGCTGCGGGTTTAATCGCAGCGGCAGGTGTGAACCCATTGACTGCCTATGGTGAAATGCTGACCGGCGCCCTTGGGTCACGCCTTTCGATCACCGAGATGCTGACCCGCGCCACGCCGCTGATATTTACCGGGCTTGCCGCGGCCGTCGCCTTTCGGGCCCGTCTTTGGAACATCGGCGGCGAGGGGCAGTTCTTTGTCGGCGCACTGATTACCGCCTGGATCGGGCATTCTCTCGGGGTTCCCGGGTGGATCGGTATACCGATTTTGATGCTGGCGGGCATGGCGGCGGGTGCGGCCCTGTTGGCGGGCCCCGCTTATTTGCGCCTGCGTTTCGGGGTGGATGAGGTGGTGTCGACCCTGCTGCTCAACTTCATTGTGATCCTTTTCGTCGGCCTCATGATCGAGGGTCCGATGCGCGATCCGATGGCCTTTGGCTGGCCTTCCTCAGTGCCCGTGGGCGGAGAGTACCGCCTGCCGGATCTTATTCCCCGCACGCGCCTTCATATCGGGTTGCTTTTTGCCATCGCGGCAGCAGGTGTTGTTTGGCTGATCCTGGCCCGCACGGTTTTTGGGGCTGAAACACGCGCCGCAGGCTTGAACGCCGGTGCCGCCGCCTTTGCCGGAATTTCCCTTCCCAAAACGATCATGGGTGTGGCCCTGCTTTCAGGCGCTTTGGCAGGCCTGGCAGGTTCCGTCGAAGTCATGGGCGTCACAGCCGGGGTCACCACGACCATGAGCCCCGGATTCGGCTATGCCGGCATCGTCGTCGCAATGCTGGCCGCATTGCATCCGGCGGGTGTGGTCGCCGCCGCGGTTTTCGTCGCCACCGTCTTTGTCGGGGCCGACGCCATGAGCCGCGCAACCGGCGTTCCCAGCTTCATTGCCGACGTGATCGTGGCGCTCTGCCTGCTCACCATGATCGTAGCCCTTCTTTTCACAACGTACCGGGTGCGCCGATGAGTGATGCAATTGATCTGCTGCTGAACACCAGCCTCTGGGCGTCCGTGCTGCGCATTGCAACGCCGCTTATTTTCGGAGTCCTCGGCGCGTTGCTGTGTGAACGTTCGGGGGTTCTCAATCTGGGGATCGAGGGGATCATGACCATGGGCGCGATGAGCGGTTGGCTTGCCGTCTACATGGGCGCGCCTTTGCTGGTTGGCCTGATGATCGCGGCACTTTGCGGCGCAATGTTGGGATTGCTGCACGCCATGCTAACGGTCCCGCTTGGATTGTCGCAACATGTCTCGGGGCTTGGCATCACGCTGTTTGCATCCGCGCTGGCCTACTACCTTTACCGGTTGCTTGTCGAAGTGGGCGATCTGCCCCCGACGATAGAACCTTTCCAGCCACTCGATGTTCCGGGTGTTTCCGATATCCCCATTCTGGGTCCGATCCTGTTTTCCCAGGCTCTGCCGACCTACCTCGCTCTGTTTGCGGTGGCTGTGATGGCCTACGTCCTTGCCCGGACACCGCTGGGGCTGGCCATTCGCATGACTGGTGAAAACCCGCACGCGGTTGAGGCACAGGGGCTGAACCCCATTCGCATTCGCATTGGTGCAGTGGTTGTCGGATCAGCGTTGATGGCAGTGGGTGGCGCGTTCCTGACGACAACGGCGTTCAACAGTTTCTTCCCGGGCATGGTTCAAGGACGCGGCTGGATCTGCATCGCGCTGGTTGTGTTCGCAAGTTGGCGACCGGGCAAAGCATTGATCGGTGCCGTGCTGTTTGCTTTTTTCGATGCATACCAGCTGCGGCTGCAAACGGCGATTGAAGGCGTGCCATATCAACTCTTCCTGATGGCGCCCTATGTGCTTTCCATCGTCGCGCTCGTTCTCGTCGCCCGCAGGGCCGAGGTGCCTGCCGCGCTGATGGCGCCCTATCGGCGCGGTGAACGCTAGGATCAGGGTTCACAATCAGTGGATGGCTGGTCGCTGCAAGCGAGAAAGGGGCAGGACATACATGACACATCGCTCATGTCGGTTTGCGGAATTGGTGCCCGTGCCTTTCGTGTTGGGCGGAATATTGCGTCAACACCTTGGGCAAGAAGCCAATGATCGCAATGCAGTACGCCAATAACCGCTGGCAAAGCCGATAAGAAAAGGCGGCCTCTGACGATGAAAAGTCGCCTTTTGTCTTTCGTCCTGACGTAGTTGCCTAGTTGCCTGCCGACTGCAATCTCCGACGGTCAGCGGCGGTTGCATTTCTCTCAACGACAGTCCGATTGTATGGGTCTTTCAACTCATAACGGCCAAACTCGATCTCTTCTTTCCAGCCATTGGCATAGTTTACTTCGATATTGTTGCCTTGGCGTTCGATTTTTGTGGGTCGACTTCCAGCAGTGCCGCCTTGCCCTGAAGAGCGCACGTTGTCGATGGAGATACCATTAGCCAATGACCGGAGCCTTGAGACATCGGCGCCTGTCGCCAGCCGTTCTTCCACAGTGCGGTTCTGAGCATTCTTTCTTTCATACCGACCGTTTTCGATTTCTTCCTTGGTTCCATCGGCATAGCGCACTTCGATGCCGTTGGCGTTCGTCTCAACCTTCGTTATGCCGGCCGAGCGCGATGATCCGCCGCCTGACCGGGATTGATCCTTTTTGCCGCTGCCTCGATTTGAACGCTTCGAGTCATCATCGTCATCGTCATCGTCATCGTCTTCGCGACCACCTTTGCCGGATCCGGAATTGTCGTCCCGATCGTCGTCCCGATCATCGTCGCGGTCATCGTCCCTGTCGTCGTCGCGATCACCACCGCGACCACCGTTGCCCGACCCCGAGTTGTCGTCCCGTTCGCCGCCACGATCATCCCCCCGGTCATCATCGCCACCATCTCCATCTTTTCCGCTGCCGCTTTTGGCAAAGGCATAGGCTGGTTCAAGGTGCAGGCGACCTTCCGTGTCAAACTTCGGCACGTAAGGCGTTGCGGCAATCAACGAAGCCAGTGCTGCTGTGCTGAGAAGCTGGCCCAGTTCTCCTTGAAGTTTCATTTTTCGCCTCCAGTTCTATTCGACCCAATTCATGGTGCCGGTGACAGATTATCCGGGGCTTTGCGTCCCGACATCGGGCTTAGGTCTGATGAATTGCAGGCCGAACGTCCCATCCATGACCACGACTTGCGTCGTATTCGATTGCACCGAGTGGTTTAAGGAACCTGGCTGGGTTTTGCTCCGTTGCCCTTCAGTTCGTCATCGGGTTCGAGATGAATGAAAAAGACAGAACCCGGATAAAGACGTTCCAATGCGTGTTCGATTTCATTGCAGATGTCATGGGCCGCGTTGACCGACATCGCGCCGTCCACAACGAGGTGAAACTCGACGAAGATGACATTCGCGGATCTACGCCCCTTGAGGTCGTGATATTCCAGCGCAGCACCTAGGTTGCTTTCAATGGTGCTGGAAACAACCTGCAAGTCATGGTCAGAAAGGCTTACATCCATCAGCCCGTCAACGGACGCACGAATGACTTTCCAACCTTCCCACAGGATGTTCAGCGCGACCAGGATTGCTAGGATCGGGTCAAGGATCAGCCAGCCGGTGACAAGTGCAAGTATGAGCCCCGCGATGACACCCGCTGACGTCATGACGTCTGTAAAAATGTGCCGCGAGCTTGCCTCCAATGCAGGTGAACCCTCACGCCTGCCGATTTTGAGTAACAAGTAGGCCCATGCGCCATTCACGCCCGTTGCAATGACATTGACGGCGATTCCAAGAAAAGGCGCATCCTCAAGATGCGGATTGGGAAGTGCCAGCACGGCCTCTCTGATGATCAAGAACGCCGCCAACACAATCAATGCACCTTCGACGACGGCGGAAAGATACTCGGCTTTCTTGTGACCAAAGGGGTGGTTTTCATCAGGGGGCTTGTTTGCAACCCGAACCGCAAAATAAGCCAGCAGGGCCGCCAAGACATTGACGGTGGATTCCATCGCGTCCGACAACAACGCCACCGAACCTGTCAGCCACCAGGCCAGCAGCTTCAGGGCCAGTACCGCCAGGGATATCGGAATGGACCAAAGAGCGATTTTTTGTGTCATTTGGCCACGACCCTCAATCAATACTGAACAGAAACGCGGGCGTGTGCTGCGCTCCGTTGACCAGAACGTAAAACAGGAGTTTGGCGAAAAGGGAATAGGCCTTGCGGCTTCGTGCTGACTGCTGGCAAGGACATCTGGCATCGGCCGCATGGCGCCAAAGAGGGTTACTCTGACGGCGAGCCTGTCGGTGACGCGGGCACGGCCTTGAGATAGGCCGCAATCGCCAGACGGTCGTCATCCGTAAGGCGGGATGTGTTTTCGATGACTTCCACCATCTCACCACCCGCGCTGTCATAGTCCGGCGTGAAGCCGGATTTCAGATACTCGGCAATATCAGCCTCGGACCAATCCAGTTGGGCAGAAGTCAGCCCGGGGATGCGTCCCTTTCCGCCGGGGTTTGGTGCACCTGTCAGCCAGAGATCGCGTTTCAGGCCCCCTAGCCCGTTACGCGGCGTGTGGCATTCTGCGCAATGTCCCAACGCCTCTACCAGGTATCGGCCTTGAATTTGCTGGTCAGTCAGATCGCCTTCCACAACCCAGCCCGGTTTCAGATACAACAGCTTCCACCCGCCCAGCCCGCGTCGAATGTTGAAGGGAAAGCCAACCTCGTGCGCTGCGCTTTGGGTTGGAACCGCCGGCAGAGTGCCGAGGAAGGCATGCAGCGAAACAACGTCCTCGGCTGACATGTTGGCGTAGGAAGTATAGGGAAACGCGGGAAAATAGTGCTGCCCTTCGGGCCCGGTCCCGTGAAGCAGAGCATTGGCCAGATCCAATGCGGACCACGATCCGATGCCGGCAACCGGATCACTGGATATGTTCGGGGCTATGAACGTGCCGAAATCCGACGCAAACCGACGTCTGCCAGCGAGTACCAGCTTTTCCTCGCCCGTTGCGTCCGGTGCAGAATGGCAGGACGCGCATCCAGCCGCGTAAAACACTGCCTCACCTCGACTGAGATCCGGAACAACCCCGTTCAGTTGTGTCTGGTCAACTGTTTTCGGACGGGTCAGCGCCAAACCGACCAGCCCGACCAGTACAGCGATACCAGCGGCGAAAATGAAAAAACGCCGCATGGCTAGCGCTCCTTTAGTCTTTCGGCGCCCTGTAAGCTTTGTGACATGCCGAGCACGATCCGCCCAGATCACCCATCGCCGCCTTCAGGGCATCGACATCCTGGCCTGCCGCCGCTTGCATCGCAACCGCGGCTTCAGCCATGGCCTGACCTTTTGCGCTTACATCCGGGAAGTTCTCCCAGATGGCTGGCAAGGCTCGGGTGGACGGGTCGGACGCATTGTCGGATCCGGCAGGCCACATCGCAGATTGATCGATCTGCGTCAGAACAACCAGGTTATTTGCGGCCCGTGTTGCTGCCTCGGCATCATATTCAACCTCTCCCTTGGCCATGCCGCCCAATGTGCCAAGATTGAAGGCATAGAGCTGCATGATTGAGGTCCGAGCCTTCACCGCAGGATTTTCGCTTTCATGGGCGATGGCTGATCCAATGATGGCTATCGACAACAAACCTGCCGCAACGGCCGGGATTTTCTTGATCATTGTGCGTCTCCCTGTTCAATGCGTCGAATATTAGCCTGAACACTTTTTCTTGTAATTGTTTGTTATTCGTCGTTCCTTGTTAATTTATGCACAATCAAAACTGGGATGATCTGCGATACGCGCTGGCCGTAAGGAAACACGGATCACTGAATGCGGCTGCCGGGGCGCTGGGTGTCACTCATGCAACGGTGCTGCGCAGAGTCGCCGCGCTAGAAGAACGTTTTGGATGCGTGATCTTTCAAAAACACCCGTCAGGGTACACCGCCCTGCCCGAGGCCAGAGCCATTCTTTCGGCGATGGAAAGCGTTGAAGACGCCGTACTTTCCGTAGAGCGGGCAATTGTGGGGGCAAACCGGTCCCCTGCGGGTCAGGTCCGCATTGCGTCCACGGACAGCCTTTGTCAGCTTGTTTTGCCTCAAATTCTGACTGAGATATCGCGGCTCTACCCCGACTTGGAACTGACTTTGTTAAGCGGCAACAGCCATCATGATCTGTCGAGGTTGACCGCGGACATCGCCGTGCGACCCTCGATCAAACTTGAAGAAGGGCTTGTCAGCGAACGTGCAGGAACCCTGTCATTCGGCGTTTTTGACGACGGTTCCCCAAACCGAAAATGGATGAGGCTTGATGGGGCGTTGAGTCGCTCGCTTCCCGCCAAATGGCTGGCCGAACATGTCAGCGCCGATGAAATGACCAACGGGGCAGACAGCTTTTTGGTGCTTCAGCAGATGGCGGCCTCCGGGGCGGGCAAAGCGTTTCTGCCCTCGTTTATTGGGAATGCGGATCCTCGGCTTCATCGGTCGTCAGAAATTGATCCCGGAATAGATGTTCCGCTCTGGGTGGCGACTCTGGACGAGATAGCGCGCACTCCCAGATTTGCCATTGTGCAAAGAGCTTTGGTTGAACGCCTGTCCATTGCTCTGCCGGGGTGACAAAATAATACTCGCCCGTAGGTGTGGCTCCTCCGAGGACGGCTTTGGGCCGATGCGCTGGTCGTCTGTACGGAGTTTTGAGCGAACTCCGTGTACCTCCTGCAAGGCCACGCGTGCCTTCTGTCCGCCGCCTGCGCGATTGCGCGATCAAGGGGTCGACATGATCCAAATTCTGAAACCGAACGCTGATGAGTTCAGACCAAGGTCGGTGGTGCGGTCAGGGATTGTCGTTCATAGTTGAACACGAAATGAGACCCGAGATTTCCGATCTGTCAGTTCGCAATTGGTCATTGTCGCGAGTTTTCCTTGCGGCCTGCATTGTCGTGATGGGAACGGCCACCGCGATAGTTGGCGTATGGGTGTCAAATCGGATCGAGAATGCAGTTGTGCAAAATTCTGCCAATTCCGCAGCGCTGTATATGGAGAGCATCGTATCCCCTCTCAGCCAGGAACTTGCATACGGGGATCGTCTTTCCGATCAAGCGAGGCGGGCGCTGGACGAAATATTCATGACCCAGCCAATGCGGGACCGCATTGTGTCCTTCAAGTTTTGGAAACAAGGCGGCGTGATCGCGCACGCATCGGATCCAACCATCATTGGACGCCGCTTCGACCCGACTGATGATCTGAGCCGAGCCTGGAGCGGAGAGATTTCGGGTTCTTTCGAAGATCTCGACCATGCTGAAAGCGCCGCAGAAGCAGCACTTGGGATCCCGCTACTTGAAGTGTACAGCCCGATCCGAGAACTCTGGTCAGGAGATATCATTGCAGTTGCAGAGTTTTACGAGAAAGCTGAACAGCTGGAAGTTGATATGGCCAGAGCCCGCCGGACAAGCTGGCTGGTCGTCGGGTCAGCATTTACAGCAAGTACAATCGTGCTGTTTTCCATCGTGGCAATCGGTGACAACACCATTCGACGTCAGGGGCGCCTGTTGGAGCGGCGTCTGAAAGAGAGTGAGCAGATGGCAGAGCAGAACGCCAGGCTGCGGTCGCGCGTGGTCGAAGCGTCGGAACGATATGCCACGCAAACAGACCGGTTTCTGAAGAAGCTTGGTTCCGAGCTTCACGACGGTCCCGCTCAATATCTGTCCCTCGCGGCCCTCAGGTTGGAGGCGGCATTCTCGGACAGGCCTGAAAAGCCTGCGGAGGCCGAGGAGATTCAACAGTCTTTGCAGAAGTCCTTGGCCGAAATTCGAGCGTTGTCGCGGGGGTTGTCCGCTCCGGACATCGACAATCTGGCGCTGATTGATGTGGTGAAAAGAGCGATAGAAGATCACTCGGAACACAGCCCGTTGCGGCCGGATATTTCACTTCAGGGAAGCCAGACGATCGAGTTGTCCGTGTCCGACAAGCTGTGTGTTTTCCGGGTCCTTCAGGAAACGCTTTCCAACGCCGCCAGGTATGCTCCGAATTCTCGATGCACCGTCATTTGCGAGGCGCATAACGATCGGGTCGTCATTCATGTCAACGATGACGGGCCCGGATTTGACCCCTCGGACGGAAAAGTACTACGTGACGATGGAGGCCAGGGGCTTTTGGGTTTGCGAGATCGGGTTGAGAGTATCGGCGGCAGGTTCGAAGTCAGGTCAAGCCCTGGCAAAGGCACCTCTGTCACAATGACACTATTTCCCAGAAAGATGAGCACGTCATGACAACATCTGTCGTAATAGCGGATGATCACCCGATTTTCAGGGACGGTTTGCACCGGACATTGGACGAAGCCGATGGGTTCGAAGTTCTCGCTGCCGGCTCGAGCGCGGATGAGGCAATTTCACTTGTCGGCATTCATCAACCTGACATCGCCATCCTCGATCTTTCGATGCCCGGAGGCGGCATAAATGCGACGCGAAAAATCGCGGCCATGGCAAATCCGCCATTCATCGCGATATTGACGGTCTCGGAAAACAACAGTGACGTTGCGGATGCTTTGGAAGCAGGGGCAATCGGCTACATCGTCAAAGGTGTGACAGCCAGCGAACTGACGGCCTCACTGCGCAGCATCGCCGCAGGTGAAGGTTTCGTGTCGCCCGGGCTGGCCTCGCGCGTGCTGCTTCAGATCAACAGAGAGGCGGAAGCTTGCAAAGACAGTGATGTTCTGGATGATCTCACGCATCGCGAGGAAGAAATACTTAGACGTGTGGCGAAGGGGATGAGCAATCGGGAGATCGCAGATCAACTGGATCTTCAGGAAAAAACCGTAAAGCACTATATGACGGCAATCCTGTCCAAGCTCCACGCCCGAAACCGGGTCGAAGCCGCGCTGATCGCGCACGATGCTTGGGGCAAGACCGACTAAACCATGGGTCAAACGTGATTGCATGCTCAATGCTGGCCCTATCGCTTCGAAAAGCGTGTGCACCCGGGATCTGAGATTTCAGTTTCGTGCCGGCAAGTCCGGTTGGTGGCAAGCTTTGTTGCACATGTTCGCCCTTGCGCTGTACCACCTCAAAGCGCATGCCCAAAGTGATCTGTCGGTCAGGGCCCTGGCGACACTGGCCGCGACCGGATGGCGTGGTTCGGCGGATCTTTTGGCCTAACTCACAGGCCTGTGTTGGAATCCATCCAAATAGGGGTCGGATTTGAGACGCTTGGCCGCAAAATCGACAAAGGCGCGCACTTTTGCAGACACGGTGCGGCCCTCTTGATGCACGAGATGGATGGGGATCTCGGGTGGTTCATACGAATTCAGAACGGTCCTGAGCCGCCCGTCCGCAACGTGGGGTGCAACCTGATAGGATAAAAGCCGCCCGATGCCATGCCCTTGCAGGGCCAGCTCGATCACCGCGTCATTGGTGTTCATGCTGATGCGCGGGTTCACGCGCTTTGTCACGACCGTTTCGCTTTTTTGAAAATGCCATTGGGCCGAGGCGTGCAGGGCGGTCGAGTTTATGATCGCGTGATTGGCCAGGTCGTCGGGTGTGTCTGGTTCGCCGCGCGCATCGAGATATGCCGGAGCGGCAAACACGACCTGCCTCACCGCACCGCATCTCAAGGCCATCAGGCTTGAGTCTGCAAGGTTTCCGATCCTGATGCCGACGTCGAGGCCCTCATCCACCAGATTGACCACGCGGTCCACATAGAGAGTGCGCGCAGAGAGCTTTGGATGCAGTTCCAGAAATTCACCCAGAATCGGAGTGACGAACATACGGCCGAACAACACCGATGCGGTCACGCTGAGTTCCCCGGTCGGTTCGGCATAGGATCCGACGGCGGCACGCTCTGCCTCCTCGAGATCCATCAAAATGCGTCTGGCATCTTCAAAAAACCTTCGCCCGCTGTCCGTCAGCATGACTGATCGCGTGGTGCGCACAAAAAGACGAAGCCCCAGGCTGTCCTCCAGCATGGAGACCAGTCGGGTTACCGTTGGTGGCGACATATTGAGGTGGCGCGCTGCGGCAGCAAAGCCATTCAGCTCGGCCACCTTCACAAAAACGCTCAGTGCGTGAAATCTATCCAAACAACTATTCCATATTTTGGAATAATATATTGCCAAATAGGGATATTCTGCAACACCCAAGCTTTGACTAGCTTCACCTCAACCCCAGGGCTCTGCCCGGCTGAGATGGAGAATTCAATGACACGCCCATTTGCAGAAATCAGTTTTACGCCTTCC
Organism: Ruegeria sp. HKCCA4812; assembly: GCF_013034245.1. Lineage (NCBI taxonomy): Bacteria > Pseudomonadati > Pseudomonadota > Alphaproteobacteria > Rhodobacterales > Roseobacteraceae > Ruegeria > Ruegeria sp. HKCCA4812. The sequence continues at coordinate 139,192 of NZ_WQFQ01000002.1, read as the reverse complement.
GTACGTGCAACACAGGCCAAGAACGGATCGGCTGAAGGCTATGCAAAATTTCTGGCCGGCGCTGTTCAGGAAGACCTCATCAGCCCGGTCGAAGCCAGCTTCATCGCACAAAGGGACGGCTTCTATCAGGCGACCGTCTCTGAAACCGGCTGGCCTTATGTTCAATTCCGCGGCGGACCGGCAGGCTTTCTGAAAGTGCTGGATGAACGGACGCTGGCCTACGCAGATTTTCGCGGCAACCGGCAATATCTGAGCGCAGGTAACCTGCTGAACAACGACCGCATTTCTCTGATCCTGATGGACTATCCCAACCGGAGACGCCTCAAGATCTGGGGCCGGGCGAAACTTGTTGATGGCGCAGATGATCCGGCCCTGATGCAACGTTTGCATGACCCGAATTACAGGGGCCGCCCGGAGCGGGCCATTGTGATCAAGCTTGAAGCGATGGACTGGAACTGCCCGCAGCACATCCCCCAACGCCTGACCCTGGAAGAGTTTGAAGAGCACATGGCGCCGCTTCGCGATGAACTGGCGGAACTGAAAGCTCAAAACGCAGAGCACAACGAAAAGCTCGGCCATAAACGCTGACCGATGCTGAACCCTGCGCGTTCAGACGCGCGCCCAAAACGCCAAGAAAGGAAATACCCATGTCGCGCAATCTGAAATCCATCCTGAGCGCCAGTCTTCTCGCGCTTACTATCGCGGTGCCATTAACTCCGGCCCCCGCAATCGCCAATGAGACTGGCATTGAAGCCACCCAAGCGGTCAATTTCCGCGCCGAAAAAATCGGCGAGGTCAATATCGCCTATCGCGAGGCCGGAGACCCGAACAGGCCAACCGTTCTGTTGCTTCATGGCTTTCCGACCTCGTCACATATGTTCCGCAACCTTATCCCCGAGCTGGCCAAGCACTTTCACGTTATTGCGCCCGATTTCCCCGGATTTGGGGCGTCGGACATGCCGCAAGCTGAAGATTTCGAGTATTCCTTTGCGAATATCGCCGAAATCATGACCTCCCTGCTGGATCGGAAGGGTGTCGATCAATACGCGGTCTATCTGATGGACTATGGTGCCCCGGTTGGATTCCGGATGTTTGCCGAACAGCCCGAACGGGTCACCGGCTTCGTCATTCTGAACGGCAATGCGTATGAGGAAGGGCTGCGCGAATTCTGGGACCCGATCAAAGCCTATTGGGCCGATCCCTCGAAAGAGAATGGCGACCAGCTTCGTGGGTTTCTTTCTCTGGATGCGACCAAGTGGCAGTTCACCCACGGTGTACAAAGGCCGGAACTGATCAACCCGGACAACTATTGGCACGTCCAATACCTGCTTGATCGCGAAGGCAATCAGGAGGTGCAACTTGAACTTTTCCTGGACTACGGCACCAACGTTACCGAGTACCCGAAATGGCAGGCGTTGTTTCGTGAGCATCAACCACCTGCGCTGCTGATGTGGGGTAAGAATGATCATATCTTTCCGGCCGAAGGCGCCCTGCCCTATCAACGCGACCTGAAGAATCTTGAGTTTCATCTGCTTGATACCGGACACTTCGCGCTGGAGGAATATGGGCCTGAAATTGCGGAACGGATGACCGCATTCCTGAATCGCATCACCGCCACCGGCAACTGATGCGCAACTGGCCGCGCCTCGATCAAGGGCGCGGCCTCATGTTTGGAGACGATCAATGAACACGCAAGCAAACACTGCCAAGGAAGTCACGGTTGAAATCGTGCACAGGTTTGTCGACGGTGGCACCGGAGGAAATCCCGCAGGCGTCGTTCTGGACGCTGATGATCTGAGCGCGCAAGATATGCAAACCGTGGCGGCAAGAGTTGGATTGTCCGAGACGGCGTTTGTCTCGCGATCCGAGACGGAAGGCTTCAAGCTGGATTTCTTCACACCGAACCGGCGCATCGCTCATTGCGGTCATGCACAATCGCCGCCTTCTCTCACCTTGATGCGCTTGGCCGGATCCCCAAGCCGATACGTCAAAGGAAACTATTGATGGCCCCAGGCGCATACTCACGAAAGACGGCGCCGCCTATATGGAACAATTGGCCCCACGCTATTCAGGTGCTCAGGAATGGATCGAAAAGGGCGTGAAACTCGACGATGTGCTGAGCTCTCTCGAGGTCGACAAAACTGACCTGGATCAGAGGTTTGCTCCGGTTTTGGTCAATACCGGCAACAGCTTCATCGTCGTTGGTCTTTCGGATGCGGCGGGCCTTGCCAAAATCAGACCAGATTTGGCCAAAATCAAGCAAATCAGCGAGCAACTGGATCTGATTGGCTATTATGTATTAACGAAAGACCCTTCAATCACCAGCCGGGACGCCACAACCCGTATGTTCGCACCCAGATACGCGATAGATGAAGAAGCCGCCACGGGGATGGCAGCCGGGCCACTTGCATGCATGTTGCATGATTTCGGCGGCACGTCTCAGCGATCATTTGAAATCGAACAAGGGGTGTTTATGAACCCGGCAAGCCCTAGCCTGATAAAGGTCGAACTTGACATCGAGAATGGTGCGATCACGGGCCTCATGGCGGGTGGTTACGGAAAAGCCATGACCTCGGCCCGGATTGCTTTGTGACGCGAAAAGGCCAGGTGTGTCCGCAGCATCAGCTTCGGATGCGCCCAGGTCCTTGAACTCGAATACGTTTCGTCCAAGGGTCCTGCGACGGCACCTTAATCAGCGCAGTGCGCCGCCTCGTCGCCCGTAGCCCAAATCGAATTCGGCATTGCGGGCAACGTAGAAGCTTGCGGTTCTTAATCCATGTTGTCCGGATCAATGTGGCGATCCGGCATGGGGATGGCTTGATGCTCCTTTTCGACGAGAGAGTACAACTCGATGGATCCGGCAAGCCCTCGAACTTCGTGAAACCCGCAAGCAGAGAACAGGTCAGGCGACGCAGCGGCAACGGCTGGCGTCACCAGAACTCTGTGGCCCAGGGATTTCGTCAACCCCTCGATACGGCTTGCGAGGTTGACTGCCCTACCCAGAACAGTGAAATCCAGCCTGCCAGGGCTGCCGATATTGCCATAGCTGACCTGTCCGACATTGATCCCGATGCCTATATCCAACGGCGGCTTCCGAGCCTCTTCGCGGCGATGGTTGAGTGCGGCCAAACCGGTCAATACGCTTTGAGCGGCCCGTGCTGCCCTTTTGCATTGGTCGTTCAAATCTTGCTGTCTCGCGACGGTGAATATCGACAGAATGCCGTCTCCCATAAACTTGAGAATGTCGCCGCCATTCTCTTCGACAGACTGCACGACCAGATCAAAATATCCACTCAGCATGTCGAAAACGTCCTCTTCGGATGCCCTGTCCGAAAGAGCGGTGAAACCGCGCAGGTCAGAGAACATGACAACTGCGTCAAGGGTCGTGCGTTCCCCTCGCTTGATCCTCCCGTTCCACACAGCATCAGAGGGCCCATCGCCAAGATAGGTTCTCAGAAGACCTTTGGACGACTTGCGCATCGTGACCGGTTCCAGAGCTGAGGACAAAGCGGGCAATGCATCCTCAATCATTTTCAGATGCCGGGGCGAGAAGCCTTCTGGCGACCGGGTGACAAAAGTGCAGCCGTGCAGCGATCCGTCTCCGTAATATAGCAGCGTGGCATAGTAATCGGTGCCACCCAGCTCAGCGAAATCAAGATATGATGAGTGCTCGGTCTTGGGGTCCAATTGCCGCAGACTTTTGTGAAGTGGCTTCCGGTGTTCAAGAATGTATTCGAATGAACTGCCGACATACCCATCCGTCAGCATGGTCTCATGTGTTACGTCATAGCTTTCGGTGCCATCCGGTGTCCAGACGATCCCCCATGCGATGAGCAGCGGATTGGCGAAACGCTGACCGATATTGACCCGCCAGAGCGGCACACCCGCCTCGATCAGAGACGAACAGAAATATGACACCACTTTTTCCGGGTCATTCGAACGACGCCCCTCGGCAATCATCCAATTGGTCAGTTCCGCAATAGCATCCATTGTTTAAAACCAATCGCTTGGACAAGATCTTCAAGACCCCAGGCGGAGTGTTCGATCATATTAGTCTAGCCTTTTTCTTACCCCGTCCAAGCCTGCTGTTCGGTCCACAGTTATCGGCCGTAAGCGCCGGCCAAGCCACACGCGGACCTTCCTGGATACGTTTTGCGAGCCTTGTCATCAATTTGAATGAATCTTGCAAAAAGGCCGGCGTCACTCTCGAAATCCTTTTGAACGCCTTGTCGCGCGCTGGTTGCACGAGGCCGCTCTGGCTATTGATTTATTAGCGCGCGCAAAGAATATGTAAATCTATGATAAGTTCACGACGAACAAAACCAGCAGGCAGACTGGCATGACCAAGATAAAGAATATGGAAGAGTTTGCAGCGCTCAGCGGCATCTCGCGCCCCACGGTATCCAAATACTTTCACGATCCCGACAGCGTTCGCCCCACGACGCGGGCCCGAATCGAAGAGGCGTTGGAACGGTTCGACTATCGCCCCAACATTTACGCGGTGAACCAGAACCGGAAGCTTACCAAGAATATCGGTATCGTCGTACCGTATCTGGCCGATCCGTTCTTTGCTGAAATCGCACGCTATCTGGAACAAAGCTGTATCGCGGCCGGATACCGTCCGTTCCTGTTCAGCTCTCATGGTGAACAAAAGCTGGAAAACGAAATTCTGGACGGTCTGCAATCCATGAAGCCGGCAGGGGTACTATTGGCGCCTCTCGGACGCGTTTCGGACAGATCAGCAATAGAGAAATTCTGCGCCAATGTTCCAACGATCTTGTTTGACAGTAATCTCGATGGTTTGGGGGCTGCATTCGTCGGTTCTGATAACTTCAGTTTTGTTTCGCAAACCGTCGAATACATGACCCGCACTGGTGAACCGCCTTCGTTTTTTGAAATGCGCACACCTGCGAACCCAAACGCCAACAAGCGAAGGAAAGCCTATATCAAAGTGATGGAGCGTCTCGGACTCGAGCCGCATATAATCAAAGTTGAAGGCAAAGGCTGGGCGTTTGAAGAAATCGGCCAAAGAGGGGCGCTGAAAGTTCTGGAAGAACGCGGTTTGCGAACCGACTCGGTTCTGTGCAGCAATGATCGACTGGCCATTGGCTTTCTTGCAGCTTGCTACAAACATGGGATTCGCGTCGGTCGTGATGACAGTTGCGCGCTGCGCGTGGCCTCAAATGATGACCATCCCTTCGCGCAGTTCACTTGCCCATCCCTTACAACGGCGGCTCATGACTATGACAATGTTGCCGGTCGCAGCGTCGAAACCCTGTTTCAACTCATTGAAAGTGGGGGGAAATTCCAGACGCGATCTGAGACGTTGTTTCCCGCAAGACTGGTTTTGAGGGATTCTGCGTAACCCACAACTTTTAACGCGCGTAAAGTTTTTATTGACGCCGCGACAATTTACACACTACTTTCTGTGTACGGCATCCAAGCTCAGGGAGGACAAGGATGTATTTGAAGAACGCACTTCGTGCGGCGACGGCATTAACCTTTGTCGCAACGGCCGCGGCCCATGCAGAAACGATCACGATCGCAACCGTCAATAATGGCGACATGATTCGGATGCAGGGCTATACCGACAACTTTACCGAGGCGACTGGTATCGACGTGGAATGGGTGACGCTGGAGGAGAACGTCTTGCGTCAGCGTGTTACCACCGACATCACCACCAAGGGCGGTCAGTTCGATATCATGACCATCGGCATGTACGAAACGCCGATCTGGGGCGCGAATGGCTGGTTGGTTCCTTTGGATGGACTGTCAGAGGAATATGATGTCGGCGATCTGCTTCCTGCGATGGCGGGTGGCCTGAGCCATGAGGGCACGCTGTATGCGGCACCGTTCTATGGCGAAAGCTCGATGATCATGTACCGCACCGACCTGATGGAAAAGGCCGGGATGGAGATGCCTGAGGCGCCGACATGGCAGTTTATCCGCGAGGCGGCGGCTGCGATGACGGACCGCGACAACGACATCAACGGCATCTGCCTGCGCGGCAAGGCCGGTTGGGGTGAGGGCGGTGCCTTTATCACTGTGACCGCGAATTCCTTTGGTGCGCGATGGTTTGATGAAGACTGGAAACCTCAGTTTGATCAGCCCGAATGGAAAGAGGCGCTGACCTTTTTTGTCGACATGATGGATGAATCCGGCCCTGCCGGTTACGCGACCAACGGCTTCAATGAAAACCTGTCGCTGTTCCAGCAGGGCAAGTGCGGGATGTGGATCGACGCCACTGTTGCGGCGTCCTTCGTGACAAATCCGGATGATTCAACTGTCGCGGACAAGGTCGGGTTTGCACTGGCACCAAATTCGGAAGGCGTCGACAAGCGCGCCAACTGGCTGTGGGCCTGGGCACTGGCCATTCCGGCGGGAACCCAGAAAGAGGATGCAGCCAAGCAGTTCATCGAATGGGCGACCTCGAAGGACTACATCGAACTGGTGGCGGAAAACGAAGGTTGGGCCAATGTCCCTCCGGGCGCGCGTACCTCGCTTTATGAGAACGCGAACTACAAGGACATTCCGTTCGCCAAGATGACGCTCGAGTCGATCCTGTTGGCCGACCCGCAGAACTGCTGTGCCAAGCCAACACCCTATACTGGTATCCAGTTCGTTGCGATCCCGGAATTCGCGGGCATTGCCACACAGGTCAGTCAGGAATTCTCGGCGGTTTATGCCGGACAGCAGACTGTAGATGAAGCGCTTGAAAAGGCGCAGGCCTTTACGGCTGAAGAAATGGAAGCCGCAGGGTACTGAGGCATTCCTCCCAGTAGGGGACAGGTGATCTGTCCCCTGCTCTCTTCCACTTCCACAACTCGCGTTTTTCTCGCAGGCTGAGTTACGCCTGAACAGAGAGGGTTTGCGTAATGGCTACTCAACACTCCCGATCCGTTGCTCGCCTGATGATGGCACCCGCAGTGGTCCTGCTGCTTGGCTGGATGCTCGTGCCATTGACGATGACGCTGTACTTTTCCTTCAAAAAATACCTTCCTCTGCGCGGGGGTGATCTGGGCTGGGTCGGGTTCGACAACTATGTCCGCTTTGTCTCGTCCAGTACATTCTGGCCCGCGGTGCAGGCAACATTGGTCATTGTTGGCGGTGTTCTGATCATAACCGTCATTCTCGGAATTCTGCTTGCCATGCTGCTGGATCAGCCGATGTGGGGGCAAGGCATTGTCCGAATCCTTGTCATCGCGCCGTTCTTCGTCATGCCCACCGTGTCTGCGCTGGTGTGGAAGAACATGTTTATGGACCCGGTCAATGGTTTGCTGGCCCATCTGTGGCGTTTTTTCGGGGCCGAGCCGATCTCGTGGTTGTCCGAGGCGTCGATGACCTCGATCATCATGATCGTTTCGTGGCAATGGCTGCCCTTTGCAACGCTGATCCTGCTAACCGCCATTCAGTCGCTGGACAGCGAGCAACTGGAAGCAGCCGAGATGGATGGTGCACCGCCGTTGAAGCGCTTTTATCACATCATTCTGCCGCATCTGGGCCGTGCGATCACCATTGTGATCCTGATCCAAACAATCTTTCTTTTGTCGATTTTCGCCGAGATCTTCGTGACCACCGGCGGCGCTTTCGGCACCCGTACACTCACCTACCTGATCTTCCAGCGCGTGTTGGAAAGCCAGAATGTCGGCCTTGGATCAGCCGGAGGTGTCTACGCAATCATCCTTGCCAATATAGTTGCGATCTTCCTGATGCGCATCGTCGGCAAGAACCTGGACGCGTGAGGAGGAAAACCCATGGCCCGCGCTGTCACATCCCGACGCAAATCGCTGAACACCGCCCTTGCTTGGGCCGTGGGACTGCTGATTTTCTTCCCGATCCTCTGGACGATCCTGACCAGCTTCAAAACCGAAGCGCAGGCCATTGCCAGCCCTCCGTTGTTCCTGAACTTTGACTGGACGCTGGAAAACTACGCCATCGTGCAGGAACGCTCGGACTATATGCGTTTCCTGTGGAATTCGGTGATCATCGCCGGTGGATCAACCATGCTGGGCGTGATCATCGCCGTGCCCGCCGCTTGGGCAATGGCGTTTGTTCCGTCCAAACGAACCAAGGACATCCTGCTGTGGATGCTGTCCACCAAGATGTTGCCAGCCGTAGGTGTGTTGTACCCGATCTACTTGCTGTTCATCCAACTGGGCCTTCTGGATACGCGCGGAGGGTTGGTCGTGGTGCTGATGCTGATCAACCTGCCGATCATCGTCTGGATGCTTTACACTTATTTCCGCGAAATTCCGGGTGAAATTCTGGAAGCCGCGCGGATGGATGGGGCGACGCTGAAAGAGGAAATCCTCTATGTTCTAACCCCCATGGCCATTCCCGGCATCGCTTCGACCGTCCTGCTGAACTTTATCCTTGCGTGGAACGAGGCGTTCTGGACCCTCAATCTGACCGCTGTTGACGCGGCACCGCTCACGGCCTTCATCGCCAGCTATTCCAGCCCCGAGGGCCTGTTCTTTGCCAAGCTCAGCGCGGCCTCGACCATGGCAATTGCACCGATCCTGATCCTTGGCTGGTTCAGCCAGAAACAACTTGTCCGCGGCCTGACCTTCGGCGCTGTGAAATAAGGAGCATTCCTCATGGGACGCATACAACTCAAGTCCGTGACCAAAAGCTTCGGCGACGTTCAGGTCATCCCTCCGCTGGACCTGACCATTGAAGATGGCGAGTTCACCGTTTTCGTCGGCCCTTCGGGCTGCGGAAAATCCACGCTGCTGCGCCTGATCGCAGGGCTGGAAGACATCACCAGTGGCCACATAGAAATCGATGGAGCAGACGCAACAGACGTGCCGCCCGCCAAACGGGGGCTGGCAATGGTCTTCCAGTCTTATGCGCTTTACCCGCATATGACCGTGCGCAAGAACATCGCATTTCCGCTGCGCATGGCGAAACTGGATCAGGCTGAAATCGACAAGCGGGTTGAGGGCGCGGCCAGTGTCCTGAACCTCACCGATTACCTGGATCGCCGCCCGGGCCAGTTGTCCGGTGGTCAACGCCAGCGCGTCGCCATTGGTCGGGCTATCGTTCGTGAACCGGCCGCGTTCCTGTTCGATGAACCGCTTTCAAACCTCGACGCAGCTTTGCGGGTGGGCATGCGGTTGGAGATCAGCGAGCTACATGAACGCCTCGCGACAACGATGATCTACGTCACCCACGATCAGGTCGAAGCCATGACAATGGCGGACAAGATCGTTGTGCTCCAAGCTGGCGTGATCGAACAGGTTGGCAGCCCGCTGGAACTGTACCGAACGCCACGCAACCTGTTTGTTGCGGGGTTTATTGGCTCGCCCAAGATGAACTTCATCGAAGGGCCCGAAGCGGCAAAGCACGGCGCGCAAACGATCGGCATTCGACCGGAACACATCGCGGTGTCGGACTCCGAAGGAGAATGGTCCGGGCGCGTCAGCGTCTCTGAACATCTTGGTTCGGACACGTTTTTCCACGTCCACGACACCGGACTGGCCGAGACAATCACTGTTCGTGCCGATGGCGAGGTTGGTTTCCGCCATGGGGATCGCATTCATCTGACCCCACGCGCCGATGTGATCCACAGATTTGACGCAGACGGTCTGCGGATCGAATGAAACGTCTGACGGGCAAAACCGCCCTGATTACAGGGGCTGCGCGGGGCATTGGATTGGCATTTGCCAAGGCCTATGTGGCAGAGGGCGCGCGGGTCGCAGTCGCCGACATCGACATCCAGCGCGCGCAGGACGCGGTCGCTGAAATTGGCGCGGTGGCTTTCGCTGTCGAAATGGACGTGACCGACCAGCAGAGCATCGATCAGGCCATAGCCAAAACCGCGGCGCAATTCGGCCCAATCGACATTCTGATCAACAACGCGGCCATCTTCAGCGCCGCACCATTCGTCGAGATCGAGCGCGCCGACTACAATCGGGTGTTTGACATCAACGTCGCGGGCGCGCTGTTTACGATGCAGGCCGTCGCCAAACATATGATCGAGCACGGAACCAAAGGCCGAATTATCAATATGGCCTCGCAGGCCGGGCGAAGGGGTGAACCTTTGGTCGCTGTCTACTGCGCCAGCAAGGCGGCGATCATATCCCTGACCCAATCAGCGGGGCTGAACCTGATTTCTCATGGGATCAATGTAAACGCGATTGCCCCCGGTGTCGTCGATGGCGAACACTGGGATGGCGTGGACGCCTTTTTTGCAAAACACGAAGGCAAGCCCCTTGGCCAGAAGAAGCGCGAAGTGGCGGCAGCTGTTCCATATGGCCGCATGGGGCGCGCGGAAGACCTGACGGGCATGGCGGTTTTTCTGGCCTCTGACGAGGCCAAATATATCGTCGCGCAGACTTACAATGTCGACGGCGGAAATTGGATGAGCTGATGGACCCTGTGGCGAACGCAAAAACCCCTGCACGGCTGCGGCAAGAGAGCCTTTCCAAGCTGCCAACCACCGTGAAGACTCCGATGTATGAACGTACGGATCTGACGCCGGGCATCGTTCATATAGGATTGGGTAACTTCCATCGTGCGCATCAGGCCTGGTATATCCATCAGCTCATGCAGCAGGGGTTGGCCTATGACTGGGCAATCGTCGGAGCGGGTGTGCGAAGCTTTGACGCCGTCATGCGAGAACGATTGCTGGCGCAGGATTGCCTCACAACGCTGATCGAGTTGGGGCCAAACGGAATGTCCGCTGAGGTGATTGGTCCGATGATCGACTACCTGCCGATCGAAGAAAACAACGCTGCCCTCATCCACGCGATGGCCGACCCGGCCACCCGGATCGTTTCGCTGACTGTTACCGAAGGAGGGTATTTTCTGGAGGCCAACAGCGGCGCATTCGATTCCGATCACGCAGATATCCGTCATGACGCAGAAAACCCCAATCAGCCCCGTACGGCCTTTGGCGCAATGGTTGCGGCACTCAGACGACGGCGCGCCGAGGGGTTGACCCCGTTCACGGCGCTCAGCTGCGACAATCTTCAGGGCAACGGAACGATTTTGCGAAACTGTGTTGTGGGATTGGCGCGCATGTTCGACCCGGAACTGGCCGACTGGATCGACAGGCATGGCGCGTTTCCGAACTCGATGGTGGATTGCATCGTACCAGCGACCACCGACCAATTGGTATCGCAATGCCGCGCCCTTGGCGTCGATGACAGAGCGCCCGTCTCGCATGAGAACTTTCGCCAATGGGTCATCGAGGATGCCTTCTGCGCCGGGCGCCCGCCCCTCGAAAACGTCGGCGCAATACTGACTAACAACGTCCATGGTTACGAGACCATGAAATTGCGCATTTTGAACGGAGGTCATCAACTGTTGGCGAATGTCGGAGAAATACTGAGTGTTCCGACGATTGCCGACTGCATGAAGGACCCGGACATCGTGGCGTTTTTTCGAAAAGTGCAGGTCGAAGAAATCCTTCCGCATGTCGAAGCGGTTCCCGAAACCACTGCAAGTGAGTACCTTGAGTTGATCGAAAGCCGATTTGCAAACACGGCGATTCACGACACCTCACGCAGGGTTGCATTCGACGGATCGGCAAGACATCCCGGATTTTTGCTGCCGTCGCTGCGTGATGCTCTCGCATCAGGGTCTTCCGCAAACGGGCTCGCTCTCGCCGAGGCGTTCTGGTGCCGGATGTGCGCGGGTATTCGTGAGGATGGCTCCGAGATCACCCCCAATGATCCCCAGTGGGAAAGCCTGAACAGCACTGCAAAAGCGTCCAAAGCTGATCCTGAGCTTTGGCTGGAACAGGGTTTCTACAGCGGTGATTTTGGAATCAGCACACAGTTTTCCAACGCCTTTGCCCGCTGGCTGACCCTGATATGGCAGCGTGGCAGCCGGGCCGCCATTGCTGAGTATGTCGCGAGCGGTTCAACGTAACAAATCATTCACGAGGCTCAGTTCGCTCGGTGCCTATGCGGTGCGGTATCTGACCCTTGGAGCTTTGTCTGACATTGACGCAAATAGGGCTTGCAATCTGCCGAAAATGGCATGGATGTCACCCTCGGCGGTTCTGACCGGTTCACCACCTTGGGCAAATCCTCACTACAGAGTCCATGGAATAAGCGAAAGTTTGCCACCGGATCAAAAGCTCCGAGAACGGGTCCAAAAAAATGAAAAATATTGGGCAGAATGCCCAAAACCCTAAGCGGCCGCAGATGCCCGGTTCAGCCAAGGATCGCGGGTTTCTGTTGCACTTTTGCGACGGTTCTGCCGTTGAAAGAAAGTGTCATTTGAAACATGGTGTCACCTGCTGTTTCAAAAGGATTGGTGCATAGTAGTTTGTCATAAAAAGAACAATTTAAGCGTGCATCCGAGTGCAATCAAATCTTCCGAGGTACAGGGCTGAGCAATGGCTACTACGACTATAATACCAAGACCTTCCGCTTCTTCTCCGCTCAGTCCAATACAAGGTTATGTTGCCTACGGTGACGGCAATCCTGCGACCACCACCGTAATTTCTTATCACTTCGAACAATACGCGGGTACACAAGCGTGGACTGCGGAATACAAAGCAGAATTCCGAGCGGCTCTCTCTGCAATTGAAGCAGTCGCAAATGTGACTTTTGTCGAATCCGGCAGCGCTTCTGCCGACTTGGTGGAAGTTATTGCGCCCACAAGCTTTTTTTCAAATCCCAGAACGCTTGGCTACCACTATACGCCATCGCGCAACCCCTCCGAAGGCGCCTTCAACACCGCTTACTGGACTGCCGGAACAAATGGAAACGGCGATCCGGGCGGGTTTTTCTTTACTACGTTGCTCCACGAACTGGGTCACGCGCTAGGGTTGGGTCATCCCCACGACACCGGTTTGGGTACAACCGTGATGAATGGCGTTACATCGCCATTTGACTCTTTCGGGACCGGCAGCCTGAATCAGGGTGTCTACACGGTGATGTCGTATAATGATGGCTGGACCGAAAAGAACGGAATTCTCTCTGTCAACGCGACTTATGGGGGTTCAACGGGTCTTGGCGCTTTGGACATTGCTGCGTTGCAGGCGATGTATGGCGCCAATACCAGCCACAACTCAGCCAACAATACCTACACGCTTCCTTGGGCAAACGTTGGGGGTACCGGCTATCAGTCTATTTGGGATACTGGTGGAAACGATACCATCCAGCATGTCGGCAGTTCGAAGGCGCGGATCGACCTGCGGGCCGCAACACTGGATTATTCCGAGACCGGCGGCGGCGTAGTGTCCTACGCAGAGGGCATAAAGGGCGGCTTTACAATCGCTCATGGCGTTGTGATTGAAAACGCGATCGGCGGGACGGGTGACGATGTGATCGTCGGGAACACCGCTCAGAATGTTCTGAACGGCAACCATGGTCACGACAAAATCTATTCAGTGTCCGATGGAACCAACAACAACACCGTTTATGGCGGTTTGGGGAACGACACCATTTATCTGGCGAACGGTTCCGGCGCAGACCAGGTATTCGGCGGCCAGGGCGACGATTGGGCCATTGTGACCAACAATGCCGGCTCGTTTTCCGGAGGAAGCGGTGCTGACACAGTCCGATTTGTCAGCGCCATCAGCAGCTATCTGTTCATTAAAAACGGCACGAAATACGAATTTATCGATGCCGTTTCACGCATCACCTTTACGGTGGAAGATGATGTCGAAGCCATTCAATTCCTGAATGGATCACAGGCGTATACTCGTTCGAATATCGAAGCTGCCATGCAGCTTTCGGATATCGAGACGACCGGCACCACACTGAAACATGCAAATCAGGGCATTTACGTTCTGGATGCAGGCAGCTCGAACGTGACGCTGGTATTTAATGGTCAGGCTGTTGGTCAAAACACGATCGCCGGCTGGCAGGCCATTCAGGCCGAGGCTTCGGGTGGCGGTTACAAAGTGCTGTGGAAAAACGTGGATGGGACGTACGGGGAATGGACCGTCAATGCCAATGGTCAGTTCCTCAGCAGTAGCAGCATCGGCAACGTGGCTGATGTTGAGACCTTCTATGGCGCTGACCTTAACAATGACGGGCTGACGGGTCATGGAACGATCAGCGTTGAATCCAACGGCGCGACTACGCTGGGGGCGACAACCCAAGGTGAATATCTGATTGGCGGCACCAACAATTTGACATTCAACAACGCCACTGTCGGACCGAACAGCTTCTCCGGCTGGCAGGCCATTCAGGCCGAGGCCTCCGGTGGCGGCTACCGGGTGTTGTGGAAGAACTCGGATGGATCCTACGGTGAATGGACGACGAATGCGGCCGGCGAATTCCAAAGCAGTACAACAATCACCAATGTTGCGGATGTAGAGGTCTTCTATGGTGTAGACCTGAACAATGACGGGCTGACGGGTCATGGAACGATCAGCATTGAATCCAACGGCGCGACTACGCTGGGGGCGACAACCCAAGGTGAATATCTGATTGGCGGCACCACCAAGTTGACATTCAACAACGCCACTGTCGGACCGAACAGCTTCGTGGGCTGGCAGGCCATTCACGCCGAGGCTTCAGGTGGCGGCTACCGGGTATTGTGGAAGAATTCGGACGGAACTTACGGTGAATGGGTCACGGATTCCAATGGTGTATATGTCAGTTCCAACACCGTCCCTGACGTGGTCGCGGTCGAAACTTTCTATGGCTTTGATATCGATGGCAGTGGGACAGTGGGATACGGATTGCCCAAACTCGCTCGGTTTACTGAAGGCGATCAGAAAACGCCGACGGGCGAAGAAGTTTTGGGTGTGTCCGATTGGGATGAAACGGTCGATATTCTAAAGTTCGTCCCTGAACTTGAGGCTCCCGAAGACGTAGAAGACGACTACACACTGGTGAACTTGCATCAGGCTCAGGACGGGGTGCTTAACGTTTCCGAAGACTCATTGGCCGCCGTATTGGGTGGGAACTTAGAGGTCGAGGATGACGAGGCCAGTCCGACACTTACACCCCATTTGGACGAAGACAGCTTTTGGATTTAAAGATCCTTTGGCGCTGGAGGCGGCTCGTTCGGTTAAACTGACGGTGCCGTTTCTGGCGTAGTTCTCTGAGTACGTTTGTGATTTCAATCAGTGTCCCGGCCCTGCAGGCCCGCCTTGTCAGCTCTGTCAAACCTAACAGCAGGGTGAAAGCAAATCGCCAAGGTTTGTGCGTAGCCGTAGCAACATACCCTGCCGCCAGCCAGCCACCACCGGTGTTTCAAGGCAGTTCTGGCAACATCTAAAACCCATAGTGTACCGCGCGAAGTACCGCGATCGATCACGGTGATACTCCAAACATCTTTGCAAGGAGGTATTATTCGTTTGTCCTATTGGCCCTGATAGTTTGTGCGGTCGCGCTGCTGAAATGCGCGAACACGCATCTTGTGTGCAGCCTGAGTAGGCGCTCTTATTTTGATCTCGGGCGCTGACCCAGGCTTTGCAATCAGTCATCACCTGATGCGCATCGTGTGGGCCATCATTGGCGTATCCGTCGCCGACAACCTGACCTTGAGTTGGCCCAGACCTCGGAACTGGTCAGGTGCTTTTGGCCGCGACCGCATAGTTACTGTGCGTCGGAACCACCGAGTTCAAACGTTGAGACAGTCTTTGCGACGTTGGCCAAAAAGTGCCTCTTCCAGCCTGCTGTCTGCGGTTTCTTGCTCAAAAAAACATGTGCAAACTTGGCAATGCTGAACTAACTTTCTAAATGCGGCGATGCCTGTCCGAATGATGTGGATTTTAAACTGTGAAACCTCAACACCGCCTGTCAGCGGCCCCTCGCCATGAATTGCGCAACGTGCGCAATCAGGGCATTGCCTTTCTGGCCTTGGCGTTTTTGTTCAGCATCTTCGTCAACCTGCTCATGCTGACAGGTCCACTGTTCATGCTGCAAGTATATGATCGGGTTCTTGGTTCACGGGCAGTTGAAACTCTGACCGCACTGTTTTTGCTTGTTGCGTTGCTTTATGCGCTGATGGCCATGCTGGACTATGCACGCGGTCGCATCGTTGCCCGCTTTGGAGCGCGGTTCCAGTCGCAGCTGGATGAGCGCGTTTTCGAAGCCACAATGCGCCGGTCTCTGGTGCCTCAGGTGCGATCGGCTCCGGCGACTGCATTGCGGGACCTCGAGACCATTCGCACCTTGTGCTCTTCGCCCGTGTTGCTTGCAGTTATGGATATTCCTTGGACACCTGTCTTCCTGGGGGCAATATTCATTTTTCATCCACTGCTTGGCTGGTTGGCCGTTGCAAGTGGCGTGCTACTTGTGGTGATCGCATTGCTCAACCAGGCCCTGACCAGCCGTAAGGTGGCCGAGGCACAATCCGCGGCGGCTCGGGCGAATGCCTTTTCCGAGCACGCAAGGCAAGCAGCTGAGGTTGTGCGCTCTCAGGGAATGCAGGCGGACGTGACCAGGCGGTGGTTGAACCAACGTTCCGAAGCTTTGCGTCAAAGCATTTCCGCCAGTGATTGGACTGGTAGCTTCACGTCGCTGACGAAATCGCTTCGGCTTTTCCTGCAATCTGCCATGCTGGCTTTGGGCGCGTGGTTGGTACTGCAAAACGAAATGACGCCCGGGGCGATGATTGCGGGCTCGATTCTCTTGGGACGGGCCTTGGCCCCGGTGGAACAGGCTGTCGGCCAATGGAGTTTGGTCGAACGGGCACGCACGGCCTGGAGTTCGTTGAACCGGTTTCTGGACCAGACGCCGCCAGAGGAACAGCGGATTCGTTTGCCGATCCCAAAATCCCAATTGGAAGCCAAATCCCTGACGGTAATCCCTCCGGGTGCCACTGCGCCAACATTGCGGAACGTTAACCTGAAACTGGAACCGGGAAAGGCGCTTGGTGTGATCGGGAAAAGTGGGTCGGGCAAGACGACCCTGGCCAAGGCTCTGCTTGGGCTTTGGAGACCGGCGGCTGGCGAGATCCGGTTGGGCGGGGCCACGTTGGACCAATATGATCCCAACGATCTGGGCAGCCATATCGGATACTTGCCGCAGCAGGTGACCCTGTTCAACGGAACCGTTGCTGAAAATATTGCACGGATGTCGGAAAACCCGGATTCAGAAGCGGTGGTTGCGGCGGCCAAGAAGGCCAAGGCACACGAATTGATTCTGTCATTGGAAAAGGGTTACGGCACCTTTCTTGAAGGCAATGACAGTCAGTTGTCGGGCGGTCAGAAACAGCGCATTGCGCTGGCCCGTGCGCTGTATGGCGACCCGGTCCTTCTTATTTTGGACGAACCGAACTCGGCCCTCGACGCAGATGGCACCGAAGCTTTGAATGCAGCCGTGCGCGGCCTCAAGGAAGCGGGAAAGGCCGCCATCATCATGACGCACCGCCCGCAGGCCATTTCGGAATGTGACGATCTTGCTGTTGTGGAAAAAGGCCAGGTGGTGAGGTTTGGCAGCCGCGACGAGGTTCTGAACGCAATGGTCCAGAATGCGGGCGCGATTAAGCGCAAGCTTAGCCCCGTAGGTGAATAATGGCGAAAAAATCAACCAAGACACCCGTCCCCGTCTGGGGCATCAAAATACCTGCGCTAGTGGGATTTCTTGCCCTTGGCATTCTGGTCGGCGGGTTGGGCCTTTGGGCCGTGAAAACGCGGCTGGCCGGGGCGATTGTATCTTCGGGCGTCATTGAAGTTCAAAGCAACCGTCAGGTCGTTGAACATCCTGACGGCGGCGTGGTCGGCGAGATTTTCGTGCGCGACGGTGATACGGTTGCCTCGGGCGATTTGCTTTTGCGGTTGGATGACACATTTCTGTCTTCAGAACAGACGATTGTAGAATCTCAACTCTTTGATCTGCTGGCCCGCCGCGCCCGGCTGGAGGCCGAGCGGGATGGCCTGACATCCGAAGAATTGGCCACGCGCCTGGCTGAGGTTCAAAAAGAATACGATATCGATCCGGACCTGATTGCAGGGCAACAGAACCTGTTCGATGCCCGGCTGGAAACGCTGTCCAAGCAGGACGAACAACTGCGCAAACAGTTGGTTCAGATAGAAAGCGAGATCGCAGGCACGCAGGCTCAGTTGGTCTCGTTGCGCCGCCAGACAGAGTTGATCGAGGCGGAGTTGAAGGATCAGCAAAGCCTGTTGAGTAGGGGTCTGACACAAAACAGCCGCGTGCTGGCGCTGCAACGCGAAGAAGCCAGTCTGACAGGCGAAATCGGCAAACTGGAAGCGTCCGTTGCGCGCCTCAAGGGACAGATTGCATCAACCGAGATCAAGATTGTCGAACTGACCGCGACCCGGCGGGAAGAAGCGATCACTACTTTGCGGGACGTTCAGGCGCAGGTGGCAGAGCTGTGGGAACGACGTTTGTCCCTGGCGGAACGTCTGGCCAGGCTTGAAATTCGCGCACCTGTCAGCGGTACGGTTTACGGCAGTCAAGTTTTTGCCCTGCAATCGGTCATCCAGCCGGGCGAACCCATGATGTATGTGGTTCCGCAGGACACGCCGCTGTTGGTGGCAGCGCGGGTGGATGCGATCCATGTGGATCAGTTGCATGTCGGGCAATCCGTTGCCCTGCGCTTTCCGGCGTTCAATCAGCGCGAAACGCCCGAACTCGAAGGACAGGTCAACAATGTCTCTGCGGACACGTTCACGGATGAACAGTCCGGTTTCACCTTTTACCGCGCCGAAGTGGTGCTGAATGACGGTGAGATCGACCGGCTCAATGGTCAGGAACTTTTGCCTGGTATGCCGGTTGAGACACTGATCAAGACCGACGAACGCACGCCGTTGTCCTATCTTGTGAAACCGATGGCAGACTACTTCAACCGCGCGTTTCGCGAATGATGCGGACGCGGTTATCGCTGGATGACCGCGTTTTCCCATTCAGCCAGAAAACGGCGGCGTTTCAGCCTGTCCAGAAATGTCATGAGCCCCGGGTCCAGCCCAATCATTTCGCGATCGGTGCCAGTTTCGTGCGGGGCCAAGGGCGGCAAGGTAACGGGGTCGCCTACCCGTTTGGTTTGGTTGGAAATCAGGTGTTTGAGAAAAGACGTGGCGGCGTCCGGTTGCGGGGTGCCATTCAGCACCATGGCCGTGCGCATCATGGTCGTCTGAAAATCCGACGGCAGAATGATTTCCACCGTGTCCTTGCTTCCGGCGCGGGCTTCGGCATAGCTGCCCAGAACGTTGTAAGCCACTGCAATCTTACCTTTGACGAGGTCATCGATCATATCCGCCGAACAACAGTACAGGCGTACGTCCAATCCACCCATCACCTCCATAAGCCGCCAATACGTCTCGGACGCGCGGGCATCCTGCGTTGCGAACAAATATCCCAGACCTGATTGACGGATGTCATAGGTGCCCACACGGCCCCTGAAATCATCGGGACGCAAACGAAGGATTTCGATCAGTTGTTGCCGGGTCTCGGGGATGGGGCCGCCAGCAAAGGCCGCGCGGTTAATCACGATTGTCGCCGGTTCCGATGTGAACGCGAAAAGGCTTTGATGCCATTGCGCCCAGGATGGCAGCGGTATGTCGTCGATGATTCGCCCGAAACCGTCGTTTGCCAGCTTCAGTTGCAGATCCATCGCGCTGGATATGACAACATCGAAGTCTTCCGGCGCGGCGCGGACTATTCGGTCGATATCTGCGGTGCCGGTCACCAGGTATTCAACAGAGATACCGGGGTTTTCTTCAATGAAACCCGCAATCAAGGGTTCGAACAGAAAGGTGTCCGTGCTTGAGATCACGCGTAGATGCGCCTCATTTGCTGAGGCGTTGAAAACCTGCCTTTCCTCCCAGGTTTGGGTGGCAGCAACGACAGGAAGGCTGAAGAAAATCAAAGCGATAAGATAACGCACGCGCCGCCCCCCTGCCGGTTGGTCAATTCCAGTGTGCCACCATGCGCAGAAGCAACGTCCTGAACGATTGTAAGGCCCAATCCGGATCCGATGGTTCCGCTTGCATTCTTCCCGCGCTCGAAACGGCGCGTCAAAGTGTCGATCTCGTTTGGAGGAAACCCCGGCCCACGGTCTTTGACAATTATCTGAATGCGTGGTTCCGAAACAACCTCGATGCGTACGAAACTGTCGGCAGGCGCATATTTCAGTGCGTTGTCGATCATGTTGCGCACAGCGTTCTGAATAAGAATGGGGTCACCAGAGTAGGAAACCTTTGGATCGCCGCTCAGGGAAAGCGACAAGTCCTTCATTTCGGCAATTGGCGTAAGACGCTGCACCAGATCACGGACCAAAGCATTGAGATCAATGTCTTCGCGCTCCAGATGATCGGCGCGGAACGTGATCATCGCATGATCCAGCAATTGCCCCGCCGCGCGCGAGCTTTCATCAATGGCCCGCACCATTGAGCGTAACGCTTCGCGGTTTTCTTCCTTTTCGACCCTCTGCAATGTGGCATCGGCATAAGATCGAACGGTTGCCAAAGGGGTGCGCACCCGGTGGGCCGCCTCGGCGATGAAATCTTCCGATTGGCTCAGTGATTGATCCAGCCGCCCCATCAAAGAGTTCAACGACGCCACCAAAGGAGCCATTTCGCGGGGAACGGGCTTTTTGAACGGGCTCAGGTCCTGCGGGCCGCGTCGGGTGACAGAGGTGGTAAGCCTGTTCAATTGGCCAATCGTCGACGAGGTGGCCCAGAACGACAGCGCAGCGGCAAGAGCAAAGAACCCGATGCCCAAGATCGCCGCGTTGCGTGAAATCTGGTCCAGAGTTTCCGCAAGGGCGTCCTGCGTTTGGCCCAAAGCGACCTCGATGACGGTTTGTTTGTTCAGGCCCACCAGGGTTCGCCGCGCACTGACCTGACGTATGGTTTCACCCCGTATCCGACGGGTTTGAAAGCTCCACTTGCCGTCGAATTGCCCTTTGGCCGGCGGCAGATCTTCATATCCTGACAGAAACGCGCCATCCTGAAAAATCGCGTAAAAAACCCGGTCGTCGGACGGTGTGCTGAGCATGGCGAAGGCTGCATAGGGAATATCAACCTCCAACTGCCCGTCGCGCAAGGCGGCCGCGTCCAGAATCGAGGTGGCTGCCGCCCCCAGGATGTTGTCCTGCCCTTGTTGCGCGACCTGTGCGGCATAGTTGCGAACCGCGATAAACAGAAGAAACGCCAATATCGCGGCACCACCGATCAAAGTCAGGACCAGCCTGTTCCGAAGAGACCCTGAAACATAGGGGTCAGGAGGCATGATCCAACCTGTATCCAAGACCGCGAAGCGTGGTGATCTTCAGGTCCGAAGGTTCAAGATGTTTGCGAAGGCGACCAACGTAAACCTCGATGGCATTGTCCGAGACATCGTCATCATAAGAAAAAAGCCGGTCCGTGAGCTTTTGTTTCGAAAACACCTGTCCCGGCGCACTGATGAACAGTTCCAGAAGACGCAGTTCACGGTTGCGCAAGGAAACAGTCTCATCCCCAACGGTCAGATGACCTGCCAAAGGGTCAAAGATTATTCCGCCCACTTCGATCGTTGTCCTTGCATTCCCGGATTTGCGGCGCAGAACGGCACGGCAGCGGGCCTCAAGTTCAGCATGATCGAAAGGCTTGGTGACGTAATCATCGGCCCCCAGATCCAACGAGCCGATTCGATCCGAGACCTGGCTGCGTGCCGTCAAAACGATCACGGGGGTGTCCAGATGACCAGCGCGATGCCGTTTGAGAAAGTCGCGCCCGTCCCCATCCGGCAACATGATATCCAACAGAATAAGGTCGTATTCCTGAGTTTCGGCAAAGGCCGTCGCATCATCCAATTTAAACGCATGATCAACAACATGGCCGTCTAACCTCATGCGCGAGCAGATGGCGTTCGCCAGATCAAGATTGTCTTCCACAAGAAGGAATTTCATGGGATTTTTGCGATTCTTCGTGCGTGACAGGTTGATGTCAGGTTGATGTGTTTTTGTTCCACCCAATCTGAGCCGCCATGCGGCTGGTTGTCAAATGGGAGGACATCATGACGACATTCACACTGGGCCGTCGCGCCCTGATCGCAGTTGTGGCCGCAATTGGCCTGACAGGGCCGGCCTTGGCTGATGGCCATCAGGTCGTGGACAGCATTCACTTTCTGATTCCCGGTGGTGCCGGTGGCGGTTGGGACGGAACCGCGCGTGGCACGGGCGAAGCGCTGACAAAAGCTGGTCTGGTCGGCACGGCGTCATACGAAAACATGTCCGGCGGCGGTGGCGGCAAAGCCATTGGATATCTGATCGAAAATGCCGACAGCAATCATGGCACGCTGATGGTGAATTCGACGCCGATCGTGATCCGCTCGTTGACCGGTGTATTCCCTCACAACTTCCGCGATCTGACGCTGGTTTCGGGCACTATCGGCGACTATGCCGCGATCGTTGTCGGCAAAGACAGCCCGATCAACTCGATGGCGGATCTGCTTGCCGCTTTTGATGCCGACCCAAGCGGTACTGCGATCGGTGGCGGCTCGGTTCCCGGCGGCATGGACCATCTGGTCGCCGCGATGGTGATGGAAGCAGCGGGCAAGGATGCGCTTGGCGTGAAGTACATCCCCTATGATGCGGGCGGCAAAGCCATGGCGGCCCTGCTGTCGGGTGAGATCGCCGCCCTGTCCACCGGTTTCTCGGAAGCGGTCGATCTGGCAAACGCGGGTGAAGTCAAGATTATCGGCGTGACATCCGAAGAGCGCGTTGACGCGGCTCCTGACGCGATGACGATGAAGGAACAGGGTATTGATACCACCTTCGTGAACTGGCGCGGCTTTTTCGCGGCTCCCGGTCTGCCCGAAGACAAGCTGGCCGCCTACCAGGAAGCGATTGCCAAGATGTATGACACCCCGGAATGGGAAGAGGTTCGGGCACGCAATGGTTGGGTCAACATCCACAACTCGGGCGCTGACTTCCAGACGTTCCTGGAGCAGCAGGAACAGCAGATCGGCGATCTGATGAAAAAGCTGGGCTTCCTCTAAGTCCGTTTTCGGCAGAGCGGGTTTGCCGCTCTGCCTTCCCACGAACAAGAACAAGGAGGGGGTCTCATGGCGCTGGATCGCTGGATCGCACTCATTCTTCTGGGTGTGTGTTTGACATATGGCTATGCGGCTTGGTTCACGATGGACGGCAGCCTGCCCCCTTTCATGCAGAGAAACCCGATCTGGCCCAGCACTTTCCCCAAAGTGCTGTCGGTTCTGGGTGTCGTCACCACCACGATCATTTTGCTGGGCTTTGAAAAGGCGGAACCAAAGGAAGCCGATATCGATTACCGGCGACTGGGGGAATACCACCTTGATCAAGCGCTTATGTTGCTGGCCTTGATGGTGATTTACGCGCTTTGCCTGCGCCCTGTTGGGTTTCTGATCTCGACCTCGGCCTTTCTGATCCTCGGGTCTTTCATTCTGGGTGAGCGCAAATGGCACGTCATGCTACCCGTCGCGCTGATCGCCACAGGCGCGGTCTGGTATCTGGTTCAGGAAGTTCTTGGCATCTACATGCGCCCATTGCCGGGCATTTTCGGAGGCTGACATGCTCGAAGGACTTCTGATCGGTCTGCAAACGGCATTCTCAATTCAAAACCTGCTGATGGTGATCGCAGGGTGCCTGATCGGCACGTTCATCGGCATGCTTCCAGGTCTTGGGCCGATGTCGATCATCGCCATCATGATCCCGGTCGCGATTTCCATGGGCGACCCGTCCGCAGCGCTGATCCTGCTGGCCGGAGTGTATTACGGCGCCATCTTTGGCGGTTCGACATCTTCGATCCTTCTCAACGCGCCGGGGGTCGCGGGCACTGTTGCGTCCAGTTTCGACGGCTATCCGATGGCCCGCCAGGGCAAAGCGGGCAAAGCGTTGACTGTTGCAGCTATTGCAAGTTTTGCCGGCGGTACGATCGGAGCCATTTTGTTGATGGTCTTTGCCCCTGCTCTGTCTTCGGTGGCACTGCTGTTCCACTCGGCCGAGTATTTCGCGCTTATGGTCGTGGGCCTGTCGGCAATCGCAGCCTTCGCAGGCACTGGTCAAGTGGCCAAAGCCGTCATCATGACGCTACTTGGGTTGATCATGGCAACGGTCGGTGAAGGTGCATTGTTCAACCTGCCGCGTTTCACAATGGGTATCATGGATCTGCAATCGGGCTTTGGCTTCATCACGCTTGCCATGGCCATGTTCGCCCTGCCCGAAGCGCTGTTTCTGGTGCTCAAACCCAAAAACCTTCAGGGGGATGACGGCAAGATCAAGGACCTGCGCATCACAGGCAGTGAAGCCAAGGCCATCGCACCGGTGATCGGCCGCCAATCTGTACAGGGCTTCTTTATCGGGGTTCTGCCCGGTGCGGGGGCAACGATTGCCAGCTTCCTCGGCTACGCGGTCGAGCGCAACATTGCCCCGAAAGAGGAACAGGACGAATTCGGCAAAGGGTCAATAAAAGGTCTGGCTGCGCCCGAAACGGCGAACAACGCGGCATGCACCGGTTCTTTCGTGCCGCTGCTGACACTGGGCATTCCCGGGTCCGGCACCACCGCGATCCTGCTTGGCGCACTGATTGCCCTGAACGTGACACCCGGCCCACGGCTGATGCTGGACGAGCCGCAGATATTCTGGGCCGTCATCATGTCAATGTTCATTGGCAACCTTGTTCTGCTGATCCTGAACCTGCCGCTGATCCCATATATCGCAAAGGTTCTCTCGGTACCGCGCAATTACCTGATCCCCTTCATTTTGTTCTTCACTCTGATGGGGGCCTATATCGGGCAGAACAATGCGACCGAGCTTTTGATACTTGTTGGCTTCGGTGTTTGCGCCACGGCGTTGAAATTTGCCGACTACCCGCTTGCGCCGCTGCTGATTGGTTTCATCCTCGGGGGGATGATGGAGGATAACTTTGCCCGTTCGATGCAGCTCTATGACGGTATTGCTTTCATCTGGGAACGTCCGATGACGCTGGGTCTGCTTGTTGTCGCGGTGCTGCTGGTGCTGTTGCCCAGCTATCGCGCGCGCCGGGCGCGTGCTCGGGCCGCAGGGGTTGCCGACGGTGACTGAGCCATTGGCAGGAATACGGGTTCTCGATCTGACGAATGTCCTCGCGGGTCCGTATTGCTGCTATCAACTGGCGCTCATGGGCGCCGAAGTGATCAAGGTCGAACGCCCTGACGGTGGCGACCTTGCCCGCGTCTTGGGTGCTGATCCTGCCAGAAACAAGGCCGGTATGGGCGTCAGCTTTCTGGCGCAGAATGCTGAAAAAAAGTCCATTACGCTCAACATGAAATCAGAACGGGGCAAGGCGCTTCTGAAACGCCTTGTCCAGACAGCCGACGTGTTGGTAGAGAACTTTCGCCCCGGTGTGATGGATCGGCTTGGACTTGGGTATGGCGTCTTGCGCGATGTGAACCCCAGCCTGATTTACTGTGCCATAAGCGGGTTCGGTCAGGACGGTCCGCGCCGAGGCGATCCGGCCTATGACCAGATCGTGCAGGGTATCAGTGGCGTGATGTCTGTCACCGGCGGCCCTGACACCGCACCCTATCGCGTTGGCTATCCTTTGGCGGACACGATCGGTGGGATGACGGCCGCTTTTGCAGTGTCCGCCGCCCTGAACGCGGATCCTCGCGGGGCCTATCTGGATGTGGCAATGTCCGAAGCCGTGATCTCGACAATGGGTTGGGTCGTGTCGAACTATCTGATCGCCGGCGCCATTCCCGGGGCCCATGGCAACGAAAACACGACGTCAGCGCCGTCAGGAACATTTGCAACTGCTGACGCGCCCATCAACATTGCCGCAAACCGCGACGAACAATGGCAGGCACTGGCCCGGCATCTGGGCCGGCAAGACCTGCTGGCCCACCCGGACTATGAAACGCGCGAAGACCGCAAGCGCAATCGCCACGCCCTGCGCGCGGCGCTGGAGGAGACCTTGCGGACCAGAGCGGCATCAGACTGGGTCAGCGAACTCAACGCAATCGGAGTGCCGGCCGGGCAGGTGTTGACCGTACCCGAGGCGCTTGATGACGAACAGCTTGCCGGTCGCGGCCTGATCGGGTCTTTGCGGGTGCAGGGCGAAGACATGAAACTTGCAGGCAGCCCCATTGTCATGGACGGTGAACGGCAAATGCCCCAAGCCGCGCCGCCTGAACTTGGGGCAGACAATAACGCGATCTGGTCTGAAATTGGGTTGTCCGGCGCGGAAATTGACGCTTTGAGCAAGGAAGGCATCATATGAGCGATGTGTCCGATTGGTGGACGACTTCCATCATCGATATGGAACCGGGCCGGATCGACCTGCGCGGAGAGCCGATTCAGAATCTGATCGGGCATCTCGGTTTCAGCGAGATGATCTGGTTCATGGTTCGTGGCGACCGACCCTCTGGGGCGCAGGCCCGGTTGTTCGAGGCCGCGCTGGTTGCCGCCGTGGACCACGGACCTCAGGCGCCTTCGATCGCAACGGCGCGGATGGCCGTAACCTGCGGACTGCCGCTGAACAACGCGATGGCGAGCGCTGTGAACATGTTGGGGGATATTCACGGCGGGGCTGGCGAGCAAGCGGTTAGGCTGTACCATTTCGTGGCGCAACATCCTGGCCGGTTGGATCAAAGGCTGGACGAGTGGATCGAGCGTGAAGGAAAGATATTGCCGGGTTTTGGCCATCGTTTCCACACGCCGACGGATCCGCGCGCTCCACGTCTGATGGCGTTGGTCCGTGATGCTGTGACGGACGGGGCTTGTGATGGTCAGTTCCTACAGATCGGACAGGCGATCGAGGCAGAATTGGCCCGGCGCAAGGGAAAGCCCGTTCCAATGAACATAGATGGTGCCACCGCAGTGATCTATGCCGAGTTGGGCTTTGCGCCCCCACTGGCACGCGGTCTGTTTTGCCTGTCCAGATCTGTTGGCATTCTGGCCCATGCGTGGGAACAGATGCAGCAAGGCGGCCGGAACAAGGGACCGACCCCGCCTGCCTATCGCTGGACCTATGTCGAGACGTAGATCGCTAGGCAGTTCTGAGCCGTGGGCGTTTGGCCAGCAGGTCAGCCGCCGCACGGGCAATGACCAGTTCTTCATTGGTCGGGATTGCCATGACCACGACACGGGACAGATCGGTTGAAATGATCCGGTCATTGTCCGCATTTGCATCAGGATTGAGCTCGATGCCCAGCCATCCCATCCCAGAGCACACCCGGTCACGCACCAGACGTGAGTTTTCTCCGATCCCACCGGTAAACACCAAGGCGTCGATACCGCCGAGAATGGCCGCCATCGCGCCAAGTTCGCGCCGGATACGGAAGGTGAAATAGCTGATCGCCTGTCGGCTTTCGCGCGTGTCCGCCTTTTCCAGGGTACGCATATCGTTGGACAGCCCGGACAGGCCCAAAAGCCCCGACTTTCGGAACAACAGGTCCGAGATTTCGTCAGCGCTCAGCCCTTCCTGGTCCATCAGATACAGGACCACGCCGGGATCAAGTTGACCACAGCGTGACCCCATCGGCAGCCCGTCAAGGGCCGAAAACCCCATGGTCGATCCGACGGAGCGCCCTCCGATCATCGCACACATCGATGCACCATTGCCCAGATGGGCCACGACCACGCGCCCTTCGTGCAAAAGCGGCGCTGTCTTTGCCATGTGATCCGAAATGAATTCATAGCTGAGCCCGTGAAAGCCATAACGCCGAACACCTTTGTCGTAATACTCGCGCGGCAAGGCAAAAACGTCATTCTCCCACGGATGATTGCGGTGAAAGGCGGTGTCGAAACAGGCGATCTGAACCGCATTCGGAAAACGTTCCATCGCGGCCCTTGCTCCGGCCAGATTGTGCGGCTGATGCAAAGGCGCGAACGGGGACAGCTTGTCCAGCTCTTGAATAGACGCCTTGGTCAATGGCACCGGAGCGTCGATGTCAGGTCCACCATGGACAACACGATGCCCGACCGCAGTCACGTCGCTGTTTGGAAATGAGCGCGCAAGCAGGTTCAAAACCCAGTCCAGCGCTGTGGCGTGATCGCGTATTTCTCCGGCGGTGCCGCTGGCAAGGACACTTCCGTCGGAAGACTTTGCCTTGACAAGCGGCTCTGGCTCTCCAATCCGCTCCACAGCGCCGGTGCACACCATGATCGGATCGTCATCGGTCAGCTCGAACAGACCAAATTTCATGGAAGACGATCCAGCGTTCAGTGTCACGACATGTGTCATGCGGGTGCTCCGGTGCGCGGTAAGGAAAAGACTTCGTGCAGTGCCGCCACCGCACAGGATGCCAACCGGGCTTTGTCGTCATCGGCGCGGCTTGTCAAAATGATCGGAGCTTTGGCCCCCATGACCAGACCGGCCCCTTCTGCATTGGCGATATAGGTCAGTTGCTTGGCCATCATGTTCCCGGCATCCAGATTTGGCACCACCAGAATATCGGTTTTGCCCGCGACATCCGACACAATCCCTTTGGAACGCGCAGCCGCAAGGCTGACGGCATTGTCCATGGCAAGGGGGCCGTCAACAAGCCCGCCCGTGATCTGACCGCGTTCCGCCATTTTCGACAGCAAAGCCGCGTCAACCGAGGATCGGATCGCCGGATTGACGGTTTCGATGGCAGACAGA
Source organism: Ruegeria sp. HKCCA4812 (assembly GCF_013034245.1). Lineage (NCBI taxonomy): Bacteria > Pseudomonadati > Pseudomonadota > Alphaproteobacteria > Rhodobacterales > Roseobacteraceae > Ruegeria > Ruegeria sp. HKCCA4812. The sequence goes on along the minus strand of NZ_WQFQ01000002.1, from coordinate 110,724 downwards.
ACACCCGCCCTGGGGTTTTCGATCCCCAGAGACAGGGCCAGGTCGATTGCGTTCTGGACAATATCAATCTTGGTTTCAAGGTCCGGCTCGATATTGATCGCCGCGTCCGTCACCAACAAAGGTCTGGGTTGTCCGGGCACGTCCATGACAAAGACATGGGTAAAGCGGCGGCCGGTGCGCAGGCCGTTTTCACGCCTGAGCGCAGCCTTCAGCAATTCATCCGTATGCAGATGCCCTTTCATCAGCGCTTTCGCTCGACCTTCTGCAACCAGATCGACCGCCGCATTGGCCGCACCGACGTGATCGCTCTGCGGAATGATTTCAATCCCATCCAACGACGCTCCGATTTCGGCGGCCGCGTGCGCGATTTTGTCCGAGTCACCGATCAGAATGGGTGTGATGATCGTCTCATGCGCGGCCAGCAGCGCCCCACCCAAGGCGTTGGGCTCTTCCGGGGCCACGACAGCGGTCGGCATGGGCGGCAGCGGGCGCACCTTTTCCAGCATGGCATCAAAGTGACGATGACGTTTCACCACCAGCCCGGGCAAATCCAACTCGGCGAACACCATCTCTTTCTCCGGCGCGATCACGACGGCCTGCCCGCTGACGATCACGGCACCGTCCGATGGGCGCGTAACGACCGTGTCAAAGACAACCTCCCGGTTTGGTCGCTTTTCCAGAACGGTGACTTTGGATACCAGCTCATCACCGGCATGCGCCCTTTCCACAAAATCAAATCGCTGCGATTTGTAGAGCGTCCCTGCCCCCGGCAGAACGTTCCCCAAAACGGCCGAGATCAGGGCCCCCACGAACATGGCAGGGGCAACCGCTTCGTTGATGTGGTCGCCGTCGCCGTCTTCGCTGGCCAGATGAAGCGGATTGTGGTTGCCGGAATTGTTGGCGAACACATAGAAATCATCGACCGAGCACGTGCGGGCCAGCTCGGCAGTATCACCGACCTGAAGCTTGTCGTAAGGCGTGTTGTGGTACTGCATGAACTGTCGTATCCATTTCGATCCGATTGGCGACGCTGAGAACTCTCTTGCTGATACCCAGTTCAGCGCGCAATGAAAACAACGCATGCCGGCTGCCCGTATCGGTCTGCACGCTATTTCCGGCGGGTAACGCCTTCATGTCGTTACGCCCGGATAATGTGCAGATTGCACATCAGGCGCGCCGCTTTCCGCCGCCGCCCTGTTTGCGCATCGAAAGCCCGATCCGTTTTCTGGGTACATCCACCTCGACAACGCGCACTTTCACGACTTGCCCGGCCTTGACGACCTCGTGCGGGTCCTTGACGAAGCGGTCGGCCAACTGGCTGACGTGAACCAGACCGTCCTGATGAACGCCCACATCCACAAAGGCCCCAAAGGCAGCCACGTTTGTCACGGTGCCTTCAAGAACCATTCCGGGCTTCAGATCGGTTATCTCTTCGATGCCATCCGCGAAAGTGGCCGTGACAAAGCTGGGCCGGGGGTCTCGTCCGGGTTTCTCAAGCTCGGCAAAGATATCCAGAACCGTGGGCAGGCCGAAATCTTCGGTTACGAATTGTTGTGCCCGCAACCCTTTCAAGGCCCCCTCATGGCCCATGATGTGCCTGATATCCCGCCCGCAGGCCGACACGACGCGGCGGGCGACTTCATAGGCTTCGGGGTGCACCGACGACGCATCAAGCGGTTCGGCGCCGTCCCTTACGCGAAGAAACCCGGCGCATTGTTCAAAGGCACGCGGCCCCAGCCCGGCAACGGACAACAGGTCCTTGCGTGATTGGAACGGCCCGTTCAGATCGCGATGGGCGACGATGGCTTCGGCTTGCGCGGGGCCCAGCCCCGACACGCGCGCAAGCAAAGGTGCAGAGGCCGTGTTCAGGTCAACCCCGACCGCGTTCACGACATCCTCGATCGCGGAATCCAGGGATTGCGACAGGCGGTGCTGGTCAACGTCATGCTGATATTGCCCGACGCCGATGGATTTCGGTTCGATTTTGACCAGTTCTGCCAAAGGGTCCTGCAATCGCCGGGCGATGGACACCGCCCCACGCAGCGAAACGTCCAGATCGGGAAACTCTCGTGCTGCCAGCTCCGACGCGGAATAGACCGAAGCCCCCGCTTCGGACACTACCACCTTGGTCGGTGCTTTTACCGCCTTGGGGAGCAGAGCCAGCGTATCCGCAACCAACCGTTCGGTTTCGCGGCTCGCTGTTCCGTTTCCGATTGCGATCAGTTCGATCTGATGGGCCGAGATCAGATTCAGGATGGCAGCCTGCGCGCCGCGCAAATCGTTTTTGGGTTGAAAGGGATACAGCGTGTCAGTGGCCACGACCTTGCCCGTTGCGTCAACCACCGCCGCTTTCACGCCGGTGCGGATGCCGGGATCAAGACCCAAAGTGGCCTTGGCACCCGCCGGAGCAGCAAACAGCAAGTCCTTGAGGTTGCGTGAAAAGACCTGAATTGCCTCATCCTGTGCCCGACTGCGCAGTTCGGCCATCAGTTCGACCATCATCGACAGCGAAAGCTTGACCCGCCATGTCCACCCGGCAACCTTGCGCAACCAAGCATCACCCGGTCCTTGGCCACGGGTCTGCAAATGCGCGGCCACGATGGATTCGGCCCGGGCTGCCCCGAACTCCGGTTCCGGCGCGATATCAAGTGAAACAATGTCCTCTTTTGACGCCCGCAGCATTGCCAATGCCCTATGCGACGGAACATCCGCCCATCGTTCGGAATGGTCAAAATAATCACTGAACTTGGCGCCTTCCTGTTCTTTCCCGTCGACAACCCGTGCACTGAGCAGCGCCTCGCGCTGCATGAAGGCCCGCAACTCACCCAGCAGAGTCGCGTTTTCCGTCAATCGTTCGGTCAGAATGTCCCGCGCGCCGTTCAGCGCGTCACGAGGGGTGGCAACGGCCTCGCTCAGGTATGCCCCGGCCAGTGTTTCCGGGTCCGCATCGCGATCGGCCAGAATGGCTTCGACCAGGGGTTCCAGCCCGTTTTCACGCGCGATCATCGCCTTGGTGCGCCGCTTGGGCTTGTAAGGCAGATAGATGTCTTCCAGCTGTGCCTTGGTTTCTGCCCGAGCTATCGATTTACTCAGATCTTCGGTCAGCTTCCCCTGTTCTTTTATTGACTTCAGGATGGTTTCCCGCCGTGCCTCAAGCTCACGCAGATAGGTCAAACGCTCGGACAGAAGGCGCAATTGAGTGTCGTCCAACCCACCGGTTGCTTCTTTCCGATAGCGGGCGACAAAGGGAACCGTCGCTCCGTCGTCCAATAGATTGATCGCAGCACCGACCTGATCGGGACGTGCATTGATCTCGGTGGCTATGGTGCGGGCGATACGGTCCAAAGGGGCCTCCTGAAACGGCAGTGAAAGGGCTTCTTAACCAGCCGTTTCAGCAAGGGAAAGTCCCTTGTATCGGTCCTTCGAAAGGCATCGGCAAACAGCGACTGTTTTCGCGGCTATTCGACATGTCTGAGCCATTGAATGAAAACACTAGCCTGCAAGGCCTCAGCCCCACGGCATCAGCCCGCAATACCCGGTGCGCGCGCTTACATTGTGCACCATTTGCGCCAGCGTCGTCAGGTCAAAGACCGGCAGTTTCAGGTCTTCTTGAATGCGCTTTGCATAAGGCGGAAGATCTGTGCATTCCAACACCACAGAGCGTATTTCGGGCGTTTCGCGCTTCAGCCTGCGTGCAGTGTCCAGCACTTCGGCCTCGATCAGATCTGTGTCCATTCGGTTGCGCGCGTTGCGCAGGATGACTTCGGCAAACTCACTGGTGTGTTCCAGACCCTGTACGGCCACCGGAACGCCCCCCGCTCCAACGCCTTCAAAATGGCGTTGCGTCAGCGCTGACGAATCCGCTGTAATCACCCCGACCGGTGCGCTGGCCCCGGTCATGTGAAAGGCCAACGGCACCTGTATCAGGCTCGAAGCGAAGACAGGCACCGATACGGCCGCGGTCAGCTCTTTTTGGAACAGGGCGAGAAACCCGCAACTTCCGGTGATGGCGCGCACGCCTTCAGCCTCAAGCCGTTGCGCGCCTTTTATGAATGGGTTCAGCAGATCAGGCGTCGGATTGTGCAGCAGCGTTGGCACCGTGACGCCATCTATCATCTCGTACAGCACCGGGAACGGCAGGCTGGAAGGGTTCTTGATATGACCGGGAGGTTTCGGAAAATAGCTTTCCAGACACAAAACCCCGATAGCGGCTCCGCAAATATTCTGTCCACCCTGGTAGATCGGCATGATGGGGTAATCCTTCTTCGAAACGGTGGTTGTTGCGCGTCAAAATCGCGACAAGGCGAATGAATCCAATGGGATGTTGAGGCGTTGCCCTGACACCAGGTCAGCCACCAGCTCACCTGTTTTGGGGGCCATCATCAAACCGTAATGGGAATGACCAAAGGCGGTGAACAGGCCCTTGTGTCCTTCAACCGGACCGATCGCAGGCAAACTGTCGGGAAAAGACGGGCGTCGGCCCATCCAGAACTGTGTATCCGAGGTGTTCAGATCCGGCATCATTGCGCGGGCCTGTGCGGTCAGAAGCGACTGTTTGCGTGGATCCGGCGGCGCGTCGATGCTGCCGAATTCGGCCGTGCCGGCCACACGCAGACCGTCCTGCATTGAACTGGCCACCACCTTGGCGTCCACGTCCATCACCGAGTTTTGCAGGCTGGCAGAGGGGGTCGGGAATTGGACATGGTATCCACGCTCGGCCACCAGTGGCACGGGCAAACCCAAAGGTTTCAGCAACCCGGCAGACCAAACCCCGGCGGCCAGCACGACAGTATCGGCGTGAAGCGCGCCGGCCGGTGACGTTAAGTGCCATTGTCCGTCTTCCATGCGCTTTAGTTCTTTGACTTCTGTCCGCACGAACTCGGCGCCTTGTTGACGGGCCTTGTCGGCCAAAACCGCACCGACCCGGCCAGGAGACGTGACCCGCGCCTGTCCCTTGATCAGGATCGCAGCCTTGAAATCTCGGGACAACGCAGGTTCGATCCGGCGCAATTCTGGTCCGTCGATCCGTTCTAGATGTCCGCCTTTTTCCAGCCGGATCAGATATCCCAGTTCTTTCAGGTCAGCCTGATCGGGGTTGCGAAACGCGTGGATATAGTTGGAATCAACAATAAGGTCTTCGTGCCCGGTATTTTGCAGATGTCTTCGGTACAGATCTATCGAAGGGCGGCACAGCACCTCCATTGCGTCCGAGATATTGCGTACGGATTTCACACTTGAATTCTTCAGGAACCTCAGGCCCCAGGGTATCATCCTGGGCCAGAACGCAAGTCTGACGGTCAACGCGCTTTTCGGGTCCAACAGCATCCCGGGGATCGTTTTCCAGATACCCGGCGTGGCCTGTGGAATGACCGACCAAGGCGAGACGACACCGGCATTGCCGAACGATGTCTCCTGCCCCGGTTCTCCACGGTCGATCAGACGCACGGCAATACCGCGCTCCTGCAACGAGAGCGCACAGCACAAACCGACGATCCCGGCGCCGATGATGGTCACTTGTTCAGGCATGTCAGGCCGTTGCTTGAATTCGGCTGCGGGCGATCACCTGTGTGACAATGACAGGAGACGCCACCGCCAATGCGATCAGGTCAGCCGTCAGCGTGGGCGCCACGAAGATAATCCCGGCAATGGCCATCAGGATGCGCGACACGAGGTTGAGTGGCTGCAACCAATACCCCACGACCGCTGCCGAAAGGGCGATGACGCCGGCAATACAGCTGGCGGCGGTATAGGTGAATTCCCAAAGATCGAACCCGGTGGAAGACACGAACAGCAAAACCGGCGCATAGACGAACGCCATTGGCGCGATGACCTTGCCCAGTCCCAGCGTAAAGGCGGACAGCCCGGTGCGGAACGGGTTGGAATTCGCAATCGCCGCCGCCGCATAGGCCGACGTACAGACCGGAGGTGTGATCTCGGAGACCACGCCGTAATACAACACGAACAGATGGCTGGCGATGGGTGGAACCCCCAACTGCGCCAGCGCCGGCTGCGCCACCGAGACGAGCATGATGTACAGCGCCGTGGTCGGGATGCCGGCACCCATCAGGATGCAAACGATGGCAATGAAGACCAGCGAGATAAACAATTGCAGGTCTTCCATCGCAAACAATTGCCAGCTGCCGAACGAAATCATGTTGTAAAGGTCCGCGGCGAGGTTTCCTGCGCCCTGAGTAACCATGAACCCGATGCGGAAACCGATACCGGTTGTGTTGATCACACCAACGACGATACCTACCGCAGCGGCTGCAGCGCCCACGGCCAGAGAGTATTTCACACCCAACTCAACCGCTTGCAGCATCTCGGGCACTTCGATCCGTTTCTGCGGGTTCAGCGTGGCGATTACCGACAATCCGCACAGAATCGCCGTCATGGACAGGTCGAACCCACCGTCGGAGAACTTCCAAAGCACGAACGCAAGAAACGCCGCTGCGTAGATCAGTGTTGGCGGTTGCTTGATCCGCGACATGCCCGCGATCACCGCCAGAGATATGCCGCAGAAGGCCGACATGAAGGGCGTGTATCCAGTGAACAGAACCACCAGCAGACCGATCAGCGGCACGATATTGGCCCAACCCTCGGCCCAGACGGCCTTGAGCTGCGGCAATTGCTCTTTCGCCAGACCTTGCAGGTTCAGCTTGCGTGCCATCAGATGCACCACGGCAAAGACGCCGACATAGTGCAGGATCGCCGGAAAGATCGCTGCGATCACGATTGTGGTATAGGGCACCTCGAGGAACTCGGCCATGATGAAGGCCGCAGCACCCATGATGGGCGGAGTGATCTGACCACCGGCCGAAGACGCGGCCTCGACCCCGCCTGCAAAGTGACCGGGGTATCCAAGGCGCTTCATGTTGGGAATTGTCAGCGCGCCGGTCGAAACGGTGTTAGCCACCGAAGAGCCCGAGATCGTGCCGAAGAAGGCCGAGGATACCACCGACACTTTGGCCGGACCGCCCGTATAGCGACCCGCCAAAATGGTTGCGTTATCAATGAACAATTGTCCAAGCCCCGTTCGCTGAGCGATCACACCGAACAGGACAAAGTGGAACACGATGGTCGAAACGACCCAAAGCGTCACGCCGTAGATTCCTTCCTGCGGAAAGTACATTGACGATACGAAGGTTTTGAAGTTCACGCCCGGATGTTGCAGCAATCCGGGAAAATAGGGGCCCATCAGCGCGTATGAGATGAATACGCAGATGATCAGCGGCAATACCCAACCAAGCGTGCGGCGCGCAATGTCCAATACCAGAAGGATGATGATGACGCCGAGGATCACATCATAGATGTTTGGGTTGCCCATGCGGAAGGTTTGTTCCTCGATCCCCAGGAACGGGATGCCGCGCCAGGCGAAACCCACGTAAAGTGCGGCGATGATACCAAGCGCCATGAACACCAGATCATAAAGAGGGACGTTGCCGATGCGGAAGCGACTGACTTTGAGAGCATAGAGGCTTTTGGCCCCGACAATCGGGATCGTGGCGTAGACCAGAATGAACAGCAGAGCCAGATAGATGCCCATATGCCAGTGGTCGGCAGGCAGACCGAACCCAGCCGTGAAGAATTCGTAGAATGCAAAGATCAGGGCGACGACACGCAACACCTTGCCTGCCGTGGGCGTGACCTGCCGGACAGCGGCGCCTTCGTCGAACTGTTCTTCGATGGCCGCCAGTTCCTCGGCCGTCAGTTCGTGGTCATCAAGTTTCTGGGTCTCGGACATGATGGCCCCCCGATTTCGCATAATTCCAGAGTGCGGTGCCCCAAGAAGGGGCACCGACGACAGGTTTCAGTCAGGTGTGGTTATTGAAGAAGACCGGCTTCTTTATAGAATTTCTCGGCACCCGGATGCAGCGGAACACCCAGCGCCTCGACGCCGTCGAGCGCAGTGTCAGGCGTGATCTGCTTGCCCTTTGCGTGGCCGTTGTCCAGCAGCTTGCGCGTGTTGTCGTTCCACAGGGCCTTGGTCAGCTGATAGACCAGATCTTCGGACAGATCCGATGAAACAACCAGCATCGCGCTTACCGCGGGGGTCTTGGTTTCGGAATCGATGCCCTCATATACACCGCCCGGGATAGCGGACGGGATATAGGCAGGAATGATCTCGTTGATCTTTGCCAAATCTTCATCGCTGAAGGAATGCAGGTTCATGCCCTTGGTCGAAGACAGCTGCACCATTGCGGCAACCGGCCATCCTGCTGCGTAGAAATAGGCGTCCAGTTGGCCATCGGCCAGACGTTCGGCACTCTGGCTGTTGTTCAACTCGGCCTCATCCATGTTGTCACGGTTGACGCCCCAGGCTTCCAGCATTTGCAACACGGCCACCTGCGTGCCGGAACCAGCCTGAGCAATACCAACGCGCTTGCCTTTGAGATCACTCAGATCGTTGATCGTCTGGCCTGCGGGAAGAACCAGGTGCAGGTCTTCCGGGAACAGGTTTGCGACGATGCGCAGTTTCGGGTGGGGCTTGCCTTCAAACTTGCCCTCACCCAGATACATCGAACGGGTTACATCTGCCGCGGCCAGGCCGGCCTCAAGCTCGCCGTTTTGCACGGCGGCATTGTTGAAGACTGACGCCGTTGTCGACTGTGCGATCGCGATCAACCCGGGCACGCCGCATTGGCCGCCCTCTTCGCAGGGGCGTGAGCCCGGAGGGGCCGAAATTCCGTTGGCGATGGTCCCGCCGATCGGAAAATAAGTGCCGCCTGCACCGCCGGTGCCGATGCGGAAAAAGGTTGGGTCCTGTGCAAGCGCCGGTGCAGCCAATGCACCCGCCAAAGCCAAACCCGTCAGGCATTTCATCAATCTCATCGTAAGCTCCCAGTTGTGGATCATTGGATTCGGTTTGTCCGAATTCTGATCCGTTCAGCCTATGGAGTTTTAGCATAAATACAAATTTGTTATATTTAACAAAACGAAAGTTTCGCTTATATATTAAACATGAACCTTGCTCAATTGACTGTTTTTCGTGAGGTGATGGAAACCGGGTCCATCTCTCAAACCGCAAAGAAGCTGAACAGGACACAACCTGCTATCAGCCTGGCAATCAAGAACCTGGAAAGAAGTCTTGGACTGACCCTTTTCGAACGAAAAGGCCGGCGTCTGATCCCAGTGCCAGAGGCGCACTACCTGCTGGCCGAGACCACCGGAATACTGGACAGATTATCTACGGTTTCCAGCACGATGCACGGGCTTCTTAAAGGAAGTTCGGGCAACCTGAATATTGCAGCAATGCCGGGACCGTCCATTTTTGCCTTCCCGAATTTCATCAGCCGTTCCGTTGGCGGGAATCCGGACATCCGGGTTACGCTGTCAACCCGCAGTTCGCCACAGATAATGGAACTTGCAGGCACTCAGAACATTGATTTCGGGTTTGCTGATTTCGAACACGCGGTCGGAAAGAAGCCGCAATTCACGGCAGAGATCATCAGCGGAGACTGCTTTTGCGCAATGGATCGGGACAACCCGTTGGCGAAAGAAAAGGCTGTGACCATTTCGGATCTCGATGATGTGCCAATGGGTGGACTGTACGACACCCACCCTTTTCAGAAGAAAGTGCAACGCGCTTTTCAGATGGTTGCCGCCACTTACAAACCAAGTGTGACGTGCCAGTATTTTCTTCCGCTCATTCCGTTTGTTGGATCGGGGCAGTGCTGCTCGATTGTCGATCCGTTAACCGTCGCGACGGAACGGAAACTGAACATCTCGCATGGCCGTGTGGTATTCCTGCCTTTCAAGGACCCCCTCAGATACGAATACGCCATCCTGTCGCCGGATCACCGCCCCCCGTCGCAATTGGCGCTGAAAATAAAAGCGGGGTGGAAGGCGGAAGTTGTATCGATGCTGGATCAGACCAACGCGAACCCGCGGACGGATGATTTCTGAAAGACACGCGACCGCACTGTGACGCAGGCGACAACCGGAAGAACTCAGATGCCGCGCGCAACAGAGGCCTCCAGCGTCGATTTGAGCTGTTGCGCATCTATCGGTTTGTAGAACAGCGGCAGCTTTGCTTGTTTGCACTGCTGGACAAGCTCTTGTGATCGATTGGCTGAAATAATGCAGCCGGGCAAATGCCCGAATTCATCCGTCAGGGCACGCATGGCGTCCGTACCTGTTTTCCCGTTGTTCAATTGATAGTCTGCGACAACAAAATCTGGCAGGATACCTATTTCGCGCAGAAGGCCAATCGCTTCGCTTTCGCTTTCGCATTCAAGAACTTCGACGCCCCAGGATTCGATGGTCATGGTCAAGGCGCCGCGCAGGTTTTCATCGTTTTCGATCAACAGGGCGACGGTGTTGCCCAGCACATTCGAGTTCGGTTTTTGTACCACTGAAGAGCAGAGAGAAACCTCTGGATTTGCCCGGGCCAAAGGTATTTCGACCGAAAACCCCGTTCCCTTTCCAACTTCGGAAAACAGGTGGATGGGGTGTTGAAGCAATCCGCAGGCCCGCTCGACAATCGCAAGACCCAACCCCATGCCTTCGGCGGCGCTGGCATCTGAATGCAAACGCTGAAATTCCTGAAACACGATATCTCTTTGATCTGATGCTATGCCGATGCCCGTGTCCCAGACTTCCAAAGCAATTGCGTTCTTGCGATGCCTGACACCAACAAGAACTTTCCCGGTCTCGGTATACCGGATCGCGTTTGACAGCAGATTCTGCAATATACGCCGAAGGTAACTGGCATCGCTTGTGACCAGAGCCTTTGTGTCAACAAAACGCAATTTCAGACCTTTGGCCTGGGCGACGGGATTGAATGCGTCTTCCATCTGCAAGAAAAGCTCGCCCACCGACACTGTGGACAGATGCGCCTTGGCCCGCCCGGAATCCAGCTTTGAGATGTCCAGCAGGGCTTCGAGAATGTGTTCGACACTGTTCAGGGCGCTTTCTGCTTTTGCTGCGACAGTTCGGGCGGTGTCAGTGTCCAAACCGCTGCCCAGTGACGCAACATAGAGCTTTGCAGCAGACAGAGGTTGCAACAGGTCATGGCTGGCGGCGGCCACAAAACGCGATTTTGACGCGTTCGCCCGTTCAGCCTCGTTCAGCGCGTCCGCAAGTTCCATTGTGCGTGACGCCACACGTTGTTCCAAAAGTTCCTTGGCTTCATACAAGGCCTGCGCAGACCTCCGTTCCGCAGTTACATCGGTAAAGGAAATCACAAAGCCCCGATCGGGCATTTCCTGGGCAAAGACCGACAGGATTTTCGATCGCCCCCGATGCATCTGGAACTGAAGAGGGCGGCGATAGGTTGGTCGGCTGACCCAATCCAGCAGATCCGCCTCGGTTATGCCTTTCTGAAAGCTGATGTTGTCGCCCAGGCGATTGGACAGGGTTTCAAACCGCGTGCCCATCTGAAACTGAGTGATCGGTATGGCCAAAAGCTCGCTTGCGCGGGTGTTCCACCCGATCATGCGGTGCTTGTTGTCAAAGATGCAGACGCCCTGATCGATATGTTCAAGCGTGGCGCGGATCAACCGCGCCTTATCGTCAAGAATGCGATCCCTTTCTTGCCGTTCGATCCGCATGATATCTGTCACGTCGGTTTGCAGGATCACGGTGCCCCCGTCTGGGGTGCGGTGTTCTGACACCTGCGTCCACCGATTGCCCGAAAGACGAACATTGAACACCACGTGGTCATCTGCGTGACGATCCAGACGGCTTTTGGCCCAGTCTTCTGGGGTCATTGTCTCTGGCAAGGACAGGAACCCGGATTGGCTGACCAGTTCCACGTAGTCGGCAAAGCGCAAGCCGGGGTTCAGCTGTTCCTGAATGTCGGGCATATGCATCCCGAACCGGCTGTTGCACAGCACCAGTTCTTCGTCACGATTGAACAGGGCAAAGCCTTCCTGCACCGTTTCGATCGCATTTGCCAAATCTGCGCGCGCCGCTTCGGTTTCCTTGTTGGCCTGCGCCAACCTGGCGTTGGAGTCATTCAGAAGCTCAAGCGCACGCTCAAGGTCATCCGTACGGGCGCGGACCTCTTGTTCAAGCACCGCCGCCCGTTGGAACTGAGCATAAGCCGCGCCAGAGGCATTGGTGGATTCTTCGACCCGCCGCATCAGGGCTTCGGCGATTTTCCTAAGCTTCTCGTTCTGACGATCAAGGGAGTCCGAGGGGTCTGTGAGATGCTCGATCATACCTTACTCTTTCTCGGGCGGGTATATCGCCACGCCGGTCAGGGTCTGGTTCACATGGATCGAATTGAATTGCTCTCCATAGGTCGAGAAACCGACCACGTGATGGCGGGACAGGATGTCCGAGATCGCGTGCGTCTTCTGCTTTTGCTGGGCCTCCAGCCGACGAAGGATGCAGTCACAACCCAAAATGGTGTCGGGTTGCTGCTTCTCGGTCAACAGGCTGATTTCTTCCTGTAGATGTTCAACCATGTCCCGAGGTTCTGCCAGCGTCAGGACCAAGCCTTCGTCAATCGCCGAAAAAAAGACGAGATCGCCATTTCCCGCCACCTGCTGGATCGCGCGGACATGGTGTTGCCCGCCTATTTGCACAACGACCGGATGGGCCGCGAATGTGAATGTGGTGAGCTGTTCGGGGTCTTTGCCGAGAATACGGGCGTATTCGCGGGCAGCGGGTTCGGCATTGATTTCCTGAACGATGCGTTTTGCCGGGTCTGCCTTGGTCACGACCATGCGATGGGCGGTGGGCAGAAGGTGATCGGTCTTGAACACCTTGATCGGACACCGCGTGCGAACCTGCGTGAGTACGGCTGCGTTGCTTCTTGCCTGTCCCTGATACAGAACATATGTGCGCCCGAATTTGGTTCCATCCCCCGCCGAACCGCCGAACAATGGTACCGGCCCCAACCCCACAGCCAATTCCGACGTCAGTTCATCTTCTTTTGTCGACAGCCCGTCGATCATCAGAAAAGTGAATTCATGGCTCCAGTCGGGTGCGTTCGCCATCATCGCATTTCTGTTGTGGATCATCTCTTTGATGATGCTGTCGGAATCGAATTCGTTGAGATCCGGAACAAGAACCGTGCGTATGTCGAAATGGGATTGCGGCAGGCCGATCGCGACGATCTGATCTTCGCAATACCCACTATCCGCCAGCTCTCCGGCGGTGGTGCAACCAACAATCGGGGTCGGCGCAAAGGCTCGTTCGGCATCCGCGATCACCACGGATGCATCGGCGTTCGGGCTGACAAAAAGAATGACAAGCGCAAGTGGGTCATCACCCAACTGGCGTTTGAGTGTCTCGATCGACTGCCCGGTGTCGTGGCGTGCAAAAGCCGTTTTGACGATGCCTGGCGTACGGGCCCGGGCTGTTGCCCACCCGACTGCTTGGTCCATCGTGCCTCCTCCCTAAAAGCGCGACGATGACGTGAGAGTATGACGCTTAGCCTTGGTCTTGCAAGACACTGGCAAAGGACGCTTTCTTGACGATCAGAACCGCCTGCGTGCGGCTTTGAACACCCAGTTTTCGCATTATTGCTGTCACGTGCGCTTTGACCGTCGTTTCCGCAATCGACAAGTCATAGGCGATTTGCTTGTTCAGTTTGCCTTCGCAGATCAGTTGCAGGATGCGCGCCTGCTGATTTGTCAGTGTCGCCAGTCGTTTTACGGCTTCGCCGTGTTCGTCCTCTTCCTCTGCGTCAATCAAAACACAGCCCTCCGGCACGAAAACGTCACCGGCATGCACTGTCTCGAATGCAGTGCGGAACACGTCGCGCTGACTGTGCTTGGGGACATAGCCTGATGCGCCGGCCTGTATCACCTGGCTGACAACGCGGTTATCCGTCAGAGACGACACCACGATCACCGGTGCGTCCGTGGAAGCCTTCAAGCGGATCAGACCTTCCAGACCGTCCACATCCGGCAAATTGAGATCCAGCATGACCGCATCGGGTTTCAGCCCACTTGCCAGCAGATCCAAGGCGTCCTCCAGTCGGTCTGCCGTATGTATTTCCCGGATCTGAGCCACACTTTGCAGGGTCATCGACAAGGCGTCGCAAAACAACGGATGGTCATCAACGATCAGAACGTTATCGAAATCATTGCGCGCGGCGGATTCAGCAAACATCTGGTATAGCCTTTTGCATTCAAATGGTCTCCAGCCTAACCAATCCTAGCAACGAATGAAAACCACGCATACTGGCGGAAGGTCGTATAACAACGCGCACCCCGGATCAGGGGTACGCGTCAGGGTTTTGTCGGATCCCGGATCAGTTCACCGAAGCCAGTTCCTTTGGCAGGCGGAAGATCCACAAGGTACCACCCTGGTTCAGATAGTTGACCTTCTTGACCACATCACGCCCCAGAACGAGATCACCAAGTTGCCGGCCTTCGGAGATCTGTTGGGCCAAAAGGCCGCCCGGGCCATTCGCACCTATATCGAAACACGCCCCGACGATGGTGCGCTGGACGATTATACGGATCGGCTGAAAGAAATCCGTGACCTGCTGGCATCCATGGCCGACGGTGGAGAAGGTGATGCCGCAGCGCTTCAGTCGGATCTCAGCCAGATTGCCAGCACCGTGGAAACAGGATCGGGCGCCCTGTCGATGACAGCGTGGCCTTCCGCGCAGCTGTTTTGATCTCAGCCGGCAGCCCTGATTTCTCATAGGCGGCGAAACAACTCACAATTGGATTGTCTGCCGCGTAACAGGAAGGCAGACTGAGGCACATGATCGGACGCACGTTTTCTTTCTCCCTGTTGGCTGCCGCTCTTTCATCCGGAATGGCGATGGCCCGATGCGAGGATCGTGTGTCTCAACCCAAACCACAAAACGCCAGCCGGGATATCCTTGGCGCTGATCTCGATACCATCGTCGCGCGCGGCTATATCAAATTTGCGGCTTATGACGACTTTGCCCCGTGGTCCTATGAGAAAGACGGCAAGATACAGGGCGTGGATATCGACACCGGAACATTGATCGCCGAAGAGCTGGGTGTTGACGCGCGTTTCAATCTGGTGGCTGCCGGCGAAAACCTTGAGGTCAGGCTGACGCCGGAGCTTGACTTCAATACCCCACCCCTTCCCGGTTTTGCCGTCAGTTCATGGACCGCTGGCGTGGACGTTCATTTCGCCTATAGCGGCCTCAGCTATGCTGTTGACGACGCCATTTATGCGGCGTTGCAGGACAGGCGCATCGCCGAAATCTCCAAACGTCGCGGCCTTACACATTCACCCCCTGCCCTACGGTGACTACACCCAAGGTCTTATAGGCAAGGCTGCGGACACCGCGTAGCGTAACAAAAATATACTTGGAGAAGTGAAATGGAACTCAGTGACAGCCGCGTCATCGCCGCGCCGCGATCCAAAGTCTGGGCCTCGCTCTTGTCGGCAGAAGTTCTGAAGGAATGCGTGCCGGGATGTCAGGAGATGACAGGCTCGATCGAAGACGGGTTCGAGGCCACCGTCGTGCAAAAAGTAGGCCCGGTCAAAGCGACGTTCAAAGGCTCTGTAACCCTTTCTGATCTCGTGGAGCTTGAAAGCGTGAAGTTATCGGGTGAAGGTAAGGGAGGAGCCGCCGGATTTGCCAAAGGCGTGGCCGACGTCACCTTGTCGGATGCCCCCGAAGGCACACTGCTGACCTACGCGGTCGATGCACGCGTCGGTGGCAAACTGGCTCAGTTGGGGGGGCGCGTGATCGATGGGGTTGCCAAAAAAATGGCCGACCAGTTCTTTGAGAACTTCCAGAATGCGGTCGAACCTCAGGATGCATCCGAGCCCGAAACCTCGGAAGAAGGCGAGACCGGGGAAGAAAAGAAAGGTTGGATCAAGCGCGTGTTAGGCGGTTGATCCTTTGGAATTCAGGGAGGAGAAAGTCATGAAAATTTCCATAACCGTGAACGGCAAAGCCGTAAGCGGAGACGTCGAGGGCCGGACATTGCTGTCCGGTTTTCTGCGCGATCATCTGTCTTTGACGGGCACGCATGTGGGGTGCGACACTGCGCAATGCGGCGCTTGCGTGGTGCATGTGAATGGCGAAGCGGTGAAATCGTGCAACATGCTGGCTGCCGAAGCAGATGGGGCTGATGTCGGCACGATCGAAGGCCAGGCAACAGCGGATGGGTCGTTGAACGTGATACAGCAGGCGTTTCAGGATCACCACGGTCTGCAATGCGGATTCTGCACTCCGGGCATGGTAATGAGCGCCGCCGCGCTGCTGAAAGAGAGCCCGCGCCCGACCGAGGCCGAAATCCGGAAGTATCTGGAGGGCAACCTGTGCCGCTGTACCGGATATCACAACATCGTCAAAGCGATCATGGCCGCATCCGGCCAGGACGTGGGCAGCATCGCTGCGGAATGATGCCGCTGCGGGCGTCGGAAGCACGCCCGTGGGATGAGTGAGGGATGCAACAGTATCCGTTTATGGGAGGAGAACAAGCAATGCCCAAAGACAGTGGCATCGGAGCCAGTTCCAAGCGGCGCGAGGACGTGCGCTTTCTGACCGGAGCAGGCAATTATACCGACGACATCAACGTACATGGCCAGGCCTATGTGCATTTTCTGCGGTCCGACATCGCGCATGGCCGGATCAAATCCGTGGACACTTCGGCGGCCGAAGGCATGCCGGGTGTGGTCAAGGTGTTTACCGGCAAGGATTTCGACGGCGTGGGCGGCATGCCCTGCGGCTGGGAAGTCACCGACAAGCACGGCGCGCCGATGCAAGAGCCGCCGCACCCCATTCTGGCGCAAGGCAAAGTGCGTCATGTGGGCGACCCGATCGCAGCCGTTGTGGCCGACAGCCTTGAGCAGGCCCGCGACGCGGCTGAGGCCATCGAAGTGGATATCGAGGAACTGCCCGCGGTGATCGACATGAAGGCAGCCGCGCAGGATGGCGCGACGCTGGTCCATGACGATCTGAAGAACAACATCTGCTATGACTGGCAGCTGGGTGAGGCGGACGATGCCAAGGTGAACGAGGTGTTTGCCAACGCCGCTCATGTCACCACGCTGGAGCTTGTGAACAACCGTCTGGTCGCCAACCCGATGGAACCGCGCGTGGCCGTGGCGGAATACAGCCGGGGCACGGATGAGTATACGCTTTATACCACGTCGCAGAACCCGCATGTGATCCGGCTGCTGATGTGCGCCTTCGTGCTCGGCCTGCCCGAGCACAAGGTCCGCGTCGTGGCGCCGGATGTGGGCGGCGGTTTCGGCACCAAGATTTTCCACTATGCGGAAGAGGCATTCTGTACCTTTGCCGCCAAGGCCTGCAACCGCCCGGTCAAGTGGACGGCCAGCCGGTCCGAGGCGTTCATGTCGGATGCACAGGGCCGCGACCATGTCAGCAAGATCGAGCTGGCGCTGGATGCCGACAACAATTTCGTCGGCCTGCGCACCAACACATACGCCAATCTGGGCGCGTATCTGTCGACCTTTTCCAGCTCGGTCCCGACCTGGCTGCACGGGACGCTGATGGCGGGCAACTACAAGACGCCGGTCATTCAGGTGAACGTGAAGGCGATGTTCACCAACACGGTGCCGGTGGACGCCTATCGCGGCGCAGGCCGCCCCGAGGCGACGTACCAGCTGGAACGTGTAATCGACAAAGCCGCGCGCGAACTGGGTGCCGATCCGATCGCCCTGCGTCGACAGAACTTCATCACGCAGTTCCCCTACGACACGCCGGTGGCGCTGACCTATGACACGGGGGATTACAACGGAACGATGGACAAGCTTGAGGCCGCCGCCGATCTGGCAGGTTTTGCAGCGCGGCGCGCGCAAAGTGAAGCCAACGGCAAGCTTCGGGGTTTGGGCATCAACTGCTATATTGAGGCCTGCGGCATCGCGCCTTCCAACATTGTCGGCATGCTCGGCGCCCGAGCGGGTCTTTATGATGCGGCAACGGTTCGGGTAAATGCGACAGGCTCCATCAGCGTCATGGTCGGCGCGCACAGCCATGGGCAAGGGCACGAGACGGCCTTTCCGCAGGTGGTGGCCGACATGATCGGTATCGACGAGTCGATGGTCGAGATCGTGCATGGCGATACCTCGAAAATCCCGTTTGGTATGGGCACATACGGTTCGCGTTCGCTGGCGGTCTGTGGCTCGGCCATGGTCAAGGCGACCGAAAAGGTGATCGAAAAGGCCAAGAAGATCGCGGCGCATCTGCTGGAGGCGTCCGAGGCCGATATCGAGCTCAAGGACGGTCAGTTCAGCGTCGCGGGTACTGATAAGTCAGTGGCCTGGGGCGATGTGACCCTGACGGCCTATGTCCCGCACAACTATCCGCTGGAAGTGGAACCCGGATTGGAGGAAACCGCTTTCTATGATCCGGCCAACTTTACCTTCCCGGCAGGCGCCTATGCCTGCGAGGTCGAGGTCGATCCGGAAACCGGTCAGGTCAGCATCGAGAAATTCACTGCGGCGGATGATTTCGGCAACATCATCAATCCGATGATCGTGGATGGTCAGGTCCATGGCGGTATCGGTCAGGGCATCGGGCAGGCGCTGCTTGAGAACTGTGCCTATGACGAAAACGGCCAGCTGCTGAGTGCGTCCTTCATGGACTATGCGATGCCGCGTGCGGATGACGTGCCATTCTACGGCGTAGATCATTCCAGCCAGACGCCGTGTACGCACAATCCTTTGGGCGTAAAGGGCTGTGGCGAAGCCGGTGCGATCGGGTCGCCGCCTGCGGTCGTCAACGCGGTTCTTGACGCGCTGAATTCGGGCGGCAAGGCGGTGGACCATATCGACATGCCGGTCAGCCCCTCGCGCGTTTGGGCGGCGATGAACGGTTGAGTGGAGAGAGCGGACCGGGGGCCGGCCCGTCGCCATTGGTTTCTCGGACCAATGACGCAACCAATAACGACCCCCGGGATATTTACAGCCAGATGAAGGGCGGATCCGCGCCTTTCGGAAAGGAAAGACGAAATGTACAGTTTCGAGTTTGAGAAACCCTCGACCATTGCTGATGCGGTTGCTGCACTGGCCGCCGAGGATGCGCAGGCGTTGGGGGGCGGACAGACGCTGATCCCAACATTGAAGCAACGGTTGGCGGCCCCGTCCAAGTTGGTGTCGGTCAGCGGAATTCCCGAGATGCAAGGCGTTTGCATCGAGGATGACGGATCGGTGTCGATCGGTGGCGCGACGCCCCACGCTGTCGTCGCCCGCGAGGCCGCAGGGTCGTATCCAGCGCTTGCAGCGCTGGCCGGTCAGATTGGCGATCCGGCAGTCCGCAACCGCGGGACGATTGGCGGCTCGGTTGCCAACAATGACCCTGCGGCCTGCTATCCGGCAGGCGTATTGGGATCAGGGGCGACTATCGTGACCAATACGCGCCAGATTGCCGCCGATGACTTTTTCCAGGGAATGTTCACGACAGCTCTGGATGAGGGTGAAATCATCACATCAATCCGTTTCCCGGTACCGCAAGCCGCGAGCTACCGGAAATTCCTTCAGCCAGCGTCGCGTTTTGCGCTTGTTGGGGTCTACCTGGCTCGCTTTGCGGACGGCGTACGCGTCGCGGTTACCGGCGCGAGCGAGGACGGCGTTTTCCGGTGGTCCGAGGCTGAACAGGCGCTGAACAAGGAATTTCGCCCTGATGCCCTTATGGACCTGCGTGTAAATCCGGCGAACATGATTGCGGATCTGCATGGGAGCAAGGCGTATCGAGCCCATCTTGTTTCCGTCATGACCAAACGCGCAGTTGAAGACTGCTTGTAAAGAATTGGTCGGTAAAATCGAAAAGTCCCGGTGTGATCCGGGGCTTTTTATCCTTGCAGTGTCACCACTTTTCCATTGGGGCGGACACAGATCGCGATGCACTCGCCGGCTGCCCGCGCAAGGGTCGCGGCTATTTCTGCCTCGGAAGCATGACAGAATGCCGTTGAAAGCGCGTCTGGCGTCGTAGCGTCCGGTGCCGGGACTGGACGTAGCAATGGCGCTGTCTTTCAAATGCGTGACTTCGACAAGTCCGTGCACTGGATCCGAGACGCCCAGCAGCCTCTGATGGCCGCTTGCATAACACTTTCCGATATTGACCAGAACCTTGTCCCACCCGGCTTTGCGCAAGGCGCAAACAACCAGATCGGTGGCGAAACCTTGAGCGATGCCGTTCAGGGTAAGCGCTAGTCCCTGCCCATAGCACTAAGGCGGCCCTGCAACCAAAGTTGCAACCGCAAGGACATCGACCTTGGCGGGTGATGCGGCCCTCGCCGGTCCGGTGTGCAAAATGTCACCACGTCAGCCAAGGGCGGCGGACGTACGGGGTATTCGGCCGGTCGACAAGGGGCAGGTTGGTTCGCCGATCAGTGCGGCTTTGGCCTCGGGGTGATATTGGGGTTTTTCACGTCAAAGGCGACACTTTGCCCAATAAGAACAGGCCGCCCAGATGGGGGCGGCCTGACCAGGTTTTTCTTGTGCCTACGCCTTACTCGGCTGCCTGCGTGCTGCTGGCAGAGTGCTTGTCACGCTGACTGTCGCGGAACAGCGCCTTGGCCAGCGATACGCACATCAAGCCCATCACCATGGTGAACGGAAGCGCGCCGATGATCATGGCATTGCGCAGCGCGTCCATAGGGTTGTTTTCACCCGCCGCCAGGATCAGCGCACCGATCACTGCCGTCAGGATCACACCCCAGATGATGCGGTGCTTGATACCGGTTTCCTGACTACCACCTGACATGATGGTGTTCATCACGAGAATGCCCGAGTCCGCCGAGGTCACCAGGAAGGTCATGATCAGGATCACGCACATAACGTTCAGCATGGACAGTAGACCACCGTCGATCATGTAAGACAGTGTTGTGAACAGCTTGTTGGTATTCGATGCACCGATGATCGCACCTTCTGCCGCGCCTGCCAGTTCCAGATCGATCGCTGTACCGCCCAGAACGGTCATCCAGGCAAAACACACCAGCGCAGGTGCGAACACGCAGCCCAAGATGAACTCGCGGACGGTGCGACCTTTGGAGATGCGCGCCAGGAACAGACCCACGAAGGGCGAGAACGCGATCCACCATGCCCAGTAGAAGGTGGTCCAGCCTGCCTGCCAGCCGAATTGACGACCTTGCTCACCCGCAGCATAAGCCGCGGCCAAGGTTGCTTCGTCCAACTCGGCTGCTGCACCTTCCAGACCGCTTTTGAAGCCGTCGAAGCTACCCCAGGCGTTGGTCGCCCCACCCATCAGGTCTGCGGCATATGCTTGCGCCTCGGCCGGCAGGGCCGCTGCGAATGCTTCGGCCGACAGCGGGCCATAGGCGTTGAAGCTGAGCGACAGGAAGTGCAGGACATAATCGACCATGGCAGTACCATAAGTGGTCATGGCAAAGACAAACGAGCCGAAGACCACGAAAGTGCCCAGCAAGATGATCGACAGCACCAGATTCAGGTTGGACAGGTACTTAACACCCCGGCCAACACCGGATACCGCCGAAATGATCGACAGGCCCATGATGACGACCAAGCCTGAAATCAGACCAACCTTGCTGGGGGTCGGCACCTCGCCGCCCAAATCCATGATCCACTGCATGCCGGTGATCGCATAAAGTCCGTCGATGAACTGGCTGACGCCATAACCGATGGTTACGGACACACCGAGGATCGTCGCGACAACGCCCAAAACGTCGACCACGTGGCCGAAAAAGCCGTTGACGAAACGGCCAAACAGCGGAGTCAGCGCCGAGCGGATCGTCAAAGGCATGTCGCGTGTGTAAGCGTAGTAAGCCAACGACAGACCGGTCACAACGTAGATCGCCCAGGCGTGGAAGCCATAGTGCAGGAAAGTGAAGCGGTAAGCCGATTGCAATGCCTCAGGTGTGTTACCTTCGACCGCGCCGGAAACGACAACCGGGTTCGATCCCCAAAGACCCAGCGGTTCTGCTGTGGCGAAAACCATGAGCCCCACACCAAGACCGGCACCGAACATCATGGAGAACCATGAGAAGTTCGAAAACTCGGGCTTTTCCCCCGGCGTTCCCATGATCCGACGACCCGTGGACGGGATGATCGCAACAACGGCAAGGAAAAAGAAGAAAAAACCGACAATGACGATGTAGAAGCTGTTGAAGACCTCCAGCAACTGGCTGTTCAGGCTGCCCAATGTGCTGTTTGCATTCGCTGGGAAAACCAGGGCCCACAGGACCAGCCCGACCATGATGGCCTTGCTGATCAGGGCAATTGGGACGCTGTAGTTTTCATAGAATCCGGAATCAGCCGTTTCTATTTCAACGTCCGTGAAAGGTTCGGGTATCGACATATCGCGCGTTCCTCCTCGAGTGTGTCGTTTTTGTTCTTCTGAAAAAGTGCTGGAAAACATCGCGTTGCACGACGTGGACAATCATGCACGTTGCACAAACCGATGTTGAGTTGTGTTCAGCCCAAACTTGGGCTTGCAGTAATAACGCGTGCTCCCATTACGTCTCTTACTGCAAATTTCCTCCGATTACTTGCTGCCTGCTGTCATCACCGGTCCTGGTGGTAAGTCAGCCTGTGGTTGAATATCGTCGCAGCATCCAAAGTGGTTGTTGGGTTTCCAGTTTCGAAAAACCTATAGCAAGGGTGAGATGTTCTAACTTGAGAATCCGACACTTCGATCACATGAAGCGACCACCGAATTCACTCGATTGCGATGTTAGCGAGAACACTACGGCGACATGATTTGTTGTGACCACTGCGTCCTTCACAGCTTCAGGACCAGTTTATCGGACTTGGCCCGCGAAACGCAGGTGCACAGGAATTCGTGGCTTTCCTGCTCTTGCGGTGTGAGTATTCCGTCGCGGTGATCGACCTGCCCTGACACTACGTCAACAATGCATGACCCGCACAACCCTTCAGAGCAGCCGAAATCGACATGCACGCCGTTGCTTTGCAATACTTCGAGAATGGTTTCCTCCTTTCCAACCGGGTAGACCGCGCCGGTTGACTGGATTTCGATCTGAAATTCCGCGTTTGGGTCGTGGTCGATGTCAGAGGCGGGTGCAAATCGTTCAAAATGGATTGCCCCGCCACGCAAGGATGCACCTGCTTCCAGAACAGCATTCAGCATCGGTTCAGGTCCGCAGGTATACACATCCGCACCGACCGGCATCGATTGCATGACCGATGCCAGATCAAACATGCCGTCTGTGTCATCGCAATGCAAATGATACCATTCATCCAGCCCAAGGGCCCTGAACTGCGCGTCCATCGCTGCAAATTCTTTCGATCTTACAAGGTAGTAGACCTGAAAATCCTGCCCGCGGTTCATCAGTTCCCGCGCCATTGCAACCAGCGGAGTCGCCCCGATGCCGCCTGCGATCAACGTGACATGCCGATCGTGGTTTTCGAGTTTGAAGTGATTCCGCGGCCCGCCAATTTCGACCATCGCCCCTTCTTGAAGCGCGTGCATGGCCACCGAGCCGCCACGCCCTTCATCTTCGCGTTTGACGGCGACATTGATTACACGGCCGTCCTGACTCCAGCTCCACAGTGAATACTGCCGCACCAGATCGTCGGCCAGATGGATATCGACATGTGCACCGGGTTGAAGGCTTGTGAAGCGGCCGTTTTCGATTTCAAAGCAAAAATCGGACGTGTCCGGGCTCAGCCGTGTTTTGCGCACGAGGCGGGCAACTTGTGTATCCATTACACATCCTGTTCGTTCTCGGTCGACCTTGGTTCTGTACCCGATCGCAAACAGCAGGAAAAAACATAGATTTCAATTGCAAAATTTCTCACATTCGGATGAATGTAGCTCACCTCTACCTTTTGAGCAACGCAGCACCCATGTCACGACGCCACTATAATCTTCCACCACTCACGACTTTGTCGGCCTTCGAGGCCGCCGCGCGGCATCTCAGCTTCAAAGAAGCGGCCGGCGAACTGTCGGTTACGCCAGGCGCTGTCAGCCATCAGATAAAAGCGCTGGAAAGTGAACTGGGTTCGGCGCTGTTCGTCAGAAAGCACAGGGGCGTAGAGCTGACCGAGGATGGCCAGGACCTGTTTGAAGTGCTCGGTTCGTCGTTCCGGCAGATATCGAAGGTGCTTGAAAAGATTCGCAGCGGCGATTCAGAAAATCCGGTGACGGTCGGGTCCACTACCGCAGTGGCGGCGTTGTGGCTTTCTCCGTCGGTCATCCGGTTCTGGCAAGACTACCCGCACGTAAAAGTGAACCAGATGGCGCAAGACAAGCCATTCTCGGACAGACCGGATATCGACTTTTTCATCCGTTACGGTCGTGACGTGAACTCGCAGCTGAACCATACTAAACTGTACCGTGATACTCTGACGCCGGTCTGTAGCCCCGAGATGGCCATGGAACTGAAGGGGGCAAGCCTTGAAGACCTGGTCGAACGTCGCCTGATCCACCTTGAAACGCAGGACAACACCTGGACCACTTGGCCGTCTTGGTTTCACGACCTCGGATATACCGGAGTTGTACCGGTGCAGTCGCGCGTAAACAGCTATGCGTTGGCGTTGCAGTTGGCCCGGAAAGGGGCCGGGCTTGCATTGGGGTGGAAACGCTTGATCCAGCCCATGCTGACATCAGGAAAACTTGTTGCGCTGGAAGAATTCAGCCTCCCTGCCCCGAACAATTTTTACCTCGTCGGTCGCCCGGACGACCAACTGACAGAAGGTGCCCTGGCGCTGAAAAACTGGTTGCTGGATGAATTGTCCGGGGGTTCGGTTTAGTCTGCCTCAATCGGCCATGAGGTTTTTTGATATTGAATGAAGCCGGCTCGACCGGCCAATGGGAGTAACGTTCAACACATTCCGAATTACTCAGGAGCAACCGATGAACAAGCATTCAGCGCTTTCGTCTGTTCTGACCCCGGTAAACACCGCCAAGGGCCTGCCGAACGAGCATTATATCGATCCCGATGTCTTCGCCGAGGAACGGGAGGCGGTCCTGTTCGCGAACTGGTCGGGCATAGGTTTTGGCAAAGACATTCCCGAAGCGGGAGATGCCTTTCCGATCGACTTCCTCGGGGTGCCGCTTCTGATGGTGCGCGACCGTGACGGGCAGATCGGCGTTTTCCAGAACACCTGCCGCCATCGCGGAATGATTTTGGTCGACAAGCCGCAGAAAATCCGCGGCGCGATCCGATGCCCCTATCACAGCTGGTGTTACGGCCTGAATGGCGAACTGCGCACTGCGCCGCATGTAGGTGGCCCCGGACAGAACACGCATGAAGATCTGGACTTTGCTGAACTGGGCCTGATCCGCATACGTTCCTATGTCTGGCGCGACGTTGTCTTCGTGAATGTGGATGGCAACGCCCCGGAGTTCGAAGAGGTCCATCGCGAATTGATGGAACGCTGGAAAGATTTCGAACAGCCCATGTATCATGGCGGTGCCGGCGCGTCTGTCCGGCTCGAGCTGGAGTCGAACTGGAAACTGGCGGTCGAAAATTTCTGCGAAAGCTATCACCTGCCCTGGGTTCACCCGGGTCTCAACAGCTATTCGCGTCTGGAAGACCACTACAACATCAATGAACTGGGCAAGTATTCGGGTCAGGGCACCTACGTCTATCGCCAGTTTGAAGGTCAAAACGGCGAAAAACTGGATGACTTCCAGAATCTGAGCGAAAAGTGGAACGAAGGGGCGGAATACATCGTCGTGTACCCGAACACCTTGCTGGGTGTTCAACGCGACCATGGATTTGCCTTCATCATCGATCCGATCACGCATGAGCGGTCGAACGAAAGGATCGAGCTGTACTACGCCAAAAAACCGGAAGACGCACCCGAGCACGAAGCGTTGCGCGCAAAGAACGCGCAGCTTTGGAAAACCGTTTTCGAAGAGGATGTGTTCGTGGTCGAGGGCATGCAGAAAGGCCGTCATGGCGTCAAATTCGACGGCGGCCGTTTCTCGCCCGCGATGGATGGCCCAACGCATTGTTTCCACCACTGGGTGGCCACTCAGATCGAAAAAGCCCGTGCCGAGGCATAAACGGCTTTCCGGCCGGATCATGGGCTGAGGGCGCCACGGATGTATCCTGCTCGGTCATTTGCAATCAGGAACATCGCAGGTGCAGGCGATGTTCCACGATTGCGCAAAGACGCGTGCGGATGCGTGTGATGGGTTCATCAAGGGCCGGTCCGCATCGTTAACGGCGCTGGGAAATCAGAACTCAGGCGCAAAAAGGTAGAAAGCGTATGATTGCGTACAGGCCAACACACTTCGCGTTTCCGGTAAGAGGCTGACCTTGGATCTGCAAGAACTCGACAAGCACCTGTTGCAGGCTCATGCGGATAATGATGTGCCTGCGCTGATCCGGCTGTACCACGAGGCAGCCGACCGGGCCGAGCAAAACCAGGATCTCGACGCTGCTTGTTTTTACCTTACACATGCGTTTGTGTTCGCGCTGGAATACGGCGCGCCCGAAGCGGATGAGTTGAACCGAAAACTATACGAGCGCGGCCGCGCCCATCGTTTGGTGTTCTGACGAAATCGGTGTAGTTGGGGTATCGTGCTGGCAAAGAGACAAAGCATGACCCATTTTACCTTTCTGTGCCTCGAAGATTTCCCGCTTGCTGCCTTGTCCATGGCCATCGACCCGCTGCGCGTGGCCAATGAGATCAGCCGCAGCGATGGTCTTGGCTGGACTGTCGTTTCGGAAGATGGACAACAGATCATGTCCAGCTCACGCCTCAGCATCAACCCTGACAAGGCATTGTCCGAGGTGGAGGAAACCGACGTCGTGCTGGTCTTTGCCGGGGCATCAGCCCGGTTGAAGGATCGCAAGGCTTCGGGCGGAGCGCTGCGACGGCTTTTGTCCCGTGGCGCGCGGATCGGTTCGGTCAGCGGCTCACTTTTTGCGCTGGCGGAAGAAAAGTTCTTCGATGGTTACAGATGTAGCGCGCATTTCTGCTATACCGCTGCTTTGAAGGAACAATTCGACAGGGTGAACCTGTGCGACACGCTCTATACGATAGATCGCAACCGAATGTCCTTTGCCGGGACTTCAGCGGTTTTTGAATTCATGCTGGGCCTGATTTCGGATGAGGTGTCCGATGCGGTTGCCGTAGAAACGGCCTGCTGGTTCCAATACGCGACTTTGCGTGATGCCGATACGTTGCAGGTTTTGCCGGGCTACAGCAAAAATCAGACCCGCAATGCCCTGCCGCGCCCGGTTCGGCGGGCCATCGAGTTGTTTGCAAACAACATCGAAAACAAGATCTCGATCGAGCAGGTTTCGCAACGCGTTGGCATGTCCATCCGGCAATTGGAGCGGCATTTCAAGAAGGAAACGGGGATCAGCCCCGGAGGTTACTATCGCAGGCTGCGACTGGATGCGGCGCGGCAAAAACTGCTTTATACCGACCAGCCTTTGCAGGAAATCGCGCTTTCGGTCGGGTATGACAGCGCCAGTTCGTTTTCAAGCAACTATCGGCGCGAATTCGGTCTGCCACCGACTCAGGAGCGCAAGGACCGAAGCCGCGGCGCCAGACACGCGGCTTTGTCCTTTGGGCACCGTCCTTCACAGAGCCCTGGCCACCTCGATCAGCATGTGGTGAACTGAAATCGCATAGCTGCGTGGCGCGTAGACCGAGAAATCCGTTCTCGCCTCATTGCAGCGCAGCAGGCATCCCACATGGTGGATTGCGGTACGGTTGAAGGCTCCGGCCTGCATCTGTTCGACATCCAGAACGGTCAGGCGTTGCAGCAAGCCTGTGGCACCCTGCCCGGTCATGTCGATGCGTGTGAACGCGTCCGACTGATCGGTCACCGACGCTATGCCGGCCAGTTCGGTTTCCATACGCCTGGCCAGCTCCAACGGGCCTGCAAAAGCTTCTTCGCACAGGTACTGATCCGAGCCCAGCCAGTGCAAGCTGCTGGTTTCGCCCTTTTCCCACCGCCCCGCGTCAGGCGCCGGGATTCCGCAAACGGTTTGAAGTTTGGCTTTGACGGTTTCCTCCTGCCCCAACCGGGCCGAGACGGATGCCAGCGCCACATCCTCCCGTTCCTGAAAGGTCAGAGTTCCGACCACGTCCCGTTTGGGTTCACTGCCGCCAATGGCGGTCTTGGCAACAAAATCACGCACGGAGCCGTTCTCCTTCGGGGTCAACGAAATGCGCGCTGACAAGCGTCGCTTTGATGTTGGTGTCATCCACCGGGCTGACAATCTGCACGGTGTCGCCCAATCGCTGCGCCCCGCGTTTTACAAAGGCCAGGCCGATGCTGCTGGACAGGTGCGGCGAATAGGCAGCCGATGTGACATAGCCCAGATCGTTTTCCGGCAGGTGTGGCGCATCCTCGTCGAACACATGGCCACCGGCCAGCACGGTATCGGCGTTGTTGACCGGCTGAATGCCGACCAAAGCCAGGCCATCCGGATCGGTCAGTGCTTCGCGTGCGCTGAGCGTCGCACCGATACTGTCTTTCTGGGTTGAGACCATGCGCCCCATGCCCAGATTGTGGGCGCTGGTGGTTCCGTTCAGTTCGTTTCCGGTGGCATGGCCCTTTTCAATCCGCAGAACGCCAAGCGCTTCGGTGCCATACGGCGTTACGCCAAAGGGCTCTCCAAGCGCCATCAAATGTCGGATCAGCGCGTCACCGTACCGGGTAGGCACAGCCAGCTCGTAGGCCAACTCGCCCGAGAACGAGATGCGGAACAGCCGCGCCGGGATCCCCTCGGCAATTGTCACCTCGCCACACGCCATAAAGGGAAAACCTTCGTTGCTGATGTCATGGCAGTCATCAACGACCTTTTGCAGCAACTCGCGGGATTTCGGGCCCGCTATGGCATATTGTGCCCAAGCGTCGGTGGTCGAGATCATCTGCACATCCATGTCCGGAAACAGGCATTGATGCACGAACTCCATGTGGCGATAGACTCCAACCGCGTTTGCGGTTGTGGTGGTGACCACAAAGTGATCCTCGGCCAGGCGGGCGGCGGTGCCGTCATCCATGGCTATGCCGTCTTCGCGCAGCATCAGGCCATAGCGGGTTCTGCCCACCGGCAGTTTGGCAAAGCCGTTGCAATAGATCTTGTTGAGGAATTCCGCGGCATCCGCGCCCTGGACGTCGATTTTGCCCAGCGTGGTCACGTCGCAGACGCCGACACCGCTGCGTACAGCCAGAACCTCGCGATCCACGGATTCGCGCCAATGGGTCTCTCCAGCCTTGGGGAACCATTGCGCACGCAGCCAGGGGCCCACCTCGACGAATACCGCGCCCTGTTCTTGGGCCCATTGGTGGCTGGGCGTCAGTCGCGTAGGTTTGAATTCTTTTCCGACCGAGCGCCCGGCCCAGGCCCCCATCGCCACGGGCGTGTACGGTGGCCGGAAGATGGTCGTGCCGGTTTCGGGAATGCTCTTGCCGGTGATCTCGGCCATCACGGCCAGCGCGCCGACATTCGCGGTTTTACCCTGATCCGTCGCCATACCAAGGGTGGTATAGCGTTTCAGATGCTCGACACTGCGGAAGCCTTCCTGTTCGGCCAGTTTGACATCCTTGACGGTCACGTCATTCTGGAAATCCAGCCACGCGCGGCCTTTGCCGGGCACATGCCACAACGGGGTGATACGGATCTCATCATCCTCGGCTTTCGGCAGGTCGACCGGACAGGCCCTGATCCCCAGCCCGTCAAGCGCCGCAAGTGCCGCATTGGTGCCCGAGGCGATCGCCCCGTGGCTGGTCAGGTTGCCAGCGGCGGCACCGGCAACACTCATACCCTTGGGCAGTTCGGCAGGTGGGGTGAAAGCTGCAAGCGGTTCGAACCATTGCGGGCGGCCGCGCTGATGGCATGTCAGTTGCACATTCGGATTCCACCCACCCGAAACGCCCAGACCGCTTACTTCGATGGGGCGGGTCTGACCATCGGCCATCTGCACGGTGATCGATTTCAGCCCCAAACGGCCCTGCGTGTTCGTGACCTGCGCCCCGGCCAGCAATTCACATTCGGCAATGCGCGGTGCATCGTTGCGCGGGTCGATCACGGCAACAACTTTGATCCCGGCTTTGATCAAATCCTGTGCGGCGCGGTGTCCTTCGTCATTGTTGGTGAAGATCGCCACGCGCTGGCCCGGTGTCGCAGCCCAGCGGTTTGCATAGGCCCGCATCGCGCCCGCCAGCATTATGCCCGGTCGGTCGTTGTTTTCGAAAGCAATCGGACGTTCGGTAGAGCCGGCACAAAGCACCGAGTGCTTCGCGTAGATGCGCCACAGAATCTGGCGCGGTTTCCCCGCCTCGGGCACCGCAAGGTGATCCGAGACCCGCTCAAGCGCGCCGTGAATGCCGTGATCATAGGCGCCGAACACGGTGGTGCGCGTCAGAAGGCGCACATTGTCCATCGACGCCAGCTCTCCCAGTGTCTGCGCGACCCAATCGGCATTCGATATGCCCTCGAACCGATCACAGTCAGACAACAGACGCCCGCCCATCCGGCTGTCTTCGTCCGCCAGAATGACCCGCGCGCCAGACCGCGCCGCCGTCAACGCCGCGATCAGGCCGGAAGGACCGGCGCCGATAACCAGGACATCGCAATGCAAATAGCCCTTGTCGTAGATATCCGGGTCGGCCTCCTGCGTCAGGCTGCCCAGACCGGCCGCCTTGCGGATCATCGGTTCATAGAGCTTTTCCCAGAACGCCTTGGGCCACATGAAGGTCTTGTAATAGAAACCCGCCGTCAAAAAGGGCGAGAGCCGATCATTGATCGACAGCGCATCGAAGGCGAGCGAGGGCCAGCGGTTCTGTGATGTCGCCTCGAGCCCGTCGAACAGTTCGACCGTGGTCGCGCGTGTGTTGGGCTCCTGCCGGTTGCCCGTGCGCAGCTCGACCAGCGCGTTGGGCTCTTCCGAGCCCGAGGCCAGCACACCGCGTGGACGGTGGTATTTGAACGAACGGCCAACCAACCGCACGTCATTGGCCAGCAGCGCCGAGGCCAGCGTATCGCCCTGATAGCCTTCGTAGGATTTGCCATCGAAGGTAAAGCGCAGCTTTTTGGACCGGTCGATCAGACCGCCCTGCAAACGATTGTTCTGGGTCATTTTCCCCGTCCCGTCGTGCGGGCTACATCCCGCGCCAGTTCCGTTGCCAGAATTTCATGGGTCAGCGTGTCGCGTGTCACAACCAGCCACGAGCGGTCGCCCTGCTCGTGAAACCACAGCTCTCGGTGGGTTCCTGCCGGGTTGTCGCGCAGGTAGACATAGTCGTGAAACTCGGCGGCGGCCGTGTCGGATTGCCAGTCGGGCCGATTGATCAGGCTCGCGTCGCCCAGATAGGTGAATTCCGACGCGTCACGCGGGCCAAGCAGTGGATGATTGATGATCATGTCCGGGCCTCCTCAATGCAGGTTGGGCTGTGCGCCCACGCCTTTTTCGTCAATCATCCGCCCGGTTCTGAACCGGTCCAGACGATAGGCAGTTGCAACGTCATGCGGTCGGTCGGTGGCCATCAGATGCGCGAAACAAAAACCAGATGCTGGGGTTGCCTTGAACCCGCCATAGCACCAGCCACCATTGAAATAGAGCCCTTCAATTCCGGTGTGATCTATGAACGGCGAGCCATCCATCGACATATCCATCACGCCGCCCCACATCCGCAGCAGGCGCGCGCGACCGATCATCGGCATCAGGGACATGCCGCCTTCGGCCACGTCCTCGACCACGGGCAGGTTGCCACGTTGCGCATAGGTGTTGTAGCCATCGATATCGCCGCCAAAGACCAGACCGCCCTTGTCCGATTGGCTGACATAGAAATGTCCGGCGCCATAAGTGATCACTCCGTCAAGCACCGGTTTCAGCCCTTCGGTCACAAAGGCCTGTAGCACGTGGCTTTCGATCGGCAGGCGCATCCCCGCCTGTGCCATCACGCGCCCGGAAGACCCGGCAACCGCCACGCCCACCTTCTTGGCGCCGATGTAACCCCGTGTGGTTTCAACGCCCAGCAGTTTTCCGTTTTCGATGCGGAACCCGGTGACTTCGCAATTCTGGATGATGTCGACCCCCCGTTGATCCGCGGCACGGGCATAGCCCCAAGCGACACCGTCATGACGCGCCGTACCACCGCGGCGATGCAACAGACCGCCCTTGATCGGAAAGCGCGCATCGTCAAAGTTCAGGAACGGATACATCGCACGAACGCCCTCTGCATCCAGCAGTTCCGCCCCAGATCCGGTGAACATCATCGCGTTGCCACGACGGCGATACGCGTCACGCTGCGCGTCCGTATGACAGAGGTTCAGAATACCGCGCTGACTGACCATCGCATTGTAGTTCAGGTCCTGTTCAAGATTTTCCCACAGTTTCAGCGACAGCTCATAGAATGGCTGGTTGCCATCCAACAGGTAATTGGCACGAATGATCGTTGTGTTTCGCCCCACGTTGCCGCCACCGATCCAGCCTTTTTCCAGAACCGCCACCTTGGCGGCGTTGTGTTCCTTGGCCAGATAGTATGCCGTCGCAAGGCCGTGACCGCCGCCGCCGATCACGATGAAATCATAGCTTGATTGAGGCTCGGGATCGCGCCAAGCCGGTGTCCAGCCCCGGTGCCCGTTCAAAACCTGCCGCATGATCGCGAGTGCCGAATACCGCATGAATTTGTGTCCTTAACCTCAGTGCGCCGTAGCATCATGTGCCGCCGGGAAAGCCCCAGTCACGACGTAATCCGTCACGGAGTTTATCGGTTGCGACAATTTTCAGGCCGGTATTCGGATTGATTGGCGCGCGATCGGGCAGTTTTCCAGGTGCCCACCATGACCGCGGCGTTGCAGTTGCTAGATAAATCGCATCGCACCTGTTGCAGGGATCAGAACCTCAACAATTCAATCGAATGCCCAGCGGGCAGGTCTTCGATCTCGGCCGGTATGATCGCCAACCCGTCTGCCTGCGCCAGCAAGGCGACACGGCCACTGTAGGAGGGCGCCATCAGACGTACATTGGGAAGGCCACGCGGCGAAGTGCCGTCAATCTGGACCGGACGATACTCCTGACGACCCGCGCGACGCTGCACGGGTTCAGCCAGCACGGCCTGAACAGTTATCTGAGGTCTGTGGCACAAGCCTGCGCGCCGCGCCATCATCTGCGACCCGATTATCTGCCATGTCACATAGGCTGACACCGGGTTGCCGGGCAGACCAACGTAAAGAGCGCGCCCGCGCCGCCCGAACATGACCGGTTTACCGGGCTTCATCGCCACTTTCATGACATCGGTTTCACCGCCAATCGCGCTGAACAGCCGGGGCATGTGATCTTCATCCCCGACTGACACGCCCCCAGTCGTGACGATGAGGTCCGAGGCATCGCATGCCTCGCGCAGAACTTGTTCCAGACGGGTCGGGTCATCCTCGACCGGTCCCAGGTCGGTCAGTTCGATCCAGGGTTTTTGCAACAGCGCCAGCAGCATATAACGGTTCGAGTTGTAGATTTGGCCGGGGCCGAGGGGTTCGCCCGGTTGACGCAGTTCGCTGCCTGTCGAAAAGATCGTGACCTTCAGTTTTCGAAACACCAGGACCTCACCATACCCTGCGGATGCCAGGGCGGCCATCTCGCGCGGTCCAATTTGACAGCCCCGTCGCAGGACCGGACTCCCGGCACAAAGATCTTCCCCCGCACGCCGGATATGCTGGCCGGGTTTCGGGCGGCGGCTGAATCGAATCCTGTCGATCAGAAGATCGCAATCTTCCTGCATCAGCACGGCATCGAATTCAGGCGGCACCGGAGCGCCCGTAAAAATGCGCAAAGCGCTGCCTTCGGGGGCATCATGGTCGCCGCAGTCACCCGCGGCCACGCGCCCGGCGATGGGCAGCTCAAACACCGGCCCATCACCCAGATCACCAGTGCGGACGGCATAGCCATCCATGGCCGAGTTGTCGAAGGCAGGCATATCGACCTTGCTGGCGCAATCCTCGGCCAGAACCCGGCCTATTGCTTGTTCCAGCGGCAAAATCTCGGTTTCAGTGACAGGATCGGCGACGGAAAGACCGCGCTCAAGGGCGTCCTCGACAGTCAGATACATGTGGGCGTGGCGGTCACAGGCACATCCATCAGCCATTTTGAGTCTCCGAAAATATTAAGCGTCCTGCAAATCCCGGCTGTTCGGCCGGATCGGGATTGGCAGGCCGGCCTTGAATTCTTCCAAATCCGAGCTGGGATCAGCAACGAACGGCAGCGTATCCATGCCATACCGACCATGCGCGGCGCGACCTATGCCGTCACCGCCTTCTTGCTCGGACGACAAATCCGGCTCGGGTTGGCCGCAAAGCTCAAACACGCGCGCGCAGTCAGAGTTCATGCCAAGGGTGGGCGTTACGGAGGGCAGCCCCGCCAACCTCTCGAAGCCCACGGTATCCCCGGCAGGGGTTGGTGCAGATAGCGTCAGCCAAGTGTTCATCCGTCCCTCCGGAGCTCAGGCCGCCCGGCGGGACCCCCCCGCAGGTCAGCCGAAACGCTGATCATCACCGGCAAAAGGACGCGATGGTTTTGTCGCACAGTCCGACCAGAAATTCCCGGCCAATGGACAGCAAGGCGGGTTTACTGTCATTGACATAGGTCATGATCCGCGTTCGGGCGCCCCATCAGAAAGGGCGCATTGCCGCCTCTGTCGATTCCGCAGGTATTGAAATCGCAACCGCAGCGCTGCACTGGCCCTTTGGTCGGTTTCGAAAGGAAAAAGGCCGGCTTGGTCGCGAAAAAGTCGACAAGTGCAGGTGTCGGGGTCTTTTTCAGCAGATCTCGGCCGATTGCCAGACGTTTTTGACCGTCATGTAATTCTCAAGGCCTTCGGTTCCGCCTTCCCGACCATAGCCACTGGATTTCACGCCCCCAAAGGGCGTTTCCGGCATCGATGCTTCAAGCGTATTGATCGACAAATTACCGACCTCGACCTCGTCAATCAGACGGTCGATGTAATCCGCCCGATTGGTGAAAGCGTACCCCGCCAGCCCGTAGGGAACTGAATTCGCCAGATCGACCGCCTCATCCAGCGAAGCCACCGGGTTGATCACCGCTACCGGTCCAAACGGCTCTTCGCGCATGATCCGCGCCGCTTCAGGAACGTTCAATAACACCGTGGGTTCAAAGAAATATCCCCGCTCACCAAGCCGCGATCCGCCTGTGGCAAGCGTTGCCCCTTGTGCCACTGCGTCTTCAACCAGCTCTGACAAGGCTGGCACGCGCCGGTCGTTGGCCGTTGGGCCCATTTCAACGGTTGCGTCAAGCCCATTGCCGACGACTGTGGCTTTGGCCCTTGCAACAAACCCGGCCGCATAGGCGTCAAAAATACTCTCATGCGCGAAGAAACGGGTTGGCGAAGTGCAGACCTGACCGGCATTGCGCATTTTGCGAACCGCGCCTGAAACGGCTGCCGATTGCACATCCGTATCTTCGCAAACGATGACCGGCGCGTGGCCACCCAGCTCCATGAGCACTCGGGTGTCGTGTTGGGCCGCCAAAGTGGTCAAATGACGCCCGACGGTTGTCGAGCCGGTGAAGGCCACCAGGCGAACGGGGTCCTGCGGGATCAGATGGCCGGATATCTCGGATGGTTCACCGAACACCAAATTCAGAACCCCTTCTGGCAGACCGGCATCTTCGAACGCTTTTGCTATGTGCAAAGCGCCGGCAGGCGTTTCTTCTGCCGCTTTCAGGATCACCGAACAGCCCGAGGCCAAAGCACCGGCGATTTTCCGGGCAGGTTGGCTCATGGGGAAGTTCCACGGCGAAAATGCCGCGACAACGCCGACAGGCTGGTGATGTACTGCGAATTTGTGACCCTGCGCCGCCGGAATGATCCTGCCATAGGTCCGCATCGCCTCGCCCGCATCCCATTCAAAGAACTCGGCGCCGCGAATGACCTCCAGCCGGGCCTGCTTCAGAGGCTTGCCATGTTCCAGAGTAATGGAATGCGCGATTTCTTCCTGCCGCTGACGCATGAGGGCTGCCGCCCGCAGGATCGTATCCGCGCGTTCCCGCGGCGATGTGCGGCGCCACAGTCTAAATCCTTCGACGGCCGCTTGCAGCGCGTCGTCCAGGTCTTTCACCGATGCGCAAGGCAACCGACCGAGTTCTTCCTCGGTTGCCGGATTGACAACCGGGATATCGCGCCCGGTTTTTCGCCACGTGCCGCCAATGAAAAGCCTGAGCTCTGGATACATGAAACCGGCGCCTCCATTTGCCTTGATTTGTGATCGCGCGATGCCTCGCATGAGTTCAAGCGCATTGCGCGAATACGGATATCAAATTGGCGAATATCTGGTCTGTCTGCTCTGCGCCGCCCGATGCAGAGCCGTTTTGAAAACGCGCCCCGCAGGCGACAGATCGTCGTCGGCACGGAAGGACACTCCAATCGGCCCCTGTCCGAACGGAACCTCCCAGGCGAGCTGGGCAAGATGGTTGTTTTCGATATCTTGGACGACGACCTCGGCAGGCATAAGGCCGATCAGGTCGCGGGATTGCAGCAGCGCTCGGTTCGTCAGGTAGGACACGGATTCTATGGCGACCGGTGGCACATATTGCTGCTGGCCGACGAAAAAATGATCCGCCTGACGTCGCAACGTGGTCTCTTGCGGGGGAAGAATCCAGCCAAACGGCTTGGTTTGCGCAAAGGTCACGGCGTCCCGCCCAGCAAGTGGGTGTTGAGGGCCGACAATGGCCAATATCCGATCCTCGAACAGTTTTTCCTGTCGAATCTTGTCGCGATGCCGGTGCGACGGCAGGCGTCCTACAACCATGTCGATCTCGCCCGACAGCAGCCGGGGCATGAGCACCTCGTTGGTCCCTTCGCTGATCTTGACTGCAACGTTCGGGCGGTCTTTCAGCAGCAGTTCGATGGCGGCGGGTAGCAGGCTGGTTGACGCCGCAAGCAGTGTTCCCACCACGACACGTCCGGAATTTCCTTCGTTCAAATCGTCCAGTTCCTGCGCGGCATTGGAAACCTGAGCAAATATCAGCTTCCCGTGACGTATGAGAGTTTCGCCAAAAACCGTTGGCACAACGCCTCGGTTGGTGCGCGTGAACAACTTGACTTCGAAGTCCAGTTCAAGATCCTGAATCATCTTGGTTGCCGCTGGCTGAGATATTCCCAGCTCACGCGCGGCATTCTGAATGTTTCCATGCGCGCCAACTGCAACCAGAAGCCGCAGCTGACGCAGCTTCAGGCGGGTCAAGGCGCGGTCAACGATGCGAGAGTGGCGTCCAACCATGGCTACAGAACAATCGGCTTGCAAAGCTGATCCAGCTTGGACAGCACACTCATGGCCGCAAGCGCCGAGCTTCGCGGGTTGTCGGGCAGCGCGGTGCCGCTGATCCGGAACTGAAACGTGCCGAAATCACCTTCGGCCTCGACCTCGTGAATGTTCTTGTGGATCGTCGGATCGGCGATCAGACGAACCTGTGTGTTATCGAACCCCACACCCGCCAAGGCGACGGCGGCGGCGACATTTGCGTTCTTTGGGTAAGCCAGCGCCGCCTCTCGTGCGGAACCCTGAAAATGTGTTTCAGCCGCGGCGATAATGCCGAGGTCAAGACTGTGTTCGGCAAGTGACCCCTTCCACCCCGCCGGCGGCTTGCGCCCCACATATGTGACGGATTTGAGCGGCCCGACCGCTGCGGCGCCGAGACAGTCCAGCCCGCCTATGGCACCGCTTGCCAGATGCAGCCGCGCCCCGCCCTTTCGCGCGGCCCTGTCCAGCCGGTCACTGACCTGCTGATCCGCAAGTGCGCCGGCAGAGACACTGATGATATCCAGCCCTCGTGCCAGAATGTCCGGACCCAAACCGGCCAATGCCTCGTGCCCCGCGCAATCCAGAACCGTTTCGATTCCGGCCGGCAGGTCATCAACCGAACCAATTGACTTGGGCGATTTTGGATCAACGCGGTGTGGTCTGACCAGAATGGCTGCCAATTCATGCCCATGTTCTGGCAACATGCGCTGCACAAACTGCGCGATTGCGCCGGTTCCGATGACTGCGATCTTCATGTCTGGACCCTAGACCAGCATTGAAAAAATCTGAATTGGTAAGTTGGTGGTATATTTTTTTCAGATATCCATTTCCCTGAAATGGCACTGGACCGACCCGCCTGGTGTGTTTTGTTCCTGTTGAAGCCACGGGGACCACGTTGGAAATGAAATACTCAAAACACGACGCGAAGGCCTATGCACGCGAACATATGACTGGGATATGGGCAGCGGCACTGAACCCGTTCAATGATGACCTGTCTCTGGATGAATCGGGACTGCGTGCAAACATCCGCCATTGGATCGACGATCTGGACATCCAGGGTCTTTTCGTCGCCGGCAAACAGGGCGAGTTCTTTTCGATGAGCATCGAAGAGCGCAAGCGCAACTTCGAAATTGCCGTTGACGAATGCGCAGGCAAAGCCGGTGTAATCGTCTCGGTCTCGGACCAGAACATGAATACGGCCTTGGACCTGGCGCATCACGCCCAGAACTGCGGTGCGGATTACATCGTACTGCACGCGCCGGTTCTGAGCTTTGTGCAGGATCGCGGAGAGGTTTTGTACCAGTACTACAAGCGTTTTTGTGACGAACTGGATATCGGCATCGCCATGTGGAGCCATCCAGACAGCGGCTATTTGATGCAACCCGAAGAATGCGCTCGCATTGCGGACTTACCCAATATCGTTGCGATAAAATACTCGGTCCCGCGCGAGATGTACGTGAAGCTGACCCATATGGTGGGCGACAGGATCCATGTCTCGACCTCGGCTGAACATGAGTGGCTGGACAACATATTGGAACTGGACTGGAAGCTCTATCTCTGCTCGTCCCCGCCCTATCAGCTGCAAAGCAAGGTCGATCAGCGGATGAACGAATACACGCGTCTGGCCTTTGCAGGAAAGGCCGATGAAGCGCGACGTGTCTTTGACAGTCTGAACCCTGTCCGCAATGCGATGAAACGCGCGCGTCCTGCGGGCAAACCCACCGCATTCGGAAAGTACTGGCAAGAGTTGCTAGGTCAGGTCGGTGGCCGTGTACGCCCGCCGATGCTGGAACTGACCGACGCCGAAAAAGCGATCATTCGCAAAGCATTTGATGAAAGCGGGCTGCGCGTCTGAGCTGAGTAAGGCCCGGCAGTATAAGGAAATCGGATAGCGAGATGCTGATAATTTCTTTGCGGTCATGAAAAAACGCGCCAAACTTTCCGGGATAGGGAGTGGGACATGTCAAAACTGAAAGCGTTCAACTTTAAGGCCTGGATCGACGAACACCGCCATCTGCTCAAACCGCCCGTAGGGAATCGTCAGGTTTGGGAAGACGCCGATCTGATGGTCACTGTTGTGGGTGGTCCGAACAAGCGAACCGATTACCACGATGACCCGGTGGAAGAATTCTTCTACCAGCTTGAAGGCGACATGGTGCTGAAAATCTATGACGGAGAGGAGTTCTATGATGTTCCGATCCGAGAAGGCGAGGTTTTTCTGCTGCCTCCGCATGTACGCCATTCGCCACAGCGCCCTCAGGAAGGTTCGATCGGGCTTGTGATTGAACCCAAGCGCCAGACCGGAGAGCTGGACGCCATCGAATGGTATTGCTTTGAATGCGGATCACTGGTGCATCGAGCGGAAATGCAGCTAAAGTCCATCGTTGATGACCTGCCTCCGGTTTATCAGAAGTTCTATGCCTCGGAACAAGACCGCACCTGCCCCAATTGTCAGGCTGTGCACCCGGGAAAGGAACCGCCCGAGGGCTGGGTCACGTTGTAAAACAAGATTAAACAGGGGAAGTAATGAGACATTTTGCAAAAATCGCCGCCTCTGCGGCTGTGTTGGCACTGGCGTCCGTGGCCGCACACGCCGAAGAGTTTCGGTTGGGTCTGATCACGCCGCCACCGCATATCTGGACCAAAGCCGCCGAAGCGTTTGGGGCCGAGTTGAATGAGGCCAGTGGTGGCGCTCATTCGGTATCGGTCTTCCCGGCCCGCCAGTTGGGGAACGAGGCCGAAATGCTGCAACAATTGCAGACCGGCGCGCTGGACATGGCTTTCATGACCGTGGCTGAAGTTTCGAACCGCGCGCCCGAGTTGGGGGCATTCTATGCGCCCTATCTGGCAGATGACATTGGGCACGCGGGGCGCATCCTGCGATCTGATACGGCCAAATCCATGCTGGAACCCTTGCCGGGGCAGGTTGGTGTCGTTGGACTGGGATATGGGATGGCAGGATTGCGCCAGATCGTCAGCCGGGGCGAGGTTTCCTCCGCCGAAGATCTATCGGGCCTGAAACTGCGGATCACGCCCTTCACACCGATCCTGGATTTCTACAACGCGGTAGGCGCAGCACCCACGCCCATGCCCTTGCCTGCCGTCTATGATGCGCTGGCCAATGGTCAGGTCGACGCCATCGACATGGACGCCGAGCTGATCTGGGTTCTGAAATATTATGAACACGCCGACACGATCGTGCAGTCGGATCACATGATGTTCCCGATGGTCGGGCTGGTATCGGCCAAGGTCTGGGCTGGTTTGTCTGAAGAAGACCGCGCGATGATCGCGGAACTCATGGCTAAGCATGTCGACAGCACCATTGATGCCTACGTTGAAAACGATGCCAAATGGCTGGAGCAGATCGAGGGCACTGGCAAAGCCTACAAAAAGGTCGATGCCTCGTTCTTTGGCGACGCGATCGAAGAGTGGAACGGGATCTGGTCCCAGAAGACCTCTTCCCTTGACGCTTTGCGGCAGACTGCGGCAGAAACAAAATAACGAAAACGGCATGACGAAAGGGGCGCAGCTCGATCCTGCGCCCTTTTTCACGGGAGAGCAGCGATGTTGTATCGGCTGTCGGCAGGCTTGGCGCGGGTCGAGTTGTGGTGCGCTGCCTTTCTGGCAGTCTGCATAACGGCTCTGATTTTGTTGAATGTCGTGACGCGAACGGCGGGCAACGCCCTGTTCTGGGTTGATGAGCTGGCGATC
Organism: Ruegeria sp. HKCCA4812; assembly: GCF_013034245.1. Classification (NCBI taxonomy): domain Bacteria; kingdom Pseudomonadati; phylum Pseudomonadota; class Alphaproteobacteria; order Rhodobacterales; family Roseobacteraceae; genus Ruegeria; species Ruegeria sp. HKCCA4812. Next base: position 69,928 of record NZ_WQFQ01000002.1, on the reverse strand, counting down.
TACGCGATGGTCTGGATGACTTTTCTGGGCGCGTCTTCCGCATTGCACCATCGCAGCTCGGTGTCGATCTCCATCGTTTCCGACAACGTGCCCGAACGCGCGAAACCATTGATCCGCAAGGGTGTGGACGTGGTCGTGTTTGCTTTTTCCCTTGCGATGCTGTGGTTCTGCTGGCGCTGGTTCCTTCCGCTGGACATCGCCAGCAGCGGATTTGACGTGGCGGCGTTTCAAGGTCAGACATTCAATTTCATCTACGCCGAGCCAACGCTGACCCTGGGCCTGCCAAAGTATCTGTTCTGGTTGGTGATGTGGCTTTTCGCACTGGGCGCGACGCTGCATTCCACCATGCATCTGCTGAGCCCCCCGGGCAAAGGGGCACAGCCATGAGCCCCATCGTCTTTCTGGCCACTCTACTTCTGTCCGTGCCCGTGGCGATCGTGCTGGCGATCACGGCCATATGGTACATCTGGGAAAGCGGCAACACGGTTCTTTATGACAGCTTCGCGCAGAAAATGTTCGGCGGTCTTGAGAATTACGGCCTGCTGGCAATTCCTCTGTTCATGTTGACCGGAGAATTGATGAACGAAGGCGGCATGACCCGGCGCCTTGTCGCGCTGGCCCGGGTATTTGTCGGCGGGTTTCGCGGCGGGCTGGCCTATATCAACTTGCTGGCAAACATGTTCATGGCGGCCATCATCGGGTCTGCGACGGCGCAGATCGCGGTAATGTCGCGCGCCATGGTCCCCGCGATGGAGGAGGAGGGCTATGACAAGGGTTTCGCCGCTGCCACGACGGCCGCGGGCGGGCTGCTGGCTCCGGTCATCCCGCCGTCGATGATGTTTGTCATCTTCGGTGTTCTGGCTCAGATCCCGATTGGTGACATGTTCATTGCAGGAATCCTGCCCGGTTTGATCCTTGCCGGGGCGTTTGCATCGGTCATCACCCTGATCGGGTGGTTGCAGAGCTTTCCGAAAGGGCATTGGATGAAGCGTGCCGAAGCCGTCCAGGCCTTGATCAGCGCGGCCCCCGCCCTGCTGATCCCGATGTCGATCATAGGCGGCATTCTGTTCGGGATCGCCACACCGACCGAATCCGCCGCAATCGCGTCCCTGATCGCGTTTCTGGTGGGCTGGTTGGTCTACGGGGACCTGAAGCCGAGCAACCTGGCACAGATGTTCAAACGCACGGCGGCCAACGCGTCGATGATCCTGTTCATGATCGCGGCCGCCAGCGTGTTCGGCTGGGTCATCATCTATGAGGAAATACCACAGCAACTGGCTGGGTTGATCACCTCGATCACTTCGGACCCGTTCGTGTTCCTGCTGATCGTGAACCTTGCGCTTTTGCTGGTTGGAATGGTGATCGATGGCATCGCCGCGATCATCCTGATCACTCCGATCCTGCTGCCGATTGCAACCGGTTCATATGATATCAGCCCTTATCAGTTCGGCATTGTTGCTTGCCTGAACCTTGTGCTTGGGCTGCTGACGCCCCCGGTCGGGATTGGATTGTACATCGCCTCGTCCATGAGCGGCACATCGCCCGGTTCAATCCTGAAATCGCTTTGGCCTTTCCTGATCGCAGTAACTTTGGTGTTGCTTCTGCTCAGCTATTACCCAAGCCTGTCAACGCTGCTGATCTGAACCAGATACGTTTGCAGGCGCATTCCGTCGCAGACATGGCGCCGGAAATCTCGCTCTACTTAACGGCGCCCGTCAGCTAAGCTGGCCTGAACATGCCAATTGGTCACAAAAAGGACAATCATGCTGCTCGACACTCCGATCTGCGATTTCGGTTGGAACGCCCCGGACTTCACGCTCAAAGACCCGAACGGTCGGGCCTTCAAGATGTCCGATCACCTGCAAAACGGGTTGCTGATCGCCTTCATCTGCAATCATTGCCCCTATGTCAAAACGATAACGGGCCGGCTTGCCCAGGACACGGACCTGCTGATGTCCAAGGGGATCGGCGTGTTGGCGGTCATGTCGAACGACTATCGCGATTACGCCGAAGATTCGCCGCAGAACATGTTGGAATTTGCACGGCAGAACGGCTTCAACTTTCCATATCTCGTGGACGAGGATCAATCCGTAGGAAAGGCTTATGGTGCTGTCTGCACTCCGGATTTCTTCGGTTTGAATGCGGATGGAAAGTTGCAGTACCGGGGCCGTCTGGACAATCTGGGTCGCGGCAAGACAGGCAAGCGTGAACCAGAATTGGTCAATGCGATGCTGCAAATTGCCGAGACCGGGCAAGGCCCCCAAGATCAGACACCATCAATGGGATGTTCGATCAAATGGACCCGAGGCTAGGCCATGGGGATCACGTCACTGGATCATGTCAATCTGCGCACCACACGTTTGGACGAGATGATCGAATGGTACTGCAACGTGCTGGGGATGCGGGTAGGGCCACGCCCACCCTTCCCCTTTCCCGGAGCCTGGCTTTATGTCGAAGAAAACGCCTTCGTGCATCTGGTCGGTGTCCAGGCCGAGGCCACGGGTTCGGACGCAGACCTGAAGCTTGAGCATTTCGCTTTTTCGGCGACAGGGTTGGATCGGTTCGAAGCGCATCTCAAAACAAATGGCGTCTCCTATCGCCGTGTGGAACTGACGGCGATCGACACCGTTCAGTTGAACGTCTGGGATCCGGACGGCAATCACATTCACATCGATTTTCGGACCGGCGAATAGAGATGGCAGGCTCCGATACCGTTTCGCGCAATGAAATTTCCTCACCCTTAAATTGAACACTTGACCGGAATTCGCGGGTCGTCCTTGATAGGGTGGTGTTTTCCCGGACTGCGCCCGGGGCTGGTCCTTTCAACCAGAGGGAAATGGGGAATGCTTGGATCGGCCTGGTCGCGGCCATGCATGGTGGTCAAATGGCTGACATAGATGAATGGCTGATCCGAAACGGCTTGTCCAAATATGTCGATGCCTTTTCCCGGCACGAGGTCGAATTGGGTGATCTGCCGGAACTGAGCGACGATGACCTTGTCACGATCGGCCTGCCCCTTGGACCCAGGCGCCGCTTTCTGAAAGCAATACGGGATGAAATCGGGCGGCCTGCGGGATCACATCGCGCGCGTCAGGAACCCAACATCATAGCAGAGCGCAGACAGCTGACGGTCATGTTCATCGATCTTGTTGGATCGACGGCGATATCGCAAAAGCTGGATCCTGAAGATCTGGCCGAGGTTCTGAGGCTGTTCAAAGAGACCTGCGCCGCTGCGGTCGCCGCTTTTGACGGGCATATCGCCAGTTACTACGGCGACGGCATCATGGTGTTTTTTGGCTTTCCGCATGCGCATGAAGACGACCCGGAACGCGCCATTCATGCAGGTCTTAGGATCGTTCGCGAAATTCCGGAAATCCGCACGCATGCACATCTTGAAGTCCGCATAGGGATCGCGACCGGCCTGGTTGTCGTCGGTGACCTGCGGGGAGAGAAGATGTTCGAGGATGGAACCGCCATGGGCGAGACCCCGAACCTTGCCGCACGGCTTCAATCGATGGCTGATCCGGGGACAATGATCGTCGCGCCGACGACACGGGAATTGGCGGGTGATGCGTTCGAATATGTGCGCCGTGGCACGTTTCAATTGAAAGGCTTTGCCAAAGAGGTCGAAGCCTGGCAGGTCACCGGCACGCGCCAGACTCTCAGCCGTTTTCTTGCGGCAGACGACGCCCGGATGAGTTCATTGGTCGGGCGCGCGCAGGAGCATGAAACCCTTCAAAGCAAGTGGAAGCTGGCCCGTCAGGGTCAAGGTCAGGTGGTGCTGGTCTCGGGCGAGGCGGGCATAGGAAAATCCAGGCTGATCGAAGAGCTTCGCCGCACGATCCCGGACGCAAAACACCGACAGCTTCGATTTCAGTGTTCGCCCTTTCATGACGCAAGCGCGTTGTACCCGATCATTCGCCAGCTTGAAAACGCGGCCGAACTGCGGGCCGGTGACAGTGCGGACGAAAAATTGAACAAGATCCACGGCGTTCTGGGCGATCCTTCTGAAGGGTCTCTGAAACTGGCTGCGGCACTGTTGTCGGTCCCGTTTGAAGACAGGCTTGGCCTGCTGGACTTGACCCCTGAGCAGATCATGAAGCAGACGCTGGACATGCTGGTCAATCATGTGATCGGCTTGGCGCAGGAAACCCCGACCCTGTTGCTGTTTGAAGATGCACATTGGATCGATCCAACGACAAAGACTCTGCTTGATCAGCTTGTAACCCGGATAGAGGACGCGCGCCTGCTGATGGTCATGAGCTATCGGACAGGCTTTGATCCGGGTTGGCCACAATCGCACAACCTGATGCACGTCGCGCTTCAACAACTGGATTTCGCGCAGGTCAAAGAGATCGTGAACGATGTTGCCAAGGGCAAGACCGTCCCGGACGAAGTTCACCGTCTGATTGCCGCCAGATCCAACGGTGTCCCGCTGTTCGTAGAAGAGGTGACGAAGGATCTGCTGGAATCCGATCTTCTGACCGAACGCGCGGACGCCTATACGATCGACCGGTCCACGCCATCACCCACTGTGCCGAAAACACTGCATGACGCGTTGATGGCTCGTCTTGATCGACTGAGCTCGGCCAAGGAAGTGGCACAGATCGGCGCTGTCATTGGCCCGCAATTCTCTTATCCGATGATTGCAAGCGTGTCCCGCTTTGATGAACGGGCGTTACGTTCCGGTCTGGATTTGCTGGTGGATGCCGGGATCGTGATTGTTTCAGAGTCAGAGCCCGAGGAAACGTTCAGTTACCGTCACGCTCTCATTCGCGACACCGCTTACAACAGCCTGCTGAAACGCGAGAGGCGAACGCTGCATGCGCGTGTGGTCCAAGCACTGAACTCTGCCTCGTTGCACGAAAACTCTGCCGGTCCGGAAATTCTGGCTCATCACTACACGATGGCAGATATGCCGGACCAAGCGATAGAACACTGGTATCTGGCCGGACAACGTGCCGTGGAACGCTCGGCCGGGATTGAAGCAGCCACTCAGCTGGGGCGTGCGTTGGCGTTGCTTGAACAGCAGGAAGACTCGGTTGACCGCGACCGCATGGAAACCAAGATCCAGACATTGCGGGCCGGCGTTCTGCGCTCGACCGCTGGCATCGCGGCCGATGAAACGGGGGCAGTGTATGCCCGGATCCGCGACCTGTGCAATCGGCTGGGTGAAACCGAACAATTGTTCCCAGTGCTCAATGGTCTCTATGCGTATCATCTGGTCCGCGGCGAATACGACCTTGCCAAGGACGTCGCGGCGCAGTTGCTGGACCTGTCCAAGCTGACCGACGAAACGCATCACATAATGATTGCCCACCGGGCCATGGGTGCCGTCTTGTTGCATATCGGACAGCAGGACGCCGCCTATGCACATCTGCGACAAGCGTTGCACTTGTATGATCCTCAGCAGCACAGCCGTCTTGCCTATGTCTACGGCACGGATCATGCCGCCATTACATCCTGCTTCCTGAGCATGACGGTCTGGTTGCGCGGAGAACCGGACCGCGCGCTCGAGATTCAGCATCAGGCGATCTCGGCGGCGCAGAAACTCAATCACGCTCATAGCCTGGCACAGACGCTGACATATCTGTGTATGCTGCACCTGTTGCGGCGTGAACCTGAACAGGTTTACGACGTTGCCGCGCGCCTCGAGGAACTGGCGACCAAACACACCTTCCCCTTCATGACACTGACGGCGAATGTCTGGCGGTGTTGGGCGGACGCGCAGATCAAGCCAGGCCCGGAAACGATCCGAGCAATGCGCGACGCGTCCGAAGCCTGGTGGGCCAGCGGGGCCGGAAACTACAAGCCGGTGTTCCTGACGGCCCTTGCCGAAGCGTCATTGAAGGCGAACGACCCGAAGGCGGCTCAGCGCCTGCTGGATGAAGCCCGTGAACAGCAGGTTCTGACCAATGAAGCCTGGGCTCAGCCCGAGACGGATCGGATACAGGCATTGGTGCGGTCCATGGACAGTTTCGCAGATGATCTGTTCACGGAGGCTCTGGAAACCGCACGCAAACAGCAGGCAAGAATGTTCGAACTGCGCACAGCGGTGGATTATGTGCAAACCTGCGACCGCTTTGGCTGCTCACCGGCCTCGCCGCCTGATCTTGGGAAGATTATGGCCACGATCGTTGGCGGCGCGCAGACCCGCGATGTCGCGCGTGCCATATCTTTGCTCAATCAATCGAAAGTGTCGTAGGGTACTTACCCGGCCAGTTCGGCGGGCAACACCTTTGCGTTCATCCTGTCGCCCTGTAGGACCACAGGCGCAATGCTTCGCTGCGTCAACTTGGTTGCAACTCGTCCTGATATCCGAACAACGCAGGTTGACCGCCCGTGTGCAGCAGAACAACTTTCTGGCCTTTTTCGATGGCGCCTTGTTCAAGCAGCCCAAGAAGCCCTGCAAAGGTTTTGGCGGAATAAACAGGGTCAAGAAAGATGCCCTCGGAGCGCGCCATCAGGGTCAACGCCTCGCGGGTTGCGCGACCGATCCGCCCATATCCGGGTGCCAAGGCGCCGTCCCAGGTACAGATGTCTTCCATGACCAAAGCAGGGTCGAAACCTATCATGGTCGCCAATCTCCCCAGGACCTTTTGCAGACGCGTGTGCTGCTGGTTCTGATCGCGACGCACGCATATGCCGTAGACAGGCGCAGTCTGTCCGACCAAACGCAATCCGGCCAGGAACCCGCCATGGGTTGCCCCGCTTCCCGACGGCACCACTGCGGCGTCGAAATCGCTGATCTGAGTATGCAACTCGGCCGCCCCCGCCACATAGCCCACTGCCCCCAGCGGAGGGTGATCGATGCCCAGATGGATCACGTATGGCTTCCGACCCATGGCAACCAGTTCGTCGGCGCGTTCGTGAAGAGCGCCGTCAGCGCCCGCCTCGTCCTCACCCTTGGGATAGCCAATATGTTCCGCCCCCAGAAGCTGTGCCAGAAGAACATTCCCGGATCGATGGTAGTATTCGCCCATATTCGTCACGCGGTCTTCCAATTGAAGAACGGATGACATTCCCAGCTTTGCCGCCGCAGCCGCCGCAGTGCGCACGAAATTGGATTGCACGGCACCTGTGATCAGGATGGTGTCCGCCCGCTGCCTCAGCGCCTCGCCCATATAAAATTCCAGCTGGCGGGTCTTGTTTCCGCCGAAGCTGAGCCCGGTCAGATCGTCGCGCTTGATCCACAGATCCAGCCCCAGTTGGTCAGAAAGACGCTCAAGCCGTTCGACCGGTGTGACCGATGTCATCAACCTTGCACGGGGATAGTTTGAAAGCGCTGCGTCTATCATGGACCAGGTGCCCTTCATTTTCATGCAAAAGACTCGTGCCGATGGATGGCACTGCTGATCAGGATAATGAGGTTTTGGAAAGCGTGGAAGTCAGCCGGTCACGCGCAAAAGCGCCCGACTGAAGCCCCCGTTGGAGCTGGCCAGTTTCGGATCATGGGTTTTTTGCGAACTGCAACGCCGAAGGGTTCGGCCGACGGTGATCAATCACCTCTCGCTGGTGTCGCTTTCGGCGTAGTTGCGCAAATCGTCCATGTCAGCGATATCCGCGTGGTTCCTGTTGATCTTGACGCCAACGGGTTTCAACCGCGAAAACGCGCGGCTCAGGCTTTCGGGCTTCATCCCAAGACGTCCCGCGATCAGCATCTTGTCGTAAGGCAGTTCCACCTCGCAGCGACCGGACTCGCGATCGCACAGGTTCAACAGAAACTCTGCAACGCGTTGCGCCCCGGTTTGCGCCTTCAATTGCTCCAGCTGCGCCACCAGAGCATGCAGATGCGTGAACGTCGCAGCCAGAATTGAAACGCCGATTTCCGGGTCTTCCTTCATCAGGGACAGCAGCACCGGACTGGGAATGTGCATCACTTCACAGGCTGAGACGGCTTCGGCGGACACGGGATACGGCACGTTGCGCAGCGCAACGGCCTCACCAAAGCTTTCTCCGCGGGTGAAAACGCTCACCACGGCTTCCGCCCCGGTCGGAGAGATACGGAACAGCTTGACCCAACCCGCCAGCACGACGTGCACGGCCTTGGCTTCTTCCTCTTGCAGAAAGATCGTCTCGCCACGGTCATATTGACGCCAAATCGCTTGCCGCAGCAAAGTATCCACATGCTGATCCGGCAGGCTGCGCAGAAGCAGAGACTGCCGCGCAATCGCCTTTTGTGCCTCGTGTGACATGAAGGCACTCCCTTCCTCATCCAGTCCGGGCGATGGCCCGGGATATCATCCCCAATGCCCTGCTATGCCAAAGCCGGCGTGGCAGTGCCAGTCTTTTTCTTGACGATCAACTTGACAATTGTCATGTCACGGGGCCCGTCGCTGCCCTAGGGTCGGTTCACAGCCAGTTATCCGGGGAGCATGTCAGATGGATTTCGAGCGATTTTTCAGCCAGAGCCTCGACGCTTTGAAAGATGAAGGGAACTATCGGGTTTTCATCGACTTGCAGCGACGTTGCGGAGCCTTCCCGAACGCACGTCAGACCGATGGTTCGATCCGGCGGGATGTGCGTATCTGGTGCTCGAATGACTACCTTGGTATGGGGCAACACCCTGCGGTCATCAACGCCATGCACGACGCGCTGGAGCGTTGTGGCGCCGGTGCGGGCGGAACGCGCAACATTTCGGGCACGACGCATGACCACGTGCTGCTTGAGGCAGAGTTGGCAGATCTGCATGGCAAAGAGGCCGCTTTGCTGTTCACCTCGGGCTATGTGTCAAACTGGGCCGCTCTGGGAACGCTGGCTGCGAAGATCCCCGGTCTGATCGTTTTCTCTGATGCGCTGAACCATGCCTCGATGATCGAAGGCATCCGCCACTCACGGGCGCAGAAGGTGATATGGAAACATAATGACCTTGCGGATCTGGAGGCCAAACTGGCCGCCGCCGACCCTGACGCGCCCAAGATGATCGCCTTTGAATCCGTCTATTCCATGGATGGTGATATCGCGCCGATCAAGGAAATCTGCGACCTGGCCGATAGATACGGCGCGATGACCTATCTGGACGAAGTTCACGCCGTCGGCCTCTATGGCCCGCGCGGCGGTGGCATTGCCGAGCGTGAGGGCCTGATGGATCGCCTGACCGTGATCGAAGGCACGCTGGGCAAGGCCTTCGGCGTGGTCGGCGGCTACATCGCAGCCTCGGCCGCGCTGTGCGATTTCGTTCGCAGCTTTGCCAGCGGCTTCATCTTCACCACGGCCCTGCCGCCTTCGATCGCGGCCGGTGCTGCCGCATCTATCCGGCATCTGAAGCAGTCAAGCGCCGAGCGTGATCTGCAAAAAGCCCGTGTGGATCAGGTGCGCGCCCGTCTGGATGCGGAAGGGATACCGCATCTGCCGAACCCCAGCCATATCATCCCGGTGATGGTGGGCGACCCGGTGAAGTGCAAGTTCATCTCGGATACGCTTCTTGAAGAATTCGGCATCTACATCCAGCCGATCAACTATCCCACTGTCCCCAAGGGCACCGAACGTTTGCGGATAACGCCGTCCCCGGTCCACACAGATGAGGATATCGATCATCTGGTGGGTGCCTTGTCGGCGCTCTGGCAGCGTTGTCAGATCGCGCGGATCCCACAGGCCGCTCAGTAATCAGGGCCCCCCTTTGATTGATCTATGCCGCCTCTCGGGGCGGCATTTTTTTGCCTCAGACCAGATAGAGCGCAAAAATCACAACGGAAAATCCCGTCAACACCATGGTGAACCCACGCAGCCAGCTTTGGCTGCTCTCCAAATCCAGGTAGTGTTTCAGGATCACGCGGGCCTTGATCAGCGCCAACAACAGGATACCGCCAGCAATGATCGCGGTTGGTGCCCCAATCAAGGTCAGCAGCGCGGATCCCACGCTGAGGGCCAAGAGCGCAAGCCAAGCCTGGGTCAGAGGGTTCGGCGGCCCTTGGCGAGGTTTTTCTTTGGTCAAAGATGAAGGTTGGGCCATCTGACTATCCCAACAGATAGATCACTGGAAACAGCATGATCCAGACCAGGTCCACCATGTGCCAAAACTGTGCGCCCGCTTCGACGCTAGTGGGGTCGTCGCGCCAGGCCACCAGCAACAGAATTCCAACCCCGGCGAGGACATGCGCGGCATGAAAGCCGGTCAACATATAGTAAAACAGAAAGAATGGATGCGTTTCGTATCCTATCCCCTGAGACGCCTTGTCGGCGTATTCCGCACCCTTGATGATCAGGAACACGACACCCAGAAGCGCGGCAAGGATCAGTGCCAAACGGGCCCGCAAACGTTGCATGTTCCGCCGCCAATGCAGCGCCTGTGCGGCCAGATAGCCGGATGTCACCAATACCGCCGTGTTCAAGGCCGCACCCGTGCGATGCAGATGCGACTGCGCCTCGGCAAAGCCCGCCGGATCGGTCAGACGCACCCCCATGAAGGCGATCATCCCCGCGCCAAAAACCAGCAGTTCCGAAATGATCAGAACCCACATCAGGAACTCGCCCGGCAGCTCGTCGATCAGAGAGGCATCACTCATGCGCCGACCAACTGGCGATAGATCTGCGGCAGGGCCATGGTCAGGCGATGCGGATCTGGGATGACGGCGAAACCGCCCTGCCCGAACATGCGCGGAAACCAGCTTTTGCCGGTTTTATCGATGGTAACACCGAACACCGACTGTCCGGCCCGGCGCGCCTCGCGTATGGCCATGCAGGTATCTTCGATGCCGTGACGCCCCTCGTAATGGTCCAGGTCGTTTGGCTTGCCGTCGGTGATGACCAGCAGCAATCGGCGCTTGCGGGACTGGCTGGCCAGATCTGAGGAACAGTGCCGGATTGCCGCGCCCAACCTTGTATAATGTCCGGGGCGCAGCGACGCGATGCGCTGTTCAACTTTGGTTCCCATCGGTTCGTCAAACCGTTTGCAACGCTGCATATAGACGCGCTGACGCTTGAGGGAGCTGAACGCATGAATGGCGAAATCGTCACCGCAAGCGTTCAGGCCCCAGGCCAAGGCCGCCAGCGCCTCGCGTTCGATATCGATCACGGCACGCCCCGTGACCGCGCTTTCGGTGGATCGGCTGACATCCAGCAGGATCGACACCGCCAGATCGCGGGCCTCGGGGCGGGATTGCATCCAGACGCGTTCCGTCCCTTCACCATTTGCGCAGCGGTCAACCTGCGCCCGAACGGCGGCTTCCATATCCAGCTGGTCACCGTCCAGATGGCCCCGGGTCATCACGCGCCCCGGGCGCAGCGCCTCGAATTGGCGCTTGACGGCGCGAATGCGGCGCGCAGTGGCCGGATCCTTGCTGAACTCGGCGGCATCGTCGCGGATATCGGCTTCCGAAAGCAGAACGTTCACATGATCCGGCAGGTATTGACCCGTCCGCACGTCCCATTCGGGATATAGAATACGGCCTGACAGGCGTTCGCGGTTGACGTCTTCGGGCGCCAGATCAAGGTGAAGCTTCAACTTGGTAGGCGGCGCCTTGGAAATCTGGCCAAGACCGATCTCTTCCTGATCGTCAGCCGCCTTCTTGGCGTTGTCGGGATCGTCGTCATCGATGCGACGGTTGATATTCAGAAACTCGGCCCAACTGAGGATGGCTTCGAACTTGTGCAGAATGAAACTGTCGCTGCGCTCGGCCTGATCCGATTTGCGGCGCCGGGCACGGTGTGTCTTTTCGCCGGATTCCTCTGGCGGGCCTTCGGTATCGGGGTTTTCAACCTCGTTGTGTTCCGAGAACCCAACTGCCCGCAACTCCGGCCACAGGGGAACCGGACGCATCGGCTGATAGCCGCGCGGTGCGATCGGGTCGTCGTCAAGTGCCAGAAGGTGCTCGGCCTGATCCGACAGGGGCTTGGGATCGCCCAGCATATGACGGATCAGTTCTTCAACCGCGGCCTCGGCAGGCGGCAGGCTGGGGATGTCGCGCTGATACAGCACGCCCTTGCACAGCTCGGTATACAGCGGACGCAAGCCAGGCGCATCGTCCAGAGTCGCCTCGACCATGTGCCGGGCGGCGATCAAGGCACGCAGGTCGGCACGCAGTGGATCATCTTCGTCAATTCGGGTTCCGGCATGGGCCGCGGCGGCGGCCAACCAGACATAGAGCGCGCCGTTTGCCTCGCGTGCGGGGAATACTGCCAGACGGTCGGGCAGACGCAAAACCTCTCCGTCGAACGAGGCGCGCGGCATCAATTCCACTTCGGTTGCAAGTTTGCGGCGCCAACTCAGGCGGTGGCGCGAAACCTCGGGTGAGACCGGGCGCAATTCAACGCCCGGACTACCCCCAAGCCCCCGAAAGAGGACTGCCAGCCGCCCCGCGACCTCGGAAAGGTCGACCGCGGCTCCAACATGCACCTGGGGTGCATCGAGGCGGCTGGCAAGGGTGTGCCACAGTTTCCCGATCGTTTCTTCGGGTTCCCATGGCTCAAAGTCGATCCTGACCATCGCCGGCCTCACCCAAAGACGGCGGTGACAAGATCGAGGAGCCCGCGTTTGATATCCTCGTCATCGGTCAGAGGTTCGATCATGGCGGCGAGGATGGCGCGGTCGGTGGACATGCCCTGCGCGATCAGCGTCGCGGCATAGACGACCAGCCGGGTGGACACGCCTTCCTCGAGGTCCTGACCCTTGAGCCCGCGCAGCTTGCCCGCCAGCCGCACCAGCGGCTTGCAGCGTTCCAGCGGCAGGCCGCTTTCCTGCGCGACCACTTCGGCTTCCATCTGAGGCGAGGGAAAGTCGAACTCCAGCGAGATGAACCGTTGCCGGGTCGAGGGTTTGAGGGTTTTCAGGATATTCTGATAGCCGGGGTTGTAGGACGCCACCAGCATGAAACCGGGCGCGGCCTCAAGCTCTTCTCCGGTGCGGTCGATCGGCAGGATGCGCCGATCGTCGGTCAGCGGGTGCAGCACGACGGTGACGTCCTTGCGCGCCTCGACCACCTCGTCGAGATAGCAGATCGCACCTTCGCGTACCGCGCGGGTCAGGGGGCCATCGACCCAGACGGTTTCGCCGCCCTTCAGCAAGTAGCGCCCGATCAAGTCGGCGGCAGCCAGATCGTCGTGGCAGGCCACTGTATAAAGCGGGCGGCCAAGTTTCGCAGCCATATGGGCCACAAACCGGGTCTTGCCGCAGCCCGTCGGGCCTTTCAGCAGAACCGGCAGGTCGTTTTTGTAAGCGGCGGTGAAGACATCGCATTCATCGCCCTGGGCGAGGTAGAAGGGGGCGTTTGCCGCCCCCTCTTTCAGGTTCATGGAGCCATCCATATCCATCACTCCGCAGGGGTTTCAGCTGCGCCGGGTTCAATGACCTCTTTGCGGGGAACCCAGATCGAATAGATGAACAGCAGCGCCCCAAGGACAACGACCAGACCAGAGCCAAGACGCATCCAGTAGAAGATCGCGATCTGGTCCTGTACGTCCATGAAGTAGTCTCCGACCACGCGCTGCATATGTGTCTGCACGGTGCCGCCGAAGGTCAACACGAAGGTCATGAAGACCATGCCGCTGGTCATCAGCCAGAACGAGCCCATGTTCAGAACCTGATTATAGGGATCACGGTTCTTCAGGATCGGCATAGCATAGCTGAAGATCGCAAGGTTGAGGCAGACATAGGCGCCGTAGAAGGCCAGGTGGCCGTGGGCTGCGGTGATCTGCGTGCCGTGGGTGTAATAGTTCACCCCGTGCAGCGTGTGCAGGAAGCCCCAGACACCGGCGCCGAAGAACGCCAGAGTGGCACAGCCCAGCGACCACAGCAGCGCGGCCTTGTTGGGGTGGTCACGACGGCCCTTCCAGACCATGACGAAGGCAAAGGCCATCATCGCAAAGAACGGGATCACCTCGAGGCTCGAGAAGATCGAACCGATCCACTGCCAGTATGCAGGCGTACCGATCCAGTAGTAGTGGTGGCCGGTGCCGAGGATGCCCGAGAACAGCGCGGCGGCGACGATGACATAGAGCCATTTTTCGACCACCTCACGGTCAACACCGGTCAGCTTCAGCATCAGGTAGGCCAGGATCGAGGCCATGATCAGTTCCCACACACCTTCGACCCACAGGTGGACGACATACCACCAGTATTGCTTGTCCAGCGACAGGTTGCCCGGGTTGTAGAAGGCGAACAGGAACAGCAGCGCCAGACCCCAAAGGCCCAGAAGCAGGATGTTGGTAATGGCTGTCTTCTTGCCTTTCAGAACGGTCATCGACACGTTGTAAAGGAAGATCAATGCAGCCACGACGATACCGGCCTTGACCCATTTGGGCTGTTCCAGGAACTCACGCCCCTCTTTGCCCAGCAGCCAGTTGCCTTCGAACAGGTTGAAGACATAGGTAACGACCACGCCCAACGTACCGACAACAAGGATGATCAGTTGCAGATAGGCCAGCTTGGGCGAGTGGATCTCCCGCTCGGCTTCTTCCGGGATCAGGAAGTAGGCCGCACCAAAGAAACCCAGGATCAGCCAGACGATCAGAGAGTTGGTGTGCAGCATCCGCACGATGTTGAACGGCAGAAGGTCACTCAGGAAATTGGGGAATACATAGATGAAACCGGCCAGAAGGCCGCCGATCACCTGTATCGCGAACAACGCCATGGCTACCGCAAAGTAGGCATAGGCGATTTTTTGGGATTCGTATTTCATTGTTTCATTCCCTTTCTCAGCCTGCCTCGTTGGGCGGCCAGCCCTGCGCGTCGATGTTATCCGTCCAGATCAGGAAGTTGGTCAGGTCACGGAGTTCTTCGTCGCTGAGGTTGAAATTGGGCATTTGCCGACGACCGGGAATGCCGGTCGGTTGTGCTTCCATCCAGCCCTTGAGGGATTCAAAGGCTGATTCCGGGTCGTCCAGCACGCCCCAGCGGGTCATCACGTTGCCGACTTCCGGAGCAAAGTAGGCCCCTTCACCCAGAATCGAATGACAGTTCACACAGGCGTGTTTTTCCCAGACATGCTTGCCCCGAACCACACTGTCATCCAGCTTTGCGGCATTTTCGGAATTGACGATATACCAGTGGGAATGGGCCGAAAGGGCCAGAAAGATGAGAATGAAGAACAGTGACCCGCCATAAAAAATATTGCGGGCCATGCTCTTTGTCATGACGTCTCGCATTGCGCTCTCCTTTGCGCAGATTAGCTAGTGTCAGCAACATGACGGGCGGGACGCGGGAGTGCCTTAACGAAAGTCAAGACTTCTCAAGTATGCTCGGGAACGAGGTCAGATGCCTGACAAACAGCAAGAACCACGAAAAAGCCTCGGGTTCGCCTTGATATCTGAACCAATCGTGAGGAATGTCGCGTCGACATTTTAGTATAGCGGAGTTATCCAAGCGCTTGAGAGAACAAGTGTAAATTCCGTGTCAAAGAGTGATGGGTTAAAATGGCAAACTATTCCTATATCGGTTATACGCCCGGCGTAATCACGGTGAATACGATTGGGCCGGATACGGTTACATTGGATGTCAATTTTGATCCTGACACGGATCGTCGTTTATTCAGCGTGACAGACGCAGCCGGTGGGTTTATTCAAAACGGCGGCGGACCACCCATTATCGATACTGGCGATGTTTTCAACGGCGACCGCTTCGACAACGAAGACGGCGATGATCTGACGCAAACCGGCACCATCACCACCCTTGATGGCTCGACCACCTTTCTTAGTGGCCCAATTTACTTGGAAGAATCCTATATTCTGTCCAAACCAGGCGGGGGTACGATTACAGTTTATCGTGTGGAAGTTGACGGAACTTTGGGTGGTTACATAACCTCTGAACCCCTTGTGCCCGGCACGACATACTCGATGAACATCGTGAATGTTACGCCGACCAATGCTCCTGACACAACTGATCCGACCACTATCATTGACGTGCCGTGCTTCGTAGCCGGAACGTTGATAATGACTCCAAGAGGTCCGAGGCCCATCGAGGATTTGAAGGTGGGTGACGCGGTCGTCACCGCCGACAACGGACCGCAACACATACGCTGGATCGGCACGCGACATCTGGACCAAGCGGCGCTTTGCGCCCGTCCCAGGCTGAAGCCCATCCGGATCGAGGCCGGTTCACTGGGCGATCACTTGCCCCAGCGTGATCTTTTCGTGTCACCGCAACACCGTATGCTGGTCCGGTCGCCGATTGCCGTCAGAATGTTCGACGCCGAAGAGGTTCTTGTTCCTGCTCACATTCTTGTCGGCGTGCCCGGCATTTCAATCGCTGATGACACCCGTGCTGTGACCTATGTCCATCTTTTGTTCGACCGTCACGAGATCATCTATGCGGAAGGCGCACCTTCCGAAAGCCTGCTCGCCGGTGCGCAGGCCTTGTCCAGTGTTCACCCGGACGCACGGGCGGAAATTCTTGAACTGTTCCCTGAATTAGATCAGCGCAATTACGTTCCGCTGGCCGCACGACGGATACCGGAAAAAGGGAAACGCGCTCGTGCCTTGGTCCATCGTCATATCAAGAACGCGCGGCCTCTGGTTGATGAACGATAAGCGCCGCCCGAACAGGCGTCAGGTCTGTTGCACGGCGCGGGGGCCGGTCAGGGCAGGCCACATGGCAAACAGATACAGCCCCATTGCCGCGATCCAAAATCCATCCGCTGTCAGCATCGCCGTCATGTACCCTCCTGTCATGTCGGATCCCAGCCAACGCACAAGCGCTGCAACCGCCATCAAGCCATAGGCAATCGCCATGGGCTTTGGCGCGACAAGGGGGCGACCGCTGTGGCCCAAGGCGGCGCGGCTCATTACGGCAAGGGTCATGCCACCAACGCAACCAATGCCCAGAACGTGGAGCGCGCCGATCTCATTTCCCATCCCGATGGCCGCCAACCCCCAGAGAATCAGACCCAGCGCCAGCATCCCGAGACCCAGATGCAGCGCGACCAGGATCGGTTGACGCAAGGCCCAGCCTGTTCTCCAACGCGCCATGCGCATCAGTTGAACACTGCCCATCACCAAAGCAACGGCCCCCGCAACAGGCCCGACATCAAGTGCAAGCACAAGCAGGGGCAGCAACAGCGCCAGAATCATCGTCGCCCTGTCCAGCCTGGCCACGGATACCGGCCACGATGCTTCGGGTTGACCCGCTCTTTTCATGGCATTCCGTGTAAAAGCCGGCGTAATCCGGCCACCCAGGATCGCGATCATCGAACACAAGGTCAAAAGCCCGGCCCGGATACCGGTGTTCAGCGTATCCACCGTGACCCCCATCCATTCCAAATGAACCATAACGTTCGAGGCCAACATCAGAACAAGAAGATACAGAAACACCATATTCTGGGGCTTGGGCCGACGAACCAGTTGACTGGCAATCTTCAGCGCCAGAATGGGAACAAAGCTCAGGTCCACAACCGCGACGAACAGGGGTGGCAACACTCCGGAAAACCAGACCGCCAGACGCCCGGCCATCCAGATCAATGCGACAAGCGTGATAAAGCGGGCCCGCGCCTCGGGCGCACCGGTCCAGTTCGGCACGGCGGTCAGAAAAAAACCCCCCAAGGCGGCCGTTGCATACCCGAAAATCATCTCATGCGCGTGCCACATCACCGGGGGCATCGCGTAACTCTGTTCCATGTAGGGCATCAGCCCGTCGAGTGACGCCAACCATACGCCCCACGCGACTCCTGCAAACATACCGTAAAGACCCGCCGAAAGAAAAAAGACCCGAAACCCTTCACTGAAAACACGCGCGATTACAGCTGTCATGCCTGCTCTCCATAGCTTTTCCCGCCGTTGAACAATGTGTAGTGCCCGCATGACCCGGCGCCCTTAACCAAAATCAAGACTGGGCTTAAACATGTGTGAGAAACACAAGATTTATTGGGGGTTTTGATCTGTGTTTTCTTTCCAAAGTGCTTTGTCTGCACCCTTGCCGTTGACTTTGGTCAAGGATGACATCCACGTGATGTTTCACTCTCGACACCGCCTCACCACGCATATGGAGAGTGATCATGTCACTTGGAATCAGCTACAACAAACCCGGCCGCGCCTTAGGGGTCGGATTGGCAATGTTGTTGGGCAGCGTCGCTGCTCCGACCTTCGCCGAAGAGCCAACTTTGAGCGAAGAAGCCTTTGAATCGTCTAAACAGCTCTATTTCGAACAATGCGCAGGCTGCCACGGCGTATTGCGCAAAGGGGCCACGGGTAAAAACCTGGAACCGCATTGGAAGAAGACCGCAGCCGACGGCACTGTAACCGAAGGCGGCACCTTGCAACTGGGGCAGGAACGCCTTGAAAAGATTATCGCCTGGGGAACCGAAGGCGGCATGAACAACTTCTCGGACATCATGACCGAGCAGGAAATCAAGGATATGGCGACCTACATCATGATGGAGCCGCCAAAACCACCTGAAATGTCGCTGGAACAGATGATGGCGACGCGTAAGGTCTATGTCGAAGAAGAGGACTATCCGACCGAGCCGCTGCACGGCCGCAACTGGGAAAACTTCTTTGTCGTCATCGAACGTGACGTAGGCAAGGTGGCCGTGATCGACGGCGACACCAAAGAGGTGCTGACCCACATCCCCACTGGCTACGCCGTGCACGTTCTGAAAGCGTCCGAACACCACAGCCTGACCGAGCCGGAACACCCCGGCCGCTTCTGGTACACAATGGGTCGCGACGGCAAGATGACCAAGATCGACCTTTGGCAGACGCCGGACAAGATGTTGGTATCCGAAGTCAAGATTGCATATGACGCCCGTGACGTCGCCGTTTCCGGCGATGGTAAATACGTCATCGGTGGTGGCTACTGGCCGCCGCACTTTGCTATCGTTGACGCGAAGACCATGGAACCGGTTAAGGTCGTATCGACCCGCGGCGTGAACGTCGACGGTGAGTATGTGGAAGAAGCCCGTGTGGCAGCCATCTACACCACTCCGAATGAACCCACCTGGATCGTTGCAGTGAAAGAGCTGGGACAGTTGTGGCAAGTCGATTACACCGATCTGGACAACCTTCGGATCGACAAGATCGACAGCGCCAAGTTCCTGCATGACGGGTTCTTCGATCCGACAGGCCGGTATTTCCAGATCGCCGCAAACGCGTCGAACAAGATGGTGGTTGTCGATACCGAAACCCACAAGCTTGAGGCGATGATCGACACAGCCGCGCTGCCGCACCCTGGTCCGGGCGCCAACTGGGTCGACCCGAACTGTGGACCTGTGGCGGGCACAACCCACCTTGGTGTCGGCACCGTGACCGTTTGGGGCAACGATCCTGAAAACCGTCCGGATGACGCCTGGAAAGTCTGCTACGAAGTGGAAACCGACGGCCCCGGCCTGTTCGTCCGCACCCACCCGAACTCGGATTACATCTGGGCTGACCAGACCAAGCATCCGGAACCGGAAGTGCAGCAATCCGTGCAGGTCATTTCGAAAGAAACCGGCGAAATCGTGAAGACGATCCAGATCACTGAAGACGAAGGCAGCGCCGCTGTTCACTTCGAATTCAACGCTGACGGTACCGAGGTATGGGTTTCCAAGTGGAACCTGTCAGACTCGAAGGAACCCAATGGTCAGATCGTGATCTTCGACGCGAAGACGCTGGAAGAAATCGGCCGCATCGATGGGCTTTATGCCCCGACCGGCAAGTTCAACGTCTACAACCGGTCGAACCACGTCACCTGACGAGGTCAGGACGACCACAGGAAAGGGCGGGCCCCTCGCCCGCCCTTTCCTTGTTTGAGTCATCAGCCAAACTCACCGGCCTGCCACCAAGGGCCAGACAATACAGCCAAAACGGAGCCCGGATATGACCTCCGAACCGGAAAAGAAAAAACCGATCTGGCGCCGGTATTTCCTATGGGGAATGCCTGTGGCCGGTATCGCCGGGGCCTTTGCCGCCGGCATCATCTTCTGGGGCGGGTTCAACACCGCAATGGAAGCCACGAACACCAAGGAATTCTGCATCTCATGTCACGAGATGCGAGATTTTGTTTACGAAGAATATACCGGCACGATTCATGACGTGAACCGTTCGGGTGTGGGGGCTGTCTGTTCCGACTGCCACGTTCCCAAAGACTGGACACATAAGATGATCCGTAAGATCAAGGCGTCCAAAGAGCTGTATGGCAAGATGGTCGGTACCATCAACACCCGTGAAAAGTTCGAGGCCAAACGTGTACATCTGGCCATGAACGAATGGGAGCGGATGAAGGCCACAGACTCGCGCGAATGCCGCAACTGTCACGATTTCGAATCGATGATGCCCGAATTCCAGAAACCACGCGCCCGTCAGCAGCACCTCAATGCGATGACTGTCGGACAGACCTGTATCGACTGCCACAAGGGGATTGCACACTCGGATGCACGCGACCGGGCGGACGAAGAGTATCTGGAAAAGCTTGAAGCACCGAACCCGGACTTCATCCGGCCCATCCCTCCGGAATATTTGGCCAGTCTCGAAAAGATCGAAGCCAAAGAGGCCGCTGAAGCAGAAGCAGAAAAAGCCGCCAAAAAGGCTCAGCAAGAGGCCGTTCAGGCCCAGATCGCAGCGGCTGTTGACGCTGCTTTGGAAGAAGAACGCGCAAAAACCTCCGGTGAAGACGCCGCGGCGCCCTCTGGCGGAGCAAGCGACGTTGGGTCCAACATCGACTGGAACGCAGTGGCCGCGGCGGATCTGAAACTCTTCTACCCCGGACAGGCCTCGTTTGAATGGGTCCAGAACGGCAAGTTCCATGGTGGCGCGCGCCCCCTGACCAAAGGCGGGGATCAGTGCACCACCTGTCACGCCAAGGAACTGGACACCATAGGCAACAAGATCGTTGCGGGTGGAGATCTGGAACCGACCCCGATTCCGGGCAAACGCGGTGTCATCGACGCAACCGTTCAGGCGGCGCATGACGACGAAAACCTGTACATTCGCCTGCAATGGCCGGACGCGGGTCACAACCCTGTCCCGTTCGTCGATGGCGGCAAGATGGACCCGGACAACCAGATCAAGGTTGCCATGATGATTACCGGCACTGGTATCGAGCTGGGCGATCAGGTGGGATGCTGGGCTTCGTGCCACGCCGACAACACCTATATGCCTTTTGCGCCCGAAGCAGATGCGATCGCCGCCAATGCGGATGTTGCTGGCCGCCTCAATGCCACGGACACCATTACCAAATACATCAGCGAAAGCCGCACGGATGTTGAGGTCAAAGGTCGCCGCGGCAAGGCCCTGGGGGGCTGGGACAAGCTGAAGGCCGAGGAACAGATCGAGCAGTACCTGGCCGACGGCACCTATCTTGACCTGATGCGTGTCTACGCCGACGGAAGCGCCACCAATGGCTATCTGTTGGAGCAGCGCGTGGTCAATGATGGTGAAATCGCCGCATCGGCCGAACTGTCCGGTGGCATGTGGACCGTGGTGTTTATGCGCCCCCTGAATTCAGGCGCGCCCGGTGATGTGCCATTGGAGGCAGGCAAGACCTATACCGTTGGCTTTGCCATCCACGACGATTTTACCGCCGCAAGGTTCCACCACGTGACGCTGAATACCAGCCTGGCGCTGGATGATGACAGCGCGTTCATCAACGTGGTCAAACAATGACGGATCGGGGCCGGGTCAACCGGCCCCGGCCACTCTTGGAAAGGAGTCATGGACCATGAAACCCCAACGCCTTCTTCCCGCGCTGCTGCTTCTGGCCGCGCCCGCCTGGGCGGACGAAACCGCCGAAATCTGCGCCGAGGCCGAAGAGCGCTATGTCGAGTTGTTCGGTCAGCCTTCGTCGGCCGTCGAAGACGCCGAAGTGGTGCTGATGTACAAATACAATTTTTGCCCATCCGAATTGACGGTGAAGGCAGGCACAACAGTCCGGTGGGTGAATGTCGACAAACGCACCAGCCATTCCGTTCTGTTGAAGGATGGTAGCCAACCTGAAAGTGATCGCCTGTTCCCCGAGGAATCTGTTGAACTGACCCTTCTCACGCCCGGCCCACAGGACTATCTGTGCGGCCCGCATTGGGAGACACAGAACATGATCGGAATGATCACCGTCGAACCCTGAAACAGGGCACAATACAGGCAAGATGAAGGAGCGCGGGCGCAAATCCCGCGCTCCTTAACTTATGTCAAGGAGGTTGGTTTTCAATTGGGCCAATCTTCCCCCATGACACGCCCGGCTCACCCAGCAACGTCTTGCAAACGCAGCGGATCTGCGTGGAATACCGGGTCTCGAAGACTTTCAGACCAAGCGAGTTTGCACATGAGCGGTAAGGTTTTTCTGATTGGCGCAGGCCCCGGCGACCCCGAGCTGATGACCCTGCGCGCACTGCGGATGCTGCAAGAAGCGGATGTCGTGGTTTATGACCGGCTGGTGTCCGCCGACATTCTGAACTTGCACGCGGAAGGCGCCAGGCTGATCCCTGTCGGCAAGGCCCCCAAATGCCATACCGTTCCGCAGGACCGCATCAACGAAATACTGCTTGAAGAAGCCAGCGCAGGTCACACGGTCGCCCGGCTGAAAGGCGGCGACCCCATGATCTTTGGTCGCGGCTCGGAAGAGGCCGCCTATCTGATGGCCCGCGGTGTCGCTGTCGAATACGCACCGGGCATCACGGCGGCCCAGGGGGCGTCTTGTTCGACGGGTGTGCCGCTGACCCATCGCGGGCTGGCGACCTCGGTTCAATATGTCACCGGACATCGGCAGGCCGACAAAGTGCTGGATCTGGACTGGAAACGTCTTGCCGATCCGGACTCGACACTGGTGGTCTATATGGGCGTCGCCAATATCGGTCAGATCGCCATGGGGTTGATGACCGAGAACCTGCCAGGCTCGACACCGGTTCTGGCGGTGGGCAAGGCCACGACACCTGATGAGCGTCGTCTAGTGTCACGACTTGACCAGTTGGCCACGGATGTGCGTGCAGCCGACCTGAAGGCGCCGACGCTGTTTATCATTGGCAAGGTGGTTTCGCTTTATGCCGAACGGCCTGTAGCCGAGCTTCTGGAACAGGCCCATGGCTAAGCTGGGAAGACGAGATCAGGGGATTGTCCCAACATGCACCGACAGATCGCCGGGTCGCTCGGGGTGGGCGGCGCGAACCTGTCTGACCATTGCGGTTCTGGCCGCGACCTCTGCTTTCGCGGCGGATGTCATCGATCCCGATACCCTGAAAAGACTTGTGCATCAGGATTGCGGTTCCTGTCACGGCCTGTCCCTGAAGGGCGGTCTTGGTCCCGATCTGCGCAGTGAGACACTTGAACACTACGACGCGGGTGTTTTGACCAGCGTCATCCTTGACGGCATCCCCGACACCGCGATGCCCCCATGGCGGCCCTTGATCAGTGAAGAAGAGGCCGAATGGATCGCCCGTTACCTGCTGGAACAGGAGGCACAATGAAACACTTCATTCTTGGCCTTGCAGCCACATTGATGATGACTACAGCGCAGGCTGAACCGACCGCGACAGGCGACCTTGGCCTGGTCATCGAACGCGCCAAGGGCTCGGTGCTTCTTGTGGATCAGTCCGACCGTGCAGCTCTGGCCCGGATCGAGGGATTGGGTGATCTGTCGCATGCGTCTTTGGTCTATTCGCCCGATGAACGGTTTGCCTATGTGTTTGGCCGCGACGGCGGGCTGACCAAGATCGACATCGTGACCCGCCAGATCGTGAACCGCGTCGTGCAGGCCGGCAACGCCATCGGCGGGGCGATTTCGGACGATGGCAAGCTTGTGGCCGTGTCGAATTACGAACCCGGTGGCGTGCGCGTATTCGATGCGGACACGCTTGAGATGGTCGCCGACATCCCGACCGACAGCAAAACCATCGGCCTGGTCGATGCGCCGGGTCGGCGGTTCGTTTTCACGATGTGGGACACTGGGGAGACCTGGATTGCCGATTTCGCAAAGGGCGCACCAGAGATCACCGAGATCCCGGACATGGGCAAGAACCCATATGACGCGCTGATCACTGCCAATGGCCGCACCTATATCACCGGTCTTTTTGGCGAGGACGGCCTGACCGCGCTGGATCTGTGGGCCGAAACCCCCGAGCCGATCCGGGTTCTTCCCGATTACGGGCGTGGTCAGGAAGAAATGCCGGTCTACAAGATGCCTCATCTGGAAGGCTGGGCGCTGACGGGCCGCGAGTTCGTTTTGCCCGCTGTCGGCCATCACGAGGTTCTGTGGATCGACGCCGACACTCTGACCGAAACGGGGAGGACCAAAACCCACGGGCAACCGGTCTTTGCCATGGCCCGTCCCGATGGGCGGCAGGTCTGGGTGAATTTCGCCCACCCGCTGAATGACACCATTCAGGTGATCGACAGTGTCAGCAAACAGATCATCCACGAATTCAAACCCGGCCCGGCGGTATTGCACATGGAGTTCACGCCACGCGGGCATGAAGTCTGGATCAGCGTGCGCGATGCCAACAAGGTCATGGTCTACGACACGCACAGTTTTGAAAAACTGCGCGAGATCGACGCGGACAGCCCGTCCGGCATCTTCTTCACCGCCCGTGCGCACAGAACGGGGCTGTAACCGATGCGACATATCACGGACCCGATCGACCGCCGCCTGCTGGACGAATTTCAGCGCGACTTCCCGATCACCGAGAGACCGTTCCAGATGCTGGGTAACGCACTCGGGCTGGACGAAGCCGAAGTCATTCACCGCTTGTCCCGGATGCGCGCCACAGGCCGTATTACACGGGTTGGCGCCACCATCACGCCCGGCGCGGTGACGGCCAGCACCCTGGCTGCCGTGGCGGCTCCGGAAGATCGGTTGGAGGAGGTCGCCGCCCTGATCGATGCCGAACCCGGGGTGAACCACAATTATCAACGCGAAGACGCGTGGAACCTGTGGTTTGTCGCGACCGGGCCGGACCGCGCGCATGTCAACGATACCTTGGCGCGGATCAGTCGATCCACCGGATTGCAGGTGCTGGACCTGCGGCTGGTGCGTCCTTTCAACGTGGATCTTGGTTTTCGCATGACTGGCGGAGCCAAAAACGTACCCACGGCGCGAAAGGTCGATGCATCCGTCATGCGCGAGGGCGATCGCTGCCTGCTACAGTCTCTGAGTTCCGGGCTATCTTTGGTCTCAGAACCCTATGCTGCTCTGGCTCGTTCGCTGAAACGGGATGTGACAGACTTGATGGGGCGGGTCGAAGCCCTGCATGCCGCCGGAATAATCTCGCGGCTGGGCGTCATTGTGCGTCACCGGGCGCTTGGCTGGTCGGCCAATGCGATGGTGGTCTGGGACCTGCCGGCAGAACAGATTGAAACCGCGGGTCCGGCTTTGGCCGCCTTCCCGGGGGTGACCTTGTGCTATGAGCGGAATCCGGTTCCCGATGTCTGGCCATATCGCCTGTATTCCATGATCCACGCCCGCACACGCAATGAGGCTTTGGATGTTCTGGCCGGTGCGATTGCATTGCCCGAATTGGCCGGAGCACGGAACAAGGTCCTGTTCTCAACCCGCTGTTTCAAACAGACCGGCGCGCTGATTCAAGCAAAGGAGGTCGCCGCATGACGCTGGACCAAACGGATCGCGCGATCCTGAATCGTATGCAAGAGGATCTGCCGCTTACTTCGCACCCTTACGCAACCGTCGCCGCAGAGCTTGGCCTGTCCGAGGCGGAATTGCTGTCGCGTCTGAGACGTATGAAAGATGACCGCGTCATTACGCGCTTCGGTCCATTTTTCGACGCCGCGGCCATGGGTGGGGCTTTCTGCCTTTGCGCAATGGCCGTTCCAGACGAAGAATTCGAAACCGTCCTGACCAAAGTCAATGCACATCCCGAAGTGGCACATAACTATGAACGCACGCATCGGCTGAACATGTGGTTCGTGCTGGCCACCGAAACACCCGAGGGGATCGAGGCCACCGCCGATGCCATCGAACGGGAAACGGGAGTCAATGTTCTCCGTTTCCCCAAACTTCAGGAATTTTTCATCGGCTTCCGGGTGGCGGCATGATCGACGCAACAGACAGACAGATTATCGAGTCCCTCCAGGGGGGACTGCCCCTGGTGGCCGCGCCCTATGCGCAGGTCGCTGCCGATCTGGGCCTGACCGAGGCCACCCTGCTGGACCGGCTGGCATCGCTGAAGGCGCGTGGGGTGATCCGACGGATCGCGGCAGCCCCCAACCATTACAAGCTGGGCATGACGTCGAACGGCATGACCGTCTGGGACGTGCAGGATGACCTGATCACCGAACTGGGCGCTCATATCGGGGCACTGCCTTTCGTCACCCATTGCTATGAGCGGCCCCGCGCCCTGCCCGACTGGCCCTACAACCTGTTCGCCATGGTTCATGGCAGCTCGCGCGACGAGGTCGAAGACAAACGCGGCCAGATCGCCGCGATTCTGGGATCGGCCTGCCGCGGCAGCGATATCCTCTATTCCACGCGCATCCTGAAAAAGACCGGACTGCGCCTGAAACAGAAAGGCTGAAACATGTTCCGCCTGACCGAATACATGCATCAGCTGGTCAAGCCGACTCCGGTGCGCAAACGGCGCCCCGGCCCGGTAAAGCCGGTTGTGATCTGGAATCTGACGCGGCGCTGCAACCTGAAGTGCCGCCATTGCTACACCGTCTCGGCGGATGTCGCGTTCCCGGGTGAGCTCAGCCATGAGCAAGCCATGGTAACCCTTGAGGATCTGGGCCAGTTTCGCGTCCCGGCCCTGATCCTCTCGGGTGGGGAACCGCTGGACCGGTTCGATTTCTTCGACATTGCAAAACGCGCCCGTGATCTGGTGCCAATGCTGGCCTTGTCGACCAACGGGACCCGGATCTATGACGAAACTGCCGATATGATAGCGGATGTGGGCTTCAACTATGTAGGCATCTCGCTGGACGGGATCGGAGCGACGAATGACTGGTTTCGCGGCGTCGAGGGCGCTTTTGCGGACGCCCTGCGCGGCGTGCGAGAGTGCAAAAAGCGTGGCATCAAGGTTGGCCTGCGGTTCTGCCTGACCGAAGGCACGCAACATCACTTGCCTGACTTGCTGAGCCTTTGTGATGATGAAGGTGTCGACAAGTTCTACCTGTCGCATCTTGTCTATGCGGGGCGCGGCGACAAGAACCGGGGCGAAGACGCCGCGCATCAGCGCACGCGCAAAGGCCTGGATCTGTTGCTGGAACGCGCCTGGGAAGCCGCATCGGGCGGCCGTCCGCTGGATATCGTGACCGGGAACAACGACGCTGATGCCGGGTATTTCCTGAACTGGATTCGCACGCATTTCGACGCCGACAAGGCTGCACATGTGCGCGCGCACCTAGCCGCGTGGGGTGGAAACTCAAGTGGTTTGGGTGTTGCCAATATCGACAATCTCGGCCGGGTCCATCCGGACACTTACTGGTCTGACTACACGGTGGGCAACGTAAAGACCAAATCGTTTTCCGAACTCTGGACCGGCGATGATCCGATGCTTGCCATGCTCCGCACCCGCCCACGCCCGCTGAAGGGGCGCTGCGGAGCCTGCGAACTCAAAGACGTGTGCGGCGGCAATACCCGCATCCGCGCCCTGCAATTGACCGGTGATCCCTGGGCCGAGGATCCGGCCTGTTACCTGTCCAACCAGGAAATCGGTGTGGATGATGCAGGGGAACGCCTTCAGGTCACACCGTTTCGGGGGAAAAGCCATGATCCGGCGCATCAGTTCTTTTAAGACACTCACATTCGGTACTTTGTGCTCGGTGTTGCTGGCGGGCACCGCCTGGGCGGATGCCCAATCGGATTACGCCGAACATTGCGCCTCATGCCATGGTGAGAACCGTCTGGGCGGGGTTGGCCCCGCGCTGATCCCTGAAACGCTCAAACGCATGCGGGGTCCCCGGGTTGCTGCGGTAATCGCGGAAGGGCGCGCGGCGACACAGATGCCGGCCTTCTCGCACGAGCTGGATGCCCTGCAAATCGAAGAGCTGGCGGGTTGGTTGAAATCGCCGTTGGAATCCGACCCCGAATGGGGCGAGGCCCAGATATTGGCCAGCCGGACGCTGGACGAGGAATATGTACCGGTGGATGCGCCTGTCTGGGACAGCGACCCGATGAACATTACGCTGGTGGTGGAAACCGGAGATCACCATGTCAGCGTTCTGGACGGTGACACGTTCGAGGTTCTGGACCGGTTCGAAACCCCCTTCGCCGTGCATGGCGGCCCCAAGTTCAGCCCGGATGGGCGGTATGTCTTCATCATGTCGCGCGATGGCTGGGTCCAGAAGTACGACATCTGGGCGCTGAAACAGGTGGGCCGTGTGCGTGCCGGCCTGAACAGCCGCAACATCGCCATGTCGGGCGATGGCAAATGGGTGGCCGTGGCGAATTACCTGCCAAACAGCCTGACGGTGTTGTCCACCGAAGACCTTTCCGTCGCAAAGGTCATCGAGGTCAAAAGCAAGAAGGGCCTGCCCAGCCGCGTCTCTGCGGTCTACCAGGCCCCTCCGCGGGAAAGCTTTGTTTTGGCACTGAAGGATGTGCCCGAGATTTGGGAAGTGTTTTACGGCGCCAATCCCCCGCAATCCGGGCTTGGTCATGATTTCCGCATCGAAGGCCAGTTCAAGAACCCTGATCCTTTCCCTGTGCGCAAGATCACAACGGCTGACTATCTGGACGATTTCTTTTTCGACCAGAGTTATGAATTTGTCATGGGGGCGTCCCGCGATGGCAAGGGCGGGCAAGTGATTGATCTGGTGATCGGGCACAAGGTGGCCGATCTGGATTTGCCCGGAATGCCGCATCTGGGCTCGGGGATCACATGGAAACACGGCGATACGACCGTGATGGCCACGCCGCACCTGACAGACGGCGCCGTGTCGGTGATCGACATGGAAAGCTGGGAAACCGTCAAACGGATCAAGACCGAAGGGCCCGGGTTCTTCATGCGCAGCCATGAGAATTCGCCTTATGTCTGGGCGGACGTTTTCTTTGGCCCCAACAAGGACGCGATGCACGTCATCGACAAGCAAAGCCTTGAAATCGTGAAAACACTGCGCCCTGCGCCGGGCAAGACCGTGGCCCATGTCGAGTTCACAAGAGATGGCAGCCACGCGCTGGTTTCGATCTGGGAAGATGACGGCGCGGTGATCGTCTATGACGCGCAGACGCTGGAAGAAATCCGCCGCCTGCCGATGCGCAAACCTTCGGGGAAATACAATGTCTGGAACAAGATCACCTTCTCGGAAGGAACCAGCCACTGAGGGGAAATGGCCGGTTTGGAAACTGGCCATTCTGCTGTATCCGGCCACGGCGTTGACCGTTGCCATCAACCTGTTTTTGCTCGGGCTTATCCTGCACAGCGTCGGGTTCGGCGCAATTGAACCGGTGCCGGCGATCATCTGGTCGATTCCGCTGGGCATTCCTGCGGCATGGCTGGCCGGTCGGTGGCTGCGCGGATTGATGGACGAGGCCGACGGGTAGGTGCAAATTTTCAGGCACCTGACCTAAGTCAAGTCTTCGCCTGGAAGAATCCCCTAAGTTTTTGAAAAGAACGCCGAGCTGGATTCTCAATGCCTACCGTCCGCCCCCCGCAAAGCCTGTTTGATCGCGTGTCCCGCGCGGTGTGCGGTTTGGTGGGTATTTTCCTGTTGCTTTTGCAGATGCTTGGCCCGGTGCTGGCGAGTCCCGGGGACAGCATGTGGATCGAGATCTGCTCGGAGGCAGGGGCGGTCTGGGTTGAAGTGGACCTTGAGGAAGGCACTGACGACCCGACCGCGCCTTGCCCGAAATGCGCCGATTGCGCGCTGTGCGCGGTGACAACGGCAGCCCCGCTGCCGGATCTGCCGCTGCTGATGCAATCCGAAAATGTACGGATAGTACCCGCTGCAATCGGGGATCTGTGCATTTTGTACAACTCAAGGCGACTGTGGCCCGAAACCCGAGGGCCCCCGTTCGCGACCCAAGAAGAATTTGAACGCGCCCTGCGCGCGTCCGTGGCGTCCACCCTAGCAATCGGAGGTGCGCCGTGGTCGTAAGTCGCGCAATCCATTTCCTGCTGGCTTTCACTCTGTCCTGCCTGATGGCGATCAACGCCCATGCCGACAGCCTGGCCAGTTTCCTGCCCGACATCGAACCTGCCGATCTGGCCCCCGGCGCCGATGCCTTTGGCCCGGTGCGCGATGACGTCAAGGTCGCCCCCGTCCTGAAGGGCGGCGAGACCGTTGCCTGGGCATTCCTGACCTCGGACTTTGTTGGCACGACGGGCTATTCCGGCAAACCGATCCACGTGGTTGCCGCCATCGACAACGACGCTGTGTTGACCGGTGTGCAACTGGTCAAGCATTCGGAACCCATCGTGCTGATTGGCATCCCCAATTCCCGCATGGTTGAATTGACCGAAGGCTATGCGGGCCTGGACCTGAAGGTTGAAGCCGAAACCGGGGGTGAGGGGCACGACCTCGACATCATCTCGGGGGCGACGGTCACGATCATGGTGATCGACGACAGCCTTGTGCGTGGCGGTATCAAGGTGGCGCGTGCATTGGGTCTGGGCGGCCTGTCGCCGTTGCAGGCCGACGGGCCAAAGCGCGAAGTCGATATGGCGCAGAATACGGTCTATGACTGGTCGACCCTCTCGGGTGACGGCTCGATCCGGCGGCTGACGCTGGATGTCGGGCAGGTCAATGCCGCCTTCGAGGCCACCGGAGACCAGCGCGCGATCAAGCGCCCGGAACCGGGCGAACCGGATGACACTTTCATCGACATGCATATGGCGCTTGTCTCGGTTCCGTCGATCGGCAAGTCACTGCTGGGCGACGCCGAGTACCAGAACCTCGTGAACTGGTTGGACGAGGGCGAACAGGCCATTCTGGTGCTGGGGCGCGGTGCCTACAGCTTCAAGGGTTCAGGCTATGTGCGCGGCGGGATTTTCGATCGGATCCAGTTGATCCAGGGCGACAATTCGGTCCGGTTCTTCGACAAACAGCAAGTACGCCTTGGCAAGGTTGCAGCCCCGGATGCGCCCAGTTTCACAGAGCTGGACATCTTCAAGATCCCCGCCGATGCCGAGTTCGACCCGACCGAGCCGTTCCGCCTGCAACTGCTGGTACAGCGTGCCGTGGGTGCTGTTGAGAAAACCTTTCTGACATTCGATCTGGGCTACAAACTGCCCGACCGTTACCTGCTGCCCGTCGCAGCCCCAAAGATTGTCGACGATGCGACCGGCGAAGCCGCCGCCAAGGCTGCCCTGTGGCAGCGCATCTGGAAGGATCGCACCGTCGAAATCGCCGTTCTTGGCGTCATGCTGCTGGTCCTGACCGCGACGTTCTTCTTCCAGTTCCACGCGACGATGAATGCGCGGGTCTTCTACTGGTTCCGCATCGGCTACCTGACAATGACCCTGTTCTTCATCGGCTGGTACGCCAACGCGCAGCTGAGCGTGGTGAACCTGATGGCACTGGCGGGCAGCCTGCGCACAGGATTCTCGTGGGATGCGTTCCTGCTGGACCCGCTGGTGTTCATCCAATGGTTCGCCGTCGCCGCCGCATTGTTGTTCTGGGGTCGCGGGGCCTATTGCGGATGGCTGTGCCCGTTCGGCGCGTTGCAGGAATTGACCAACAAGATCGCGCGCGCCCTGAAAGTGCCGCAATGGACACTGCCCTGGGGTCTGAACGAACGCCTGTGGCCCGCGAAATACATGATCTTTCTGGGTCTTTTCGGGCTCAGCTTCATCTCGATCCCGTTGGCCGAGAAATATGCCGAGGTCGAGCCGTTCAAAACGGCGATCATTCTGAAATTCATGCGCGATTGGCCTTTCGTAGTCTTTGCGCTGGCCCTGCTGGGGATCGGGCTGTTCATCGAACGGTTCTATTGCCGCTATCTCTGCCCGCTGGGCGGAGCACTGGCGATCCCTGCCCGTATTCGCATGTTCGACTGGCTGCGCCGCTACAAGGATTGCGGCACGCCCTGTCAGACCTGCGCCAATGAATGCCCCGTTCAGGCGATCCACCCCACCGGTGAGATCAATCCGAACGAGTGCGTCACCTGCCTGCATTGTCAGGTGCTCTACCAGTCCGAGGACAAATGTCCCGTCGTTATCCGCCAGCTGAAACGGCGGGCCAAGACAGGATCGGTCCAGATGAAGACCCCGCTCGGACAACCACCGGCGAACCATCCGAACGCCAAACCGCAAACCGTTTCCTAAAAGGAGGAACGAACATGTCGGAACATGACAACAAACTAACCGTCACACGCCGTGGGATGCTGGGTGCAACAGCAACCGGTGCCGTGCTGGCCGGGACCGGTCTGGGCTCGACCCTGATGACCGCGAAACAGGCGAGCGCCGCGGCCAATGCCAATCTCGAACCGGGCGAACTGGACGAGTATTACGGTTTCTGGTCCTCGGGTCAGACCGGCGAGCTGCGCATTCTGGGCTTTCCGTCCATGCGCGAGCTGATGCGGGTGCCGGTGTTCAACCGCTGCTCGGCCACGGGCTGGGGTCAGACCAACGAGTCACTGAAGATCATGACCGAAGGGTTGCTGCCTGAAACCAAGGAGTTTCTCGCCAAGCGTGGCATGAAGACCTATGACAACGGCGACCTTCACCACCCGCACATGTCGTTCACCGACGGCACATATGACGGCCGTTACCTGTTCATGAACGACAAGGCCAACACCCGAGTTGCCCGCGTGCGCTGCGACGTTATGAAATGCGACAAGATCACCGAGATCCCGAATGCCAAGGCGATCCACGGTCTGCGTCCGCAGAAATTCCCGCGCACCGGATATGTATTTGCCAACGGTGAGGATGAAACGCCGCTGGTCAATGACGGCACTGTGCTGGATGATCCGTCGCAATACGTGAACATCTTCACCGCGCTGGATGGCGACACCATGGAAGTGGCGTGGCAGGTGATTGTGTCGGGCAACCTCGACAACACCGACTGCGACTATCAGGGTAAATACGCCTATTCGACCTCGTACAACTCGGAAATGGGTATGAACCTGGCCGAGATGACTGAGAATGAGCTGGACCACGTCGTTGTCTTCAACCTCGCGGAAATCGAAGCGGGTATTGAGGCCGGCGACTACCAAGAGCTGAAAGGCGTCAAGGTTCTGGACGGACGTAAGGGTCAGAACAAGAAATACACCCGCTACATCCCGATCCCGAACTCGCCGCACGGCATCAACACCGCGCCCGACGGCAAGCATGTCTGCATCAACGGTAAGCTGTCGCCAACTGTATCGATCATGGACGTCACCAAACTGGACGCCCTTTTCGAAAGCGACGCCGACCCGCGGTCGTGCATCGTGGGTGAGCCGCAGCTGGGCCTTGGCCCGCTTCACACCGCTTATGACGGTCAGGGTAACGCGTTCACCACGCTGTTCCTCGACAGCCAGATCGTGAAGTGGAACATCGAAAAGGCAATCGAAGCTTATGGTGGCGCCGATGTCGATCCGATCATCTCGAAAGTCGATGTTCACTATCAGCCGGGTCACAACTCGACCTCGATGGGTGAAACCAAGGATGCTGACGGCAAGTGGCTGATTTCGATGAATAAGTTCTCGAAAGACCGCTTCCTCAACGTAGGCCCGCTGAAGCCTGAGAACGAGCAGCTGATCGACATCTCGTCGGATGAGATGAAGGTGGTTCACGACGGTCCCACCTTTGCCGAACCGCATGACTCGATCATCGTGCGCAGCGACATCGTCAACCCGGTTAACGTCTGGGACCGCGCCGACGTCACATGGGAAGACGCCCGCAAGCAAGCAGAAGCCGACGGCATCGATCTGGAAGAAGGCGCCGAGGAACCCATCCGGGACGGCAACAAGGTGCGGGTCTACATGACATCGCAGGCCCCGACCTTCAGCCTTGAGAAGTTCACCGTCAAGCAGGGTGACGAGGTGACGGTCTACATCACCAACCTGGATGACGTGGACGACGTGACCCACGGCTTCTGCCTGGGCAACTACGGTATCGCGATGGAAGTTGCACCGCTGGCGACCGCCTCGGTCACCTTCACCGCTGACCGTCCAGGCGTGCATTGGTTCTATTGCCAGTGGTTCTGCCACGCGCTGCACATGGAAATGCGCGGCCGGATGCTGGTCGAGCCGCAGGGAGCATAACCCATGCGTTGGTCCCTGCTCATACCGCTCCTGCTCGGCTCGCCCCTTTGGGCGGCGGACTGGGACGTGCCCAATCGGGCGGGGGCCATCAATGAAACACTGGCGCAGGCGGCGGATGGGGACACCCTCCGCCTGCGCCCCGGTGTCTACACCGAAACTCTGGTTCTGGACCGGCCCGTCACCATCGACGGGCTGGGACAGGCCACCATTGACGGGCAAGGCACCGGCAGCGTCATCACCGTAACCGGCCCGGGCGTGACCGTGCGCGGCCTGACAGTGATCGGCTCGGGTTCAAGCCATGACGGGATCGACAGTGGCATCCAGCTGACCAAGACGGCCCGCGCGCCGGTGGTCGAAGACAATGTGCTGCTGGGCAATCTTTACGGCATCGACATTCATGGTGCCAAGGACAGCATCGTGCGTGACAACCGGATCGAAGGACGTCAGGACCAGCGGATGAATGACCGTGGCAATGGTGTTTATGTCTGGAATGCACCCGGTGCGCGGGTTGAGGATAATGATATCCGCTATGGGCGCGACGGGATCTTCGTGAACTCGTCCAAGAAGAACACCTTTACCGGCAACCTGTTCCGCGATCTGCGCTTTGCCGTGCATTACATGTATGCCGATAATTCGGTGGTCAGCAACAATGTCTCGATCGGCAACGATCTGGGCTATGCGGTGATGTTCACGACCAATGTGAAGGTCGCAGACAACGTCTCGATCGGTGACCGTGAACATGGCGTGATGCTGAACTATGCCAACAAGAGTCAGATCACCGGTAACGTGGTGATCGGTGCCAAGGAAAAGTGCACCTTCCTTTATAACTCCAACAAGAACGAATTCACCGACAACTGGTTCCAGGGATGCGGCATCGGCATCCACTTCACCGCCGGCAGCGAACGCAACCGCATCGTTGGCAATGCCTTCATCGGGAACCGGACACAGGTGAAATACGTCTCGACCAAATGGGTCGAGTGGTCCGAAGACGGGCGCGGCAACTACTGGTCCGATTTTGCCGCCTATGATGTGGATGGCAACGGTATCGCCGATGCCCCTTATCGCCCGAATGACTCGATGGACCATGTGCTGTGGACCCAACCCGCAGCCAAACTGCTGCTCGGCTCTCCTGCCGTGCAGCTGGTGCGCTGGTCACAATCCGCCTTTCCGGCACTGTTGCCCGGTGGTGTGATGGACAGCAATCCATTGATGCAACCCCTTGAACCCCCAGCTATGGAAAAGGTGCCTCATGACGGATAAGGCCCTGATTATTGACCATGTCAGCAAGGACCGGGGCAAGACCCGCGTTCTTGATGATATCACCCTGTCACTTGCCCCCGGTCAGCGCGTTGCGCTGCTGGGCCATAACGGCGCTGGCAAGTCGACCCTGATCAAATCCATCCTTGGCCTGACGCCGATCCAAGGCGGAGCCATCCGGATCGGAGACGCCACCCCCGGCAGCGCCAAGGCGCGGCGGGAAACGGCCTATCTGCCTGAGGCGGTATCCTTCCACCCGGCCCTGACCGGGCGCGAGCAACTGACCCTGTTTGCAAAATTGTCCGGCACCAGGGCGGATGTGGCCGGTCTGCTGGAGCGCGTAGGTCTGAGCGATGCCCTGGACCGCCGGATCGGCACCTATTCCAAAGGAATGCGGCAACGTCTGGGTCTGGCACAGGTTCTGCTGGGCCAGCCGAAAGTGGCTTTGCTGGATGAACCCACCAGTGGGTTGGACCCGATCTCGCGCCAGGACCTCTATGCCATCATCGACGAGCTTGCCGCGCAGGGCACCGCCGTGCTGATCGCCAGCCATGCCTTGACCGAGGTCGAGGCCCGCACCGACCGCATCGCAATCATGCGCAAAGGCCGGATGGTCGCCGATGACACGCTCAACAACCTGTCGGCCCTTGCAGGCCTACCGATCCGTCTGAAAGTACGTGCAAGCGCCAACGCCGACGTGCTGGCCGCCGAATTGGGCGGCAGCCGGATCAACGGCGCTTCGGTCGAGCTGCTGTGTTCCCCCGCCGACAAGATGGAGGCCCTGCGCCGGATCGCCGGATTGGGCGATGCCGTGGCGGATGTGGAAATGACCCCGCCCAAGCTGGAAGACCTCTATCGCCATTATGCACAGGAGGAGAGGCCATGACCCGCTTCCTCGCCATTACCCGTACCGAAATGCTGATCCTTCGCCGCAATCGCTGGCTGCTGGTGGCGACGCTGATCATGGTGCTGTTCGCGCTGGCGCTGACCTTTGCGGGCAGTGCGCCAACCGGAACGCTGGGCGTTGACATGCTGACCGTTTCGGTTGCGTCGATGACCACCCTGTCGGTCTACCTCGCGCCCCTTCTGGCACTGATGATCTCGTTCGACGCCATCGCCGGAGACGTGGACCGGGGCAGCCTGTCGCTGCTGTTGTCCTACCCTGCGGGGCGCGGAGAAATCCTGTTGGGCAAGTTCACCGCCCATCTTGCAGCGCTGGCCTTTGCCATGACGGTCGGTTTCGGTACCGCCGGCGCGGTGGCGGCCTTCTTTGGCGGTGCCGGGCCGGAAAGCCT
Organism: Ruegeria sp. HKCCA4812; assembly: GCF_013034245.1. Classification (NCBI taxonomy): domain Bacteria; kingdom Pseudomonadati; phylum Pseudomonadota; class Alphaproteobacteria; order Rhodobacterales; family Roseobacteraceae; genus Ruegeria; species Ruegeria sp. HKCCA4812. Next base: position 33,406 of record NZ_WQFQ01000002.1, on the reverse strand, counting down.
GATGGCGTTGGTCCGTCTCATCCTCACATCCATCCTTCTGGGCGCCGTGTTTCTGGCGCTGGGATACCTGCTGTCTGCCCTGGCTAAGGGGGCTACGGCGGCGGCAGGTCTGTCGGCCGGGCTCTGGCTGGTTTTTGTCGTCCTCTATGATCTGGGCCTGTTGGGGGCCGTCGTCATGGACAAGGGCGGCACCTTTACCCAATCCGTCTTTCCATGGGTGATGGTGGCCAACCCGGCCGACGCATTCCGTCTGTGGAACATCGCCGCAACGGAAGGCGTGGCCATGGCATCCGGCATGACCGGGGCGGCACAGGCCTTGCCCGTCTGGGCCGCGCCTGCATCGCTGCTGATCTGGCCGGTGCTGGGCTTTGCCCTGGCGCGGCTGGCATTCCGGAGGGTCGAGCCATGAAACCCCTCGTCCTGATTGCCTTGATCGCGTTGGCGGCCTGCAAGGAAGACCTGGCCGAGGCCCCCGATCCGGTGGATCTGACCCCGGACGCGCTGAGCTATTTCTGCCAGATGAACATCGCCGAACATGGCGGCCCCAAGGGGCAGATCCATCTGGAAGGATATCCCGCACCGCTGTTCTTTGCGCAGGTGCGCGACATGGTGGGATACCTCAAAAGCCCTGAACGTGACGCCGACATCACAGCCGTCTATGTCAGCGACATGGGTATTGCGCCAAGTTGGCGGCAGCCGGGTATCTCGAACTGGATCGCCGCGGATGGCGCGACCTTTGTTGTCGGCGCCAATGTGGCAGGTGGCATGGGCGCCCGCGAAGTGGTGCCTTTTGCCGATCCTGCCGATGCTCAGGCATTCATTGAGATCTACGGCGGAACGGCACTGGGCCTGCCGGACATTCCGGACACCGAAGTGCTTGGCCCTGTCGATCTTGAACTGTCGTTGGAGACCCCCGTATGACCGCCTTGTCGCGCCGCCGATTTCTGATCATCTCAGCCGCTTGTGCTGCGGCCACACCACTTGCGGCCTCGGACGCGCGCTGGCACGGGACCGCGTTGGGTGCTACCGCCAGCCTGCGCCTTGTGGGCCTGACGGACACCGAAGCTGCACCCATCATGGCCGCCATGGAGACCGAGATTGCCCGGCTGGAAGACATCTTCAGCCTGTATCGTCCGCAATCGCAGCTCAGCCGGTTGAATCGCGATGGTGTGCTGACGGCGCCCGCTCCTGAATTGTTGAAGGTGCTAAGCCTCAGCTCAGCGCTGCATCAGGCATCGGGTGGCGCATTTGATCCGAGCATTCAACCCGTGTGGACGGCATTGGCTGCGGGCACGCGCCCGGATGATCTGGTTGAAGTTCAGCAGGCGATAGGCTGGGAAAAGGTAATTTATGACGCCTCGGCCATTCGCCTTCCGGTGCCCGGAAAATCGGCGCTGACGTTGAACGGTATAGCGCAGGGCGCGATCACCGACCGGATCGCCGACCTGCTGCGTGCTCATGGTCTGCGTGATGTTCTGGTCAATATGGGAGAGGTTGCCGCCCTGGGTGCGCGTGGTGACGGTGCGCCTTGGAATGTTGGATTGGCGGCGCCGGACCAAACGGTTCTGAAGCGGATAGAATTGAACGATCGGGCAGTGGCGACATCTTCAACGCTGGCGACTCAGCTCAGCCAGGGAGTCGGACACATCATTACCTTGGATGGGCCTTCAAGCCGCGACAGGACCGTTTCGGTTTCTGCCCCGAAAGCGGCAATTGCGGATGGGTTGTCCACTGCACTTTGCGCGGCATCCGCCGGCAGAGCCAAAGAGATCCTGGAGTTCTTCCCCGACGCCCGTATCGAATTGAACGTTTGATGAAGAATTACAAATCTCAGACCGAACAAAAAAAATATAAAAGTATGATATAGGTCAATTCGTGCGCTGCTTAAGGCAGCTAGGAAGTAAGGACGCGAACCTATCAATCCAATTTCGAGTCGCAAGCTATGAGCCAGATGACCAGCAGACGCGCTTTTCTAAGCGCGCGTATCCTGCGGGAGGACCCAGATGCGATCCGTCCGCCGGGTGCAGTTGCAACTGGCTTCAGCGATCTATGCACGCGTTGCGAAGACTGCGCCGCGGCTTGTCCTGAAGACATCATCACATTCGACGATGCCGGTTTCCCCGTTCTGGACCTGTCCGCAGGCGGTTGCACATTGTGTGGTGACTGCGCTGACATTTGTCCGACCCCGGCGTTGCTGTCGGAACGTGTTGCCGAATGGCCATGGCGCGCACGAATCGATGACACAAGCTGCCTGTCGACGAACGGCGTAAGCTGCCGCCTGTGTCAGGACAATTGCGAACAGGATGCCATCCGCTTTCGCCTGCAACTGGGCGGACGCGCGGAACCAGCGCTTGAAACAGAAACCTGCATCGGCTGCGGAAGTTGTTCCGCCGCCTGCCCCACTGGGGCGATCGTGATGCACCGCCCCGCCCCACTACACCCGGAGGTGAACCAATGAATATTTGTGGCTGTCTGGTCCACATCGCCCCCGATTACACCGATGCCGCACGCGCGGCGATGGCCGAAACCCAGGGCGTCGAGCTTCATGCCGAAGCCGAGGACGGCCGTTTCGTAGTTGTTGTCGAGGATACGGCCGACAGGCTGGCCTCGGACACCATCATGGATCTGCACCAGATCCCAGGAGTGATCTCACTGTCACTGACTTATCACCATTTCGAAGATCTCGCGGAGACGGCTCCGCGTCCTGATGCTCCAAGCCAACCGTCCAGCAGGAGGCCCATGCAATGACCATCTCTGAATCCCGTCGTACATTTCTGAAAGCGTCCGCAGCGGCAGCCACTGCCTCGGCTGCGGGCATTCCCATGGCCACAGGTCAGGCCAACGCTCAGGTCGGCGCGCCCGATATTCGCTGGGACAAGGCTGCTTGCCGGTTCTGCGGTACAGGCTGTTCGGTTCTGGTGGGCACCAAGGACGGCCGCGTGGTGGCCACGCAAGGTGACCCCGACGCACCGGTGAACCGGGGCCTGAACTGTATCAAGGGCTATTTCCTGTCCAAGATCATGTACGGCAAAGACCGCCTGACCACACCGCTTTTGCGCAAGACCAACGGCGAATACGACAAAAATGGCGAGTTCGAACCGGTCAGCTGGGATGAAGCCTTTGATGTGATGGCCGCCAAATGGAAAGAGGCCCTTGCCAAGAAAGGCCCGACCAGCGTGGGGATGTTCGGTTCGGGGCAGTGGACGGTCTGGGAAGGCTATGCCGCCGCCAAGATGATGAAGGCCGGGTTCCGGTCGAACAACATTGATCCCAATGCGCGTCACTGCATGGCCTCGGCCGTGGTTGGTTTCATGCGCACTTTCGGCATTGATGAGCCGATGGGGTGCTATGACGACCTTGAGCACGCCGATACCTTCGTGCTGTGGGGATCGAACATGGCCGAGATGCACCCGATTCTGTGGTCGCGCCTGACCGACACCCGCCTGACGAAGCCGGGTTGCGAAGTGCATGTGCTTTCGACTTTCGAGCACCGCTCGTTCGAGCTGGCCGATAATGGCATGGTCTTTGCGCCGCAAACCGATCTGGCGATCCTGAACTATATCGCGAACTACATCATCCAGAATGGCGCGGTGAACGAAGAGTTCGTCAAGAACCACGTCAACATCACCAAAACCGCCACCGATATCGGTTACGGCCTGCGGGACAACAACCCCCTGCAACAAGAGGCTGAAAACCCGAACTCGGGCAAGCTGGAGCCGATCAGCTTCGAGGAATATGCCGAAGCCGTTTCGAAATACACGCTGGAATACACCTCGGAACTGTCCGGTGTTCCGGCTGACAAGCTGGAGCGTCTGGCCAAGCAATATGCCGACCCCAACCGCAAGGTGATGAGCCTGTGGACCATGGGCTTCAACCAACATACCCGCGGGTCCTGGGTGAACTCGCTGATGTACAACGTGCACCTGCTGGTGGGCAAGATTTCGGAACCCGGCAACTCACCCTTCTCGCTGACCGGTCAGCCGTCGGCCTGCGGTACGGCGCGCGAGGTAGGCACCTTTGCGCACCGCCTGCCCGCCGACATGGTGGTGATGAACGAAAAGCACCGCGAGATCTGCGAAACCGCATGGAACGTGCCCGCCGGCACCATTCCTGACAAGCCGGGTTTCCACGCCGTGCTGCAACATCGCAAGCTGAAGGATGGCGACCTGAACGCTTATTGGGTTCAGTGCACCAACAACATGCAGGCTGCACCGAACATCAACGAGGAAGGCTATCCCGGCTATCGCAACCCGGAAAACTTCATCACTGTTTCAGACCCCTACCCGACGGTCACTGCGGTTTCCGCTGACCTGATCCTGCCCACCGCCATGTGGGTCGAGAAGGAAGGCGCCTATGGCAACGCCGAGCGCCGCACCCAGTTCTGGCGGCAACAGGTCAAGGCCCCGGGCGAGGCCAAATCGGACCTGTGGCAGGTGATGGAGTTCTCGAAGCGCTTCACCGTCGAAGAGGTTTGGGGCGAAGAATTGCTGGCCACCATGCCCGAGCATCGTGGCAAGACCATGTATGACGTCCTGTTTGCAAATGGCAGCGTCGACAAGTTCCCGCTGTCGGAAACCGCCGAAGGCTTTGACAACGACGAATCCGAGCATTTCGGCTTTTACGTGCAGAAAGGTCTGTTCGAAGAGTACGCCAACTTCGGGCGCGGCCATGCGCATGATCTGGCACCATTCGAAACCTATCACCAGGCCCGCGGTCTGCGCTGGCCGGTCGTGGATGGCAAGGAAACGCTCTATCGTTTCCGCGAAGGCTATGACCCCTACGTGTCCGAGGGTGCCGGCGTGGAATTCTATGGCCACAAGGATGGCAAGGCCAAGATCATCTTCGCGCCATACGAGCCCGCAGCAGAGGAGCCGGATGCAGAATTCGATCTGTGGCTGTGCACCGGTCGCGTGCTGGAACACTGGCATTCAGGGTCGATGACACGCCGGGTGCCGGAACTGCACCGCGCCTATCCCGCTGCCGTGGTCTACATGCACCCGCAGGACGCAAAGGATCGGGGTTTGCGCCGGGGTCAGGAGATTGTTCTGTCGACCCGCCGCGGCGAGGTTACCAGCCGTGTCGAAACCCGGGGTCGGAACAAGGTGCCACGCGGTTTGGTCTTTATGCCGTGGTTCGATGAGCACCAGCTGACCAACAAGCTGACGCTGGACGCAACCTGCCCGCTGTCGAAAGAGACCGACTTCAAGAAGTGCGCCTGCAAGGTTGAGCGCGCGTAACCAGCAAGGATCATACGGGGCGTTCCCATGTCTCTTGTCGATAAACCCCTTTCGCCGCAGCGGCGCCGGTTCCTGCAGGACTCGGCGCGGGCGGCGGGCGGCTGCGTGGTCGCCGGATCGTTGCTGGCCTATCTGGCCCGCGACGCCCGCGCCCTGCCCGCCGATGCCATGCGCCCGCCCGGCGCATTGCCCGAGAAGGAGTTCCTGTCGGCCTGCATCCGTTGCGGTTTATGCGTGCGGGACTGCCCGTACGATACCCTGAAACTGGCCGAGCTCGGCTCGGATGCGGTGGCGACGGGAACGCCATTCTTCACCGCCCGGGATGTTCCCTGCGAAATGTGCGACGACATTCCGTGTGTCGCCGCGTGTCCAACAGGGGCGCTGGATCCCGGGCTGGAGAATATCGACGATGCCGAGATGGGTGTTGCCGTTCTGGTCGATCAGGAAAACTGCCTGAACTTCCTCGGTCTGCGCTGCGACGTCTGCTATCGCGTCTGCCCCGTCATTGACGAGGCGATCACTTTGGAGACGGCGCACAATACCCGGTCGGGTCATCATGCCTTGTTCATTCCAACCGTTCATGCCGAACGCTGTACCGGCTGCGGCATGTGCGAGAAAAGCTGTGTTCTGCCCGAGGCCGCGATCAAGGTTCTGCCGGCCCGGCTGGCGCGCGGCAGTTCGGCCGAGCATTACCGCAAGGGTTGGGAGGAAAAGGCCGCCAAAGGCGCGCCGGTGGTCGAGGGGATCATCGATCTGCCGGATCGTTTGCCCGGACCGGGAACCGACAATCTTGCCGCGCCCGGCGGTTTTGCCCCTGAATATGATCTGCCGGGGGTGGGGCAATGAGTACTCGCACGCACATGCCCGTCGGTCAGGAGGCCGTTGAAGGCAAAGGCTGGATCGGGGCGCATCGCTTTTTGCTGATGCGCCGCGCAAGCCAGCTGTTCTTTCTGTTTCTGTTTCTGCTGGGCCCGTGGTTCGGCATCTGGATTGTCGAGGGCAATTTGGCAGGGTCACTGACGCTGGGCGTGTTGCCGTTGACCGATCCGTTCATCCTGTTGCAAAGCTTGGTTGCAGGTCATTGGCCCGAAATGACCGCGCTAATTGGTGGGCTGATCGTTCTGGTGGTCTATGCCCTGATTGGTGGCCGTGTCTATTGTTCCTGGGTCTGCCCCATAAACCCGGTGACAGACGCGGCCAACTGGGTGCACCGCAAACTGGACCTGCCGAAAGGCTGGCAACCCAAGCGCGGCACCCGGCTGTGGATTCTGGCAACCGTGCTGCTGGCCTCGGGCCTGAGCGGCGTGATCGCTTGGGAGCTGGTCAACCCGATCACCATGCTGCATCGCGGGCTGGTATTCGGCATGGGCTTTGTCTGGGCCATGATTGCGGCCATCTTCGTGTTTGACGTTTTCGTCTCACGCCATGGCTGGTGCGGCCATCTGTGCCCCGTGGGCGCGTTCTACGGGCTGATCGGGTCGAAAAGCCTGCTGCGGGTCAGTGCCGCCAATCGCACGGCCTGTGATGACTGTATGGATTGTTATGCGGTCTGTCCTGAAAATCAGGTGATCTCACCCGCGCTGAAAGGCAAGCCGGGAAGCTCGCCCCTGATCCTGTCACCCGACTGCACAAACTGCGGACGCTGCATCGATGTCTGCGCAGTCGACGTCTTCAACTTTACTCACCGGTTCGACGACCATGTCGTTCAACCTTCCGATCCAGTTGCCGCGCCTGAGCCGCGCGCTGCCAGACCTATCTAGGGGAGTGCCAAGATGAAAAGATCAATCGTTACAGGCGGAATTGCCCTTCTACCCGTAGTGTTGCTGAGCGGATGGGCCTTTGCCCAGTCCGCTCAAGTCGAAACCCTGCGGGGCGCGGACGTAGACGAGCCGATCCCTTTGGATCAGATTCACAAAAATGTCGAAGGACGGATGCAACGTAATTATCGCCAGCAACCACCGCTGATTCCGCATTCGATCGAGCAATATCAGATTGATGTACGCACCAATCAGTGCCTGTCCTGCCATGACTGGTCCAAGGCAGGTGAGCGTAACGCGCCGACCCTTTCAATGACACACTATCTGGATCGCGAAGGCCGCGAATTGGATCGCGTCGCCGGGACCCGTTATTTCTGCAACCAATGTCACGTTCCGCAGGCAGACGCGCCGCCGCTTGTTGAAAACGTGTTCCAGCCCTCGACCGGCAACTGATCCAACACAAGTTTGAAAGGAGCACCGACATGGCAGACTCCCCCGAAAAACGCGGCTTTCTGGGTCGCCTTTGGAACGCGATCTGGACGCCGGCGGTAATGTTCAGTTCGGGCTTTCTGATCCTTGCCGGATTTCTGGCCGGTATCCTGTTCTGGGGCGGATTTCACTGGACCCTGGAACTGACCAACACCGAAGAGTTCTGCGTCTCGTGTCACACGATGGAAACGAACCTGGGTGAGTATCGCGAGACGATCCACTACAACAACCACTCCGGCGTGCGTGCGATCTGCTCAGACTGCCACGTTCCGGATGAGTGGAACCACAAGATCAAAGCCAAGATCATGGCCGTGAAGGACGTCTATCATGAACTGGTGGGCACCATCAGCACACCCGAGAAATACGAGGATCACCGCCTGGCGATGGCCTCGGCCGTCTGGAAGAAAATGAAAGCGTCTGACAGCCGCGAGTGCCGCAACTGTCACAACTTTGACTACATGGACTTCACCATTCAGGAAACCCGCGCTGCCTCGGAACACCAACGCGCCATCGACAATGGTATGACCTGTATCGATTGCCACCAGGGCATCGCCCACAGCCTTCCACCCAACTATTTGGAAACATACGAAAAGGTGACTGCTGCATTGGAAGATGAAGTTGTGCAGGAGCACGCTGCCGCGGGTGACGACATCCGCGATTTCCTGAACAACAGCTCGAATTGATGTGGGGGCAGAGATGTTAGAGTTACTTGGAACCATCGGTGGCAACGTCCTGAGCTTGCCCGGCATACTCGGTCTGGCGTTGGGCATGATGACCCGCAAGCTGTGGCTGGGTGCGGCATTGGGCGGCGCAGTCGGCGTATTCGAGACGCTGGTTTTCGCAGGCTTCCGGTTTGCGCATGTAGAGCCACTGGAACTGATCATCGCTATTGTGGTCGGCGTCTGTGCAGGAAGCCTCGGCACTGCCATTCGCATCAAGGGCGCAACAGCCTGAAACACAGCCGGTTTCACCGTTTCGGTGGAACCGGCTAGTTACATCGGGCCGGGCAGTGTCATCACAAAGTCAATGACTGTCTTCTTGTGATTTCACGCCCGCGATCACCAATTTCGCATCTCCGGGTAAGGACTGGAAAGATGCGGGCAATTTGCGATCGGTGATGAGCACATCCTTTTCCGCCAACCCGGGCAGGCGCAACGCCGGGCTGGTCTGGGCCTCGTTGAATTTTGTGGAATCAACCGCCATGAAGGTCTGGTCAGCAATATCAGACATCGCCCGGGCCATATCAGCCTCGCATTGATCATAGACCATGAAGCCCTTGCTGGGATGCACCAGTGACGCCGACAAGATGGCCGTCCGGGCCGAGAACCCTGCAATGACGTCATAGGCGGCGCGGTCGAAAGCGGCGCCGTCGTGGTTGCGCAACTGCGTCCCCGCCATGAAGACCCTGTTGCCCTCTTCCATCGACAACGTGGCGGCGATGAAGGCCGAGTTTGTCACCACCGTGAGGTTTTTGCGCGTGCGAAGTGCCTGAGCAATGAAGCCCGAGGTCGAACCCGTGTCGATAGCAATGGCCGAGCCGTCCGGTATCCGCCCCGCAACGGCGTCGGCAATCGCGACTTTGGCGGCACGGTTCTGCGCCATGCGGGCCAGAAACGGAGGATCCAGCACATTTTGAGTGCTGACCAATGCACCATGCACCTTGGACAGGCTGCCCTTGGCGACCATCGGCTTCACGATTCGCCTTATGGTCTGGTCCGACACGTTAAGAATGCGCGCCAGCTCAATGACCGAAATTCGCCCATGCAGGTTTACCGTGCTGAGAATGTCTTGCTCGTATTTCGACATGAAGCGCCGCGATATTTGTTGATTTCATCAGGTTACTTGCAAGGTTGACGCTGTTCAAGCGACTTACTTCAACACATTTCAAACATTTTTGTTGCTTTTTGTTGTTTTGCGACTTTTGATGACGACATGTCATTTGAAATGGGTGGACGCATGACAACGCATTCGGTCAGACATCTCGTCATCGGCGGGGGCATCATCGGATGCTCCATCGCGTATCACCTCGCACGGTCCGGTGAGACGGATGTTGTTCTTCTGGAAAGGGCGTCCCTGACCGAGGGGGCCACCTGGCATGCGGCGGGGCTTGTCGGGCAGTTGCGGTCATCGCGCAACACGACGCGGATGCTGAAACGGTCCGTGGTGCTGTATGATCGTCTGGCCGAAGAAACCGGGATGGAATTCGACTGGAAGAAAGTCGGAAGCCTGCGCCTGGCGGCAAGCAAAGAGCGGCTTCTGGAAGCAAAGCGCCTGGCGACAATGGCCCGCAGCTTTGATCTGGAGATGGAAATAATCTCGGCCGCAGAAGCCAAGGCGCTTTTCCCCTATGTCGACGCGAAAGGGTTGGAAGGCGCGGCCTTCATCCCCTCGGACGGTCATGTCGATCCCGCAGGCTTGTGTCAGGCAATCGCATCCGGCGCCCGGATGCACGGTGCCCGGATCCGCCAATCCGTAGAGGTCACCGATTTTGAGATCCATAACGATCGCATCACCAAAGTGATGACATCGGAAGGGGATTATGAAGCGGACACCGTCGTTCTGGCCGCCGGAATGTGGAGCCGCGAACTGGCCGCGAAACTCGGGGTCGTTGTCCCAGCCTGCGCTGTCGAGCATCAATACATCGTAACTGAACCCCTGCCCGACCCCGATCTTGTAAAACGCTTGCCAACCCTGCGGGATCCCGAGCGGCTGGTGTATTACAAACCGGATGCAGGCGGGAGGCTTGTGATCGGCGGGTACGAGGACAACACGCTGCCATTCGGCGACAGGGGTATTCCGGGCGCGTTTGTCCGGCAGCTTTTGCCGGACAACCTGGAGCGGTTTGCCCCCCTTGCCGAACTGGCAGGTCAGGTTACGCCGGTCGTCAACACGGTTGGAATCCGGCAGGTGATCAACGGCCCCATCCCGTATTCCGCGGATGGCGATTTTGTCATGGGATGGGCGCCCGAGCTGCGAAACCTGATGCTGGCGACCGGATTTCTGTACGGCATCGCGGCAGGTGGTGGCGCAGGAGAGATGATCGCGGAGTGGATTGTCGAAGGCCGCCCGAGCCTTGATCTGTGGCCTCTGGACGTGCGCCGGTTCAGTCCGCATCACGCCACGCGCGCCTTCATGTATCCTCGCGCGGTCGAGCATTACGCGCATCACTACAAGATGCGATATCCGGGGCAGGAGGCGGAAACGGCCAGAAACCTGCGCCTGTCGCCCCTGCATGAGCGGCTGAAACAACATGGCGCGGTGTTCGGGTCAAAAAATGGCTGGGAGCGACCGCTCTGGTTCGCTCCGGCCGGTGTAGAGCCGGTGGATCAGTTGGATTTCCTGTCGCCGGGTTGGAAAACCTATGCCGAACAGGAACATAAGGCCGCGCGCGACGGGGTCGTTCTGATCGATCAAACCAGTTTCGCAAAGTTCGAACTGATCGGCCCCGGCGCACTGGAAGCCCTTCAAAACCTTGCCGTTTCAAATATGGACAAGCCGGATGGCACGGTGATCTACACCCAATTGTGCAATGATCGCGGGGGCGTTGAAGCCGATATCACCGTCACCCGATTGGGGCGGGACCATTTTTACATCGTCACCGGGTCCGGATTCGGCGTGCATGACGCGGATTGGATCCGACGTCACCTGCCCCGCGATGGGCGCGCGCAGCTGATCGAAATGACGTCGGCACGCGCCGTCATCAACATTTGCGGCCCCAAGGCAGGGGATGTGATGCAGGCCATCGCGGAAGAAGACGTCTCGAACCATGCGTTTCCCTTTGCAACGGCCCGAGAGATCACCTTGGGAACGGCAAAGGTTCGCGCGATCCGCATAGGTTACATCGGAGAGCTGGGATGGGAGTTACATATCCCGACCGAGTTCGCCCTGCATGTCTATGACTTGCTTTGGCAGGCCGGTCAGAGCCATGGCATCCGCGACATCGGCTACCGCACCATCGAGTCCTTGCGGCTGGAAAAAGGCTATCTTTACTGGAGCGCCGACATCACCCCCGACTATTCGCCAATCGAAGCGGGCCTTGGCGCGCGGGTCCATCTGAAATCCAAACAGGGCTTCATCGGGCGACCGGTGCTGGAGGCGCAGAAAGCGACCGGCCCCGAGCGGCAGCTCTGCACGTTCATCACCGATGAGCGGCTGCCGATCACCGGAGGAGAGACCATATTGCGTTCCGGCAAAACAGTCTCGCTGGCGTGCAGTGGTGGCTATGGGTTTACCGTCGGCAAGACCATCCTCTACGGTTATCTGCCTGCGGGATTGGCTGGTGGGTCAGAATTCGAAGTGGAGGTGTTCGGAGAGCGTCACCCTATCCAGCGTGTGGACGGGCCGCTTTACGACCCGGCAAACAGCCGTTTGAAAGCCTGAGGGAGAGAGCGATGCAGAATGAACCAACAAATGAGATTATTCAGGCCCTTCGCAACGTGGCGGGGTTCGAAACCCTTGCCGAGGCGGACATTCACACCCAGCGGCTGGGCGGGTTGACCAATCTGGTCTATCGCGTCGAAGGCGGGCCAAGGACGGTGATCGTGCGCATCCCCGGTGAAGGCACCGAAGCCTATATCAACCGCGCAGTTGAAATCCACAACGCACGGGTGGCGGCGAAAACCGGGGTCGGCCCCGAAGTTCTGTGGGCAGACGCGGCATCCGGTGTGATGATCAGTGATTGCGTACCCGACATCGTCACGATGACACCCGAGATGTTTGCGACGCGTCCCGGGTCTGCCGCCCGTGCGGGTAAGGCGCTGAGACAGCTTCATGATGCCCCCGAGCCGTTCAAGTTTCGGTTCGAGCTGTTTGCGATGATCAACGACTACATGAAGGTGCTTGCGGACAAAAACGCTACCCTGCCAGAGGGTTACGCGGACGTCGTGGCCGAGGCGGCCCCGATCCGAGAGGTGCTGCGGGACAAACCCGGAGCATTGGTCCCGAGCCATTGCGACCCTCTGTGCGAGAATTTTCTGGATGACGGCCAGCGCATGTGGCTCGTGGACTACGAGTATTCAGGCATGAACGATGCCCTTTGGGATCTGGGTGATCTGTCGGTCGAAGCCGGGCTGACCGACGAACAGGAGCTGGAAATGTTGACCGCCTATTTCGACGGCCCGCCGAGCGAGGCTCAGATCGGGCGCATGGTGATCTACAAAGCCATGTGCGACCTGCTGTGGACGCTGTGGGGATTGATCCAGCATGCGGATGAAAACCCCGCCGAAGATTTCTGGGCCTATGCCACGAACCGGTTCGAGCGGTGCAAGTCCCTGATGCTGGCCCCGTCCTTTGCGGCCCATGTAAAAGCCGTGGCCGAGGAATAGGGTTTCATCCACAGCCAGATCCGCTCTGGATACCGGATGATTCCTGACTTATCTCAGATCTTTGAGCCGCTTTCCCTGATACCTGTATCCCAATGAAGAACGGGCGGACAAAAATCGGTATGCGCCTGGAGCGTAAGTGTATCTGTTCGAAGCACATTTGCGCGCTTCGGCTCTTTGCTGGCGCCGGGGTTGAGTCTGCTTTTCTGCCCGGTATCTCACGTCGGCCACGGCACTTTTGCACCTCTGTCAGCCTTGACGTGACGTCAGCGGCAGACCGGCATATCCGGTCGTTCTGTCGCCCTAAAGCCTTGCCAATTAAGTCAACTTGAGACTTGAACCTTATGATTTTTCAGGAAAAGCGCGTGACGTCGTGGTAATTTAGACGTATATCGACCAATCAATGTAACAAGTTAACAGTGCTGCCAGTTCCTGCTATGGATTCAGTATGAATTCCTCTCTAATTTTGGATTATACATATTCATTATGTATATGTATTAAGGGGAAAACAGGGGGACAGTTATGGAAGGAGTCGCAAGACTATGACGCGAGTCCTTGAGGCATCACCGCGCATTTCAAAAGTCCTTCATCTGGCAGATCTGAATGACTATGCCACTCTGTTTCAGAGAGAGGGCGTTGACGATGACATTCTGGACGAATTGACTGATCCGGAACTGCGTGATCTCGGGTTGACGGTTGGTGAAAGGAAGCGCTTTCGAAAGGCGCAGGCCAGGCTGAAATCGCAGGAAGCGTCGAAGCGGCCCGAAGTCCAGTCCAAGGCCGAGCGGCGGCAGCTGACTTTGGTTTTCTGCGATCTTGTGGGGTCGACCCGGCTGGCTCAGCGATATGATCCGGAAGACCTGATGCAGATCATGAACCTGTATCTGGATACGGCGATCGGCACCCTGAAGCAGCACGGCTGCCATCTGGCCTATCGGCAGGGCGACGGCATAATGGTGTATTTCGGATACCCCAAGGCCATGGAAGATGATGCCGAACGGGCCGTACGAGCCGTATTGGAGACCATCGAGGCCGTTCAAAACCTTGAAAACGAGTTTGGAGAAAAGCTCGACCTGCGCGCAGGCATTGCGACCGGTATGGTTGTCGTGGGCGTCGTTTCTTCGAAAAGCCTGGGGTCTCAGGACTTTCTGGTGGGTGAAACGGCGAATCTTGCATCCCGCCTTCAGGGGCTGGCCGAACCAGGTGAAGTGATCATTTCTTCAGAGACCTGGAGGCTGACCCAGGGTGCCTTTAAATTCGAACCACGTGGCAGCCACGAGCTGAAAGGCTTTGACAATCAGCGCAAAGTGTATCGCGTGGTGTCCGAAATCATGTCCACCAGCCGGTTCGACGCGCGGGTGGGTCAATCTGCGGTCGATCTTGTCGCCCGGCATGACGATCTTTCCACCCTGACCCGGCTTTGGAACGAAGCGCAGGAAGGCTCGGGCCGGCTGGCGCTTGTCGGGGGGGCTGCGGGAATCGGCAAGTCGAGGCTGATCAAGTCACTGTCTGAATCAATAGGGGTCAAACCCTTTACATTGCAGTGCATCCCGCACCTGACCAGTCTTCCGCTGCACCCGATTGTCGGAGAATTGAGGCGCGTTTCGGGCGACAAATCAAATGAAAGTATCCGGGCGGCGATTTCGGACTTCGTGCAATCGGCCTCACGGCTGAGTGACGCGGACTTACCCGTTCTTCTGGATCTGGCAGGTATCGAGACCGGCGCCCCGTCAGAATCCGACCCGTTGAAGAAGGCGCGCAAATCCCTTGACGTGATGCTGCGCAGTCTGGGCAGCCTGTGTGACAGGCGCGGCACGTTGTTGTTGGTGGTCGAAGACGTTCATTGGGCCGATGCGACCACGTTGGATGTACTGGATGCTCTTGCATCCGCCTTGAGCAACTTTCCGGTACTGGTGGTTCTGTCGCACCGACCTGAATACGAACCTCCGGAACATTTCGAAAGCCGAGCCGCGCGCATTGATCTGTCTCCGCTTGGCAATACCGAGGCATCCGAACTGGTTCGGCGCGTGGCCGAGCCGTACAGCCTGCCTGTCATCCTGATCAGGCAGATCATCGAGAAGGCGGATGGCGTGCCGCTGTATATCGAAGAAATGACCAAGGCGGTTCTGGACCAGCTGCCCCAGGATGCTCCGATCAACGCCGAGGTTCTGGATGCGCTGAGCGTCCCGGCCACCCTTCAGGACTCGCTGATGTCGCGTCTTGACCGGATGGAACATGCCAAACCAGTCGCCCAGCTCGGATCGGTCATCGGGCGCAGTTTCACCGCTCAGATGATCCACGCGGTTGCGCATGAAGACATGGATGTGGAAAGCGCCCTCATGCAGCTTATGGCGGCTGGCGTCGTGCTGATCACCAGCGATTCAGGGTCGGCCACATACACGTTCAACCACGCGCTGGTTCAGGATACGGCCTATAATTCCTTGCTGCGGGAAGACCGGCAGAAGGTACATCTGAAAATCGCCCAAGCATTGCTGGACGGTCACAGAGCATTCGGCAGCCCGGCCCCCGATACCGTCGCGCATCACTGCGATCTTGGCGGATTGAAGGATGAGGCTGTCACGAATTGGGTCACGGCAGGTGAACTGGCGTTGTCCCGACTGGCGAACCTGCCCGCGATTTCCGCTTTCCGGGCCGCCCTGCGCAACATCGGAACGATGAAGGACAACGCGGATCGCGACGGTTTCGAACTTCGGGTTCAGATGAACATTCTGCCCGCCTATATGGCGATCTACGGGTGGTCGTCCGATCAGGTCGGCGAAACTGCCGCCCGGGCGATGGAACTGGCCCATTCTTTGGGCGACGGCGAGACGCTTTTCGCCGCAACCTTCTGCCGTTGGACCCATTTCTTTGTCGCCGGTCAGATGAACCGAGCGATGGAAATGGGACAGGCGCTGGACATGATGGCCGGCATGTCCGAAGACCCCGTCGCCAATGTGCTGGCGGCGCGGGCGCTGAGCTTTACTCATTACTTCCGCGGGGAATTTGCGGAATGCGAACAACAGCTGGAGCGCGCATTCGCCCTGATCACACCCGAGCTGGATATGGCCATGATGCCCATGACCCAGTCTTCCACGGCCGCGTCATTGCTGGCCATTCAGGGATGCCTGCTGTGGCAGCAAGGAAAGTTCGAAAAAGCCGAGGCCGCGCGTCTGGAATCCATCGAGGTCAGCAGGGCGCTGAACCACGCACCCAACCTTGTCTACGTCATGGGCGCTTGCAGCATGTTCCTGCCCTATGCGGGGGAATGGGACCGGCTTGACGTGACGATGAAAGAAGCCAGAAAAGTCGCGGATGAGGAAGGGTTTCTTTACCTTCACGCGATGCAGGACATCTATATGGGCCTCGCGCAGGCCGGAAAGGGCGATATCGCAGGTGTTCCGGAACGCATCGAGACATGCATGAACCTGATTTCCAAATCTGGTGGAAACTTTACTTTTCCTCAGAATCAGATTGTTCTGTCTGAGTTGATGATTGATCACGGAGATGTTGATCAGGCTTTGGACCGGCTGGAAACCGTCTGCATACCCGGCTGGGAGCGCGGCGAGACGTTGAACAAACCTGAATATCACCGTGTGCGAGCAAAGGCTTATGCCGCAAAGGGGGACTTGGACGCTGCAATCAGCGAGGCGGAGCAAGCGCTTTCGCTTGCCCGGGATTGCCGTGGAGTTGTTCAGGAGCAGCGGGCCCGCGATCTGCTGGACAGATTGAAAGAAGAAAAATGAACAAGATTGACTGCCCCGCCGAATTGGGCAGCAGCACCGAGAGGGATTTGCAATGACCGATGCATTGGATTGGAATGAAGATCAGTGGAGCGCCGTGAAAAAGGCCGTCCATGATGAGGCGCTTCGCGCTCGGGTGGCCGCCAGTTTCCTGCCCCTGTACGGACCGCTGCCCGCTGACACGCAATCCGTCCCGCTGAACAAGCTGCATCTGGTGGACAATTCATCTGGTGCATCCAAAGAACGTCTTGACGTGAACGATTATGATACGCTGCGCCTTACCACCGTATCGGTGAACGTGTACCTGAAAGGCGCACAGGTGGCTGATCCGGAACTGACGGCGGCTCAGATCATGTTCCGCCGAGCGGCCGCCGTTGTGGCACGGGTAGAGGATGACATCGTTTTCAACGGTCAACCCGGCACCGGACAGGCCCCCAAACACGCCGGCGGCGCGCCCGACTCATTGCCGCAGATCTATACGATCAGCGGCGGTGGCAAATATCCGGGATTGCTTGAAGCGGGCGAAGGCAAAACCAAATCCACGTCCAAAAAGAACTATAGCGGAACCGATGTTTTCGAGGCCGTCGTCGAGGGCATCAGCACGCTGGAAACGTATGGCTATCTGGGCCCCTATGCCTGTGTGATGGGCAACGGTCTGTTCCGTGCGGTCACGACCCCGCTGCCGAATTCGATGGTGCTGCCACGTGACAGCATTCTCCCGTTCTTGGACGGGCCGTTGCTGCGTTCCAGCACCCTGCCCCCGGACAAGGCAGTGCTTGTGTCCCTGCTGGGTGCACCGGTTGAAATCGTCGTGCCCTCGGATATCGCCGTGAAGTATCTGCAAACCTCTGCCGAGGGCGAGCACGTCTTCCGCGTGCAGCAGAAGTTCCATCTCAGGATCAAGGAAGCTAAGGCCGTCCGCACCATAACCTGTTGACCGGAGATCGGGTCGTGCGCGAGTTTTCAGATCGGGGCGTGACGCTGCGTTGGTCCGAGGCGATCAACGCAGACGGTCTCAGTCGGGTGTTGGTGGAAGCCGGTCCATCCGTGTCGTCGCATGACACGCTACGTCTGATCTGTTCGGAAGATGGCGGCCCCGAGCGTGCCATTCGCGGGTGGCCTTTGTTGCGGGACCCGCAAACAGGGTTTCAACAATTCGCAGCCATTCTGCCGTCGGTCAAACAGGAAAAAACTTTGTCCTGGCGTCCGGTGCTGACGTCGGGAGGGCGCGAGTTTGACCCCGGGCCCGAAAAGGCAATTGAACCTGCCGCACCGGAACCGGCAAAAACCGCAGTGGCGCCGCCGGTACTGGAACATGTCGCCAAATTTGTGGTGCCGTTCGAAAGCAGCTTTCACCCCTCGGGCGAGACACCGGACGGGATTTGGCTGCATTTCGCCATCAAAGAAGGGGGCACCGTCGAAGGCCCGCATCTGAAAGGGGTGATCGAACCGATCGGAGGAGACTGGATGCGCGTTCGGCCCGATGGTGTGGGGCTGCTTCATGCAAAGGCACTTATAAGACCGTCCATCGGACAAGCTCCGATCCTGTTCGAAGATACGGGTGTGTGTGACTTCGGCCCGGACGGATATGCGGCATTGTCCAAGGGTAATCTGCCCGCTTCGGCTCCGGTACGGCTTGCACCGCGTTACCTGACCTCGAATCCGCATTTCAGCTGGATGAATCGGATGCAGGGTTTTGGCATTGGCGAAGCCAGCCTGTCAGACATAACCCTGCGCTTTGACGTCTATTCCGCGAAAGGAATTTCCGATGCCTGACAAGGTTGTCATTCTTGGGGGAGGCGTGGCTGGCATGAGCGCCGCGCACGAACTGATTGAACGCGGGTTCGAGGTAGAAGTCCACGAACGCCAGCTGATCCCCGGCGGCAAAGCCCGCAGCATCCCGGTGATGAAGGGTGAAGGGGATCACGGCTCGAAGGCGAAACACATCAAGGCGCTGGAAAAATGGGCCGAGATGGATGGGGCCAATTATCCGCCCGGCGTGAAACGGCCCTGGTTGCCCGGTGAACATGGGTTCAGGTTCTTTCCGAACTTTTATCGGCATATCACCGACACGATGGCCCGCACGCCGTATTACGACAAGGGCACGTGCTTTGACAATCTTGTCCCGACCACGCAAGTTCTGGTCAGCCAGTTTGACAAGCCCGGCATCATCGTCCCGGAACGGTTCCCCCGCACGCTCAAGGATGTTGCCGACGCCTTCAAGACCATTGCATTCGCGCTTTCGCCGAGGGACCAGATCGCGTATGAGGATGTCGAACATTTTGTCGCCTGCATGTGGCGGATCGCGACGTCCTGCAAGGAACGCCGGTTTGACGAATATGAACGGATCGGTTGGTGGGATTTCATCGGCGCGCAGGACCGTTCGGAAGCCTATCAGAAGTTCCTTGCCATCGGCCTGACCCGTTCGTTGGTGGCCGCCAAGGCCACGACGGCAAGCACGAAGACAGTGGGGGACATTGCGGTTCAGCTTCAGCTGGGTATCGCCACGCCCGAACCCCACTGCAACAGGCTGCTGAACGGGCCCACCAATCTTGTCTGGATTCAACCGTGGCTGGATTACCTGACAAGCAAGGGGGTCGTGTACAATTTTGACTCCAAAGTCACCGGAATCGAGTGCCGGAACGGCAAGATCGTCGGCGCAACGGTCGAACAGGATGGCGAAGAAAAGCAGGTCACGGGGGATTGGTTCATCAGCGCCATGCCGATTGAACGCATGGCACCGCTTGTGACCCCGGAAATGATGGCGGTTGACCCCGCACTTGCCAAACTGCCTTTGCTGGCCGATGACGTGCAATGGATGAATGGCATTCAGTTCTATCTGACCAAGGATGTCGAGCTGACCCACGGCCACGTCATTTTCATCGACAGCCCATGGGCCTTGACGGCTGTGTCGCAAAAACAGTTCTGGCCGGGGATCAATTTCGAAAACTGGGCTGAAGGAAAGACCAAAGGCCTGCTGTCAATCGATATCTCCGAATGGGACAAGCCGGGGTTGAACGGAAAGACCGCGCGCGATTGCAGCCGGGAAGAGATCGCACAAGAGGTTTGGGAACAACTCAAGCGCAGCATCAACGTGGATGGCCAAACCGTTCTGCGGGACGAGGATATGCATTACTGGTTCCTCGATCCTGATATCGTTCAAGACCCGAACGACCCCAAGCGTCAAAGCAATGTCGAACCCTTGTTGGTCAACCGTATCAACAGCTGGCGCTTGCGCCCGGATGCGGCCACGCTCATCCCGAATTTCTTCCTGGCGTCGGATTATGTCCGCACTTTCACCGACCTTGCCACGATGGAAGGGGCGAACGAGGCCGCGCGTCGGGCCGTCAACGCCATTCTTCAACGCAGTGGATCGGATGCCGAGCCCTGCCAGATCTGGGACCTGCATGAACCCGACATCCTGAAACCGCTGCGCGCCTATGATTACGCCCGCTATCAGGCTGGCCTTCCGTGGGACAATCGGTTCGCGGTTGCGGTCGAAGCCGCGCTGAAAATGGGTCAGGACACGGCAGGAGTTGATCGTGGCGGTGATGGCCCTCTTGCCGCCATAGGGGAACCGGCAGCGGAATATTCAAAACCCGGCGGCATCACCGAGGAGCCAGCCATTGCCGAAGCGCTTCGAATGATCTGCCCCCCGAAAGAGCTGTTCGACCTCATCGCGAATTACGAGCCCACCGCGGATCTGCCGATCCCGGGGGATGAGCTGGCGGAAGATGTCGCGTATGATCTGGGTCGGGACAGTGGTCAATCAGGTGCCTTGTCCAGGGCGTTGCCAATTTCTGACGAACCGCTTTCTGCGTTTGGCGGCGGTCCGGAACGATCCGGCGCGCGGGAAGGCAAAAGCCGCGTGATCATCACCCAGAAGGGCTGAGCCTGTGAAATCCGGAACCGCGCATTTGGATCCTGCGGCGAAACAGGATTTTCTGAAAACCCTGACCTTCTACGGGGATCAGGCGCGCGAAACGCTTTTGGGCCTGTTGCCGACGGGTGAGCCTCAGGCCTATCTATATGGTCCGATGCGCGACTACATCGAAACCTCGGGCAAGGGCTTGAGGCCCGCCCTGCTGTTGGCGACATGCGAAGCCTTCGGCGGAAACAGCGAGAATGCAAGGGTCTCGGCCGCAGTTCTAGAGCTGCTGCACAACGCTTTTCTGATCCACGACGACATCGAAGATCAAAGCGATTTCCGGCGCGGGCGCGAATGTATGCACAAGCGGCTTGGGGTTCCCCTTGCAATCAATACCGGCGACGGGATGCAATCGCTTGCCCTGCGTCTGCTGCGTCAGAACCTGGGGCCGTTGGGCCCGGAAACCGGTATGCGCGTGGTGGATGAGTTCGACCATCTGTTGCAGCAATCCATCGAAGGTCAGGCGTTGGAACTTGGCTGGATTCGCGACAATCGTTTGAACGTCGATGCATCAGATTATCTGAGGATGTGTCTGAAAAAGACCTGTTGGTACAGTTTCATTCACCCGATGCGCATCGGGGCCCTGATTGCGCGGCCACATGATGTCGAGTCCGGTGCGCTTAATCTGGATGATTTCAATGCCTTTGGCTTTTTCCTGGGTGCAGCGTTTCAGATTCAGGACGACGTCTTGAATCTCGTCGGCTCTCAGGACAGTTACGGCAAGGAAATCGGCGGGGACATCTATGAAGGCAAACGCACGCTGATGCTGGGCCAGCTTGGCCTGAAGGCGGAAGAGCCCGAACAGGCACGGTTGGCCGAGATGCTGTCAAACCCACGCGATGCCCGGTCGACGCAAGATGTCGCCTGGGTGCTGGAGCGCATGAACCATTACGGCAGCATCCGCTATGCACAAGACGCGGCAAATGATCTGCTGGCCTCGGCCCGGAGTGAGTTCGCGCGGGTGTTCGCGGGTACAGAAGACGCGCCGCGCGCGTTTCTGGGACAGTTCATGGACTATCTCGTGACCCGTCAGGTCTGAGCGCCCGCCACCTCGAAAACCACCACGACCGAAGTCTGGTCCGTTCCGGTACAGACGATCCGGCCATGATATTCACCGGGTTCGGTGAGATCGGGTATAGTGACGGCAACAGCAACATCCGTTGCTTCCCCCGGTTCAAGCTGGATTTGTGGCGGGATCACATTGATGCGGTTAGCCGGCAGAATGTCCCCGTTCGGGTTGGTCAGATCGCCTGGTTCGAACTGCATCTGAACAGGGGCCGCGCCTTCCGGTGCTTCAAAACACAGCAGAATGGTGGCGGTGCCGCCGGGATGACAGGTTTTGCGGCACCTGAACGGACCGTCCAGATGCTGCTGCGGGCCCCGTTCCCTGTCGAGCACGCGGCGTGCTATATCAGAAATCGGTTGATTGTCAGGCTGCGGAGCAATCGGGCTGACCGCCCGAGATGCACTAACATATGGTTTTCGTTCGAAATACGGCATGCCTAACTGTGCACGTGCGGCACGGATCAGTAAATGGCAAATTCACGTTCTGCGATCAGAGTTCACTTTCCTTTCCAGACCGGATCCCTTTTTTCGGCGAAAGCGCGCGCGCCTTCCAGTTGATCTTCGCTGGCATAGAGAACGTCCACGGTTCTGAGCTGACGCTTGGTGATGCGATTCATGGCATCCTGAAACTTGGCATCTTCGGCATCACGTACGATTTCCTTGATCGCGGCGTAAACCAGAGGTGGCCCCGAGGCCAACAGCCGGGCCAGCTCCCAGGCGCGGTCCATCAGTTGATCCGCGGCGACGATCTCGTTCACCAGACCCCAGCGATTGGCTTCCTCTGCGTCGAACCAACGGCCGGTAAGCAGCAACTCCATCGCGATGTGGTAAGGGATGCGCTTGGGCAGTTTGACGCTGGCCGCGTCCGCGACAGTCCCCGAGCGGATTTCCGGCAGGGCGAACGTGGCGTGATCGGCGGCAAGGATCATGTCGGCTGACAGGGCCAGCTCCAGCCCGCCGCCACAGGCGATGCCGTTGACGGCCGCGATCACGGGTTTGTTCAGGTCGCGCAGCTCTTGCAGGCCGCCGAACCCTCCGACACCATAGTCCCCGTCTACCGCATCCCCGTCGGCCGCTGCTTTCAGGTCCCAGCCCGGACAAAAAAACTTCTCTCCGCCGCCCGTCAGAATGGCCACGCGCAGCTCTGGATCGTCGCGAAACGCGGCGAACACCTCACCCATCCTGCGGCTGGTGACAAGATCGATGGCGTTGGCCTTGGGCCGGTCCAGCGTCACCTCAAGGATCGCTCCGTCGCGGCGGGTTTTGATCGGGTCCATATCTCAGGCCTTTCTTATCAGTGCATCCACGGCAACGGCCTTGTCCGGCGTGCACAGGAGCGGGTTAATCTCGACCTCGCCAAGCGTGTCGGCATTTTGCATGACATAGGCCTGAACGGCGTCGACTGCGGCGATGATTGCATCCATATCAGCCGCCCGTTGGCCGCGATAGCCTGCCAAAAGCGGGGCAATTTTCAATTTACCAAGCGCGGCACGGATGTCCTCGGGCGTGCTTGGCACCAGCACCGACGCCGTGTCGCGCAGGATTTCGGTCAGCACGCCCCCCGCCCCCAATGTCAGGACAAACCCATGCGCCGGGTCACGGACGACACCGACCAGCAATTCGGCAACGGTTCCGGTGATCATCTCTTCGATCAGGATGCTTTCTGTGCCAATTTCGGCTGCGACATCGGCCACATCCTCGGCCTTGATGCCCAGCCGAACAGCGCCGTGTTCGGATTTATGCGCAAGCCCAACACCTTTCACGGCAAAGGGGGCTTCCATGTCCTGCGTGGCCGAATGGGCCTCTGCCGGGCCGCAAACCGTGCGGCTTTGCGGAACTTGCAGGCCGCATTCGGCCAGCGCCCGTTTCGATTCGCCTTCGGTCAGGGTTTGGGTCGCCTCAGCCTTTCCAGGCAACCAGACAGGATGCGCGGACGGTGGCGAAATCTGACCCGCAGCGCGCGTGGCCGCCAGTGCTTCGCGCAATCCCATGAATGGAACGACACCACCGGCCATCAGCTCTTGCGCGACGTCTTCAGGCAGAAGTTCAGGCAGCGTCGCAACAATCGCAAACCGGGCGCCGGTTTCAGCACGCACTTTCAACGCAGCTCGGGTCGCGCAACTCCAGTCGGTCGGATCCGTCGTCGGATAGTCGACGATCGAGAACGTCAGGTCGATGTCGTCACCCGTCATGCCCGACCAGGCCTGTGCCATCGCCTCTTCGTCGCGCCAGATATACGTGTGATAATCCAGCGGATTGTTCAACGCGACCATAGGGCCAAGCGCGTCACGCAAGCGCGCCCTTTTGTCATCGCTCAACTGCGGAAAACTCAGGCCCGTACCAACCGCCATATCCGCGATCAGGCTCGCCTCACCCCCTGAACAACTGATCGAAGCGATGCGGCCACCCGGCAGCGGCCCATAGCAATGCAACAGTTTCAGCGTCTCAAGAAAGTCGGGCAACGCGGCCAGACGCGGAATGCCCAGCCGGTCCAGAAGGGCCTGCGCGCCCGCATCGCTGCCCGCAAGCGACGCAGTGTGCGAGACCGTCGCGGCCTGTGCCTGCTCCGACGCACCCACTTTCAGGGCAACCAGCGGAATGCCCTTTGAATAGGCCTTGGCGGCCAGCGCCTCCCATTCCCGGATGTCCTTGAACCCTTCGACATGCAGACCCACGGCGGTGACGCGCGGATCATCGATCAAGGCCGAGGCGATTTCGGCCTGGCTGGTCTGGGCCATGTTTCCGCAGGCCATCATGTAGGCGATCGGCAACCCACGTTTCTGCATGGTCAGGTTGATCGAGATGTTCGAGCTTTGCGTCAGGATCGCCACGCCCTTGTCCACAGGGGTGGCCCCGTGCTGGTCCGGCCACAACAGCGCCCCATCCAGCGCGTTGATGAAGCCATAGCAGTTCGGGCCAAGAATGGGCATGTCACCAGCTGCTGCAATCAGTTGATCCTGCAAGTCCCCGCCGGTGTCATCTTCGGCAACGGCCTCGGAAAAGCCCGATGCAAAGCACACCGCCCCACCTGCGCCCATATTGGACAGGACACGAACGGCCTCGATGGTGGCGTGGCGGTTGATCCCGATGAAAACCGCATCCGGGGCTTCGGGCAGGTCTTCGATGTGGCCGAAAACCCTGTGGCCCGCAATTTCCGACGCTTTGGGATGCACCGGCCAGATTTGACCGGCATAGCCCATGCGTTCGGATTGCAGAATTACCTGCTGACACCACGCGCCGCCGCCGATGACGGCGATGGTTTTCGGGCGCAGCAGCCGGGTCAGGTTTTTGTTCATGGTCAGGCGCCCAAGGGACGTAGAAGATCGCGGCTGATGATGTGGCGCTGAATTTCGCTGGTGCCGTCCCAGATGCGCTCGACCCGGGCATCGCGCCAGAACCGTTCGATCGGGAAATCGTCCATCAAACCCATACCCCCGAAGATCTGAAGTGTGGTATCCGTCACCCGCGCCAGCGTTTCCGAGGCATAGAGCTTGGCCGAGGCAATCTCGCGGTTCGATGGCAGGTTTTGATCCAGACGCCACGCGGCCGCGAGTGTCAGCCAATCGGCGGCATCGATCTCGGTGATCATGTCGGCGATCTGGAAGCCGACGCCCTGAAACTTGCCGATGGGCTGGCCGAACTGTTTGCGCTCGGCCGCATAGTTCAGCGCATAGTCAAAGCAGCGCCGCGCGCGACCGACCGAGAACGCCGCAACCGTCAGGCGGGTTGCGTAAAGCCATTCGTTCATCACGGCAAAACCGCCATCAACCTCGCCCAGGACCTGTGCGTCAGGCAGACGGCAGTTGTCGAAATACAGGATATAGTTCTTGTAGCCCTTGTGGCTGACCGAGTTGTAGCCCTCGCGCACTTCAAACCCCGGAGTACCGCGATCCACCAGGAAAGTGGTGATGCGTTTCTTCGGGCCCTTGGGAGTTTCGTCCACGCCGGTCGCGATGAAAACGATGAAGAAATCCGCATGTTCCGCGCCCGAGATGAAATGTTTCGATCCGTTGACAACCCAGTCGCCGCCATCGCGCACCGCCTGGCATTTCATACCACGCACATCCGAACCCGCATCCGGTTCGGTCATCGCCAGAGCGTCCATCTTGTCGCCACGTACGGCAGGCAAAAGATACCGTTCGCGCTGCTCGTCGTTGCAGGCCATCAGGATGTTCTG
Organism: Ruegeria sp. HKCCA4812; assembly: GCF_013034245.1. Classification (NCBI taxonomy): domain Bacteria; kingdom Pseudomonadati; phylum Pseudomonadota; class Alphaproteobacteria; order Rhodobacterales; family Roseobacteraceae; genus Ruegeria; species Ruegeria sp. HKCCA4812. The sequence continues at coordinate 7,692 of NZ_WQFQ01000002.1, read as the reverse complement.
CGGGCGCCCAAAGAAATGCGTCAGCGCCATTGACCCGCGGCCAAGCTCGCGCTCGACCAAGGTGAAATCCAGATGAGACAGACCTGCGCCGCCGACTTCCTCGGGGAAGTTGCAGGCATAAAAGCCCAGATCGATACATTTCTGCTTGATCTGCTCGCCCAGTTCAGGAGGCACGGTTCCCGAGCGCTCGACCGCGTCTTCATGCGGGTAGATTTCGTTTTCAACAAAGCTGCGGACCGTCGAGACGATCATGTCCTGTTCTTCTGTCAGACCAAACTGCATGGCGCGTGTTCCCTGGATCGGTGGTTGACCAACCAAACGCCATCGCCCATGGTCACGGCATGCAGAGTTGATATCAGATCATGCCAAATTCGAAAATTTTGACACGACAATACAACATCCTGCTCTTCAACGGGTTTTCGAACCATTGCCTTGCAAACATGGTCGAACCGCTCAGGGCTGCGAACAACCTGTCGAGGCAGGTTTTGTATTCATGGCGTTTCTGCTCCATGGACGGAGACCCCGTGCAAAGTTCCAGCGGCCTTGTCGTTACACCGAATGGCTCAATCTCTGACCAGCAAGGCGACGTTCTGGTGGTCATGCCGTCCTATGGGTATCGCAAGCTGGACACGCGAGCGACCACGCGCATCGTGCTGGATGCTGCCAAAAAACACCGCCAAGTGGCCGGATTGGATACCGGCAGCTGGCTGCTGGCCCGCGCCGGTTTGCTGGATGAGCACCGGGCGACCATTCACTGGGACGAACTTTCCCGGTTCGAAGAAAGCTTTCCGGCCGTGGATGCGGTACAGGAACGTTATGTCATCGATGGCAACAGGCTGACCTGTTCCGGGGCGATGGCCGCGTTCGATCTGGCCTCGGCCCTTATCCGCAGGGATCACGGCCCCCTTTTGTCCATGGAAGTCGGGCATCTTCTGATGAGCCGAAATGGGCAGGATCATTACCCTTTGCCTCTGAAATCCGAAGACACTTTGGTCAATCGCGCACTGGCTGTCATGCAGGCGAACCTTGAAACACCTCTTTCGATCAGGGAACTGGCCCGCAAGATCGGGTGTTCGCAAAAGCGGATCGAAATGCGCGTTCAGGCGGAGCTCAAAACCACGCCGCAGGCGCTGTACCGCCGGCTGAGGCTGAACCTTGCACGCAACCTGGCAGAAGATACCGAGCAGTCCATCGCCGAAATCGCCGGCCGTTGCGGATATGAAAACGCCAGCGCCATGACCCGGGCATTCAAGGCAGAATTCGGCCAGACCCCGACGGCGTTTCGCCACCGAAGCCTGTCTGACGGCTGAATGGGGTGCGCATGGCGATGCCGGCTTTTCTGGAAAACCAAAGAACCCTGGGGGCTATTCCAGCGAAACCCAAAGCACCTTGGCGTCTTCTTCGCTGGTCGAAATACACCCATGCCCCATTCCGCTGTCATAATAAAGCGAGTCACCGGCCTTCATTGGCAAAGGGCGGTAATGTTCAGACACGAAGATGAGTTCACCGCTGAGCACATACATGAATTCTTCTCCGGAATGTCGGATCCACGTCTCGAACTCCGACAGGTCGCGCGCCTTGATTGTCGCGATATAGGGCAGCATTCGCTTGCTGGTCAGTTCGGGGCAAAGCAGTTCATGCAGGTAAGTGGGCGTATCCTTGATTTCCCCCTCGCCTTTCGGAGTGAAATCACGGCGGCCTGAAATGCCGGATTGACCCGACTGAAGAAACAACTGCGGGGTGCTCATATCCAGGGCCTGTGTCAGACGCCGTACAATGTCAAAGCTTGGCTTCGTCTGGTTGTTTTCGATCTTGGACAGCGTCGAGCGCCCGATACCCGCAGCGCGGCCGGCTTCTTCCAGAGTCCACCCTTTCGCGCGCCGCGCATCGCGGATGGAGCGGCCCAGAGCCTCTCCTTCATCCTGAAATTCCTGTCCGGAAACATCATTTCGGCTTTCGTCGCCCATTGAATTCCCCCTGTTTTATCAAAGGTTACATGCCTCCCAATATATACGCAACTTCTTGAATAAGAGATTTTTGTTGCCTAAGGCGCATTATTTCCCTTATAGGAAACAAAGTTTCGCACTGAGGATTCGGGGCAAAAGGAGGAGACTATGTTCAAAACGTCGCTGATTGAGGCAGATCCCGTCATTGCTGCGTCCATCTCACGCGAGCGTGAACGCCAGGCGGAACAGATCGAGTTGATCGCCTCGGAGAACATTGTCTCGAAGGCCGTGATCGAAGCGCAGGGTTCGGTCTTGACCAACAAATATGCCGAAGGCTATCCGGGCCGCCGCTATTATGGCGGCTGCGAATATGTCGATGAGGTCGAAGTCGAGGCGATCGAACGCCTCAAGAAGCTGTTTGGCTGTGAATATGCCAACGTTCAGCCCCATTCCGGCGCACAGGCCAACGGGGCCGTCAAGCTGGCGTTGCTGAACCCGGGCGATACCATTCTTGGCATGTCGCTGGACGCAGGTGGCCATCTGACCCACGGTGCGAAACCGGCGCAGTCCGGCAAATGGTTCCGGCCCGTGCAGTACGGCCTGACCGATGCAGGGCTGATCGATTATGATCAGGTCGCCGAATTGGCGCGGGCGGAAAAGCCCAGGCTGATCATCGCAGGTGCGTCCGCCTACTCGCAAAAGATCGACTTTGCCAGGTTCCGCGAAATCGCGGACGAGGTTGGCGCATGGCTGCTGGCCGATATGGCTCATATTGCCGGATTGGTGGCGACCGGCCTGCACCCCTCGCCTGTGGGACACGCACATGTCGTGACCTCGACCACGCACAAGACGCTGCGCGGGCCTCGTGGCGGCATCATCCTGACCAATGACGAGGCGCTGGCGAAAAAGATCAACTCGGCTGTCTTCCCCGGCCTACAGGGTGGCCCGCTGATGCACGTCATCGCAGGCAAGGCGGTGGCCTTTGGCGAGGCACTGAAACCCGAATTCAAGGAATACATGCAGCGCGTCGTTGACAGCGCATCGGCCTTGGCCAGCGTCATGATGGCGCGCGGATGTGACATCGTTTCTGGCGGCACCCAGAACCACCTGATGCTGGTCGATCTGCGCCCGATCGGCGTAACCGGCAAGGACGCCGAGGCGGCGCTCGAACGGGCCGGCTTTACCTGCAACAAGAACAGCGTTCCCGGAGATCCGGAAAAACCCACCATCACCAGCGGCATCCGTCTGGGCACCGCCGCCGGGTGCAGCCGTGGCTTTGGCCCGGAAGAGTTCAGGCAGATCGGCCATCTGATCGGTGATGTTCTGGAGGCGCTCGCGAAGTCTCCTGACGGTGACGAAACCGTCGAAAAGGAAACCCGCAAACAGGTTCGCGCTCTTTGCGCAAGCTACCCGATCTACTGAGAGTGCGCGAAATGAATACCTATGACCTCATCGTTATCGGGGGCGGACCGGGCGGCTATGTTGCCGCGATCCGCGCGGCTCAGCTGGGGCTGAATGTGGCCTGTGTCGAAGGGCGCGGCGCACTGGGCGGTACCTGTCTGAACGTGGGGTGCATCCCCTCCAAAGCGTTGCTGACCTCCTCGGCCAAATATGCCGAGCTTGCACATCTCTCCTCCCATGGCATTGCGGTCGAGGGGGCCAGCATCGACGTCAGTGCGATGATGGGGCGCAAGGACAAGATCGTCGGAGATCTGACCAAGGGCATCGCGTTCCTGTTCAAGAAGAACGGCGTCGATCTGATCGAAGGCTGGGCCAGCATCCCGGCCACTGGTCAGGTCAAGGTCGGCGACAGCGTATACGAAGCAAAGAACATCCTGATCGCGACAGGATCCGAGCCGACCTCACTGCCGGGGATCGAGATTGATGAGCAGGATGTGCTCAGTTCCACCGGTGCAATCGCGTTGCAGAGCGTTCCGGATCATCTGGTGGTGATCGGTGCGGGTGTCATCGGACTGGAGCTGGGTCAGGTCTGGGCACGATTGGGTGCCAAGGTCACCGTGGTCGAATATCTGGATCGCATTTTGCCCGGCATCGATGGCGAGATCGCAAAGCTGGCGCAGCGGGCGCTGTCCAAACGCGGTTTGAAGTTCCAACTGGGCCGAGCCCTCAAATCGGTTGAGAAAACCGCGGCTGGCCTGACCCTGACCGTGGACCGCGTCGGCAAGGACAAGCAAGAGGCGATCGAGACCGACAAGGTTCTGATCGCTGTGGGCCGTAGCCCGGTGACGCGCGGGCTTGGGCTGGAAGAGCTGGGCGTGGCCATAAACCCGCGTGGCTTCATCGAAGTCGACAGCACATTCCAGACGTCGGTGCCCGGTATCTATGCCATTGGTGATTGTGTTCCCGGCCCGATGCTGGCCCACAAGGCCGAAGAGGACGGCGTTGCCTGTGTCGAGATGCTGGCCGGCGAAGCCGGTCATGTCGATTACAACACCGTGCCGGGTGTGGTCTACACCGATCCCGAAGTGGCCTCGTTTGGTCAGACCGAAGAGGCCCTGAAAGACGCGGGCGTCGAATATGTTGTCGGCAAGTTTGCCTTCATGGCCAATTCGCGGGCGCGCTCGACGGGTGAAACAGATGGCGCGGTCAAGGTTCTGGCCGGTTCCGACGGCAAGATCCTCGGAGCTCATATCTGTGGTGCGCATGGCGGCGATCTGATCGCCGAGTTGGTTCTGGCCATGACCAAAAGCGCGACCGTCGCCGAGGTTGCGGCAACCTGTCATGCGCACCCGGCGATGGGCGAGGCGGTCAAGGAAGCCTGCCTCGATGCCATGGGCCGCGCAATCCACGCGTAAGTGAGGACAGCCAGATGACCATCCAGCTTCGACCACGTCACCCGGAAAAGGCCAAGAAGGCCGACAGTGTCATCCCGCGCAAACCGAAATGGATTCGCAAGAAGAAGATCGAAAGCGCCGCGTATTACGAAACCCGGCGTCTGATGCGGGATCACGGTCTGGCAACAGTCTGCGAAGAAGCGGCCTGCCCCAATATCGGCGAATGCTGGTCCAAGCGCCATGCAACCATGATGATCATGGGCGAGATCTGCACGCGAGGCTGTTCGTTCTGCAATGTGGCCACCGGCCGCCCCGATGCGCTGGACGCGTTCGAACCCGGCAGGGTTGCGGCGGCGGTCAAGAAACTGGGCCTGCGCCACGTGGTGATCACGTCGGTTGATCGCGATGATCTGGCCGACGGCGGGGCCGAGCATATCGCCCAGACAATCCGCGCCGTACGCCATCAGAACCCCGGCACCACTGTCGAGGTTCTGACCCCCGACTTCCTGGGCAAGGGCGACGCCGCAAAAATCGTCTTTGACGCAGCGCCGGACGTGTTCAACCACAACTTGGAAACCGTCCCGCACCTGTATCCGACGGTTCGCCCCGGCGCGCGCTATTATGCCTCGCTTCGGCTGTTGGACGATGCCAAACGCTCGAACCCCGAGATTTTCACCAAGTCGGGTCTGATGGTCGGGCTGGGTGAAACTCTGAACGACGTGCGTCAGGTGATGGATGATCTGCGCGCGGCCAATGTCGATTTTCTGACAGTCGGGCAGTATCTGCAACCGACACCGAAACATCATCCGATTGACCGGTTCTGGTCACCCGAGGAGTTCGCCCAACTGGAACAGATCGCCCGTTCTAAGGGCTTTTTGCACGTGTCAGCCACGCCGCTGACCCGTTCATCGTTCCATGCCGACGAAGATTTCACTGCTCTCAAGCAGGCCCGCCAGCGGGCCATCGCGACCGGGGCATAAACCAAACGCAAATGGGAGGGAAACCATGGAAGCGTTAAATTCAATCGTAGGGGCCATCAATGGCGTCGTGTGGGGGCCGCTGATGCTGGTTCTCATCCTCGGCGTTGGCTTCTTCCTGCAGGTCGGGCTGAAATTCATGCCGATCCTGCGCATTGGCACAGGCTTCAGCCTGTTGTTCAAAGGCCGTGAAGGTCAGGGCGAAGGGCAGATCAGCCCGTTCAACGCACTGATGACTTCGCTGTCGGCGACCATCGGTACAGGTAACATCGCCGGTGTGGCCACTGCTGTCTTCCTGGGCGGTCCAGGCGCCTTGTTCTGGATGTGGATGACCGCCCTGGTGGGCATGGCCACCAAATATGCCGAAGCCGTCTGCGCAGTGAAATATCGCGAAAAAGACGAGCTGGGCAACTATGTCGGCGGCCCGATGTACTACATCAAGAACGGTCTTGGTGCGAAATGGGCCTGGCTGGGCGTGGCTTTTGCCCTGTTCGGCGCGGTTGCTGCCTTCGGCATCGGCAACGGTGTGCAGGCCAACGGTGTTGCTCAGGTGCTGGAAGCCAATTTTGGCCTGAACACCTCGGTCACTGGCGTTGTTCTGATGGTTCTGACCGCAGCCGTTATCCTGGGTGGTATCACCCGCATCGGTGCGGTCGCCGGTAAGCTGGTCCCCTTCATGGCCGTTGCCTATATCATCGCGGGCCTGCTGGTTCTTCTCATCAACATCGGCAACATCGGACATGCGCTGTCGCTGGTCTTTACCTATGCGTTTACCCCGTCCGCCGCCGAAGGTGGTTTCGCAGGTGCAGCCGTCTGGGCCGCCATCCGCTTCGGCGTGGCACGTGGTGTGTTCTCGAACGAAGCCGGTCTGGGTTCGGCCCCGATCGCGCACGCCGCTGCCGAGACCAAAGGTCCCGTCAACCAGGGTCTGATCGCGATGCTGGGTACGTTCATCGATACCATCATCGTCTGCTCGATCACCGGTCTGGCCATCATCGCTTCGGGGGCATGGACATCGGGTGAATCCGGTGCGGCGCTGACCAGCCACGCGTTCGAATTGTCGCTGCCAGGTATCGGCGGGTATCTGATCGCCATCGCTCTGTCGATCTTTGCCTTCACCACCATCCTCGGCTGGTCGTTCTACGGCGAGAAATGTGTCGAGTTCCTGCTGGGCGTGAAATCCCTGATGCCCTACCGCGTTCTGTGGATCGTGATGATCTACTTCGGCGCAACCGCGGATCTGGGCTTCATCTGGCTGCTGGCCGATACGCTGAACGCCATGATGGCCATCCCGAACCTGATCGCCTTGGCGCTGCTGAGCCCGATCGTCTTCAAACTGACGAAAGAGTTCTTCGCCTCGGGCGGCAAGTCCGAAGAGCCGGGCGGCACACCTGCCGAATAAGCTCGGCCCGACCAAAACGGGGGGCCATCCCGGCCCCCCGCCTTTGAAACCGAATTCAATATCTCGAGGAGAGACGTGATGGCCACGAAAATCCTGCTGCCCATTGATCACACCGACGACCGCTCGTGGAAACTGGCCCTGCCGACCGCCTTGGAACAGGCAAAATTCTACGGTGCCGAATTGCATGCGGTTGCCGTCATCCCCGAGATCATCCAGCTGCCAAACCTGCCCGCCAACTATGGTGCCGGCGCAAAGGACCACGTGCGGGGTGCGGTTCAGGCGATTCTGGATCATGCCAAGGCTTCCGACGTGCCGGTCCATGTCGAAGAAGGCAGTGTTTACCGCGAAATCCTGAAGCTTGCCTACAAGGAAGGCTTTGATCTGATCGTCATGGCATCGACCAAGGGCGATTTCCCGAACTACGAGATTGGCCCGAACCTGGCCCGTGTCGTGCGCAATGCGCATTGCACCGTTATGGTCGTCCGCGACCAGTCCCGCTGATTGAAAGGTTGAAGAAATGACCACACCGAAGCGCACGCCTCTCCACTCTTTGCACGTCGAGCTTGGCGGCA